>JAGBAO010000023.1 GCA_017938925.1 Bacteroidales bacterium | reverse complement strand
GTACTCTCCGAAGATAGCATCGATGAGCTTGCCCTTTCCGAATGAAGGGTCGGTCTCCACGTGGAGCTTCTTGCAGGTCTCGCGGAGCTCGTCCTCAGACATGCCTGCAACGTCCACTCCTGCATATTCCTTGATGGCCTCAAGGATAGGGAGGCGGCGGAACGGCGGCTTGAAGTCCACCTGGTTCTCTCCGATAACGGGATTGCAGTCTCGAAGTCCTCTTATGATCGCCATTGTAAAAGTATTGTTAAATCACACAAATATAATTAATAAAAATGGATATATTTGCCACGATTTACATCCATGGTAGTAGAAAGTGATGCCATTTAAGCGTAATGAACCATTGTGAACTTGACCGCACAACCTATTGAAACTACCTTTGCCGATATGGCAAAGCGACATATACCTGAACTGGCATACCTCCTGACGGAGGTGGAGAAGAAATACGGGCGACGGATAGCGACGACAACTGATTTTGAGTCGCTGTCCGTTGTCATAGAACATACTATCGGCGAGCTGATATCTTCATCGACTCTGAAGAGGCTGTGGGGATATGTCAGCCTCAATCCCACACCGCGCATAGCCACGCTGGATGTTCTGGCCAGATTTATCGGATATAAGGATTTCAAGGGCTTCTGTGAGGGACTTAAGGAATCACAGGCCTTCACATCGACATTCTTTTCCTCAAAATGCCAGACTGTGGCTGAACTCTCCGAGGGAGCGAAGGTGACTTTGGGCTGGGCTCCGAACCGTCTGGTCATTCTCAATTATCTTGGCTCATTCGAGTTTGAGGTCATCTGCTCAGAAAATTCACAACTTAAGCCGGGAGACCGGTTCGAACTGTCCGAGATAATAATCGGTTATCCTCTTTATATATCGCGGATTCTGCGCGATGGAAAATACACGCCCTCATACATTGCAGGTCAGATTAATGGCATCAATCTTTTGAAAGTGGAGGCATAATTCTTACTTTTGTGCCTTGAAGTAGAGATTTATATGCTGCGTCTACATCTGCATATCTTTTTCTTGTGTCTTCTGATGGCACTCTCATGTCAGAGATACCCCGATCCATATACGGAAGGGGTGCCCGCATTCGTGTCCATAGAGTCCCATGTACAAGGCAGTTCCGTAGTTATGACTGCCGTTCTGGAGAAGGCTCTGCCGAATAAATTTGAATGCGGATTCTATTATGGCCTGAAGGGGACGGAACAGAAAAAAGTTGAAGCTCAGCTTCAGGGCAGTCGCGTAATTCTGGAACAGTCAGGATTGATGTCAGCCAGCAATTATACATTCAAGGCGTACATAACAAACGGCCGGAATGAGAGGTGTTCATTTGAAAGTACCTTTTCAACTGACCCTGAAGCCCCACCGGTTGACCCAGACGACCCTTCGACAAATCCTGATGAGCCGGAAACACCACCGACAGATAACCCTGAAGCCCCACCGGTTGACCCAGACGACCCTTCGACAAACCCGGATGAACCGGAAACACCACCGACGGAAGACCCTGTGACACCTCCTGCTGACGATCCTTCCACAGAACCGGAGATCCCTCCGACAGATGACCCTGTGACACCTCCGGTAGTTGACCCCGAAGAACCTACGGTGGAACTTATTGATTTTGCTGATGAAGGTATGAAGAATGCCTGTGTGGAGGCTTTTGATGTTGATCATGATGGAGAACTTTCTACAGCGGAAGCATCTGCTGTCAAGGATTTGAGCAAACTTGACCTTAGTGGCGTCTATGCTGCTTCTTTTGATGAATTCAGGTATTTCACTTCGGTGGAATCGATTCCACCGGCATTCTTTAAAAATCAATTACTGGTCTCGATTACATTTCCTGCCAGTCTGAAGACGATATCCTCACAAGCCTTTGAAGCTTGTCTGGGTCTTACTCATATTGAGATTCCTTCGGGTGTCACCGAAATAGGGTCGTGGGCGTTTTGTGGCTGCTCGAACATCAGGACGGTGTCTTTGCCGCAGACGCTTGAAACACTTGCCGAGCAGGCATTCCGCGCCTGCAGCAAGCTTGAGTCAATCGAACTGCCGGACTCCATGACAGAACTTCATCGTTGGATGTTCTATCAGTGTTCATCACTTTCGCGTGTCACTCTTCCTGAAAATCTTAGAATAATCCATGATGGGGCATTGTCTTCATGTTACAGTTTGCTGGAGGTGACAGTACCGTCCGGTGTGCTGTCAATCGGCTATGATGCCTTTGCTGATTGTAGGCAACTGACCGATGTATATATGCTGCCAGCAGATCCGCCCCTTATGGGAACTACCGCCTTCAATACCAATCCTTCATATATGAAAATCCATGTCCCGGCATCTTCTTATGACAGGTATCTCTCGGGTATAGGTTGGGAGAGTTATACACAATACCTGATGCCTTGGGAGTACTGAGGCCGCCTTCGGCTAAATGAACCATTGTGAACTTGATTGCAGGGATGGAGTCCGATAACTTTGTTGGGTAAACTCAACATGTTATCATGAAGAAATCATCTCTTTTTATCTTTATGCTGTCTGTTTTAGTCGGCAGCTGTCAAAAATTCGATCCTACAGACATCTGGGATAATATTCATTCGCTTGATGAGAGAGTTACGTCACTGGAAGAGCAGTGCAGAAGGATGAACTCCAACATCGAGGCTCTGCAGACCGTAGTTGCTGCCCTTCAGAATAACGATTATGTGACCAGTGTGACCCCTATATACGAAGGGGTCACCGAAATCGGTTACGTCATTACTTTCAGCAAAAGCGGCATGGCGACTATCTATCACGGTAAGGATGGCGAGAAAGGCGAGCAGGGCGATACAGGTGAGGCAGGAGCGACTCCTGTAATCGGAGTCGCTAAAGATGCAGACGGAATATATTACTGGACCCTGAATGGAAACTGGCTCGTGGATGAGGCAGGCAACAAGATCCCGACCACCGGAAAAGATGGTGCAGACGGCGCTCAGGACGAGACGGGCGCTACGGGCACTCAGGGTCCGCAGGGAGATCAAGGAGAGCAAGGTGAGGCTGGTAAGGACGGCGTTACCCCTCAGTTGAAGATCGAGAACGGCAGATGGCTTGTGTCTTACGATAACGGTCAGAGCTGGGTGGATGTAGGACAGGCCACCGGCGATCAAGGCCCTCAGGGGGAACAGGGCGAACAGGGAGAGCAAGGTGAAGCAGGTAAGGACGGTGATTCGTTTTTCCAGAGCGTCACACAAGATGAAGATAATGTGTATCTGACATTGGCTGATGGCACGATACTGACTATTTCGAAGACTCCTCCTTCGGCAGCGACTCTTGTGCTTGACAAGACCACCGGATTTACAGCAACCTTCAACGGTACAGTCGTGAAGAAGAGCCTTGACCTGAAGGTGACAGTCTATTACAGCACAGTAAGCAACCTTACCATATATAAGAATAATGGAAAAGTTTCGGTGACGGAATTTAACGGTGACTCGTTTGTTCTCAAGCTTACGGGACTGGCTGCCGAAACTACATATTACTATTTCACTGAAGTGATAAGCAACGGTACCGTTAAATATAGCGACGTCAGCTCATTCCGTACGGACAAGGCTGATTCCTATGTCGATTGGGAAGAAGGTGAAAATGTGGGCGGAGAAATATGATTATCAAATAATCCAAAATATGAAACAACTGACTAAACTGATGGCAGCGGCGGCACTGGTGGCAGTGTCCGGCTGTTCGTTCAACGAATCGGAGTTCAAACCCGAGGGAGTGCAGGGCGATGCCTACAAGGTGTCGATTTACAGCGACATCTTCCAGCAGCCTGCTACAAAGGTGACCACTGACGGCTTCTGCACAGGCGATGAAGTCGGTGTCTATATCGTCAACTATGATGGCGAGACACCTGGCACTCTCAAAGTCGAAGACAATCAGGCGGATAATGTGCGCTTCTGCTACAATGAAAGCGGTGAATGGGTGTCCGACTATGATATCTTCTACAAGGACAATGACACCAAGGTGGATTTCTACGGCTATTATCCGTATGCCGATCCAACCTCTGTCGAGGCCTATCCGTTTGAAGTCGCTAGGGATCAGTCCAAGGCAGCAGAGCATGGTCAGATGGCATCTTACGAGGCTTCGGATTTCCTTTGGACCAAGACCGCAAAGGTGACTCCGACTGCCTCAAAGGTCATCCTTACCTTCCGCCATCAGATGTCCTCTGCACGAGTACGCTTCTCTCAAGGAACAGGCTGGACGGATGCTGCGGAATATGCAGCCGTAACCAAGGAAGTCCTGGTAACCAACACTGTACGCAAATCCGTCATCAATCTTTCGACAGGAGTTGTCACTCCGGAGGGCGAAGCACCTCTGACAGGTATCATACCGATGAATGACAACGGAGAGTTCAGGGCTATCGTGGTGCCTCAGACTGTTGCAGCTGGCAAGACCCTCCTGACCCTTACCATTGACGGTGCTCCGCGCCATTACAGCAGAGAGGTCGATACGGAGTATCTTCCGGGCAAGATCACTACATACGACCTGAGCATCAGCAAGAAATCTGATACCGGCACTTATGAAGTCGAACTTACCGGAGTGAACATCACCGCCTGGGAGGCCGACAACGTGTCTCACGGAGATGATGCAAGGGAGTATGTTGTGGTGCATAATGAGATTGCTGGCCAATTGGAAAGGACTATCGTCGATCGCCTTGAAATGGATCCGACTAAGATCAAGAATCTTAAGTTGATGGGAAAGATAAACCACAGCGATTATGATTTCATGCGTGGCAAAATGACAGGTCTTCAGAGGCTTAATCTTAAGGAGGTAGAAAGTATTGATAATGGCGTGTATACGATACCACAAAACGCATTTGTTGATAAATCAACATTGATTAAATGTGTACTGCCGGAGAGACTTGAAAAGATAGAGAATGGTGCATTTGCCAATACAGGTCTTACCGGTACACTATTGCTTCCGGAAGGTTTGAAATATGTCTCAGGCTTTCAGGGAACAAAAATCACAAATGTGCAATTTCCTTCAACACTTGAAGAGATTGGTCCTAGTGCTTTCCGCAGATGTAGCAGTCTGATGTGTGAAATCTCTCTTCCTGAGTCACTGCTAACTATAGGTACTTCAGCTTTTGATGAGTCAGCAATCAAGGGAAACCTTGTACTTCCTCATAATCTCGAGAGTATTGGATCCCGTGCCTTCAATTATTGCATAAGCCTTTCAGGGTCATTGGTTATTCCAGATAAAGTGACAGTTATTTCAAATGACTCATTTTTGAACTGTGGATTTACCGGAACTTTGACATTGCCGAAAGGGCTTACTGAAATTCAGAGCTACGCTTTCAGTCGTACCAAATTTAAGGGCGAGCTCCATATCCCTTCAAGTGTGGCCAATATCGGAAAATATGCTTTTTCTAATACAGAATTCAACGGCACCCTCGTCTTTCCTTCTGAATTGATTTCTTTGGGATCGTCTGCTTTTTCTGGATGCTGGCGTCTGAGTGGGGTGGTTGAGATTCCGGAAAACATCGTTGCTGTCCCGTCTGGCTTATTTTGTGACTGTCCCGGTCTTGAGGGAGTTAAGCTTCACAAAGATGTTGAGGTAATAGAAGCTGGTGCGTTCACCAACTGTGGTGGAATCTGTTCAATAGTCTGCGAAGCTAAGAATCCACCTACAATCAGCCCGGATAGCTTCAGTGGCGTTGCGAAAGACAACTTCACCGTAGAAGTTCCGGAAGCATCGGTCAATCTTTACAAGAATGCCAGCAACTGGAACGAGTTCAAACGAATTGCCGCTCACAGGGAATTTTCCATCAGTAGAAATCTTTTCCGCACACTCAATGACGAACATTCAAAGACCTTTGTTCTTCGTGCTCCTTCTGGAGAGAACTGGTCCGTCGAGAGCAAGCCGGACTGGGTGGAGGTGACACCGGCTTCCGGCACTGGAAAGGTAGATGTGACAGTTACAACTAATGCGCTCGCCAAAGGTGGCGGTAACAGGAGCGGAGAAGTCGTATTCCTCCTTGACGGCAAGGACTACCGCAGCACAATGGCCGTAGAACAGTATGACTATCAGTACGGCGACGGTGATATGATTACTCTTCAGGAGGCATCAAAGGGCAATGGTGTCAATATAGTTCTTATGGGCGACTGCTTTGACGCAAAGGATATCAGTGAGGGCAAATATCTTCAGGCTATGCAGGATGCCCGCAGTTACTTCTTTGATATCGAGCCATACCTGACTTACAAGGATTATTTCAATGTTTATGGGGTGTTCGGAATGTCACCTGATAGCGGAATGGGAACAGTGAACACCATCCGAGAGGCTCGTTTCGGTAGTCAATATACTCTGAATGAGGGCGTTTCTCCAGACTTTGAAACAGCATTCGCTGCTGCCTGCCTTGCCCCTATAAATGATGATGTGAGTACGACCCTTATCATAATGATAGAGAACAGCAGCGATTACAGCGGTCTCTGCTATATGTGGGGCGACGGATCGGCGATAGCCGTTGTTCCAATGAGCACCGATCCTGCTCCATATGATTTCAGGGGACTTGTGCATCATGAGGCAGGTGGACACGGTTTCGGAAAACTGGCTGATGAGTATATATATTATAATTCGTTTGCATCTGCTTGTGGCTTACATGGAATTCCTTCGGATACCGAATATATTAAATTGCAGCATGCATATGGATTTTATATGAATGTTGCAGAGATTGGAGATATGCATTCAGTGCCGTGGTCGCACTTGATCTATGATCCGCAGTATTCGAACACCGTTGATGTCTATGAAGGAGCATACTACCACACCCGTGGAGTATTCCGCAGTGAGCCTACAAGCTGTATGAATAACAATATTCCATACTACAACGCCATCTCCCGTGAGGCTATGGTCAAGAGGATAAAGAAATATGCCGGTGAGACCTACTCTTTCGAGGAATTCAAGGCAAATGACAAGGAGGCTCTTCCGTCTGTAGTGACAAAGGGCAGCGGATTGCTGCTGGATTACGATGCCGGCACTTCATCACGCTTTGACCAGCGTCCTCCGAAGTTCATGGGAGACAAACCATCGTTCAAGAAGTCAGATTTTTAAGGATTGAATTATGAAAAGAATATACATACCATTCCTTCTGGCATTTACTATTACAGCCTGCCAGGAAGGCACCATAACTCCAGACCTCGCTACCAGTAGCGAAATGTCTTTTAATGTCCTTGCGCCAGGAGCAGTCACCAAAGTAACAGGCGATGTCTTTGACGCAATGGACGAGATAGGCCTTTATGTCACAGACTATGTCGATGATGCCACCCCTATGCCTTTGCAGATATCAGGAAACAGGGCGAACAACCTCGTCGTGAGCTTCGACGGTGCTGTCTGGACTCCTGAGAGGACCATATATTGGGGCGCAGGCAAGTCAGATGTCTATGCCTATTATCCGTATATGAACATTTCGGATGTGGAGTCACAGTATTTTGAGGTAGCAGCAGACCAGACCGGCGGAGGGTATGAGGCTTCTGATCTTCTTTGGTCGAAGACAGCCGGAGTGAAGCAGACTGATGGGGCGGTGAATCTGCAGATGAATCACCTTATGAGCAAACTTACCGTAAAGATAGTGGCTGGCGCGGACTATATCGGTTCTCTTCCTGATGATGCTTCCATTCTTCTTCACAGCACTGTTACGGGCGCAAGAGTAGATTTTACTAAAGGTTCGGTTTCCAAGGACCCGTACAGCGGAATGAAGTCAATCAAGATGAAAAGGCTCGGCCTCAGGAGCTTTGACGGATATGATGCCGTGGTGTATGAGGCTATTGTGGTGCCTCAGATGCTTGCCACGTCTGTTCCTCTTCTGGAGATCAACTCAAAGAGCGTGTCATATCTGCTGGAGGACTCTTTCAATTTCCGCCCGGGTGTGGCATATACTTATACCGCTACCCTCAATACATCCACAACTGCGATCAAGGTGGAGATAGGCTGTGAACTCGAGGATTGGAACAGCACGGGAGACAGCGGATCCGGTGACGGTGAAGGCGGCGAAGACTCTGGAGACGAGGATGATGGAAAGGCTTATACAGATCTTTCTGCCGCAGGGACGGCAAACTGCTACCTCATCCAGGGAGCAGGAGACTATAAATTCAGGTCTGTGATAGGAAATACTGACGCGACTGTGGGAAATGTCAAGAGCGTGGAAGTACTTTGGGAGTCATTCGGTACCGACGAAATGCCGAATGTCGGAGACCTCATCGCCTCTGCAGACTACAAGGATGGCTACATCCGTTTCTCAACACCTGAGACCTTCCGTGACGGCAATGCAGTCATCGCTGTAAAGAACTCCAAGGGCACAATCCTCTGGTCATGGCATATCTGGTGCGCAGAAGAAGGCTGGAAGGAGCAGGTCTATTACAACGACGCCGGCACCATGATGGACCGCAATCTGGGTGCGACGAGTGCAACTCCAGGTGATGTCGGCGCTCTCGGTCTTCTGTATCAGTGGGGCCGAAAGGATCCGTTCCTGGGGCGGTCTTCAATATCGGAGAATGTTGAGGCTGTCTCTGCGGGGACTTGGAGCACTGCTTCAGACGGATATTTAGCCGATATGGAATTGAATCCGACGACATTCTATCTGAATTTGTTTGGTGGAACGTCGTGGAACAACATTAAAACATTTCACGATCCATGCCCTGCAGGATGGCGTGTCCCGAATGGCGGTGAAGAAGGCGTTTGGGCTAAGGCTTGTGACTCGTCAGCGGCTTACTCAGGAATATATGACAGTGTCAATGAAGGTATGAACTTCTCTGGTAAGTTCGGTGAAGATGAAATCATCTGGTATCCTGCTGCGTCTTATCGTGACGGACACTATGGTAGTCTGGCATATGGCGACATAGGCGAATATTGGTCAGTATCTCATGAAAACGACTCCTACGCCCTGACATTCAGCAATGTCTATGTCAATCCGTCGAAGTCGGCCGACACAGAGAAATCATACGGTCGATCTGTCCGTTGTCAAAAAATATGAATATTCAATCTTAAATGTCAGTTTATATGAAAACAATGATTTGCGTAAAGGGCTCGAGCCAAATCGGAAAGACACCTTCTATATGTGACCTGTGTGCTTCAATTATACAGGAATCCGAATGGCCTTCTGCTGAAAGAATACAGAATAAATTGGATTTTGAATGCAAAGGCCACTATAGGGGAGTATTGGTGGGATTCTATAGTTGTGGCGATCCTGGCTGTGAGCAATATAAGCATTTGACGGCCTTGATAAACGACGGGTGTGAAATAGTTATCTGCTCTTGTCGAAATTGGGGACAGACTCGTAATGATGTAGAAAAGGTTGCAGAAGAGAACGGCTATGACCTTATCTATACAACGACCTATCACTCTACGTCAGTTGATGACGATTTCCTGCGACGCCATTTTGTGAAAGCTCTGGTGGACTTGGTTGATTCACGCATCTGATAATTCCTATGCACGGTGGTCGGTTCTAATGGCCACCGTGCATGTTTTATCACCAGTTTCCGTAAACACCTCTGCCATATATCGCCCTCGTCTCGCTCAGAATTTTTCCGCCACCGAACATAGCAGCATGAATGATCTCCATCATCTCCGCCGGTGAAACCACAAACGGCTTCTTCGGGAAATGCTTCAGGTTGCCGGTAACAAGAAATGAATCCTCTTTGCTCAGTGCTACTTCGTAGAATACAAGGTCTTTGGCGTCCGGCAATGTTTCTCCGCTGTTGACCCTTTCGGAGTGGATGCCTTTTGTCTTGATTTCAGTCAATACTGCATCAATCTTCTCTTTCGCGATTTTGAATTTAGATCGTGTCAGTACTGTGGAGTATTCATTCAGTATTTCATCATTGTAGATAGGTGTGATGGTCCCTTTGAATAAACAGTCAAGAAAGAGGACGGTCGCAGAGTCATTGTGCCTTGATAGAAATGCTGATACGATGACATTGGTGTCTATTATTGTCAAGAATTTCATTTTATAGTCCCAGTCTGGCAAGTCTGATTTCTTCATTGATTTCCTCCAAGCTCATTCCGGCTGTGCCGTTCTCTGCAGCCATACGTCGTATCTCCCAGAACGCCCTGCGTCCCCTTTCCGTCACTTCATCAATCGGGTCTGTTTCAATCTGAAACGGTATCCTTCTTTGCCGCACGACGGTCTTTACATATATATTGAATGCCGTATTTGCGCTCATGCCGAACTCCTCGCAAAGTTTATCGAACTCTGCTTTCAGGTCCGCGTCCAGTCTGATGGTTGTTGCTGTCTGTCTCATAATCATATCTTTTTACGCAAAGATATATAAATGACGTCAAAATGCAATACAAATGCCATAAATATTGCTGATTTTCTAAGAGACAGGTCTAAAGAATCTGCCCGGCTGCCTCCTTGAATAGGTCTTCGAGGGCTTCGGCATCGATGTTTTCTTCTGCTTTCTGTTCCGGAACCTCGATTTGGGTCTCTGTTGTTTCGTCAACTGTTGCTTTGGAGACTTTCTTTGGAGATTTATGCGCAGCATTGTGGCTTTTAGTTTCCGTTTGCGGTGCTGGTTGACCTGTCTGTTGCGGGGCCGCTACAAGCGTGGAGTCGGTATTGTTCCTGACCGGTGAGGAAATCTCTTCTTTCTGCTGTGGCTCAGTGGTGCCTTCAGATGGGAACCCTGCCAAGTAGGATGCAGCTATGCCTGCTGCCAATATCGCTGCTACGACACTCGCGGCTACCCATAAGACTGCCTTCCAGAACTTCCGTGAGCTTTCATGCAGGATGGCATTTTTTACTTCTTCTGCGCTTGCATACCTTTTTTCCCTTGCCCGCACGAGGCACTTTTCGGCCACTTTCCGATAGTATGGATGCGTCTCTCCGATGATGACTCCGAGCGACCATATGTCGCTTCGGCTATCGATCGGCTCCCCTGCAAGGAGCTCCGGAGATGCGTATATCCTGGTTCCGGCAGGAGCTTTGAATGCGGCGAATGAATCGGCGTCAGACAGTCCGAAATCGATGATCTTGACGTTCTGTCCGTTGTGGGTGACGAGGATGTTTTCAGGTTTGAGGTCTCGGTGGATCACCTGCCTGCGGTGCATATATCCAAGGGCATCACAGATTTCGCAGATGATTTTTCCGGCGAGTGATTTGTCGATATCGCCTGTAGCAATGAACTCCTCCAGCGTGCAGCCATCTATCCATTCCATTACAATGCAACTGCCTATTTCCGGATGCCGGATCTTTGCGAAGTACTGGCAGAGTCCGGGGTGGGTAAGCGAAAAGCCTATGTTGAAGTCCTTTGACAGCAGGTCTTCGTACATCAGATTGCCGCGATATTGCTTCTTGAGAGCCTTATAGACGAAGAATCTTCCGCTTTTGCAGATACGATACAACTCATTGAACCCGTCCTTTGAAGTGTGGATGAGTTCAAGGTCATTGCTGGCAGTATCTGCGTTTTCCGGTCCGGAAGGCAGAAAGAATCCTGAAGGTCCTAACATTGGGGCTTATAATATAGTTCAAAGATACTGTTTTTTGTGTTAATTTCGTAATTTTGCATTATATGGAAACACTATTCAGACATATTTTCTGCGTCGCGATTCTGCTGTTCGTGACTTTCTTGGCTGCCGGACAGGAAAGGAGCATGGATGAGCGTCTGGATATATATGAAGACCTCTGCGGTCAGTGCATGAAGCTGAAGTCGAAGGTTGCTGCAGGAGAACAGGTTTCAAGGGAGGAAGCTCAGTCGCTGATAGACAGTTTCTTGGGCATGAATAAGGGCCTTAAGGCGCAGGAGCCGGAAATGTCAGAGGCTCAGCGACGCCGTTTTACTTCGATAGGCGAATGGTTTACCACAGGTGTAAGGCCGGAGGCTGTGGCTGGAACTATTGAAGTTAATGAGCCGCTTGCGGATAGCGTCTTCCTTGCTGTTGCCGATTCTTCACGCAGTATGATCTCCACAGGTACAGATATCCGGCCAGAAGTGACCGAGGTTTCAAAACGTGGCGATGTCTTTCTGCTTGCATCGCTGGCAGTTCCCGACATGTCTTATGGACTTATGACCGGATATCAGCATGGGCGCTGGGGAGGATATCTGGCTTTCAGAAGCAACTTCACTTCCTGCGACACCTCATATTCGTGTGCTTCTGACGGCAGTTTGGAAAATGGCAGTCAGATATGGCCGAGCGGAACTGAGAAACGCAGTAATCTGATGGTCAGCGGCGGTGTTCTTGCCGGAGCGGCGAAATGGCTTACAGTGTATGCCGGAGCAGGATATGGCTATCGCAAACTTGCTTGGGAAGATGTAGATGGCAACTGGGCGTCAGTCTCTGACTGGTCCCGTTCCGGATTTGCCGCTGAATGCGGCGTAATCGCTTCGTGGCGTCTGATTGCAGTTTCAGCCGGCATCTCCACCATCTCCTTCCGCACCGCCTCATTCACATGCGGAGTCGGTGTCCGCTTCTGATTTACTTTTGCCGTTTTCCTCCGTTTTGCAACCGAATAGGTTTCATAAACGAAAACAACCTCTTCTTGTCTGTAGAAGAGGTTGCTTCATTTTATTTGGAAATGCTGTTTGTTCTCCGCTTACAGGCTCTTCGGTCTCATCTGAGGGAAGAAGAGTACGTCCTGGATGGTAGGGGAGTTGGTCATGAACATTGTCAGACGGTCGATTCCCATTCCGAGTCCTGATGTAGGAGGCATTCCGTACTCGAGTGCGCGCACGAAATCCATGTCGATGAACATAGCCTCGTCATCGCCCTTGTCCTTGAGCTTGAGCTGGTCCTGGAAACGCTCGTACTGGTCGATCGGGTCGTTCAGCTCGCTGTATGCGTTAGCAAGCTCCTTTCCGCAGACGAAGAGTTCGAAACGCTCGGTAAGCTCTGGATTAGTGCGGTGGCGCTTTGTGAGCGGAGACATCTCCACAGGATAGTCTGTTATGAATGTAGGCTGCACGAGGTGCTTCTCGCAGTACTCTCCGAAGATAGCATCGATGAGCTTGCCCTTTCCGAATGAAGGGTCGGTCTCCACGTGGAGCTTCTTGCAGGTCTCGCGGAGCTCGTCCTCAGACATGCCTGCAACGTCCACTCCTGCATATTCCTTGATGGCC
>JAGBAO010000005.1 GCA_017938925.1 Bacteroidales bacterium | reverse complement strand
CCTACGAAAACGCGCGTAAAACACAATATCATTAACTTAAACCCAACAAACTATGAAGTACATTCCTTCTATCGCCTTTGAGGAGATGTCAGGCTCCGCAAAAGGAGTGACCGCAGCCAAGGTCCGCGGTCGCAAGTACATCCGTAACCGTGGCTACGGTGGCGGTGTCAGAACATCTGCACAGGCAGCTGTCAAGTCAATATTCAAGCAGCTCTCGCAGAGCTGGAAGAACCTAACCAACGCCCAGATCCTCGCGTGGAATGCCTTGGCTCAGACCCAGGCTGGAAAATCCGTTCTCGGTACCTCAGCAAAGATCTCCGGAGCCAACCTCTATTCACGTCTGAACTACTGGATCGTATTCTGCGGTGGCGAAGTCCTCTCCAACCCTCCGGCACTCCAGGGCGTTGAAGCCCCGACCGAAGCCGTCGTAACCCTCACTCCAACGAAGTTCACATTCGAACTCGAAGGAGAACCGGACAACGCAGCTGACCTCAAGCTCATCATAATGGCATCCGCTCCACAGTCCAACGGTGTCACCCGTGCCTACGGCAAGGCAGTCCAGATCGCCCAGCCTCTCGAAGCAGTCTGCGAAGAGTACGACATCAAAGAAGACTTCGACAACAAGCACGGCGCCCCTAACGCCGCCGCCCCAAAAGTCTTCATGAAGTACTTCTTCGTGAACACCAAAACCGGCGAAAAATCCGGCGAAATGCTCACCCTGGTCAGACTTGACGAGGATGCACCAGTAGAGGGCGAGTAATCCTTTCTCCTGTGAATCTTATAAACAAAGAACAGTGAAGATTAAATAATTCTTTGTATCTTCGCAGCATAGTAAGCCACACAAGGCAACTATATTTTAATCGCAACCGCCCAGGCACAGAACACGTGTCTGGGCATTCTTTTAAAAGGTAGCAAGAAAGTAGCAAGGTTTTTATACGCGAAGTGGCTCTCACGTGTGTGAGAGCCACTTTTTAGAGGTGCCTAGCGGAATCGAACCGCTGTAGCAGGTTTTGCAGACCTGTGCCTAACCGCTCGGCCAAAGCACCATTTCCGTTTTGGGATTGCAAATATACGGACTTTTATCTGAATTACAAAATTTATTTCAGAATTTCACTCAAATCACGTATCTTTCTATCATTCAGGGGATTAAGCGATTGTCCTGCATGGCGAGGAAGGCAGGACAATTGGGCAATGTATTGGATTCCAGGGAATTAGGGAATAGGAGCACTATTCCACATAGAGCAAAAGTCCCTTGAGGTACTCCCCTTCCGGATGATAGATGTTCACGGAGTGGTCGCACGGCTGGTTCAGACGGTCCAGGATCCTCACGCTGCGTCCGCACTGGGCAGCTGCCGAAAAGACTGCCAATGCGAATGCTTCCTTGTCCACCACCTGCGAGCAGCTGTATGTGAAAACGAATCCTCCCGGAGCAACCTTTGAAATTGCAGCGGCGTTCAGACGCTGATAGGCACGAAGGGCATTCTTCAGGGCTCCCCTATGCTTTGCAAATGCTGGCGGATCCACTATCATCAGGTCATATTTTCCTTCCGGAACATCACGAAGATAGTCGATTGCATCGCAGCAGAGACTGGTGTGCAATGACGGATCGAATCCGTTCAGCTCCACGTTCCTGTCTACCATCATCATGGCCTTCCTGGAACTGTCAACAGAATCCACATGAAGGGCTCCGTTTGCTAAAGCATAGATTGAGAATCCACCTGTGTAGCAGAAGAGATTCAGGACATTACGGCCACGAGAAAGACTTCCGACCAAAGCCCTGTTGTCACGCTGGTCCAGGAAGAATCCGGTCTTCTGTCCCTCTGTCCAGTTCACAAGGAACTTCTGCCCGTTCTCCACGACAACCTGTTCGTCATCCCTGAACTCGGGATGGCGATACATATAACCGTCAATCAGTTCGAGCCCAGCCTTGTACGGTGCAGTACCCGAACTCTTGTCATAAACGGCCTTCAACGATTCTCCATATACTTTCTGAAGCGCATCCGAAATCTGTTTCTTTGCTCTGAACATTCCCACTGAGTGAGCCTGCATGACGCACACGCCATCGTAGTAATCGATGATCAGTCCCGGCAGGTTGTCTCCCTCGCCGTGGACCAGACGATAGCAGTTTGTCATTGCACTTCCATGAAGACCGCAGTCTATACGCACCTGAAGCGCGCGGGACAGCATTACCTCCCAGAAATCAGGGCGGAGTGCGCTGTCGTCGAAACTGAGCACACGCACTGCAATCGAGCCGATCTGATAATGTCCGTATGCCAGCAGACCGCCGTCTGCAGCATGTACCGCCACCAGATCACCTTCCGACGGATTTCCCTGGACATCAGCAATAGCTCCAGAGAAGACCCATGGGTGGAAACGCATCAGGGACTCTTCCCTGCCTCTTTTCAGTATTATCTTTATCATTTTTCTTAAATGTTATCAAATTTACAGATGTCTCGACTTCGCTCGACATGACAAGGGGAAAACTTCGCCAGACAGGAGTGAAATCTCGCTCGACATGACAAGAAGTACTATTTCGTAACAGCCGGTTCAGCCGGCGGCAGCGGGTTCCTCTCCGATCTCATCAGCTTGAGGTACATCTCCCGGCAGACCCATGCATCTGTTGCCGCATACATGCACTGCGAATCACTGAGTTTCTCAGCCTCCCAGTTTGAAAGCTGCTGGGTCTTGGATATCCTGATTCCGAGGATGATGGCAGCCATCTTCTTGACGCTCTTGTCTCTGATTCCCCATTCACAGACGATCTTCTGAAGATCCGTAAAGCCATCCGGTTGAAAATCACGCAACCGCTGCAATCCTCTGATATCGTCGTGAATAGCCGCTCCCACCTTAAGTATTTTAGAGGATGAAAGAAGGTTACACAGACGCCTGTGCATTCCTATTTTATTAACTCTGAACAGGAAAGCCTTGTCCGGACCGGAAAGCTGCAGAAGAGCCACTCCGTAACGAGGCTGCGACGGGGTGAAAGTCGGCCGTGTCTCAGTGTCAAAGCCAATGATCTTCTGAGAACGCAGATAAGCGATGGCCCTGTTGAATTCAGCTCCTACAGAGTCAATCACATATATTTTTCCCGGAAAGGAAGCATATTCCAGCTTCTCGATTTCCTGAGGTGTTACACATTCCTTAAACATACATCTTCAAGCTCTAAAAGAACAGCAGTTCCCTATATTTCGGAATCGGCCACAATTCATCATCAATGAGCATTTCAAGCCTGTCTGCACTGTCTCTGATCTTATCCATCATATCCTTGACCTCATGTGAATACACCTTGGCCCTGAGAGCTATGTCTTCAATTCTGTTGGCCTTCTTACGAGCCTCCACCAGGGTCTCCACATCCAGAGATATATTATTGATATACTGGGATATCTGTTTCAAAGTGCCGACTTCAGCCGAGCAGAAATTCATGAACTCCTCACCAAAGACTTCCTTCATTCCCCTCACGTTCTCAATCAGGACATTCTGGTATTTTACCGCCGCCGGAATCACATGATTCAGGCACATATCCCCCAATACACGCGCTTCAATCTGCAACTTCTTCACATATGTCTCATTGAGAATCTCGAAACGAGCCTCGACTTCATTAGGTGCGAGAACACCCACAGAATCAAACAGTTCTATGACATCCGGATCGTGATATATCTCATAAGCCTCCGGAACATTTCTGACAGCCTTCAGCCCACGATTCTGCGCCTCTTCCTCCCATTCCCTGCTATATCCGTTTCCTTCGAACATTATGTCCTTCGCCTCAGTGATGAATCTGCGGACAACGGTCATGACAGCAGATGACCTGTCTTCACCCGAAGCCTCAAGAGCATCCACCTCAGCCTTGAACTCCCGAAGGCTCTCGGCTACGACCGAATTGAGAACATACACAGCCGACGCCACATTCTGAGATGAGCCGACAGCTCTGAACTCGAATCTGTTTCCTGTAAAGGCAAATGGAGAGGTCCTGTTACGGTCAGTATTGTCCGGGAATATCTCAGGAATGGAATTCACGATTCTTATGCTTTCCTGCTTTCCGGAAGCCACCTGAGCCTCCGTCAGTCCCATTATTTCCTGGAACACACGATAGAGAGTGGAACCGGAAAAGACAGACATTATGGCAGGCGGAGCCTCATTTCCACCAAGACGATATGAGTTGCTCAGTGTTGCCACAGATGTCATCAGAAGGAAATGATGCTTATACACTCCCCTCAGCACTGACGCATAAAAGGACAGGGACTGCAGATTCTTTGTCGGGGTCTTTCCTGGCGAAAGGAGGTTTACTCCGGTATCTGTCGTTATCGACCAGTTGCAGTGCTTTCCCGATCCGTTCACCCCGTCAAAAGGCTTCTCATGGAAGATCACCTTGAGATGATGCTTCTCAGCCACCTTCTGCATCACGATCATCAGCATCATGTTCTGATCCACAGCCGTGGTGGCCTCACTATATACTGGAGCACACTCGAACTGATTGGGAGCCACCTCGTTATGCCTTGTCTGGAGCTGGATTCCAAGCTTGTATGCCTCTGTCTCAAAGTCCTTCATGAAAGAGCTCACACGCGAAGGAATAGCACCGAAATAATGGTCTTCAAGCTGCTGGTCCTTTGCTGATGTATGCCCGATGACAGTCCTTCCGCACAGCATAAGGTCCGGACGGGCATTATATAGCGATTCATCCACAAGAAAATACTCCTGCTCGATACCGAGGTTGACCTTCACGGCGTTGACACCTTTGTCAAAAAGGTTGGCTACTGCTGTCGCAGCCTCACTCAGGGCATGCAGGGACTTCAGATTGGGAGCCTTGGTGTCAAGGGCCTCACCTGTATAAGAAACGAAGACAGAAGGGATACACAATGTGCCATCCATCAGAAACACAGGAGACGATGGGTCCCATGCCGAATATCCTCTGGCCTCGAAAGTGTTTCTGAGTCCTCCGTTAGGAAAACTGGACGCATCCGGTTCCTGCTGCACAAGCGCGTCACCCTTGAATTTTTCAAAAGCGACTCCTTCCTTGAAAGAGACAAAGGCTTCATGCTTTTCTGCAGTTGAATCGGTAAGTGGCTGAAAGAGATGGGTATAATGAGTCGCACCCATTTCCATGGCCCACTTCTTCATTCCTTCAGCGATCTCATCTGCAACACTTCTGTCCAGCTTCGCCCCATAGCGTACTGACGCAAGAACTGCCTCATATGCCTTGGGAGACATATAAGCCTTCATCTTTCCAAGATCAAGCACATTACGTCCGAAATATCCGGACACGGGGCCGGCCTCTTCGAAATAACGTGAGGTCTGGTGTGAAGCCGCCTCGTTCAAGGCACGGTGTCTGAAAGTCGCCATAAACAGATGAATTTTGTCAAATAAGCCGCAAAGATAATAAATTCAAGGGAGAGTTTCTTAAAAATATCGTTATCTTTGCGCCCCGAAACAGTAGTGTACGAAGTTTTATCATTGAAATTCATCTAAAAGGAAAATGGCAAACATCTCCAAGACAGCTCAGGCAATGCCGGCTTCGGCAATAAGAAAGCTGGTTCCATACGCAGATGCTGCAAAAAAGCAGGGCGTGAAAGTATATCATCTAAATCTCGGACAGCCTGATATAAAATCACCTGAATGTGCTCTTGAGGCCATCCACAACCTTGCTGCCGATCACATCTCATACTCCCACTCTGCCGGACTCATGGAGCTGCGTGAGGGCCTTGTCAACAAATACTACAAGAAAATCGGCATCGATATAGAAGTACCCGAGCTGATCGTCACTGTAGCAGGCAGCGAGAGTGTCAATCTCGCACTCGCAATCACCTGTGATGAAGGAGATGAGGTGATCGTACTTGAGCCGTTCTACACAAACTACAACACCTTTGCCTTCATGAACGGAATCACCCTGAAGGCGATTCCAACAGACATGAAGAAGGGTTTCCAGGTTCCTCCAGTCGAGGAATTCGAGAAAGCCATCACCGAAAAGACCAAAGCTATCCTTCTCTGCAACCCCGGAAACCCAACCGGAACACTCTACAGCAAGGAAAGCATGCTGGCAATCGGAGAAATCGCAAGGAAGCACGACCTGTTCATCCTCTCTGACGAGGTGTACAGGGAATTCTGCTACACTGACGAGCCTCATTTCTCAGCCATGAACATACCTGGACTTGAGCAGAATGTCATCCTCATTGACTCCGTATCCAAGAGATATAACCTTTGCGGAGCGCGAATCGGCTGCATCGTCTCGCACAACAAGGAAGTCATGACTGCTGCGATGAAATATGCGCAGGCACGTCTCTGCCCGCCTGTAATAGGCCAGATTGCAGCAATCGGTGCTCTCGACACTCCTGATGAATATTTTGATGCTGTCAAGGAAGAATACATCAAGAGAAGGGACTTCATGATCGAGGGGCTCAACAGGATAGAAGGAGTCTTCACACCGGTCCCAATGGGAGCATTCTATACCATTGCAGAGCTGCCTGTCGACGACACTGAGTCATTCGCCAGGTGGATGCTCGAAAGTTTCCGTCTGAACAACGAAACCACAATGGTTACACCGGCAGCTTCATTCTATAAGACTCCAGGCAAGGGAAAGAATCACGCCCGAATCGCATATGTACTTGAGATCGATGAAATGAAGAAGGCACTGAAGATTCTTGAAGAAGGCCTCAAGGCTTATCCGGGAAGGACAATCTAACCGGAAACCTTCATTTTTAGGCATACAACACAAGGAAACATAAATGTTATTTTCTTGAACATTTATGTTTCCTTATTTGTTATTCAGAAGATTGATAACAGCCGGAACAAGAAGAGAGGAAATAAACTCATCTTCCATAAAATGAGTGCCATCATACATCGTGTAAGACTTCCCAAAGTGCTTTTCCCATAATTCGACACTGACGATCCCGCTTCTTCGATAGTGGTCATGGGTACCGAAAAATGCATGAAACATCTCATCCGGTCTGCGATCCTTGGCAGCTGCAAATGCAGCGGCACGATGAGCCTTATATTTCCGAAGTATCCTCCGACAGAAATGCAGAGGCTGTCTGTCGCCATCCTTAGGCCTATATTTCCGGTCAAAGTACCATGTCACACCAGGAAGGAGAGACAGCCATGAGAGGATACAAAAAAATACGGGTGCATTGAGCGCAGGCGAAACAAAGAGATGAGATACACCCTTGATCCTCATGGCATGAAGGGCACCGAGGGATTCACCTATTATCAACTCCGGGTGCAATTCATCTACCCATGCTCTTATCTGAACCTGAGCAACCTCCGGATCGAAGTCATATGTCCTGCATATGATTTCCACATCAGATTCTTGTCCCATTTCGCCGTGTAGAGAATGACAGGAGAAATACTCACGAAGAATAGATGGAATCCGCGAGTCTCCCCCGCCTCCCATTCCATGTATATATAATATGGTATGCCTCCTGTTCATGAGCGCAAAGGTACAAAAAATCGGGAAGAGAGGTGACTCCCTTCCCGATAACGATTTATCTTCAGATCTTAGAAATAGAATGCCATATAGAGACTTCCTCCGAGATTTCTTGTAGAAAGCTGGAATGAAGCAGTCAATGGCTCAATAAGTTCTGTATGCTTTTCTATGATTCCCATATCCGGATTATATCCCTCAGAAATTTGAAACTTCTGCGGCTTGATCAGATAGCCTGCGCAAAGGCTGACCTCTGCTCCAAGAGAAATCTTAGGCGCTACAAAAACCTCGACACCTGCAGAACCATAAAGACCAGCATAGATCGTCGGAGTCTTTGTGAACTGCTTCAGAGGGCGATATCCTTCCTTAGGCTTATCTTTAGACTGCGCGGAACCTAAAGGCCACTGGTTGATGATAGTCATCTCATTACCGTAAGAATAAGTGGTCTTATCGTTGGAGATACCAAACATAAGTCCGCCACCGAACACTCCCTGGATTCTCTTCTTTCCTATCCTGTACTCTGCACCAGCCTGAAGGCTGAGACCGAGCTGTCTTGTTGCAGTCACATTTGCGACCTTTGACTGAGAGAACGGATCCAGAATTGCAGCAAGCTGATCATCTGAATATGTTCCTTTCTTTGAAGTATTGTAAAGAAGTCCGAGATTAACCTTGACAGCAAGCTGATCTGTGATCATATACTTTCCCATGATAGACACAGTAGGATAATACTGAAGGTAATCCGAGTAAGCAGTGGTATCTGTCAAGGTAACCATGCTTGTATCTGGTCTGAAGATACTAGGCTGACCTCCACCGAAATCAAGATTCGACTGCTTGCCATAATTATTGAAAAGACCACTCACATATTTGAAGATCGGCTTTACATCCACTCCAATAGACCAGTCACCTGCCTCCGGCAGATACTGTTTCTTTTCAGTTTCCTGCGCTGATGCACTGACAAGCGCAACACAGGCAACCAAAAATACTGAGAATATTCTTTTCATACCACTACTCTATTTCAAATTTACTTAAACCCCAGAACTCAGCATAATATGATTTGAGGTTCCTGTAGTACTTTCTGTAGTTATCATCATTGTCGTTGTTCTCATCAATCAAATTAAGGATACCCTCATCCTCATTGACCTGGGCAACGGTCATGATAACCTTTACTTCAGGAGTAAAGAAACGGAAATCATAAGTGCTCTGGCAATCTGTCGCCGAGTGAGCGAATGTATAAGTGCCTGCGAGAAGGTCGCATGATCCCTCCTTGCTCTTCGAGTTGTCATTGCTATTGGTCACCCAGGTATAATATGTGTAGTCATCTTCTCCAAGGTGCTCTACTGCATTAAGTGACAGACTTACTGCACCAGAACCCATATCTTCTACGGACTTGGCAGGAATATCGAACTTGATGAATCCCTTGGAATCAGAGAAACCTACGAGTTTTTCTGTATGGTTAAGGCTGTTATATGTAACTGTGAGTTCAACAGCAACCTTATCAGCTGGAAGCACTTCACCATTGTACTTGTATGTTTCACGACCGTCAATGATATCAGCCTTCTTCACAGAAGTCGGAGCAGCATATGCCTTGCCCACATACACATGGAAAGGAACAGTTGTCTCGAAGAACCATGCTTTCGTCGACTCACTGTGAGTATACTCAACATAGACGTCCTTGATATCACCTGGAGTTACTTTGTATGTCGTGGACTTGTCAACTGAATATACGCCCGCGAGATTCTCGATTTCAGGTGCACCGTCCTTCACGCCCTTTACCTTCTTGAAATCTGCAACAAATGAAGGAGCTGAGATAGAGAAAGTCACACCTGCATCAACAGCAGGAATCACACATTCAAACTTACCTTCCTCATTTGTAACTGCAGTATAATCTGTCATACCCTTTGCACCACCTGTAGTAAAGGAATTATTATGAACTCTTACAGTTACTTCGGTGTTTGCTGATGGTTTCTTGAGTGAGACAAACTTTCCATCAACGAAATCGGTTCCTTCCCAGATAACGAGAGTTCCTGTCACTTTAGCTGTTCCAGGAATCTTCTCTATATCAAGAGAAGTCTGTTCCTTCAAACATGAAGAGAACACTACAAGAGCTGATGCAAGAAGCATCGCAGCTTTAAAAATTGTTTTCATGAGATTGGATGTTTAGTTGGTTATTACATGTTAACTATCGCGAATATAGGATTTATTCTTGAAAAAGAGCGAAAAAAAACATAAATTTGCATGTTTAAACGTTAAAAATTGTACTAACGACAATAAATTTGCTACAAATATGAAGATTATGGAAAAAGTAAAATTGATTTCATTAGCACTGCTTGCAGCCGTGACCCTGTCAGCTCAGGAAAAGCCAAAGGCTCCAGAGTACGAGTTCACGACCATCAAGGAGAACCCTGTAACTTCAATCAAAAATCAATACCGTTCCGGAACATGCTGGTGCTTCTCTGCCCTCTCTTTCGTGGAGTCAGAGGTCCTCAGAATGAAAGGAGACAGTCTCGATCTTTCAGAAATGTTCGTTGTGGGCAAGTCCTACCGCGACAGAGCAGTCAAGTATGTCCGTCTTGACGGTCACCTTAACTTTGCAGCAGGAAGCTCATTCGGCGATGTGCTCCACGTGATAAACGACTACGGTATCGTTCCGCAGGAGGCAATGCCAGGATTCAACTACGGCACAGACAAGCCTGAGCACTCCGAACTTGACGCAGCCCTCAAGGGATATGTGGACGCTATCAAGAGCAACCCTAACAGAAAGCTCTCCACAGCATGGCTCAGAGGCTTTGACGGAATCATCGAGGCATATTTCGGCGAATATCCTGAGACATTCACAGTAAACGGAGTAGAATACACCCCTGAATCATACAGAGACCACATCGGCTTCAACTATGACGACTACGTGAACATCACTTCATTCACACATCATCCTTTCTATGAGCCGTTCATCATCGAGGTCTGCGACAACTGGAGATGGGACACTGCCTACAACCTTCCGATGGATGAAATGATGGAGGTGATGTATAACGCTATCGACAAAGGATACACCATCGCATGGGGGTCTGACGTAAGTGAGAAGGGCTTCACCCGTGACGGACTTGCAGTTATGCCTGTCGAGAAGAAGAAGGCAGCAGCAGGCTCTGATCAGGAAAGATGGGTCGGCAAGGCCAAGGACGAGCCTAAGGAAGAAGTGAAGACGGAACTTCCTAAGGAGATGGAGATCACCCAGGAGATGCGTCAGGAAGGCTATGACCGCAAGACCACCACAGACGATCACGGAATGCACATCTATGGTCTGGCTCAGGATCAGAACGGCACAAAGTACTTCATGGTGAAGAACTCTTGGGGCGAGACCGGAAAGTACAAGGGTATCTGGTACGCATCCGACGCGTTCGTACGCTACAAGACCATGAACATCGTGGTTCATAAAGATGCTCTTCCTAAGCACATTGCTAAGAAACTCGGCATCAAATAAGCCAGATCGATGAATATCGTAAAACATATTCCCAATACAATCACTTCCATGAACCTCCTTTGCGGGGCTCTGGGAGTGATATTCACTTTCCAGGCCAGGTTTGACCTTGGATTCATCCTCATGCTGGGAGCTGCCGTATGCGATTTCCTTGATGGTTTTGCAGCCAGGCTGCTGAAGGCATATTCAGATATCGGCAAGGAGCTTGATTCACTGGCAGACATGGTCAGTTTCGGCCTTCTCCCGTCCCTGATGGTGCACAGATACATGATCGTGACAGGACACACCGGCATCGCTGCTTATATTCCTCTGCTGATCTGCATATTTTCTGCACTTCGTCTTGCAAAGTTCAATGTAGATGACAGACAGAGCGAGAACTTCCTCGGACTGGCGACTCCTGCCTGTGCGATGTGGTGTGGATCTGCTGTATATTTCTACAGCTTCGGACAGGTCACTTCCCTCTCGCCCGTTCAGAACGAATGGTTCCTTCCTGTCGTATCAGTCATCCTTTCACTCCTGCTGGTCAGCGAGATCCCGATGTTCTCGATGAAGTTCAAGAAAGGATCGAAGACCAATAAAGTCAGAATCGGTTTCATCGCATTCATCGCTGTCATTGCCATCATAGCCTTGATCTTCAAGATAAACTGGTCAGCAGTCGTGCTGCTCTCTATGACGGCATATATATTATGGAACTGCCTTGTGGGAATGATTTCAATCAGAATTTCCGTAAAGAAGGATTGAATCTGAGATTAAGAAAAGCAAAAGCGACGTGCCTCCTTGACATTCAGGAAAGCACGTCGCTTCTTTAATTATTATATTTTAGTAGTTTGTCGGGTGGATCATGAAGTAGCTCTTGGCGTGCTTGCAGACAGGGCAAACCTCAGGAGCCTTCTTGCCGATTACGATGTGACCGCAGTTCGAGCACTCCCACATCATATCTTCGTCGCGTGAGAACACGAGTCCACCTTCCACATTAGCCAGAAGCTTGCGATAGCGCTCCTCGTGCATCTTCTCGATTGCTGCAACCTTCTCAAAGAGATCGGCGATTTCGTCAAATCCTTCCTCGCGGGCAACGACAGCAAAGCCTGCATACATGTCAGTCCACTCATAGTTCTCGCCCTCGGCTGCATCAAGAAGGTTCTCCGGAGTGTCCGGAATGATTCCGCCGTGAAGAAGCTTGAACCAGATCTTGGCATGCTCCTTCTCGTTGTTGGCTGTCTCCTCGAAAAGCTTCCCTATCTGGACATAACCATCCTTCTTTGCCTTTGAAGCATAATAAGTGTACTTGTTGCGAGCCTGTGACTCACCTGCAAACGCTGTCTGAAGATTGGCTTCAGTCCTTGTTCCTTTCAACTCTTTCATAATTTGTGATATTAAATATTGTTGTGATCGTCTTTATGGCAACATTCTTTGCCAAAACCTCACAAAGATAAAAAATTATTTGGATTTACGAACAATCTTATATCCAATCGCAGCAATGAATATCGACATGAACGGGGAAATAAGATTGAACAGACAATATGGAAGGTAGGTCATTGTACTTACTTTCAGGACTGTCGCCTGTGTCATACCACAGGAATTCCAAGGGATAAGAACAGACACGACTGTAGCAGAATCTTCCACCGAACGGCTGAGCAGCTTGCTGTCGTAACCTCTTTCCTGATAGAGCTTCTTATAAAGACTGCTCGTAAGAAGGATTGAGAGATACTGGTCTCCTGTGATCATATTGGCGAAGATTCCGGTACCGACAGTTGCCGTCACCATGGTCACCCTTCTTCTCACAAAACTTACAAGGGCGTCTGTAAGGCTCTGAAGCATACCGCTGCCGACCAGGACTCCTCCGAATGTGCTGGCTGCAATTATAAGAAATACGGTGTTGAGCATACCTGTCATACCACGGGTAGAGACAAGAGAATTAAGTTCGGTGTTGCCTGTATCTATGGCTGTCGGTCCGTAATATGTCTTGAAAAGTCCCTTGAATCCTTCGACGAAACTGAGTGAGTCTGATCCACCTGCCACTTCAGCAAGAATATGAGGCTGGAATATCAGAGCAAAGATTCCTGCAATAACAGAAGCGGAAAACAAGGTGATTATGGCAGGAACTTTACGGGCAATCAGAAACCCAGTCAGGACAGGAACCAGCAGCAGCCATGGGGATATGTTGAAAGAATGCACGAGGTCATCAGTAAATCCTGCTGTCTGGCTGGCATCTGGCGTCTCATGCAGGAGGCTTACAATCAGAAAGACAACAAGGGATATTACAAATGAAGGAATCGTCGTGACCATCATGAAGCGGATATGCGTGAACAGTGGTGTTCCGGCAGATGAAGATGCGAGCACAGTCGTATCCGACAGCGGAGAGACCTTGTCACCGAAATATGCACCGGAAATTATAGCTCCGGCAATCCATCCCGGTTCATAGCCCTGGGCTGTACCAATTCCGACAAGAGCGACTCCTATTGTGGCGATTGTAGTCCATGAACTGCCCGTCATGACTGAGATCAAGGCAGAGATTGCACATGATGCGAACAGGAATATAGAAGGTGTGATGACCTTCATACCATAATATATGAGGGTCGGGACCACACCGCTGAGCATCCAGGAACCGGAGACGGCTCCGATAAGAAGAAGAATGACTATTGATGTTCCGACTGAGTGGATGTTGTCGACTATGGAATCCTCCAGATCCTTCCACGGGATCCTGTAGAATATCATTGAAATGGCAACCGTGACTCCTGCTGCAAACATAAGGGCCACCTGGCTGCCTCCGTCCAGAGCTCCGGTCCCGAACACCTTGATCACTATCGCAAGGAGAATCACCAGAACCACAAAAGGAATCAATGAAACAGCCCATGAAGGCCGTTCGTTCCTGCTGAAAATCTTCATTTTACACTAACTTCTAATAACCGGGCGCAAAGATAATAAAAAAGTCGCTTCCCTTTCGGAAAGCGACCATATAAAGTATTGATCTGGTTCAGATTACTTCGCGATAACGCGTGCCATCTCGAGAACCTTGTTTGAGTAACCCCACTCGTTGTCATACCAAGAAACAACCTTAGCGAAGTTAGCGTCGAGGCTGATACCTGCCTTAGCGTCGAAGATAGAAGTGTTAGAGCAGCCACGGAAGTCAGTTGAAACAACTGCGTCCTCAGTGTAGCCAAGGATACCCTTGAGTTCGCCCTCTGAAGCCTCCTTCATTGCAGCGCAGATCTCTGCCATTGTAGCCTCCTTCTCGAGAACTACAGTAAGGTCTACTACAGAAACGTCTGAAGTAGGAACGCGGAATGCCATACCAGTAAGCTTGCCGTTGAGAACAGGAAGAACCTTACCTACTGCCTTTGCAGCACCTGTAGATGAAGGGATGATGTTCTCGAGGATACCACGGCCACCTCTCCAGTCCTTGCGTGAAGGACCGTCAACAGTCTTCTGAGTTGCTGTAGCAGCGTGAACTGTAGTCATGAGACCCTTAACGATACCGAACTTGTCGTTGAGCACCTTAGCGATAGGAGCAAGACAGTTGGTTGTGCAAGATGCGTTAGAGATGATGTCCTGACCAGCGTAAGTCTCGTGGTTAACACCGTATACGAACATTGGAGTTGCGTCCTTTGAAGGTGCAGACATGATAACCTTCTTTGCACCAGCCTGGATGTGCTTGCGAGCCTTCTCATCCTCAAGGAAGAGACCAGTTGACTCAACAACTACATCAGCACCAACCTCATCCCACTTGAGGTTAGCTGGATCCATCTCTGCAGTGAGGCGGATCTTGTTACCGTTTACTACGAGAGCGCCGTCAGCAACAGCAACCTCGCCCTTGAACTGACCGTGAACTGAGTCATACTTGAGCATGTATGCAAGATACTCTGGCTCGAGAAGGTCGTTGATACCTACAATCTGAATGTCGTTTGAGAAGTTCTCAACAGCTGCACGGAAAACCATGCGTCCGATACGGCCGAAACCGTTAATACCTACTTTAATCATTGTTTTACTACTATTTAAATGTAATACTTTATGCCTGTATTTTCATTTGCGAAAACCCTCTTTCACAAAATCGCTGCAAATTTAGAAAAAATATTCAAATGTGAATATCTTTGACCATGAAAATATCCATTAAATATTTGTTACCTTTGCGCAGTTTGTAAATAATGAGAAAATGCGTATACTCATAACCAATGACGACGGATACCAGGCCAAGGGAATCAAGGTCCTGGCAGAAATAATGAAACAGTTCGGAGACGTAACAGTGATCGCACCGAAACACCACCAGTCAGGCATGTCCATGGCAGTTTCTCTGGGGTTCAAGCAGATAGCGCACAAGGATCTTGGGGATGGCTGGCACTATGTGGATGCCACCCCTGCAAGCTGCGTGAAGTTCGGACTCAACACGATGTTCCTGGACAATTTTCCTGATGTAGTCGTTTCGGGAATCAACCACGGATCAAATGCAGCGACAGCCTCATGCTACTCAGGAACCCTCGGAGCGGCGATGGAAGGTGCTCTGAACGGGATTCCGGCGATTGGAGTATCTCTGGACACACTGCACCCGGACGCTGATTTCAGCGGTGTTACAAAATACTTTGGAGAGATATTCAGCAAGCTGATGAAGGACTGGCCTGAAAAGCACGGAGTGTACTATAACGTGAACTTCCCGAACATCCCCGCAGAAGACATCAAAGGAGTACGGGTCGGAGTCCAGGGCATGGGACGCTGGGTGCGTGAATTCAAGGAATGGGACCTTCAGCACTATGCGAAATACGGAATTACTCCGGAAATGCTCGGCCAGAGCTCAAACCCGGTTCTTGAAGAAGGTGAAGACCTCTATATGATGGTAGGCGACTTCACGGACGACCCTCGCAATCCGGACAATGCTGACCACAGGCTCGTCGCTGACGGTTATATAAGCATCGTCGCACACAATCTCGACTGCACGGACTACGAGCAGACAGAAAGGCTCAGACAAATGTTTTAAGATGAAGTACTACATCATAGCAGGAGAAGCCTCAGGCGACCTTCACGGCTCGAACCTGATGAAAGGCATATATGCAGAAGACCCACAGGCGGATATCCGTTTCTGGGGCGGAGACCTTATGTCAGATGCCTGGTCGTCCTATCAGTCCGGAGGTGCAGTTTCCTCCGGACTGGTACGCCATTATAAGGAAGGGGCGGTAATGGGATTCGTGGAGGTGCTGGCCAAGGCTGGCAGGCTGCTAAGGAATGTGGATTTCTGCAGGAAGGACATCCTCGCATGGAATCCCGATGTGGTGATCTTGATAGACTATCCGGGATTCAACTTCAAGATTGCTGAATTTGCCCACAAGGCAGGCTACAAGGTCTTCTACTACATAGCGCCGAAGGTCTGGGCGTCAAGAGAGGGGCGTATCCGCAAACTCAAGAAATATGTTGACAGGCTCTTTATCGTGTTCCCGTTTGAAAAGCCGTACTTTGACGCCAAGGGAGTGAAGTATGTCTATAAAGGCAATCCCCTCGTGGATGCTGTTGACGGATCAAGGGCCATGCTTGAGACACGAGAGGAATTCCTCAAGCGCAACTCACTGGAAGACAAGCCGATAATAGCGATGCTGGCAGGTTCCAGAAAGCCGGAGATCAGCACTATGATGCCGGTACTGACAGAATTCGCAGCAAAGATGCACGCACTGCCGGAGTACTCCGGCTATCAGTTTATCATAGCAGGAGCCCCGGCCAGAAGCATGGAAGACTACTCAGCATGGCTGAACGATGAGAACAAGGAATATGTCAGGATCCTGTTCGGCGAGACCCAGTCCATAATCCGTCATGCTGAAGCAGGAGTGATAAATTCCGGAACCGCTTCCCTAGAAACCGCCCTGTTCAACACCCCGCAGGTAGTAGGATACATAACCAATCCCCTCACCTACCGGGTCGCCAAGAAGATTATCAAGGTCAAGTACATAAGTCTGGGAAACCTGATAGTGGACCGTCTTGCGTTCAAGGAGTTCATCCAGGACGACTGCAATGCAGATGCCCTCGTGACAGAGATACGCGACCTGATCGAAAACCCTGTGCGCCGTGAGAAGATGCTGGGAGAATATGCCGAGATACGCTCTCTCCTCGGAGGATCCGGTGCCTCCCGCGCAGTAGCGCATGCCATGATCAGCGAACTGAAAGGCTACATGTAATTCAAACCCTCGAATCACGAGGATTCTGAGGATTTGATTGTAATTCTGACACTATAACGGCGAAATGCTTATGTCCAGTTTCATGTCTTCGGCCAGGGCGATAGCATAAACGTAGGACAGGAAACAGTCATCCGACTTGAACCAGTTATATAGGGTGGCCTTGCCTACGCCAGGTCTGGCAGCAAGGTCATCCATGACAACATGATATTTAACATAAAACCTAAGGTTTTTTGCTAAATTTCTGACGCCAAAACACTGTCTGAGCTGGCTAAAACCACGATTTTTAAAATTATCCGTATACTTTTTCGGTATACGGATAAGTCTGTGGAACTTTGCAGCAAAAAAGTCATGAGAGAGAATGTGGAAAGGACAGAGGTGGTTCAAAAGTATGTGAGCCTGCTGACTAACGGGGGTTTCAAGGCTGTTTTCGGCGACAGGAGGAACAAGGATGTGGTCATGTCTGTGATCAACATGTTGCTTCCCGAAGGAAAGATGGTTGAGGATATTGAGTACGGCCCTACAGAGCACCAGGGACAGTTGGATGAGAACAAGGAGTTCCGATACGACTTCATGTGCAGGGACAGGGATAATTCCGTGTTTATCGTGGAGGTACAATGTTCTCCGGAGGCATATTGGTTCAAGAGATGCGTCAGCTATGCCAGCAGGATGTATGACAGACAGAATGAAAAAGGTAAGGGATACAATGTCGCTCCCGTATATCTGATAGGGCTTATGGGTACGCATATCCGACATCATGATCCGGAAGCGTGGACAGGACAATATGTCTCGGAATACACTTTCATGGAAAAACGGACTCATGAGTTGCAGGACGATACGATTTTCATTATCTTCGCGGAGTTGGCAAGATTTGACAGGACACTGGAGGAGTGCAGGAACGATCTGGAGAAGATGCTTTATGTTATCAAGAACGGCTGGCGCTTGAAGAATCAGCCCAAGGAACTCCAGGATGAGATCTTCACACGACTGTTCAAGGCTTGCGACATACCCAGATTCAGCAAGAAGAAACGAATTCAATACGAAAAGGATATGTACGACGAAAGAAGACATTACGATGAAATCGAAACGGCTAAGATGATTGGACGAGAGGAAGGGATGGCTGAAGGAATTGACAAAGGAGAGAGGATCAGGGCACGTAAGATTGCAGCCAATCTGATGGCAAAGGGCATGACAAAAGCAGAAGCTGCTGAATTTGTCGGACTGACCGAGGCAGAACTCGACGCCGAGGAGTAACACTGCTTGGAGCGTCGGCAAAGTGATTAAATGAAGCAGGATGCACTGGTCGGTGCATCCTGCTTCATTTAATCTTCTGAGTCATTTCTGATCATGACTATCTCCACATCATCGGAGGTAGAGTCTCTAATATGACAGAATCCGCCTCCAGAATCGGTCTGTTACAAAGGGGCTATACGGATGTCAAGTTTCATATCCTCTGCCATAGCTATTGCATAGACATAGGACAGGAAGCAGTCGTCCGACTTGAACCAGTTGTATAGGGTGGTCTTGCCGACATTCAGTCTGGCGGCAAGGCTCTCCCTCGACACATCGTAACGGTCGAGTGCATTCTTGAGGAAGGCCAGCCTCTGAGGTCCTGACGGATTGACCACAGACATGGTCACCCGCACAGGCAGGTTGTTCCTGGCCTCCTCCTTCTCCAGAGCAAAGACTATCTTGTAGCCGCAGAGCTCGAACAGGCGCTGGATCTGCGACACCTTCATGTCATCCTTCACGAACCAATGATGCACAGCCTGACGGGACACCCCCATCAGCTGGGCCACCTGATTAGTGCTCACACCGGCAGCCTTCATGAAGTCCACAAGAAACCTCAGGTTCCTTGCCTTATTCATATCTTGTTTTTCCATTGATTTATCTTAATAGACTACTCTATGCAGTTTGCCAGATTACCTGATTTGAGGGGTCAGCGGGGTGCCTGCAGTATTCCAGAGGCCCCCTCCCACTTCGTGTGCCCCTCCCCCTACGCGGGGGTGCGATGCCTCTTCCATACTACAGGCATCCCGCATACCTCAGCAAACTGAATTACACAAACTGGCATTTAAAGCCGGCATATCAGGTTGGCAAAAGAGCCCGACAGAGTAACCTCTGTCGAACTCTTTATTAATACCTGCTTTCAAATCAGCCAAGTTAGGCTACTTGCAGAAAGCTCTGGGTTAGTTCTTATAAGTAACACTAAACGACTTTAAACGCAGCTGATTAGTTCCTGCAACATCCATTTTAAAATATGTATATGAACCTGTAAAATCAACTGAATAATCTTTATAAGAAGAAGTAATATTAACACCGTTGACAAGTGTCCATGTAATTCCATCAGTACTTCCGTATACATTAAGAGTATCTGTATTGTTGCCAGCATTAAAACTTAAATTAGTTATGGCACCTGGAAGTTTATTAGAAATCACATATCCATTATGAGTCGAACTTGAATAAATTCTCAACTCTGATGTAAAGTGACATTGAGTGGTATACAATGTTAAAACATTATTGATTTTATGCTCCTCATTAGTAGCATACTGAGTTCCAGCAGTATAATCTGCGAAGGTAACTGATATTGTTGAAGTACCAGCTTCACCCGGCTGATCTGGGTCAGGATCTGGGTCAGGATCTGGAGTCTCACCACCTTCACCTGGAGTTTCAGGGTCTGTAGTACCACCACTACCTGAACCACTAGTCAAATAGGTAACTGTCATAGCATCCATCCTCACTTGCGCAGTCAATTTTGCGACAGTAAATGTATTTGAACTGCCATCTAATGACACAGTGACTTTATCTGAGTTTGCTTTAGCAAGGTCTCCTATAGAATTTTTAAGAGCAGTGGCATAACTTGTAGAATTACAGTCAAAAGAGATCGCAGTTATATTACCATCTGCTTTGATTACAAGTTCCGAGTTTGCATAAAGTCTGACAGGATTAGTATTGCCGACAACAGCATTGGCAGATGCAGACTTATTATTCGTGAATGTTACACCACCATTTGCCCAAACCTGAGAGTTTCCATCCTGAGAGACTCTATGGTTTGCGGATTCAAAAGAAATAGTTGCTTCAACAGGTTCTGCCGTTCCTCCTTCAGCAGGTTTTCCAGACTGATTAATAGTAACTGGAACTTCAACCGAACCACACTTAATGGTAGCATTTAAGGTTCTTGATTCTTCAGCTTCATTTGCAGCTACGGTTATTGTTACCACGTTTTCTGCAACTGAACATGTTAGATATTCCGACTCTTCTACAACTTCCAAAGTCTCTCCTTCGAGATTCTTAGTTGTACAAGTAAATGTAAGATCTCCACCTTCTGCCCCAATAGACGGATTTGTAGTCTCTGCGACACTTATGCTTGGATTTGTATCAGGCTTAATTTCAGAATATCGATAAAGAGTCACATCAGCCTGACCTGAAGAATAGCAAGAGAATATCTTACTTGAACTATTATAGCGGAGGATATTTCGTTCATCCTTTGCTAATGACGTTATAACATAATTAGTCTCATTTTTCTCAATCGTCCAGTAAGATTTAGTTTCCTGACCGTAAAGATGATTCTTGTCAGAAGCTCCCGCTGCGTATAAATACATACCAGAAGCATCCTGAATTGTATAACCATCTGCCTCCTTTGTTATTATCATCTTACAGTTTGCAATGCCATCAGACTCAAGGACAACACCTTCGTTAGTTGTGAGTTCAAACTCAGGAAGGTTGTTACCATTGGCCCACGCATTAGCAGCTCTTGTTAAATCCGAATTAACGATCAGCCATTCACCTGAATAATCCGAAGTATCTTCCACCTTAGCAGTGCAGTTTTCCTCTTCGATTGTAAGGTTGATTACTGCAACATTTCCAGCAAAGAAAGACATGTCACTCGGAGCTGTAACAGTCTTAGAAATGTTATAGTTCTCAGTCTTAATAGTGAAGGCAAGTTCAGCACCAGCTGGAATAGTTACAGGGGCTACAACAAAATATGCTGCATTATTTGTTCCTGCTATCGTAATATAATTATCAGATAAATATGTAGCTGTTACAACATTCCTCTTTACGCTACCATTATTCCAAGCTTTAATAGTTGCTGTTTTATAATCAATCTTGGCATTACCAGTAATGTCGACAGGATTATCTCCACCAACAGTAAAACTAATAGACTCGACTACCTCATCTTTTGCAAACTCACCTAAAAGATTAATCTTCAGAACAGACATAAGTCTTGCAAAAAAGAGATCTTTGATAACGACAGTTTCTCCATCTGCAAGATAGTCACATGGCTGAGCGACTAAGATATCACATCTTGGATCGAACGATGTAGATGTAGGCTTCTGTGCTGCAGGAAGATCAAGTCTAACTGTACCATCACCATAGTGCTGGTTAAAAGAAGATTTAGGATAAAATGCATAGAAAGTTCCTTCGCCTTCAACACTCGCAGTGCCTTCAAAAGAAGCAATTTCACCATCTTCATTTGTATTTGCAAAAGTTGCGTCAACTTTTTCTACTTTTTCTTTAGGTTCGGTAAAGAAGATTCCAATCTCATCTCCTTTATTCCATGAAGGAGTATAAGTACCTTTGCCATTATCAGTAATGGTAGTTTTGGTCTGAGGTATTCCAGCATTGATTGTGAAGTGTACTTCCCGTTTTTCAGGAGCAGGGATTTCATTCTTCTGGCAAGAAGCGAGTGCCATTGCAGCTGCTGCAACGAGCACGAAAAATTTCGTAAATGTTTTCATTACGTTGCAGAGTTAGAAGTTCCAAGTAGAATTTACATCTTCAGATAGTGCCTTACCAGCCTGATTGGCACCGCCAAAACTGGCACACAGCACTCCTTCGTTCGACATTTCGAGCGAATTTACGAGAGGAGACTCATAATATGATTCCCCCCCCCAAGAAATTTTCTTGTCAAGGGTCATAACTGATTGATATTTAAGATTGTTATTTATTTGAATTTCAGAAGAATTGCGGGCACCTTTCACAAGGAACCACAAAGCCACAAAGTTATATGAGATTTACTATATATACAAATAAAAATCCTGATATTTTGCTAAATACCAGGATTATCGCAAGAAAAAAGAATCATCAGCCCCTCTGACCGAAGATCATGGAGCCGATGCGGACCATTGTGGAGCCGTATTCGATGGCAAGAGGATAGTCGTCCGACATGCCGATCGAAAGTTCTGTGAAATCCTGTGCCAGAGCCGGATGATTCGATCGTGCTGAATCGAAGATTGCACGAAGTGATGCGAAATCGGAACGGATCACCGACTCATCGTCAGTGAAGGTCGCCATACCCATTATGCCTTTAAAGAGAATGTTCTGATATTCTGATGCAGAACTCAGAACCGAAGCAATCTCCTCGGGCGAGAATCCCTGCTTGGTCTCTTCCGCTGCCACATGCGGTTCAAGGAGAACAGGAATCACCTTGCCGTTCGCCGCACCCCAGGAGTTGATGGCCTCCAGAAGCCTGAGAGAATCCACCGACTGCACCAATGACACATACGGCAAAACCATCTTAAGCTTATTGGTCTGCAGATGTCCGATGAAATGCCACTCGATATCAGCCATATAGCCTGAGTCTCCCCTCTCTGCACGGATCTCCTCAAGACGTCGTACCTTGGCGAGAAGTTCCTGCGGACGGCTCTCGGCAAAGATCCTCTGCCCTGCATGATAAGCCTCCTCAATCGCCTCAAACGGGTGAAACTTAGAAACTGCCACCAACCTCACGGTCGCCGGCAGTTCCGAATATAATCTGTTTATTTTATCTGAAATCATCTGTCATATAGATTTCTCGACTCCTTAAGTCGCTCGAAATGACAAAAGAGCTATCGTCTTCCCTGCTGTTTCTGCATCTGCTCCTGCATTCTCTGAGCCTCCTCCAGCCTCTGCTGCCACTTTGACTTCTTCTTAGGCTGCTTGGCACGAAGCATCATCTCTGCACGCACCTTGTCCTCAGTCACGACGAACTTGCGGATGTACCAGGTCATACCCATTGTGATGATGTTTGAAAGGAGATAGTAGTAGCTCAGACCGCTGGAAAGGTTGTTACAGATGAAGAACATCATGATAGGCATGAGCCAGACGCTCATGAACTTCATTCCAGCCATGTTAGGATCGTCCGACATCTGGCTTGAAGTCATCTTTGAATAGATGAACATCGAAGCCGCCATCAGAAGGGCGAAGAGCGAGAGATGGTCTCCGAGAAGCGGAATGTTCACACCGAAATCCCAAATGGAATCGTATGCGCTGAGGTCATCAGCCCACAGGAACTTCTGCTGACGAAGTTCGATGGAAGCCGGGAAGAAACGGAACATAGCAAAAAGGATAGGCATCTGGAGCAACATAGGCAGACAGCCACCCATCGGGCTGATTCCTGCCTTCTGATAAAGATCCATCATCGCCTGCTGCTTCTTCATGGCATCCTTCTCATTCGGATACTTCGCATTCAGCTTGTCGATCTCAGGCTTGAGAACCTGCATTCTTGCAGAAGACTTGTATGACTTGATGGTCAGAGGCGAGATCAGAAGTTTGATCAGGAGGGTCATCAGAAGGATGACTATACCGTAGTTGCTGATGAACTTGCCGAGGAGGTCGAAGCATGGAATGATAACCAGACGGCTGAACCATGCCACCATCCAGCCTCCGAGAGGTACTATAGTCTGGTATTTGAGGTCATAACTTTTAAGGGTCCTGTAATCATTCGGACCAAAACAGAACTCATAAGGGATGGATATTGAATCCGAGCCTCCCTGGAAGTCAGAACGGAGCCTTGCTGAGCAGGCCATAAGGTTGCGGGACGGATCATCCTCGGCAAAATACTTCACAGAAAGGTCTGCTGAAGCGAACTCCTCACCTGCTGTCATGATTGCTGAGAAGAACTGCTGCTGGAAAGCGAACCACTTCATCTTGGAGCTGATGCGCTCGCTGTCGTCCTTTCCTCTTCCGATCTCCTCACATTTCTTGTCGCCAGTAAAATAGTAGTCAAGCTTGGAATACTGCTTCTCGTTCTTGTATCCCTTCTCAAGACGCGGGATCACGACATTCCAGTCGATATCCAGCATGGACACATTACGAGGGATAAGATCACCCATTCCCACAAACGAGAGCTCATTCTGCATCATATAGCTGCCTTCAGAAAGGGCATATACCTGCTGGATATACCCGCCCTGGGCAAATGGAAGCCGCATGACAAGAAGACTGTCGTTGTGCTCAGCCACCTGGAACACAAAATCCTTGGTGTTGATGTTTTCGCCGGCATAAATGCTTATGCCATACTGGCTCTGCTCCGGCTTGATCAGATACAGATCGGTGCTGTCATAAGTCATGTAGTCCTTGATCTTCACCGAGTGCGGCTGTGCACCACGGGTGGTGAACTCGATCTCCACCTTGTCGTTGGACAGCTTATATATCTGCGCCTCAGCCAGTCTTGCCTCAGTCAGCATGCTGTCCTTATACATAGGAAGCGTCTTGACCTGGACCGCAGAAGCATTTTCCGCTACACCTTCAGCTCTCTTGACGGAGTCCATGGCCATCGCGGCCATCTGCTCTACAAACGCAATGGAGTCGAGCTGTGCCTGTGCCTCCGCCTGCTTTTCGTACTGCTTTGACTGATACCACGTGAATCCGAACATGATCACGCCTATCAGCACAAAACCAATGATATTGTTTTTATTCATTATGATTAGTTGTTTTCTGTTTCGTTAAGTGCCTTTACCTGCTCGGCAAGAGCCTTGAGTTCAGCCTTGGCCGCATCGATTCTCTCCTGCATCTGCCTGATGAGAGGTTCTGCATTCTTTGACATTGCGAAGAAACCGATATTGTTCTCATATGTCACGATATCCTGCTCCAGTGCATGATATTTCTGGATCAGACGCTCCTTTTCAGAGAGCTGCGGTCTTGCCGGACGTGAATTTCCACGACGCTGACCCGGACGTCCCTGATGCGGGAACTTCTCCGCCAAGGCTGACTTATATGCCTGAGCGACATTGTCCTTCTCCTTGAACGGTACAAATCCTATCTCATTCCATCTTGCCTGGAACGCCTTCAATGCTTCCGCATCAGAAGAGTCATTCTTGAGTTCATATTCCTTGATCTCCTCGATCAGACGCTGCTTCGCCTTGAGGTTACCATAGAAATCATTCTCCGGCTTCGCGTTCTTGTCTCTCTCTGCAAAGAACTCATCACATGCTGCACGGAAACGCTTCCAGAGCTGCTCGGACTTCTTGCGTGGCACTGTTCCGATTTCCTTCCACTGCTTCTGGAGATCGATAAGCTGCTCAGTGGTCTTCTTCCAGTCAGTACTTGTCTTCAACGCCTCGGCCTGCTCGCAGATTGCGATCTTCTTCTCAAGGTTTGCGTTGATGCTGTCCTTATATTCAGTGTAGAACTCGCGCTTGCGTCCGAAGAACCTGTCGCATGCTGCACGGAAACGGTCATAGACCTTCTGGTTTTCCTTCTTTGAAGCGAAACCTATCGTCCTCCACTCCTTCTGAATATCCTCGATCTCCTTGGAGAATGCATTCCACTGATTTGAGTCAGTCACTTCCCTCTCGGCAATCTCCTCCACCTTCTCGCAAAGAGCGGTCTTCCTGGCAAGATTCTCGGCATGCTGCTCCTTGAGGCCCTCGAAATGTGCCTGGTATCTCTTGTTTACAACTGCAGTCGCAGCCTTGAAGCGCTCCCAAATCTGCTCTCTGAACTCCTTTGCCACTGGTCCGTACTCCTTCCACTGCTCGTGAAGCTTCTGAAGTTCGCGGAATGCCTCAATCACATTCTCATCCTCGGCAAGTTTCTCGGCAAGAGCACAGAACTCCTCCTTTGCCTCAAGATTCTTCTTGAAATCAAGGTCACGAAGCTCGCGGTTGATCTTGACCATATCGTAGAACTGCTCGACGTAGAGCTGATATGTTTCATTCAGATTCCTGTAATTCTGAGCCGGAACAGGACCGACAGCCCTCCAGCGGTTCTGGATCTCACGGAACTCAGGGAAAGTAGCATTCACATCCTCCTGCTTCTCAAGAAGAGCCTTCAGGTCGGCTATGATCGCCTCCTTCATGGCAAGATTCTGCTCACGTTCCTTTTCGAGCTGCCTGTTGTACTCGGCGCGCTCCTTCTTATATGCATTGTACAGTTCCTTGAATCCTCTTTCAATTTCTGCAAACGGATTCTCGCTCACTGTGTCTTCCTCCTTGTCCTCCACCTCAGACTCTTCGTTCTCAAGTGCCGCAACCTGCTCGACTACAATACCAGCCTCTGCCTTCTCCCTCTGGAGTCTCTTGTAGAATGCAGACTTGATGGCCTCCGCATCCTTGGACATCTTCATCCTCTCCTCATTGCCGGCAAGCTCTTCAAACAGCCTGATAAGTTCCGCAAGAGTCTTTTCTGAATAATTTACTGCCGGTTCTGTCATTTCAACAGTCTCAGCCACTGCTACATCTGATGCAAGTTCCACATCAGGGATAATCTGTTCAGTCATAATAACGTAGTTATTGGTTTATAAAAATACAACTCGCAAATATACCATTTATTTTAGTAAAACTCACATCAAAATGCTATTTTTGCAGCCAGATACAACCATTTGAAGAATTTAAGTATGAGAATAGACATTCTGACAGTTGTTCCTGAACTTCTGGAGAGCCCGCTCAGCCACTCTATCGTGGGTCGCGCAATCAGCAAGGGGCTGGTGGAGATCCACGTCCACAACCTCCGCAAATACGGCAAAGGCCCGAGACAGCAGGTCGATGACTACAGTTATGGCGGCGATGCAGGCATGGTGCTGATGCTGGAGCCGGTCTACAACATGATTCAGGAGCTGAAGGCGGAAAGGGATTACGACGAGGTCATATATATGTCCCCAGATGGAGAGATTCTGAATCAGAACATCTCCAATGAGCTCTCCCTGAAGGAGAACATCATCATCCTCTGCGGCCATTACAAGGGAATCGACCACAGAATCAGGGAGCATCTGATTACCCGCGAGATTTCCTGTGGAGACTATGTCCTCAGCGGCGGAGAACTCCCGGCAGCCATTCTTGCGGACTCGATAATCAGGCTGATTCCGGGTGCCATCAGCGATGAGACATCCGCCCTCAGTGACAGTTTCCAGGACGGACTGGTTTCACCTCCGGTTTATACAAGACCGGCTGAATTCAACGGATGGAGAGTTCCGGATGTCCTGCTCAGCGGGAATCCTAAACTGATCAGGGAATGGCAGGACGAACAGGCCATCGAAAGGACGCGAATCCTCAGGCCACACCTGCTCGATGAAGAAAAATAAGAAATTTTAATTCCAATTTATTTGGAACTAACATATTTTTACATAAATTTGCATTCGACATAACGATTTTATGTCAATCAGACGTTTCTAACCACTAATAATTAATCATCCCATTAGGGAATACACTACACTACTAACTAACCGAAAAAGCTCGCAGTGATGCGAGCTTTTTTAAAGGCTATTTTCACAGAAACTTGATTTTGATTTGATTATGACCATGGAAGAGAACACACAGTACTACGACACATACGAATCAAACCTCCTTCAGGAGCTTCTCAGGACATGCACAAGCCTCGGAATGCTTGACAAGGAGCTTCTCAGTTCGGAAGACATCGACCAGAAATGGAAGGAATGGGCTCCTGAGTATATTGCAGAAGCTCTGCCGGAAGTGAACAGTTATCCTGAATTCGCCACTGCATGTGCCGGATATGCCGGAATGGCTGTCGCCCAGTGGTGGGACTCCGACTGGGGCCGTCACCACAGCGCGAAATACGAAAGTCTCCATGGCCCGAGGGGATTTGATGACATGGACGAGTTCATTGTCCAGAACATCCTTGGTCTTGCGCTGGATTCGGTCGAGGCTAAGCAGATAATGAACATCATGCTCTGCTGTGCTCAGAAGGCCATCGACTTCATCAGGCACGAGCAGATCGAGCACCAGACAATCAAGGCATTCCACATCTTTGCAAGGACAGTGAAGGTCATGTACAGAATCGGCGCCGCCATACAGCTGCGCCGACTCGGATACAAGTTCCACAAGGTGGATCTGAACAGCCTCAGCAGAAAGCCTCTGTCATAAGGCCGGACACTCACGAAGCATATCAGAACGAATATCCCACCTTGAACATGAAGTTCACAGGTGCCTGGGGATATATGCCTATACCATCCACGACCGTCCCGTCAGATTCCATTACATTCTTCCAGCACCATCCGTCCGCATAGTACATGTTGTTGAACAGGTTAGACACGTGAAGGGACAGGCTCAGATGCGAATCTCTCTCATCTGCATGCTCAGACCTACCCGATAATCTGAAATCATGGGACAGAGAAAGATTGGACACAAAATAGGTCGGGACTGAGCGCGAGTCTGTCATGGTGTTGTCCAGATACTGCTTTCCGACATACTTTCCGTCTATTGCCAACGTCGTGGTCCTCAAGGAATTGGATGCTATTCCGCGCCATGGGCTGAATGCAAGGCGTGCCATTCCGGTCAGTGACGGTGACATGAGCATGGTGGTGCGGCCATATTTCATTTCGGTCGTCCGTCCTGTCATGTTCCAGTCGTCATCCACATTCTGCACATATTCCACATAATCCTTTATCTGATTCATGCTCAGACTCAGGTTGGCATCTGCACGAAGCCAGTCAAGGGCCTGCCATCCGGCAGCAAGCTCCACTCCCCTTCGCCAGCTCCTGTCCACATTCTCCTTGATGGCATATCCCACATTGGTCAGTCTTCCGGTTTCGAGAAGCATATCCCAGTACTCCATCATGTATAAGGTCGCTGACAATGACAGGTCTTCGGTCATATAGGAGTAACCGAGCTCCATGTCAAGCATCTTTTCCGGTCGGAGCGAAACTCCCTCTCCGGTGATCCCGGCTTGTGCCGCAACATACGCATTCTTGATATTCTCCTTTATGTCGCTTCTTCCCGGTTCGCGATGTCCGAGGGCGGCGGAAACATATGCCTTATGGCGCGGATTCCAGTGGAAGGACACTCCGGCACGAGGGTTCACGAACTGCCACTGTGTAGAATGATCAAGAGGAATCTGATCGTCCTCCGGACCTGTCATATCCAGCCATATACCTCGATATTGAATGTCACCATAAGCGGTGAGCCAGTCCAGCGGTGAGTATTCGGCACGCACGAAGGTATTTGCTTCCTGCTTGAGTCCGTTGTTGAAATACCAATGATGGGAGGCATAGTCGTATGAGTCACCCAGGAGATTGTTCCACAGGAGCTTGCCGATATGGTCTCCGTCATAACGGGAAAGATTGACCCCGGCAGTGATATTCAGGTTATCAGCCCTGTAGCGAAGGTCTGAGTTCAGCACGAAATAATGGTTGTCCATCGCCTCACGGACAATCGAGTCTCCGGAATCTCCCCCTGCCTTATAGTTCTCATAATACCCGTCTCCCTTCGTCCAGTTGAAGGTCGTGCTCCACAACAGGCTCTCCGTGAACTGACGCGTATAGTTCAGCTGAAGATGATGCTGGGTGTAGTTGTCTGTCTCATTGTCGTAGTAATGCACGTTGCCATACTGATCATAGTATTCTCCTGCCGGATTGTACCTTCTGTCCGCTGCATACTGGTCCAGATCGATTCCGTTCCAGGTTATGCCTGTGTGCTGGTCTCCGTAGAGCCAGGTAAGACGCAGGGAATTCTTCTGGTTCATCCATCCCAGGACAGCGAAGGCCGACTCCACATCAGCATAGGCATTCCTGATATAACCGTCTGTCATTCCGCGGGAATAGGCCATGTCAAAATACAATCCGGATTTCATCAGTCCCGTTCCTGCGGCTGCCGTCGCAGTGAATGTATTGAACGAGCCATAGCCCAGGTCCACCCTTCCGTAAGGGTTTGACCCTACAGAAGACGTGCTCATGTTTATGCTGGCTCCGAAGGCTCCAGGACCATTTGCCGACGTGCCCAGTCCGCGCTGAAGCTGGACGCTGGAAAGGATTCCCGAAAGTGCAGGAATATTCACCCAGAACACCTCCTGTGACTCAGCATCATTAAGCGTTATTCCGTTGAGAGTCACATTGATCTGAGACCCCTTGATTCCTCTGACCGTCATCTTGGAGTATCCCAGACCGGTACCACCCTCGTTGACGGAGACGACAGAAGGCTGCATGGCCAGGGTCATAGGAAGCGAATTGAGAGGATTGGTCCTGCGGAGTTCCTCCTTTGAGACCATCGTGTAGGTCACAGGTGTGGTTTCTCCTGCACGGGAGGTCGAAACGACCGCACTGTCGAGCTTCTCGACCGTGCCTTCGGGCTCCGTACCTGGTACGATGCCCGGAACGAGCGCATAGAGCGCTGCTGACAATAAAAAACCTCGCATAATGCATACACATTAATGCAAGGGGCGTGTACGCGAGTACACTTGAGATTATGCGTCCCTACGCCGGCATTATCCGGATCAGGTTCATCGGGTATGATCTCAGCCCTTGCGGGCACCCCTGCTGTTGTTATTTTTCAATAAGCCTTATCTCATAAAGCTCCGGCCAGTTCTTGCCGGTAAGGTATATCTTTCCATCCTCAGGATTATAGGCAATGCCGTTCAGCACATCGGTCTGAGGAGTTCTCAGATGCCTTGGAAGCAGGCCACGGCAGTCTATCACGCCTTCGACCCTTCCGTCCTTGGGATTGATGATCACGATCTCGTCAGTAGTATAGACATTAGCCCAGATCTTTCCGTCAATGTATTCAAGTTCGTTCAGCCAGCGCACCGGACGGTCTTCGTATTTGACTATCAGCCTGCGCTGCAGCGCGAAATTCTCATCCATGAAGAACAGCGTCGCCGAGCCGTCGGAAGCAATAAGCTGCTTTCCGTCAGTTGTAAGTCCCCATCCCTCGCGTGGATATTTCCATGTGGACTTATACTCAAGAGTCGCGGCATCATATACGAATGCGGTCTTGGACTCCCAGGTCAGGATGTAGAGGTTGTCCTTGAATATGGTCGAGCCCTCCACGAAATACTTCCTGTTGAAGTCAAGCTTCCTCTGAGCCTTGCCGGTGAGGATATCCACCTTCCTGAACGTCGACTTTCCCTTCACTCCAGTGCTTTCATACATCTGCCCGTCATGAAAGAAGAGTCCCTGAGTGTAGGATTCAGTATCGTGCGGATACTTTGCTACGACTTCGATTCCATATTCCTTCACCGCCTTTTCGCCGCAGGAAAGAAACATGAAAGATGCAAGAAGTATGGTCAGAATATTCCTCATTCAGGTGCAAGTTTGTATCGGGACGACAAAAGTAAGTAAAAAATACAATTTGCAAAAATATTCACTAACTTTGCGCGGTTTTATTGACTGCGAAATGAACACATATTACATAGTAATGACATGCATGGCGGTGATGGCGGTTGTGGTCTTCATCGCATTGTTCTTCTTCAAGGCCGGATACGGCTACCTTTCGAACTCGAAATGGGGTCCGGTGATCAGCAACAAGACGGCGTGGGTGCTGATGGAGGCTCCCGCCTTCCTCTTCCTGCTGTATTACACGGTCCGTTTTGCCCTTTCCGGAGCTGACACAGGAAACAGCAAGCTCGTGCTGTACATAATGGCCGGACTCTTCCTGCTGCACTATTTCCAGAGGTCATTCATCTTTCCTTTCCTGATGAGGGGAAAGAGCAAGATGCCTGTTGCCGTGATGCTAATGGGACTGACATTCAACACCTTGAATGCCTACATGATCGGAGGATGGCTTTATGGGCAGGCTCCCGCCGGGATGTATACGACAGAATGGCTGTGGAGTCCACAATTCATCATAGGAATCATCGTGTTCTTCACCGGAATGGGCATAAACATGCATTCCGACCATGTGATCCGCAACCTGCGCAAGCCGGGCGACACGAAGCATTATATTCCACGCAAGGGACTGTATAAATATGTGACATCTGCCAACTATTTCGGAGAACTCACCGAATGGATAGGCTATGCGATCCTCACCTGGTCCCCTGCCGGAGTGCTTTTCGCTGTCTGGACATTCGCCAACCTCGGTCCTCGTGCCAGGTCGCTTACCGAGAAGTACGAGCAGGAGTTCGGAGATGAATATAAGAAACTTAACAAGAAGCATATCATACCTTTTATATGGTAATATAATATGAGCAAATTGTTTACTCCATATAAGATCGGCCCCATAGAGCTGAGGAACAGGACCATAAGGTCGGCTGCATTCGAGGCCATGTGTCCCGGACAGAGGCCGTCCAAGGAACTCTTCGACTATCACGTTTCGGTGGCACGAGGAGGAATCGGCATGACTACGGTCGCCTACGCAGCTGTCTGCAGGAGTGGACTCTCCTTCGAGAACCAGCTCTGGATGCGGGAGGAGATCGTTCCCGAGCTCAAGAAGCTGACAGATGCCATCCATGCGGAAGGAGCCAAGGCCTCCATCCAGCTCGGACACTGCGGAAACATGTCCCACAGAAGCATCTGCGGATGCATGCCATACGGTGCCAGCCGCGGATTCAATCTGTACTCCCCGACCTTCGTCCAGAAGATGAACCTGAAGCAGATCCATGAGGTAGCTGACGCATATGGCAAGGCTGTGGAACTGGCTATCGAGGCAGGCTTTGACGCCATCGAGATCCACGCCGGACACGGATACCTGATATCCCAGTTCCTTTCACCATACACGAATCACCGCCGAGACGAATTCGGAGGAAGCCTCGAGAACCGCATGAGATTCATGAAGATGTGCGTGGAGAAGGCTGTGGCTGCGGGAAAAGGCAAGGTGGCGCTCTTTGCAAAGCTCAACACCAGAGACGGATTCAAGGGCGGTCAGGAGACCGACGAACTGATTGAGGTGGCAAAGGTGCTTCGCGATATGGGTATCGAATCCATTGTGCTCTCGGGAGGTTTCGTGAGCCGTCACCCTCAGTACGTGATGAGAGGACAGTTCCCTGTAAGGCCGATAGTCCACTATTTTCCATGGAGCAAATGGTGGCTGAAAGCAGGTGTAGGGCTTGCAGGAAAAATCGTTGCACCGACAGTTCCTTTCAAGCCGCTGTTCTTCATGGAAGATGCCTTGAAGTTTCAGGCTGCAATGCCGGAATATCCTTTCACTTATGTCGGCGGCGTGATTTCGCGTGAGACAGCCGACCAGGTGATGGAAAACGGATTCCCTATGCTTCAGATGGGCCGTGCCGTACTTGAGGATACGGACTTCGTCAACAAGATGAAGGCTGATGAGAAGCACTGCAGCGGCTGTGAGCACAGCAATTTCTGCATCGGACGCATGTATTCGCGCTCGATGCAATGCCACAAGCACTGCGAGGACATAACTCCTGGACTCGTGAAGGCAGTGGAGAAGATTAACAGACAGAATGACAAGATCGAGCGCAAGCTCGGATATAAATAATCAGGTGGGATGACCTGTCGCGGCCGCATTGCGGCTGAGGAAAGTCCGGACAGGATAGAGCGACTCGCTGTGGAAAGCACAGATGGGAGTAATCTTATGGATGCCGTAACAGAAAACAGACCGCCCTGCAAGGGGTAAGGGTGAAACCGCGAGGCAAGAGCTCACGACGCCGTATGGCGACATATGGCGGTGACGGCACCGAGTCCTGCAAGACCATGTATACCGGAGAGTCCGCAAGGACAAAAGGGCTGCTCGCTCTTTCCGGGGGGTAGGTTGCGAAGATAAATGACGGGATAAAACAGAAACCGGCTTACGGTCTCACCTGACACTGAAAGGGTTGGCGTTTCGCCAACCCTTTTTTTACGAAAACCCGGTGGAACGCATATGCCTGACATTCAACCCTTTACGCACATTGCGTGCTCCCCTTTGGCGGCACGCAATATGCGTAAAAGACTATGAACCAAGGAGTTACACACCACCGCATTTTGTTGATAAAAAAGTGGACAAAAAGGGTTGCAGGGACGAGGGAGAATGGTTATCTTTGCATTCCGTATGAAAACGGGATTTGATAATAACAAGTATCTTCAGATACAGTCCGAACAGATCAAAAAGCGCATTGCGCAGTTCGGAGACAAGCTTTACCTCGAGTTCGGAGGTAAGTTATTCGATGACAATCATGCCAGCCGAGTGCTGCCGGGTTTCCTGCCCGACAGTAAGCTTCAGATGCTCATGCAGCTGAAGGATGAGGCTGAAATTCTGATCGTCATCAGCGCATTGGACATCGAAAAGAACAAAGTAAGGGGCGACCTTGGAATCACATACGACGAGGATGTGCTCAGACTGCGAGACGAGTTCGAAAAAGTCGGACTCATGGTCAGCAGCGTTGTCATCACTCACTATAACGGCCAGGCAAGTGCAGATGCATATAGGAAAAGACTGGAACGCCTGGGAATCCAGGTCTACTACCATTATACCATTGAAGGCTATCCGAACAACGTGGCCCTTATCGACTCTGACGAGGGATTCGGAAAGAACGACTATGTGGAGACCACAAAACCTCTGGTGGTAGTCACGGCACCGGGCCCCGGAAGCGGAAAGATGGCAGTCTGCCTGAGCCAGCTCTACCACGAGAACAAGCGAGGCACCAAGGCCGGTTATGCCAAGTTCGAGACCTTCCCTGTGTGGAATCTCCCTCTCAAGCACCCTGTGAACATTGCATACGAAGCAGCGACGGCTGACCTCAATGACGTCAATATGATCGACCCGTTCCACTTCGAAGCATACGGTGAGATTGCTGCCAGCTACAATCGCGACATTGAGATATTCCCCGTGCTCAACGCCCTCTTCGAAGGAATATACGGAGAAAGTCCGTACAAGTCCCCTACCGATATGGGAGTCAACATGATAGGCTTCTGCATGAGCGATGAGGACGTATGCTGCAATGCTGCCAGAGAAGAGATCATCCGCAGATACTATTACGCCCTGTGCAACCTGGCTGAAAAGGGAGACAATGAGAACGAGGTGAACAAGATAGCCTTGATCCTCAAGCAGGCCAAGCTCACCACGGAATATCGTCGCACGACAGTGGCTGCTCACGAACGCAAGGAACTTTCAGGAGTGGCGACAGCAGCCATCGAGCTTCAGGACGGTACCATCATAACTTCCCGGACAAGCTCGCTTCTCGGTCCAAGTGCCGCCCTTATTGTCAATGCGACCAAGCACCTTGCCGGCATCCCTCACAGCGTGAAGCTTATTCCTGAGGAAATGATCGCACCTATTCAGAAGACTAAGGTAGAATATCTCCACGGACATAATCCACGTCTGCACACTGACGAAGTGCTTGTGGCTATTTCCCTTCTGAGCAACACCGACGAGAACTGCCGCAAGGCCCTCGACCAGCTTCCGAAACTGAACGGATGTCAGGTGCATTCGACAGTAATGCTAAGTGAAGTGGACAGGAAGATATTCAAGAAGCTCGGAGTCGGACTGACTTGCGACCCTGTCAAGAAGGTGGAATAACAGAAGACAAATTGAAGAATTATTTGCCCAATTTGCTATATTTGTGGACTAAACCAAACCTAATATGACAGAAAGAGATCCTCAAATTCTTGATATTGAGAAAGTTATAGTCTCACGAGCAGGAAAGAAGGCTAAATATATTCCTAAGTTCCTGATCCGCTGGTTCGAGAAGTTCATGCATCTGGAATTCATCAACGGCTACCTTAAGGAAGGATATGTCGGAGTGGAGTTCTGCGAGAACTGCCTCAAATATCTCGGTGTGGAGATTGAAGTGAAGGGACTGGAGAACCTCCCGAAAGATGGGCGCACATACACATTCGTATCTAATCATCCTCTTGGAGCCATTGATGGCGTAACACTTGGTGCCATCATCGGAAGACAATATGACGGAAAGGTCAAGTATCTGATGAATGACCTTCTGATGAACCTCAAGGGCATGGCACCTCTGGGCATTCCTATCAACAAACTCGGCGGTCAGGCGAGGAATCTTCCAAGGCTCATAAACGAGGTATATGAATCTGACAACCAGATGCTCATATTCCCTGCAGGTCTCTGTTCAAGAAAGATCGACGGAAAGATCCAGGACCTCGAATGGGGAAAATCATTCGTCAAGAAGAGCAGGGAGACCGGCCGCGACATCGTTCCGATTCATTTTGACGGAGAGAACTCGAAGCGTTTCTACCGCATAGCTTCGTGGCAGAAAAGGCTGGGCCTCAAATTCAATTTTGCAATGATGACCCTTCCTTCCGAAATGTGTAACAGCGTCGGAAGAAAATATACGATTACATTCGGCAAACCTATCCCTGTAGCAGATCTGGACAGAAGCAGGTCAGACCATGAATGGGCACAGGAGATAAGGAAGAAAGTGTACGAACTATAACCTAAGACCTATGGAACCTATAATTGCTCCAATCAGTGTAGATGTACTCAAGGCAGAACTGACACCTGGTAAGAAGCTGAGAGACACCAACAAAAGCCACAACGAGATCTATGTGATCACTCATCACGACTCTCCTAACGTCATGAAGGAGATCGGACGTCTCCGCGAGGAGGCATTCCGTGATTCTGGTGGTGGAAGCGGACTCTCGATGGATATCGACGAGTTCGACACAATGGAAAACCCATACAAGCAGCTCATCGTCTGGGATCCGGATTCTGAAAAGATCCTCGGAGGATACAGATATATCCTCGGACCTGACATCAAGCTGGACGAGAACGGACAGCCGCTTCTTGCGACTTCGCACATGTTCCATTTCTCAGAGAAATTCATCAAGGAATACCTTCCGTTTACGATCGAGCTCGGAAGAAGCTTCGTTGCTCCGGAATACCAGAGCAGCAAGGCCGGCACCAAGGCTCTCTTCGCACTGGACAACCTCTGGGACGGACTCGGAGCACTCGGAATCACTAATCCGACAATGAAATACTTCTTCGGAAAGATGACCATGTATCCGGAATACAACCGTGAGGCCCGCGACCTGATCCAGCACTTCCTGTTCAAGCATTTCGAGGACAAGGAGAAACTGGTCACTCCGATGGATCCGCTCGTGATCGAGACCCCGGCAGAGAAGATGGATGCCATCCTCACAGAAAAGGAATTCAAGGACGACTACAAGCTTCTCAATGCGGAAGTCAGAAGACTCGGAGTCAACATTCCGCCGCTTGTGAACTCATACATGAGCCTCTCCCCTACCATGAAGACGTTCGGTGGAGGAATCAACCACGAATTCAGCGAAGCGGAAGAGACCTGCATCCTCATCGCATTCGATGAGATATACGAAGCCAAGAAGGCACGCCACATCGACTCTTTCATAGCCGAGAAGGTGCGCAGAATCGGTCAGAGATTCCCTCTGTTCGTTGAAAATATGGGAGAGGAACTCACGGACATGATCGCCAGAAAACGCGCCCGCATCCAGTTCAAGCTTGCTGAAAAGCAGAAACGCCGCGAAGCCAGAAAACAGGCACGGAATAAATAGAAAAATCCGCTCAATGAGCGGATTTTCTTGTCATTATCCTTTTGCGGAGAGCATCTGTAACTGGAAGTTCGTTATCCTGTTCGGACCGGTCAAGCCATTCCTCCGCCAGTGCATAGTCTCCGAGCATATAGCATGCGACAGCTATATTGTATTCTGCACATGAGCGTTTCAGGATATTAGGAGTATCGAGCAGCCCGATCCATATATCCATGGCAGCCTTCCATTCATAAGCTTCGGCCTTATCGAGTGCATCGTACCATTTCTGACTGTCATAATAGATGATCGAGTACTGCTCATGCTTCCACTGTGACTTGAATGATCCGGCAACCGTGTTTCCTACCTCCCAGGCTGATTCTGCAATCTTATCCTCCGTCCCCTCTGCTATTGAACTGCCGGCAAACGTATATACATTCTCATCCTTGTTCATCGCATCAAAGCAATAAAGGCGAAGGGTGTATTTTGTCATCTGGTCATTGACCTTTGAAAGGTCTGTCTTGCCAAAGAGAAACACCACATCTGCCCCAGTATCTATCAAGAGATTCACAAGAGTATCCTTGTCTGAATACTTTCCACCTTTATCTTCAAGACTATATATTCCTATACTGCCATCACCGGTTCCATAATCCTTTTCCAGGGCATAGGCAAAGCCGTCTGCCATTGATGCGTCAAATTTATCTGCAATCGAGTCACCGTCAGTGAGATACACCACCGACAGATTCTTGCCGGTGAGTTCCAGACCTGACTTGGAAGGATGTCTCATCTCCACCTGGACAGCATATCTGCTCGGACCGCAGGAGGCAAGCAGGAGTGAAAGAGACAGGATGAAAGGGAATATACGCTTCATGTTGATCAGATTTCTACTATTTCTGCAATAAGGTCATATTCGTCGGCTCCTGTTACCCTGACGGTAATGAACTCACCTATCAGCGAATACGGATCGACTTCAACCGAAGAATCGTATTTCACAAGAATCTCGCCATCGACCTCGGGGCTCTCGAATTCACTGCGGCACACGAATACTCCGTCATTGAAATCATCAACGATCACCTTGATTTCCGAACCGACGCGTGACTGGTTGAAGGCCAGAGATATCTCGCTCTGAAGGGTCATCAGCTGATCAAGACGGACCTGCTTTGTCTTCGCAGATATGCTGTCCTTGAAATTCTCTGCACCATAAGTGCCTTCCTCTTCTGAATACTTGAATGCACCCAGACGCTCGAATCGGGCATCTGATGCAAATTGAAGGAGTTCCTCAAAATCCTTCTTTCCTTCTCCCGGATGTCCGACTATCATGGTCGTACGCAGAACGACGCCCGGAACCCTTTCACGCATCCTGCTGATCAGCTCCCGGGTCCACTGTCCCGTCACATTCCTGTGCATGTTGTCCAGAACCTTATCTGAGATATGCTGGAGAGGGATATCCATATACCGGCATACCTTCGGATTCTCAGCCATCTGGTCGAGGACATCATCAGGGAATGCGGCAGGATATGAATAATGAATCCTTATCCATTCGATTCCGTCAACCTCGGACAGTTTCTGCAACAGCTCCGCAAGTGCACGGCGACGGTAAAGATCCATGCCATAATATGTCGTGTCCTGAGCTATGATGATAAGTTCCTTGACTCCCTTGTCGGCCAGTCTCCGGGCTTCCGCTACCAGATCCTCCATAGGCACAGACTTATGTGCACCTCTGATGAATGGTATGGCACAGTACGAGCATCTGCGGTCACAGCCTTCCGATATCTTCAGATAGGCATAATGTGACGGAGTGGTCAGATAACGCTCGACCCTTTTAGCCTCGGAAGGGACTCCTCCCAGCGCTTTGATGACAGGATCGAACTCACGTGCTCCGAACCAGGCATCCACCTCGGGAATCAGATCAGGAAGCTCATTCATATAGCGCTGTGAAAGGCAGCCGAAGACGATGACCTTTCCGACTTCCCCGGCCTTCTTTCTCTCCACTGCCTCGAGAACAGCCTGTACAGACTCTTCCTTGGCATCTCCTATAAATCCGCATGTGTTGAGCAGGAGTACATCAACGGGAATATCCTCCCCCTCAGGAACGATCTCATAAAGATCCTCCACCTGGGAAAGGATATGTTCTGTGTCAACCTTGTTCTTGGAACAGCCCAAGGTTATTGTACTAAGCCTCTGCATCTTCAGACTCAGGCTCTACGAAATCAAGTGAAGCGTGGTTCTTGAGTGCGTTATACCAGTCAACCACCTTCTTCATGTGCGAAACATAGAAACGGTCGCGGTCATATGTCGGAAGAGCCTTCTCGAAGAGAGCCTTGAGTTCCTCAGGCTTTGCCTTCGATGTAGGAGCATCAGCGTCACCGAGAACCTCCTTCATATTCAGGAACACCTGCTGGAGCTTTACCTCCTCATCATCAGTGTAGATGGAGATATCCGCAAGAGAAGTCACCTTGCCTGAAGCGCTCACATTGCTTCTCTTCTTGTCAGCAAGAGCCTCCACGATCACTCCTGTCCTGGAGTGTGAAACATAGTTATACAATCCGCTCTGGCCGGAAATCGCCAGAACCTTGCTCAGATCTGTTTTCATATCAATTATTCTTTAGTAAAAATTTCTCTACAAACTCACGAACCTTAAGTTCAAGTGCAGGCAATGACGAATCATTGACCAAGACATGATCTATACGATCATCTGTCTCTCCATCTGAAAGCCTGTTCATCAAAGACTGGTTCTTCATGCGGGAGTCAACTGCATCAACCGACACCCTGTCCCTCATGGCTGTCCTCTCCGTCCTGACATTACGTGGCGCATCTACAAGAAGGACACAATCACCGAATCCATCAAAAAAGTCCTTTTCCAGAACTGTTGCAGACTCAAAAACGACAAAGTCCTTATCACGGAATCCGGACTTCCACGAATTGAAATCCTCCATAAGCACCGGGAACAGCAGACTTTCAACTATATTCAAAGCCTCGGGCTCCGCAAATATCCTCTGCGCCAGCAGTGAGGGCAAGAACCCGCCTTCACTATCCCGAAGATTCATCACAAGCCTCTTCTCTATTTCCTCCAGAAGAGAAGGATGAGACAGATAGAGTTCCTTGGCCCTGTCGTCAGCGACATACACGGGACATCCGTACAGTCTGTTCATCATGGAGCAGACAGTCGACTTCCCGCTGCCGATCCCCCCTGTCACCACGCATACAGTCATCACAGTTCCTCCAGGACACAGTCAACGACTTCCGGACTGACTTGGCATGAAATGACTCCGGCAGGAAGGGCGGACGGTTTCACGACACATTTTCCGCTGAGAGATCTGACGAAATCATTATAATCGGCCACAATTTCCATGTCGGAAGTCTTGTCCTCATTCATAGGAAAAACACAGTTCCATGTCACATCCACATACGATGGAAAGACAATCATATCCTTCCCTGCCGGAACGTTGACTGGAATCACGCGCTTACGGCCGCTTAACGCAACAAAACGAGTTACATCCAGAGAATAATGCACTTCAGAAACCGACATCCTCACTCCCCTTATCTTTTCAAGGTCCACAAGTCCCCGTACATCCTCATTCAGATCAGAGTGCTTCACCGGGGCGGTATATACTCGGGAGACAGATTCCAGTTTTTTCCTTTCACCATATATCACCACGCTGTCAGGCACGCAGGTCAGTTCGCCATAGCTCATATACTGCGGTCTGAACGACAGGGAGGACACAATGCTCACGGGCACTTTCTTGCTGTCCTGATAAGGGAACCGGAAGAAAAGAGTATCCGAAACAAAGTACTCCACTGTCACATTGTCTCCATAAATCAAGTGAGCATATTCCTGAAGATCAGCGGAAGTCACATAATAGATATCATCCCTGTCATGCTTCATAACTGCAGGGCTGAATGCTACCTTCTTAGAGCCGTGCTTTGCCTTTCTGTTGTATTTCAGGACATTATATCCTGTAGTCCTGCATCTTGCCATGACCTCGCACCTGTTGGCGGAAGTCTCCGAATGTCCGTCGATGTTGCATACCGCAATGACGGAGGCATTGAGATAGTCATTATATCTGAGAGACAGATTATGTATAAGCCATATACTAAACGCCAACAGGAGAGCCAGCAGAAGTACCACCCAGTCTCTCCTATTGAAATTCAATGCTTTAAGCAGCTTATGACGAGTGTCTCTCATTAAGCGCTGCTACTGTACGGTCTCAGTGAAATCCTTTACGAGAGCATTCTTGCTCACACGGATCTTCACGTTGTTGTCAACCTCGATGAGAACGTTGTTTTCCTTGATCTCGCAAACTGTTCCGTAAATTCCTCCGATAGTAACCACCTTGTCACCCTTCTTGAGAGAGTCACGGAAATTCTGAAGCTCCTTCTGCTGCTTTCTCTGCGGACGGATCATGAAGAACCACATTACCACAAAAATGAGAGCAAGCATGATCCACATAGACCAACCGCCTCCCTGAGGCTGAGCTGCCGGAGCAGCCTGTAAAAGTGCAAATAAATTCATTCCTATTTGATTTTTAATTGTTTATACCTGTTAGAGAAGGCCTTTGCCTTCCTTCACGATCTGCCCGTCTTCTGTCAAAGACTGAACCAGTTTATCAAGAAGTCCGTTCACAAACGAACGGCTCTTCGGAGTTCCGAAATGCTTTGCAATCTCCACATACTCGTTGATGGTCACCTTGACTGGGATAGTCGGGAAATTGGCAGCCTCGGCAAGTCCCATCACGATGAGAACGACATCAGTCGAAAAGAGCCTGTCCTTTTCCCAGCCGGTCACCGAATCCGCCACCAATGCCGAATACTTCTCATAACCTGCATATGAAGACTGAAGAAGTTTCCTGACAAAATATTTGTCACTTTCGACGCCTTCACCGGTAAGGAGTTCACTCTGATAAAGCGGCGGCATGCTGAATCCCTCTCCCTTTGCAAGTGACTTGAACGTCTTGCAGCACCATGTAAGGGCATACGGAAGATCCTCATACCAATACAGGGACTTTTCTTCGAGAATAGCCTCAAGTTCGTCGCTGTCAACGAATTCCTCCTCGAAAATTCTGGTGAAAAGCTTGCAGTCCTGCTCCAATGACCTTTCGTCAGAAGCCATATATTCAGCATAATAATCCTTTGTCACAACCGAAGACATGACCTTCTTAAGGAAAAGGTCATACTGCTGCCAACCGAACTTCTTCTTCGTGAAGACCTTCTTGAAATCTACATCCTCATCCAGAAGTGTCGCCAGGGAGTTCTCCACGAACTTCATGTTCGGATTCCTCTCCTCCTCTGTCGGATTGAACTTAGCCTTTGCCGCCTCGATCCTGTCACGGGCAATGGCAGTCAAAGGGGAAACGATTCCAAGCATATAGATATAAAGGTCTCTTGTCGCCTCGCATGAAACCTCCAGCTGGGATTCTGCCTGAGCCAATGACATATTGCCTGACAAAACGCTGCCGTAGAGGGTTTTAAAGGCCTTGATTCTGAGAATTCTTCTATTAAGCATATTTTTCCGTAAAATTTCCACAAAGATACATTCATTTTTCAGAAAAATCTCTAACTTTGTAAAGATTTACTAAAAAAAGACAAGATATGTATAGTGAGGATTACGATGGAGCAAATGCTCAGGACCGCACAGGTGAGGATGTATATTCAAAACCTGTAAGAGCTGGAAAGCGTACATATTTCTTTGACGTCAAGGCCACCAAAGGCAACGATTATTACCTGACGATCACTGAAAGCAAGCGCAGGGTGGATGCAAACGGACATTTCGCTTATGACAAACACAAGATTTTCCTGTACAAGGAGGATTTTGAGAAATTTGCGGAAGGACTGGAAGAAGTCATTCAGTACATCAGGACAAACTGCCTGAAAGACGGTGGAGCCGAAGCTAAATATTCTGATGTGAACTTTGAAGAACTTTAGTATATGGTAAGAGGACAGCTTCGGCTGTCCTTTTATTTTACAACGGTCACAGTTTTACGGCGAAACCGTCCCAGAAACAACGCCACAGACATAAACACAGAAAGATGAAAGATTACGGATTTATCAGAGTAGCGGCAGCTGTTCCGGAAGTCAGAGTGGCTTCTGTCGGACATAATGTCGCCGATATATGCAGACTTATCGAAGAAGCAGCCGGCAAAGAGGCTGCAATTGTAGTATTTCCGGAATTATCCGTTACAGGCGCAACATGCGCAGACCTTTTCTTCAACCGCCAACTCACCAAGTCAGCGGAAGACGGGATTGCCGGAATTGCCGGATTCACATCAGGAAAGGACCTGGCAGTTGTGGTGGGGGCACCGGTCCCTGTCTGCGGCAATCTGTACAGCTGCGCTGTCGTCATAAAGGACGGCAAGGTGGCCGGCATTGTTCCAAAGAAATGTATCTCTGCAGAAAACAGACGCTGGTTTGCTTCTGGCGCGGACCTCACCGACTATGACGTCATCACATATGCAGGACAGGAATGCGAGATATCTCCGGACCTGCATTTCAAGGTAGGAAAGGGAGTATTTGCGATTCAAGTGGGAGAAGACGTGACCGTTCCTGAAGCTTTCATGAGCATCTGCTCCAGCGCACACATGGTTCTTCATCTCAGCGCAGACATCGAGACACTTGACAGTCACAAGACAGTCCGGGAGAGTCTGGCACATCTGAGCAGAATGACTTCCACGGCATATATCCATGCCTCAGCCGGCACGGGAGAATCAACTCAGGATAACGTATATGCAGGCTATGCCTCGATCTGGGAGAGCGGAAACCTGCTGTCGGAAAACGAAAGATTCCTCAAGTCCTCGATTACATTCGCTGATGTCGATCTGGAGGGAATAGAGAACAGGCGTCTCACCTCAGCCTCACTCGGCCAGGTTCCGGCTTGCTGCCTAGACCTCGGATTCACGGCAGAGACCGATTTCGAAAAGGAATTCCACAGATATGTGGAACCGTCTCCATTCCTCCCGAAAGCAGATATGGAGGCCGGATGTCGTGACGCACTGGCAATACAGGTCTCAGCTCTCGCCAAAAGAATATCCCACATCAACTGCAAGACAGTAATCATGGGCATATCGGGAGGTCTGGACAGCACACTGGCCCTGCTTGTTGCCGCTCTCGCATTTGACAGTACAGGACGTTCACGCAAGGAAATCATCGGCGTGACAATGCCTGGATTCGGCACGACCTCCCGCACCAAGAATAATGCATGGGACCTTATGAATGCACTCGGGGTGACTGGCTTGGAGATTCCTATCGGCCCCGCTGTCGAACAGCATTTCAAGGACATAGACCACGATCCTTCCGTACACGATGCCACATACGAGAACTCCCAGGCACGTGAGAGGACCCAGATCCTGATGGACCTGGCCAACAAGGAAGGCGGCATCGTGATAGGAACAGGAGACATGTCGGAACTCGCTCTCGGCTGGGCCACCTACAACGGAGACCACATGTCCATGTACGGAGTGAACGCCGGCGTGCCTAAGACAATGGTCAGAAGCATTGTGGCATGGGCGGCAGCAAACCGATTCGGGAATGAATCAGCAGACGGCCGCACAGTCAGGGATATCCTCGAAGACATCCTCGGCACCCCTATCAGCCCGGAACTCCTTCCGGCCGCTGCAGACGGAACCATAGCCCAGGTCACAGAAGACCTTGTCGGACCATACGAACTGCATGACTTCTTCCTATATAATATGGTAAAGATGGGATTTGCTCCTGAAAAGATATATTTCCTTGCCAGGAAGGCATTTGCCGGCGAATATGAAGACGCTGTCATACTCAAATGGCTGAAGACCTTCATAAGACGATTCTTCAGCCAGCAGTTCAAACGCTCGTGCATGCCGGACGGCCCTCAGGTCTGCTCAGTGAGTCTCTCTCCACGCGGAGGCTGGATGATGCCTTCTGATGCATGGAGTACGGACTATCTTGCTGAACTCTAAGATTCAAAAACTCAAATATGGCCGTTTTTGCGTTTCTACCCTGGAAATTCGGGATATAAAACACAAAAACGGCCAGTTTTGATCTTTAAGACTGATATCAGAGTGATGCAATCAGTTCCGTAAACAGCGTGGTCATCCTGTCCGCAGCAGCATCAGCAGCCACGACAACATCGTCTCCGTCATTCACATAGTCCTCTGCATAATCGTCGTGAGCCTCATTCGTGATGACTGACATTCCGAAGACCGGAATATCCGAATGACGGGCCACGATGACCTCCGGGATAGTGGACATACCCACAGCATCTCCTCCGATCAGACGGAAATATTTATACTCTGCAGGCGTCTCGTAAGAAGGACCTGTTCCAGCGAAATACACTCCCTGCTTGAGGGTGATTCCCAGATCTGCAGCAATCTCAAAGGCCTTCTTCCTCAGATCCAGGTCATATGGGCGAGTCATGTCAGGGAAACGAGGACCGAACTCTGGCATATTAGGACCAATCAGAGGATTAGGCAGATGACTTATGTGATCGGTGATGACCATGAGGTCTCCCACCTTGAAGTCAAAATTGACTCCTCCTGCCGCATTGGACACGAAAAGGTACTGTATTCCGAGCACCTTCATCACACGGATCGGGAGCGTTACGAGTTCCATGGTGTAGCCCTCATAATAATGGAAACGTCCCTGCATTGCGATCACAGGCTTTCCACCGAGATATCCTGCGATGAAATTTCCCTTGTGTCCGATTGCAGTCGACACCGGGAACCCAGGTATTTCCTTGTAAGGAATCACTATCTTGTCCTCTATCTTTTCAGCAAGTTTGCCAAGCCCGCTTCCGAGCACTATGCCCACCATCGGCTTGTGACCGTCCAACCTTGAAGCCACATAATCAGCGGCAGTCATTATTCTTTCTACTCTTGGATCCATAATATCTTGTTCTATAACAATTTAACCAAAGCCTTACGGGCGTCTGCAAGGATCTGCTGCTCGCCTGGGACAACTCTTCCTCTCATGACGAAACGGCCGTTGCAGATCACCGAATCGATACTGTCAGAATGAGCAGAATAAATCAGATTGGCCTCGAATGAAGCCGGTGAAAGGAAGCTGTAGTTCTCAGTATCGACAATCAGAATGTCTGCAAGAGCACCTTTCTCTATACGTCCTATATTCAGGCCCAGAGCCTTTCCTGCATTTGCCGTAGCCATGGACATGATTTCCGGCAGAGGCATGGCTGTCGGATCATCCCTCCATGCCTTCTGAATCATAGCTGAAGTCTTCATGGTCTCTAGCATATCCAGATTGTTCGAAGAGGCACATCCGTCCGTGCCAAGACAGATATTTGCTCCGGCGTCACGCAGTTCATTATAAAGGAATCTGTAGCCGGACGCAAGCTTGAGATTTGAATTCACATTATGAACACAGTTGACTCCCCTCTTTCCCAGTATCTCCACATCCTTCTCTGAAAGCCAGAGAGTGTGGGCGGCAACCACATCCGGACCGAGGATTCCGAGAGAATCCAGGTATTCCACAGGGGACATCCCCCCGTGCTGAGCCTTGCAGTCTTCAATCTCCTTTCTCGTCTCAGACACATGAATATGAATCTTCAGTCCCCTTTCACGGGCAAACCTGGTCGCCCAGACCATCATCTCCTCACGCACGGAATATATCGCATGTATGGCTATACAGAAAGTCGCAGTATCTCCCCATGCCCTGGAAACCTCATACATCTGCTGACACTGTATCTTCTGACGTTCAGACTCTTCCGGGTCGTTTCTGTCACATATCACATAAGCGAGCACAGAACGAAGTCCCATCTCGGTCGCTGCCTTGTAGGCCATCGGCATATACCAGTAATGGTCATTGAACGTAGTGGTTCCGGTCTTTATCATCTCCAGACATGCAAGCCGCGTGGACTGATAGACAAGGTCCTCATCAAGTTTCTCCTCGACCTTCCATATCCTGTCAAGCCACTCATGGAAGGCTATATCCTCGCCGACTCCCCTCATCATCGACATGCCGGCATGGGTGTGCATGTTCACAAAACCGGGCACGGCAGCCTTTCCGGTGCAGTCGACAGTCTCAACATCAGCATCCTTCACGGTGATTTTTCCCGCAGGAGCCACATCAGATATACTGTTACCCTCAATGAGGATATCAGACTGCGAACCGTTCAACTCTATATTTTTAAGCAGAATTCCAGCCATAAACGTTAGTTTAAAGTTTCCAAAGTTAAGAAATTTCTTTTAAAACTACCAATAGACCTGCGGCACATGGAGCATGTATGAAGTAAATTTTAAAAATATTTGATGATTCAAATAATATGCCTTATATTTACTTGGTTTTTGTAAGTCAAACCGAATATAACACTTTAAACTTATAATATAATGGCATTCAAAGGAGCAATCGAGGTAGATACGCAGAAATGCAAAGGCTGCGGTGTCTGCGTTGAAAACTGTCCGACCAAGAGCATCGAACTCTCGAAGCTGGTCAACAACAAGGGTTATCATTATGCCGAAATGGTGGGCGAAGCCTGCATTGGTTGTTCAAACTGTGCGGTCGTATGTCCTGATTCGGTGATTACTGTTTACAGAGTTAAAATCTAAGGATATGGCAGAAAAGATTTTGATGAAAGGAAACGAAGCGATTGCCATATCGGCAATTCGCAACGGTGCGGACGGATATTTCGGTTATCCGATCACTCCGCAGTCTGAAGTGATGGAGACACTCATGAAGGAAAGACCATGGCTCACTACAGGTATGGTCGTCCTCCAGGCAGAGAGTGAAACCTCATCCATCAACATGGTATATGGCGGTGCATGCTGCGGAAAGAAGGTCATGACCTCTTCAAGCTCACCGGGAATCAGCCTCATGTGCGAAGGACTCAGCTACCTTGCCGGAGCTGAGCTTCCATGCGTTGTCGTGAACTGCCAGCGCGGCGGTCCAGGACTTGGAACCATCCAGCCGAGCCAGAGCGACTACAACCAGTGCGTGAAGGGCGGCGGACACGGAGACTACAATGCCATCGTGCTTGCACCGGCTTCTGCACAGGACATGTATGACTTCGTGGACTGGGGATTCGACCTCGCGTTCAAGTACCGCACTCCTGTCATCATCCTTGCCGACGGTATAGTTGGTCAGATGATGGAGAAGGTAGAACTTCGCCCTGAGAAGCCTCGCATGACTAAGGAGGAACTTCTGAAAGTCGCTCCATGGGCTACTACTGGCAAGACTGCGGACAGGCCTTATAACGTCATCACTTCCCTCGCCCTCGAGTCAGACGTGCAGGAGAAGTTCAACCAGAAGCTTGCAGCGAAGTATGAGGTGATACGCGAGAATGAGGTGAAATATGAGGAATATATGACTGAGGACGCAGAATATCTTTTCGTTGCATTCGGATGCTCGTCCCGTATCTGTGAAGCGGTGGTTGACCAGCTCCGCGAACAGGGCGTCAAGGCAGGTCTTCTCAGACCGGTGACCCTCTTCCCGTTCCCGACAAAGAGACTCCAGGAACTTTCCAGCCAGGTGAAGAGCATGATGACCATCGAGCTGAACCTCGGCCAGATGGTGGACGACGTGAGACTTGCTGTCAACGGAGCATGCCCTGTGGGATTCTACGGAAGACAGGGAGGAAACATCTTCACTCCGGACGAAATCGTGGATGAGTTCAAGAAGTTCAACAATCTGAAATAAGCAAAGACATGAATATAGAAGATATCAAGAAACCCGAGAACATCGTCTACAAGAAGACACCTATTCTTACTGACAATGTAATGCACTACTGCCCGGGATGTTCACATGGCACAGTGCACAAGCTCGTAGCAGAAGTCATCGAGGAGATGGGCATCCAGGAGGAGACCATCGGAATCAGCCCTGTAGGCTGCTCGGTATTCGCATATAACTATCTGAACGTAGACTGGCAGCAGGCAGCTCACGGACGTGCTCCTGCCCTTGCAACCGCGACAAAGCGTCTCAATCCTGAGAAATATGTGTTCACATACCAGGGTGACGGCGACCTTGCGTCAATCGGTACTGCCGAGATCATCCATGCATGCAGCCGCGGAGAGAACATAGTCGTGATCTTCATCAACAACGGTATCTATGGTATGACCGGAGGTCAGATGGCTCCTACAACACTCCTCGGAATGAAGACGGCGACAACGCCATACGGACGTGACGCCAAGCTCAACGGCTTCCCTCTCGTGCTTGCCCCTATGATCGCACAGCTCGACGGCACAGCCTATATCACAAGACAGTCAGTTCATACAGCAGTCGCTGCACGCAAGGCAAAGGCTGCCATACGCAAGGCATTCGAGTACAGCCAGAAGGGAATCGGTCTTTCATTCGTGGAAATTGTGGCAACCTGCAACTCAGGATGGAAGATGAGCCCTACGGCAGCCAACAAGTGGATGGTGGAGAACATGTTCCCTAAGTATCCGCTCGGTGACATCAAGGACGTTTTAAAACAGGAATAATCATGAAAGAGGAAATCATTATAGCAGGTTTCGGAGGACAGGGAGTCCTCTCGATGGGTAAGATCCTTGCATACTGCGCCATCATGCAGGACATGGAGGTGACATGGATGCCTTCATACGGCCCTGAGATGCGTGGAGGTACAGCCAACGTATGCGTGATCGTAAGCGACAAGAAGATCAGTTCCCCGATCGTGACCAGATATGACACTGCGATCGTGCTCAACCAGCAGTCGCTTGACAAGTTCGAGAGCACGGTGAAGCCGGGCGGACTTCTCATTTACGATCCGAACGGAATCATCAACCCTCCTACAAGGACTGACATCAAGGTCTGCAGGATCGACGCGATCAACGTGGCTGCACAGGTGGGCAATGCGAAGGTGTACAACATGGCTGTCATGGGAGCATTCCTCAAGATCAAGCCTATCGTGTCATTCGACAACATAGACAAGGGACTGGCAAAGTGCATTCCTGCGCGCTACGCTGACCTCATCGCTCTCAACAAGAAAGCTATCGAGGAAGGCATGAAGGCTGTGGAAGAGCTCTAAAACCTGAACAAATACTTCAGACTGCTTTGATTTTCTCATTAAAATTTTGAGAAATCAAAGCAGTTTGTTATTTTTGTGCGGTAGGTTTAAACGTATTGTATAATGTCGGAAACACTTAGACAAAGCATCAGAAGATTGATCTCGCTTTACGAGACTGAAAAGTCTGAGCGTGCAAGGCTGGAGTCCGAGCTGGAGAAGGCACAAATGCAGAACGAGACCTGCAAAGAGCAGATAACAGAGTTAAAGAAAGAGATTGATAACCTTAAGTTGAAGCAGGCATTCATGGCTGACAGTGCAGACAACACCCAGGCCAGGAAGAAGATTGATAAACTGATAAAGGAAATCGACAGATGCATCTCATTGATGGAGGGATAATATGGATCAGAAGATAACTGTAAAGATCGCTGATTGCAGATTCTCCCTTGTGGCCAAGTCACCTGAGCAGGAGGAGATCATCAGAAAGGCAGCAGAGCACACAGACAAGCAGATCACGAAATATCAGGAGAAATATCCTGAGACTCCGCTTGTCAAAGTTTTGTCTATGGTTGCCCTGAACATGGCAGTCGAGAACGTAACCTTCAGCAAACGTCTGCAGGAATACGTGCAGAATGACGAGAAGCTTGCTAAAGAACTTGAGAATTATCTTGACAACATTGATAAAAACAGCCGTTAGTTACATTTTTTGCTGAAATCAACACTAATAATGTAACCGGGCGTACTCGGATGGGGATGACGGACCTAGGTGACCCTTATGGGGATTCCGCTTTGCGGGACGGAGGATTTCAGAACCGATTATCCGGAGCCTAAATCTTATTTTTTAAGATTTTCTGACAAACTTACTAACGGCTTTTTATTGAATAACCTGACCGGTCTGCTCAAATGCTGGCCGGTCATTTTTATTGTAAAAGAAGAAACATTAACTATATATACTTAAACACTATGAACATCATCATCAATGTTTTATGCGCAGCGTGCGGTGCAGTTGCCGCAGTCGTGACCTACATATTGATCCGCAGGATACTACTGAAGGGTCAGAAGGAGGAGATCATCAAGAAGGCCGAGATAGAGGCGGAAAAGATCAAGAATGACAAGATCTTCCAGGCAAAGGAGAAGTTCCTTCAGCTCAAGAGCGAGCACGAGCAGATGATCAACGAAAAGAACAAGCAGATCAGCGACATCGAGAACAGACTGAAGCAGAAGGAGAACAGCCTTAACCAGCAGAACTCTGAGCTTGGACGCAAGAACAAGGAGGCTGACGCCATCAGGGAGAACCTGAAGGTGCAGGTGGAGATCGCTACCAAGAAGACAGAGGAGTATGAGAAGCTTCGCCAGGAGGCAATCAGGCAGATCGAGAACATAGCCGGAATGACAGCTGCAGAGGCGAAGAACCAGCTAGTCGAGAGCATGAAGGAGGAGGCAAAGACCCAGGCTCAGTCGTATATCAACGACATGATGGACGAGGCTCGCCTGACTGCGACTAAAGAGGCTAAGAGAATTGTAATCAACACAATACAGCGTACTGCATCCGAAACTGCGATTGAAAATGCAGTTACCGTATTCCACATCGAAAGCGACGAGATCAAGGGACGTATCATCGGACGGGAGGGCCGAAACATCCGTGCCCTGGAGGCAGCTACAGGCGTGGAGATCGTGGTTGATGACACTCCCGAGGCCATCCTTCTTTCAGCATTCGACCCTGTCAGAAGAGAGGTTGCCCGACTTGCACTTCATCAGCTGGTCATCGACGGAAGAATCCACCCTGCACGTATCGAGGAAGTGGTTGCAAAGGTGCAGAAGCAGCTTGAAGACGAGATCATGGAGACTGGTAAGAGGACATGTATCGACCTGGGAATCCATGGAATGCATATCGAGCTTGTGAAGCTCATCGGACGAATGAAATACCGTTCTTCATACGGACAGAACCTTCTCCAGCATGCACGTGAGGTTGCAAACATCTGTGCTACAATGGCATCCGAGCTCGGACTCAATCCTAAGATTGCAAAGCGCGCCGGACTTCTCCACGATATCGGAAAGGTTTCTGACGAGGATCCGGAACTTCCACATGCAATTCTCGGTATGAAGCTCGCAGAGAAGTACAAGGAGAAACCGGAGGTATGCAACGCCATCGGTGCTCACCATGAGGAAGTCGAGATGACATCAATCATCTCCCCTCTCGTGCTTGTGGGTGACGCTATTTCAGGCGCAAGACCGGGTGCGCGTCGCGAGGTTATCGAGTCATACATCAAGAGACTCAAGGACATGGAGAACATCGCCCAGTCGTACAACGGCGTAACCAAGACCTACGCGATCCAGGCCGGACGCGAACTCCGCGTCATCGTGGGTGCAGACCAGGTGAGCGATCAGGATGCAGAGACACTGTCAACTGAAATCGCAAAGAAGATCCAGGAAGAGATGGTATATCCGGGCCAGGTGAAGATCACTGTGATCCGCGAGACCAGATCCGTAGCATTTGCAAAATAACATCAATAAATAATGAAAAGAATCATGACAATGCTTGCCGCACTCATCATTGGTGCGGCAGCTTTTGCCCAGAGTCAGCTTATCACATGGTCATCACATGTAGAGAAGGCTGACGGCGACATCTACAAGGTGGTTTTCACAGGTAAGATTGCCGCAGGATACCACACCTATACGCTCACAGACGAATTTTCGGCTACTGAAATCATGGACGCTGCCATCACTGGCGGCGAACTGGTCGGACAGCCATACGAGATCAGCACACCAAAGGAAGAGGTGGACGAGTTCGGTGACAAGGCTCTGCATTACTACGATGAGATCATCCTTGGACAGGATGTCAGACTCACTGACGCGCAGGCACAGTATGCTGGAACAATCTTCACGAACTCATGCACAGGCGGTGCATGCAAGGCCGAATACTACGATTTCAACGTCACTGTAAGCGAGAGCACTGCGGTAGCTGCAGCATCAGAGTCTGCTGAGGTGACAGCGTCACAAGAGCCGGAAGACAAATCAAAGGGCAGCATCTGGGGTCTTATACTTGAAGCTATCCTCTGGGGATTTGCAATGCTCCTGACTCCATGCGTGTTCCCTATGGTGCCGATGACCGTATCCTTCTTCATGAAGGGATCCGAGAATGTGGCACAGGGACGTTTCAAGGCAGCAATGTACGGACTGTTCATCATCCTCCTGTACACAGTGCCTATCTCCGTGATAATCATGCTTACAAAGATCATCGGAGGAGATGCCGTGACAGCCGACATCTTCAACTGGCTTTCAACACACTGGCTTCCTAACATCATCTTCTTCATCGTCTTCATGATCTTCGCAGCTTCATTCTTCGGAGCATTCGAGATCACACTTCCTCAGTCTCTAGTGAACAAGAGCGACAAGGGAGCGGACAAGAAGGGACTTGCCGGCGTGTTCTTCATGGCCCTTACCCTCGTGCTCGTGTCATTCTCATGCACAGGTCCGATCGTGGGATCAGTCCTCATCAAGTCAACCCAGGGAGAGTTCTGGGAGCCGATGGTGACCATGCTGGCGTTCTCAGTTGCGTTCGCCCTTCCGTTCACAGTGCTCGCCTTCTCACCTTCGCTGCTCAAGAAATTCAAGCAGAGCGGCGGTGGCTGGCTTAACTCCGTAAAGGTCGTGCTCGGATTCGTGGAACTCGCACTCGGACTCAAGTTCCTCAGCGTGGCAGACCAGACATACCACTGGGGTATCCTCGACAGAGAGGTATATCTTGCAATCTGGATCGTAGTCTTCACCCTCCTCGGACTCTATCTTCTCGGAAAGATCCGCTTTGCTCACGATGAGCCTGTCGAGCACCTTTCAGTGCCGAGACTCGCCCTTGCAATCGGAGTGTTCTCATTCGTGGTATATCTCATCCCTGGAATGTGGGGAGCACCTCTCAAGGCCCTTTCCGGCTATATGCCTCCTATCACGACACAGGACTTCGTAATTGGACAGGGAGCATCAACATCACAGGCAGAATGCGCCGTATGCGAGGAGTTCGCACCTGTTGCGGAGTCTAAATACGGTCTCCACCTCCCACTCGGTCTGAACGGGTACTTCACCCTTGAAGAGGGACTTGCAGCTGCTCAAAAGGCAGGGAAACCGGTATTCGTGGACGTAACAGGCCACGGCTGCGTAAACTGTCGTGAGATGGAGTCAAGAGTATGGAGCGACCCTAAGGTTCTGAGCATGCTCAAGAACGATTTCGTCATTGTAGCCCTCTACACTGACGACAAGCAGAAGCTTGACAAGGAAGACTATGTGACAGACGCTGAGACAGGAAAGGTATACAAGGACCTCGGACGGGCGAATTCCTACACAGCGCGCACAAAGTGGAACGTAAACGCACAGCCTAACTACGTGCTCCTCTCACCTGCCGGCGAGCTTCTTGTTCCGGTACGCGGATATGACCTTTCTATCGACGGCTTCGTTGACTTCCTCCAGAGCGGTCTGGACGCCAACAAAGCTCAGTAACAAGACATCAGCATAATCAAAAACGGCTCGATTTCAGAATGAATCGAGCCGTTTTTGTTGGAATGTATCAGACTTATCTGCTGAACTGTGCACGGAGAACCTCGTTCTTGGCATCTGCATCAGCGCCCTTGATTCCGAAGTAGAACTTGATCTTAGGCTCAGTTCCGGAAGGACGTACAGTTACGACATCGCCTGCCTCATTGTAGAACTGGAGCACGTTGGAAGCTGGAAGTCCGGTTTCCTCAGGTTTGTTATAATCGATGACCTTGATGACTGGCGAACCTGCCATCTCCTTAGGAGGATTGTTGCGGTACTCAACCATCATTGCAGCGATCTCCTCAAGTCCTGCCTTACCCTTCTTGGTAAGAGAGATGAGAGACTCCTTATAGTATCCGAACTCTGCATAGATGTCCTGAAGGAGCTGATAGAGGGTCTTGCCCTGCTCTGCAGCCCAGGCTGCACATTCTGCAACCATCGCGCAAGTGATAGGAGCATCCTTGTCACGCACGAACTCACCGACATTGAAGCCGTAGCTTTCCTCACCACCGCATACGAATGTGGTCTTGCCCTCGTTCTTCTTGATGATGTCGGCAATCCACTTGAAGCCTGTGAGGACGTTATATACCTTCACACCATACTTCTCAGCGATTGCTCTCATGAGCTCTGTCGTCACGATGGTCTTCACGATATACTGATTGCCATCAAGCTTTCCAAGCTCGGACCAGCGACGGAGGATATAATATGTAAGGATGGATCCTGTCTGGTTTCCGTTCAGAAGAACCATCTTGCCTTCGTTGTCACGAACTGCGATTCCGATGCGGTCTGCATCCGGGTCAGTGGCCATCACAAGGTCTGCACCCTCCTTGTCTGCAACAGCTACCGCCATTGCAAGCGCAGAAGGTTCCTCAGGGTTAGGAGACATGACTGTCGGGAAGTTTCCGTCCACTACATCCTGCTCAGGAACATGATATACGTTCTCGAAACCGAGCTTTGCAAGGAACTCCGGAACGATCTCGACACCCGATCCATGGATAGGAGTATAGACGATCTTGAGATCCTTGTGAGCCGCACATGCCTCTGGAGAGAGCATGAGAGTCATCACTGAATCAAGATATGCCTCATCCATCTCGTGGCCCATGACCTCGATAGGAGCAGCACCTTCACCAGGCTCGAACCTGACCATAGACGGGTCAGTGATCTTGGCAACCTCTGCCACGATATCCTTGTCCACCGGTGAGGTCACCTGTGCTCCGTCTGACCAGAACACCTTGTAGCCGTTGTACTCCTTAGGATTGTGCGATGCAGTGATCATGATTCCTGCAGTGGCCTTCTTCAGTCTCACGGAATAGCTCATCAAAGCGATCGGATGAAGCTTGTCAAAGATATAGACATGAATTCCATTTGCTGAGAGAACGTTTGCTGCGATCTGAGCGAACTCAGGGCTGTTGTTACGGCTGTCGAAAGAGATGCATACGCTGAGAGGGCCCTCGCAGTTTGCCTTCATGTAGTTTGCAAGTCCCTGGGTCGCCATTCCGACAGTATATTTGTTCATACGGTTGGTTCCCACGCCCATTATGCCACGAAGACCGCCTGTACCGAACTCAAGATTACGATAGAATGCGTCCTCAAGAGCCACTGGATCGTTCTCCTGCAGAGCAACGATCTGAGCCTTTGTAGCCTCGTCGAAATTTCCGTCCAGCCAGCTCTGGACCACTTTTCTGAAATCTGTTTCCATTGGTATTTTGGGTTTAAATTAATTATTCTAAAAGAGTCTCACGAAGACCTCGATAGCCTGATACTCAGCCATTCCGAGTTCATTGTAGAGACGGGCAGTGTTCTGAGTCCTCTCCTCCGCCCTCTGCCAGAACTCGCGTGGGTCCTCTCCAGGGAACGGCACGATGTCCTTCTGAGAAAGGTGACGATAGATGGCGTGACGCTTCTTGATCACCTCATCCGGGCTGAGCGGAACCGCCATATCCACCTTTCCGAGTTCCCACTCCATCCATGCACCGCGATAAAGCCATACATGACATTCCTTGAGCCATGCCTCACCTTCAAGCTGGTTCAAAGCCTCAAGGACAGCCTCAGTACATACCCTGTGGGTTCCATGAGGGTCAGCGAGGTCGCCGGCAAGGTAGATCTGATGCGGCTGAACCTTCTGAAGAAGATCCTTGATTATGTCGATATCAGCCTGAGACCTCTCCCCTTTCTTGATTCCTCCTGTCTCATAGAAAGGAAGATTGAGGAAGTGCGTGTTGGTCTGGTCGTTGAGTCCGAACGAACGTACCGCACTCTTTGCCTCGGCACGTCTGATCGCTCCCTTGAGATTGAGAAGAGCACGCGGCTCAGGCTCACCCGGCTTCTTTGATGCTATGATCTGGCGCACCTCCTCGAATCTGTCACCGAAACCGAGTTCACGGGCAGCATCCATATGCTGGAGCACAACATCATCGTGGACGGCCACATTACCTGAAGTCTCATATGCCACATGAACATCGTGTCCCTGCTCTGCAAGACGGATGAAGGTTCCTCCCATCGAAATCACATCGTCATCCGGATGAGGCGAGAAGATCACCACCCTCTTAGGGAACGGTGAAGAAGGAACCGGCCTCGTGCTGTCGTCAGCGTTAGGCTTTCCACCAGGCCATCCGGAAATGGTATGCTGAAAGTCGTTGAACACATTGATATTGATCTGGTCATACGGACCGTGAAGTTCAAGAAGTTCTCCAAGACCGTTCGAGAGATAATCGCCCTGAGTAAGTTTGAGAATAGGCTTATGCACCTGCTCGCAAAGCCAGACTACAGCCTTACGGATGAACTTCGGAGTCCACTCGCACGGGCCGACAAGCCATGGAGCAACGTTTCTGGTCAAAAGAGAAGCTGAGTTCTCATCCACATACATCGAGATGTTGTCATGTGACTGAAGAAGAGATGCAGCCCATGACGGATCCGCCTTGTCCTCGGAGACTCTCTTGACCGCCTCGGCCTTGTCCTCACCCCATGCGATAAGATGTATCTTCTTGGCACTCATCATTGTAGAGATACCCATCGCAATTGCTGTGTGCGGTGTCGCCTCAACATTACCTGAGAAGTTTCTGGACTGACGCTTTCTTGAGCCATAAGGAAGAAGAACTGTTCTGGTGCGGCTAAGCTCGGATGCACCGGCCTCATTGAAGCCGACCTGTCCCTTTTCTCCCATACCCATGATGAGAAGGTCCAGACCGCGGGCCATCTGGTCGTATTTACGACAAAATTCCGAAACTTCCATTCCATCCAAGGTCCTGGTAAGCTTCGGAACGTGTACATTTTCCGGCTTGATGTCCACTTTAGACACAAGTTCCTCATAAAGTCTTCTATTACGGCTGCGGGAATCCTCCGGTGCAGGATAATATTCATCTATACTGAAGATCTCCACATTTCTGAAAGATATCTCACCAGCTTCATGACGACGAACAAGACTTCTGTACAGAGCTACCGGAGATGAACCGGTGGTAAGTCCCAGACGGAACACACCTTCCGCCGCATTGATTGAAGCAGCTATCTTTTCAGCAAGTCTTTCACTTGCCTGTTCCTCATCCTCATAGATATGGACTGGGATTCTTTCATAAGTGTGCTTGATTCCGAGCGGAAGTCCCTCCTCAATCAAGCCTCCATCCTTTGGTAATGTAAACTTCTTCATATTGTGGTTTCAGTTTGAATCGTACAAATATATATAATAATTGCGACAAAAGGATGGAAATATTGAACAATCGCTCACCCGATCCACGTATTTGATTTTTCGATTATAAATTCATAAATTTGTTTGATTCAAAACGACCCCCAAAAACAAAATTTAAGAACATAAAGATTATGGTAAATTTTTCTCTTGAAGGCAAGGTCGCTCTCGTTACGGGCGCCGCTTACGGAATCGGATTCGCAATGGCACAGGCTCTCGCTGAGGCTGGTGCAAAGATCGCTTTCAACTGTCGCACACAGGCAAATATGGACAAGGCTCTCGAGGAGTACGCCAAGCTCGGTATAGATGCAAAAGGATACATCTGCGACGCTACTGATGAAGAAGGTGTGAAGGCAATGGTTGCTGATATCGCCGCAACTCTCGGTCCGGTTGATATACTCGTTAACAATGCTGGTATCATCAAGCGTATCCCGATGCACGAAATGGCTGCCGAGGAGTTCCGCCAGGTGGTTGACATCGACCTCGTTGCTCCTTACATCTGCGCGAAGGCAGTCCTCCCTGGAATGATGGAGAAGAAGGCAGGAAAGATCATCAACATCTGCTCGATGATGTCTGAACTCGGACGTGAGACCGTGTCTGCGTACGCTGCTGCCAAGGGCGGTCTGAAGATGCTCACCAGAAACATCGCTTCTGAGTATGGCCAGTACAACATCCAGTGCAACGGCATAGGACCGGGATATATCGCGACTCCACAGACAGCTCCTCTTCGTGAGCGTCAGGCAGACGGCAGCCGCCATCCGTTCGATTCATTCATCGTTGCAAAGACTCCTGCAGAGCGTTGGGGCACTCCTGAGGACCTTATGGGACCTGTCGTGTTCCTCGCTTCAAATGCTTCGGATTTTGTGAACGGACACGTGCTTTATGTGGACGGAGGTATCCTCGCATACATCGGCAAGCAGCCTAAGTAATTTTATAATATTGAAGATAGGGTCAAGGTGACTCTATCTTCAATTTATGTAAAGGCAAAAAAAATGAAAAAAATTGCACTACTGATTCTGCCTGTATTGATTCTCGCCTCCTGCTGTCCTGCGGTCACTGTCACTGTGACTAACGGAACGGACTCGGACAGGCTCCCGGAAATGGTGGAACTGTGCTCCGAACAGATATCCGGGGCACTGGACCTTAAGGACGGTGAAAGCTTCATCATCAGAAACGAGGCCGGAGAGGAGCAGCCATACCAGATCACCAGCGATGCAAAGGTGATCTTCCAGGTGGAAATGAAGGCGGGAGAAAACGGTACATACAAGATAACTAAAGGGCAGCCTTCTGAATACCAGACCTACGCATGCGGAAGACATTACCCTGAAAGACTTGATGACTTCGCATGGGAAAATGACCTCGTAGGATTCAGGGCCTATGGTCCTGCACTTCAGGCTAAGGGAGAAAGAGGATTCGGATATGACCTTTTTGCCAAGAGAGGAACAGATCTGCCGGTGATAGGAAAGTTCTATGAGCTTAATACGGGAGAAAGAAACCGAAGCATATATAACGAGCTGAAACAGAGTGACCCACAAGCAGCAGAAGACTATCTGATAGACTCCATGAGCTTCCATGTTGACCATGGATATGGCATGGACGCCTACGCAGTGGGTCCGAATCTGGGAGCAGGCGTGACAGCACTGGTGGATGAAGAGATCATATACCCATGGTGCTATAAAGAGTATGAGATCCTCGATAACGGCCCTCTCAGAATGTCATTCAGGCTTACATTCGCTCCTGTCACCATCGGTCGGGATGCGGAAGTCGTCGAGACAAGGCTCATCACGCTCGATGCGGGTTCTTACCTTAACCGCACTACCGTCGTATATGAGAATCTGAGCCAGACAAGGGAACTTGTAGCCGGAATCGTGCTGAGAGACAAAGACGGGAAGGAAATAACAGACATTCAGAAAGGATATATAGCCTATCCTGCTCCTTCCATCAATTTCGACAAGCGTAACCCGGATATTGACAACGGAACCCATTTCGTCGGCCATGTGTATCCGGAAGCAATGAAGCAGATGAAGACTGTCTTCCACTCCGAAAAGGAGATGAAAGAAGAAAGGGGTGGAGCTCCGGGCCATGTGCTGGCCTGCACAGACTATGAACCGGGCGAGGAATTCACCTATTACTGGGGCTTCGGCTGGGACCACTCAGATATGAAGACATATGGGCAGTGGACAGGATATCTGGAAAAGTTCGCCGCTCAGATCAAGGAACCACTTATAATTACTGTAAAATAGACAACTAAACAACCAATATGGAACAAGTATTCAGTTATATCATCGGCCTTGGTGCCGCGGTGATGATGCCTATCATCTTCACCATCCTCGGTGTCTGCATAGGCATCAAGTTCAGCAAGGCCCTCAAGAGCGGTCTTCTTGTGGGAGTCGGATTCGTCGGACTCTCGGTGATCACTTCCCTGCTGACCAGCACACTCGGACCGGCACTGAGCCGCGTCGTAGAGATCTACGGTCTTCAGCTCAAGGTTTTCGACATGGGCTGGCCTGCAGCAGCTTCTGTGGCATATAACACATCAGTGGGAGCATTCATCATTCCTGTATGCCTTGGAGTAAACATCCTGATGCTCATCACCAAGACCACACGCACAGTGAATATCGACCTCTGGAACTACTGGCATTTCGCCTTCATCGGAGCAATCGTATATTTCGCTTCCGGCAACATCTGGTGGGGATTCTTCGCGGCAATCATCTGCTACATCATCACCCTCATCCTCGCAGACTACACTGCCGACCGTTTCCAGGGATTCTACGACAAGATGGAGGGAATCTCGATTCCTCAGCCTTTTGTTCAGGGTTTCGTGCCTTTCGCAGAGGCGATCAACGCAGGACTGGACAAGATTCCCGGCATGAACAAGCTCGACATCGATGCTGAGGGCATGAAGAAGAAATTCGGCCTTCTCGGAGAGCCTCTCTTCCTCGGTATCCTTGTCGGAATCATCATCGGAGCCCTCTCATGCGAAAGCTGGAAGGAGATCGTGGAGAAGATTCCTTATATCCTCGGACTCGGAATCAAGATGGGAGCCGTGATGGAACTCATCCCGCGCATCACTTCCCTCTTTATCGAAGGCCTCAAGCCTATCTCTGACGCAACACGTGAGCTCATCAACAGGAAGTTCAAGGGAGCCAAGGGTCTCAACATCGGAATGAGCCCGGCTCTTGTGATCGGCCACCCTACGACACTGGTCGTTTCACTTCTCCTTATTCCTGTAACACTCGTTCTGGCTGTGGTTCTGCCCGGCAACGAATTCCTTCCGCTGGCTTCACTTGCCGGAATGTTCTATGTGTTCCCGATGATCCTTCCTATCACCAAGGGCAATGTTCCCAAGACATTCATCATCGGACTCGTGGTGATGCTGATCGGTCTTTATTTCGTGACTGACCTCGCACCATACTTCACTCTTGCTGCCCATGACGTATATGCGGCAACCGGAGATGCGGCAGTAGCTATTCCAGCGGGCTTCGAAGGCGGCTCTCTCGACTTCGCTTCGAGCCCGCTTGCATGGGTGATCTTCCACCTTTCATATTCACTCAAGTGGATCGGTGTGACAGTTCTCGTGCTCATAACCATGTTCCTGATATTCCTGAACCGTCGTGCCATCATCAAGTATCAGAAGAACTCAAAACAGACAACAGAAGAAAACAAATAAACCATACAGACCATGAAGAAGATTTTTATTCTGGCAGCGACCTGCCTCTTCTCGTTTGCAGCAAATGCGCAGCTTAACTACACAATCCAGACTGCTTGCCATCCAGATGATGTGAAGCATTATGACACAGAGCGTCTCCGTGGGTCATTCCTTATGGAGAAGGTGATGTCTCCTGATGAGATCAACCTCACCTACACTCTCTACGACCGTCTCATCTACGGAGGAGTCATGCCTGTGAACAAGACCCTCGTCCTCGAGACATTCGACGAGCTGAAGGCAGAGCATTTCCTCGACAGACGCGAGCTTGGAGTGATCAATGTAGGAGGCGACGGAATTGTCACCGTTGACGGCAAGGAATATCCAATGACATTCAAGGAAGGACTCTATGTGGGATGCGGAAAGAAGGAAGTGACCTTCAGGAGCGTTGACCCTGCAAATCCTGCGAAGTTCTACATCAACTCGACTCCTGCATACAAGGAGTATGTGACTCAGCTTATCACTACTGACAAGAACGCAGATCCTAAGAAATATGCCATAGCAAAGTCTGAACACTACGGAAAGATGGAGGACAGCAACGACCGCATCGTGAACCAGCTCATCGTCAGTTCAGTGCTCGGCAAGGTAAAGAACGGAGGCACGAACCAGCTTCAGATGGGTCTCACAGAGCTTCTCCCAGGTTCAGTATGGAACACAATGCCGGCTCACACTCACACACGCCGCATGGAGGCATACTTCTATTTCAACGTAAAGCCAGGCAACGCGATCTGCCATCTGATGGGAGAGCCTAAGCAGCAGAGACTCGTATGGATGCAGAACGAGCAGGCAATCACCTCACCTGAGTGGTCTATCCACGCAGCAGCAGGAACCAGCAACTATATGTTCATCTGGGGAATGGGCGGCGAGAACCTTAACTATGGTGACAAGGATGAGATTCCTTACACTGAAATGAGATAATTCAAGATACAAGTCATCCCCGGCTTGACCGGAAAAGTACAAGACACAAGTCATCCCCGGCTTGACCAGGGATCTAAATAAATCATTATGGCAAAAGTAATTACATTCGGCGAGATCATGCTCCGCCTTGCAACACCCGGATATCTCAGATTTTCACAGGCAAAACAGTTCGAAGTCACTTTCGGTGGCGGAGAGGCCAATGTTGCTGTTTCACTCGCGAACTACGGTCTCGATGCTGAGTTCGTGACAAGATTTCCAAAGAACGACATTGCAGAAAGCTGCATCAAGGACCTCCACAGCTACGGAGTGGGCACAAAGCACTGCATCTACGGAGGCGACCGTCTTGGAATATATTTCCTTGAGACAGGTGCAGTGGCACGTCCGAGCAAGGTCGTGTATGACCGCGCACATTCATCCATCGCTCAGATCGAGAAAGGAATGATCGACTGGGAAAAGGTGTTCGAAGGTGCCGACTGGTTCCACTGGACAGGTATCACTCCGGCAATCAGCCAGGGAGCTGCAGACGTTTGTCTTGAGGCCATCAAGGCTGCAAACAAGCTTGGAGTCACTGTTTCATGCGACCTTAACTACAGAAAGAACCTTTGGAAATACGGCAAGACAGCATCTGAAGTGATGCCTGAGCTCGTTGCCGGCTGCGATGTGATTCTCGGAAACGAGGAAGATGCGGAGAAGGTGTTCGGAATCAAGCCTGAGGGTTTCGATGTGACTGCAACTCAGGGCGAGGTGAACGCTGCAGAGTTCGAGAGCGTATGCAAGCAGCTCATGGCAAAGTTCCCACGTGCAAAGAAGGTGATCATCACCCTCCGCGGCTCCATCAATGCAAACCACAACACATGGGGCGGCGTACTCTACAGCAACGGAACTCTCTATCAGTCACCACGCTACAATATCACTCACATCGTTGACCGTGTGGGTGGCGGCGACTCATTCATGGGTGGACTCATCTATGGTCTGATTTCATATCCTGAGGATGATCAGAAGGCTCTCAACTTCGCTGTTGCAGCTTCATGCCTCAAGCATACGATCTACGGAGACTACAACCAGGTGACTGTGGCCGAAGTTGAAAATCTCATGAAGGGTGACGGCTCAGGACGCGTTTCACGATAATATAGAGAACTATGGCAAAATATAACAAACAGCAGGTTATAGCGGCAATGAAGGAGACAGGAATGGTTCCTGTCTTCTACAATGCCGACCTTGAGACTGCAAAGGCAGTCCTGAAGGCATGCTACGAAGGTGGCGTGCGCGCATTCGAGTTCACAAACCGCGGAGACTTCGCACAGGAAGTGTTCGGAGAACTCGTGAAATATGCCAACAAGGAACTTCCGGGAATGATCCTCGGAATAGGCTCGGTGGTGGATCCGGCAACTGCGGCCCTCTACCTTCAGCTTGGAGCGAACTTCGTGGTCGGTCCCCTCTTCAATCCTGAGATCGCACCGGTCTGCAACCGTCGCCTCGTGCCATACTGTCCTGGCTGCGGAACAGTTTCAGAAGTGGGCAAGGCACAGGAACTCGGATGCGACCTCTGCAAGGTCTTCCCTGGCGATGTTCTCGGACCAGCATTCGTAAAAGGACTCAAGGCACCGATGCCATGGAGTCAGCTCATGGTGACTGGCGGAGTTAAGCCTACAAGAGAGAATCTTGAGGGCTGGTTCAAGGCAGGCGTGACATGCGTGGGCATGGGCAGCAACCTTTTCCCTAAGGAGGCGATAGCCGCAAAGAACTGGGCTGCGATTACGGACCTCTGCAAGGAGGCATTGAATATAATTAAGGAAATCAGATAATCATGTACAGAATAGTATCCAAGGACATGCTTACCCCAACGATCTGCCGCATGAAGGTGGAGGCTCCACGCCTTGCCTCGGCCGCACTTCCGGGACAGTTCCTGATCATCAGGGCTGACGAACAGGGAGAGCGTGTACCCCTTACAATCAGCGACTTCGACAAGGAAGCCGGAACAGTGACAATCGTGACACAGAAGATAGGTGCATCAACAACTGAGATCTGCACTTATGAGGAGGGTGACTCATTCGCTGACGTAGTAGGTCCTCTCGGAGTGCCTTCAGACTTCACTGAAATGACGGCAGAGGAACTCGCCGGCAAAAGATATGTCTTCATCGCAGGAGGCGTGGGAACGGCTCCAGTATATCCTCAGGTAAAATGGCTGCACGAGAGAGGTGTGGCTGTGGACGTGATCATCGGAGCCAAGACCAAGGACCTGGTGATCTACAAGGAGGAGATGGAGGCTGTATGTGACAACCTTTACATCTGTACTGACGACGGCTCTGAAGGCTTCAAGGGACTTGTGACCGCAATGCTGGAAAAGCTCGTGAACGAGGACGGAAAGGTATATGATCAGGCTGTGGCAATCGGTCCTATGATCATGATGAAGTTTGCCACCCTGACATGTAAGAAGCTGGGGCTTCCTGTCATCGTCAGCTTGAACACCTTGATGGTGGACGGAACCGGAATGTGCGGTGCATGCCGCGTGACTGTAGGTGGCAAGGTGCGTTTCGCCTGCGTTGAAGGTCCTGAGTTTGACGGATATCTCGTTGACTTTGATGAGGCGATGAGACGTCAGAGGATGTATGTGACGGAGGAGAAGGATGCAAACGAACATCATAAATGCAGAATCGGGAGGGGAAAATAATGGCAAACAAGATTCCAAGAGTACCTGTCAGAGAACAGGATCCGAAGGTCCGTGCAACTAACTTTGAAGAAGTCTGCTACGGATACAATGTGGAAGAGGCTCAGCTTGAAGCCACAAGATGTCTCAACTGCAAGAATCCACGCTGCGTGGGTGCCTGTCCGGTTAACGTGCAGATTCCTAAGTTCATCTCGGCAGTTGCAGCCGGCAACTTTGCAGACGCTGCCGCAATAATCGCGGAGGACTCCTCTCTCCCATCTGTCTGCGGAAGAGTCTGCCCGCAGGAGACTCAGTGCGAGGGAAGCTGTATCCTCGGAGTCAAGGGAGAGCCTGTGGCTATCGGAAAGCTCGAGCGTTTCGTCGCTGACTGGAGCCGTGAGAACGGAGGCGTAACGCCTGAAGTCGCTCCGGCGAGCGGCCATAAGGTGGCTGTCATCGGAAGCGGCCCTGCAGGACTTGCGTGCGCATACGACCTGGCCAAGGCAGGACACTCAGTGACAATTTTCGAGGCCCTTCACCGTCCGGGTGGAGTGCTGGAATATGGTATTCCTGAGTTCCGTCTTCCTAAGGACAAGGTGGTTGCTCCGGCAATAGAGGATGTGAAGGCACTCGGAGTGAAGATCGAGACCAACGTGATAGCTGGAAGAACAGTGACTGTTGACAGCCTTCTCGACAAGGAAGGGTTCTCAGCTGTCTTCATCGGCTCGGGAGCAGGTCTTCCAAGATTCATGAACATTCCTGGCGAACATCTCAACGGAGTGTTCTCAGCAAACGAATTCCTTACACGAAACAACCTCATGAAGGCATATCGCGATGACTATGACACCCCTATCCACGCAGGTAAGAAGGTGGTAGTTGTCGGTGGCGGAAATGTGGCGATGGACGCAGCACGTACAGCCCTGCGTCTCGGAGCCGAGACCACTATCGTATATCGCCGTACTGAGAAGGAACTCCCAGCACGTGCCGAGGAAGTACACCATGCCAAGGAGGAAGGTATTCAGTTCGCGATGCTGACCAACCCTGTGGAAGTGCTCGGAGACGAGAACGGCTGGGTGCGTGCTGTCAAGTGCATCCGCATGGAACTCGGTGAGCCTGATGAAAGCGGTCGCCGCAGTCCGGTGGAAGTTCCCGGCTCGGAATTCGAGATCGAGACAGAAACCGTGATCATGTCACTGGGAACATCGCCTAACCCGCTCATCGCCAGAACGACAGCAGGACTGGAGACCACACGTCGCGGCTGTCTCGTTGCTGACGAGAACGGAGCGACAACCCGTCCAGGCGTATTCGCCGGCGGAGATGCCGTGACAGGAGCCGCTACAGTCATTCTCGCTATGGGAGCCGGCCGAAAGGCTGCCGCCGCCATCAACGAGTACATCAACAGCCTGGCATAACTCTTATATTTCATCGTCGCAGAAATATCGTCGGATATTTCTGTAACGATGATACAAATTGTACTTCAAGTACCCGATATGACAATCGTCGCAGAAAAATGACAAGTTTTTTCTGCGACGATCTGTATTTCAGGAAAGACGAAACCGTTAGTGAAGGGTGATGGTATATGAAACACTGAAAGAAGCACCTGGGCTCAGACAGTTGATCCAGTCCTTGTCGCGATAGTCTCCGGTGTAACCTGCACGGTCGCAGCGGCCGTACCATGGTTCAAGGCAGATAAATGGAGCGTTCTTAGTCGGAGGAGACCATATTCCTATCACCGGAGCATCAAAGGCTAGAGTCAGCCAAGGAGTGCCGTCATTTCTGTGCAGAGTGACTCTACCCACCTGAGAATCCTGAAGCATGATGGTGTCGATCTCGTCAAAGGTCTCTCGTGAGAGTTCCAGCAGTCCGTTCTCCCCTACCTCCAGAGGATACAGAGTATCAGCATCCACGCAGCCCTTCTCCTTGATCCTTATGCACTGAAGGACTTCACTCCTGTCAAATGACAGGAAGCCACGAGGAGAAGCCTGAGGATCGTAATCGGGGTAATAGAATGCAGGATGGGCACCAATCTGGAAATACATATCCTCGGAACCGGGATTTGAAACCTCCCAGATGACATCTATGCTGTCTCCATGCAGTCTGTATGCTATTTCCAAGACAAACGGCCATGGATATTTCTTCAGAGTATCCTCATTGGAAACAAGTCTGAAACGCGCTTCAGCGTCTGTCCTGCTGACCAGTTCAAAGTCCATGTCACGGGCAAAGCCATGCTGACCGAGAGCATATTCCTTTCCGTCAACCCTGTACCTTGCCTCCCATACGCTTCCTACAATCGGGAAAAGCACCGGTGAATGCCTGCCCCAGAATGCAGGATCAGCCTGCCATAGATATTCTGTTCCGTTGTTGATGATGCTGGAGAGCTCTGCTCCATGCTCCTTGACATTTACCGTCAGGATTCCGTTTGTGAGTGTCTGCATGTCAGATGTGATTAAGTCTCACGAAGTTAGTAAATATAATCATTGGATTGGCGGATATGTGCTATATTTGCACTGATAAATTCATTTTATGGAAAGACTGGCAGCATTCGTTCAGGAACATATTGCAGAAGACACCTCAAGACTCATTCTTAACAGGGCCAAGTGGCCTGAGATAGACATGGATCTTGCGGTCAACTGCATAGAGAGCAGAAGAAAGCTTCGCGGCAAGGTGCAGGAATGGGCGGACAACCCTTCCCTGGTCTTTCCAAGGAAACTCTCTGCCGAGCAGTGCAGCAGCTCAGCTACCGGAAGATATAAGGCGGAACTGGCAGGAAGGATATTCCATACGGACGATCAGTCTGACGGGAATGTGACGACAACACAAGCGCGAAATATGCGGCTGGCCGACCTGACCGGTGGTCTGGGCGTGGACAGCTGGTACTTTTCACAAACTGCGGAGAAGGTCTTGTACTGCGAGATGCTGCCTGAACTATGCAGGGCAGCCGAGCATAATTTCAGGGTGCTCGATGCGGACAACATTGAGGTCAGGAATCATGCAGTGACTTCCGAAGGAGAATGTGGGCCTGAAAAGATTCTGAAAGACTTTCACCCGGACATCGTGTACATGGATCCAGCCAGAAGGGGCGAAGGCGGCAGGAAGGTCTTCCTCATAGAGGACTGCACCCCAGACGTGCTGACACTGAAGGAGGAGATATTGAGGTTCAGCAGACACATCCTGCTCAAGCTCTCCCCTATGGCAGACATAAGCATGGTGTGCGACAGGCTGGGAGGCTGCTGCCGCGAGGTGCACGTGGTCGCTGCGGGAGGCGAATGTAAGGAACTGCTGGTGTGGATGGACAGGGAATGGAATGAGGAATACTCCGTTCATGCTGTGGAGCTCCATAAGAACGGAAGCAGGGCGATATTTTCATTCAGACCATCAGAGGAAAGGATTGCCGGTCAGTCCGGCAATGACTGGAAAGGAGCAAAGGGCATATGTGCTGACGGAATTGGGAAATGGGCTGCCATAGAAAGGATTGCCGACAGCAAAGCATATCTCTTTGAGCCGGGCAAGGCCCTGATGAAGGCCGGAGCCTACTATCTGATAGCTGAAAGATTCGGAGTTCATAAACTTGGAAGATCCACACACTATTATATATATAGCGCAGAAGGTTCCTGTGGAGATGGCCTAACGGGGGAACCCGTGACCATCAAGGAACTGAAGGAATTCGGCAAGGTGTTCCGGATCATCAGCTGCTCAGGCCTGGATAAACGCTCCCTCAAGGCTGCCGGGAAGGCCTATCCTCACTCCGAAGTCACAGCCAGGAACATCTCCATGGACACCGACACCCTGAGAAAAAAGGCAGGCGTCACCTCAGGAGATGACGCCCATATATTCGGGTTGAAATCAGATTCTGAAGGCGCTCTGCTCTTTATTACCACGCCAGAGGCGTGACGCACATCATCAGCGCAACAGTCTGAGGACAGGTCAGATGATATTGGTGTGTTCCAGCAGAATCTTCACTCCCATCGCGACCAGGATGAATCCACCGACAAACTCAGCCTTTGACTTGTATCTTGCTCCGAACTGCTTTCCGATGAATACTCCTACTGCTGAAAAGCAGAAAGTCATCACACCGATAAGAGCTACAGCTTCCCATATGTTCACTTTCAGGAAAGCCAGCGACACTCCGATTGCCAGGGCATCGATGCTTGTCGCCACAGCCAGTCCAAGCATCGTCCTGAACGAAAAGTCAGGCTCCAGATCACAGTGGCAGTCGTCCTTATGAAACGACTCTTTCAGCATGTTGCCCCCGATGATCCCCAGCAGGAGAAAGGCGATCCAGTGATCGACGCTGGTCACAAAATCAGCAAACGAATAGCCGAGGTAATACCCCACAAGAGGCATCAGGGCCTGAAAGCCACCGAACCACAGACCGGTCGAAAGGACATGGGACGGACGGAGCCGGCACACGGAGAGACCCTTGCATATGGAGACAGCAAAGGCGTCCATGGAGACGCCTACAGCTATTATCAAGAGTTCTATCAGGTCCATGATCAGAAGTCTATTTTAAGATTACCTATCTCCCTGCCGAATTTCCAGTCCGTAATCACAACAACGTCCTCGCCGTCAAGGTCCTTCAGAACAGTCTTATCCTTAAGATGTGTGTGTGAATGGCCACCTACGATGATATCCACATTCCTGACCTGCGGAACAAGTTCACAGTCCGTAAAGTCCTCGTCCTCGTATCCAAGATGAGAAAGGCAGATCACCAGATCACAATCCTTTTCATCCTTCAGAAACTCTGCATATCTGTTCACAACCTCGACAGGGTTCAGATACTTCATAGTGGATGCTATCCCGACATCTACAACGCTGCTGACATCTGTCAGAAGGCCGATGATGCCGATCTTCCTGCCTGCCTTCTTCACGATCACATATGGATCGACATAAGGGTCAACAGGCGAGCCGGTGAAATCGTAATTTGCACAGACTACAGCCGCCTTGCAGTTCTTCAACCGTCTGGCAAGCTCAACGGGACCGTTGTCGAACTCATGATTGCCAAGGCAGACGGCATCATAGCCGAACGCATTGATGATGTCAATCTCAAGATTCCCCTTGAGAATAGGGAAATAGGATGTGCCCTGGCTGAAGTCTCCTGCATGAAGCAGAAGCACATTACGCTTTCCGTCAGCACATCTGACACTGTCTATGTAGGCAGCCTGCTCGATCACGCCCCCCTTGCCGGCATGTTTCCCGCTCTTTTCCGGATCCATGTGGCTGTGGGTATCATTAAGATGCAGCAGAGTGATGCTCTGGGCAAACGACACAGCCGAAATCAGGAGCGTCGCAAATATCACATATATTTTTCTCATGATCATCTGATTATTACTCGTCCGTCAACTTCCGATGCAATCGGTCGACCGGCAGCGGTCTCTGCCTTGACATGCTCCAGGACTATATCTATAACATCAACATCATATAAATCCAGGGAAACTGCATCCTTTGCCAGTTCCAGACCGTCACCTCCATGGAGCAGGAAGGAATTGGTTGCGACTCCATACAGCTTGTCATCTTCAATCGGCTGTCCGTCGATTTCTGCCGAGACTATCTTACCGTCCTCAGCCACAACCCTGACTCCTCCCAGGACCTGAAAGCGGGTTGCAGCCATCTGATCAAGCATTGCCTTGATGGTGCTGCCCCTGTGGACTACATAGACCAGCTGATTCTTGAAAGGGAACATGGACATGAGGTCGTCGAGAGTGACATCGCCTTGGGGCATATCTATCCTTATGCCTCCGAAATTGCCGACACCCACGCTTACCTTTCTGCCGGCCAGAGCCTCCACCTTCTCCATCAGAATGTCAACAAACCAGTTGGAGAGTCCGCTCTCCGGATAGTCCTTCTCCATTGCCTTAGGGGAATATCCCACGACCCCCTTCACAACCGCCATGGCAGGCTGTGCATCAAGAAGAGCCTTTGCAGTCCTCGCCACGGAAGATTTCCTGGGAAACACCCTTCCATTCGGAGCCACATACTTTCCTTTCTCGAAATGTCCGAGAGTCTCTGACACATTATCTTTTGAAGGCGTTGTGCAGCCGGTCCTGCTGCCGTCCATGACGTCTGCCTTCCAGTCATAATCCTGGGCAGACAAGGCTGCTGCACTGAGGCAGAGAGTCAAGAGCAATAGTCTGATTTTCATATCTATTTCATTCTTAGCCACTTCCAGAGATCCTTGAAGGTGGTCTTCTTTCCGAACATAAGGATTCCGATCTTATATATCTTCGCAGAGAGCCAGCCGCAGGCTGCGAATGTCGCTACAAGAAGAGCGACCGAGAGGACAAGCTCCCATGTAGGAACTCCGAAAGGAATACGGGCCAGCATCACGATCGGCGATGTGAAAGGAATCATCGAACCCCACCATACGACAGCGCTGTCAGGCGCATTGAAGGCATAGAGAGCGATGAAGAACGCAAGCAGAAGCGGAACGGTCACAGGCATCTGCAGCTGGTTGGTGTCGGCCTCATTCTCCACAGCAGATCCGATTGCGGCAAAAAGCGATGCGTACAGGAGATAACCCAGAGAGAAATATATAACGAATGCTACTATCATCTTGACCCAGTCGATATCCTTGAGCGTACTGAGCACGGCACCCATCTCGCTCTGATCCTGAGCCATGGCCATCATGTCTTCTGCAGACATTCCTCCCATAGACGCCTCCACACCTGTCATCTGCATCATCTGCTCAGCCTGTGCAGGGTCACCCGCCATGGAGTCAAAGCCACCGAAAGCGGAGAAGCCTCCGACAAGAACCAGGGTGAGGATAATCCACAGGAAGAACTGGGTGAGGGCCACGCAGGCAACACCTATGATCTTTCCGAACATGAGTTCCGTCGCCTTCACCGAAGAGACAAGCACCTCCACTACCCTGCTCGCCTTCTCCTCTATGACGCTCTGCATCACCATTCCTGAGAACATGGCGATGAACATGTATATGATGATGGACAGGACCATCGAGATGATCATATAGACCTCTGACGAGGTGATCTTCTCTTCTCCGGACTCATCCAGAGTGTATGTAGCCACGGAAATGTCAGACTGGACATCTTCCATGATCTGCTTCAGGTCACCCATCTCATAAAGGGAGATACGGTAGTCTTCCACCGCACTGTTCACCTTTGATGAGAGGTTTTCCTTCATATCCATGCTCATAGGCTTCTCGGAATATGAAGCCACGGCGACAGTCTTCTCTGCGCTGTCGAGAGGAGAGACCACAACGAGGAAATCGAGTCCGAGGTCCTTGAAGTTAGCCTTAAGGCTGTCCACTGAATGAGTAGAATAATCAGTATAGTCAACATTCTCGTTGTCAACCAGATACGGCATCACGATGCCCGAGTGGTCCACCACTGCCACCTGCTTTCCTGTGTCCTCTGCCATGAACATGATCACGCTCGGAAGGATGCACATTGCAGCAAAGAGGATAGGGACAAGGAATGTCGTCAGAAGGAATGACTTCTTCTTTACGCGGGTAAGATATTCACGCGATATGATTGTATTGATGTTTCTCAGTTTCATGGCCTATTCCTCCTCTGTTACAAGTTTGATGAATATGTCGTTCATTCGAGGAACGAGTTCCTTGAAGGAGTTGACTGCAAGATCCTGCTTGAGAATCTCTGCGAGAACGGCGTTGGAAGTACCTCCGTCAGCTATTTCGAGAACTGCGGTATGTCTTCCGGACTCGTCGTTGTCGGAAAGTACGCGGAACACTCCCTCGACAGACTGCAGGGCTGCGGAACCGGTATAGACGAGTTCCACATTATTGTTGCCGTACTTATGTCTGATCTCATCGACTCCGCCTGTGATCACCACATGAGATTTGTTGATCAGGGCGATGTTGTCACAGAGTTCCTCCACAGATTCCATGTTGTGAGTTGACAGGATTATGGTCGCTCCCTCTTCCTTAAGACGCAGGATCTCCTCACGGATGATCTGAGCATTGACAGGGTCGAAACCGGAGAACGGTTCGTCGAGAATAAGGAGTGACGGCTTATGGACAACCGTAGTGATGAACTGCACCTTCTGGGCCATACCCTTGGACAGTTCCTCCACCTTCTTGTTCCACCAGCTCTCTATTCCGAAACGGATGAACCACTTCTTGAGTTCGGCTGCAGCCTCGCGGGCGCTCATGCCCTTGAGCTGAGCGAAATACATGGCCTGTTCTCCGACCTTCATCTTGCGGTAAAGACCGCGCTCTTCCGGCAGATATCCGATCTTCTCGACATCCTCCTGAGTGATAGGACGGCCATCGAAGAGGATAGAGCCCTCGTTTGGAATGGTGATCCGGTTGATGATTCGGATAAGTGTCGTCTTTCCGGCACCGTTAGGACCGAGAAGTCCGAAGATCTTTCCTTTGGGGATATCAACCGAAACATGGTCAAGAGCCACCTTTTCTCCGAAGCTCTTGGATACATTCGTGCATTGAATAAGTCCCATATTGTTACATGTTAAGTATTTTAGCTGTCAGTTCCACCATCAGTTCGGCAGGAGTCGCCTCTCCGACATCTCCTCCCTTTCCCTTATAGTCATATTCCTTGAGAAGAGCCACTACCGCCATGGCCTTCCTGACGGGATAGTTCCTTACGGCAGTGTCATATTCCGAGAAGAAATACGGATTCACGCCCAGCACCTTTGCCTTCTGGTCGTTTCCCGGACGTGGATTTCCCATCAACAGAGCTCCATATTTGAGTATTCTGTAGAAATGGGTGTACAGGGCACTGACTGCCATAGGCATCGCAAACTTCGCAGAAGATCCTATATACGCTGCAATCCTCAGGGCCTTGGGTGCATTCTTCAGCGACAGTTCCTTGGTGAGCTCGAATATGCTGAACTGGCGGCTTATGCCGACATTCTTCTCTATGTCCGCTGCCGACACCTGGGTGGTACCTTCAGGAAGGTTCTTCAGCATCTTCTCGGTCTCTATGGCAATCTTGTTGAGATCGGTTCCGGCATGCTCGGCAAGGAGGGCGGCTGCGTCAGGAGATATGCTCATGCCTCTGTTCTGGTAGAACATAGAGATCCACCTCGGCATCTCATAATCACGCAGAGCCTGCGAATCCACTACCACACCCATCTTGGAGACGGTCTTATACAGAGACTTACGCTTGTCGGCAGACGCCCCGTGCATTGCAAGGACAAGCACGGTGGAATCAAGTGGATTCTGGCAATATACGGCCAGTTCCTCCAGTCCCTTCATCATCTGAGCCTCCTTCACGACCACAAGCTGACGCTCTGCAAACATGGGATATCTGCGGGCCGCGGTTATGACTGCATCCGCATCGACATCAGCACCATAGCACACGGTCTGGTTGAAATCCCTCTCGCTCTCGTCAAGGCAATGTTCCAGAACTGCATCGCACACCATATCGACATAATAAGGCTCATCTCCCATAAGAAGATAAACCGGTTTGAAGACACCTGCACGGGCATCCTTCACAATCTCCCTGCAGAGAGAATCAGTCTCTTGAAATCCTTTTGCCATATCATGCAAATATAGCAATTATCTGCAAAATGGCATCAATCGCATGAGGTCATATAGAGAAAAGGAATAAAAATTTGTTTGCAACCAAAAAATGGTTACATTTGTCAGAGAATGACTTTGACATGGGGACGAAAGATAAGCGGGTCTCGCGTGATATTTGCCAAGGGAGAAAATTCATACGTAGCGCACAAGCCCCATCCCGGGAGCATTGTTAAAAGATATGTCATGAAACAAGTGCTGGATTTTTTGAACGAACAAAATTTATTGTAAGGTGATTATGAATACTATGACTTATAAAGGATATGTAGGGAGTGTCGAAATCAGCGAAGAGGACAACTGTCTCTTCGGAAAGGTGCTGGATCTCCCTGCGGGAACAGCGATAACTTTTGAAGGCTCCACCGTCGCTGAACTCAAGGCTGATTTTGAGGGTGCAGTGGATGACTACCTTGCATACTGCAAAGAAGCCGGAATCCAACCGAAAAGAAGTTACACAGGCACATTAAGCGTACGAATATCTCCAGAGACACATAGCAGAATCGCGATACTTGCCAACAGAGCAGGCATTTCAATAAACGCATTCATCAGACAGGCCCTTGACAAGGCTGCTATATTATAACAATGGGGGCTGACCGGTCGGTCAGCCCCTGATGTTTACTTATTTATCGGTATATCCTATTCTGCTCTCTTCTCCTTAACCTTTACGAGTTTCTCCTTGAGAATGTCCGCACAGTCAACCACTGCGTCTTCGAAGGTCTTGGCATTCTTCTCGACCACGAGTGTGTTGCCAGGGATGCTCACCTGAACCTTCACGTTCTTGTTGTCATGGTCTGGAAGCAATGAAAGTGCCACCTCTACTCCTGTAATCGCATCGTAGAACTTCTCGAGTCTTGAGAATTTCTTGTCTACAAAGTCCAACAGTTTCTGATCTGCATTGAACTTGATGGATTGTACTCTAATCTCCATGTTTACCTCCGTTTTTTGCCCTTGGATGGGCTTGTTTATAAATATCCTTAAGTCGGGCCACACTGCTGTGGGTATAGACCTGAGTAGCCGCCAGTGACGAATGTCCGAGCATCTCCTTGATGGAATTGAGATCTGTCTCCTGATTCATCAGTTCCGTCGCAAGCGAGTGCCTTAGAACATGCGGAGACTTCCTTCCGGTCAGTCCCTTCACACCTGAGAGTTCGCTCTTGACGAGTCTGTCGACATATGCAGGATACAGCCTGCGTCCCGAATATGTGACAAACAGCGGATCTTTCAAAGACCTTTCCCCTCCGCACATGAGCTCAACCGCTTTCAAATATAATAAAATTTCTTCTGACAAAGAAGCGATGAGAGGAATTTCTCGCATTTTATCGCCCTTTCCTCTCACTTTTACAACTTTTCGACCAAAATCCACCTCGGAAAGGTTCAGTCCGATCAGTTCCGAACGGCGCAGACCAAGACCGTACAAAGTCGAGATGACAGCTCTTGCAAGACGACTCTTGTATGACTTCTTTCCTGATTTAGTGTTCCAATCCTGGGCAAAGGCATCCAGTTCCTTCTCGCTTGCACGCCAGTCTGTCATGCTGAAATATTCCTCCATCGCCTCCTTCTTGTAGAAGACCGGAAGACGGGACCCGGTCTTGGGGCGGGCAACGAGTTTCACCGGATTGGATTCCAGACAGCCTTCCTTGATGAGAAAGCGGCAGAAGCCGCTGAGCACGGAAAGATGAAGGTTCACGGTCCGGGGCGTCTTAGGAGGATCGGAATCCAGCATCGACACCTCATAGGACCGGATGCGGGAAGGGATCAGATTCTCCAGGATATCCCGGTCGGAGGGCGAAGTGTCCCCGTCACAGGCATAGGCGACAAAATTCCGCAGGACCTCCTCATAGATCTGGGCTGTCCGTTCGGAATAGCGCCTGATATTCCTGATATATATAATGTATCTGGATACTATATTCATTCCTTCGGGAAAAGGCCGATTTCAGCGGCGCATTGTCTCATATATGCGTCAGCAGCCTCGAAAGTGTTCTCAATCTCGCCGTCCAGGATGGCATTCTTGACCTTCTCCTTCAGCTGGCCGATGGTGTTGCACGGCTCGATACCGAAAAGCTCCATCACGTAGTCTCCGGTGATAGGGTTCTTGAAGTTCCTGATCGCGTCCTTCTCCTCGACCTCGACCAGCTTGGTCTTCACAAGTTCGAAGTTCGAACGGAGGCGGGCCACCTTGCGAGGATTCTTGGAGGTGATGTCCGCATTGCACAGCAGCATCAGGTCGTCTATATCGTTGCCGGCATCGAAAAGCAGACGGCGCACAGCAGAGTCCGTGACCTCGTCGGTCACAAGGGCTATCGGACGAAGATGCAGATTGACAAGTTTCTGGACATATTTCATCTTCTCGTTCAGAGGCATCTTCATGCTCTGGAAGATCTTCGGAATCCAGCGGGCTCCCACAACCTCATGTCCGTGGAAGGTCCAGCCGAGAGCCGGATCATATCTCTTTGTTGCAGGCTTAGCTATATCGTGCAGGAGGGCTGCCCATCTGAGCCACACATTCGGCTCGGTACGGACCTTCGACACCTCCACATTGTCCTCGAAGATATAGTCCTTGAGACGGCCTTCTGCTATCGCCTCCATCTCGAAGGCAGCCACATTGTCCAGCACCTCAAGAGTGTGGGAGAAGTTCTCCTTGTGTCCCCTGCCCTCGACAGTCTCGACACCTTTAAGTTTAGAGAGTTGAGGCAGGATATGCTCCAGCAGGCCGGTCTCGTCCAGGAGGCGGAATCCGATGGAAGGTTTCGGAGTGACGAGGATCTTGTTGAGTTCCTCCACTATCCTTTCCTTGGAGAGGATCTCCATGCGGTGGAGGTTGCGGCGGATGGATTCGATGGATTCAGGAACGATCTGGAAACTCATCTGGTCTGTGGAAAGCTTGGTGGCAAACCTTACGGCACGCACCATCCTGAGAGGGTCGTCGCTGTATGTGGTATCCGGATCGAGCGGAGTCCTGATTATGCCGGCAGCAAGGTCACGTATGCCTCCGAACGGGTCCACAAGGGCTCCGAAGTCCTCCTTCTGAAGACTGAAGGCCATGGCATTTATGGTGAAGTCACGCCTCAGCTGGTCATCCTCCAGGGTGCCGTCCTCGACGACTGGCTTGCGTGAATTGCGGTTGTAGGATTCTTTGCGCGCACCCACGAACTCCACCTCTATGCCCTTGTATCTGAGCATCGCGGTTCCGAAGTTCCTGAAGACCGACACATTGCTGTGCACCCTTTCTCCCACAGCCTCGGCAATCTCTATTCCGCTGCCCTCGACAACTATATCTATGTCCTTGCTCGGACGTCCCAGAAAGCAGTCACGCACATAGCCTCCGATCACGAAGGCACGCACTCCCTTTTCGGCAGCCACCTCCGAGACAATTTCGAATATCTTATGGTCCAGAAAACCTGTAGTTATAGTCGACATACTCACTTGATCATTTCCTCATAACGGGGAAGAGTGCCCACGGCTGTGAACCGTCCGTCTTCCCTTCTGAAAACATATGTCAGGGTGCCGTTTGTGATGATCATATACTTCACGTTCAGCACCATGTTGTACCTTATCGCCTGGTCCAGGACCTCTGCGCTGAGCTCCACCTCAGGCCTCTTGCACTCAACCACAAGAATCGGCCTTGCGCAGCGGTCATAAACAAGGATATCAGCCCTGAACTGCTTGTCACCAAGACGGAAGCCGGCCTCGCTCATCATCATGTGCATCGGTACACCGAAATCATTGTTCAGCACACCTATGCACCACTGCCTCACCCTTTCTTCAGGAGTGAGCGCAACCTCTTTTTTCCTCAGAGGATCCCATATTGTCCGGTCTGATGACATAATCATGCAAATTTAAGAAAATTTCCGACTATCTTTGCAGGAAAATCCGAAAGAAGATGAGACAAGGGCTTAGGATAGTATTCGAGGACGACTGGCTGGTCGTCGTGGACAAGCCGAGCGGAATGCTCTCGGTTGCTACTGACAAGGGGCATGAAGTGACAGCTCACAGCATGCTCAGGGACGAGTTCGGCAGGATCTTCATCGTCCACAGGCTGGACCGGGACACAAGCGGGCTGCTCGTCTTCGCCAAGGATGAGGAGACCAAGAGAGCCCTTCAGGACAACTGGGAAGAGGCAGTGCAGGAGAGACGCTACACCGCGATTCTGGAAGGAAGCATAGAAGACGAAGAAGGATATATAGAGACCTGGATGTATGAGAATCCGAGGTCGCTCATGGTGCACTGCTACGGACTGCGACCTGGAGATACTCCGGAAAAACCGCCCCGCAAGGACTGGAAATATGCATCCAGCCACTGCCGCAAGACCAGGGAGTTCACGATCGAAGGAAAGCCATACACGGAAGTGGAGTTCGACCTCGAGACCGGACGCCGGAATCAGATACGCGTCCACTCGCAATGGATAGGCCATCCGATTGCCGGCGACAGGAAGTACGGGGCGCAGACAAACCCGTTCAGACGCCTCGCCCTTCACGCCCAAGGCCTGGCCTTCATACACCCGTGGACGGGAAAGGTCATGAAATTCAGCAGTCCCCTGCCAAAGAGCCTCAAGACCAAAGGTAAGACACAGATATGAGCAAGATAATAGACAAGGAACTGTCATCAGGAATCCTGATGACCGGCGACTATTACCGCAACAACCATCCCGGCGGCATTTCTGCCGTGGTTCAGTACTGGAGTGAAAACATCGAGAATCTCCAGTATTACCCCATTTACCGCACCGGTGGCAAGTTCACCAAGGGATGGTGGTTCGCAACCTCATATATAAGGCTTTTCCTCAGGCTGTGCACGGACAGGAGGGTCAGGATAGTCCATCTCCACACGGCTGCCGACGGGTCATTCAAAAGAAACTCGCAGCTGATAAGGATGATCAGACCGTTCGGCAAGAGGATCATCCTTCACATCCACGCCAGCCGCTTCAAGGACTTCTTCAAAGAATCTTCAGACAAAGGACGGAAAGATATCCTCAAGACCTTAGAAAGCACTGACCGGCTCATAGTCCTTTCCCAATCCTGGAAGAAATGGTTCATATCAAAAGGAATTCCAGAGGGGAAGATCACCATACTCCACAACATAACCCCGGAACCGACACTGATTCCTCAGGCCCGCACCAACGACGGCAGGCTGCACCTTCTCTTCATGGGTGAGATCGGACAAAGAAAGGGAATCTTCGACATCCTCAGAGCCCTCAGAGACCACAAGGAGGAGATTACGGGAAAGATCGAACTGAGAATCGGAGGCAACCGGAACGAGGACAAACTGAGGGCCACCATAAAGGAATACGGTCTTGAGGACTGCGTGGTCTTCGAAGGATGGGTCAGCGGCGAAAAGAAGACAAGGCTCCTCAACTGGGCGGACGTATATATATTGCCTTCCTTCAACGAAGGTCTGCCGATCAGCATCCTTGAGGCCATGAGTTACGGATGCCCTGTCATATCCACCCCTGTCGGAGGCATTCCGGAAGTCGTAAGAGACAATGGAACACTCGTTACACCTGGAGATTCGGAAGAAATCTTCAGAGCAATCGCAAAATATGTCGACAATCCTGAAATCATCCATACTGAAGGCAAGGAGAGTGTGACTAATGTCGCTCCATACCTGGCAGAAAACGTAATGAAGGAACTGAAGGAGCTCTATCTTCTGGAAAGCAGATTGTAAACGCGCTGCGAGAACTTCACATTTCCTATACGGAAAAGAATATAGTTAGGAATCTGAGCCGGACGGACGGTGAAGAGTCCCAGGTCCCTGTCCTTTGACATATATCCATACAATTTCTTCAGCATGGCGTCAGTCAGCAGTCCGGATTTCCTCTTGACGAATTGAGTCAGGAATCTGAGCACATAGCGGCCTACTACATCAGTATGGTACAGACGCGCCAGCCTGTCGCTTCCTTCGTAGCGCGAAGCCAGCTCGTTGAGCACCGGAACATATGATTCAAGCAGAGAGTCTATCATGGCAAGATGAACATCTGAAGTCTCGTCGCTGCTCAGGGATCCCGGCTGAAGGATATAGCTGTAGAGCACGGAAGAAACCGTCCTGGCCTTCTTCACATGCCTCAGGAAGTTCATGACGAACATCTTGTCCTCTCCGTAATCCAGACCCTCATCGAATCGCAGACCGGTTTCGCTGAGCAGCGAGCGCCTGAAAAGCTTGAAGCACGAAGAGTTCAGAAGATAGCAGTGCTTTCTGGCTATGACATTATCGAAGAAATCACACATCTCCTCATCATTGTCATATATTCCGGTATCAGAGGGTTTGAAAGAGCACAGGACGGACGAATCCACCACCTTCTGGAATCCGGCGACCACAAGATCCAGTCCGGGCACGTACATCTTTTCCAGCGCTCCGGTATGAATGGCATCGTCAGCATCCAGGAACATGACATATTCCCCATGCGCAGCCTCAATACCGACATTCCTGGCTGAGCTCACACCACCGTTCTCCTTGCTGATGATCCTGATCCTCGTATCGTGGGATGCCAGTTCCTCACACACGGCAACAGTGTCATCAGTACTTCCGTCATCAACGATGATGATTTCGTAATCATCATATTCCTGCAGAAGCACGCTGTCCACGGCCCGCGCCACAAGATGGGCGGTGTTATAGACAGGGATAATGACTGATATCTTTATTCTATTGTTCATTGGCAAGACTTCTTTCAAGAAATTTCATGGACTCGGCCTGACGCACAGCCAGCTTCTCCTTCACCGCAGAAAAATCCATAGGACCTGGCTTGAGTCCGGTATCAAAAGAGACAAGGCGGTCCTCTGCGCCCACAGACCTGAGAAGCTCGGTGTATCTGAGGTCATATCCTCCCCAAAGCGGAAAGGCATAGAAAGGCACTCCGAAGATGATTGAGAATACTACTGCGTGGAAGGATGTCGTAACCACATGAGAGGCGTTCCTGAACAGGGAAACGAACTCGGTCACCGGCCTGTCGACACGCGAGAGGTCTATCACCTTGCAGTGCGGTCCTATCGCAGCTGCCAGTTCCTCAGCCTTCTTTCTGAGCAGTCCCTTGGTCTGGGGGTTCCAGCGGACCTCATACATCAGGACATATTCTTCTTTCTCAACCGGAGTCATCAAAGGATTCCATAAAGAAGCGTCAGTCAGCAGGGTCGGATCAAGGCAGACCTCGCACGGACAGCCAGTGATCGAAGCCACAGCATCCGCCACCTCCTTCTCTCTCATAGACAGAGCGTCAAATCCCGGCACAGCGGCAGCCAGAAGTGAAGCCGAAGTCTGCACAGACTTCATGTCTGCACTGATTGCATATCCCACAAGCCTGCTGCCGGCAGGCCTTTCGAAATCTCCCATATAGACCTTGTCCTGCACGCCGCCAAGGCAATGAAGGCTCCACAACTGGTCGCTTCCTATTACATAGCAGTCGTAAAGCTGAGGAATGGCATCCTGACATGGCAAGGACAGATTGAGAAAATCCCCCCTGAAATCACGGAAATTAGAAGCCTTGGACGGAGCCAGGATCCACTTCTTCATACTGGACTTGAGATAGCTGAAAAGTTCCGGAACAGAAGATGAGTTTCTTCTTATCATATTGCGGCAAAACAGGTTATAGAAATCCTCGATCCACGGCTGACGGTAATCTATCACCTGGACGTCATGTCCCATGCGTTTCAAGGTCTCCTGAAGCGCATAGCACTGAAGAACGGCTCCATAGTTG
>JAGBAO010000004.1 GCA_017938925.1 Bacteroidales bacterium | reverse complement strand
CGCCAGGTACTGAAGTTCCATGCGGGTGGAGATGGTCGGGGTCCATTTGTACAGCAGGTCAGCTACCACAATGTGGGACAGACCGATGTAAAGACCGTTGTTCTCGTGGTGCTTGTTATATTCCTGCACCGAGTACAAAAGTTACTTGAGGGGCGGAAGGCTGTTGACTGCCTGGATCTTCTTCTGATCTATGGCCCTTGTGTAGATTTCTACATACTTCAGGCTGCTGTGCCCGAGGAGATCGGCGACAACACGCACGTCAGCACCGTTCTTGAGGATGTTGGATGCGAACGTGTGTCTGGCGCAGTGCCATGTGATGTGCTTGGAAATGCCTGCTTCTTTTGTCCATGTTCGCAGAGCTTTCAGACACGTCGGATGACTGGGAAGAGCAAATAACTGTGTGTCCTTTCCTGATGCGGCTATCAGTTGAATGATGTCATCCCGGAGCGGAATATGAACGAGGCTGTTTGCACATCTTCCTCGTGTCTTCGACTGATTTACAGTCAGCAGCTTGTTGGAGAAGTCTATGTCGGAATATCTCAGATTCCTGACATCACAGTATCGGAGACCGGTGTACAGACTGACAATGAAAGCATTGCGTATATCGGGATTTTCCTTAGCAGGATGTGTCTCCAGCAGCCTTCTGATTTCATCATCACTGAGAATGTCTTTTGTCAGTCCGTTTGCGCCCGGAGAAATCCTGATTCCTTTACAGGGGTCTTTTTTGAGAATTCCGCTATCTACGGCTTTTCTGACTGCTTTCTTGAATCGGGAATAGGTGCTGTATGCTCCACAGCCTTTGCTGCCGGCTTCCAGATATTCTGCAAATAACTGTACCGTGTCATGGTTTGGAGCCTTCTTTCGTGTTTCGGGTGGAAGGCCTGACAGAAAAAACAGGTATTTGTCAAAAGCCTGCTTCATGACCCTTCGGTCTTTCAAGAAGTAACAATCCAGATAATTTCTGAAGAATCTGACGAAGTCGGATTCTTGATTCTGCTGTGCCAGATGACCGCAGATGGAGTGGTAAATTGTGCTGAAATTCATGCCTGAAGCTTTAATTGTCTGATAAATAACTTGTATCTCTTTTTTTGTATATTTGCAGGTTGGATTATAATTGATGATCCGGAGTTGTATATTTAATATCAAGTATGAAGAAACGATTCATATATGCCTTGATGATGCTTCTGACGGTTTCGTCTGTCACGCTGCATGCGGAAGATGAGGAGAGGGATAATAAGTCAAAAGGCTATCTCACAGGCAGTTTCGAGAGCACTTCTAACTATTATCACGAAGATGCGAAGACGAATGCCACAGTTCCTGACGGAAAGTTCGGCTCCAACAATTATGTGAAGCTCGACTATTATAACAACCGTTTCTCGGCCGGTGTGCAGATGGAGGCTTATGCTCCTGTGCTGGTTGGTTATTCTCATGAACTCAAAGGTATAAATCTGACAAATTATTATGTGAGCTGGAGGGACGACTCGTTCTCAGTCACTGCCGGCACCTTCTATGAGCAGTTCGGCAGCGGACTTCTCTTCCGAAGCTGGGAAGACAGGGCCTTGGGACTCAACAACTCGGTGATGGGTGCCCGTGTGACGTACTCCTACAATGATATCGTGAACGTGAAGGCTCTCTGGGGCATGCCGCGTTTCGGAATGAAGTTCTCCGATACTCAGGTCAGGGGAGCGGATCTGAGCCTGGTGCTGTCCGATGCAATCGGCATGAAGAACACATATCTTGCTCTGGAAGGCTCTGTCCTTGACCGTTATGAGGCTCTGGACAGCGACAGGATCGCTGACGGCTGCAAGCCGAACGCAGTGGGCTGGTCCGCAAGGGCAAACCTTGAGTCGCACGGCTTCTTCTTCAAGGCCGAGTATGTGGATGCCGGTCAGAAATACTATTACAACACCTCCTATGCAGGTGAGGGACAGATGTACCATCGAAAGAGAGGAAATGCACAGCTGGTGGAGACAGGATATAACGGAAGGGGGCTGGGTGTGAACGTGTCTCTGAGGCGTCTGGAATGGATGGACAGCAGGATTGTGACCGATGCTTCCTCACCGGTGAACATGATCAACTATGTGCCGGCGATGTGCACCCAGTACACATATATGCTCACGACTCTTCATCCCTACGGAGCGCGCACCGGTGACATCTCCTCAAAGTTCACCAACAGCGGTGAGATGGGCGGCCAGATAGATGTGTTCTATAATTTCAGAAGAGGAACTGCCCTTGGTGGAAAGAGGGGAATGAGGGTTCATGCCAATTTCTCGACCTATCATGCAATCTCCCAGGAGGGTACCTTCAGGCCAGGGAACATGCTTTTCAGGGATCTGAGCGTGGACATCGAGAAGCAGTGGACAAAGGGGTTCAAATCGACCCTGCTCTGGTCCATGCAGGAGTACAGTCCTTCCTACGGAGCCAACAGGACAACATGGCTGTCAAATATAATCGTGGCTGACCTTCTCTACAAGTTCAACAGCACGACCTCGCTCAGAGCGGAGCTCCAGTATCTTGTCACCCATGAGGACCAGAAGGACTGGATGGCTGCGCTGGCAGAGTTCAGTTTCGCCCCTCACTGGTGCGTGTTTGTCAGCGATATGTGGAATCATGGATCCACAAAGATGCATTACTACAACGGGGGAGTAAGTTATTCGAAGTCACGCACGAAGGTGACTCTCGGATATGGCCGCTACAAGGCAGGATATATCTGCTCGGGCGGTGTGTGCAGGCAGATCCCGGCATATACCGGAGCCAATCTGGCCGTCCTGATGTCGTTTTAAACAATAATCCATATGCATAAATTCAAACAGATACTTTTACTTCTGGCAGCAACCTCTTTGGCTTCTTGCTCCGGAAACGTGGATCCTGATGATGTGGCTCCCGGCACTCCGGTGGCACCTTATACTCTTTCAGTGGACAAGACTGTGATCGAGTCTGACGGTGCGGATGAGGCTACGCTCGTCATCACAGACGCAAACGGACTTGTGCTGACGGAGGGAAACTATATGAGACAGGTGTCTTTCCATATCGAGGAGACTGACGAATGGCGTTCGGGAATGGGATATGAGGGTGATCCTGAAAAGTTCTCCTCCATCGTTGACGGCACCTACACCATCTCGGCGATGTTCACAGGGGAGGAGTGCGGGAACAAGGTGACCGTGACCTCTCAGAACAGGAAGAAATACGAACTCTTCCATAAGAATGTGGCTATCTACAGGCTTACAGGCACGTGGTGCCAGTACTGTCCGTATATGACGGAGGCCTTGAATAATGTGAATGAATATACGAAGGATCACAGCATCGTGCTGGAGTTTCACAATGGAGACGAGTATTCGCTCCCTTATGGAATGACCATGGATATGGCCGCATACCTGAACAGCAGGTTCAATTCGAATGCATATCCATACTGCATATATTCCATGACCGAAGGGTCGGGAGACAGGACTGTCAATGACATCCAGAGGCTTGTCAAGGCGCGTCTGTTCGAGCATCCGGCCTGCACGGGAATCAAGGCTTCTTCAACCCTGTCAGACGGGAAGCTGGTTGTGAATGCCACTGTAAAGGCTTCTGTGAGCGGCAAGTATGATCTTGGAATGGCAATCCTGAAAGATAACTGCATTCCGACTTCGGCTTCGGCTTACGAGGATGTGTACAATGATGTCGTCATCGGGGCTTCTGGCAATTTCCATGCGATGGCTACGGATGCCTTTGACCTTCAGGCAAATGCAGAAAAGGAGCTGGTCAAGGAGTGGGAATCAGACAAGCTGGATGAAGATGACTGCCGTGTCGTGCTCTTCACGTTAAGGGAGGCGGACGGAAAGGTGCTTATCGACAATGCCGTTGATTTCAAGGTAGGAAAAGGCGTAGAATACAGATATAACTGATGATGAAAAGATACCTTTCTATTTTATGTCTGGCGGCTGTGGCCTTCATGGGCCTGGCCTGCTCGGGCAACATAGACCCGGAGGATGATTCCGTAGATAAGGACGGCCAGAGTGGCGTCATTGACACGACATCGCTCTCGACCGGATATGCCAAGAAGATGATTGCGATGCAGTTCACATCCGTGGGATGCACATATTGCCCTATTCTGGCCGAGGCCATCAAGGAGGTGGAGGCAGATTATCCGGGCGAAATCATTCCTGTGGCCTTCCATATGGATTTCGGAGGCTATGCTGATCCGATGACCTTGTCCATGAACAGCAAGTTCTACGATAAGGTAACTACCGGCGAAGGACTTCCGATGTTTGCCCTGAATTTCAGAAAGAGTTCCCAGCATATCACTAACGAATATGCGAAGATAGTTTCGGAGATCAAGTATCAGGCTGAGAAATGGCCGGCTGTCTGCGGAGTGGCTATCAGCACTTCATACGATGCATCCGCAAGGTCTGTAGAGGTGAAGGCGCGCTTCAAGAGTGACGTGGCCGGAGCCTTCAGATATCACATGTTCCTGGTTGAAGATGGGGTGGAGTCATATCAGATCGGCGCGGATGAGGACACCTATATCCATAATAACGTGCTTCGTGCCGTTGCCGGAGACAATGTGCTCGGCAGCAAACTGAATTCAGGTGAGATCCTTGAGCCCGGAAAGGAATATGAGGTGGTGAAGACGATGACGGTCGGGCAGGATTGGAATGCGGAGAATATGAGGGTTGTCGTGGCCATGCTTGACTCGGATGACGAGGGCAAGACCTTCTGCTGCAACAATGCCAACGAGTGCGACCTGGGCAAGTCGGCAGACTATTGCCTCGAGGGGGAGGAACAGCCTGTAGAGTCGCGTTTCCAGCGTAAAGTGTGCGTGATGGAGTTCACCGGAACCTGGTGCGCCCAGTGTCCTGCCGGAGCGACCACACTGAACTATCTGGTAGGAAAGGCATACGAGGGAAAGGCCTTCGCCCTGGCATTTCATAACGATGACGAGTACACGCTTCCTCAGGAGCAGGAACTGTATGCGATGTTCAAGTATGGCGGCTATCCGGCCTATGTCACTGACATGTGCGAAGAGCTGACCGGCCTGCTCAATGAAGGCGGATGCAGCTCGACCATCGAGAAGCGCCTCTATGATTCGGAAACCCATTGCGGAGCTGCGGTCTCCAGCACTTATGATGCAGAAAAGAAGACTGTGACTGTCGATGCAAGTATGTTTTCCGAGAAGACCATGGCATATAGAATAGCTGCTTATGTCATAGAGGACAAGGTTGTCGGCAGGCAGAAGCAGAGCACAGGTGAGGTCCAGGAAGACTACACCCACAGGCACATGGTCAGGAAGATGCTCTCGTCGGGCGTCCGTGGAGACAGTCTCGGGGAGGTCTCGCCTGAGAAGGAGGCATCAAAGACATATTCATTTACTGTTGAGGAAGACTGGAATCTGGAGAATCTCTCCGTGGCAGTTCTGATCCTGGACAAGGATTCTCATGTGAACAATATGGCAATATGTGCTGCCGATGGAGGTAAGATGGATTACGAATATTTAAAATAAAACATAGATCAGTATGAAAAACTTGTTTAATTCGTTGTTTCTAATCGCAGCTGCTGCGTTCATGCTTGCCTGTGATGGAAACAAGAACCTTGAGGATGACGACAAGAAGCAGGAATCGGAATACTATGAGTTTCCGCTGAACTGGCAGGAGGACGGCTTCGAGGCTGGTGATAACGGTGTGACCATCAATGTGAGCTCCGTGGAAGAGAAGAACATCGTCTTTAATCTTGTGCCCGGCGCTTCAGTGAAGTCATATCGCCTGGATGTGTATCCTAAGGCAATGCTCTACAACCTTCTTCTCAACGAAGGCTGTCTGATGACTCCGGCAGAGACATGTGAGGATAAGGTGATCCAGCTTCTGGCCAATTCCACCGGCTCCGGAGCATATATCTTCAATGCGGCTGATGATGATTTTGCGGCGGGAAAGGAGTTTGACTGGATGAACACTGAGTATTCTCAGGCGCAGATCGTTCCTGATTGTGAATATTTCATTCTTGCACTCGGATGTTATGATGAGAACGGTGAGAATCCCGCGTCGCTGAGCATCGCTCATGTGACCACTCCGGCGAAGGAACTTGTGGGAGATCCTCAGATAGCTATCGAAGCAGAGGTGGGATACCGTGCGTTCATCGTGAAATACCATCCTAACGAAGACTGCAAGAAGTTCTATCACTGGATCTGGTCAACCGAGGAGATCGGCGAGTATATCGACCTGTTCGGAGAGAAGATGATGAGGGATTTCTGCCGTTCTGCCGTGTATGATGCTTATGATGCGGCACTCGAGGAGAATCTCAGCGTGAAGAGGACCTTTGAGCTTGCGGACGGCATGATCCGCGAGAATACGGCAGTTGCAGTGGCTCTTGATGCCAACGGCACACCTTCGGTTGAGCTCGTGAGGCTTGATTTCGAGCTTATGCAGATTCCGGATGGGGACTTTACGCCTAAGGCTACCGTCAAGGCCGGTGAGAGGATCTGTGCTACACTCGCATACTTTGATGTCCGTCTGGATATCACTGCAATGTCATGCTTCTACCGCCTTTATGAAAAGGCCGCAGCAGAGACTCTCAAGAATGCTTCAGAAGATGTAAGGAGTGCCGAGGCCATAAGCATCGCCAACGAGGGATGGGGAGTGGCAAACAAGAACTTCTCGTTCAATTCGGAGACAAACAAACTGACAGGTGACAGTTTCTCCACCTCAGACGAGGTGCAGGTGGAACTTAAGCCCGACACAGAATATGTGGTAGCATATGTGGCGAAGAACGGCTTTGCCCAGCTTTCGGAGCTCTGCTTCTCAGAGCCTTTCAAGACGAAGAAACTTGTGCGAGACAATCCTGATGCATGCATCGCAGACGTGGAACTGACGCTCACGGAGGTCTCACGATGGGGCTTCAAGTATAATTTCAAATATGACTATGCTACGACAGCATGCTATCGTTTCCAGATAGTTGCCCCATACGACAAGGAGGCTCCTATCACTCCTCCGGACTACATCACAGACCTTGGCAACCGCGAGAAATGGATGACCTTCTTCTATGACACATATCAGGAAGGACCTGCGGGCCTTGTTCCTATCGTGAACATGTGGGATGCGGAGAAGTCCGGATATGACGGATATTCGATGTTCGGATATGATTCAGGAATCACATATGTTGTGGCTTACTGCGCTGAGGATGTGAACGGAGTGGTCGGTCCGGTGAAGTTCGCTCAGGCCACCACTACGCAGGCTGTCCCAGGGCCGGATCCGACAGTCTCAATCGAGATGTGTGAGTATGATGATGCTGCCGGCCAGGTGATTGCAAAGTTCAAGGCAAACGAGGATACGAAGATGATCAAGTATTTCGGAGTCACTTCTTCTGATGCTTCCCTGTATGCATCGTGTGCCTTGAACGACCTTGTGAACTCAGACAAGAGAGACCAGGCAACCTATCTGACCTTCTGGGAAAGTCAGCTTGTGGAACTCGGACTTGATTCCGCAGCTGAGTCTGCAATCGTTACGGTTCAAGCCGATAAGAATTCCGACAAGCCTGTGCTAGTGGCTGCTGTAGCGATAGGTGAAGTGGATGGAGAGGATGTGTACAGCCCTGTTGCCTGCAAGATATATCACATGGGCAAGTTCAAAGATCTCAAGGATTTCCGTGCTAAGTAAAATATAGAGCGACTATGAAAGGATTAAGATACATGACCTGTTTCGCCCTCACAGCTTTGATGGCGGCAGCCTGCTATGATGACAGCGGAGTTTGGGACAAGTTCGAGGAGATCGATAGCGAGATGTCCGAAATCGCTTCCCGCATTGATTCGCTTGAGCAGAAGATGGCTGACAATGTGGATGCCATACAGTCAATGATTTCAGTGGGAAGCATAGCTTCCTGGAACTACAATGCGGAGACAGGCAAGGGTACCATTACCCTTGTGGACGGAAAGGTCATCACCATCAACCAGAACATCAGCGGGTATTCCGTCATAACGGTTGAAAAGGATGCTGACGGAACATATTACTGGGCGATCAGCAGGGATGGAATGAACATCCCTCTGCTGGATGCTGACAACAAGAAGGTTCCGGTCAGCGTTACGCCAGCCCTGAAGATATCCAAGGACAATGAGTGGATGATCTCAGTGGACGGAGGAAAGACCTGGGTCAAGACAGGCATCAGTTATTATGCTGAGAAAGAGGACGAGATCGTCACCGAGGTTGTTGTCTTTGAGAAGGCTGAGACTGACGGAGACTATCTCATCCTTACTCTTGCAGGTGGCACTGAAGTCAAGGTTGCCATAGTGGGGGAGGCCGTATTCAAGGCAGAAGCTGAGACCCTCTGGTTCTCAAGATGTGTCCAGGAAAAGTCTGTCGCAGTCGAGATGCAGAACGTGAAGGCATTCACCATCACTGAAAAGCCGGAAGGCTGGAAGGCACGCTTTGACGAGAGCTACCTCTTCGTGACCTCTCCGGAGAATTTTGAAGAGTATCCTGCCCAGGGAACAGTAAAGGTTTTTGCCTTGTTTGACAACGGAGCTTCTCCTGAAATCCTGTACCTTGATGTTGCACATGAGCCTATGCTGTCTCTTGCACGCGCGAATGGAGTTGTTACCGTGAAACTTTCCGAGCATACTGCGGAAGACTTTACTGGTTATGTGTTCGGATCCTGGCTGAAATCAGAATATGCTCTGGATAAGGCTGTGGAGTGGTTCAATACACAGGCTGAATCCCTTGAGGTCCATACAGGATCATCCACATATAAGCATGAAGATATAATCTCTGATTATGATCTCAGCAAGGAATATATGGTTGTGGCTGCTCCTTTTCTCCCGCCGGCGCAGCTCTCTCAAGGAAAGATGCGCTACGAAGTGACCGACCTGGTGTCAGTGGAGACTATCGCAGTTACTGATGCCTGGGAGCTGAAGAATCTCAGATTTGATAATGCAGATCTTCTCGCAGTCATGCCTGTCCCTGAATATTTCGGTGGTTTCCTTGACAAGGAGATATGGGATACAAGAGGCAAAGCTGATGTCTTGGAAATGCTGAAGGCTGGGAATCTCACCCCGGTAGACAAAGTGGTCTATAACGGCCCGGCAGGTGCGTTCCCTGCCGGTGGTGAGGCGTCACCAGTCAATCCTGGTGTTGAGTATGTCATATGGTATCTTCCTGTCAGCGAAGATGGAACTTATACGATGGATATGTTCGTTGAGAATACATTCGTTGCTCCAGATGTGAGGGTGGATGCTTCCATCCCAGCTCCCTCATTTGACGTTCGTGAAGTAACCTCATCCGGCTTTACTGCAGATGTGACCCCTGCTACAGAAGTCTACAAGACTTATGCAGCGATAGTAAAATCGACGGCCATTCCGGAGACAGATATAGAGGTAGTAAGATATCTCGTGAAGGCGAATCATTTTTCTGCAGGGTCAGAGAGCGTCACTGTGACATCCTCGTCATATGATCCGGAGGATGAAGTCTATCTGCTTGCTGTCTCACTTTCAGAAGACGGAGGATACGGAACTGTTGTGAAGGAGAAGGTCTCTCTGAAACAGCTTGTGTTCACAGAGACTTTGGGGGTAAAGGTGACAGCAGTCGAGTATAGTGAGGAGGCGGATGCGACACTCACTCTCTCGTTTACAGGCTCGCCGGTGACTATGACCTATATGGCGGCGACTTACACGTTCTATACTCCGGAAGTGCTTCAGTCCCTTATGGCCAAGGAACAGCTTGGCGATCTGAATACCGTGTCAGTTGAGAGTTTGAGTGGTAAACTGACACTGACAGGATTGAATCCAGGTGAGGAATATACATTCTATGCTATAGTGACAGATTCCGAAGGCAACCACTCATATCTGTATCACAGTTTTACCTTCACTCCTATAGTGAACCTTGACTATATCCTGAAAACAGATCCGGAATATGAATACGGAATGCCTGTGATAAGCGGAACCATGTCGACGGATGGCTACAAGGTCAAGGTGGAAATGCCAGATGAATGTGTCAAGTATTGGCTCTTTTGTGGCGATGCCGAATATCTGACAGGAGACCCATATTCAGATACAGACAAGATGGTGACGATGGGACTTGAATTGCTGGGAGAAAGTGTGCATACATCTTCCATCACATCTCTCACATATAGCAATCTGAACAGCAGTTCAAGAATTTATATGGTCTGGAAGGATAACAAAGGCAGACATCATATGATATATGAATTTAATCCATACAAGTAATAAGGAAAATAATGGTAAAGAGATTATTATATCTGGCCTTGACGGCCTTGGCTGTCATTGCCTGCACAAAAGAGGATTTCGGAATCACTGAGATCGAGAATCCGCGTGCGGAGAAGAATGTCACAGTCTATGGTGAAACCGTGACTGTAAAATTCGTGGCGGAAGGACCGTGGTATGCTGAACTTGAACTCAAGAGCGAGGGAGAGTGGGCGACCATTTCGCAGATGAAGGGTATTGAAAGTGCCGGACCCGGAACTGTGCGTGTGAGATTTTCAAAGAATGAAACCGAGTCCGAGCGCGTTGCTGAGCTTTATGTCGCAGTCAGGGGCAAGGACAGGATGCTTGTGGCGACATTCACCCAGTCTGCCGGTGAGAACATTTCTGCGATGTCAGCTGCATTGAATGAGATCATGGACAAGCGTCTGCGTGAGGACTATCTCTGGGCAGACGATTATGCTAAGCTTGAGATAGACAAGACAGTGAACTACGACAAGTTCCTCTATACCCACCTGACCAAGCTGGGTGACATCAACATAGAGGACGGAGGATATTACAGGGACTATTCCGCGTCGGCTGGCGAAAGATACATCTATTCGTATATTTCCGAAGTGACTTCCACAAAGGCTCCGATCGTCACGAAGGCTGGTGAACTCACCAGCACATTCGGCCTCGGAATCGGTCCAATGTTCGCATCTGTGTATGAAAGCGGAACTGACTATATCGGCCTTACCATCGGCTACATCTATCCGGGATCACCTGCTGAGACAGCCGGACTTCGCAGGGGTGACACCATATACAAGATGGGAAGCACCAGGATCACCCGCTCGAACTATCAGAGCGTGATGCAGGAGCTGTTCTACAGCCCGTCAGGCACATATGACATCGTATATGCCCGTTATGAGGCAAATGACGCGGCTGAAAGATATGACCTCGTACAGGACAAGAAGGCAGAGGTCACTGCAGCTTCCTACGGATATAATCCTATCATATATGCAGCGATTCTGACCAATTCCGAACTTTCTTCCGACAATTCCGCAAGTGATCTGCCGCCGTTCAATATAGGCTACATGGCTTCGGAGAGCTTTGATGCGACAGCTCAGGAAGTGATGGACTATCAGATAAAGCAGTTCATTGATGCAGGAATCACGGAACTCATCCTTGACCTCAGGTTCAATGTCGGAGGAGAGGTCCAGCAGAGCCGTTATCTTGCAAGTTCGATCGTAGGCCGTGATTACGACGACAAGATCTTCTTCAAGGCAAAGTTCAGGGATGGAAAGATCGAGGAATGGCCGTTCAAGAGCGGTCCGTCCGAGTCTGACAAGCTTGGTGTGGCTCCTTCAATGGGACTGAAGAGACTCTGGGTCATCATGTCGGAGAATACGGCATCTGCGTCCGAACTCATCATCAATGCCCTCAAGGGAGTGGACTTCCCGATCACTCTGATCGGAAGCCGTTCGGAAGGAAAGAATGTGGGAATGGAGGTGACTCACGAGATGTATAACGGCCGTCGCTTCGAGTTTGCTCCGATCACATATTGGGGACTTAACGGAAAGGATGAACATGCTCCGAAGGATGGTTTCATGCCGGATTCCGGAAATATCTTGAACAACCAGAACAGCAACTACTCGGATGATATCGACAACATGTTCCCTTACGCTTTCGGCGACTGGGGCAATTTCGATTTCAATATCCCGTTCTACTGCTGCTTCTGCGACATCCTGGGAATTGACAGGCCTGATTATCAGGCAGGAGGCTTGAAGTCGGGAGTGTCTGTGACAGACGGGCTCAGACTGAGTGCAAGGCAGATAGGCGTGGGTGTGGAACCGGTAGGGGTTTCCGAACTCAGACCTGAGATCGGACGCTTCGGCAACGTCATCTATCGTGACTGAAGTCTCTTAAGATAATGAATGCTCTCCGGACCTTCGTTGAAAAGGAGGTCCATGATGGAGAGGTCTGGCTGAAAGCCGTGCTTCTGGGCAAAGACCTGGAAGTACGGCTTTTTCAGACCGAGGTCTTCCAGAATTGTATTAGTGCGTTTGGGGTGAATCACCTCACGCAGATCATCGCATATGACGGTGCTTCCGTCCGCCTCCGTGATGATTCCCTCGCGGAAATAGTCGCTTGTAGTGCGGATCTCCACCGGGAGTCCGATCTTCTCGATGAAGAACCTCAGCAGGGCCATGTTCAGGTCTATGAGCCTTTCCGGGCGGCTGTCCAGAATTGCAAAAAGCTCATCCTGATAGTATTCGAAGCAGGCGGAGGCGTGGTAGGCGGAAATGAGAGCCTTCTTGTGCTGCTGAGGCCAGGGCTTGGACCAGTCCACCTTTATTTCCGAAATGGGAAGTTTGTGGGTGCCTCCTTCGTGCACGACGGGAAAGGATAGTGTCTGCACTCCGTCAGCCCCGTAGAACCGGCAGCGGTTGCGGTAGGACTGCTTCTGATAGTTCTCGCAGGTCTCGATATATACAACGCCCATCTCTTGAGCCATGGCGGCGAAATAGGAGATGGGCGGAAAGTATGCTGTTGAGAGTAACTTAGGCACTAGTCTATGCTTCCTTTTGTGTCACGGTCTGCACCTCTGATGATGCCTCTCTTTGAATTTCTGATGAACTCGATGATGGTGTCTCTTTCCTCAGATTCAGGGAAGCCTATCTCTATCTTTGCCAGAGCATCAGAGAAGTTGTTGCCGCTGCTGTAGATGATGTCATACATATCTTTGATGCTGCGGATCTGGTCAGAGGTGAAGCCTCTTCTGCGGAGTCCTACGATATTCACACCTGCGTATGAGAGAGGGTCGCGTCCGCAGAGCACGTATGGCGGAACATCCTTGTTGATCTTGCAGCCGCCACCTACGAATGCGTGCTTTCCGATCTTCGAGAACTGGTGAGCCACTGTGCTTCCTCCGATGGTAGCCCAATCGTCCACCTCGGTTTCGCCTGCGATTCCAACGTAGCTTACGAGGATGCAGTTGTTGCCCACAGTGCAGTCATGAGCGACGTGGGTGTATGACATCAGAAGCACGTTGTTTCCGATCTTGGTCACGCCCTTGCCGCTGGCCTTTGTTCCGCGGTTGATTGTGGCGCACTCACGGATGTTCACGTTGTCTCCGATCTCCACATATGTCACCTCTCCGTCGAACTTGAGATCCTGAGGCACAGCTCCGATCACTGCTCCAGGGAACACGCAGCAGTTCCTGCCCATCCTGACATAGTTGAATATGGTTGCATGCGGAAGGATGCGGCATCCGTCGCCGATCTCAACATGCTCCTCGATATATGCATAAGGTCCTACCTCTACGTTCTCTCCGAGCTTTGCGTTCGGATGAACTGTTGCAAGTGGATGAATGTTTGCCATTTTATCTTGTTTTAATTTGTTTTCTTACAGCCTTGGCCGCCTGTGTGTTGATTCCGTGACCGGCCTTTTCCGCTGTCACCTTTGCCTTGAGGAATCCTCCTGCAAGTCTTAGGTCGCCGATAAGGTCAAGGAGCTTGTGGCGTGCGCACTCGTTACGGAAACGCAGGACGAGGTTGCTCAGATATCCGTCCTCGCGGACCTTGAGCGCCGGCACATTGAAGAGCTGTGACATCCTTGCCACCTGCTCGTCCGTCACAGGGTGCTCCACGATCACGATCGCATTATCCACGTCTCCTCCCTTTACGAGATTGTTGTTGTAGAGGAATTCGATCTCGTGGAAGAACACGAATGTGCGGCATGTTCCGATTTCTTCAGGATACACTACTGACGAGTCCCAGTGTGCGTTCTGCACTCCGAGAACTCTTGAGTTGAAGTCCACCTTGATGTCGTATGAAAATTCTTCTGCAGGTTCGATGCGTACGACTGAGCCTTTCTCATCGTTTCTTATCTCCACCGTCTCGGTGAGCTCTACATATCTGCGGGGAGCATCCTGCTGCTGGAAACCGTCTGCCCAGATAGCATCTACGTAAGGCTTTGCGCTGCCGTCAAGAATAGGAACCTCGATGTTGTCTATGTCTATGATTGCATTGTCCACACCCATTCCGGTGAGGGCGGACATGACGTGTTCGATTGTGGACACGGAAGCATCTCCACAGGAAATCGTGGTGCTTCTGGCTGTGCTGGATACGTTCTCAGCCAATGCGTCGATATATGCGTCCTCTCCCAGGTCTGTCCTCCTGAATCTTATCCCTGTGTCAGCGGGAGCGGGGTTTATAGTCATTTTCGCCACTCTTCCTGTGTGAAGCCCTTTCCCCTCGAACGAGTAGCTTTTCTTTACGGTCTGTTGCAGTTGCATCTCCTTCAGTTGTCTCAAATTCAATAATAAAGCCTGCAAAGGTAACAAATCTTTTCCTATAAACCTATTTTACATAGGATTAAAACTATTTTCCGGCTTTTTTGAACATGGCGTAGCTGCGGAAATATTCCTTGTACGGGATAGCCGGGGTGCCCATGAGGATCTTGCCGCTCTCCTTGACATTTCCGATAACCCCTGCCTGTCCGGCGAGGGTCGTGTTGTCTGCGAGGGTGATGTGTCCTCCCACTCCGACCTGTCCTCCCATGATGCAGTGCTCTCCTATCTTTGTGGATCCGGCGATTCCTGTCTGGGCCGCCATCACCGTGTTGGCGCCGACCTCCACATTGTGGGCCACAGCGCACTGGTTGTCGATCTTGCAGCCTTTGCGGACTATCGTGGAGCCCATCTGCGACTTGTCCACACAGGAGCAGGCTCCTATCTCCACATCATCCTCGATGATGACGTTTCCTGTGTGCTCGATCTTCTTCCATGTGCCGTCTTCGAGAGGCGCGAATCCGAATCCGTCTGCTCCGATCACTGCGTTGGCATGGAGTATGACGCGGTCACCGATGACCATCCCCGGATATATCTTGACTCCAGGGTAGATGATGCAGTGCGAACCGATCTTCACGTCGTCGCCGATATACACCTGCTCATAGATCTTGGTGTAGTCTCCCACGATAGCCCTCTTTCCGATATATGCGAAATCTCCGACATATACCTTCCTGCCGATCCTGGCGCTCCAGCGTATCCTGCATCTGCAGCCGCGATGTCTCCTGTATGAACGTTTCTTTGCTGTGACATACTCAAGAAGGGCTGCGACGGCAGCATATGCGTTTTCGACACGGATCATCGTCGCCGGCACCGGCTGGCTCGGCTCGAAACTGTTGTTGACAATGATTGCGGTTGCCTTGCACTCATATACGTAATGCTCATATTTGGGATTGGCAAAGAAGCAGATGGCTCCCGGCTTGCCGCTTTCTATGCGTGCAAATGTGTTTATGACTGCCTCGGGGTTTCCTTCTACCGTACCCCCGAGAATCTCGGCTATCTCTTTGGCTTTGAATTCCATGTCCTTGCAGGTTCTTGTCGATAAATTTGTTTATTCTGATTTTATTCGTACATTTGCATCGTGAGAATGATCAGGGGGCAGCAAGCCCCCTTTATTTATGCATAAACACGAAGTCAGATGAACGTATCAGAGATTAAAGATGCTCTCCAGAGTGAATTGGTTGCACGCGGATGCTTCCTTGTTGATGTTTCTGTCAGCAAAGATAATGATATTGTCGTAACAATCGAATCGGAAAACGGAAAAATCGAACTTGACGACTGTGTGGCTCTGAGCCGCTACTTTGAGACTCAGTTTGATCGTGAGGTGGAGGATTATTCACTTACGATGACTTCGGCGGGGCTTGACCAGCCGTTCAAGGTCCTCAGACAGTTCGAGAAGGCTGTCGGAACCAAGGTGGAGGTCCAGCTCAAGGGAGGAAAGAAGATGGTTGCGCTGCTGGAGGCGGCAGACGAGGAAAGCGTGACCCTGAAGTATTCAGTCAAGGAGGCTGTCGAGGGAAAGAAGAAGAAGGAGCTCGTGGAGCATGTGGACCGCTTTACCATGGATCAGGTCAATTCTGTCCGCCCTTTCATTGAATTTTAGGCTGTCCCTGTCATGCCGAGCCTGACGAGACATCTGTAAACAGAAACAAAACAATAAAAACAATAACAGCAAATGGAAAAAATCGAACTGAAAGACGCCTTTGCCGAGTTCAAGAACCAGAAGAACATCGACAGGGCAACAATGATGGGTGTGCTTGAGGACGTGTTCAGGACTCAGATCACCAAGACCTACGGATCTGCAGACAACTTCGATATCATCGTGAACGTGGACAAGGGAGACTGCGAGATATACTGGAACCGTGAGGTGGTAGAGGAAGTAGAGGATCCTAACACTCAGATAGCTCTTGAGGATCTTGAAGATGACGATTACGAAATCGGCGAGACATTCGCTCAGAAGATCGAGCTCAAGGATTTCGGCCGCCGTGGTATCCTGAACATCCGTCAGAACCTTCAGGGACGTATCATGGATATAGAGAAGGCCAATCTCTATAACAAATACGTTGGCAAGATCGGCGAGATCTTCACAGGTGAGGTGTATCAGACATGGTCCAAGGAAGTCCTCATCCTCGACGAGGACGGAAACGAGCTCAGACTTCCTAAGCATGAGCAGATTCCTGGCGAGCACTTCAAGAAGAACGACACCGTACGCGCCATCATCAAGAGCGTCGAGATGAAGAACAACACCACTCCGTACATCGTGCTTTCAAGAACGACACCGGAGTTCCTTGAGAAGCTCTTCGAGCAGGAGGTTCCTGAAATCTACGACGGCCTGATCACGATCAAGAAGGTTGTACGTGTGCCGGGCGAGCGTGCAAAGGTCGCTGTGGAGTCGTACGACGAGAGGATCGACCCTATCGGAGCTTGTATCGGTGTGAAGGGATCCCGCATCATCGGCATCGTGCGTGAGCTCCGCAACGAGAACATCGACGTCCTTCAGTGGACAAGCAACACCCAGCTCCTCATCCAGAGGGCTCTCAATCCGGCAAAGATTTCATCCATCGTTCTCGGTGGAGAGGAAGACAAGATCAAGGTCTATATGCTTCCTGATGAGGTCAAGAAGGGTATCGGAAAGGGCGGCTGCAACATCCGTCTTGCCGGCATGCTCGTAGGAAAGGAGATAGAGGTGTGGAGAGAACTCCCTGATGATGTTGATGCTGATGAGGAAGAGGACGTACTTCTCAGCGAGTTCGATGATGTCATCGAGGGATGGATCATCGAGAAGCTTCAGGGCATCGGCTGCGACACCGCAAAGAGCGTTCTGGCTCTGTCGGCAGAGGATATAGCCAAGAGGGCTGACCTCGAGGATGAGACAGTTGAGGAGATCCTCGACATCCTCCGTGCAGAATTTGAAGACGACGAAGAATAAGAATTTAAACAGGGGTAATTCAATATGGCAGAAATAAGATTAAGTAAACTTACAAAGCAATTCAGCATCGGACTTGCCAGACTCGTTGAGTTTCTCAATGAGAAGGGAGCCAATGTGGATATGAATCCGAATGCAAAGATTTCGGACGAGTATCTGCCGGCTATCGAGGCGAAGTTCGGTGAAGACCTTAAACTTAAGAAGGACTCGGAGAAGGTGACCATCAAGCTCAAGGAGATCATAGAGATGGGATCCAAGAAGAAGGCGAGTCGTGAAGAGGAGGTGCCTGAGCGTGAGGTCGTGATCAAGAGCAATGCTCTGAACACCGAGGCTCCTAAGGCGCAGCCTGTGGAAGAAAAGACCGTAGAACCTGTGAAGGAGGAGCAGGCTCCTGTTGTGGAGGCGGCTCCAGTTGTAGCTGAAGCTAAGCCAGAAGAGGCTGCCGAGCCGGCTGACAAGACTGTCGGACCGAAGGTGATAGACAAGATCGACCTTTCACAGTTCGAAAAGAAACCTGCAAAGGCAGAGACTCCTGCAGAGCCGGCAGCGGCTCCGGAACCAGAGCCAGTAGCAGAACCTGCACCAGCACCGGAAGTCGCCCCAACCCCAGCGGCTGAACCGGTAGCCCAGGAGGCTCCTGCAAAGGCTGAGCCTCGTGAGGTCAAGATCCAGGTGGAGAGACTTGCAGGCCCTAAGGTTGTGGACAAGATCGACCTTTCCCAGTTCGATAAGAAGAAAAAGAAGAAGAGGGAGAGAATCGACAAGGGTGGCAGCCAGAAGGTGGATGTCACTAAGGTGGAGGCTGTGAATACCAGCAAGAAGGACAAGAACAAGGGCGGAAATGCGGCTCAGCAGAATCAGAACGGCAAGAACGGCAAGAAGAACCGTCGTGACAGAGGCGGTGACAAGTTCAAGCCTGCAATGACCGAGCAGGAGCAGGAGGAGATGCAGAAGGAGATCCAGAAGCAGATCAAGGAGACATACGCCCGTATGAACGAAAGCAAGAAGGGTAACTTCGGAGCAAAGCACAGAAAGGAGAAGAGGGAACTTGCATCGCAGAGGATGCAGGAGGAGATGGAGATGCAGGAACTCGAACAGAAGGTGCTCAAGGTGACGGAGTTCGTTACAGTGAACGACCTTGCCACCTTGATGAACAACACTCCCGTGACCAAGGTCATCGGAGCCTGCATGAGTCTTGGTATGATGGTGTCCATCAACCAGCGTCTCGACGCGGAGACCCTCGTGCTCGTTGCCGAGGAGTTCGGATATGAAGTGGAGTTCGTGACGGCGAACCTCACTGATGCAATCGCCCAGGGCGAGGCTGAGGACACTGAGGAGGATCTCACCTCAAGACCGCCTGTGATCACTGTCATGGGACACGTTGACCACGGTAAGACATCCCTCCTCGACCACATCCGTCAGGCGAATGTGATTGCAGGAGAGGCCGGAGGTATCACCCAGCATATCGGAGCATATAACGTGGAACTCCCTGACGGTCAGAGGATCACATTCCTCGACACCCCAGGTCACGAGGCCTTTACGGCGATGCGTGCCCGTGGTGCCAAGATGACGGACGTTGCCATCATCATCGTGGCGGCTGACGACTGCATCATGCCTCAGACAGTGGAGGCAATCAACCACGCCCAGGCGGCAGGTGTGCCTATGATCTTTGCAATCAACAAGATTGACAAGCCGGGTGCGAATCCGGACAAGATACGTGAGCAGCTCTCAAACATGAACATCCTCGTTGAGGACTGGGGCGGAAAGTACCAGTGCCAGGAGATCTCCGCAAAGAAGGGTATCAATGTTGACCTTCTTCTTGACAAGGTGCTCCTCGAGGCTGAAATGCTCGACCTCAAGGCAAATCCGAACAAGAGGGCTTCAGGTGCGATCATCGAGTCATCTCTGGACAAGGGACGTGGATATCTTGCTACAATCCTCGTGCAGAACGGAACTCTCCGCGTGGGAGACGTCATGCTCTCGGGCTGCTACACCGGTAAGGTGAAGGCCATGTTCAACGAGCGTGGACAGAAGGTGGACGAGGCTGGTCCTTCGACTCCGGTGTCTGTTCTCGGTCTGAACGGTGCTCCTACAGCAGGTGAGACCTTCGTGGTGATGGCTGACGAGAAGGAGGCCAAGGATATCGCCAACAAGCGTGAGCAGCTGATCCGTATCCAGGGCATCAAGACCCAGAAGCATATGACTCTCGAGGAGATCGGCCGTCGTATCGCCATCGGAAACTTCAAGGAGCTCAACGTCATCGTCAAGGGAGACGTGGACGGATCTGTGGAAGCCCTTTCAGACTCCATCATCAAACTCTCGACAGAGGAGGTGCGCGTGAACGTGATCCACAAGGCTGTGGGTGCGATCTCAGAGTCGGATATCCTCCTGGCAGCGGCTTCGGATGCGATCATCATCGGATTCCAGGTGCGTCCTATGCCTTCAGCGCGTAAGCTGGCGGAGAAGGAGGAAATCGAAATCCGTCTGTACTCTGTCATCTACGACTGTATCAACGAACTCAAGAGCGGTATCGAGGGTATGCTTGAGCCTGAGCAGAAGGAGGTTGTCACTGCAACAGCCGAGGTTCAGGAAACATTCAAGATTTCGAAGGTGGGAACCATCGCCGGATGTGTTGTCCGCGAAGGAAAGCTCCAGAGGACTGCGAAGGTGCGCGTGATCCGCGACGGTATCGTGGTCTATACCGGAGAACTCGGATCCCTCAAGAGGTTCAAGGACGATGTCAAGGAGGTTCACATGGGTATGGACTGCGGTCTGAACATCCAGGGCTACAACGACATCAAGGTCGGAGACGTTGTCGAGGCCTATACCATCGAAGAGATCAAGAGGACGCTCTAAGGCATTCTCCCGACCGGATAGTCTTTTTAAAGAAACGGCTCGAAGCACTGCTCCGAGCCGTTTCTTTTTTAAAATGAGGCGATGGTAGCGGCGACGCGGCGGGCGGTCGTGCGGACTGTGCCGTAAGGGTCGTCTTCAGATCCCATGGCCACTTCAGGGTTGCGGAATATCATGCCGCTTTCGACAGGTTCCCTGGCCGAGAAGTGAAACTCACGGGCCCCGGTGAGTCTAGCTATTTCCGCGATGTTGTTTTCCTTGACTCCGCAGCCGGGCATTATTATGATTCTGTCTCCGGCTTTTTCCACCAGCTCTGCCAGTAGGGAGGCGCCTTCCGGAGCGGTGGGCTTGCATCCGGATGTCAGAATCCTCGCACAGCCCAGGCTGACTATGTCTTCAAGTGCCTTTAATGGGGCAGCACTATGGTCGAATGCCCTGTGGAATGTCACAGGTGTATCTCCTGCGGCATCCATGAGAGTCTTCATGGTTTCCATGTCCACTGCACCTTTCGGAGTGAGGCAGCCGAATACGAGACCGTCCGCTCCCAGTTCGCGTGCCGTCCTGATGTCATAGACCATCTCGCGGATCTCCTCTTTGCTGTAGAGGAAATCTCCGCCACGTGGTCTGATTATCACATTAAGTCCGATGCTTATGCTTTCCCGGGCACTTCTTATCATGCCGTATGAGGGTGTCGTTCCCCCTTCCGGAATCCCGGCGCAGAGTTCCACCCGGTGTGCCCCGCCTTCCTGTGCTGCCAGGCAGCTGACCACGGAATTGGCACATATCTCGAATCTGTACATAGGAAGATGTTATCTTATTACAATTTCGTAAGGAAGACGTGCATATGTCTTGCCGGTTTCAGTGGCCTTTGCATTCATGAAGGCCTGCTCCACATTCTCAAATGCTGTTCCCGAGAATGCAGATGGGGTAGTGCCTCCTAATGATTCCAGCAGCATGTCAAGAGTGCTCTGAGGCTTCGGGTATTCCAGCACCTGCACCTCACTCAGGCTTGTCACTCCGTCGATTGAGAGCGCGGCATATGTAAGTGCATCCTGAATGTTTCCGATCTCGTCGGCAAGTCCGTTGGCCACCGCCTCAGCTCCGGTCCAGACACGTCCCTGGGCAAGGCTTTCCACCGTCTCAGGTGTCATGTCTCTTCCTTCCGCCACGATGTCTGTGAAGCGTGCATAGACATTTTCCACTGTCTTCTGCATATATTCCGTCTCTGCCTTGGTAAGAGGTCTGAGGCAGTTGTACATGTCTGCATGCTCGTTTGAATTGACCGGAGTCACATTGACATGAAGCTTTCTGTTCAGCGTGCCGCCGAAGTCAGGAATGATGCTGAACACTCCGATTGATCCGGTGAGGCTTGTGGCGTCGGTGTAGATCTTGTTGCAACCGGCTGATATCCAGTAACCTCCTGAAGCTGCATAGTCTCCATACGAAGCTATGACAGGCACACGTTCCTGAAGCAGGTCCACCTCGGCCTTGATCTTCTCTGCTGCAAGCACGCTTCCGCCAGGGGAGTTGACTCTGAGCACGACAGCCTTGACTGTGGTGTCGCGACGCACGTCAGATATGATCCTTGCGAATCGGTCCCCGGCCACCTGCATGTTGTCCTTTCCGTCCACTATGTTGCCTTCTGCATAGATCACAGCCACCTTTGCCTTGGCCTTGAGATTGAGCGGAGTCTTTAATCTTGCATAGTCCTGAATGCTGATTGACTTGACATCCTTGTAGTTTTCTGTCACATAGAGGTCACAAAGCTTCTGCTGCAGCTGTTCACGGGTGAGAAGCTCATCCACAAGACCTTTCTCCATCCAGTCGGAAGGAAGAACGAGTTCCAGATCATTGAGAATCCCGTTGAGAGCATCTGTCGTGAGTCCGCGGGATTCAGCGATCTGTCTGGCCCAGCTCTCCCACATCGAATCGATCATAGCCTCGTTCTGCTCAAGATTCTCCTTGCTGGAAGAACTTCTGACGAACATCTCTCCTGCCGATTTGTACTTTCCGTGGCGGATGAGCTGGATATTCACTCCAAGCCTGTCGAGGATGTCCTTGAGGAATATCATCTGAGAGGACAGACCGGTGAACATGTTGATGCCTCCGTCGTATGGGGTCATATAGATCTTGTCGGAAACAGAGGCGAGGTAGTAGCTTCCGTTTGTGGGGTTCTCTGTATATGAAACGACGGCCTTGCCGCTCATTCTGAAATTTTCGAGGGCCTTGCGCAGCTCTTCCAGATGGGCCACTCCAGTCAGCATTCCGTCAGGCTTCATATATATGAATTTCACGGCAGGATCGGCTGCAGCCGCATTCACGGCATTGATCGCACTGTATATCCCGAGAGGCTCCAGCATTTCACCTCCGCTCTGCAGCGAGGCAAACGGGTAACTTTCCTTTGTCTGCTCGCTTAGCATCATCGTGGACATGTCGATGGTCAGCACTGCCTTGGCCGGCATCACAGGCTGCTTTTCTCCGAATGAAGCAATGGCTCCGAACACGCCTATCAATATGAACATCGATACAAAACCGAAAATCAGCAGACTTGTCAGAGTCGCCAATGTCATCTTCATAAAATTCTTCATAATCCGTCTATTTGTAAGTGTTATTGTTTCTTGATGTATATTCATTCCAAAGTTACTACAAAATGTGTGATTTTTTGCGAGTTGGGCGAAAATTTGTAACTTTGTCGGTTGGTATGAAAGGTATTATGATGAAAATATGCGCCGTGCTTCTGGCTGTATGGTACTGCATGAGTATCATAGGCTTCGATGTGCACACCTGCAATGGCTCAGGCCGCACTTTCGTCGCCACCTTTGCCGAAGGACTCACATGTGAGGACATCCATCCGGAGCATCATTGCACGCCGGGACAGTGCAGGACATCACATGATGCGGGCTGCTGCCATGAGGACTGCTGCAGCCATTCTGAAAAGACCTGCGGCCATGAAACATCCGATGACAGATGCTGCAGCCATGAAGGGGAGCCAGAACTGGATTCTCCGTCCTGCTGCTCAGATTCATACCAGTCAATCCTGCTGACAGGGTTCCGTGTGGATGATGACCATCGTCACTACGATGAATGCCATTGCGGAAACTGCCCGTGCGTGATTCAGGAGGCTCTTGCCAGCCTTGCAGACAGATGCTATGCTGTTTCTCATACATCTTTACATGTTCCTGATATAGGGAATATTGTGTCTTGCGACCCTCAGGTCGCTTTCTCGGTCTGGCGTATCTGATTGCGGTTGTTGCGCCCCTGCTTCACCTTGTGGCAGGAGTGTTGTGCGTTTTCAGCGATCCGCTGAAGAGCAACATCTATAAACCGATAACAATCAGAAAATCATGAAAAGAATATATACCATTATCATATGTGCATTGTGCGCAGTGGCCGCAGGTGCTCAGGATATCGATACCACGGGCATTTACGGCGAGCGTTCCGACAGCCTTGACGCTGCGGTCTTCGTGTCACGTCAGGCAGGAAACTACCTGTCCAAAGGCAAGGAAATCCGCACCGAGGTCATTTCGGCTGCCGGACTCTGCAAGATGGCGTGCTGCAATCTGGCGGAAAGCTTCGAGAACTCTGCCAGCGTCACTGTAGGATACTCGGATGCAGTGACAGGAGCCCGTCAGATCAGGCTCCTCGGACTTTCAGGAATATACACCCAGATGCTGGACGAGACCCGTCCTGTGATGCGAGGACTTTCGGCTCCGTTCGGACTTTCATATGTTCCGGGACAGTGGCTTGAGAGCATCCAGATCGCCAAGGGATCCTCGTCTGTGATCAACGGTGTGGAGTGCCTCACCGGTCAGATCAACATGGAGCATCGCAAGCCTACTGACGAAAAGCCCCTGTTCATCAACGGCGCCGTGATGAGCGATACGAAGATGGACCTGAACGTGGCTTCCTCTCTCCAGATGGGCTACAAGTGGAGTACGGTGATCCTCGGCCATGTCTCCGGCAACATCGCCCCACACGACATGGACGGAGACGGCTTTCTTGATGAGCCTAAGCAGCTTCAGTTCAATCTTTCCAACCGCTGGCTCTATCAGGCCGACAACGGAGTGCAGGTGCGTTTCGGTGTGCGTGCCATCCAGGACAGCAGGCTCGGTGGCCAGATGCTCAAGGATGCAGACGGAAAGCACGTGTTCTATGACAGGAAGACGTACAGCCTAACTCCGGCTGCCGGAACTGTGGATCCCTGGGGCTCTGATATCCTGAACCGCTCGATGAACGCATACGTCAAGGTGGGAGTGCCATTGAACGAGGACAATTCCCAGAACATCGCCCTCATTGCGGATTACAATTTCCAGAACATGGATTCATATTTCGGATCCACAAAATATCTTGCGGATCAGCATTCTGCCTTTGCCAACCTTCTGTATCAGAATGTGATCAATGACTCGCACCGTTTCACCCTCGGCCTGAACGGAACCTTCGACCGCTTCAATGAGGATTTCAGAAGAGCGATCTGGCTCTCCACAGGTGAGAATGTGGCTGATTTCAACGGCCCGACAGACCTTGCGAATGCAGGTGTCTTCGGAGAATATACATACCACTATGGAGATGAATTCTCAGCTATAGCGGGTCTGCGCGGAGACTGGTTCAATCATGTGACCGGAGGTGCTGCGCGTTTCCGCGTTTCTCCTCGTGTCACATTGAAGTATATGCCGATAGACGAGATCGTCATCAGGGCTAACGGAGGCCGTGGCCTTCGCTATTCGACTCCGCTTGTGGACAATATCGGAGTGTTCTCGACAGGAAAACAGTATGTCGGAGCATATAACGACCATATCCTTGAGGATGCATGGACCTTCGGAGGAAATGTGACCTATTACATGCCGTTCGGTGCTTCATCGAACACCTATCTGAGCTTCGACTACTTCAGGACCCAGTTCACCCAGCAGATGGTGGTGGACTATGAGATGGATCCGACACAGATCTGCTTCTATGCACTGAACGGAAATCGTTCATATACAGATAACTATCAGCTGGATTTCTCGGTGGATCCTGTCGAGCGGTTCAATATCACAGCAACCTTCCGCTACACCAATGCGAAGATCGAACTTGCAGGAAAGGGACTCGTGGAGAAGCCTATGACAAGCCGTTTCAAGGGAGTGCTGAATCTTCAGTATGCGACTAACCTGAACAAATGGATCTTCGACTTCACGGCTTCTCTCAACGGTTCATGCCGCGTGTATGACTTCATGGAGAGCCTGACCGACAAGGACGGAAACCTTCTCTACAAGAACGGACGGACACCTGTCTATCCGCTCCTTTATGCTCAGGTCACACGCAGGTTCAAGGGCTGGGATGTGTATCTCGGGGCGGAGAACCTGACCAATTTCCGTCAGCAGAACGCCATAATAGGTGCGTCAAACCCACGTCAGCCGTCGTTTGACGCCAGCTGCATCTGGGGACCGCTCATGGGTATCAAGGCCCACATCGGTTTCCGTTTCACCCTTTGGAAAACAAATTAAACCATATAACAATGAAAAGAATAATACTCATAGCCCTGGCCGCCCTCATGGCAGTGTCGGTATCAGCATCAGAATTCCAGACAGCAGCTCCTGCAGCCCAGACCCAGAAGAAGGCGAAGAAGACCAAAGAGGTCAAGGAAGTCGTCTTCAATGTGCATCTGCACTGCATGAACTGCGTGAAGAAGGTCCAGGAGAACATCTCTTTCGAGAAAGGTGTGAAGGGACTGGACGTATGCCTGGATCACCAGACCGTAACCGTGAAATACGATCCGGCAAAGACCTCGGAGGAAACCCTCAAGGCAGCGATCGAAAAGCTCGGATACAAGGTGGAAGGTGTAGCCGCTCCCGGTGCCGCTCACCATCATCATAACTAAAATCGGTGGCGGCGATCCTACTGATTCTGAGCGGGTTGTGTGTCACCGCGTTATGCGTGTGATTTGCGGCTGTGGAGTGCAACTGGGAGGAGTGCGATGAGATAGCCGATGGCCGCCACTCCGACTGCGGTCAGAAGGATGTCTGACCATGAAAGGATTATAGGATATGCCTGGACGACAAAATGTCCGGGCATCTTTATTATGCCGAATGCCTGCTGGATAGCCGCGAAACCGACTCCGATCACCAGGCCGCCTGCAAGTCCCGCCAGAGAGATGAACCAGCCTTCCAGAACGAATATCTTTCTGATCAGGCTTTCCTGTGCTCCCATACTGCGGAGTGTCCGGATGTCCTCCTCCTTTTCGATGATCAGCATGGTGAGGCTTCCGAATATGTTGAAGGCGATGATGATGATGACGAAGATCAGAATCATGAATATGGCGGCCTTCTCATATTTCATCATCTTGTAGAGTGACTCGTTCTGCTGGAAACGGTCCTTGACCCTGAATCCGGAGCCAAGCCTTGCACCGATCTCTTTCTGGAGTCTCTTCAGTTCATCCTTCGGACTGTCTTCAGTCAGTCTGAGTTCCACTGCCGACACCTCGTTCTCATACTCCAGCAGCTCCTGCATCTTCTCGATCGGGACGATAAGAAGCTCGGCATCAACATCATTGTTCACCGAGAAGAGTCCAGACGGATAGACCCTGACGGATTCTATCGAGGCGGCAGGGTTTGCAAGGGATATGCGTCCCGTCCTGGTAGGAAAATAGATCTCGATCGGAGCCAGGAAGCGCGGACTGATTCCAAGTTCGTAGGCCAGTCCCGCTCCGACAGCCGCAAGGGGCACGTCGCCACGATGGAGCTTGAACTCTCCGTCTTGCATATGGTCCTTGAGAGGGGATTCCTCTTCGTACACCCAGTCCACTCCTTTTGCCCTGGCCAGGCTCTGCTTGCCGTCGTAGCTGATGAACACCTGCTCTTCCAGCACGCAGCACATGTTCTTCACGGATGGCTGGTCATAGATCCAGTCGAAGGTGCAGTCGTCCGGCACGAAGGTCTTGCCTGTGGCAGGGGTTATAAGCAGATCAGGCTCGACATTGCTCATCATCGACCTGATGAGCGAGTCGAACCCGTTATATACAGACAATATTATTATCAGAGCAGCAGTGCCCACAGCCATGCCGATGGCGCTTATCGCCGAAATGATGTTGATCACATTATGTGACTTCTTGGCGAAAAGATACCGTCCTGCTATGAACTGCGCTAAATTCATTACTATTTTTTCAGAAGCTCCTCGATATGCTCCACATAATCCAGGGAACTGTCAAGATAGAAGGCGATCTCCGGCACGATGCGCAGCTGCTTTCCTACCTTGCTCCCGAGCTCTCCGCGAAGAGCTCGGGAATTTTCCTGAAGCACCTCCATCACGGCCTCTGCCTTGTCTGACGGAAAGACGCTCACATATATCTTGGCAATGGAAAGATCCGGACTGACCTTCACTCCGCTCACAGACACAAGCGCGCCACCGAAGGCAGCCATGCCCTTGCTGCGGATGACCTCAGCCATCACCTTCTGAATCTCCTTGGCAACCTTCAGCTGCCTGGTGCTCTCAATATTCTTCTCCATTATATACTAACGATCTGACTATTAAACGACCTTAATAATAAAGTAATTCTTCTTGCCCTTCTGAGCCAGGATATATTTACCATTGATAAACGACTCCTCACCGATCTGTGCATTGATGTCATTCACCTTCTCCTTGTCGATGCTGACACCGTTTGCCTGAATCATCTTGCGGCACTCTCCCTTGGATGGGAACACTGAAGTCTCGCCTGCAAGCAGGTCGATGATTCCGAGAGGGAACTTGTCGGCAGCCACCTCGAATGTAGGCACTCCGTCAAACACTGCGAGGAATGTCTTCTCGTCAAGGCTCTTGAGGGCATCCTTGGTTGCGTTGCCGAAGAGCATCTGGGAAGCGGCAACTGCGTTCTCATACTCTGCTGCACCATGAACCATGGTAGTCACTTCCTTTGCAAGGAGTTTCTGGAGCTCACGACGCTCCGGTGCCTCTGCGTGCTGAGCGATCGCCGCATCGATCTCCTCTTTGGTGAGCATGGTGAAGATCTTGATGTATTTCTCTGCGTCAGAGTCAGATACGTTGAGCCAGAACTGGTAGAACTGATATGGCGACGTGCGCTCAGGATCCAGCCAGATGTTTCCCTTCTCAGTCTTTCCGAACTTTCCTCCGTCAGCCTTTGTGATCAGAGGGCAGGTGAGTGCGAAAGCCTCCTTGCCGAGGATACGGCGGATGAGCTCGGAACCTGTGGTGATGTTTCCCCACTGGTCTGCTCCACCCATCTGCAGGGTACATCCCTTGTGCTCATAGAGATAGAGGAAGTCATATCCCTGAAGAAGCTGGTAGGTGAACTCTGTGAACGACATTCCGTCGCGGGCCTCGCCTGAGAGTCTCTTCTTCACGGAATCCTTAGCCATCATGTAGTTCACGGTGATGTGCTTTCCGATCTCGCGTGCGAAGTCGAGGAAGGTGAAGTTCTTCATCCAGTCGTAGTTGTTCACGAGCTCAGCCTTGTTTGCAGCGTCTGACTCGAAGTCAAGGAACTTGCTCAGCTGCGCCTTGATGCATGCCACGTTGTGGTTCAGCGTCTCTTCGTCGAGAAGGTTACGCTCCTGTGACTTCATCGAAGGGTCTCCGATCATTCCGGTTGCACCGCCGACAAGAGCGATAGGCTTGTGGCCGCAGTTCTGGAAATGCTTAAGGATCATGATGCTGACCATATGGCCGATGTGGAGCGAGTCTGCTGTCGGGTCGATACCCACGTATGCTGCAGTTGATCCTTCCATAAGTTTCTCCTCAGTTCCCGGCATGATGTCCTGGATCATGCCTCTCCATCTGAGTTCCTCTACAAAATTCTTCATATCTATATATCTTTATATTTTATTCATCCTGTCATCTCGAGCGAGCGAAGCGAGTCGAGAGATCTCTTTGCAACCCACAAAGATAAACAAAAAAATCCTCCTACCTTGTGGATAGGAGGATAAATGTTATCTATAAGGCAGATTACCAAGCGAAATCGAACACGATATCACGTGGAATGCCTGCTTCGTTGACCTTTGCAACCTCAGCAGCAAGAGCCGGACGGATGCTTGCATTCTCTGCCGCATACTTCTGGGCGAACTCGAAGTTGCCGTTTGCCTGAGTCTCGAGAATCAGTGCTGACCATGAGTCGATGGCTGCCGATGCCTTCTCGAAGTCGATCACGTACTTTCCTTCCGCGTTGCGGGTGAATGCGCCGTGATCCTCCATGTAGTTGAAGCACATCATGTTGGCCTTTCCGTGTGAGGAAGCCGAACCGAAGCGTACCGAGCGGACGATTCCTGCGATGAACGTAGCGATCGACTCCTCTGCTGTGATGTCTGTGATCTCACCCATCCTGATGAGTTCTCTTACCATGAAAAGTCCGAGGATGTCTGCCTTGGCCTCTTCCCAGGTCGTCTTCTCCGATCCCATGGCTTCGTCCACTGTGCCGCGGCCGTTGACGGTCTGCTTCACTCCAAGTCCGTGAGCCACCTCGTGGAAGGTCACGTTCCAGAAGAACGCGTCGGCGCTGAGATACTCCATCTGTGAAGGGTCCATGAGAACCTCTCCGATAGGGATCACTATCTTGTTGAACTTGGCCATCATGCTGTTGTACAGCTGGAGACGGCGTGCGCCCTTGGCTGCGTGCACCCTCTCGTCGTTAGGGAGGTTGATCGCAATGGTCTTGCTGCCGGCGTTGCAGTCCCCTGCATAGAAGATGGCGTCATAGACGTTGAGGTCTGATGATGTTCCGGGTACGAAGGTCTTGTACTCCGGTGCGCATGGAAGCATGGTCTGAAGGGTAGGGAGCAGTCCGACATACTTGGCAAGGTTGGCGCTGCGCTTCTCGTCCTTGAGGAGGATGAAGCACTCGTATGCCGCCTTGGCCTCGAAAAGATGGTCGTCGTAGTTCTCGATAGGTCCGATGACAAGGTCCATGTTGCAGTCCTTCATATCCATCCATGCCATGTCGCTGGCAAGGTAGTCATCTGTGCGGAATGCCTTCACACGCTCGGTGAGGTACTTCTTCATCCCCTCGTTGGTGGTGAGTGCAGCCGCCTCTTCAAGGAGTGCGCACACCTTGTCAAGTTCTTCCTTGTACTCGTCGCGGTACCATACTGTCTTGAGGGCGCCGTTTCCGTCGCGGCGGACGACAGTGTAGAGGCTGAGCTTATGAGGATCCTCGAATGCTTCGAACTCTTCGACCGTCATGTCCTGAGGATAGTACTGACATCCGAGCGGCTTTTCTCCATATCCTTCGATGAAAGGCTTGTTGTCATCAAGGTGATCCCATGCTCCGTAGTTGATCAGGGCATACTCCTTTGCAGGCCCCTCAGGGAGTGCTTCGATAAGCGCCTTGTCTCCGAAAGTCTGCTTCCAGAACAGTCCGTCCATGATCTCTCCGGCCTGACGGAACAGCGATACGATCTTCTTGTCATTCTCCGAAAGCGCGTCATAAAGCGGTGAGCTCACCTCCACCACAGCATAGCTGTCCACTTTTTCCTGCAATGCCGAGTCCTTGCTCTGCACGCAAGCAGCCACTGCGATTGCAGTGGCTGCCAGTATATAAAGCTTCTTCATGTTCAATTAGAAGCTAACTGCGATTCCGATGAAATCCTCAGCTTTGAGAGCTGCACCACCGATGAGTCCGCCGTCGATGTCAGGACAAGCGAAGAGCTCCTTGGCGTTTGATGGCTTGCATGAGCCGCCGTAAAGGATCGAGATCTCCTCAGCGAGTGCACCGAACTTCTCAGCGAGAACCTTGCGGATCTCTGCGTGGATCTCCTGTGCCTGCTCTGCAGTTGCAGTAAGACCGGTTCCGATAGCCCATACAGGCTCGTAAGCTACGACAACCTTTGCCATCTCCTCAGCTGTGAGTTCGAAGAGAACGTTCTTCACCTGAGCTGTAACCACCTCGAAGTGACGGCCGGCCTCGCGCTCTTCCTTCTTCTCTCCGATGCAGAAGATCGGTGAAAGACCCTCAGCAAGAGCAAGCTTCACCTTCTCAACGAGAGTTGCGTCAGTCTCGCCATAGTACTCTCTTCTTTCAGAGTGACCGAGGATAACGTACTGGCATCCTACGCCTGAAAGCATGTTCACTGCAACCTCGCCTGTGTAAGCGCCCTTTACGTGGTCAGCGCAGTTCTGAGCTGAAAGACCCACTGCTGTGCCCTTTACAACCTCAGCTACAGGATAAAGGTGAGTGAATGGAGGTGCGATGATAAGCTTTACGTCAGCCGGAACCTCAGCTGATGCTGCTACCACTGCCTTTGCGAGCTCTACGCCCTCTGCAACTGTAGTGTTCATCTTCCAGTTGCCTGCTACGATGTGTTTTCTCATGTTCTTGAATATTTTTTAGTTATACAATTATCTGTTATGTCCGCACTTGCGGAAAAGCGGCGCAAATTTAATAAAAATCGGTCAATATTCCTTTATTATTATTCCTATATCTTCGGAATCGTTCCATAGCCATATCATTCCTGTCTCATCTGTCTTTTCCACAGTGAAGACCATCCCTTCCTCGGTGCGGAAACTGGTCTTGGTCGCCCAGTCTATGTCTGCCTTTATGACCTCTCCTTCCGTGGCCGGTCTGGTGCTGCATCTGATCTCGAACCAGCTTCCGAGGTCATCGTCGAAGTATCTGTACAGGTTGCTCTCCCTGTCGTAGGCGGCCTGTCCCTTGTCCGGATTGAATGTGTACTGAACCTTGCCTTTCAGGGACACGGAAATATCTGTGGAGCCGAGGAGCACCTCATCGATGTTCACATCCGCACAACTTGTGAACATCACAGCAGTGAATATTAAGGTCAGATATCTTTTCATTTCGATGTCATTGCTGATATTGTTATCGTCTTGCAGAGAACCAGTGTGCTGCCGTCTTCCATATAGAGGTGGGCTTCCAGAGTTCCGCTCTCGCGGAGAGTGTAATGATGATCGCCCTCATGTTCGATCTGCTTGCCGTTGAAGTACCAGGAAATTTCCTTTACCTTGGAATTATTGCTGACCTTCAGCGGGATGCGGGCATCATGCAGGAAGGTGCCGTTGTCGTTTCGTCTTGCACTGCCGAAACTCAGATACGGCCAGGAAACTGCCGGTTTCTTTTTTGTCATGAATGAAATCGATCCGGCTTCTCCCTGTACTCCATTCAGAGTGAACGATATGTTCACGGAATATGTCCTGACATTTTCAAGGCCTTCTATCATAACCGAATACTTGCCATCTTCATATGGCAGAACAGTGAGTTCTTCCATATCACCGTCTGGAGGTCCGTAGGCCACTTTAGCTTCTCCCGTATATGGCCTGCTGCTTTCGAAATTGATGATGACGGCGTCGCAGAAGGTTTCATATTCAATGTCTTTCTGCACACGTGGTGGGGTGCTGTCTTCGGAAAAACCTATGACATTGAAACTGATGTTTCCATCTTCATCCTTTCTGATTCCTGTTATGGATATTTCTGCCGGACTGCCATACCAGAAGGACAGTCCAGGTGAAGATCCGTAAGTAAGGTCGTCAGTGTCTCCATATGGGAAGAATATGCCTTCTATGCTTTTTCTTCTTGTTATGAAGTCCATATAGTCGGAATAACTGTCCTTTCTTCCGTCAGCTTCTATAAGGTCAGCGCACTGATGTCTGGCTTCTGCATTGACGGTGTTGAGCACTGTCCAGTTGTCTTTGCGGGATATGGACTTGTCTATGTGGTACACCAGCATTCCTGATCCTCCGATGTATCTGTCCCAGATACTGCCGGCATTCGAACGGCATTCGATCAGAAAGTACTCATCATCTTCTCTGCCGTCGATCCTGTAATATTTCCCGGACCGGCTGACAGGATCGAGTGTGTACGAACCGTCATCAAGAATGATGACTGGAGCTGACAATCCGAGAATTTCACGCTCAATTGCATTGAAGTCAGGTGGTGTGTTGCCGTTGTTGTTGCGGTTGCCGGAGTCCATTATCGAGGTGCTGCCCCATAGACCGGCTGCCCATCCTCCGGCTTCATCATAATCAGTGTCATACAGGTCGGGAAGACCGAAGGTGTGACAGTATTCGTGGCAGAATGTGCCGATTCCGCAGAGCCGTGTGGCCTGCAGTCTGCCGGTTGCCTCATCGTATATCCTGGTCATCTCTGAGGAACAGGCATATCTGTCGATGAGTTTCCCGTTCAGTTCCAGGCTAAGTCCTGCACCATGGTACAGGTACCATGCATGTGACCATATGCTGTTCTCATCTGCTCCTTCCGCCTCGTCTTCTCCGGCAAAGAACACGAAGACGTTGTCCACATAGCCGTCTCCGTTTTCGTCATACATGGAGAAATCAATGCCTGCTCCGGATGCCGCTTCGCATGCTCTCCATATCATTTCTTCCGGTTTGTCGTCGTTTCCGCTGCTGTCATTCTTTCCGTAGTATTCCCTCTTGGCCGGAAGCGTCACGATCTGGCTCACGTCAAAACTGAATTCGAGCTTTCCCTGAAACTGGGCGTCAAAATATTCCTTTGCACTTCCAGTCGCTCCGTTGACGTCATATCCCTCAGACATCAGCATGTTGATGAAATCCTGCCTGCTGTGCTTGAACTTGATGTCCTGAAATTGAGCGAGTATCACCACTCCATGCCTTACAGGTCCTCCCTTTGTGGCGGCCGATATGCTGAGGTTTGCGGATTCTCCTGCGTGTCGGGATGCCTCCCTGCGTCTGAGCGATGCAATTTCAGAGATTCTGGAGCGTGGAATGTTTCTGCTTGCAGAGATGATGTCTTCCGGGGCTCCACTTCCTGCATGCCAGCCCGTGCTGGACTTTTCACCGTTTTCGCCGTAAACCGCGTAGCACCACCATCCGTCAGATTCCTGAATGATTGCAGCTCCGTCGATCGTGGTCTTTATCCTGGTGAACTCATCTCCTTGTATGATGGCGGTGAATGAACTTCCGTCCGGCTGGGTCAGGACCACCCGTCCATGCCTGGCAGGGGAGGCCGAGGACATGAATGCCAGCAGCATTGCGCATATGCATATTAAAGACGCCCGTAAGTTCATTGTTTTGTTCGTTTTACCAAAAGATATAGTATCTTTGCAAAAGGAATTTGCATATATACACATTTTTTATGAAAATATCAAGGTTAGCCCTCCTTTCTTTATTGAGTGCAATGTTCGTGTGCACGGATCTGACGGCTCAAAGTGATGTGGTAGAAAGCATTAATGCTTATGGTAAGTTCGATGACTGGTGTCTGCGTGAAGTCAAGGAGTCAGGTGTCATAGGAGGACATACAAAATATCTTTATGAATTCTATGGAGCACAGGATACTCTCTTCACCGGCAAGAAGCCTTATGAGGCTCCGGCAGGATATCTTTGGAGAACCAATAACGTGCTTGCTATAGTTGCCGGTGTGGTCAAGACAAACAATACGGTCTATCCGGAGCCCCGTGACAGCGGTTATTGCGCGAGAATTGAAACCCATATTGAAGAAGTCAAGGCGATAGGAATGATCAATATGGATGTCGTGTGCCAGGGTGCCATGATGATCGGTGCACTTCCCGAACCCATCAAGGACACGAAATCTCCGATGGCCAAGGTACTTTATGGCATCCCGTTCGAAGGCAGTCCCAAGGCACTGAAGTTTGATTATAAGGCGGATGTAGGACATGAAGCGATAAGAGGTACTGGCTTTTCAAAACTCAAACCTCTTGAATATCCTGATTCAGCGGAGGTTACATTCGTTCTTCAGAAAAGGTGGGAAGACGAAAAAGGACGTGTGCATGCTTTGAGGGTGGCAACCGGCATAGAGCGTTTTGCTGAAAGCGTTCCCGAGTGGGTGAACGGACATGAGGTGCCGCTGCATTATGGCGATATAACAGGTGAGCCGTTCTATGAATATTATATGGGCCTTAAGACAGATCCCGAGACTGCTTATCATACCTTGAACAGCAAGGGAAAGAATGTCATAGTGGAGGAGGAAGGATGGGCGGAACCTGGAACCGAGCCTAACTACCTGATTCTCCATTTTATAGCAAGCTGCGGAAAGGCTTTCTATGGAGGAGTGGGCAACACGCTGTGGGTGGACAATGTGGAAATCATCATGTAGCTGAACATATCCGCCAAGAAATGTAAAGGGGCTGCAAGCAATTGCTTGTCAGCCCCTAAAACGTGTACTAAAACCTAAACCTGTTGCAAAGATGCAATATTGTTTTGGAATGTTGCATAGAAAATCAAAAAAAATCAAAAAAAACAAACGGCCACCTTGCGGTGACCGTTATGTTCCAAAGGTTCAGAAATTATTTAGTAGCCTCAACAGAAACTTTTCTAAACTCCTTCATAGCCTTCATAAGGTTAAGAGCAGCCTTACGTGCACGTGCACCAGCAGCCTTATTTCCCTTTTCTACCTGAGCCTCAGCGTTCTTTGCGAAAACTTCGTACTCTGCTTTGATCTGATCTACAAGCGCTTTCATTTTGTTTTGATTTAAATTGTGTTATTAGTTCTGATTTTCAAACTTTTGGCAAGTTATGCGATAAAATTCAAAAATGCAAATTTTTGCGACAAAAAATAGAGATTTACGGCTTGTAGACACGCTTTTAGTCCTTGTTTTCAGCCTTTGGGCGGGTGTTTACCACATTCATTGCCCTGTCAGCTCCGATGGTTGCCCATGCCTTTATACCTTCAATGACTCTTTTGCAGATGCCAGGCATTTCCTCCATTTCCTCCTTGCTGAGTTCCCCAAGCACGTAATTGATCTGTTGCCCGCGTCCGAATTCGTTTCCGATTCCGATACGTATCCTTGCATAATCCTGAGTGCCTATCAGTTCGTTGATGTTTGTAAGCCCGTTGTGGCCGCCGGCACTGCCGTTCTTACGAAGACGCAATGTTCCGAACGGGATGTTCAGGTCATCTGACAGTACGAGGAGATTCTCCACAGGAATCTTCAGTTCGTTCATCCAGTATCTCACAGCCTTTCCGCTGAGATTCATGTATGTGGAAGGCTTGAGCAGGGTGAATTTCCTGCCTTTGAATGAAATCGTCGCCGTGTAGCCGTATCTTCCAGACTCAAAAACAATATTGGATGCCTGAGCCCAGGCATCCAATACCATAAATCCCATGTTGTGTCTGGTGTTGGCATATTCGACGCCGATGTTTCCTAAACCGACGATCAAATAGTTCATACCAGTTCAGATTACTTGTTCTGCTCCATCTTAGCCTGCTGAGTTGCACGTGTAGGACGTACTGAGCAGATGATTGTAGCCTTAGGTGAAACGATTGTAACGCCTTCGTAGTTGAGGTCGCCTGCAACGATCTGCTTGCCGATCATCAGGTGAGTAGAGTCAACCTCGAGTACGTCAGGAAGGTTGTTCATCATTGCGCTTACGCGGAGCTTGCGGCTTGAAACGAGGAGCTTACCTCCCATCTTCACACCCTCTGAGTGTCCTGTAACCTTAACCGGAACCTCGATTGTCACTGGCTTGTCCTCAGAAACGAAGAGGAAATCTGCGTGGATAGCCTCGTCAGTCACCGGATGGTACTGTACCTCGTGGATAACTGCATAGCCGTTTCTTCCATCGCTGAGCTTGAGGTCGATGATATAAGAGTTAGGAGTGTGGGTGATGTTCTTGAGATCCTGTGCGTCTACAGTGAAGAGTATGTTCTCCATTCCGAGTCCGTAGATGTTGCAAGGAACAAGTCCTGCACGACGAACAGCCTTTACTGCTGCCTTGTTGCCGGCCTCGCGTACCTGGCCGTTGAGTTCAATGTGTTTCATTGTCTTTTTTGTTTTAAAATGTGTTACTCAGTCTTTCCTTCAAAATCCTCACAATCAAAAGTTTGTTCCGGTTTTCAAAGAAAGGACCCCATTGCACCAAAAAGCGTCAGCGCTTTTTATGGGGCTGCAAAGATAGACAAAATATTTGAATGTCAAATGTTTTTCTGGAAAATAGCAAGATGATTGCCGTCTCTTCGGACTATTTCACGAGCCCGGTTGCCTTATTCCAGCTGAGGGTCTTGTAGTAGCTGTCCAGTTCGTCGCTCCCATGGCTTGGAAGATACATGCTCAGTCCGCAGAATGTGTGGATGTCGAAGGAGTTCATGAACTCAGGAGTGTGAGCCTTGTAGGCTATGCACTGGTCCAGAGCGTCGTGCAGACGAGTAAGCTCTCCAGTTGTGATGCCGGCATTGATCAGAATGCTTTCAAGGTCATAGAACCAGTGGTGCGACCCTCTGTAGAACTGTTGTATGCCTGTTGACGGCATGGTCTGAATCACGGCACCGTAAGTGTCGAACAGGTCTTTGCACACGTCTGCAAAAGCATCCATGCTGGTGCAGTCCACCATTGAAACAGTGGCGGAACGGTACACGCCGGTCTGGATGTCATATTGAATGAAGAAGTCCTTGCACACATCTTCTGGTGCAGGCGTATCCTTCAGGAGCAGATGAGATGTGAGCTCCTGATAATTGAATCCCTCTGCAAGAACTTCTGTCTGTGAGAATCCCAATTTCTTCACCTTGTCCTTCAGTTCATATGCAACCTCGACTCCCCCCATCAGGCAGGCGTCAAAAAGGATGTAGTCCAGCTGCATAGGTATGGCCTCGGCAAAATCCTGAAGCTCGATTTCATATGATGTGTAAGACCCGGCAGGGCCCACCTGATCCTGACCGATGCTTTTGGTCACAGGCATTGACGGATCGGTTTCCGGCTCTTCGAAAGGCACGCCTGACGGAAGTGGCAGACCGGTTCTTCTTCGGGCCCTTGCCTTGCCGGAAAATTCATCAAAGAGATAATTGTCCGGTTTCTGGTAGAAGCCTGCCGGCAGGTATCCGGTGGCGTGGGAAGAGAAGATCAGTCCATAGCTTTTGGCGGAAAAAGTCTCCATCACGTACGTCAGGACATCGTTCAGCTGTATGGCTGATGCGGATATTGTGTTGTCCGGATACACGACGAGAGTGTCGGCAATGACAGTGGTGTCCCTCTCGCAATAAAGTCTGACGAGGGTAGGGGAGGATGGAGTGTTGTATGATCCGTACTTTTCGGGAAAGTGCGAGTATACCAGCACGATGTCGTCAGTCCGCTTGTTTCCCGGCAGCCATCCCTTCTTCAGGTCTTCGATGTCTTCCTTGAGGTAGGAGGTCAGGGAATTGTAGCCTGCAGAATACAGCAGCATGACTTTTCGGGTGTCTTCGTTCTCCGTGCGTGAACCTGGATTTCCGCTCGGGCTTCCGGCTGTGATCTCAAGCCCGTCCTTCCAGTCTGAGCATGAGAACGACACCGTCAGGACAACGGCCGTCAGGAGAAAGCGAAGCAGTATGTTGAGGGCATTATTTTTCATGGCTCATTTAAAACATGCAAATATAGATATTTTTGACATAATTGTTATCTTTGTCGTTCCGGGCTTTGCCCTTGTTTGCAGATAAGACAAATTTTATGACAATATGAAGCTTTTGGTTAAAATGATTACAGCAGCAGGCATGGCCGCAGCCTTGGTCTCTTGTTCGGACAAAGCGGCTGAAAAGGATTTCAAGTACCTTATGGACGAGTTCGCGGACCTCAAGATCATGAGGTATCAGGTGCCGGGATGGGATGAACTGACACTTCAGCAGAAGGAATATGTCTATCATCTTGCCGAGGCGGCAAAATATGGACGTGACATCATCTGGATGCAGAACTGCAGATATAATCTTCCTGTCAGGAAGGTTGTCGAGAACATTCTCGAGAACTATCAGGGAGACCGCTCTTGCGAGGATTTCAAGGCATTCGAGACATATGCCAAGAGACTTTTCTTCAGCAACGGAATCCATCATCACTATGCTGAGGACAAGTTCTTCCCAGAGTGCCCGCAGGAGTATTTCGCAAGCCTTATGACGGCTGTGGGTGACGAGGCCCTCTGCCAGGAACTCCTTCCGGTGATATATGATCCGGCAGTATTCCCTCAGCGCAAGTCCACCGACAAGAGCGGCGACATCGTTTCGGAGTCGGCGGTGAACTTCTATGAAGGAGTGACCAAGGCGGAAGTCGAGAAATTCTACGCCGCAATGGTGGATCCGAAGGACAAGACCCCTATATCTTATGGCCTGAACAGCAAGGTCGTCAAGGGCAAGGACGGAGTGATCCGTGAGGAGGTGTATAAGGTAGGCGGTCTCTACGGACAGGCTCTGGAGAAGATATGCGAGGAACTCGAGAAGGCTGCTGCGGTTGCGGAGAACCAGACTCAGAAGGACTACATCGCAGACCTTGTGGCATATTACAGAAGCGGTGACCTCAGGCTTTGGGATACCTATAATATAAAGTGGGTGAACGATACTCTCGGAACAGTGGATTTCGTGAACGGTTTCGTGGAGGACTACAACGACCCTCTCGGACGCAAGGCGACATGGGAAGGCCTCGTGAACTTCAAGGATGTGAAGGCTTCACGCAGGGCTGAGCTCATCAGCGACAACGCGCAGTGGTTCGAGGACAATTCACCGGTTGACGGCCGCTTCAAGAAGCCACAGGTGAAGGGTGTCACAGCAAAGGTCATCAATGTGGCGACCCTCGCAGGCGACTGCTATCCGGCAGCCCCTATCGGAATCAACCTTCCTAATGCGGACTGGATCCGTCGCGAGCACGGTTCGAAGTCAGTGACCATCGCCAACCTCACTGCTGCATACGGAAAGGCTGCCCAGGAGTCTCCGAAGAACATGCTCGGTGAGTTCGCATGGTCAGAGGAGGAGATTGCTGCCGAGAAGAAGTATGGAGACCTTACGAATGACCTCCATACCGACCTCCACGAGTGCCTCGGACACGGTTCAGGCCAGCTTCTTCCTACCACATCTCCAAATGCTCTCGGAGAGTACAGCTCGACTCTGGAGGAGGCTCGTGCAGACCTCTTCGGACTCTACTATCTCGCAGATCCTAAGCTTGTCGAGCTCGGAATCCTTCCTGACATGGAGGCATACAAGGCTCAGTACTCAAGCTATATCCGTAACGGCCTCTTCACCCAGTTCACAAGGATCGAGCTCGGCAAGAAGAACACCGAGGCTCACATGCAGAACCGCAAGCTCATCGCAGACTGGTGCTATGAGAAGGGAGCGGCCGACAACGTGATCGAGAAGAAGGTGCGTGACGGCAAGACCTATTTCGTGGTCAACGACTATGAGAAGCTCCGTGACCTCTTTGCCCAGCTGCTTGCAGAGGTGCAGAGAATCAAGTCGGAGGGCGATTTCGAGGCAGGAAAGGCTCTTGTCGAGAAATATGCGGTGAATATCGATCCTGAGCTCCACAAGGAGGTGAAGGAGCGTTATGCTGCCCTCGGTCTGAAACCGTACGGAGGTTTCCTCAATCCGACAATCGTGCCGGTGGAGAAGAACGGTGAAGTCGTTGACTATCAGATCGAATATGCCGAGGATTATCTCGGCCAGCACCTTGAGTACGGAAGGAAGTACGCTACTCTTTAATGAAACTTGTAAAGGATTATAGCAATTATCTTCGTATAGAACGTGCGATGTCACAGAACACTGTGGCATCGTATTGTTCTGATGTCTCAGCATTCCTTGAGCACTTCGATGCTCCGGCAGTCCGCCTGACTTCAGAAGACATAGAAGAATATCTCGCCTCCTGTCCGAAGCTGTCCCCGCGTTCCCAGGCACGCCTTCTGAGCGCCCTGCGTTCGTTCTTCGGATGGCTGGTGCTTGAGGGGATGATCAGGGACAACCCTTGTGACAAGGTGGATATGCCGAAACTGGGAAGGTATCTTCCCGATGTGCTTTCAGAGGAGGAGGTGACGGCGATAATCGAGTCCGTGGACCGTTCCACATGGCAAGGACTTCGTGACCGGGCGATACTGGAGGTGCTGTACGGCTGCGGAATACGTGTTTCCGAGGCTGTCGGTCTGAAGATCTCGTGCCTGTATTTCAATGATGGCTTCATCAGGGTGATCGGCAAGGGGAACAAGGAACGTCTGGTCCCGGTCAACGAAATGGCTCAGAGTGCACTGGAAGCATATCTTGAAGTGCGTCCCCAGCCAGCTGATGCGGAATCTGACGATCTGGTGTTTCTGAACCGGTTCGGAAGATCCCTGAGCCGGCAGACCATGTTCAAGATGGTCAAGACCCAGGCGCTTCTGGCCGATGTCCGCAAGGAGATATCTCCGCATACTTTCAGGCATTCCTTCGCAACTCATCTTGTCGAGCATGGTGCTGACCTGCGTGTGGTCCAGGAGATGCTCGGACACGAGAGCATAACGACGACGGAGGTCTATACGCACATCGAAAGTTCGACCTGGCATAAGGCAATCCTGGAGCATCACCCCCGTCGCTAATTGCATAAATATTGCTATCTTTGCCGACCGTCTTGGGGAATCGGCAACGTTTTTCCAAAAAAGTATAACCGACTAAATTATAATGACTATGGATAAGAACAGTTACGCATTGGGCATGAGCATTGCCCACAACATGATGTCATCAGGCATCATGACAATCGAATTCGATGATTTCGCAGCCGGAGTGAAGGCTGTCCTCACAGGTGCCGAGCCAGCGGTCTCATTCCAGGAGGCCGGCCAGCTTCTCGACAAGTATTTCGCAGAGCTCGAAGCGGCGAAGAAGGCTGAGATGGAGGCCATGAGCGCTGCCATGAAGGAGGAAGGCGAGGCTTTCCTGAAGTTCAATGCCGAGCAGCCTGGCGTGGTCTGCCTTCCAAGCGGCCTTCAGTACAAGGTCATCACAGAGGGAACCGGCAAGAAGCCGTCAGCTACGTCACAGGTCAAGTGCCACTATGAGGGAACTCTTCTCAACGGTGTTAAGTTCGACAGCTCATACGACCGCAATGAGCCGGCTGTCTTCGGACTGAACCAGGTGATCGCAGGATGGACTGAGGGCGTTCAGCTCATGTCAGAGGGCTCGAAGTACGAGTTCTACATCCCTTACGATCTGGCATACGGTGCACATGGAGCTCCGGGAGCAATCCCTCCATACGCCACCCTCAAGTTCGTTGTCGAACTCATAGAGGTCCTTTAAGGTAAGTGCCCGCTATGGACTTCATGGAGGTGTTCACCCTCGTTACGGGGGTGATATATATAGTTCTTGAAATCAAGCAGAAGAACTTCATGTGGGTGGTCGGAATCGTCACGAGTCTGGCTGCCATGTGGGTGTTCTTCCGTCAGGGGCTTTACGCCTCCTTCGGTCTTAACACCTACTACCTCGTCACCGCCTTCATAGGACTGTGGCAGTGGGGAAGGGACAGGCAGAGACTCAACCCGGCAAAGAAAAAGAAGAAGACGGAAGGAGATGTGATCCATCTGAACCGTCTCACCTGGCAGACAGTCGTTGTCAGCGCACTGGTGACTGCTGCCGGAACATGGGGGCTTGCCCAGCTGATGGAACTGGTGGAGAATCCGATGTCGTATCTGGACTCCGCCGTCGCGGTCCTGAGTGCGGTGGCCACATGGTGGCTGGTTCGTTCATACCTGCAGCAGTGGTGGCTCTGGATCGTGGCGGACACGATGAGCGCTGCTCTGTGCGCCTCGCAGCAGATGTGGTGGATGACAGCTCTGTACGCGGCTTATGCCCTTTCAGCCATTTACGGATACATCCACTGGAAACGTAACGGACGAGAACTCAGTTAGTCATGGCATACAAGGAAAACTACCCGTCAAAGCTTCTTGAAGAGGCTGTGGATGCGATCAGCTCCCTTCCGGGAGTCGGCCGCAGGAGCGCGCTGCGTCTTGCCCTGCATCTTCTCAAGCAGCCGCAGGAGAACGTGCATCATTTCACGGCGGCTATCGATCATCTCAGGGACGAGGTGAAGTACTGCCGCCACTGCATGATGATATCCGATGATGATGTCTGCTCGATATGCTCGGACAAGGCGCGCGACCACATGACCATCTGCGTGGTGGAAAGCGTCAGGGATGTGATGAGCATAGAGAATACGGGACAGTATCATGGCGTCTATCATGTCCTCGGAGGCATCATATCTCCGATAAACGGAATAGGCCCGTCAGACCTTACCATTAGGGAGCTGGTTGCCAGAGTGGCCGGGCTTGTCTCTCCGGAGGCACTTTTCGAAGCGGAAGGTCAGGGAGGAGCCCAGGCGGAAGTGATTCTCGCACTGAGCGGAGATGTGGAAGGGGAGACGACTTCATTCTATATCTATAGGCAGATAGCTCAGTACGGCGTGAAGGTGTCGTCGCTGGCACGCGGACTCGGCTTCGGTGACGACCTGGAGTATGCCGACGAACTCACCCTCGGACGCTCGATCGTCAACCGTCAGATATTCCGTCCATAGTTCCCGGGAGTCAAATCCTCGTTAATGCCCCTTTTTGAGGATTGGAGATGCTTTTTGTGCTTCAAATCCTTGAATGAGGCCCTTTTTGAGGATTTAAGTTTGGCAGTATGCTAAAAAAAAGATAAATTTGCAGGCTTGCACATCGCAGTGCAAGCCTGTTTCGTAGGTATTCACTCGTTCCGACGACTGGGCCGGAACTAAAAACGGACGAGGTATGATAGAGATCTTCTACAGGAAAGACGGACAGATGATGGTTTCTCAGTCGGAGACCGATTTTGCTACAATCCCTTATGATGACGTTGTGTGGATCGACCTTTTCTCTCCAAGCGGTGAGGAGAAGAGGGCTACTGAAACGTACCTTGGAACCACGATCCAGAACCGCGCCCAGGCGGAGGAGATCGAGATTTCATCACGCTTCTCAGAGACTGAGAAAGCCATATTCGCAAACACCAGCTTCCTGATTCCTGGTCCGGATGAGTACACGGAGGAGACGGTTTCCTTCATATTGACGGACAATGTCCTCACGACTCTCCGCGAGAGCCCGCTCAGAAGTTTCACGGATCTTCAGCGCCGTCTGATGGCCTTCCCTAAGATATATCATTCAGGTCACATCGTCTTCCTCGGAATCCTCGAACAGCGTATCGACCTCGATGCCGACATGGTGGAGCTCGTGTCGAAGGAGATCAACCAGTACAACCGCAAGGTGAGTGTGGGAGAAGACATCAGCGAAGAATTCCTCATCGACATCAACCTCCTGCAGGAGAATACGATGCTCATCCGTGAGAACATCATCGACAAGCAGAGGGTCATCTCCAGCATTCTCAAGAGTTCTAACTATCCGAAGGAGTATCAGTCCCGTCTGAATGTGCTCCTGAAGGACATTTCGTCACTTATCAATCACACCGACTTCGGTTTCGAGCGTCTTGAGTATCTGCAGAACACAGTCCTCGGTATCATCAACCTCGACCAGAACAAGATCATGAAGGTGTTCACCCTCGTGTCCCTTATGCTCATGCCTCCGACCCTTATCGCCAGCTTTTTCGGAATGAACATGCAGTTCGGATGGCTCGGAACTTCCGGATGGTCGTGGGTGATAGCCCTTGCCCTTATGGTGGTGTCCACCCTTGTGGTGTTCTGGGTGTTCAAGAGCCGCAGAATGTTTTGATATTCGGCCATATAGATGGAGAAAATATATTCCGATTCTCAGATAGGTGATGTGGTCTTCCGGAAACGGAAAGGCTCCCGCCGTATCTCCATCCGCGTCCATCCTGTCAAAGGTGTAAGTGTCACTATCCCATATATGGTTCCATATATGGCTGCGGAAGCTTTCTTCCGGCTCAAACGTGACTGGGTGCTGGAGACCATGGCCCGCCAGAAGGAAAAATATAAGGATGTGGCTCCGGCTGATCCTCAGGAGGTGGAGTCGCTGAGGCGGCAGGCTAAGAAGGTGCTGCCCGTCCGGCTGGCCGAGCTTGCCGGAAGATACGGATTCACCTACAACAGGGTGGCCATAAAGCATAACTCATCCAACTGGGGCAGCTGTTCTGCAAAGAACAACATCAATCTCAATCTGAATATAGTCCGCCTGCCTGAGGTCCTGCAGGATTACATACTTCTTCACGAACTCTGCCATCTGCGTCATCGCAATCATGGGCGGGAATTTCACAGGCTTCTTGAGCAGCTGCTGGCAGATAATATCAAGGAATATGTTGCAGAAGGGGATGCTCTCGCAGAAGAATTCCTGAGCAGGTCGTCCTCATCGAAATCCTGCAATCCTCTGGGACGCCTCATGTCCGGAGCTCTGTCCGGCTATCGAATGCTGTAGTCTGTTCGCTGCGTACATTCCAATGAAATTTAACGGATGACAAGATGTCTTTGCCATGAAACGTTAAATTTGTGGACTCGTGCGAAAAAATTTGCGAAAAGAGAGTGGAATAATTAAATTTGAGGAATCATTAACCTTAACATTAATTAACAATTGAACTAACGTTATGAAAAAGATTGTAAGCTCTATCGCTGCAGCGCTCATGTGCCTTTGTGCATATGCGCAGAAACCGGTTGTGGTTGTAGATTATTTCACTTCTCCTTCATGCACGGATGCTGGCGTATCTGCCCTGAGAGGTCATGTGATTGCCGGCCTTGCGGCAACTAATCGCGTAAATCTTATCGATGTTGAAACTGAAGCCTCGCTTTCACTTGAGGCTGACCGCCGTTCGTCAGAGATGGCCATGGAGGATCAGACAGCCCGTCTGGGAGCCATGAAGACTCTGGGTGCCAATTACATCGTCACAGGTGTAGCTTCGAAGATCGGTGCAGACAAGAGGGTGACTGACGATGGTAGTGTATACTACAATGGTAATGTGGTATATTCCCTCAAGGTGGTGAATGCAGAGGACGGAACACTCGTAGGAGCGGAGAGCTATACATATTCAGACCTTACAGGAAGCACAGGCTCGACTTCGGAGGAGGCTACAGTTGCAACTTTGCGTAAGGCAGAGAAAGATATGAAGGTATTCGTGTCAAAGTATTTCAAGGTCAAGGGAGTTATCGTTGAAATGGGTGAGATGAAAGGTGGCAAGGCAAAGAACTGCTATATCAGTCTTGGAGCAGCTTCCGGTGTTGAAAAGGGCCAGAAGTGCGAGGTCTTCGAGGTCAAGACGATTGCAGGACGTGAAGCAGAGACTCAGATCGGTGTCCTCTCCATCGAGGAGGTTATGGCTGATGACCTGTCAAACTGCAAGTTCGTCTCAGGTGCAAAGGAGATCGTGGCTGCTTTCCAGGCCGGACATGAACTTCGTCTGGTAACCAAGGAGAAGGTGGATGTCCTTGGTAAGATGGGAGGTTTCCTGAACGCTCTTTAATGATGATATACGGCGTAGCCACCGGGAGGTGGCTACGCTGGCCAATTTAAAACGATAAACAAATGAAAAGACAGCTTATCATTCTATCTCTTCTGTGTCTTTCGGTCTTTGCTCTTTCGGCACAGACATATCCCCAGATAGTCACCTATGAGTCATCTGACGGAGTGGCGGCCACATTTACCTCAGTGGGAGTGGCTGAAAAGTCAAAGGGGACTGCCGACAATGCGGCAGCATCATTGTTCTATACTCTTTTTTATGTAGGTGTGGACGGCATCAATGACGGAAGACCTCTTGTGACCACAGACAACAAGGAGTATGTCAACATGTTCCTGAATTCCCGCTATCCGTTCTTTGTCCGCTCCAATGAGGAACTCGGCAAGCCGGAGAAGAATGCCAACAAACTCTATCAGGGAAACTACAGGATCACTATCGTGTACAGCAATCTGATCAAGGATCTTGAGAGGAACAAGCTGCACAAGTCACGTGAGCCGGAAGTCAAGTACAGTGATGTGGAGTTTGAGGAAGGAATGGTGTTGCCGACCATCATGGTCGTTCCATACAAGCGGGACGGTGAGACCTATGCATCCATCCTGGAAGCAGACTTTGACCGCAGGATTGCAGTCAGCAAGGTTCAGGACGGATTTGAGTCACGTAACGTCACGACTGTAGATGTCGAGGCCAAGCTGGCAGCAGTCAAGAGGAATGCTGAATTCGGAGCGAATGATGCCGATTCGAATGACAAGCAGCTGCTGATGAATTCAGGCTCGGATGTGTATGTGGTTGTGGATCTCAGAAAGGACGTGACTTCGGAAGGATCCAGAGTGTCTCTCATCATGAAGGCCTATGAGACTGCGACCGGAAGTGTTCTTGCCTCCAAGGATGCCATAACCAAGCGTTTTGCAACGGCTTCCACTGATGCTCTGTGCTCATATGCTGTCAAGGATAACCTTCCTGCTTTCCTGGATGACATCTGCAAGAACTTCTCAAGACAGGCCTCGAACGGCAAGAAGGTGACCCTTCAGTTTGCCATAGACGGAGCTTCGTCGATGACAATGAGCGACCGTGTGGGCCCGAACAACTATCCGCTTTCAAACCTCATCCACCAGTGGGTCCGCAAGAATTCTCATAACGGTAAATATCATCTGCAGGGAATCGTCGACACGAGCGTGATCTTCGACTATGTGATCGTCCCTCCTCGTGATGCAGACGGCCTTGCCATGGATGCGGCCCAGTTCGGCTTCATGATCGAGGCTTGGCTGAATGATACGGTAGGAGTTCCTTGCGCAAGCCGCTTTGACGGTACAACCATATACATAACGATACTTTAGCCATGAAGAAGATCTTATTGTCATTGTGTCTTGCAGCGATTGCTGCCGGACTATATGCCCAGGAGCCTCAGTGGGTGTCCAGAAGGCCTGTTGCCGAGGGCAAGTACCTTGGAATCGGAATGGCCCCTCTGTCTGACCCGGACTGCAGGAACAAGGCCGTGTCCAATGCGATGATGGATATAGCTTCCCAGATAAGCGTGAGCATCGAGACGTCGTCCTTCATGCAGACTCTGGATGTCGACGGACGCTCAAAGGAACTGTTTGAGGAGAAGGTGAAGTCGAAGATGGCTGCCAACATACAGGGACAGGAGCTTAAGGATTCCTACCAGTCTGCCACTCATTACTACGTGTATTATGAGCTGGACAGGAAGAAGTATGAGAAGCATGTGGCCGCTCAGAAGAAGAAAGGTACGGAACTGGGTCTGGACTACTATTCGAAAGGCCAGGCTGCAGAAGCTTCCCATAGTTATGCAAATGCCGTGAAGCTTTATGCAAAGGGACTGGAGGCCATCGAACCGTATTTGTATCTGGATCTTGCTGCTCAGTATGAGGGACGTAAGATCGATCTTCCGACAGAGCTGTATAATGCCTGCATCGGAGTGTTCAGCGGTCTTGAACTGGTGCAGAACGTCACCGAGGTGGGAGTCGAGGCGTTCAAGCCGTGCGGGGAACCGCTTGCGGTGTGTCTCAGCAAGGCCGGGCAGGTGATTCCAAATGTGACTCTCAAGGCTTCTTTCACTGCAGGTGATGGAGTTACCACTCCTGAGACAAAGACAGACTATACCGGTACCGCTGTGTTTTATGTAACCAATGTGACCTCAAAACTGCCGGTTCAGACGGTCGAAGTAAGAATAGACGAGTCCTTCATAGAGGACGTCCCTGCTTCATATCGTGAATTGATCGATACATCTGCATGGCCAGGCGCCACATTCACCCTTGTACTGCTCAGCAGTAACTACACTGCATACTACATGGTCGAGAAGAATGATATCGAGAGCTGCGACAGACAGGTCAGAGCTATCCTTGTGAACAATAATTTCGATCTGACGGAGGACACTTCGGCAAATCTGTTCATCACTCTGTCCACGACATTTGATGTGGGTGGTACGGTTGCAGGAGAACTTTATGACATGAACGAATGTTATGCAGGCCTGACCCTCAAGATATATGACAATCTGAATCAGAAGGAACTGCTGAATTATAATGTCCCTCAGGTCAGGGTGCTTGTCCCTGTGACGAAATCGGAACAGCAGACCATGGCCATGTGTGCAAGAGAGCTCATGAAGCGTGTCAATGTGCAGCTTCCTCAGGCTCTGAAGAAACTGAATATAAACCTTTAAATATTGAATATTATGAAAAAGATTGCTTTGATGATGTTGGCAGCCATGTTGCTGGTGTCTTGTGGTGCTTCTAAAAAAGTGGCTACCAAGCCTGTTGCAACCTATATCCAGCCGGGTGCGGATCTTCTTAATGCTCCGAACGTGCTTCGTGCTTGGGCCATGGGTGTGTCTGACTCCGAAATGACAGCGAAGAAGAAGGCTGTGGTTTCAGCTTCATCACAGCTGGCTCAGATGCTCAATTCTGCAGTCAAGACCACAATCGATGACTATTGTGTCTCACTTTCGGAAGGCGAAGTAGCCAAGTCCAAGGAATATCTCAGCCAGAAGACCAATCTGGTGTCAGAGCAGGTACTCACAGGTGCCCGTCCTGTCTTCGACCAGTGGGAGCCTAAGGATGAGAAGGGTATGTATCGCAATTATGTTGTCCTTGAGCTCTCAGGTGAGGAATTCATCAAGAAGCTTTTTGAAGCGATGAATGATGCTCAGGCTTCTAATGTGAAGGTTGACGAGAAACTTCTGAATGAACTTTTCCTGAAGGCAGTGAATGCCGGAAAATAATTGACAGCATGAAATTCTGTTATAACTGCGGAACCGCTCTGTCCGGAACTGAAAAGTTTTGCGGGCAGTGCGGTGCTCGTATAGAGCATAAGCCTGCTCCTCCGGTGCATGGGGTCTCTCCTGTGCCGTCATCTGAAACTTCTGCTCACGTTATGCGTGAACAGGACCAGGAAGTAAAAGCAAGGAACTGTTCACGTCACGGCGTGATATTCACCAATATTTCGGCTCTGGCAATGAAGCTCGGAACAGACAGGAAAGTTCTGGAACGTCTGTTTGAACAGTATGCGGACGGAATGGCTTCTGCGGACATTGATTACAGGCTGGCAGATGCTTCCGACTATGTCTTCCGGTCAAAAGGTGCAGGACGTAAGTCTGACCGCGTCTCTTTGGGAGAAAGAGCCACATGGGTCGATTATCAGCACATACTCTATGACATAATATGCCTGGAACGTGAGAAGGGACTTCCTGAGTCAAACTATCTGTTCATCATAGGCGGACACGACATTGTCCCGGTTCCTGCGATCAATCATTACATCAATGATCCTGAGCTGGGGGACGATGATATAGAAACGGACCTGCTGTACGCATATCCGTATGGTCCTCACACTCAAAGTGAACTGGAGTCGCAGCAGTTATATAAGCAGGAGATGTATTTTCTGGTGGGAAGGCTCCCGGTGCCGACAGATGCGGACGTGTCCTACCTTACGAACTATCTCCAGAACGCCCTCGATGTCAGAGGCGGCGTGCCGGTGACGAAGGTATATTCCCAGTGCGATCCTCACTGGAAGGAGCTGACTGCGCACCTTATGTCTCCGTACAACGAACTGGGAATGCTTCCGGACAGGGGCAACATTTCAGGACGTTTCTGCTATGGAAATGTCATGCTCGGACCCGAAGTCACCAGTGAACATATCGCTTCCGTAATGGAAAAGGATACGGATCTTATATTCCTGAATCTTCATGGAAGCGACCGTCCTTCGGACAGCGGATACTGCGGTGAGTTCCCTCCCAAGACTCATCAGTATCGCGAGATATTCCCTACCTCTGCAATGAGGATTCCTCAGAGATACAACATCTTTGTGGCAGAGGCATGCTATGGTGGAAGATTCATAGGACATGATACCCTCCGTTCCATGATTCAGTCCGGACTTGCACATAAGACCGTCATAGGTCTGGCGTCCTCCAGAATAGCTTTCGGAATGCCGAGTCCTCCGGCAAGCAGCGCTGACGTTATTTGTGCTACATTTGTCATCGGACTTCTCACGGGGTATTCTGCGGGAGAGGCTATGGTGCTGGCGCGTCAATCCTTTTTCGGAGAGGACGGCATCCTTTCAGATACAGGAGCGACGACTCTGGCAGAGTTCAACCTGTTCGGAGATCCGTCCCTGAGGGCGGCGATCGCACTTGATTCGTCAAAGTCAGCTCGGAAACTGTCCAGAAACATTGCTCCGAAGGATTTCCCTATCGGGTATGAGACAAAGGTCATCAAGTCCGGACCGGCAGGGGAACAGTCTCTTCTGGACAGGGTGCGCAGTGCGGTTGACGCAAATATCCAGGCGATCAGCAATGCCATAGGTAAGGAGCTGTATGCCCAGTATGGCCTTGCCCCACGTGAACCGCAGACGATAAAGAGGGTGAAATATGCCAACGGACAGGAGCGTCTGCTGTTCTCGTATAGCGAACCTTCCGACGGATCGGCATATTCCGTAAAGACGCTGTGGAGGGTGACGACCTCCACGGAAGGAAAGATAGAATCAGTATTAACATCTAAATAGACCAGATATGAATTGTCCTAAATGTAATGCAGAGATAGCTGACGGTCATAGATTCTGTACCGAATGTGGCTATAGGATTGTGGAGGAAACTCCTGCACCGGAACCGGTGCATCAGGATGCGGCAGAACCTCAGGAACAGGTCAACGCTCCTGCAGCTGAGGCTGCTCCGACAGTCATGGATAATGTCGATAACCATATAATGTGGAACGTACAGCCCGGGCAGGTGGCCAGGCTTATACCGGAGAAGGAGTTCTCTCAGTACAGTGATGCAGCTGGTCTGATTGTGAATGAAGGGGCCAGGGTCCTTGTCAGGACAAATGCCGATGATCTGACGATGCTTTCCAGCGGAATATACAGTTTCCCTGAAAAGGCGGATGTTCAGAGGACTGATGGACGAGGTTTCATAAACAACATCTTCCGTTCTGCCGGGAGCAGTGAAAATGTTGCAGAAGGTCAGGAACAGTTAAAGACCTGCTCCATCCTTCTTGTCAGGGACGGCGATTTCCCTGTGATATTCGGAGGTGCTGCAAGCACGCCTGAGGAATTCGCTCCGATGACAGTTCCGACAAGAAATCTGGATGTGAATGTGGGAGTGAGCGCGATGCTCCGTATCAGCAGCATGCAGCTGTTTGCCGCAAGATATATGCTGGACCGTACATCCATGACGACTGCGGAACTGGTCAGGCTGCTCGCACCTAAGGTGGAGAAGGTGCTCCGGGATGTACTGGCGGATGTCGAAGTCTCCGAGTCTGGTCTGACCGATATCGTCAAGTCGGAGATTTCGGAAAGGCTTGTAGCCTTGACTGCGGAACTTGGCGGGGTCGGCATATCATCTGTCGAGGAGATCCGTGTCGGAAGTGAGGAACTTGAAAGGTTCCGTGCTCTGAACTCGGAACTTTATCTGACAGGCAGGGAGCTTGAGTATCTTGAGAGGACCAACGAATTCAAGAACCGTCTTACAGCAGCCCAGAATGCCCAGCAGATCAATGAAGCACGTTCGGAACTGGCTCTGTTGAGGAGTCTTCAGGAGGTGAACAAGGACAAGCTTCTGGCAGAGGATGAACTGGAGCAGTTCTATACAGTCCTTTCCCGTGAGAAGAGAATACGCGAAGCCCAGAGCGAGTCTCAGATAGCGGAGGCATTGGCAGATATAGAGAGGACAGGCCTTATCCGTAATGAAGACCTCAATGCACTGAAGGACAATATCCGTCTCAATGAACACAAGAGGGGACATGTCTTCAGAATGATGCAGAAGAAGGATGAACTTGAACTTGCATCCCTGACAAGGGAATATGAAAAGAGGGTACGTGACGAGGATTATGAGTTCGAGAAGAGGAAGAAGGACGATGAATTCGACCGTTTCAAGGAGCTCCAGAGAATCAAGGAAGAGAAGGATGCTGCAGAGCATAAGAGAAATATGGAGGCTCTTGAGGCCATGCAGAGGGCTAAGCTTGAAAAATATCGTATGTCGCGTGACCTGACTCCGGAGCAGCTTATGGCGATAGCGGCAAATGAGAACCTTTCTCCTGAGGCTGCCGCCAAACTGGCGGAATCTCTTGGAAAGGGTCGCGAGGTCGAGGCAGAACGTGCACGTCAGGAGGAGATCAACCGTCTGAATCAGGCACGTGTGGACGACATGAAGGAGCTCCTCAGGATGAATCATGGTTATTCTCCTCAGGGACAGCCTGCACAGCCATATGGCTATCCTCAGCAGCAGCCTCAGCAACCGGCCGGAAGGAAGTTCTGCCCTCAGTGCGGAACTCCGCTTTCAGGCGAAGCCCGTTTTTGTATGACTTGTGGAACTCCACTCAATTAGAATAGATATGAGCGCAAATGTAAAATGTCCGTCATGTGGCAGGGAAGTGGTGCCTATGGCGGTTGGAAATAAGAATTTCTGTCCTGAGTGTGAATCGGAGATCCTGCCGGTCGCTCAGGAGGAACCGGTGTCGGAAACCGCGGTGAAGCCTTCATCCGCTCCGGCTGCACAGCCTTCGCCGGCTTCTGGAGCTGGCCATTCGATTGCTGACGGAATGGGTATGATAGAAGAGAACAGGACCAAGATAGGTGCAGTCGAGACATTCAGCGACAATAGTGTCACCAATCATAATCATACCACCAACACTACAAATATTTCTAATGTCACCAAGATAGAGGATGACACAAAGCGCAGTGTCGTATGCGAGATCTCCGGCAGAAAGGTGCTTGTGACCTCCAGCGTGGTATGCCCGGTGTGCGGCAAGACTGTCGCCGAACAGTATTATGATGAGTCCAAGCTTCGTTGTGCGGCCTGTGAGAAGAAGGCTGTTGAAGCCTACGAGAAGTTCTATAAGGAGATGGTGACCGGATCAAGAGTGATTGATAACGAACTCCGCTCCGTGCTGGATGGGAAGGCTTCTTCTCTTAAACTGACTGAGGAACAGATGAAGGAGATCGAAATCAAGCTGCGCAGGAAAGTCTCAGACAAGCAGGACAGACTGACTGAAATCCAGCAGAAGGATTTTGACAGGACCATAAAGCAGCTCAAGGATGGGAAAATCACCGTGTCTTCCTGTCTGAACAAGGTGTCTGCATATGCCAAGCTTACAGAAGAGGAGACGGTGCAGTGTTGGTACAGACTGCTGTCGGCAGTTTCTGCTCCAGAGAATTATCTCAAGGATCTCAAGACGGCGACTGTGGATGATTTCTGGCAGATATATTGGGGTTTTGTTGCAGCATTCATGACAAAGAATGCGACAGAGGCTGTCCTTTGTGTGGATTCTGCAAAGTCAAAGTATCCTGACCGTATTAATGATGTCACGCTGGCCCAGGCCTGCATGGAATATCTCCAGTATATGGATACTAAGGATGAATCCTGTCTGGCAGATGCAAGGAACGACATAAGTTGTGCAGTAGAAACAGAAGCACGCTGTCTTCAGGAATTCAGGGAAAGGCTCAAGAACGTGATTTCCGGAAAGGATGGGGAACCTGCGGGAATTGAAAAACTGCTGTTTGCACGTCCGGCTTCCGCACCTGCACGTCCTGCGGCTCCAGCAGCTCCTTCTGCACAGCCTTCAAAGCCTACGCAGCAGACAGCTGCACCAGCCGGCACATCCCAGGCGACAAAGGAAGCACCTTCCACAAAGGGATATATTCTTAATTCGGCAGGAGGCCCTCTGAATCCTACAGTGACATCCTTTACACAGGTTCAGGAATCCAAGCCGAAGAAGAAAAAGACAGGACTTTGGATAGCATTGGTCGCTGTCGCTGCAGTGGCTGGAATATATTTCCTTGGCACAGGTGATCAGACTGAGGAACCATCTGCCCCGGCAGCATCTGCGCCGGTTTCCGAGAAACCGGCTGCCGCTCCTGAAGCAAAGGTGGAACCGGCACCGGTCGAGGCTGCTCCTGTGAAAGAGGCAGAGCCGGTGAAGGAAGCTGCTCCAGTTGCAGCTGAACCGACAAAGCAGCCTACTATGGCTGAAAAGGCTGCACAGGCCACAACGGCTCCGGCTGCCGGTCCTCAGGACGAAAGTCTCAAGCAGGGCCTTGAAGCATATGAAAAGGGTGACTACAAACTTGCTCACGACCTTTTCAAAAGGGCAGCAACAGCCGGAAACGCCGAGGCATGCTATCAGTTGGGACTCATGCTCTCGACAGGCAAGGGATCTGTTGCGAAGAATCCTCTCCAGGGCAAGGTCTGGATCAAGAAGGCGGCTGGCCTGGGACATGCCGAGGCAGCCAAGGCCTTAGAGTCAAATTAATGGTAAACATATGAGATATTTCATATTATCTGTAATGCTCCTGATGTCAGCAGTCGGCCTGTACGCTCAGACTGCTGACGATCTTGACGCCTCCTTCTCCAAGGCTCGTCAGGAACTTGACGCCATAAGAAAGGAGTTTGCAGATTCTGCAGATGCAGCTCTTGCTGATTATCTTGAGTATGAAGCCCAGCTTTTCGAGGAATATGAAAAGTTTCGTGACAAGGTCATGGAGACCTGGGGCGACTCGGTGATGGTCGAGAGCACACGTAAGGAATGGGTGGAGTATTCCGATGACAAGTCCAGCAGAACGTCTGTGAACTGGGAGTCTGGCAAGGTGACGGTCGAGGTGCTTGTAGATCCGGCAGATGATCAGGAAACGGTCAGGAAGAAACTGGAGAATGCTGTCAGCGGTCTGTTGTCCAGCCGTGGTAGCACATGCGGCTTCGACTCAAGTGTACTTCCGGATCGTCCGGTATCGGACACCCCTCTTCTTGACGGGCAGCTGGACTTGAGCAGGTATGGTGTGTCTTCAACGGTGGCAACCCGGACACACTCTGCTCCAAAACCATTTGAGGCGGCATCTCCTGGGGCACCGGCTCCGTCCAGAGGAAAGAGTCTGGACCTGTCCCGGGACAAGTCTCCACGCCCTGCCGTAAAGCCGGCAGGAACTTCTATGGCTGCGAAGGCTGAGGAAAGAAGGAAAGAGGAGGAACTGGCAAGGCAGAGGGCTATTGAAGAGGAAAGGTTGAGAAAGGAACAGCAGAAGGCTCTGGAACAGGTCCCTGCAGCTGTGGTCGCTTCGCAGACTCCGTCTGTCCAGCCGGTCAGCACTTCTGAGGGTGTGAAGAATATTGTGGCCATAACGATGGAACTTGTTGAAGACCACATTCCTAAACGTGCGGAGAAGTTCAAGCAGATGGTGAGCAGTCATTCTGCAAAGTACTCGGTGGATGAGCCGTTGATTTATGCCATCATGGAACAGGAGTCGGCCTTCAATCCGGTAGCTCAGTCCTGGGTGCCTGCCTATGGCCTCATGCAGCTGGTCCCTAAGTCCGGAGGACGTGATGCCTACAGATATGTTCATAAGGAGGACAGGATTCCATCACCGGATTTCCTGTTCGATCCGAACAATAACATACAGCTGGGAACAGGATATCTTAAACTTCTGATGTCCACAACCTTTGCCAAGGTGACGGATGTCAGGTGCCGTATGCTCTGTGCAATTGCTGCATATAATACAGGTGCAGGAAATGTCAGCAGGTCAATAAACGGGACCACCAACATATCCAAGGCTATCCCTACTATAAACTCGATGTCTTATGACCAGCTGTTCAGTCATCTCAAGAGGAATCTTCCTCATGCGGAGACGCAGGACTATATTCAGAAGGTGACTTCCAAGATGCAGAAATATATAAAATGATCAGATGCGGCGGTTCTTCCAACTGCCGCTTTTCATGTACCACCAGCTGCAGATGAGCAGGACGCCGGCATATACGTGTTCGGCTGTCCAGCATATTGCTACATCTGCCTTCAATGCACTGACGACAACATAGCAGTACACCATATATACGAACAGTGCCACGAGCTCAAGCCGGAAGGCAGTCTTTGTGCTTCCTGTTCCGGAAACCGCCAGAAAGAACACCTGGCCGCCCGTATTGATGAAATATGATGTGCACATCACGATCAGGGCCGGGACTGATGCCGTGACCAGATCAGGAATGTCTGTGTATATTCTGGCCAGAGCCTGAGGGAACAGGCAGAATATGATTATCATGACACTGACGATTCCGTATGAAAGTTTCAGAATCCTCTTGACAAGCGACATGACCTTGTCCTGATGCCCTTCTCCTATCATGTTGCTGACCAGGGTGCTGCATGTTGCGGCAAAGGCCTGTAGCACTACCCATAGCAGTCCGGACACTCCACGTGTGATGTTGGAGATGGCGAGAGCACGTTCTCCCAGGTGCTCGATGAACAGGAAGAATATGAACCAGGTGCACACTGATATGGTGTTCTGGATCATGGTCCAGGAGCACACCGGCATCATTCCCTTGAGTTCGCCGGCATCAAATCGTGCAGCCTTTTCCAGTCCATATTTCCTGCGGTCGCATCTTGCTCTTGTGTAGACCATGAAGAATATCAGCGAGACGAGTTCGGCAAGGCTTGATCCTATCGCAGCTCCTGTGATTCCCAGAGCCGGGAGGCCGAACTTTCCGAAAATCAGAATCCAGTTGAATACGATATTTGACGCCACCATGACCACAGAGTTCAGTGTCAGTGTCCTGGTCTGGGTAGTGCCCACATAGAATGCACGGTACATTGCTGTCATGAAGGCGAAGACCATGCCTGGCAGACGCCATCTGACATAGCTCAGTGCTGCTGTATATATTGCATCCGAGGAAACCATGAGCCTCATCAGCCACGGGGTCAGCAGTTCGGAACCAAGGATGATCAGCACGGAAAGACCCAGCAGGAAATATATTCCGTTCCAGAACACCTTTCCGGTTTCTGCGAACCGGCCTTCGCCGTTTCTTCTGCCGATTATTATCTGTGCACCGAGGCTGAATCCGAAGCCTGTCATGAACAGTACCATATAATATACGATGGCAATGGCAGATGCTCCCAGTTCGATCTCTCCGACCCTCCCGAGAAAGGCCGTGTCGGTCAGACCGATCATCTGCTCCATCACCAGACTGATCAGAATCGGGTATGCAACCCTCCATATATTCTTGTATGAGTATGTTCGTGTGGCGGCGCTCATTCTATTGATTCTCAGCGTTTTATGAATATTGCGTGCCGCCGTTCAGCAGGGCTATGGCCTGGTCAACTGTCAGAGCATTCTCGACGCGGAACTCTCCGCTGCGGCTCCTCTGAAGCGAGTCCAGATGTGCCCCGCTGCCCAGTTTCTCTCCCAAGTCGCGGGCAAAGGCCCTGACGTATGTCCCTTTGCTGCAGGCCATGCGGATCACAGCCCGTGGCAGTCCCAGAGCGGAGTTGTCAGTGACGTTTATTCTGCTCGAAGCGGACTGGGTGGAGGGGTTGTTTTCTCCCCCTCCACCCAGTCCGCTTTCCGGAATACTGAGACCTGAGGTGAATTCAACCAATTCCAGTTCAGATACATTGATCTTAGAGACTCTGATGAGTTCCCTTGCCGTCTCATCCAGAGCATCCTCCCCTCTGACGGAGGCTTTATAGAGTCTGCGGGCCAGCTCATATGCCCTGACTCCGTCCACCGATTTGGCAGAAAAGAGGGGAGCGATCTGCTCCTGCTCTCCTATGAAGCCGGGCAGAGCCTCGGCAACAGACTCGGATGTTATGTGGTCATATGGGAAGAACCTGTCGATCTCCTTTTCCAGGTCATATGACGGTGTGGTCGCACCGAAGGTGACTCCGGCAACATATTCCTTGTCGTGCGACTGAAGTGTCTCGGCCAGTTTGGTAGCCTTTCCTATACACACCAGAAGAACTCCGGTTGCGAGAGGGTCAAGGGTGCCGGCATGGCCCACCTTGAGGTTCTTCTTTCCGAAATGACGGATAGCGGCGTACTTGACCTTTCTGATCACGTCCGCCGATGTCCATCTGTATGGTTTGTCTATGGGGATTATTATCCCTTCCGGATAGTCCTCGATGTTCCTTGAAAGGGCAGGGGACTCCGGGGTAAGTATCAATGCTTCCAAGTCTGATTATTTACAAGGTATCTTGTCAATGCGGGTCTGATGACGTCCTCCCTCGAACTCCTCATCCAGCCATGCGTCGCATATTTCGATGACTGTCTCAAAAGGGATGAAACGGGCAGGCATGACGAGGATATTGGCATTGTTGTGCTGCTTGATCAGCTTGCCGATTTCCGCAGACCAGCAGAGTCCTGCACGGATTCCCTGATGTTTGTTCAGGGCCATGGCCATTCCGTTTCCTGTGCCGCAGAATGCGATTCCAAGTTCCACTTCTCCGTTTTCAACTGCGGTTGCCAGACGGTGCGCCACGTCAGGATAGTCCATGCTTGCAGTGGTGTCGGTTCCGAAATTCACCATCTCGTGACCTTTGCCTGTGAGGTATTCCACAAGTCTGTTCTTGTACTCCACGCCAGCGTGGTCGTTGCATATTCCGATCTTCATATCTGAAAAAAGTTTATTCCGGACGCAAAGATAATCCCGACGCAGACTAAAAAAAAGAAATTTGACTAAAAAAGAGAAAAACTTTGTTGTCTTTCATCAAAAACAACACTTTTCCGACAGATATATTCTTTCTTTGTCCCGTAGCGCTTGATTTTGAGGTTTGTTGAATTTAATTTATTTTTGTGATGAGTAAGGGGAAGAAGAACCATTCTGTCAAAAAGCGATTTGGAGATTATTCTTTAATGATATGTCTGGCTCTATTTTCATGACCTACACTATCGGGGTAGTTATAGCAGTAAGTACATTGGTTGTGGGATTGTTCTACTATAAAAATGGTATATAGATTATGCATCCGTCATCAGTCATTTCTATCATATTATCAGTGTTGTGCTGGATATTGATAGGTGTCGAGATTTATCGAAGCAGGATAAAGAAAAAGTCGGAGAAAAGATAGACCTTCTCTCCGACTTTCCAGAATAATGTATCGGTTAGCAGCCGAGCGTGTTCTTGATGAAGTCGATTCTCTTTGCGAACTCCTTCTTGCCGATCAGGGTCACGATGTCTGCGATTCCAAGACCGTTCGATCCGCCTACCATTGCAAGTCTGAGGCAGTTCATCACCTTGCCCATAGGCCATTCGTTGCCGCGGATATACTCTTCAAGCGGTCCTTCAAGCGCTTCCTTGGTGAATTCTCCTTCGAATCCGAGGATGAAGTCAGCCACCTTGAGAGCGAGAGTGTAGTTCTCTTCCTTCCAGAACTTTGCGGCGTCCTTCTCCACGAATGCGGCAGGAGCCACAAAGAGGTACGGAGCGATGTCCCAGAAGTCGGCTACGAATGTGGCTCTTTCCTGGATCAGCGCCACGATTCTCTCCACATACTGGCGTGAGAATATCCTGTTTTCGAAGTCAGCTCCGCTTACAGTCATCTCGGAACCGGCAGTGAGAGCGCATGCAGGGCAGTCCACGATCTGAAGGCCGTGTGACTCAAGCACAGGGATAAACTCCGAGGCAAGCTCCTCCACCGGCTTCATGCGGAGATACTCCTTGTTGTACCATTTTGCCTTCTCGGCATTGAAACGTGCTCCTGACTTGACGACTCTTTCGAGCGAGAAAGCTCCGACAAGTTCCTCAAGAGAGAAGAGTTCCTGCTCAGTTCCCGGATTCCATCCGAGCATTGCCAGAAGGTTCACGAAAGCTTCAGGGAAATATCCGTCTTCACGATATCCGCGAGATACTTCACCCTCGGCGTTCACCCATCTGAGCGGGAAGACCGGGAAGCCCAGACGGTCACCGTCGCGCTTGCTCAGCTTGCCCTTCCCGTCAGGCTTGAGAAGAAGTGACAGATGGGCGAAACGTGGCTGTGTCTCAGTCCATCCGAATGCCTCGTAAAGGAGGTAGTGAAGCGGAAGTGACGGGAGCCACTCCTCGCCGCGGATCACTTCGGTGATCTCCATGAGGTGGTCGTCGACTATGTTTGCAAGATGGTATGTTGGTAGTTCGTCAGCCCTTTTCCAGAGGACCTTGTCATCGAGAGTGGATGTGTTCACTTCGACATGGCCACGGATCAGGTCGTCCATCTTCACGACCCTGTTCTCCGGCATCTTGAAGCGGATTGTCCAGTCTGTGCGTGTTTCCAGGAGTTCCTTCCACTCGCTTTCAGGAAGGGAGAGGGAGTTGCGCAGGCCCATGCGTGTGGTCTGGCCATAGATGAAGGTCTGCCCGGCAGCCTCCATTTCCGCACGCTTCGCTCCGAGCTCCTCAGCTGTATCAAATGCATAATATGCATGACCTGCCGCAACAAGCTGTTCTGCATACTGACGGTAGAGAGGCTTCCTCTGGCTCTGCCTGTAAGGTGCATGCGGATGACGCTCTGAAGCGGTCTCCACAACATTTCCTTCTGCATCCACGCCCTCATCGGGGATTATGCCGCACCAGTTCAGGGCTTCTATTATATATTTCTCGGCTCCAGGGACGAATCTCTGTGAGTCTGTATCCTCGATTCTTATGATGAAGTCTCCTCCGCGCTGCTTTGCGAAGAGATAGTTATAGAGTGCTGTCCTGACTCCGCCCATATGGAGCGGGCCTGTCGGGGACGGCGCAAAACGAACTCGTGTCTTTCTTTCCATTGTCATAAAGTCTTATATTCGAAAACGGTCGCAAATATACAAAAAATCCTATTCCTCGCGTTTCCCCGATGCAGGAGTCTTTCTACGGATTGCAGCTGTATTCTCCAATTCGCTCTTGTCCTGGCCTTCAGCCACCAGAAGAGCCGGCTTTCTGCCTTCTTCGAAGACTATCTTCTTTCTGATCTCCGCATTGTTGTAGCCGATCTTCTGGCTGCGCGTCTCCGGGAGCTCTCCGATGTTTTCCGCAGCGAATGTCTCCTTGTCATATTCAAAGTCGCTTTCTATAATTATGATGTTTCCCATGTCGTTCATAGGAAGCAGCATGCTCATCCTGAAGCCGGTTGCGATCACTGTGATGTTCACCCTGTCACCGAATTCCGGATCCTCTTCATATACGATACCGCTCTTGAAGTTGTTGGCCTTTCCAGTGTAGTTCTTTATCAGTTCGCTGACACGTCCGAGCTCGGTCATGGTCATTCCCTTCTCGTTCTTTCCGACTGTGATGTTGATAAGGACATTCTTTGCTGTCGTGAGGTCGAAGTCATTAAGAAGCGGCGATTCCAATGCCAGACGCACGGCATCCTCGATCCTGTTCTCTCCGGTTCCTGTGCCGCATCCCATAAGGGCCATTCCGCTGTTCTTCATCATGGTCTTCACATCCTTGAAGTCCACATTGATATATCCGCGCTTCTTGATGATTTCGGTGATTCCGCGGACTGCGGTAGCCAGAACCTCATCCGCCTTAGGGAAGGCATCCTGAAGCAGCAGGTCTCCATAGAAGTCGAACAGTTTCTCGTTGTCGATTATCAGAAGGCTGTCCACATTCTTTTCCAGTTCGTTGATCCCGTCTATGGCCTTCGACATAGTCTCGTTGCCCTGGTTTCTGAACGGAATGGTCACGACTCCCACTGTGAGGATTCCCTTCTTCTTTGCCATTGCTGCAATTACCGGTGCGGCACCAGTGCCGGTACCGCCACCCATGCCGGCTGTGATGAAGAGCATGTCGGTGTTGTTGTCCAGCACCTTGGCAGCGATCTCATCCTGTGAGTTGAGGGCGGCATTTCGTCCTTCCGTAGGGTTGGTTCCCGCTCCCAGACCTTCTCCGAGCTGGATCTTGATCGGTACGTCGCACTTGTCAAGAGCCTGCGAGTCCGTGTTGCAGACGATGAAGGTGCATCCTTCTATCTTCTGGTTGTACATGTAGTTCACGGCATTGCAGCCTCCGCCGCCTACACCGATCACCTTTATAATTGAATCCGTAGTGACCCAGTCAGTCGGAGTCAGCTCCACGTTGTTCTCAAATATATCAATCATATCAAGTCCTCCTAATGTTCGCTTTCAACATCATTCATTACAGTCTCGAACAGGTTGCCCACGAATGTCGTGACCTTTTCAGTCCATGTGACCTTAGGTGTCTTGCTTTCAGGCTGTTTAGGACCCCGGTCAGGCACTGAGACCACCACACCTTCCATAGCCTGGTCGGAGAACAGTTCTCCATTCGGATTCTCATCCTCGGCAGGCTTGTCTTCCGGTTTATCTTCCCTGTAAAGGGCACAGTTGAATTCGGCTCTTTCGCTTGCCGCAAGGATAAGACCGACAGATGACGTAGCAGATGGTTCGAAGATGCCGTCACATCCCTGGCATGAGAAATAGCGTTTCGGATATCCCATCCTCACCCTGAATCCGGAAATTTCGTTTATGAACGTTCCCAGATTAGGAAGCAGGGCACTGCCTCCTGTCACCACGATCCCGCTTCTGAGCATGTCGGCGAATCCGCTTTCCTGAATCTCATACAGGATGGCCATCAGGATTTCCTCCACCCGGGCAGTGATGATTTCGGAAAGGTACTTCACCGGGAGCTGCTTGTCAGGTTCGCTGGTGTTGCTCTTTATATGTATGACCTTTTCTCCAAGATTCTGCAGCTTGTCCGGCATACATGCTCCGAAGGCCTTCTTTATGTTTTCGGCAAGCTTTGCTGAAATCTGGCATTCGCTCTTGATGTCGTCGGTGATGTTTCTTCCTCCGAATGGAATCGAAGCATAATGCCTCATGATGTTCCCGTGATATATGGAAACAGATGTGCATCCCGCACCGAAATCGATGAGGGCCACTCCGTTTTCCATCTCGGAATATTCCAGGACAGCCTTTGCCGTGGAGTCGGCTGTGAAGTATTTGCGTACCGCTGACAGACCGGACTTGTTCATCGCAAGGTCTATCTTTGTCAGATCGCTCTTCTTTCCGATGAATATCTTGAAATTGCCTTCAAGGACATCGCTTGTCATTCCGATGATTTCGTTTTCAATTATCTGGAAATTTTCTCCGTCAGAGAATGACTGAGCGACAGCACCATATATTGCCTCCCTGCCAGGGTCGTCGAGCGGATAGGAGTCCTGGGCGAATCTCTTGAGTTCGGCGATATTCTCGGCTGTGATGTCAGTGTCGCAGCCTCTGTCCTCGATCTTGCCGGTGTTGCTTTCCTGCCTGATGGGGTACCGCGGCATACCGACCACAGCCTGTGTTATCTTTATGCCGAGATTCTCCTCAGCCTCACGCACAGCTTCTCCGAGAGGCCCTGTGACATGACTCGGATTGAAGACGCTGCTGTTCTTGATGCCGGCAGAAGGTGTCTCCTTGTAATATATGACCTGGATGTCGTTACCGTTGACCTTTGCAACGGTAAGGGCGATCTTCGAAGTGCCCAGGTCTATTGCAACGATATGTTTGTCTGTCATTCCCATATTGTTATCCTTTATCTGCATACAATCTGATCCTTGAATCTCACATCGACTCTTTTGTAACGGCTGCTCCCTTTTTCGGGAACGATGGTGGTGTAATATCTTTCCATCTTGCCGAACTTCTCCACCAGAGAGTGTGGCTGGCCGAACAGGAACCTTTCATTGCCCTCCCGTGGAATGAGAGTCAGGTTTCCTTTTGAGTCAACTGAAATCTGTACAATCTTTCCTTTCCATAATCTGCTGTCTTCCATATAGTTGACAACATTCATCACACTCTTGAACCACTCTTTCTCCTTCGGGTCGGTGATGTCTCCCTTATAGCCGCTGTTGGCTGCAAGAGGAATGTCCCCGTCTATTATCTGCACATGCGAGGCATAAGTGCTTTGCAACGGGAATATATATCCTTCGGCATCTGCATAGAATCCTCCGTCCTTCTTCTGGAACCTTACCACTGGCCTGCGCTGGGTGACCTTTATGTTGAGGATGCTGTCCCGGGTCACATATGCCTGGCTCTTCAGGACAGCGCTCCTGCTGTCAACAGCCTTTTCCACCTTGACCAGGTCTATGCTGTCCAGCGGCTCACCCACCAGTTCCCCGCAGCTTTTGCGGATGAATTTCCTGATGTCGTCAGCTGTCACGAAACTGTTCTGAGCGCTGTCGAGGACCTCAATCCTTATGCTTTTGCATACAATGGTCCTGCGCGCCTGCACTCCGGCTATATAGGAAGCCGTAAAACAGGCTGCCAGCGCGAGGGCGGCCACGGATATAAGTATATATTTCAGAGTCCTGTTCATCTTCTGTCAAGCATTTCTGCGATTTCTCCCACAAACCTGTCTATGTCTCCGGCGCCCAGTGTCGCAAGCACTTCCACCGGCTCGTTCTGAAGATATCCCATGAGTTCCTCCCTCCTGATCAGAATCTTCTCTGAGGTTATGTCCTTGAATATGATTTCCGAGGTCACACCAGGAATCGGCAGTTCGCGTGCGGGGTAGATGTCCAGGAGTATCACCTTGTCGGCAAGGCTAAGTGCCTGAGCGAATTCCGGTGCAAAGTCCCTTGTCCTTGTGTAGAGATGGGGCTGGAACACAGCGGTGAGTTTCGACGAAGGATAGGCGCGTCGGATCGAACTGAGGGCGGCCTTGATCTCCTCCGGGTGGTGGGCGTAGTCGTCGATATATACGCATCCTGGTTTCCTGACCTGGATGTCGAACCTTCTCCTTACCCCGCTGAATGAAGCAAGGGCTCTCTTTATCTTCTCAGGAGCGATTCCATATGTCAGTGCTATTGCTGATGCTGCCGTTGCATTCTCAACATTCACCCATCCCGGTATGCCCACGACACAGTCCTCTATCACCCCTCCCGGGTAGTGGAGGTTGAAGTGTCCGTCCTCCAAAGGCTCTGCATGGAAGTCAGCTTCCGGATTTCCGAATGAATATGTCCTGATCCTGGCAGAGGTGTCCGCCGGCGTTATGTCAAGTCCGTGCTTGATTATCACAGTTCCGCTCACCTGTGAAGCGAATGCCTTGAAAGCCTCCTTGACATGCTGCTCGTCTCCGTAGATGTCAAGATGGTCCGCATCCATGGAGGTGATGACGGCGATTTCAGGGAACAGCTGGAGGAATGAGCGGTCGAACTCATCTGCTTCCGCAACTATAACGTCATTTGGACTGATGAGCAGATTGCTGTTGTAGTTCTTCGAGATTCCACCGAGGAAAGCCGAGCAACCCTCTCCAGAGTCCATGAAAAGGTGGCTGGTCATGGTGCTGGTCGTGGTCTTTCCGTGTGTGCCTGCAACTGCCATGCATCTCTGACCCTCGGCAATTTCTCCCAGCATCCTGGATCTTTTGATCACGCGATATCCTTTCTCCTGTACGTACACGAGTTCTCCCATATCGGCCGGAATGGCCGGAGTGTACACTACCAGCGTGTCTTCCACTTCATTGGGAATATATGAGATGTCATCAGTATAATGCACCTCTATCCCCTCTGACTCCAATGCATGTGTCAGTGGAGACGGGGTCCTGTCATATCCGCTCACCTTGAATCCCTTGGCATTATAGTACCTTGCGATGGCACTCATGCCGATGCCTCCGATTCCTATGAAATATATATTCTTCATCTATCCCAATACTTTATAAATCTCATCTACAATTGTCTGTGCCGCATCTCTGAGGGCGAGCTTCCCGATGTTTCCTTCCAATAGAGCGATTCTTTCCGGATTTTCTATCAGCCTGCATGCCGTCTCCATCAGTTTTTCTGCTGCTTCTGCATCCTTTACCATCAGGGCGGCATCCTTGTTCACCAGAGCCATGGCATTATGTGTCTGATGGTCCTCTGTCACGTTTGGCGAAGGCACGAATATGGTCGCCTTTTCTGCAGCACACAACTCCGAAACAGAACTTGCCCCCGAGCGGGAAATGACCACGTTCGCTGCGGCATATGCAAGGTCCATCCTCTGGATGAAGTCGGAATGCCTGATGTGGGAAAGGTCTCTGCCGCCGGCAGCCATCTCCTCCATGAATCCGTCGATGGACGCCTTGTAGTATTTGCCGCACTGCCAGATCATTTCGATGTTCTCCCCGGCCGGACAGCCTTCCCTTATCCATTTCTGAACGGCCTCGTTGAGCGTCCTGCTTCCGAGACTTCCGCCCACCACGAAGATATGCTTCTTCTGCGGATCCAGCCCGTAGAACTCATATGCCTCTTCCTTCATCCCAGGTGTTGCCGGCACTATGTCCTTTCTGATTGGGTTGCCGCTCATCACGATCCTGTCTGCCGGGAAGAATCTCTCCATCCCTTCGTAAGCCACGCAGATGCTCTTTGCTTTCCTGCCAAGTATCTTGTTCGTCAGTCCTGCAAATCCGTTCTGTTCCTGGATAAGCGTCGGAATCCCGAGCCGTCCCGCAGCCCACAGAAGGGGAGCGCTGGCATATCCTCCCACTCCGATCGCAATGTCAGGCCTGAATTCCTTCAGTGTCTTCTTTGCCATCCTGAGACTTTTCAGCACCTTGAACGGAAGGGCGAGATTGCTCATAGTGAGTCGTCTCTGCAAGCCCGCTATCGGAAGCCCGATGATCTTATACCCAGCTGCCGGCACCTTCTCCATCTCCATCCTTCCCTCTGCTCCCACAAAGAGAATCTCGGTCTCAGGATTCACTTCCTTGAGCTTATTAGCGATGGAAAGGGCAGGGAAGATATGTCCTCCCGTACCCCCTCCGCTTATGATTACCTTGAGTGTTCTGTATCCCATATCATATCTCATCAATCTGTTCGAGAATGTCCATGCTGGCCTGGATGTCGTCCCGGCTCTCGCTTTCATATAGCGGAACTGCCGCCTCTTCCTCCTCCCGGATCTGATTGCGTGCCATCCTGCTTATAGAGAGTATCACTCCGAATGCGATGCAGAAGACCAGAAACGCAAAACTTCCGTGACTTATAAGAGGCAGGGTCTGTCCGGTCATCGGACCGATATTGACGTTCACCATCATATGCATGAATGCCTGTCCTGTGATCAGCACGCTTAGCCCTCCCACGGCAATCTTAGCATATTCGTTGTTGCACTTGCTGGCGATGAGCGACCCTCTGGCAAGGAGACTCACATATAGCAATATTATAAGTATTCCGCCAACAAGTCCATATTCCTCGACGATGAAACTGAACATGTAGTCTCCGTATATGTTGGAAACCACATATTTCTGTGTGCTGCCTCCTATTCCCTTGCCAATGATTCCTCCTTCGTGGACTGCGATCATCGCACTGTATGGCTGCTTGATATTATCCAGTTCGTCGTAGAACTCACGGGATCCTTCCCTAAGGGTCTTGAGCCTTTCCACATCGTAGTCCGCTCCGACTCTTGTAAGCATGGTGGCTACTCGTTCGAATGCCGGGAAGACTTTGCCGTCAGTCGCCTTATAGACACCCACAATCAGTGCAAGAGTGGCGATTCCTGCTGCCGCCGCCATTCCTATCTCCTTGAAAGGAGCTCCTCCCACCAGAAGAACAGCGATGAGTATGGCCCCGATGAATACTGCACTGGAACCGCTTCCCATCAGAACGAGGACGCAGACGATGAGGATAGGCATATACATATATATCATCCTCTTCCAGAACGGCTTTGCAAGGAATCCGAAGGTCTTGTTTCCGGAGAAGGAGTTGCAGATCTTCATATATTTGCTCGGCTTTCTCTTCTTCTGAGCCTCCTCATCTTCCTTATAGGCGTGCAGGGCCCATGCGAGATACAGTACCATCGCGACTTTCACGACCTCGAACACATGCATCTGGAATCCTGCAATTCTCAAGGTTCGCCACGCCCCGTTGATGTACTCTGCCTCTATCACTCCTGGAATCTTCACATGCAGGTCCAGAATCAGCAGAAGGAGCATGGAGAGCCCGAATCCGAGCTGGGACAGAACCCTGAACACCCCGATCTTCTTGATGTTGTACAGGCCGGCTATAAGGGCAAGTCCGATGCCGACCACCACGATATGGTCCCTGATGAAATCCATCCTGTCCTTGCTACCTTCCTTCAGAAGCGAGGTCGAGGAGAAGATGGCCAATACCGAAAATATGATGAGCATGAACACAATGACCCATACGACCTTATCACCTTCGATATTGTCGATGAAGTTCCAGAACCTTCCCTTGGACGGTTCTTCATTTCTTTTGCTGTTCTGTCTCATCTTTATAGGTTCCTTACTGCTTCCTTGAACTGTCTTCCTCTGTCTTCGTAGTTCTTGAACAGATCGAAGCTTGCGCAGCATGGTGACAGGAGCACTACGTCTCCTGCAACTGCCAGACTGTCGGCAAGTTTCACTGCATCCTGAGCAGAGGTCACGTCGTGCATCTGTGGTACGACACCCTCAAATGCCGCATGTATCTTGGCATTGTCCAGACCCATGCAGATGATTGCCTTGACCTTCTCCCTGGCGAGGTCAACAAGGGTGGAATAATCATTACCCTTGTCGGTACCTCCGACGATCCAGATCACCGGCCTTGTCTGGCACTCGAGAGCGTACCATGCAGCATCCACATTCGTGGCCTTCGAGTCGTTGATATAAAGGACCTCCCTGATGCTGAGCACGTTTTCAAGCCTGTGCTCCACAGCCTGGAATGTCGCGAGTCCGTCTCTGATCACCTGGTTGTCAATGTCCATTGCCTTTGCTGCAAGTGCGGCAGCCATGGAATTATATACATTGTGCTTTCCTCCCAGGGCAAGCTCCTGAAGATACATGTCGCACTCCTGCTCCTTGTATCTTACGATCATCCTGTCCTCCTTTACGAAAGCACCCTGCTCCACCTCGTTCTTCTGAGTGAACGGGAGCTTCTGTGCCTGTACGACGATCTTGTTCAGATGGTTTATCGTGATCTCATCGTCAGAACAGAAAATGAAGCAGTCCTCACTCGACATGTTGCGTGTGATGCGGAACTTCGACTTCACGTAGTTCTCCATGTTGTAGCCGTACCTGTCAAGATGGTCAGGGGTTATGTTGGTGATGATCGCTATGTCAGCCTTGAAGTCATATACGTTGTCAAGCTGGAAGCTGCTCAGTTCCAGGACATAGATGTCATGCTGCTCGGTTGCTACCTGATAGGCGTAACTCTTTCCGATGTTTCCGCCGAGCCCGACGTTCAGGCCGGCCTGCTGGAGAAGATGGTAGATGAGCGATGTGGTCGTGGTCTTTCCGTTGCTTCCGGTGATGCAAACCTTCTTTGCAGAGTCATACCTTCCAGCGAACTCGATCTCGGAAATCACACCGATTCCCTTGTCGAGCACCTTCTGCACCATCGGAGCCGTTTCCGGGATTCCCGGGCTCTTGATGACTTCATCTGCATTGAGGATCAGGTCTTCAGTATGCTGTCCCTGCTCGAAAGGAATATCCCATTCCTTGAGCATGGCAGAATATTTCTCAGACAGCTTGCCCATATCTGAGAGGAATACATCGAATCCCTTGACCTTTGCGAGTACTGCGGAGCCCACTCCGCTTTCACCACCACCTAAAACTACTATTCTTGACATATACGTAATGTTATCTGACCTTCAATAATGCTATTGTAACCACTGCGAGTATGATTCCGATGATCCAGAATCTGACCACTATCTTTGCTTCCGGAATGGCCTTCACCGGGTTCTTGATCAGAGCCGGAATGCCTTCCTTCTGGTAGTGATGGTGGAGAGGCGCCATCTTGAACACCCTCTTGCCTTCACCATATTTCTTCTTTGTATATTTGAAGTAGAATGTCTGCATCATCACTGAGAGACTCTCCACGAAGAAGATTCCGCACAGGATCGGGAGGAGAAGCTCCTTCCTTATGAGGATGGCGCACACGCCTATTATTCCTCCGAGCATAAGGCTTCCTGTGTCTCCCATGAAGACCTGGGCAGGGAATGAGTTATACCACAGGAATCCGATCAGCGCTCCCACAAAAGCCGACATGAAGACAGCAAGTTCTCCGCTTCCCGGGATGTACATGATGTTCAGATATTCTGAGTTCACTATATTGCCTGACAGCCATGCGAATATTCCCAGCACGACTCCGACTATCGCTGATGTGCCTGTGGCAAGACCGTCCATTCCGTCAGTCAGATTCACTCCGTTGGAGCATGCGGTTATGACGATGATGATCATCAGCACATATATGCCCCATTTGCAGTACCAGCCCCATGTTCCCTTGAAAGGAGAGAGCCACTTGTAGTCGAATTCGTGGTTCTTGATGAACGGAATCGTCGTCTTTGTGCTCTTCACCACATCGTGCTTTTCAAAGAGAGACGTTCCCCCTTCTGTCGCAGAACTTTCTTCGAGGGCGTCGATCGTGATGGTCTCCCCGATGCTCACATCTTCCCTGACCACGATCTGGTCGCTGAAGCACACTGCAAGTCCGATAGCAAGACCCAGCAGTGACTGGGCGACAAGTTTTGCCTTTGCGCTCAGACCTTCCTTGTTCTTTCTGAACACCTTGATGTAGTCGTCAGCGAATCCGATCAGGAAGAACCATACGGAACTTATGAGCAGGAGTATGGTGTATATGTTTGTCAGGTCGGCAAAAAGCAGTACGGGAACCATGATGGCAAGGAAGATGATGATTCCTCCCATAGTAGGTGTGCCCTTCTTCTGCATCTGTCCTTCAAGTCCGAGGTCACGGATCTCCTCTCCGATCTGCTTCTTCTGAATCCATCTTATGATCCTTTTTCCGGCGAAGATCGAAACGAGCAGTGCGATAGTGAAGGCACTGATGGCTCTGAACGACAGATAGTTGAACAATCCCATTCCGGGGATGTCCAGCCCTGCGCCTTTGAGATATTCTACTAAATGGTATATCATATCCTATTCTATTGTCCTGAATGCTTCTGCGACGATTTCCTTTTCGTCAAAATGTGTCTTTTCCGTTCCTATGATCTGGTAGGTCTCGTGTCCCTTCCCTGCAAGGAGGATGGTTGCTCCCTGTCCCGCCAGCATCACAGCTGTCCTGATGGCCTGTTCGCGGTCCTCGATGAAAAGTGACTTTGCTTTGCCGGAGATATCCATACCCTCCTTGATTTCAGCCATGATGTCCGCCGTCTTTTCCGTCCTGCTGTTGTCGGAAGTCACGATGATCCTGTCAGCCATCTTCTGTGCGATTCTTCCCATTTCCGGTCTCTTGGTCCTGTCCCTGTCTCCTCCGCAGCCGAACACGCAGATGAGCTCTCTGTCCGGAGCGATTTCGCGTAATGTCTTGAGAACGTTCTCCAATGCGTCCGGTGTGTGCGCGTAGTCGATGATCACGGATATGTCTTTCGGACCTCTCATGTTCTCAAGTCTTCCCGGTGCCGGTCTCAGTGTGCTCATCGCCACAAGAGTCTCTTCCGGATCAGCTCCCAGCACGACAGCTGTCGTGTATATCGCAAGCAGATTGTATGCGTTGTGCTGACCGATCAGGCAGCTCCAGCTCTCGACTCCGTCGGTCTTGAGCAGCATGCCCTCAAAGCTCTGCTCTATGATCCTGCAGGTGTGGTCCGCTATGCTTCTGAGCGAGTATGTCACCACTTTCGCCCTGGTGTTCTGCACCATCACCAGACCGTTCCTGTCATCAATGTTGATGATGGCGTAGGCATCGGCCGGCAGGGTGTCAAAGAAAAGCTTCTTGCACCTGAGGTATTCCGCGAAGGTCTTGTGGTAGTCAAGATGGTCGTGAGTCAGGTTGGAGAATATTCCAGCCTTGAATTTCAGTCCGGCCACTCTTTCCTGTTCCACTCCGATCGAACTCACTTCCATGAAGCAGTATTCGCAGCCTGCTTCCACCATCTGTGCAAGCAGTGAGTTGATTGTGAGAGGGTCAGAAGTGGTGTTGACCGCCTCGGTTCCCTTTGTTCCCACATAGTTGGCAATCGTGGAAAGCAGTCCGCAGCTGTATCCCATGGCGGTGAACATCCTGTGCAGGAGCGTCACTGTCGTAGTCTTTCCGTTTGTCCCCGTGATTCCCACAAGTGTAAGCTTGTGTGACGGGTTGTCATAAAAGTTCGCGGCGATGATTGCCATCGCATGTCTGGATGATTCCGTCTGCACTGCAATCACTCCCTCCATGTCAAGCGAGGCCGTCTGCCTTTCGTATGCCTGCTGATCTTCGAACACTATCACGCGTGCCCCCTTGCCGATGGCAGTGGCTATATAGTCGTGGCCGTCACTGGCAAAGCCCTTTATCGCCACGAAAAGCGATCCATAGGAAACCTTCCTTGAATCGCAGCAGATCGAGCTGACCTCGACCGCGCCATGCCTGCCCTCAAGATGGCAGCCGCTGTCCTTTAATATTCTGTCGAGTCTCATCTGAGCACAAGCTTTATGATTTCACCTTTTCCACAGCACTTTCCTGCCGCAGGAATCTGGCTTACGACATGACCGATTCCTTCGTAATGGCATCTGTATCCGTTGTTCTCGATTGCGTATATCGCATCCTTCAGCCCCATTCCCTTCACATCCGGCACCGGAATCGAGGACCCTTTGCGCGTTCCTATATATTCAGGCCTCATCTCAGGAACCTTCGCTCTTGCCTGGAGGTCTTCTCCCCAGGAACTGTCCAGCGACCAGAGATTGTCCACGATCTCCCTGAAAGTCTTGGCCGGAATCACACCTCCGTAAACGCTTCCCTTTGTAGGTCTGGTGTAGACCACTACAATCGCGGTGTACTTCGGCTCATCTGCCGGGAAGAATCCCACGAATGTCGCCTGGTACTTTCTTTCACCGTTTTCCGAAACATACGGGTCGTTCTTCAGAGGCTTCTCATCCGGACTGAGCACTGTCCTGGCGGTTCCTGTCTTTCCAGCAACGACGCATTTGGCGTTCTTCAGCCGTGTCGCCGTTCCTTCCAGTGTCACCATCTTCAGCGCTCTTGTCAGAGTGTCGGCAGTCGCTTTCGAGAATATGGAACCGCTGAGAATCTGCGGACCGAACTTCATGACCGGTTTGCCTGCGGCTTCGAACGATTCGATCAGATACGGCTTCATCATCTTTCCGTTGTTGGCGATGGCGTTGTAGAACGTCACCATGTTCAGCGGAGTCTGCATGATGGAATATCCGATGGCAGCGGATGCAAGGTAATATTTGCTGTCCGAGTCCTGGATCCTTGACCTTGTGCCGCCTTTCTCGGTGAGGTCAAACTCATACGAATCGTTCAGATGGTAGTCGTACAGCCTGTGGATGAATCCCTGAGGATTTTCCTGATAGTTGTCTATCGTAAGTCTTCTGAACACGTAGTTGGACGATATCTTGAATCCGTCCAGGACACTTATCCTGTCTGTGTTCTTGTTCTTCTCGTAGTCCTTGATATACTGGTCGTCCCTTATCTTGCTCAGGTCGGCCATCTTACCGTGGTTGGTAGGGATCTTTGTGTCAAGCGTGACGTGTCCGTCTTCCAGAAGGGTCGCCAGAGTCACTGCCTTGAAGATGGAACCCGGCTCTCCCGGTCTACCGATTGCCATGTTGTAGTTTTCTCCGAGAACACCCTTACTGTTCTTCTGCAGATTCACCATGGCCTTCACGCCACCTGTCTTCACATCCATAACCACGACGCATCCGCCTTCTATGGCGTCGTCTTCGGCAATATGCTTTCTGAGTGCCCTGTCTGCTATGTCCTGGATGTCGATGTCAAGGGTGGTCCTTATGTCCTGGCCGTGAACGACCTCAATGATCGTGCTGTCCTGATCCACGATGCTGCCCTTGTCGGTGCGCTTCATCCACTGGGATCCTTCAGTGCCGTGGAGTATATAGTCATACTTGCCCTCGATTCCGAGGAAACGGCTTTCCTCCGGGTGCTCCTTGTTGATCCTGACATCTCCGATCACTCTTCCGGCCAGGCTCCCGTAAGGGTACTTCCTTGTGTCGATCTCAGTCTTTATGAGACCGCTCTTGAACCTGCCTTCGTTGAAAAGAGGCAGTTCCAGCAGTTTCAGATAAGTCTCGTGGTCGATGTTCTTCGTTATCTGAACGTTCTTCCTGCCCTTGAGATTCGACTCCCTGTTGCTTATGATGAGATTATAATAGTAGTCCGCATCCTTGCCGTCCTTTGCAAGCACTTTCGGCAGCTCCCTGCTCAAGGCCTTTGCCTTTGCCTTCCAGTCGTTTTCCAGAGAGTCGCGTCTTCTGGCTGTCTTGGCGCGGGCAAACTCGTCCTTGCGCACAGTGCAGTCCATGTTGATGTTATACATCGGGATGGAGATGGCCAGAAGCTTTCCGTTGCAGTCCATGATGGCGCCCCTTTCGGGCTTCTCCACCTGACGGTATCTCTTCGGCTGGAAATATCTGACAAGGGTCTGGTCCGGCTCCCATCCGAACTGGAGAACGCAGATCTTGATTATCAGTACAAGAGACAGCAGAAGGAACAGACAATAAAGTCCCCACAGGATCATGCTGACCCTGTTGTCCTTTCCCTTCTGCATTATGTTCTTTCCCTTATCCATCATCTTATTTAAGTATGTCTGCCGGCTTCTGCGGAGCCTTAACTTCCGAACCCATTTCTTCGAGCATTGTCTCGACTGTGCTTAACCTGTCCAGTCCGACCAGCTCGTATGTCATTTGAGCGTTGTATATCTTCAGAGTCCTGATTGTCCTTTCGTTGTTCTGTACCTTGAGCATTGTCTGTTCTGTCTGGTAGCTCATCCAGATGCTTATGCAACCGAGCAGAAATGCATATAATATATATGGTAACGCCTTGTCCACCCTCATCCTCAGAAGCAGGTCTCCACGTCCAAGGGACAGGAAGAACGCTCCTATCGCCTTCCCGATTGCCTTCCATCTTATGTCCTTGAACCGCTTCATATCTTTTCCGCTATTCTGAGTTTTGCACTTCTTGCTCTTGTGTTTGATGAAATCTCGCTTTCCTGAGGCAGGATCGGCTTTCTGTTCACGGCTCTCAGAGGAGCAGTGATATTTCCGTAGAAGTCCTTCTCCGCCTTGCCTTCGATGTTGCCTGCCTTTATGAAGTTCTTGACCATCCTGTCCTCAAGCGAGTGGTAGGTGATGATGACCAGCTTCCCGCCGCTCTTCAGAGATTTCGCCGCGCCGCTCAGGAACTTCTCAAGAGACTTCATCTCCTGGTTGACCTCGATTCTGAGCGCCTGATAGACCTTTGCAAGGAACTTGTGCTCGGCGAATTTCGGGAGTGCGCTCCCGATGGCGCTTCCGAGCTGTGCCGTCGTCCCGATCGGACTCTGCTCCCTGGCCTTGCAGATCAGCTGGGCGATCCTTCTGCTGTTGTCCACCTCTCCGTAGAGTCTAAGAATCCTTTCCAGCTCCTCCTGCTCATATCCGTTGATTATGTCGGCGGCTGTGGTCTGTGCCTCCTGGTTCATCCTCATGTCCAGCGGAGCATCGTATCTGAACGAGAAGCCTCTTTCCGCAGTGTCGAACTGATGTGACGAGACTCCCAGGTCCGCGAGCACTCCATCGATGCCTTCCGCATATCCCTGATGGAGGATGTGGTTGTGGATCCATCTGAAGTCGCTTCTGATGAGTGTGAGCCTGTCGTCATCCGGCTTGTTCGCGATGGCGTCGCTGTCTCTGTCGAAAGAGATGAGACGACCTTCGGGGGACAGCCTTCTGAGAATCTCAGAACTGTGTCCTCCTCCGCCGAATGTGGCGTCTGCGTATATTCCTGAAGCTGAGCCGATCAAAGCTGAAACGCTTTCATCAAGCAGTACTGGTGTGTGGTACTCGGACATATCAGACCTCCTTCTTAAATGCGACCCGATATCTTCTTTCCCATCTGACGGAACTCCTCCGGTGAGAGGCATCCTCCGTCAATCTTTTCCTTTGCCCATATCTCCACCTTGTAGTCGACACCGAGGACAACTACCTCTTTAGTGATGCCGGCCGCCTCAAGCAGTTCCTTCGGAATGGTGATCCTTCCGAGCTTCGCGTCAGGGGTGACAGGGGCTGTGTTGCTCATGTATGTTCTCCAATATCTGATGTGCTCGTCATCAAAGGCAAGGTCAAGCTTTGATCTTACGGCCTGAGACATGTTGCTCCACTCCTGCCATGTGTACATTTCGAGGCAGTCTGAGTGCATGTCCTTTCTGATGACGAACTCCATCTGCTCTGCCGGCACGGCGTTCTTGATGGCAGAAGGAATCACGAGTCTTCCCTTGTCATCGATTTTTGCCGTATGTCTTCCAAAAAAGCCGGTCATAGCACTTCTGTTCTGATTTGCGCGAGAGTTCAACTATTGCGAATGCAAAAGTATAAACTTTTTTCCATTTTCTCCCACTATTTTCCAAAATTTTCCACAAACTTATAAACATTATTTCTATTTTTGCATCCGATGAAATTTTGATGACATGAAAGGAATTTGTAAAGTATTGATTATAGGCTTGTTAGTGGTGGCTTCTTCTTCGTGTGGAAGAAAGGGGGAAACCCCTGCTGGCGCAACTGAATTTTCCACAGGAGTTTCGGAACTCTCATCCGGGAATATGGGACAGGGCGGAGCGGCTCTCCCGCAGCTGGATTCCCTGGACTGCAGGTCCGGGAAGGTCCGCAGCGGACAGTTCTTTTCCACCCTGCTGACTTCCCTCGGGCTTTCGGCTTCCGAGGCATATGATCTGTCCCAGGCCTGCGACTCTGTCTTCGATGTCCGCACCCTCAGGGTGGGTAACACTTATTCTGCATACTACGGCAGGCCTTCTTCTGTCATTCCGAGCGGGCATGAAGGGCGGGTCGGGGAGTCTGTGCTGCAATATCTGGTCTATGACCGCGACCGCTCGTCCCAGATTGTCTTCCAGTGCCAGCCTCCATACAAAACGTGGGTGTATGAGAAGCCGGTTACGGTGGAGCTTCGTTATGCGGATGTGACCATCTCCAATTCGCTTTGGGTGGATATGGTCGATGCTGGTGTCTCGCCTAATCTTATCCTCAGTCTGTCAGATATTTACGCATGGACTGTGGATTTCTTCGGACTTCAGAAGGGAGACCGTTTCCGGGTGCTGTACGACGAGAAGATGTGTGACGGGGAAGTGCTTTCCGTGGACACGGTCAGATATGCTGTCTTCACTCATAACGGCTCAGATCTGCCGTCTGTCATGTATGACCAGAAGGACGGAGGAAACATATACTGGAACGAGAAGGGAGAGAGCATGAGGAAGGCCTTCCTCAAGGCTCCGTTGAAATTCTCCCGCATCAGTTCCGGATTTTCCTATGCACGCCGCCATCCCGTGACAAAGAAGGTGAGGCCTCACACCGGAGTGGATTATGCCGCTCCTGTCGGTACCCCTGTGATGTCCATCGGTGACGGAGTAGTCACAAGTGTCAAGCATGAGGGAGCCGGTGGAAAGACTGTGAGAATCAGGCATAACTCGGTCTATTCCACCGCATATCTGCATCTTTCGAAATATGGAAAAGGCATCGCTCCCGGCAAGCGTGTCCGTCAGGGCGAAGTGATCGGATATGTAGGCTCGACAGGCCGCTCGACCGGTCCTCATCTCGATTTCCGTGTGTGGAAGAACGGCAGCCCGATCAATCCTCTGAAGATGGATTCTCCTCCTGCCGAGCCGCTCAAGGAAGCTCATAAGGCAGAGTTTGAAAGGATGCATGAAAAATATAAGGCCCAGATCGATACGATCCAGGCCCGTTCTGTGGCTCAAAAGCTTTTTGATCTGCTCTAATCCACCCTGCTGCAGATAAGGGTGGCCGAAGTGACGCTCTCCACCTTCACAAGGCAGTAGTCTCCAGCCTTCTCCCCGCGTGAAGGGAACACGCACATCTTGTTGCTGCTTGCCCTTCCGCAGAGCTCCTGCGGGTTCTTCTTTGATGGTCCCTCCACCAGGACCTTCAGCACTTTGCCGATCTCTTTCTCATTGCTCTTCAGGCTCATGCGCCCCTGGAGCGAGATGATCTCATTGAGTCTTTCCGTCTTCTTCTCATATGGAATGTCATCCGGATATTTCCTTGAAGCCAGGGTGCCCGGACGCTCGGAGTAGGCAAACATGAAAGCGGAGTCGAACACCACCTTTTCCATCAGGGTGAGGGTGTCCTGATGGTCCTGATCGGTCTCGCCGCAGAATCCTGCTATGACATCGGTCGTCAGACCGCAGTCGGGAATCACGCTGCGGATCTTCTCCACCCTTTCCAGGTACCATTCCCTGTTATATTTGCGTCTCATCTTCTCAAGCATGATGCTGCTTCCGGACTGCACCGGAAGGTGGATGTGCTTGCAGATGTTCTCATATTCTGCCATTGTGTAGATGACTTCGTCGCTGATGTCCTTAGGGTGGGATGTGGAGAATCTGACTCTGAGCTCGGGGCTGATCTGCGCAACCATCCTTAGCAGAGCAGCGAAATTCACGTTCTTCTGAGGATCCTCCTTGTCCTTCCAGTTGTATGAGTCCACATTCTGGCCCAGAAGGGTGACTTCCTTGTATCCACGACTGAACAGGTCTTGTGCCTCGTTCACGATGGTGTACGGGTCACGGCTTCTTTCTGCACCCCGGGTGTACGGGACGACGCAGTACGAGCACACGTTGTTGCAGCCTCTCATTATGGAAATGAATGCAGAGACCCCGTTCTTGTCAAGTCTGACAGGGGTTATGTCGGCATAGGTCTCTTCATGGGAGAGAAGTACGTCCATCTGCGGACTGTCCGGCCTGATCGCCGCGAGCAGTGCCGGAAGGTTCCTGTATGAGTCCGGGCCTGCCACCAGGTCCACACTCTTGAGGAGTTCGTTCTTCAGTCTTTCCGCCATGCATCCCACGATGCCGATCACGACTCCGTCTCTGTTTCTCTTCTGAATCTTGAACTGGTCGATCCTTCCCCATATCCTCTGTTCTGCATTGTCCCTGATCGAGCAGGTGTTTGCGAGGATGACGTCAGCTTCCTCGATGTTCTCCGTCAGACTGTAACCGTCGTTCTGAAGGATCGACAATATCACTTCGCTGTCGTTGACGTTCATCTGACAGCCGTATGTTTCTATATATACCTTTTTCATGTCTGTTTTCCAATCGGGGGCAAAGATAGGATTTTTCACCGAATATCGTTACCTTTGCGTGAATGTAACCTATGTAAAAGTGTGTTGCTATGAAATGTAAGTCATATCGGATTGTCCTTGCCCTGCTTGTGACCGTGCTCTGTCTTGCCGGCTGCAAGGGGGTGAAGGATATAAGAATAACCTCGGTCAGCATAGAATCCATCAGTGTGCGCGGATTCAAGGGCCTTGACCTGTCGCTTTTCGTGGGGGTGGACAATCCTGCCCGTCAGGTGCAGATTTCAGAAATCGACGGCTCGCTCGTTCATTCTGGCAAGGTTATTGGTAAGCTGGCCATGGACCCTTTTACCCTTGCTGCAAGAACCTCGCAGACATATGCTCTGAAAGCAAAGGTTTCGTTAGCGCAAGGGGCTGGTTTCAAGGATCTTATGATGCTTGCTAATCAGCAGGAGCTCAATAACTGTACGGTCGATCTGAATGCCAAGGCGAAATATGGAAAGAACGCTGCGGTTCCGATAAGACTGAAAGACATACCATTGAAAGAACTATTGGAAAGATTTGGAAATGAAAAGAACTGAAACCTTAATCCTTTTTCTCGCTGCTCTTGTGCTTTCCGGACTGAATGAACTTTCAGCTCAGGAGATTGTCGTGCCGGAAGGCTATGAACTGGTGGATTCCATAGTGTATCGTCCGGCTTCCGCAGTCGATACTTCTCTTGTCGGCAAGGATATATTCAAGCTTATGCCGAAGAAGTCCGAAGGGGGAGCGGCGGATGTCGAGATATTCCAGTCAGACTCCCTGATGAATGCCATGCAGAAGCATGTTGCCGCGAATTCCGGCAGGACGTTGAGCGGATATCGTGTCAGGATATTCTTTGACAACCGTCAGAGTGCACGCGTGGCATCAGAGGAGACATTGAAAAGGTTTGAAAGTCTGTATCATGATGTTGTGGCATACCGTACGTATGCAAATCCATATTTCAAGGTGACAGTAGGCGACTTCAGGACAAAGTCGGAGGCTATGGCTCTTCTGGAAAGAATCAGATATGAGTTCCCGAGTGCCTTCGTTGTCAAGGAGAACATTTCCTTTCCGGTGGTGGACAGGGAAAATGCCTATGTGATTGATACACTGAAGGTGCTTCGCCCGTTGTCTCCCGAATTGTAATCGTTTAAATTACCTTTGGCCATGTTGAAGCAAAGTTTAGAACTCAAACAGACCCAGAAGCTTTCTCCTCTGCAGATCCAGACGATCAAGCTGATCGAACTGCCTCAGCAGGAACTTGAACAGAGAATCCGTAAGGAACTGGAAGAGAATCCGGTTCTGGATGAAGATGTTCAGCCGGAGAAGGAGGAGGATGAAGCTCCGCGCGAAGTCTCCCTGTCTGAATATAAGGAAGATGACTCCATTCCGAGTTATCGCCTGAGATCTGACAACTTCAACACCAAGGACGAACGTCCGCAGTACAGCACGTTTTCAGTCAAGGAAAGCTTCACCCAGAGTCTTCAGGAACAGCTGGGATACAGGAGCCTCACCGAGCACCAGTATGCTGTGGCCTCGTTCATAATTGGAAGTCTGGACGATGACGGATATCTTCGCAGGAGCATCGACAGCATAGTTGACGACCTGTCGTTCAGAGCGAATGTAGAGACTGATGAGCAGGAGGTGCTGGACATGCTGAAGATCGTTCAGGAGTTCGAACCGGCTGGAGTCGGAGCCCGTGATCTTCGTGAGTGCCTGCTCCTTCAGATAAGGTTCATGAAGAAGACTCCTGAAGTGGTCAATGCCACGAAGATCCTGACCAATCATTTCAACGAGTTCACCAACAAGCATTTCCAGAAGATAATCAACAGGATGGGAATCTCCGAGGCGGAGCTGAAGGCAGCCATGGCAAAGATACTGAAGCTGAACCCTTCTCCCGGAGGACAGATCGATGATTCCTACAACGATCAGGCTCAGCAGATTGTACCTGATTTCGTCCTCGAATATATGGATGGTGAGCTGAAGCTCTCCATGCCGCGTTTCTCTATCCCGGAACTCAGGGTGAACCGCAAATATGCCGACATCCTTCTCGAAGCGGCCAACTCATCGGAGCGTGAGAAGAAGGAGGCTGCAGCGTTTGTCAAGAAGAAACTGGATTCGGCAAAGTGGTTCGTTGAAGCCATCAAGCAGCGTCACAACACCTTGTCAAGCACGATGCAGGCAATAGTTGACTACCAGCACGAATATTTCATCGATGGTGATGAGACAAACCTCAAACCGATGGTTCTTAAGGATATCGCTGAAAAGACAGGTTTCGACATATCCACCATCTCACGTGTCGTGAACAGCAAATATATCGAAACCCATTTCGGTATATATTCCCTTAAATATTTCTTCTCGGAAGGTCTTGAGAACCAGGACGGTGAGGAAGTCTCCACCCGCGAACTCAAGAAGGCACTCCAGGAGTGTGTCGATAGCGAGAACAAACGCAAGCCGCTGACGGATGACGAACTTGTGGACCGCATGACCGCCAAGGGCTACAAGGTTGCGCGCCGTACAATTGCCAAGTATCGCGATCAGCTGGGTATTCCTAAGGCCCGTCTCCGTAAAGAATTATAGCTTATTTCTTCTTTCCGAAGGCAAGGTCGCCGGCGTCTCCCAGGCCAGGGACAATGTACGAGTGGCTGGTGAGCTCTTCGTCTATGGCAGCCACCCAGAGGGTCACTCGGTCGCCCGGAAGATGCTTCTTGATGTATTCCACTGCATATGCGCTGCTGATAGGGCAGACGAGATGCGTGTGCTTTGGCTCTCCTTCTTCACATAGCCTGTTGTAGGCGACTTCAAGAGAGGCTCCCGTAGCGAGCATTGTGTCCGCAAGGATAAGTGTCTTTCCTGTCAGGTCGGGGGTGCTGCAGTATTCGATGTTGATATGGAAGTCCTCGCCCTTGTCATATTTCCTGTATGCTGCCACGAATGCGGTCTGCGCATCATCGAAATAGTTGAAGATTCCTTCGTGCAGAGGAAGACCGGCCCTGAGGATGGTCGCAACCACGATCTTCTCGTCGTATGTCGGTATGCTGGCGATTCCCAACGGAGTGGTGACAGCCTTCTCGCTGCTCTCCAGCACCTGGCTGATCTCGTACGCAAAGATGTTTCCGAGTCTTTCAAGGTTCTTGCGGAACCTCATGCTGTCCTTCTGGATCTTCTTGTCGCGCATCTGCGCAACGAACTTGTTGAGAATGGAATTCTTCTCTCCTAGATTGATGACTTTCATATATGTTGGATTTTATGATTTCTGCAAATCACACAAATATATCCAATTCTTCCGCCATCTCCAAATTTTCACTCCTGCTTCTGTCTGTCTCCATACGCGTTCTGTCTGTCGATTCCTCAGCTCAGCACTCCACCAGCTCCTCATCCGCAAAACTGTAAAAGCTGCCCTCGGCGATCACCACGTGGTCGATCAGGGATATGTCGCAGGTGTCCAGCCCCTTCTTCAGCTGCCTGGTCTGGGTTATGTCCGCGGTCCCCGGCATGGGGTTGCCGGAAGGATGGTTGTGGGACAGTATCACGCTTGAAGCCTTCTTTTCAAGGGCCTTCCTGATTATCATCTTGGTGTCTATCAGAGTGGATTCCAATCCCCCAGAGGTCATCTTCTCCTTCCCGATCAGATGGTTGGCCCGGTTGAGGAACAGCACCCAGCATTCTTCATGGTCGAGCGTCTTCATGTGGGGAATCATCAGCCTGTAGACGTCCCGTGGAGAGGATATGCTCTTGCGGGCTTTGGCCGGTCTCTCATCTGCACATCTTCTTCCCAGTTCGAAAGCAGCGGCAAGAGTCGCCGCCTTTGCCGGACCGATCCCCGGCAGCAGCTTCAGCTTGTCTATGGACATGGCAGCGATTCCTCCGATCCTGCCCTCGGAATCACCAAGAAGAGTCCTGGCAAGTTCCAGAGCATTCATCTTTCGTGTTCCGGTGCGGAGCATTATTGCCAGCAGCTCCACATTGCTCAGGCTTTCCGCCCCTTTCTTCAAAAGCCTTTCCCTCGGCCTCTCATCCCTGTACAACTCCTTGATCTTCATATCTCAGCTCCTCATCTTTCTTCCTGTCTTCATGCTCTTTCCGCCTGCTCCATTAAGGTGGAGGAATCTCAGAACCCTCCTGTGATTTCCAGAATCTCTTCACCGTATTTCCTGAATTTCTCCACTCCGAACCCCTTGACTGACAGCAGCTCTTCCCGTGTCTTAGGGATTCTTGCCGCAATCTCCATCAGGGTGCTCTGGTGCATTATCGTATATGCCGGCACATTGTCCTTCTTGAATCTCGCCGTCCTCCATTCCTGAAGTCTTTCCCTTAGCCCTTCGTTGACCATTCCCGGCTCGTCTGCCGCCTTGGCGATCTTCTTGAGCCTCTTCTTCCTGCTCTTGCTCCTGTCTTCCAGCAGAGCTTCAGTCCTGACCTTGTTGTATGCATCGACGGTGAACTCATCCTGTTTTATAAGCTCCATAGCCCTGCAGGATATGTCAAGGCTGATCATCAGTTCGTCTGCGGCTTCCTTGAGCTTCTTCACGGTCTCCTTGTTGTCTATCTCAAGTTCGCAGAGTCTCAAGCAGTAGTCTCTGAGACCGTCGATGATCGGGTGAAAATATCCGGATGCCTTTGTCAGCCTCTCTTTCAGATAAGCATCGTCCGGCTGAGGGGAGGCTTCTATCCTGGTGAGCTGGGTGCGGAATGTCCGGGCAGTCTTCTTGGCTTCATCTGCCTTCTGGCCCCATTTCAACAGTCCCTGATACTCAGACTCATATATGTCCTGAAGCTTGTCCCGCCAGATCTTGCGGAACCATCCCAGGGCAGTGCAGATGGCCGAGAAATCGAATATGTCCCTATATATATCATATGTATATGCCTTTTCCTCCTCTGCAAGTCCTCCTCTTACCGATTCCATACCCTGCATGCAGGAATTGAACTGCGCCACATGGGTATCGGAATATATGGCTGAAGGACGGATAGGGGAGTCAAGCGATATGCCTTCGAGCGTGCGGCACCTGGAGAGTGCCACATAGACCTGACCGAAAGCGAATGCTGCTCCGGCATCAATGATCACCTTGTCGAATGTGAGCCCCTGGCTCTTGTGGATGGTGATCGCCCATGCGATTCTGAGCGGCAGCTGCCTGAAGGTTCCCACTATGTTCTGCCTTATCTCTCCGGATTCCTCATCCAGACCGTACTGGGTGTTCGTCCATTCGACAGGGGTGACATTTATCAGGTTTCCTTCCCTGTCGGAAACCAGTACCTGCCCTCCGGTTCCGATCTCTTCCACTTTCCCGATCTTGCCGTTATAGAATTCTCCCTCGGGATCGTTCCTGATGAACATCACCTGGGCTCCCTTCTTCAGTTGCAGGATCTCGTCAGCCGGGTAGCTGTTTTCCGGAAACTCACCTTCCACGTCAGCGCCAAAAGTCGCTGCCTCACCAGGCAGAGCCTCCAGCTTTCTTGCGTTGACCTCGTCAGCCTGGGCGTTATGGGTGGTCAGACGGATCACGTCTTCGTCGTCTTCATATGCCCTGACCCGTGAGTTGAGTGCTCTCAGACAGTCCGAGGTGAGCCGGTTCTCCCTTATGGAATTCAGGATGTCAAGAAACTGTGCGTCCTGCTGCCTGTGGACTTTCTGGAGTTCGATGGTGACATACGGCAGGCTGCGAAGAGCCTTGGAGTGAAAGAAATAGGGGGAAGGATAGACCTGGCTCAGATAAGGCCTTTCGCTGTCCTTCACCACTGGTGAAAGCTGCTGGGCATCTCCGATCATCAGCAATTGGACACCACCGAAAGGCCTTTCGCTGCGACGGTATCTTCTCAGCATCATGTCCACGGCATCCAGCAGGTCTGCCCTGACCATCGAAATCTCATCGATGATCAGCAGATCCAGGGTTCTGATGATTCTGATTCTTTCCTTGCGGAGGCTCCGGTACTTCTGAGGCATCTGGTATTCCGTCACAAGGTCTTTGACGTCAGGCAGATACGGGCATAGCGGGAGCTGGAAAAACGAGTGGATCGTGGAGCCCCCGGCATTGATGGCCGCCACTCCGGTAGGGGCGAGGACCACAAATCTCTTGCTCGTGGTCCGCGTGACATATTTGAGGAACGTAGTCTTACCCGTCCCGGCCTTCCCCGTCAAAAACACCGATCTCCCCGTGGCCATCACATACCTCTCAGCCATCTCAAAAATCTCGTCCTTCTCCATGTCCTTCCAAATTTCAAGTCCCCGCAAATGTATGAAACATTTCCAGTCGAAACAAGACCCCACTGGACAAAAAAAGAGAAAGCCATGCTGACTTTCTCTTCCGGGGTGCCCAGTGGGATTCTTGCTTGCGCAAGCGACTTCGTCGATTACGAACCCTGTGGGTCTCGAACCCACTGGACAAAAAAAAAGAGAAAGCCATGCTGACTTTCTCTTCCGGGGTGCCCAGTGGGATTCGAACCCACGACATTCAGAACCACAATCTGACGCTCTAACCAACTGAACTATGGGCACCATGTTGGTTTTTGGGACTGCAAATATACGGATATTTTTTGAATCTGCAACACCCGATCACCGATTTCTCTGTATTTTTGCTTTCCGGCTCTTTCGGAATTACATCCAGTGACATCCCTGACTGAATGAAGGACGGGGAACAGTATCGCTGGTCTTGTGCTCGAAACCTCCTTTTCTCCAGCTGTATTCAAGTACGTTCCTCTCGGTCTCGACGCTCCAGGCTCCCTCCACTTCCTTATGGGCTGTCCATCTTATCCTGATCGTAGCCTTGTCTTCCTTGAACATTCCGGCAACAGGGAAGCTTACGTAGGTCCCTCCAAGAACGAAGTCTGTGTCTTTGCCGGTCATGACCTCTCCATAGGCATTATGCTTCAGCACAAATTCATATACACCTTCTTCAGCAGATGCATCATTCCTCACAAGGTTGATCAGATGTGCCTGTGTGCTCCCTGACTTCATCGGGATGTAGATGAACATGTTTATATATCCGCCTGAACACCACATTTCTCCGATGCTCAGAGGGTTCTCCACGAATATGGTGGAATCTGTTACGGAAGTGGAGTCCACAGGCGTTTTTGTGAACACTCCCGAGACGTCGTGAAGCCTGATGTCATACTCCTTTTCCCCGGTCTTCGAAAGCACATCGCATACTATGATCGCCCTTGCTATGGTGTCCGATACATTCTGACAGGCAAGTTCCTTTATGTTGAATGTGTTGCCCTGGTCGCTTATGAACTTCCCGTCGGAGAAGTTGCCCATGGTGGTGTTGAAATATTGCAGTGTGTCGTCCTTCTGACAGGAGATCAGACACAATGCAGCCATTATTGCAAGTATTTTCCTTATCGATGTCATTCTTGTTTCGTTATAGCTGCGTAAAGATGCACAACTCGTCTTTTTCGTTGCATTTGAATAGAAAACTTGGTACATTTGCCTTGCTAAACATAACCGCGTAATGATAACATTCATAGTCTCTATCCTTGCTCTCATAGCTGGGTACTTCATCTACGGAAAGGTCGTAGAACGTCATTTCGGTATAGATCCGTCATCAAAAACTCCGGCATATGCCCTTGAAGACGGAGTGGACTATAAGCCGATGGCAACCTGGAAGGTCTTCGTGATCCAGTTCCTGAACATTGCCGGTCTCGGCCCCATCTTCGGAGCCATCATGGGAGCGGCATACGGTCCCGCCGCCTATCTCTGGATCGTGATCGGATGCATATTCATGGGTGCATCCCACGACTTCTTCTCCGGCATGATGTCCATCAGGAGCGAGGGAAGAAACATGCCTGACATCATCGGCGAAAACCTTGGAAAGACGATGAGGACGGTGATGAACGTCGTGGTCTGCTTCCTGCTCCTTGCAGTGGGAGTGTCATTCGTGACAGGACCGGCCGATCTTCTGGCCTCCCTCAGCGGTATGAACAAGGAAGTATGGCTATATATAGTCTTCGCATATTACATCCTTGCCACCCTCCTTCCTGTTGACAAGATCATAGGAAACATATATCCTCTGATGGGAGCCGCCCTGCTTTTCATGGCGGTCGGAGTGGGTATAATGCTTGTCGTAGGAGAACTGAACGGGGCTCACGAGATGATGGAACTGACTCCGGCCACCCTTAAGAACTGGCATGCGGATCCTCAGAACAACATTCTGATCCCTATGCTCTTCGTCGTGGTTTCCTGCGGAGCCATTTCCGGCTTCCACTCGACGCAGTCTCCGCTGATGGCCCGCTGTCTTAAGAATGAAAAGTATGCCCGTCCGGTGTTCTACGGCTCCATGATAGCCGAGGGAATCGTGGCGATGATCTGGGCCACTGCGGCCATGACATATTTCGGGGGACCTGAGGGGCTGAACGATGCGGCGACAAACGGAATCATGATAGACGGTGTGCTGACCAAGGTCACTCCTGCGATAGCCGTTGACATCATCTGCAGGAGCTGGCTGGGCAAGGTGGGTGCTGTAATTGCCATAATCGGAGTGGTGGTGTGTCCGATAACTTCAGGAGACACCGCGTTCAGAAGCCTCAGACTGACCATATCCGATTTCATTAAACTGGATCAGAAGCCGATTCTCAAACGTCTGATGGTCAGCCTTCCGATCTTCGTTCTTGCGTTTGTCTGCTGCAAGATGGACTTCTCGACCATCTGGAAATATGTGGGAATAGGAAACCAGACATTGGCCGCCATCGTGCTCTGGACAGCTGCGGCATATTTCATAAGAAAAGGAAAGTCGCACTGGATGTGTTCTCTTCCTGCAACTTTCCTTACTTTCGTCTGCATCAGCTACTTCATCATGGCGCCTCACAAGAATGGAGGCCTCCATCTGGAGCCTGTTGTCGGATATGTGGCCGGTATTGCCGTAGCTCTTGCCCTTCTTGTGTTCTGCATCGTCAAGGGAAGACGCAGGGCCGCGTAGTCTAAGCCATATATTTCTTTTTCGTAGGGCGTCCGACAAGCTGAATGTCGATGCCCTCGATCTTGTATCCTCTGAACTTCTTACGCCCGAGGTGCGCTTCGATCAGCTCGATCAGTTCCTCGTCGATCACATCCTTGAACACGTGATTCTCCTGGTCATAGAAATGTATGTGCTTGAAGGTATTCACATCGAAATACATCTTGTTGTTGGCACTGAGCCTGTAGTCGTACACACCAAGCATCGCCATGTGAGTGAGGATGTTATATACTGATGCAACAGTCACCTTTGTGGTGCCTTTCTCAATGATGATTTCAGTGACCATATCTGCAGAAGCATGTCCGAGCGACATCATGGCTTCATGAACAGCCAGTCTCTGTGGGGTGGCCTTGAGCGAGTGTTTCTTGAGGATGTTCTTGAACTCCTCGATATTCGGGCATCTATGTGTGTTCATGTGTCGTTCTGTTTGCCGCAAAGATATGTATTCCGTACGTATTTCCAAAATAATTTTGAAAATTTCTAAATTACACGTAGTGGCACGCCCTCTTCATGGAAAAATTATTTCCCCTGGAATATGGCGTACTTTCCCGTAATTTTGGTAATTTTGCAGTCGTTTACGAAATGGAAAAGGATTGCACACAATGAAGAGAATCAATAAATTCAAGACATATGCTCTGGTGACGGGGGCTGCCTCAGGCATGGGAAGGATATATGCCAGGCGTCTTGCTCTGATGGGATATAGCCTCGTGATTGTCGACATCAATGAGAAGGGACTGCATGAGACCGAAACTCTCGTGATGGAAGAGGTTGCAGCCTCAGATGCATTCCAGGACGAGGAGAAGGGAGAGTTCAGAGTCCTGGCAGTTCAGCAGGACCTTTCATTACCGGATGCGGCGGACAGTATCTATGCCAGGACTGAGGAGGCCGGCTGCCAGGTGGAGGTTCTGGTCAATAACGCCGGAGTCATGTACTGCCAGGGCATAGCGGAAACCTCGGAACGTATGCTCAGACTCATCATGATGGTGCATATGAATACTCCGCTGATGCTTTGCCGCAAGTATGTCGGAGCAATGAAGGAAAGGGGAAATGGATATATACTCAATATATCTTCCCTTGCAGCCTGGATGATATGGCCGGGAATCGGAATGTATGGAACGACCAAGCGTTTTGTCAGAAATTATTCCAGAGAACTCAGAATCGAATGCCGCAAGACCGGAGTGAGCGTGACCAATGCATATTTCGGAGCTGTGGACACTCCTCTGGTACCGCTCAAGGACAGTCTCAGGAAGCTGGCTCGCGGGCTGGCTGTGATGATAAGTCCGGAAAAGGCAGTCGACAGAGCCTTGAAAGCGACGTTCCGGCGCAGGCGGGGCACGATGCCTGGACTTCTGAACAAGATCTTCCTGCCGTTCATCGTAATCCTGCCGGATTGCCTTCTTGGATGGATATACAGAAAAGCGAAACCATATCTGATGAAAGTCTGACCTTGCGGTTAGGAAATTGCAGAGGAATACTTATATTTGCAAGTTTTACGGGATGTCGGTTTTCCGACGGAAAGAGTTATATTTTATGGAAAAGATAGATTGCCTTATCGTTGGCGGAGGCCCTGCAGGCTACACTGCGGCCATATATGCGTCGAGAGCCAACATCGCTCCGGTGCTTTACGAAGGTGTGCAGCCGGGAGGTCAGTTGACCACTACTACAGACATTGAAAACTATCCGGGATTCGAGAATGGAATCTCAGGACAGCAGCTTGTGGACTCGATGAAGGCTCAGGCAATACGCCTCGGAACCGATATGCGTCAGGGAGCCGTGACTTCTGCGGACCTTTCTCAGAGACCGTTCAGAATTGTCATCAATGGCGAGCACGAGATCGAGGCAAAGACTCTGATCATCGCCACTGGAGCGACAGCGAAGTACCTCGGCCTTCCGTCGGAAGACAGGTACAAGGGACTCGGCGTGTCTGCCTGCGCGACATGTGACGGTTTCTTCTACAGGAAGAAGACAGTTGCCGTGGTCGGCGGAGGTGACACGGCATGTGAGGAGGCTACATACCTGGCCGGACTTTGCAAGAAGGTCTATATGATCGTTCGCAGGGATGTCCTCAGGGCGTCCGAGGCTATGCAGGACAGGGTGAAGAACACAGAGAATATCGAGGTTCTCTGGAACTGCAACACGCAGGAGATTCTCGGTGACGAGTACGGTGTGACTGGCGCAAGGCTTGTCAGAAAGGATGGCGAGGTTTTTGATATAGCGGTGGACGGATTTTTCCTGGCCATCGGTCACCATCCGAATTCCGACTTGTTCAGAGAATGGGTGGCTGTGGACGGTGAAGGCTATATCATCACGGACGGAAAGACGTCCAAGACCAATGTCGAGGGTGTCTTTGCAGCGGGTGATGTTCAGGATCCGCACTACAGACAGGCTATCACGGCAGCTGCTTCCGGATGTCGTGCCGCTCTTGATGCTGAAAGATTTCTTAAAATGCAGTAAAATAAGATGAAGTCCAGAAACCTTATCCTTGCTCTCGTCGCAATCATGGCTTTCTGTTCGTGCAAGTCTCAGTATGAGATTCTGCTGAACAGCAATGATGCAGATGCGAAATATGAGGGTGCATTCCAGTATTATAATGACGGCAAGTATTCCAAGGCGGCTTCGCTCTTCGAATCGTTGAGCGTGCTGACCAACGGAACTGAAAGAGATGACACAGTAAGGTATTACTGGGGTTTGAGCAATTATAAATATAAGGACTACTATACGGCTGAAACCAATTTCGCCCAGTTCATAGAAAGTTATCCTCGCAGCCCGTTCACTTCAGATGCCAGATATCTCCGTCTGGACTGTCTCTACCGTTCGACTCTGCGTTGGGAACTGGATCAGGCTCCGACCTACAAGACCATCAGTGCGATCTCTGAATATATTCTCGAATTTCCAGACAACGAGCACATGCAGGAATGCCGTGATATGCTGGAGGAGCTTAATGAAAGACTGGACAAGAAGGCATACGAAGCGGCAAAGCTCTATTACAAGATGGAGGACTACCTTGCATCACGGGTTGCATTCAGAAATGTCCTGAAGGATGACGCGGATAACATATATAGGGAAGATATCCTTTATTATATAGCGATGTCTTCATACAAATATGCCCATCTCAGTGTTCCGTCCAAGCAGAAGGAAAGATATCTGACGTTTGTGGATGACTACCTTAACTTCGTGGGTGAGATTCCTGATTCAAAATACAAGAAGGAACTGGATGTGATCTATCGAAAAGCCCAGAAGGCCTTGGGCAGGGAGGCAGTGGAGATGGAAGATGAGGAAATGTCCGAGAAGGATTTTGCAAAAGAAAGGAAGAAATTGCAGAAACAGGCTACGAAAGCCGAAAAAAAATGAAACCCTGTTTGAAACCGGGGGTATAATTAAATGGAGGGAGTTTCTTTCCCGACATGAATCGTTGAAAATATTTTAAAGAATCAAGATTGATATGGCAAACAAGAAGACACCGACAAACACACAGACAAGAAACCTCAATGAGCTCGCTGAGCCTACCGGAAACATCTATGAGACAGTGGTTGTTCTGGCTAAGAGAGCGAATCAGATAGCAATCGCAGAGAAGAAGGAACTCACAAGAAAGCTTGAGGACTTCAAGAACGACCGTGACACGATGGAAGAGGTTTTCGAGAACCGCGAGCAGATCGAGATCTCGAAGTATTATGAAAGACAGCCGAAGCCAAGCCTTGTCGCAATCGAGGAGTTCAAGGATGGCGAGGTGTCATACAGAATGGCAAAGCAGGACGAGTAGAACGTCAATGCCATGCTGAGTCGGCTTCAAGTCAGGAATTATATATTGATAGACTCTCTGGAAATAGATTTTCCGGAGGGTCTGATCATTATTACCGGTCAGACTGGAGCCGGAAAGTCTATTCTGCTGGGAGCCTTGTCACTTGTGACAGGAGCCAAGGCAGACGCCTCGATGGTTGCAGAGGGAGCAGACAACTGTGTGGTCGAGGCTGAGTTTGAAATGGGAGCGGAGGACTGTAATCTCAGAGAGCTTCTGGAAGAGAACGAAGTCGAGTGGGAGGACGGACATCTTGTCATCAGAAGGGTGGTCAACCGTTCAGGTCGTTCCAGGGCCTTCATCAATGACAGTCCAGTGCCTGTCCAGGTGCTTCAGGACATAGCTTCGCGTCTTGTCGACGTGCATTCACAACATCAGACTCTTCTCCTTTCCGACAAGCAGTTCCAGATGGATACGCTTGACCATTTTGCCGGAAACTCGCAGCTTTGTGAGCAATGTGCGGATCTCTGGCGCAGGCAGGTGGCTCTTAAGTCTGAACTGCTCTCACTTGAAGACAGGATTGCCCGTCTTGCGAGAGAGAAGGATTATAATGAAGCACAGTTCAGACAGCTGGATGCCGCTTCCTTAAAGGATGGAGAACTCGCTGAACTGGAGGAGGAACAGAAGCAGCTTGCCAATGCAGAGGAGATAAAGACAGGTCTGTCTGCGGTAGAGGCGCTGTTCGATTCGTCTTTCACGGATGACAGGATTTCGTTGGACTATTCCTTGAAGGAGGCCGTACGTCATCTGTCAAAGGTCGGACGTTTTGTGCCTTCTGCCTCAGAGTTGTCAGAGCGAATAGAGTCCTGTCGCCGCGAACTTGACGATGTCCTTTCTGAAGTTTCCATGTTGAATTCAAAAGTCGACATGTCGGAAGCACGCCTTGACGAGGTTGAAGGCAGGATGTCGATGATATATGGTCTTTTCCAGAAGCATGGATGCACCAGTGAGGCAGAACTTATTGCCCTGCGTGATCAGTTGTCTGAGGCCTTGTTCGACTCCACCAGACTGGAAGAAAGACGTGATGAGATATCAGGCAGCCTTAAGTCTCTGGCAGTTGAACTTGATGAAGTTGCCGCCAGATTGACTGTCTCAAGAAAGGAGGCTGCTGTGAGGTTTGCAGACAGCATACAGGAATCCATCCGTGGCCTGGAACTTCCCTATGCAGTGTTTGAAGTTGAAATCCTTCCAGCTCCGTTGTCTGTAAATGGAGCTGACATGATTCAGTTCCGCTTCTCATCTACCGGCCGCAATGCTGTCGATGTGGCCAAGTGTGCTTCCGGTGGTGAGATGTCTCGCATCATGCTGGCTCTCAAGGCTATGAGGGCAAGGTTCACCAAGATGCCGACCATGATTTTTGATGAGATCGACACAGGCGTTTCAGGAAGCGTGGCAGATAAGATGGGAACCATGATATGCTCAATGGGATCATATATGCAGGTATTCGCCATCACCCATCTCCCTCAGGTTGCAGCCAAAGGATCCGCTCATTATCTTGTATCCAAGGATATGGATCCTGCTGAATCCAAGGCGGTATCCACAATAAAAAGACTCTCTGACGATCAGAGAGTCCTTGAACTTGCCCGAATGCTCAGCGGTTCCGTCCTGACGGATGCTGCTATTGCAAATGCTGAGTCCCTTCTTCGGAATTAGCCTCTGTCAGCAGTTTCACTGACCAGTTCTTGTCGTATATTATTCTACGGACTCCAGTATTCACATATCCTCCAGTGCCCTGCTTTATACATTTGAATGTACTCTGCAGCATTGCCTTCTCTGATTCTTCCAGCTTTTCCGGCCATCTCTTGCCGTATTTGTTGCACAGGTTGATGAAGTAATGTGCAACGTCGTAGCCCTGGAACGCGAACTGCGTCGGCTCGGTATTATACAGAGCCCTGTATTTCAAAAGGAAATCCTTGACGGCCTGGTCTTCATAATCGATGTAATATGAAAGACTGACATGCATTGAAGTCTTGTGGAAGTGGTCAACCTCGATAGTGTCGAAACTTCTGATCTTTGAAGATGCATATAGCACGATTTCGAAGTTTTCCAGCAGCATCAGGTTCAGATTCCTGACGACATCGTTGACGAATGCCTCGCTTTCGGATGCTATGAACACCCTGTTTGCACCTTCTGCTGTCATGATGCCCTTGAGCGGCTCCAGTACGTCGCGGCCCTCGAGAATGCTGTAGGAGAATGGTGTGTAGTCAAGTCCGGACGAATCCATTACCTCTTTCATGGTTCTTACGGATTCGTTTATTCTCGCACCTTTCTCATATACCATGAATACCTTGTCAGCCGCTCCCATGTCCTCCCTGATCCATTTCACGGCATCTTCGTACTGGGACTTGTGAGGCGCGGGTACCTGTACTATTCCAGGATGCTCGCGGACCAGCTTCTCTGCGCGAGGATCCAGAGGGGATATCACGTTGCTCAGATGTGATGATGTCTGGAACAGACGTGTCAGGTCCGCGGTAGTTACAGGACCGATGATAAGGTCGCTGTCTTCCACATCCTCCTTGGTTACGGGAGTATCAGGATCAGCTATGTCATACACGCTCAGCGTGGTGTTCACTCCTTCTCCGCCCAGATCACGTACAGCCAGCAGAATGCCGCTGTAGAAATCCATGTTGTTCCTGTTTGGCTCGCCCTCGGCATTTGTGAGCGGAAGAAGTACGGTTGCGTGAACTTCGTTCTTGGGGAACAGGTACCACTGGGTAGGTGTCTCTTCCTCCTGTCCCTGCGGTGTAGTCAATGTGTCTTCCTGAACCTTCGCTTCCGGTGTCACAACCTCCTGCACCTCAGGCTTTGCTGCCGTTGCAACTTCCTTTGCGGGAATGATCAGGCGCTGTCTGTTTGACAGTTTTCTGCCGCTGAGGTTGTTCGCTGTCATTATGGCTTCGACGCTGACTCCATACATCTGGGCAATCATATCCAGGTCTTCATACCATTTCCTGACATGAATTGTCTGTCCTTTGGCCTGCTCGGACGGAGTCGCCTTTGTGAGGGAATCCAGTGCCGCCTTGCGCTCGGATTTGCTCCTTCCTGTCATGACCGCCTGCTGGGCCTTGCCTGCTGCAGGCTCCTTCGCCACTGCCTCCTGTTCAGGCTGAGTGTCGCTCTGCCCGGCCTTCCTGATCTCTTTGTCGTCCTTCAATGCATCTTCGGAAGGGATTATTATGATGGAGTTCTTCTTAAGACCAGTTTCCTTCAATGTCGGGTTGAAACGGTAGATGTCCTCTATGCTGACTCCATATGCCTTGCTGATGGAATACAGCGTCTGTCTTTCCATGACTATATGCGAGTAGCACACCTTGCCGCCTATCCTTACCTTTTCCTTGGATACGGTGACAGGAGTGTTGTTGTATTCCTGCGCCCCGCATATGGCGGCCCCTGCCGACAGAAGCGATGCAGCAAGAATTATCCTGCAGACTGATGCACTAAATCTTATTCTCATATTGTCTCTTTGTTATACTTGCTCCGAAAATTCCGTGATCTTTCGGGCAAATGTGCTCCATGAGAGCCTTTCCTTTTCTTCTATGATGTTTCTGACGCAGTCTTCACGCACCTGCTGACTGCTGAAATATCTTATGATTTCTTCGTATATGGCCTCAGGCGTGCATTCCGGTGCCACCAGGCCTGTGCCTCTGTCTCCGATGGTCTCCTTGAGCCCTCCGACATCTGTAACGATCATCGGTACCTCGAAATGGTACGAAACCGAACTTATTCCGCTTTGTGTGGCGCTCCTGTACGGGAGGACTGCGACATCTGCCGCGGAGAAATAGTTCGTGACCTCAGAGTCCCTTATATATTTGAGGTCCATCACTATCCTGTCCTTGCCAGGGAGAGTGTCGATGATCTTCTGATATTTGTCAAAAGAACCGTACGGCTCTCCGGCTATGATGAGCTGATAGTCATCCGGCAGCATACGGAATGCTTCCAGCAGGATGTCAAGACCTTTATATTCCCGGATCAGTCCGAAGAACAGGATGTTTCTTTTCCCATGTTCCAGACCAAGTCTCCTTTCAGCTTCAATCCGGTCCTTTCTTTCCCCGAAGTGTGAGTAGAGCGGGTGCTGGATGACGATATGTCGTGCATCCGGTTTCAAGGCCAGGAGGTCTCGGGTGACAGCATCGCACATCGTCACGCACCCGGAACTGCCCTCCAGAAAGTATCTGGTCAGGGGAGCGTCGAAGAAGTGAGGCTCGTGCGGAGTGACGTTGTCAAGAATGGAAATCACCTTGCAGTGCTTTCTCATCCTTCTGGTAATATAGCCCAGTGACGGCGCAAAGTATGACATCCAGTACCTGACGATCAGGACATCGGGCTTCCAATCCCTGATTTTCCTGTACGCCCTGAGGTATGAAAAAGGATTGGCCGTATCCAGCAGGGATTCGCTCTCCACCGGTACGGCCTCATCATCTTCTGTGACATACTGTGTCTTTCCCGGAAAGAGGAACTCAGGATATTGCCTGCTGAAATTGAAAGCCTTGACAATATGCTCTTTGCTCAGTTCTCCGTAAAGGCATGCGTTAAACTGAGAGATACCTCCTCTGTAAGGGTAAAAACAGGACAGTATGGCTATCTTCAATCGGATACTCCTTGATTATTTCTCGTTCTTTGTCTTGATGTACTCCTCGTTCAATCCTGCAAGAACGGCTTCAGTGATGTCGAGAGCCGGATCGGCAGTGATTACAGGAGCTCCGCCTGAATTGGTGAGTATCATTGCATACTGCATCTCCTCGTTGTACTTGTTGAGGAATGTCTGGATGGCATCACCGAGCTGGTTCATCATCACGACCTGCTCCTCGTTGATCTCCTGTTGCTTCTGCGCTGCGTAGTTGTTGAATTCGGCTTCCTGCTGCTGGAGCTTCTGTCCCTGTGCCTCAGCCACCGAGCGTGTCATCAGGCCCTTGTCGATCTTCTCCTGGAAAGTCTTTACGTCATTTTCAAGCTTCTTGCCTCTTCTGGTCACCTCTGCCTGAATGTTCTGCACCTTGGTCTCCACAACTGACCTGAGATCGTTCGCCATGTCATATTCCATAAGGATCCTGTCGAGATCGACATAGACGATATCTCCCTTGCATGCCTGAGCTTCAACAGCTTCTCCTTCGACCGTTTCAGTCTTGGCTGCGTTCTTTCCAGTGAGTGAGAGTACTCCGAATACTACAACAGCGACAAGGGAAATGACGCTGAGGATAAGTGATGTGTTCTTCATTTTGATTTATCTTGTTTTAATGTTCAAATTTCTTTAAAGCGTACAAACTACAAAGGTAATCAAAAAATTCTGACTTTCGACAGATACGCCTTTATTGTTTCCTCCAGCCCCATGTACAAGGCGTCGCATATTATGGCATGTCCGATGGAAACTTCGTCAGTCCATGGAATTGTCCTGATGAAATATTCAAGATTGTCCAGATTAAGATCATGGCCTGCATTCAGTCCAAGGCCGCAGTCGCGCACAGCCTCCGCAGTCTTGAGAAACGGCTCAATGGCCCTTGCCCTGTCCTGAGGGAACATCGATGCATATGATTCAGTGTAAAGCTCCACCCTGTCGCATCCGCACAGTGCCGCCGCTTCCGCCATCTCCGGCTTGGGATCAATGAAGATCGACGTGCGGATTCCTTTGCTCTTGAATTCCGCACAAACCTCAGTGAGAAAACCGCGGTGCCTGACTGCGTCCCATCCTGCATTCGAGGTTATCGCATCCTCTGCGTCAGGAACAAGTGTCACCTGGTCGGGAACCACCTCCATCACAAGGTCGATGAATGAAGGAATGGGGTTGCCTTCAATGTTGAATTCGGTCTTGACTGTAGGCCTGATCTGCCTGACGTCGGAGTAGCGGATATGTCTCTCGTCCGGACGGGGATGCACTGTTATGCCTTCTGCTCCAAATGATTCGCAGTCGATTGCAGCCTTTGCCACATCCGGCATGTTTCCGCCGCGGGCATTCCTGATGGTGGCTATCTTGTTGATGTTGACACTTAGCCTTGTCATTTTCAGTCTACTTATGAGTTACAAAATACAAAAATACGGAATAAACTTCAAAGTTTGTAAATTATGTGCTATTTTTGAAGGTTGTTTTAACTGGATATAGGGTATAAGACAGAAATCGTATGAGATTGGCGATATACATTGGCAAGGAAAGCGACGACTCCGGCAGGAGGATTGCCGACATGGTCCGTTCGCTTGCCGCAGGCGGACATGATCTGTATGAGCTGAAGGGAGGGGAGTGCCCGGACAGGAATACGGATATGCTGCTGAGCGTGGGTGGTGACGGAACCTTTCTTTATTCGTCCAAACTGGTGATAGACAGTGGGATACCAGTGGTCGGGGTGAACCTGGGAAGGGTCGGCTTTCTTTCTGAGAACCGCCCTGAGGATGTGGCGGAAGCTCTTCTTTCCGGAGAATATACCATAGAGAACAGAGCGATGCTGAGGGCGGAGGTGTCCCCTGAGGTGGCGTCGGTTTCGATGTGGGATTATGCCTTGAATGAAATCACTGTGCATAGGAACGGGTCTGCCATGCTGGGTGTGGATGTCGATCTGGATGGCGTCAGACTGCCGACTTATTGGGCTGACGGCCTTGTGGTATCGACGAGCTCAGGCTCCACTGCATATTCTCTGAGTGTAGGTGGACCTATCGTCCTGCCTGAGTCCAGGGTGCTGATCATATCGCCGATAGCGCCACATAATCTCAATATCCGTCCTCTGGTGGTTCCGGACACATCGGTGCTGACTCTCAGGATGCATTCCAGGGACGGCAGCTTCACCTTGACAGCAGACAACAGGGCGGTAGATGTGGCGGAAAACATCGTGGTGGAGGTTTCCGTGGCACAGTTTTCGCTTAAGCGTGTCCGGCTTAACAGGTCCAATTTCATTAATGCCCTCACAGAGAAACTGTTCTGGGGCGAGGATGTCAGAAACGTTAGATAAATCATATGACAACAGAAACTATCAGTAAAGTTCCTGCCCATGTGTCGCTGATCATGGATGGAAACGGCCGTTGGGCTAAGGAAAGAGGAAAGGAAAGGGTTCAAGGGCACTTTGAGGGAGTGGAAAGCGTGCATGCATGCGTTCAGGCAGCTGCAAAAGCAGGAGTGAAGTATCTGTCCATATTTGCATTCTCGGAGGAGAACTGGAACCGTCCGGAAGCGGAGGTCGTCTCCCTTATGGGGCTGATGGTCAAAGCGATGGCAGCATATATAGACGGAATGTGCGAGGAAGGTGTCCGCTTTGTAGTTCTTGGCAACAGGGCACGTCTGGGTGATGAACTGAACGCCATAATCGACTCGTGCATGGAGCGTACCGCCCATAATGACAGGCTCACCTTCATAATATTCATAAGTTACAGCGGAAAATGGGATATCCTTCAGGCTGCCAAGAAGATGGCTCTCGAAATGGAGGAAAATCCAGAGAGGAAGCAGGAAATTCTGGATATGGGCGTGAGCGGCTTCGACAAGTATCTCGTTACAGCGGGAATACCTGACCCGGACCTTATCGTCAGGACTTCCGGAGAAAACAGACTCAGCAACTACCTCCTTTGGCAGGGCGCCTACTCGGAGTTCCTTTTTGTGGACACGCTGTGGCCTGATTTCCGTGAGAAAGAGTTCAACGATGCCTTGGCGGAGTATGCTAAACGCGACAGACGATATGGAAAAGTAAAATAATTGCTTATATTTGCAGTTTTGTTTTAAGAAGGTAGAGATGAGAGTTCGTCATATAGTCTTTGGTCTGCTTCTGGCTTTGCTTGCGCTCCCCACATGGGCTCAGAGTGCGGGTTCCGGCGTAGAGGTGGACTATAACAATCCTAAGAAATACATCGTAGGCGGCGTAAGGATCGAGGGAACAAATTATTTTTCTCCAGATCAGATCAGACAGATCACCGGTCTGCAGGAAGGAATGGAGATAACCGTTCCTTCGGAGGAGATGACCTCCATCGTTAACAGGCTCTGGATGCAGAAGTATTTCGAGGATGTCGAGCTGGCGATAGACTCTCTGTCAGCTTCCAGAGATACCGCTTTCCTGAAAGTGGCCATCATCGAGAGGCCTCGTGTTTCCAGGTGGACGTTCAGCGGTGTGAAGAGCGGAGAACAGAAGGAACTTCTCGAGCGTCTGAATCTCAGGAGGGGAGGAGAGTTCTCCGAGTATGTGGCAAAGACCGCTACTGACATCATCAAGAGATACTACAAGGAGAAGGGTTTCCATAATGTGGAGGTCGATGTCAATACCAAGAGGGATTCCGTCATCCGAAGTGCCATCCGAGTGCAGTTTGCAGTGGACAGGGGACAGAAGGTCAAGATCAAGACGATAACATTCAAGGGCGCTGATCATGTGAAGGAAAGCAAGCTGGTGCGTTCGATGAAGAAGACAAGGGATGCGCGTTTCCAGAACTTCTTCAGTTCCAAGAAGTTCAACGAGAAGGAGTACGGCAACGACAAGAGGGCCATGCTCAGTGTCTTCAACGAGGCCGGATACAGGGATGCGAGAATCGTAAAGGATACGATGTATTATGTGGAGCCGGGACGTCTTCAGATCGATTTCGAGATTGACGAAGGCAAGAAATACTATTTCAGGGATATAACCTGGACAGGTAACTCCGTATACAGCTCCGAGACCCTCAATGACATTCTCATGATCAAGAAGGGTGACGTTTATGATGTGGTGACCATGGAAAAGCGTCTGTTCGGTGGCGGAAAGCAGAACGAGTATGATGTTTCGAAGCTTTATCGTGACAACGGATACCTTTTCTTCAATCTCCAGCCTGTCGAACTCAATATTGAAGGAGACTCCGTGGATGTTGAGATGCGCGTTGTGGAGGGAAAGCCTGCAACATTGAACAATATCGTGATCAACGGTAATGATCTTACAAATGAAAGGGTGATACGCCGTCAGATCTTCACCCGTCCGGGATATCTTTTCAGTCAGTCTGATTTCGAGCGTTCGATCCGAGAGATCGCTTCGATGGGACAGTTCGACCCGGAGGCTATCGCGGACCCTGCGACAGGATATTCGATAATCCCTAACCAACTGAACAATACTGTCGATCTCGTGTACAACGTGACGGAGAAGCCTTCAAGCCAGCTTGAACTTTCCGGAGGATGGGGTGGAAACACATTCGTGGCCACAGTCGGAGTAAGTTTCAACAACTTCTCGACAAGGAGGTTCTTTGACAAGACAGCATGGCGTCCGGTTCCGCTTGGAGATGCCCAGAACCTTTCGATCCGCTTCCAGACCAACGGAACGTATTACACAAGCCTTTCTGCAAGCTTCTCAGAGCCTTGGCTCTTCGGAAAGAAGCCGACATCGCTCAACATGTCGCTTTACTATACGAGACAGACAATGTCCAACCTCTACTTCAACATCCTGAACAACGACCAGTATATGGAGGTCTACGGATTTGCGGCGGGAATAGGAAAGCGTCTGAAATGGCCGGACAACTATTTCGTACTGTACAATCAGCTCAGCTGGCAGACATACAAGCTTCAGGACTGGCAGTACAACTTCCTGTTCAACACGGGAATCTCCCACAACCTTAGCTACACTCTGAGTCTTTCAAGAACTTCGACAGACCAGCAGATCTATCCGCGTCAGGGTTCTGATTTCAGCTTCTCGCTGCAGCTGACTCCGCCATACTCCCTTATGAGAAAGAAGGATTACGGAAGACTTGATGCTGATGGCAATCCTGTCCGCGTGAGCAACTGGAAGGATATCAACTACGATATGCAGACTTCCCAGAACAGATACAAGTGGATCGAGTATCACAAGTGGTCGTTCAAGGGATCGGTGTTCGCAAAACTCGTAGGCGACCTTGTGCTCATGGCACGTGCTCAGTTCGGATATCTTGGATATTACAACCGCAATTGGGGTTACTCTCCGTTTGAGGGCTTCCGCGTGGGTGGAGACGGTATGTCAGGATATGATACATACGGATCGGAAATCATTGCGCTGCGTGGTTATGAAAACTATATGCTGACCCCGACTGCGGAGTCTTCATACAATTCGACAGGAAACTATTATGCCGGTAACGTATACGACAAGTTTACGGTGGAGTTGAGATATCCGGTCATCCTGCAGCCGCAGTCAACGATATATGCCCTGCTCTTCCTCGAAGGAGGTAACTGCTGGTCGGATATCAGGGATTTCAATCCTTTCCAGATCAGAAGGTCAGCCGGAGTCGGCGTCAGGGTCTTCCTCCCGATGATCGGATTGCTTGGAGTCGACTGGGGATATGGATTTGACAATCATGACGGATATGGCGGAAGCCAGTTCCATTTCGTGATCGGACAGCAGTTCTGATAGGAATATTAATTAACAAAAGATAAAGATTATGAAGAAAATGTTTTTGATCGCAGCAATGGCAGTAATGTCTGTTGCAGCAGGTGCGCAGGATCTTAAGTTTGCTTTCGTTGACTTCAACGAGGTAATCATGCTGATGCCGGAGATGGATCAGGCAAGAGCTACCCTTGAGGAGAACCAGAAGACCAATGAGGAGATTCTGATGGCGATGTATGAGGAGTATCAGACCAAGGCTCAGCAGTTCCAGCAGAAGGCTTCGACATGGACTCCTGCCATCCGCGAAAGCAAGGAAAAGGAGATAATGGACATCCAGTCCAGACTTGAGCAGACTCAGCAGAGTCTCCAGCAGGAGATGCAGCAGCTCCAGAACTCGCTCCAGGCTCCTATCTATGAGAAGGCACAGAATAAGGTGAATGAGCTTGCAAAGGCCAAGGGTATTGCAGCTGTATTTGAAAAGGGCTCTCTTCTTTATGTTGACCCTGCCCAGCTTGTAGATCTGACACCAGAGGCACGTACCGCTCTTGGCATCCCTGCGGACAGGACTCTCGAGTCTCTCCAGGCAGAACTCCAGGCTAAGGCACAGGCTGCTCAGATGCAGTAACATTTATTGTGATGGATATAAAGGCAGACCCCCATTATGAGGGTCTGCTTTTGCGTATAGGAGGGTTATATAGAAACTCCTACGTCAAGCCTCCGGAAAAATGTACAGAATCACGGATAGGTACGTAATAGTGGTTGTTTTGTCTATTGGATTGTGCATGAATGTACGATAACATATGACATCATAAATACATACGGGATAAATGGATATCTAATATGAGATGTATACACAATACCCGACAGGAGTGTTGCCCGTGTGGAAAAAATTACTACATTTGCAGAACTCGCGCAATTGTGTCGTGAGGAGTTACATATTGTGAAAGTGTTTTCGCAAGTCCTCGATTGAAAATGTGGAAGTTTTCTAGGTCATGAGGATGCTACGGACAACACTCACTTTCGTGTAGATTGTGAGGATAGGTGCGTTCTGCACCTTGATACCCCATATCTGCCGAGTGTGGGGTATTGTGTCGTTTATCCATGACCGGGTCTTTCCACAACCTTCAATCGGATGAACGGAGTCGACTCCACACTTTCTTTGTATATACCTTATTTTATCTTCAGGAGCCGGGGATATCTTATGTCTGATGAAAAGAATTGTATTAATTCTTGCTCTCTCGTTGTCAGCCTTTCTGATGGATGCTCAGGAAGAAAAGAATAATCGTTTCGGCACCCTGCGTCTTGTCAGCGGGCTTGAAATAACTGGAGAATATCATGTGAATGCATCAGGTGAGTATGTGCTTACAGATGAAAATGGCGATGTCTTTATTTTTGCCCCACAGGAGATACGGAAGCTCAAGGGAGATGTCAAGGTCTCCAAGATGTCGTATCCAAAGTTTGAACAGAATGTGGAATTTTCCACAGGCGGATGGGGAAGCCTGCCTTATCTGTGTGCTGATGTGAATTATACATTCGGAGTGCGTATGGCTAAATGGCTGTTCCTTGGTGTGGGGGTGGGACTGGATCTGTTACCGATTTGCGTCTTGGATGGAACTTTCGGTAGATTTAATAGATTCGATGAGGAGTTTGGTCTTACCATGAGTGCTGGAGACTATTTGCCAGAAAGATTCCTGAATGGTGCAGGATATGTGCAACTGCGTACATATTTCAACAGAAAACGCAAGACAATGCCATTTCTGTCCTTTTCTGCCGGGGGATATGTTTCGTTACCAAAGTGCAGCCTGATGATCAGCACATCAGACCAAGGTCCGTGTGATGAACTGTCATATCCTGCAAATGGACTGATGGCAAGTGCCCTTTTCGGGCTCGACTGGAGAATGAACCATAAAAGCAGCTTTTATCTTGCGTTCGGTACACATGCAAGGCAATTATGGAAAATTACGGAATATACTCGAGGATCATCACTGTCAGCCAAGAGGGTCTTCTATTTCGTTCCAAGCCTGAATTTGGGTTTTACTTTTTAATCTGTTAACAATATGAGGAAACATTTTTTGTTATTGCCACTGATTGTTTCAATGTGCGGCTGTGGCGAAATTACTGTAGAATTTAGCGGTGAAAATAGCAGTGCTGAAAAAAATGAAAGCGAGGAGTCTTCACCGTCAGATGGTGTATCTAATAATGTCATTTTATATGAGACAGTGGATGGAATGCCGATTGTAAGTTTTATGAGCGGAGCTTACACATACATATTTGGTCAAAGAGGCTATAACAACAATTCATCATCATATGAAATGAATTCTTTTGGAGCACATTGGGTCGAGGATAATGAAAAATCAGGAAAACGTGAAATGGTTTTTGATGATGAAGTGACTCATATTGGAAAAGGTGTATTTCAGAATTGTCAGAAACTCATGAAAATGACATTGTCGCAATCTGTTGAAACTATAGATGCATATGCCTTTTATTGCTGTGAGAAGCTGATTTCGATTGACTTCCCTTCTGAAATGAAAAAAATAGGCGGGTATGCCTTTCAAGCTTGTAGGAATCTGACAGAAATTAATTTTCCATCAGGATTAAATGAAATTGGAGTGTACGCTTTTGCTCAGACAGGTTTAAGAAAAATAGAACTGAAGTCTCAGGTAAATACAATAGAAGGGGGAGCCTTCATGGCGTGTGACCAATTGACTGAAGTCATAATGCATGAAGGCCTTAAATGGATAGGTGTAGATGCATTCAAAGACTGTGAATATTTATCTGAGGTGACTTTGCCGGAGTCAATTATTGAAATAGGAAATAATGCTTTTTCCGGCTGTCAATATGGCATGAGTCTATATATTAAGTCATTGACACCTCCTCGGATACCGGTGCAGGCTATAGATTATAAAGGCGATAATTCCGGCATCTTTGATTATAGCTCATTTGAGCGTGTGACCATTTATGTTCCTGCGGAAGCCATTGATGCTTATAGTGCCTCTAACTGGCGTGCATACAATCTTGTCGAATATGATTTTAATGCAGAAGGCGATGAGGAATAATTATGTGATAGCATCGTTTGGCGTCTGGGTATTGATGACAGTTAACCTTCTTGCCCAGGAGTATCCTATTCCCGTACTTGACACTGAGGGGAGATATGGTTATAAACAAGGTGTCGAGTGGGTGGTGCGTCCACAATATGAATTTGCCGGATTCTTTTCGGAAGATCTGGCGGTGGTCAAGAAAGATGGTAAGTGCGGGTATATAAATCAGTATGGTGAGACTATTGTTCCATTGAGATTTGATGAGGCTGGGAGATTCTCAGAAGGACTTGCTGGTGTCAGGTTGAAGGGAAAAGTAGGATTTATAGATAACAAGGGCAATCTTAAACTTCCATTTCGGTATGATGACTATTCTGTGTTCAGTGAAGGACTTGCCGCTGTGAAACAGTATGGCAAGTGGGGATATATCAGTTACGATGGAAAAGTTGCAGTACCTTTCAAGTATGAAAATGCTCGGGCTTTTTGTGATGGACTGGCTATGGTGAAGAATGGCGAAGGCAAACAGGTGTACATTGATCGCAAAGGCAGGGAGTATGAAACAAAAGAGGAATTTGTATATCCGTTTTCTGATTACGCGAAGATATATGTTGAGCGCAAGGTTGAGGCATGGCAAAAGAAAGGAAAGTATGAGAAGACAGCAGATTGGCAGAAAAGAGTGACCGATGCTACGCGCGAATCCATGGTCTCGGAATTGACTCGTGAAGCAGAGAAGATGTACATAAGCGAACTGGGACAAAAGGCGATACTTCAACAAAGTATAAAAGGTTATGATCCGGATAACGAAGTCTTTCTGGTGCAAGACCTCAGATTCGGAGATATGCTTGTATCTGTCCCCGTCGCGGAAGCCAGGACGTTTGAAACTTCATTTTATTCCATGAATAGGGATGTGGTGTATTTTGTTGATAACGATGCGTTGGCTATAGCGGAATTGAAGTTTACCGCTCCGTCTGGAAAGTCATATATGTATAGCAACTCGGCATCGCTGGACTATTTTGTTGCAAACGTCGATTATCGTTTTGCTCCCATTGAAATAGATACCACAGCTCTGATGCATATGCAGAAAGGATATCAGAATATAAAGAGGTCAGCGGTGGCGGTCAAGTCTGATGTTGATGTCGATATTCCGTCAGGCTGGGGAGTCAACAACAATACATTTGCTGTCATAATAGCTAATGAGGCCTACCGCCATGAAGACAATGTGGCATATGCTCGTTCCGATGGAGAGTCATTCCGGAATTATTGCATGAAGACTCTGGCCATACCGGAGGAGCATATACATTTCTGTTCAGATGCAACGTTGAATGAAATCAGGATGGAAGTGAATTGGCTTAGGGATGTAGGCAATGCATTTGGAGATAAAGCTAAGGTGATTGTTTATTATTCCGGTCATGGGGTTCCGGATGAAGCTGGCAATGAAACATATCTGCTCCCAGTGGACGGATTAGGTAAAGATGTGGAAACCGGATATAAACTGTCAAATTTATACAAACAGCTTGGAGAACTGCCTGTAAAGTCTGTATCTGTCTTTCTTGATGCATGCTTCAGTGGGGCGAAGAAAGATGGAGAAATGCTGGTGGCTGCACGAGGTGTCGTGCGCTCAAGGCAAACGTCGTCTGTTCCCCTTTCTGGAAAAGTTATGGTCTTTTCTGCGTCTAAGGCAGATGAGACAGCTATGACATATGATAAAAAGGGACATGGCCTGTTTACATATTTCCTATTGCAGAAATTAAAGCAGACAAAAGGGAATGTGACGATGAAGGAACTTGTAGAATATGTTACCTCTTCTGTGACAAAAGAGTCGGTGGTAGCTGTCCGTAAACAGCAGACACCACAGTTCTCATGTTCTCCTGATATGAATTTGGAATGGGAAAAGATCAGATTATTCAGATAAACTTTAAATATTCAAGTATGAAAAAGATTCTAGTTTTGCTGCTGGCAGCGATGGCCAGTATCTATGGCGCAGATGCGCAGTCTCAAAAGAAAATCGCAAAAGAGTACAGGCAGTTTGAAAAGGCCGCTGAAAATGAATTGAATTCCAAGGTGCTCAGGGATGCGCGTAAGGGTGCAAGGCAATATAAACGTGAGGGCTGGCAGACTATCCCGGGACACCTTCCTATTGAGAGACAGTTGGATGATATTTATAAAATGCGAAGATTTAGGGACGAGAATCTGAACTTTAAATATGTTACTGCTGAAGGTGTATCAATTGGAGAACATTATGATGCGGCAAAGATGCAGGCAAGTGAGGTGGCAAAGTTGAGACTGGCAGGAAGCATCTCCGAAGATGTACATGCTGTCATTCGAAATAGTATTGCTAATAAGCAGTTGACGGCAGGAGAGGCGGCATCCATTACTGAAATAGTTAGCGCGAGTGAGAACCGCATATCTCAGCGTCTTGGTCGAGTTGTACCTATAGTTGAGCTCTATAGAACTCTTCCTAACGGAAACAAGGAAGTGCTTGTAATGGTAGCTTACAGTTCGGAACTTGCCAAGGAGGCAGCCAGGCAGGTGGTGAGGGAGGAACTTCAGAAAAAGGCTGATAAATTGTTGCTTGAGAAGTTTGATGGTGCGTTCTGATGATGAAATATAGGATACTTCTGATATTTCTCATGCTCTTTTCATGTCTGAAACTGTCTGCGCAAAAATTGCAGATGGTTTCAGGCAGTTATACCTATTTTGATGTTCCTAAAACCATGTCAATGGAGGAAGCGGAACATATCGCTCTTGAACGCTGCAAGGCGCAGATTCTTGCAGAACGATTTGGGACAGTTGTCGGTGTTGTCAATTTTACCCAAATTGAGAATAAGAATGGAGAGTCTTCCATTGATATGTTGTCGCTTGGAGAAAGTGAAGTCAAAGGAGAATGGGTGCAGACAGTAGGAGAACCTGAGTTCAGACATTCGATAGAGGAGGGCAAACTGATAGTGAGCGTTAAGGTAACCGGTAGAGTTAGAGAGATGAAGTCTGCACCAGTTGATTTGCTTGTCCGGCTCCTGCGTAATGGGTATGATGAGCGCTTCGAGTCTTCGGAATTTAATGATGGTGATTTCATGTATATGCAATTCATGTCCCCTGTCGATGGATATTTGGCTATATATCTCCATGATGGCGAGGATAATGTATATTGTCTTTTGCCATATTATTCTCAGACGGATGGAAGAGTTGCAGTCAAGGCTAATGAGGAGTATGTCTTTTTCTCAAAAATGCACATTTGTGGAGTGTTGTCTTCTGACATGGTGGATGAATATCAGTTGACATGCTCTCGTCAATTGATGGAATTGAATCGTATATATGTGGTGTTCTCTCCCTCGCCTTTTTATAAGGCCGTGGATGATGGCAGTGATTCAGCCTTACCGAGGAGTTTAACTTTTACCTCGTTCCAAAAATGGTTGCAGAAGTGCAGAAGATTGGATGAGCATATGATAGTGCGGACATTAGATATTAGGATTAAACCATGATTCGGATATGCCTCGGAAAGTTTTGAAAGACTTTTTGAGGCATATTTTAGTACTCTTGTGAGCGTCGGAGTAGTTGTCTTCAAGACCTAATGGCAAGGTTGTAGAAAAGATTTGATGTGTCTGTAAAAAAGTTGAAATTTATATTCAATGTATTGGAAAATTGCTTAGATTTGTATCCAATTTGTGGCGTTTGACTAATAATTATTAACAACTAACTATGCAACATAAGGTTATTGACACTAAAGATGTTGTAATCAGATTTGCAGGAGATTCGGGAGATGGTATGCAGCTCACCGGGTCTCTTTTTGCTGATATGTCGGCAGTCTTTGGTAATGAACTTTCTACTTTTCCTGATTATCCGGCGGAAATCAGGGCCCCTCATGGAACAGTTTCAGGTGTCTCCGGTTTCCAGGTCCATATAGGAAGCGAACACATCACCACGCCGGGAGACTTCTGCGACATGCTCGTGGCTATGAATCCTGCAGCTCTCAAGGCTAATGCAAAATGGCTCAAGAGGACAGCCATGGTCCTGATCGACTCGGACACGTTTGATGAGGAAGGACTCAGGAAGGCAGGTCTCAAGAATGATCCTATTGCAGAGCTGTACATTGAGGACAGGACCATAATCGTGGCTCCGATCACGACTCTTACAGAGGAGAGCCTCAAGGACAGCGGACTGGACAGGAAATCCGTGGCCAAGTGCAAGAACATGTTCACCCTCGGTATGGCCTGCTATATCTACAACCGTCCGATGGAGTACATCTTCCAGTATCTTGAGAAGAAGTTCGGAAAGAAGAAGCCGGAAATGATCGAGCCGAACAAGAAGGTCCTCAAGGACGGCTTCAACTATGCGGCAAACATTCAGGCGATACCTAATACATATAATATAGAACCGGCTCATCAGCCTAAGGGCCTTTATAGGAATATAACCGGAAACCAGGCCACAGCGTGGGGCCTTCTCGCGGCTTCAGAGAAGTCAGGTCTTCCGCTGTTCTGCGGCTCCTATCCTATAACCCCTGCAACAGGTATCCTTGAGGAGCTTGCTATCCATAAGAACCTCGGTGCCAAGACAATGCAGGCAGAGGACGAGATCGCAGGAATCTGTACATCCATCGGAGCGGCATTTGCCGGAAATCTGGCGGTGACCACTACATCAGGCCCGGGACTTTCGCTTAAGTCAGAGGCGATGGGACTTGCCGTGATGACCGAGCTTCCTCTGGTGATCGTTGATGTTCAGCGTGCCGGTCCTTCGACAGGAATCCCTACAAAGACAGAGCAGACTGACCTTAATCAGGCTCTGTATGGACGTAACGGAGAGTGCCCTATGGTCGTGATGGCAGCCCACTCTCCTGCAGGATGTTTCGATGCGGCTTTCAATGCGGCAAAGATCGCTGTCGAGCATATGACCCCTGTGCTTCTTCTCACCGAGGGCTTCCTTGGAAACGGTTCCGAGCCTTGGCTCATCCCATCCATGAAGGACTATCCGAAGATCATTCCTCCGTTCGCCCTTCCGAACAGACCTTACAAGCCTTTTGAAAGGGATGCGGAGACTCTCGTACGCCGTTGGGCGGTGCCGGGAATGGCAGGATGCGAGCATCGTGTCGGAGGTCTTGAGAAGAACCACGACGGAGTCCTTTCGTCAGACCCTCTCAATCATGCCATAATGGTGAGGGAACGTGCCGAGAAGGTGCAGAAGGTTGCGGATTACATTCCTGAACTTGAGGTGAATGGCCCTGAAAGCGGCAAGCTTCTCGTTGTGGGATGGGGCGGAACCTTTGGCCACCTCCTGTCTGCAGTCCAGGAGGTACGTGCGGAAGGACTGGATGTCAGCTTCGCTCATTTTGACTATATCATGCCTCTTCCAAGAAACACGGAGCAGGTGCTGTCTAAGTTTGACAGGATTCTTGTGTGCGAACTGAACAACGGTCATTTCGTCAATTATCTTCGCGGAATCTATCCGCAGTTCACATACACCCAGTACAACAAGGTTCAGGGACAGCCGTTCCTCGTTCAGGAAATAGTCGCTGCAATAAAGGCAAATCTATAAATAATCGGGACGTTATGATGTCATCCTGAACGAAGTGAAGGATCTTAAAACAAGAAACATTATGCCAAGATATACATTCAAAGAATTCAAAAGCGACCAGGAAGTAAGATGGTGCCCCGGCTGCGGCGACCACGGAGTCCTTGCGGCCCTGCAGAGAGCCCTTCCTGATGTGACTGAAGCGTTGGGCTACGACAAGGAGAGATATGTGATCGTGTCCGGAATCGGATGCTCCTCACGTCTTCCTTACTATATGAATACATATGGCTTCCACAGCATCCACGGCCGTGCAACCGCCATCTCGACCGGAATAAAGGTGGCTAATCCTGACCTGACCGTATGGCAGGCCTGCGGAGACGGCGACGCCCTGGCAATCGGAGGTAACCACTTCATCCATGCGATAAGAAGAAATGTCGATATAAACATAATCCTCTTCAACAACCAGATCTACGGTCTCACGAAGGGACAGTACTCGCCGACTTCAAAGTTCGGAGCGATCTCGAAGACTTCTCCTTACGGAACCGTGGAACATCCGTTCAATCCGGGAAGCCTGGTGCTGGGAGCAAAGGGAACCTTCTTTGCCCGCAGCCTTGATTCGGAACTCAAGCTGACCTCTGAGATAATGCTCTCGGCTGCAAAGCATGACGGATGTTCAGTGATGGAAATGCTCACCAACTGCGTGATCTTCAATGACGGCACTCATAAGGTGATATCAGACAGGGAGGTGCGTGCAGACAGGACCATAGTCCTCCGCCACGGAGAGAAGATGTTCTTCGGAAAGAACCGTGACAAGGGTCTGATGCTTGACGGCATGGGACTGAAGGTGGGCACTATCGGAGAGAACGGTGTGACGGAAGACGATATCCTCGTACATGATGCACATTCCGAGAATGTGGGAATCCATATGATGCTTGCAGATATGAAGTATCCGGATTTTCCGGTGGCTCTCGGTGTGATCCGCGATGTGAAGGATGTCACATATGACGACGGAGTCCGCGATCAGGTGGAGGAAGTCAAGGCAAAGTCAAAGATTCAGTGCGTGGACGATCTTCTCCGCAGCGGATCGACTTGGGAAGTGAAATAACCATAATTAATGATAAGATAATGAACACTAAAGATCTGATGGCCAAACTCCAGGCCAAGTACCCTTATGAGAAGGAATATCTCCAGGCGGTGCACGAAGTATTGGAGTCTATTGAGGAAGTATATAACCAGCATCCTGAGTTCGAAGATGCAAAGATCGTCGAGCGTATCGTTGAACCTGAGCGCATCCTCACATTCAAAGTGACTTGGATCGACGATAACGGCGAAGTTCAGACAAACACGGGATACCGTGTGCAGTTCAACTCTGCTATAGGTCCTTACAAGGGAGGTATCCGCTTCCACCCTTCGGTGAACCTTTCTATCCTGAAGTTCCTCGGTTTCGAGCAGACATTCAAGAATGCCCTCACAACCCTCCCTATGGGTGGTGGAAAGGGTGGTTCTGACTTCAATCCAAGAGGAAAGTCTGACGCCGAGATCATGCGTTTCTGCCAGGCTTTCATGCTTGAGCTTTGGAAGGTTATCGGTCCTGACCAGGATGTTCCGGCAGGAGATATCGGAGTCGGCGGACGCGAAATCGGTTTCATGTACGGAATGTACAAGAAGCTGGCTCAGCAGTACAATACAGGTGTCCTTACAGGCAAGGGCCTGACTTGGGGAGGATCTATCCTCCGTCCTGAGGCGACCGGTTTCGGAGCGGTGTATTTCGTACAGCATATGCTTCAGATGGCAGGCAAGGATATCGCAGGCAAGACTATCGTCCTCTCAGGCTTCGGTAACGTTGCATGGGGTGCTGCAACCAAGGCTACCGAGCTCGGTGCCAAGGTAGTCGCAATCTCAGGACCAGACGGTGCGATCTATGATCCGGAAGGAATGAATGCAGAGAAGATCGCATATATGCTCGAGCTCCGTGCTTCAAACAACGACGTGGTAGCTCCTTTCGCTGACAAGTTCCCTTCTGCAACATTCTATCCGGGAAAGAAGGCTTGGAGCATCAAGTGTGACATCGCGATGCCTTGTGCGTTCCAGAACGAGATGACAGGTGCTGATGCAGAGGAACTCCTCGCAAACGGAACATGGCTTGCTGCCGAGGTTTCCAACATGGGATGTACCCCTGAGGCTATCGCCGCATTCCAGAAGGCGGGCATCATGTTCGCTCCTGGCAAGGCTGTCAATGCAGGTGGCGTTGCAACATCAGGTCTTGAAATGACCCAGAACGCAATGCACATCAGCTGGGGACCTGCTGAAGTTGACGAGAAACTCCACAGCATCATGGCCAATATCCATGAGGCATGCGTCAAGTATGGTACTCAGCCTGACGGCTACATCAACTATGTCAAGGGTGCCAACATCGCCGGCTTCATGAAGGTCGCTCAGGCAATGCTTGAGCAGGGAATAATTTAACAGTATTTTAATTGCTTTATTATAAATAAAGACTAACTTTGCGCCCGTTTTTCGGAACGAGCGCATTTTTATTAACTAAAATAACAGGTTATGTTTAAGAATTTCCCTGGTTATCAGCTTGTTGAGGCTTACCATAACTGGAAAAAGGCCACCAAGAGAGATAACAAGACGGTTTCAAGAGCAATCCGCCTTATCATCGCTATCGTGGCGGCATTGGTAGTATGGTGCCTTCCTGTAGAGGATTGGATCACCGGAATGACAATCATTCAGAAGAGAACTCTGGCAATCTTCCTCTTCGCCATCCTTATGTGGCTCTTTGAGGCAGTGCCTGCGTGGACCACTTCCGTAATGGTGGTTGTCCTGCTGCTCTTCACCACGTCCAACAGCAGTCTCGTCTTCTTCGAGAATGCAGATCCTTCGGTTCTGGGTGCTCAGACCAGCTATAAGTCTCTGCTTCACTGCTTCGCGGACCCTATCATCATGCTCTTCATCGGAGGTTTTGTCCTCGCGATCGCGGCTTCAAAGACAGGTCTCGACCTCTTCCTCGCACGTGTGATGCTCAAGCCTTTCGGCAAGAACCCTAAGTTCGTGCTCCTTGGCTTCCTCATGGTGACAGGAATCTTCTCGATGTTCCTCAGCAACACTGCTACTGCAGCGATGATGCTCACTTTCCTCGGACCTGTCCTCAAGGCTCTTCCAGCTGACGGAAAGGGTAAGACAGCCCTTGCGCTTGCAATTCCGATTTCAGCCAATGTCGGTGGTATGGGTACGCCTATCGGAACACCGCCGAATGCGATCGCTCTCAAGTATATGTCTGAAATCGGCATCGAGATCGGATTCGGACAGTGGATGGCTTTCATGATTCCGCTTACTCTCGTGCTCCTTCTTCTGGCATGGGTGATGCTCCTCAAATTGTTCCCATTCAAGGCAAAGTCCATCGAGCTCAACATTGAGGGCGAACTCAAGAAGGACTGGAGATCGATTGTAGTCTATGTCACCTTCGCCTGCACAGTGCTCCTTTGGGTTCTTGACAAGAAGACAGGTGTCAATGCCAACGTAGTCGCTATGCTCCCTGTAGGCGTGTGCGCAATCATCGGTGTCCTCACAAAGCGTGACCTTGAGGAGATCAGCTGGTCAGTGCTCTGGATGGTAGCCGGAGGTTTTGCCCTCGGCGTAGGTCTCCAGGAGACTGGTCTTGCACAGACGCTCATCAACGCTATCCCATTCGGTTCATGGCCAGCAGTGGTTATGGTCGTAGGTTCAGGTCTGATCTGCTACGCAATGGCGAACTTCATATCGCACACTGCGACAGCATCCCTCCTCGTTCCGATTCTTGCTGCAGTGGGAGCAAGTGCAGCAGTGTCTGCCAACCTCGCACCTCTCGGTGGCGTTTCAACCCTCCTTATCGGTGTGGCAATCGGCTCATCACTCGGTATGGTGCTTCCGATCTCGACTCCGCCGAATGCGATTGCAGCTGCAACAGGCATGATCGAACAGAAGGATATGATCAAGACAGGCGTCATCATGGGAGTTCTCGGTCTCGTACTCGGATATGGTATGCTGATCGTGCTCGGATCTTCAGGTCTGATTTAATTCTAACCTTAACATATGCTCAGGAGGACAGTCGGAAGGCTGTCCTCTTGTTTTTTATAAATAAATTCTCCAACTTTACACTCCTAAAACAAAAGAGACGCATAATAGTTAACAAAACCAATAAATCATGTCCTATTTTCATTTTTTAGGCCATCCGATGAACCTCAAACGCTGCCTCGCATTTCTCGCAGTATGTGTCATCACCTTTTTCCTGGCCCTGGTGCCGACCTCTTTTTATGGAGTAGATCCTGTAACCGGTGAAACTATCTTCACTCTGACCCAGCAGCGCGTAATTGCAATCTTTGTCTTTACAGCACTCATGTGGATCCTTGAGGTGATCCCGACATGGACGACTTCTGTTGTCGCAATCGTTTCCATTCTTCTGACAACGTCAAACAAGGGCCTCGGCTTCCTTATCGCGAAGGAAAATGTCGGCGCTCTTACCAACTATAAGGATGTCATGGCAGCATTTGCCGATCCTGTCATCATGCTCTTCCTCGGTGGATTCGTCCTTGCATTTGCAGCTACCAAGGTGGGACTTGATGTCCAGTTGGCGAAAGTCATGCTCAAGCCTTTCGGAACAAATCCAAAGACCGTGCTTCTCGGTATCCTGCTTGTAATCGGTATTTTTTCAATGTTCATGAGCAATACCGCCACTGCAGCGATGATGCTCACCTTCCTTACCCCTGTTCTGGCGACTCTGCCTAAGGACGGCGGTGGAAGAATATCCCTGGCTCTTGCCATTCCGATCGCGGCCAATATCGGAGGTATGGGTACCCCTATCGGAACCCCTCCTAATGCGATCGCCCTCGGCGCCCTCCAGGAAGCCGGATTCAACATAACCTTCGTGGGATGGATGCTCCGCATGGTTCCTTATGTCATCATCATGCTCCTGTTTGCATGGTTCCTCCTCATGAAAATGTATCCGTTCAAGGCAAAGAGGATTGAACTCAAGATAGAAGGTGCACCTGTGAAAGTCACTCCTTTCCAGAAGTATGTGGTATGGGTAACATTCGCCCTGACCATCATCCTCTGGGTCGGAGAGAGCCTCTTCAAGGTCAACTCAAACATCGTGGCAATGATTCCATTCGCGGTGTTCTCTGCAACAGGTATCCTCAAAGCACGTGAACTGGAGCACATCAACTGGGCGGTTCTCTGGATGGTTGCCGGAGGTTTCGCTCTCGGTACTGCGCTTAACCAGACAGGTCTTGCTGCCACCCTGATCCAGATCATTCCGTTTGCAAGCTGGAATGCTCTGATCGTCATGCTCGTGGGTGGATTCATCTGCTACTTCCTCTCTAACTTCATCTCGAATTCAGCCGCTGCAAACCTCGTGGTGCCGATTCTCGTGGTGGTGGGAACCGCAATGAAGGATGTCCCTTCATTCCAGGCCCTCGGAGGAGTCCCTGCAATGATCGTCGGCATCGCGATATCAGCATCCCTGGCAATGTGTCTTCCTGTAAGTACGCCGCCGAATGCCCTTGCTCACTCTACAGGCATGATAACCACGAAGCAGATGGCGACTGTAGGTATAATCCTTGGAGTAGTTGGCTTCGCCCTCGGATATGCAATGCTTATCTTTATCGGCTTCTAACCGTCATCCCCGGCAATTAACCGTCATCCCCGGCCTGACCGGGGATCCCCAATCACCCGTCATCCCCGGCTTGACCGGGGATCTGACACAACCAAGAAGTAAAATGAAAAAAACTGTACTGATCCTGACCATCCTGATGATATTCTTTCCCGCATTTGCAGCAGACAAGGCGGAAGTAAAGGAAAGTCCCAAGAACCATTTCAAGCTATATGGCTTCATAAGGAACTATTTCGCCTTTGATTCCCGCGAAAGCGTTTCCGGAACAGGTGACCTGTTCTACTACCTTCCAAAGGACGTTTCCATGAAGGACGGAATAGATGTGAATGACACTCCTTCCTTCCGTTTCCTTGCCCTCACCTCGCGTCTCGGTGTCGATGTAAGCGGATATAATATCGGCAATGTGCATTTTGGAGCAAAGATCGAAGGCGACTTCTATGCCGGTCTGTCCAATTCATCCAATGCCAATGCTACGACATATTTCCCGGGTAACTCGAAGATTTCCGGAACAGCGCAGGCACGTCTGCGCCAGGCATATGCTACAGTAACATGGAAGGATCTTCCTCTCGGCAAGGATGACAAGGCCTCGGTAGGCCTCAAGATCGGCCAGGCATGGCATCCTATGGCAGCCGACCATCCTCATCTGTTCAGCCTAGAAGTCGGAGCACCTTTCGGACCGTTCTCCCGCACGCCTCTTGTGCAGATGGATGCCAACCTCGGTAAGAATTGGGTGGTTTCTGCTGCGGCGATCTGGCAGATGCAGTACCAGTCAGCCGGTCCTATAGGAACGTCAGCCATATATATGAAATATGGTATGACGCCTGAGATGTATGCTGCAGTTGCATACAAGAACAAGAGTTTCCTTGTAAGACTCGGTGCGGATATGGTAAGCATCAAGCCGCGTGTCCTCGGCAAGAAGGATGGAGCGACCGTAAAGGTTTCCGACCGCAAGACCTCTCTCCTTTATTATGCCTATGCACAGTATTCGTACAAGAACTTTGCTGTAAAGGCGAAGACAACCTTTGGAGAGGGTGGTGAGCACATGAATCTCATGAGCGGATATGCAAAGGTGAGCGAAAATGCTGACGGAAGCTGGAACTATGCTTCAATGCGCAACTCCTCTTCATGGCTCTCCATGAGTTATGGAAAGAAATGGCAGGGAGTCCTCTTCCTCGGATATGTGAAGAACCTTGGACTGGCCGATCCTGTGTCGACAGGTTTTCTGAAAAAGGAAGATGTATATTTCTGCAGTAACGGCTTCTCCAACCTGAACCAGATGTGTCGCGTCAATCCGCAGATCATATATAATATAGGTAAGATGAATGTCGGACTGGAATATCAGTGGACTGCCGTGCAGTATGGCGATTATTCAAAGTCAGTGGTTGATGTCAAAGATGGGCAGCCTGTGACATACACGACTCTGAATGCCCGCGCTCTTGCAACAGACAACCTCCACTGGGTAGGCAACCACCGCATCAACCTCATGGTGAAATATAATTTCTGATTTATTCAGAATCGCTTATAAATTGCAACCTCCTTGAAAATCAGCCTATTGGATTTTCAAGGAGGTTTTTCAATAAATTTTTGGGGCAGAAAAGTAAAGAAAAATTTGGAGATTAATTAAAAAGTCGTACCTTTGCACTCCCTTTGAAAAACGGGTGTGCCGAAAAGGTAAAAGTTCTTTAAAATCTGGCAGAAAAATAAAATTTCAAAAATTTTTAAGAAAAAGTTTGGAAGTTTTAAAATAATGCCTACCTTTGCAGCCCCGTTCGAAAAACGGGTCCTCGAAAGAGGGTTTGGAAGTTCATTGAAAAGACTGTTTACTGTACAAGAAGCAAGTACCGAGAAATACAATTTATCGAGAAGCGTTAATTCTTTTGAAAAGGATTATAAGTGTCAGGGACAAGCTAAGAATTATAAGAAATTATACAATGAAGAGTTTGATCCTGGCTCAGGATGAACGCTAGCGGCAGGCTTAACACATGCAAGTCGAGGGGCAGCATGAGACGGAGATTCGTCGAAGTCTTGATGGCGACCGGCGCAAGGGTGCGTAACGCGTGAGCAACTTGCCCGTTTCAGGGGGATAACCGTTGGAAACGACGACTAATACCCCATAGTATCGTGAAGAGGCATCTCTTTATGATTAAAGAATTTCGGAAACGGATAGGCTCGCGTGACATTAGCTAGATGGCGGGGTAACGGCCCACCATGGCGACGATGTCTAGGGGTTCTGAGAGGAAGGTCCCCCACACTGGATCGCCTTAAGTCAGTAATACCTCCAGAATACCAGTGTAAAATAACAGTTCCATCAAAACCATCGAGCATATCAACTACTTTCTTTGAAGCAGACCGACTATGAACACTTAATATTTTATTATTTCCAGAACACCACTCTAATATTTTTTCAAATACTTCTGTTTGCTTCGATACATCTTCTTTTGATTTTTTGGTATAATCCAAACCAATTTCACCAATAAATCTAGTTTCACTTAGCAATTCCTTAAACAATATTTGTTGGTTACTATATTGATACACCAATTCCGGATGAAAGCCCAAAGCTAATTGAAAATACTTATTTTCAACATATTGATGCTTATACTTTTCAAAGAGCTGCGGCAAATTAGTTACTGCTATGGTATAAGACTCTTTTTGCTCAACATATCTTAATAATTCATTTCTATCATCATATAAATCAAAATGCATATG
>JAGBAO010000001.1 GCA_017938925.1 Bacteroidales bacterium | reverse complement strand
ATAATTGATGCCAAATAAATTTAGCAAAAATATCAGTAGCTTAACTTTTATATGAAAAACTTCTCGGGGGTCTGCCAAGCGGCAGGGGCCGACAAGCCCCTGAGAGCGTCTTTCAATAGATTACAAACATAGTTACTTTACTATGAAACGAATCTTAACAGTTTTGGCAGCAGTTGTATGCCTTTGCGGATGTGAGAAATTCTTTACTCCCTCAAGTGTAACAATGTCTTCATCAGGTGAAACAATAACAGTACAAACTATCGTTGCCCCTGAAACTTTGGATATCCTGAATTATGACGGAGAGGGTGTTCATTCTCCGGAATACGATGAGGAAACTGAGATATTTACTGTGACATATGAATGGCTTACTGCAAGTATAGCAAAATCTTCTTTCAATGGGGAAGCCTGGGAAATGACACTTACCGCAGAAAAGAATACAACAGGCAAAAGTCGCACCTTATATGTTGGCGGAATGCATGGCAACCTTGCATCCAGCATGAGAGTGACACAGAAATAAATCCGAATTTATCTAATAGACTTGACGTAGTTTAGCTGCCCCCCATGTTAAGTCACTTTGGATTTTCATTTCCCGTCCATAAAAATGACTGATTTCAAAGATGAAATACCCATAATGTATCAGCTGTTTTGTGTGAATTTTGCAGATTAAGAAAAACTGCATATCTTTGCAGGGTCATCGGGGAATTCGTAGAAGGGATGATAACCCTTATCGCAATGCGGTTACGAGCCCTGAAATAGTAAGTCGTGGTCGGACGATGTAATGGGTAGTGCGAAGTCCCCGCCCGCATCGCATCACACCGCAAGGCGTAAACCTCCGCCACGCATAAGGGGCAAAATTTAAGCATCTCAAACGAGATGCTTTTTCTGTATAAAAAACCAAACCCGATAGCTTGACGAATCAGGGGCTACCGGGACTAAACACTGCAAATGTATGCTGTTTTTTTATAACAAACAAATTTTTGCTCGTTTTTTATTTCAGTAACGCATCTATTTGATTACATGCGTTATCAATGTGACCTAATCCATACAAAAGTGATGCCCCGTCGATATCCATCCACCTGAAGAGCTCCATTATTCTATTGTATCTGTTATGTATGTATTTCGTGTCTATGCTGACAGGATTTTTACTGAAGCATATGGGCTCGTGATGCGCGATACGATTCCTCAGTTTATTGATATAATCCAGTTCGCCAAACACGTAAGTGTTGTCAAATTTATGACTCTGAGTGGATTTTGGCTTATTGGGGAATATACCCATCAATTTTCTACCAGACAGGCGGTACTGGACGTTTGAAAACATATGCTTCCATACTCCGAATTCCATTTCAGAAAGAAGCTTGGAATTTGAGTAGGTTCCATTCTTCACGAGACCATTATATGCATTCTCAATAATCTTTCTGGTCTTTTCTAGTCTTCGATCATTATACCATGCTCCACCAGGGAGAATAAGGTCTCTGAGCCAGTCGTTGCCAAGATGCGCTTTCATCACAGCATCAATTCTGTTTCTAAGAGCCACTTCAAAACAACTGACTACGACAAACATTTCCTGTGACAGGCGCAGATTATAACGATATAATGTCATTGCCTGCACTGTATTCCCTCCACACGCGACATTGTATTTTCTCATTCGCTCCGGAGATATGATGTTTTCAAAATCTTTGTACTTCATATCCTGTAATCTTTCTTCAAGACAAAGATACTGCTTTTCTTTCCAGTAGCAATACCCCCTGTGAGTTCTGTCCGTAATCGAAAAATGCTTAACTTTGTCGTGTCAGGCGGTGTAAGCCGTTGACATTACATATTTGTGAAAGTGTTTTTCGCAAGTCCTTTAATGAAAATGTGGAAGTTTTCTTTGTTAGAAGGATGATACGAAACAACACTCACTTTCGTATAGATAATTGTGGTTTGGGCATTCTGTGCCTCCCATATCTATCAGAGTGTGGGGTATTGTGTCGTTTATTTCCAACAGGGTCTTTCCACAACATGGTATCCTGCTTCGGGTTTTATCGAGTACAACAATGACGGCCAGCAATTTGCCCGTTTCGGCGGCAAATATTGGTCTGCCTCTCCTAGCAACAGCGTCGTGTGCAGCCTGGAATTCGACAGCGATGGCAACGTCGCTCAGCCGTGCTACGAATCTCGCGGTGTCGCTCTATCTGTCCGTTGCCTCCAAGAATAATCATCTTTTAATTGTAAGATTATGCATAAAATAATGATCACAAGGCAAGAGTTTAGCAAAGTTATAGATGCTTGTGATGCATACAATGCCAAGAAAAAATCCTTGCTCCTGTTGCGGAGATAGGATAGGGCGCCCGAATGAAACTGTTTGGTGTCCGACTGAAGGTCATCCAATGTGGGGAAATGAGATATGTAACGGCGGAGACTTGATTGAGGAGCATAGCACTAAAAGCGGAAAGGAACGGTTGAGACATGTGGAACAGATCCTTGAAAAATATAGCGATGAGACACGTATCACATTCATCAAAAGGAAGGGGTCAAGCAAGTATCAGTTTATCGGTGTGTATAAGTTAGATCGCACCGCAACACAAAACTCATTGAAAACTAACGCTCCGACTTGTCATTGGGTAAGAAAACCTGACTTATATGATGTGGAGTAACATATCTGTATATATTGAAAATAGAAGTCATCACGGCTTCTCTTTTTTGATGGACTTAAAGCGGAGTCTCGTTTATATTTGCTATATTTGTACGATGTCACGAGATGTCTCGACTTCCTGCGGTCGCTCGACATGACAGAAGGGGGATTCTCGAAATGACAACAACGAAAAAATAAACTAACACAATACAAAATGGCAGATTTCAAGTATGCACCTATGTTTCAGCTTGGCGAGGACAAGACTGAATACTACAAGATTCCGGGTTCGGAGCAGTATGTGAGCACCGGCGAGTTTGAGGGTCATGAGATGCTCAAGATCGCTAAGGAGGGACTTACAGTTATGGCTAACACGGCTTTCCGTGATGTTTCCTTCATGCTTCGTCCGGAGCATAACGAGATGGTGGCGAAGATTCTCCACGATCCAGAGGCTTCCGAGAATGACAAGTATGTGGCACTGACCTTTCTGCGCAATGCCGAGGTTGCCTGCAAGGGCAAGCTGCCTTTCTGCCAGGACACCGGTACTGCCATCATCCACGGCGAGAAGGGACAGCAGGTGTGGACAGGATATTGCGACGAAGAGGCTCTTTCTCTCGGAGTGTACAAGACCTACACTGAGGAGAACCTCCGTTATTCGCAGAACGCGCCTCTCACAATGTACGATGAGGTGAACACCAAGTGCAATCTTCCTGCACAGATCGATATCGAGGCAACTCACGGTGCAGAGTACCACTTCCTTTGCGTGACAAAGGGCGGTGGCTCGGCGAACAAGACCTATCTCTATCAGGAGACAAAGGCCATCCTCAATCCGCAGACTCTTGTTCCGTTCCTCGTCGCTAAGATGAAGACTCTCGGAACAGCGGCATGCCCTCCATATCACGTGGCTTTCGTGATCGGTGGAACATCTGCCGAGAAGAACCTTCTCACAGTGAAGCTCGCTTCAACCAAGTTCTATGACGAGCTCCCTACGACAGGAGACGAGACAGGACGTGCATTCCGTGACATCGAACTTGAGAAGCTCGTTCTCGAGGAGGCTCACAAGATCGGTCTGGGTGCACAGTTCGGAGGAAAGTATTTCGCTCACGACGTGCGCATCATCCGTCTTCCACGCCACGGTGCAAGCTGCCCTGTAGGACTCGGAGTGAGCTGCTCGGCTGACCGTAACATCAAGGCGAAGATCAACAAGGACGGTATCTGGATCGAGAAACTCGATGACAATCCTGCACGCCTCATTCCAGAGGAACTCCGTCAGGCAGGCGAGGGCGAGGCTGTGAAAATCAATCTCGACCAGCCTATGAAGGATATCCTTGCAGAGCTTACCAAATATCCTGTATCAACACGTCTGAGCCTCAATGGAACAATCATCGTAGGCCGCGACATCGCGCATGCGAAGATCAAGGAGCGCCTTGACAGGGGAGAGGAGATGCCACAGTACCTCAAGGATCACCCTATCTACTACGCAGGTCCGGCAAAGACTCCGGAAGGAATGCCTTGCGGTTCAATGGGACCTACTACAGCAGGCCGTATGGACTCATATGTCGATCTGTTCCAGAGCCATGGCGGCAGCATGATCATGCTCGCCAAGGGTAACAGAAGCCAGCAGGTGACTGACGCTTGCCAGAAGTACGGCGGATTCTACCTCGGTTCTATCGGAGGTCCTGCAGCGATCCTCGCTCAGAACAACATCAAGAGCATCGAGTGCGTCGAGTATCCGGAGCTCGGAATGGAGGCGATCTGGAAGATCCATGTAGAGGACTTCCCTGCATTCATCCTCGTGGATGACAAGGGCAACGACTTTTTCAAGAAGCTTGGACTCTAAATGATTTCTATGAAGAGGCTCTCGGAAACGGGAGCCTCTTTGCATAACAAGAAAAAAATACTATCTTTGCACCCCGGAATTGAGATATGGTGTAATGGTAGCACTACAGATTTTGGTTCTGTCTGTCCAGGTTCGAATCCTGGTATCTCAACTTAAAACGGAATGCCTAGGCATTCCGTTTTTTGATTCAGAACAGTCCATAAACCAGATTCCAGACAAGGAAGCGGGCGAATTTTCCGACAAGCAGCAGGACCATTGTCCAGAAGGGACGGGTCTTGTAGAATCCCAGGGCGATGGCGATGACATCTCCGATGAACGGTACCCATGCGGCAAGGGCCAGCCACACTCCATAGCGGTCCACCTTCTCCTTCTGCTTCTGCAGGGTCTCGGGCTTGACCTTGAACCATTTCTCGATCCATTCCCATTTGCCGATCCATCCGATCCAGTAGGTCAGGACACTTCCGAGCCAGTTGCCGAGGGTACCCACAAGAAGACAGCTGACAGGACTGCCGGTCGCAGCAAGTATCGCCAGATAGAGCGCATCCGAGCTGAACGGGAATATGGTGGCTGCCAGAAAGGTGCCGATGAACAGGCCTAAAAGCCCGAGTCCTTCAAGCCACTCCATGTCAGCTTCTCTTCTTTCTGAAGAATTCCGTCACCTTCGAGCCGCATTCCTCTGCCAGCACCCCTGAAACGACTTCCGTCTTGGGATGCATGAGGGAAGGGGAGAACATGGAGAAACCTCGCTTTGGATCGGAAGCTCCGTAGATGACCCGGCCTATCTGTGACCATGCAAGAGCTCCTGCACACATGGGGCAAGGCTCTACTGTCACGTACAGGGTGCAGTCGTTGAGGTATTTGCCTCCCATCGCTTCCGTGGCTGCGGTGATGGCTATCATCTCGGCATGAGCTGTGGGGTCATTGAGCCTTTCCGTCATGTTATGTCCCTTGCCGATGATCCTTCCGCGGCATGTGATGACAGCTCCGATAGGAACTTCGCCTTCAGCTTCGGCCAGAGCTGCCTGACGAAGGGCTTCCTTCATGTATTTTTCGTTTTCTTCCATATCCACAAAGGTAAGTAATTAAAACAAGAAACCCGACCAGTGCGGCCGGGTTCTGTAACTTTGTCCCTGAATAATGAAAAAGGTTCCAGGGCTCAGACGATTACCATCTGTCCTCAGATGATACGGTCAGTTTCTTGCGGCCACGACGGCGGCGTGCTGCCAATACGCGACGTCCGTTTGGAGTCGACATACGCTCGCGGAAGCCGTGCTTGTTACGGCGCTTGCGATCTGATGGTTGGAATGTTCTTTTCATTATTTCTAGTTTTTATATTTTTCGATACAATTTTGGGAGTGCAAAGGTAGTCTTTTTGATTTTATTTACAAAATTTTATTGAATATTTTCTTGAAAGAATTGCCTCTTCCTTCTGAAATTCACTGCTTCAGCCCTTTAATAGCCCTTATCGTTCGATGAATATGACCTGTTTCGTCTCGAAGAAAGGGTCGTCTGTCCATTCTGATATAGGCCAGGTATGCACCGAACCATTGCGGAGCTTGGCCTTGGCGATCTCCTCGGTCAGGTCTCCTCCCTTGAGGTAGAGGATGCCTTCCGTGTATTTGCCTTTTACCCACGGCATGAAGTTGTCCAGCGATGTCACTGCACGGGAAACTACATAGTCAAAGGTCTCCGGAAGTGACTCTGCACGCGCATTGACAGTCTTGACGTTTTCAAGCTCCAGGCCCTTGCTGACCTCGCTGGCAACTATGATCTTCTTGCCGATGGAGTCGCATAGGGTGAATTCAGCCTTGGGAAACATCACTGCCAGAGGAATGCCAGGGAAACCGCCTCCTGTCCCGAGATCCAGGATCTTGAGCGGAAGAGCTGCGCTATATACGCCTTCCCCGCGAAGCCTGTCATATACGTCCGGCATCTTTGTCTTGAGATATGCGGCTATCCCGAGCGAGTGCAGGACGTGGTGCCTGTACAGCTCGTCTATGTCCTTTCTGGAGACTACGTTGATCTTCGAGTTCCAGTCGCGGTAGAGTGCGTCCATCTTGCGGAAACGCTCCATCTGCAGAGGTGTCGTCTCCGGAAATTTCTCCAGGATTATATTTTCAAATTCCTTGAATGTCATGGCTTTTATAATAATTCGTCTGAGTAGTCCATCATCTTGAGCAACATGGCCTTGGCTCTGCGGATCTTGGTCTTGACCGTGTTAAGCGGAAGCTCCAGGGCTTCTGCAATCTCCTTGTAGCCGAAGTTGTCGATCAGGTTCATCTTGGCGACAATGCGGTAGTCGTCCTTGAGCTTCTCGATGTTGTTCAGCCACTTGTCGTATTCCTGCTGGTTGATTATGTCCTCCTCGGGGTTATGCATGCTGGCAGGCAGTTCCTTGAGCTCTGCTATGTCCTCGTTGATCGAGGTCGTCGGCATGTTTGTCCTCTCGCGGTCGTGCCTGCTGAGGTGGTCGAAGGCCGTGTTGCGGGCGATTCTGTACAGCCAGGTCGAGAACTTGTACTCGTCGTTATATGTCCCTATCTGGCTGAATGCCTTCTGGAAGCTTTCGAGAGCTATGTCTTCGACATCTTCCTTCTGGGAGACATATCTGGATATATGGCTTTTCACTCCGATGTGGTATCGGGTGTATAGCACGATGAAGGCGGCCTGGTTCTGATCCAGGGCAAGGCGGACGAGATCGCTGTCCGTCAGATCAGTGAGCTTCGAGCCAGTTGTTTCCATAGTTGCATTCAACGGTTAGTGGTACTGAAAGTTTGGTCACGTTTTCCATTTCCTCCCTGACGATGGTGCAGAGGGTCTCGACTTCCTCCTTCACGGCGTCAAAGACAAGTTCGTCGTGGATCTGAAGCACCATGCGGCTCTGCAGTCCCTCCTTCCGGAGTCTTCTGTCCACGTTTATCATAGCCAGTTTTATGATGTCTGCCGAAGTGCCCTGGATAGGCGCATTGATGGCATTCCTCTCGGCGAGGGCGCGGACAGTGCCGTTCTTCGATGTTATGTCAGGCAGATATCTCCTGCGTCCGAATAGTGTCTCGACATATCCTGTCTCGCGGGCTGCAGCGAGAGTGTCTTCTATGTATGACGATATCGCCGGGAAGTTCGCAAAATAATCCTCTATGATCTTCTTAGCCTCGGCGCGGCCGATATGCAGGCGCTGGGACAGGCCGAAGGCTGATATTCCGTACATGATGCCGAAGTTGGCCGTCTTGGCTATCCTTCTCTGGTCTGCAGTCACCTCCTCAGGCGCTATTCCGAAGACTTTGGCGGCAGTTATTGCATGCACGTCCTGTCCGTTGCGGAAGGCCTCGATCAGATGGGTGTCGCAGCTCAGATGAGCCATGATGCGGAGCTCGATCTGGGAGTAGTCGGCGGAAACGATGACTCCGTCCGGACGGCTCGGCACAAAGGCCTTGCGGATCTCCTTTCCTCGCTCAGTCCTGATCGGGATGTTCTGCAGGTTCGGTTTCGACGAGCTGAGGCGTCCCGTGGCTGTCAGGGCCTGGTTGAAGGTCGTATGTATCTTTCCTGTGACAGGGGAGACGTAGTTCGGGAACGGCTCGATATATGTCGAGAGCAGTTTGCGTACTCCTCTGTATTCGAGTATCTCATTGATTATAGGGTGCTTGTCTGCAAGGGCGCTCAGGGTGTCCTCGTCGGTAGGGTAGCTGTAGCGTACTCCTGTCTTCGGCTTGACCTTAGGATCCAGCTTCAGCTTCTCGAAAATCAGACTGCCGATCTGGATAGGGGAGAGTATGTTCAGATTCGGGTCCTGCGCCATTTCCCTCACCTTTTCCTGAATGTCGTTCATTTCAGCAGCAAGCCCTGCTGCATATCTGCGCAACTGGCCAAGGTCGACCTTCACTCCTTCAAGTTCCATGTCGGAGAGAACCCTCATCAGCGGCTCCTCCATCGTGTCATACAGCCTGTCGAGTTCCATGGAGACCATCTCCTCGCGGACTTTTTCACCCAGAAGGATGATTGCCGCCGCCTCTGCGATGCGGCTGTTCTGAGGCTCGTCTTCCGGCACTTCGTCAAAGAGGGAAAGCTCCTGCTGTGACTCAGCCTTTGCCGGCATTGCCTCCTCGAGATTGATGCCGAGATATGTGCGGGACAGGATTTCTATCTTGTGGCTCTTCTCCGGGTTGATCAGATAGTGCATCAGTTCGATGTCCATCAGACGCCCCTGTAAAGAGAATCCGTTGTGTGTGAGGATATTACGCTGGTATTTCAGGTCATATCCATATTTTTCTATATTCCCGTCAGCAAGAAGCTCTGCAAATTCTTCCGCTCCAGCCGCCGCAGATATGCATGAATCTTCACCGATACAGGCGCTGACCGTAATCCTCTTGATTCCGGTGAATATTGAGCTTTCCTCGCCTTCTGTTATGATAGCACACTTCCCGTCTTTTGCCGCCGCCTTGCACACCTCTTTTGCACTGGTTTCCTTGAAGTTCAGTGTCTTTGCCTCCTGAGTCACTGTCGGCTTCACATTGCCAAGGAACCTTCTCAGCGAGCCGAACTCATATTTCTCGAACAGGTCGGCAACTTCCGGGGTATATTCACCCGTGAGCTCCATTTCCTTGTCAGTCACGTCAAGAGGAATGTCGGTCTTGATGGTCACAAGCTCGTGGCTGAGTCCGATATGCTCCTTTGAACTCTCGAATGCCTCTCTCTGCTTCGGGGTCAGCTGATCTATGTGGGCATATATGTTGTCAACGGTTCCGAATTTCGCGATGAGTTTTCCGGCACCGACTTCTCCAACGCCCTTGACTCCCGGCACGTTGTCGGATGCGTCTCCGCATATTGTGAGGATCTCCACCACCTGCTCAGGTGTGTCTATGCCGTATTTTTCGCAGATCTTGACGGTGTCTATGATCTCCGCCTCGCTTCCGGATTTTCCAGGTTTATATTGCAGGATATTCGGAGATATGAGCTGGCCGTAGTCCTTGTCAGGGGTGACCATATACACTGTGAAGCCTTCCTTCTCGGCGCGCTTGGCCATTGAGCCGATCACATCGTCGGCTTCGAATCCCTTGACCATGAGGACGGGGAACTCCATGGCCTTGCAGAGTTCGCACAGGGGCTCCAGTGAGTCGATTATGAGCTGAGGGGTTTCTGAACGGGTGCCCTTGTAGTCAGGATACATCTCATGCCTGAAAGTGCCTCCCGGAGGGTCGAACGCCACAGCAAGATGAGTCGGCTTCTCCTTTTCGATAAGTTCCAGTATATACTTCGTGAATCCGAACAGGATGGACATGTCTGCTCCCTTTGAATTGATCATCGGGTGCCTCAGGAATGCATAATACATCTTGAAGATCAGTGCATGCCCGTCAATCAGAAATAGTTTCTTGTTCATTGCTGTCGCTGTTAAGGCGTGAGTGTGGGACCTGTGTCGTCACTTCTGACCAGGTCGGCCAAAAATGAACCCCAAAGGTATGAAAAGTTTCGTTTAAAACAAATCCCCCGAGATTCTGTAGCTTATAGGATTGTTTCGCGGGAGCGGGAGAATATTGTGGAGACGGTCTCGGACATGGATTCTGAGGTGTTACCGCTGCACCGGAAACGGCCGTCGGCTCCGAAGGCAAGGACCTTGGTGCAGACCTTCAGGCCGTCGTGCAGGTCGTGGGTGGAGAAGATCACTGCTATGCCTTTTCTGTCGCATATTTCTCTGAGAGTTGAAAGGACGCTGATCCTGTTCTCTGCATCGAGAAAGGCGGTGGGTTCGTCAAGGAGGATGACTGATGCGTTGCGCACAAGTGCTGACACCAGGCCTGCCTTCTGGAATTCGCCGTCACTGAGAGTGGATATGTCCCTGTCTGCCAGGTGGGTCAGACCGAGGGAACTTATCGCCACGTCCAGGGCCTCTTCATGCTGGTCAGACAGCCTTCCTGCCATGTCGCTCTGGCTGAAGCACCCTATCCTGGCAAATTCCTTCAGGGTGAAGCCTGCCACTTTGGGGATTCTTGCTGGAATCATCATGACCTCTTCTGACAATCCTGCCAAAGCCTTCATCAGGGTGGTCTTGCCGCTGCCGTTGGCTCCGCAAAGCATGATGCAGTCTCCCTCGCAGATGTCGAAGGATATTCCGGAGCAGAGAGTCCTGTCTCCGTGACCTATTGTAAGGTCTCTTATGGAGTGCAGCGTCCTATTCGCCATAGCCTCTACCTTTTAATAATATATATAGTATCACCGGTACGCCGACTATCGCCATCGTGCTTGCAACCGGTAGGGGAGCAGACGAAATCTGTGAAAGAAGGTCTGCAGCAAGTGCCGTCATGGATCCTGTGAGCATGCATGCGGGTATGATGGTTCTGTGGGATGAAGTGCGGAATATGCCTCTGGCCATGTGAGGGGCAACGATCCCGACAAAACCGAGCAGGCCGCAGAAGGCCGTGACAGTGGCTGTCATCAGGCTGCATCCGAGGATGGCCCTGAGTCTGATCCTTTGCACAGGTGCGCCGGACATGGCGGCGAACTCATCTCCGAACAGGATTATGTCCAGACCTTTGGAGTTGAAGCTGGCCCCGGCAAGGCCGGTCGCAAGGGTGACTGTCAGTATCCCGATCTCGTTCCATCCTGCGTTGGAGAAACTTCCGGCAGACCAGCTGTAGAACATCTTCAGGCTTTCCGCATCGGAAGAGAACTGGAGAATGGCCACCAGAGCGTTGACTATGAATCCGAGCATGACTCCGAATATGAGCAGTGACGAGGCGGTTCTGAATCGGCGTGAGGCAAGGAGTATGATGGCGGCGGCACTGAGTGCTCCTGCAAAAGCAGCTGCTGCAATGGTGATCCCATTAAATATTCCGGGAAGGGAATGTCCTCCAAGCATTGTTGCAAGCGCTGCACCCAGAGCGGCTCCGGCGCTCACTCCCATGATGTGCGGGTCTGCCAGCGGGTTCCTGAGCACACTCTGCATCTGCCCGCCGGCGAGCGCGAGCGACGCCCCTGCAAGCAGGGCCGTCAGGACGCGTGGCGTCCTCAGGTGCAGCAGCACCTGCGCGCCCGCCTCCCCGCCGCACGCAAGATCCGCTGCAATCATCAGAACAAGAAGTCCTGCTCCGGCAGCCCATATATATGCTTTACCCTTCTTCATATTCCCTGCAAAATTATATAATCGGCACCTTTTTTCCATATCTATGTGAAAAATATTGCGTTTTTAATTTAGAAATATTCAAAATTACTTGCATTTTTCATTTCAAGGTCTTATATTTGTGCTATGACAAACCAAAACAATGGATTATGAAAAAGATTTTGACAATTTCAGCGGTACTTCTTCTTTTTGCCGCTGTCGCAAAGGCCGATGACAGGCCTATATCAATGGACCAGCTTCCAGCTGCAGCAAGGACTTTCATCAATACCAACTATCCGGAAGTTCAGGTGCTCTTCTCTACAAAGGACGATGACATCGTTCTTCCCGACTACAATGTCGCTCTTGCAAACGGCGTGAGTCTGGAGTTCTATAACGACGGAGCCCTGAAGAAGATAGAGTCAAGGGATGGAGTACCTTCGGACCTCGTTCCTGTGCAGATTGTAGAGTTCGTGAAGGTGAGGTACCCAGACGCATACTTTGTCAGTTATGAGGTGGATAAGAGACACTATGAGGTGACGCTTTCCAACCGCCTTGACCTCAAGTTCAACAAGAACTATAACCTTATTGAAATCGACGACTGATCATGAAAAGATTCTATATGATTTTCATGGCGGCAGCAGTAGCCGCCCTGACACTGCTCTCATGTGAGAAATATGAAGACGGAAAGCCTGCAAAAAGCGTAAGGTCGGAATTTGCTGAAATGTATCCTGATGCGCGTGATGTGGAGTGGGAGGCCGAGGCTGGATACTGGAAGGTCTCCTTTGAGACAGGCAAGGCTCCTGCAGTGCAGGAACATGAGGCCTGGTACGATGCTTCCGGAAACTGGATCCGCACGGAGACCGATATGGTAGCGAGTGCATTGCCGCAGTCGGTAAAGGATGCCCTGGCGGCTTCGGAATATGCTTCTGCAGTTCTTTCCGGAAGCGATATCGAATATGTGGAGACTCCTGACGGCAACTATTATGAGATTGAAGTGAGATATGGGGGAGTGGAAGTTGCCCTCAAGGTGACAGAGGATGGAGAGGTCTCTCTTGCTTTCCCGACTATCTGATCTGACTGGATATAATTTTTTCGTGACTCCGATACCAGCGTGTCGGAGTCACGTTTTTATTTGTATATTTGCAGGTTGAACATTAAACGAATATCAAATGGCACAGAAACCATCGATTCCAAAGGGAACAAGAGATTTCGGACCTGCAGAAATGGCGGGCCGCAACTATATTTTCGACACCATCCGTTCAGTCTTCAAGACCTACGGATATGCACCGATAGAGACTCCTTCGATGGAGAATCTCAGCACCCTGCTTGGAAAGTATGGCGAGGAGGGAGACAAGCTCCTGTTCCGTATCCTTAACTCCGGAGATGCATTTTCGAAGATCGACTATGATTCCTTCCGCGTCGAGGGTACAGAGGACGGCTACAACAGCAAGGCACTCTCGTTGAAGGTGTGCGAAAAAGGTCTTCGTTACGATCTGACCGTGCCATTTGCTCGTTTCGTGGTCCAGCACCAGAACGACATCACATTCCCGTTCAAGAGATTCCAGATCCAGCCTGTATGGCGTGCCGACCGCCCTCAGAAGGGACGCTACAGGGAGTTCTATCAGTGCGACGTGGACGTGATAGGCTCGACTTCCCAGCTCAACGAACTTGAGCTCGTCCAGATCGTGGACAGGGTGTTCACTCTGTTTGATGTGAATGTCTGCATCAAGATCAATAACCGTAAGGTCCTGACCGGAATGGCAGAGATCTGCGGATTTCCTGACAAGGTTGTGGACATCACTGTTGCGATAGACAAGATCGACAAGATAGGACTTGAGGCTGTTGAGGCAGAGATGCTTGAGAAGGGACTGACCCGGGAGGCCGTCGAGGTCATCCGTCCGGTGCTCACCCTCTCAGGCTCGACGGCTGAGAAGATCGCTGTGATGAGAGACCTTATGAGCGGAAAGTCAGCATCGGGAATCGTCTCTGAGACAGGTCTCAAGGGACTTGACGAGCTGGAGGAACTCTTCGGCTTTATTGACGCGGCGGGAATCCGTCACGACGTGGAGATCGACCTCTCGCTTGCCCGCGGTCTGAATTACTATACAGGAGCTATCTTTGAGGTGAAGGCAAAGGACTATGCGATAGGAAGCATCTGCGGAGGCGGACGCTACGACAACCTCACCGGCATCTTCGGCCTTCCAAACATGTCGGGAGTCGGAATCTCATTCGGAGCAGACCGCATATACGATGTGCTCAAGGGCCTGGACAAGTTCCCGTCAGAGGTGACTTCGACCACAAAGCTTCTTTTTGCAAACATGGGTGCCGACGAACTCAGATATCTCATTCCGGTTGTGAAGTCTCTACGTGAGGCAGGAGTCCCTTGCGAAATCTATCCGGAGCAGACCAAACTGAAGAAGCAGTTCGACTATGCCGACAAGAAGGCGATTCCGTTCCTGTCCATCGTCGGAGGAAACGAAGTGGCAGAAGGCGTGGTCAACCTGAAGAACCTCACCACAGGCGAGCAGAAGGCCTTCGCAAAGGCAGATGTGGAAGGAATGATCGCCTTTCTTGGCTGATCCCTCCTGATGTCATCCCGAGCCTGTCGAGGGATCTTTCCTACAAAAAAGTGAAATAAAATTTGCGGATTAAAAAAAATGTCCGTATATTTGCAGTCCAATATCGCGGGATAGAGCAGTTGGTAGCTCGTCGGGCTCATAACCCGGAGGCCGGAGGTTCGAGTCCTCCTCCCGCTACCAAGAAAGCAGATTCCGATCTGCTTTTCTTTTTATACAGCGAGCGGGCGTGTTGAAATTGGTAGACAAGCCAGACTTAGGATCTGGTGCCGAGAGGCGTATGGGTTCGATTCCCTTCGCCCGCACAAATAGAGAACCAGCGATGGTTCTCTTTTTGTGTACGGGCGAGTGCCCGCCTTTTACGTTACCACATTCCTAAATCCCTTTCCTCGTGGAAGGGACTTGCAGTTTTCAGGAAGGCCTTAAAACCGTGCAAGCAAAGGGGATCAAAGATCCATCTTGCCCCCAGTCAGATGCGCCTTCGCTATGCTCGAAAGTCAGTCAGTTTCTTCGAGAATGGTAATCCCAGTGTTTTTGCCAATGATGTATGTATATCTCTTTTCGGTTCCTACCTTGCAGAAATTGTCCAAGTGAGCCGTCCTGTTTTTCTGAAACTGTCTGCAACAAAATGTGTCCCCTGGTTGCATGGTGGAGTTTTCTGTGACTTCTGCAATAAATTGGAAGTCTCCTAAATATCTGACAATGCAAACTCTGTCAGGAGCCCACCCAAGTCTTATGCGCGCACCTGGCTGTAGTTTTGAAACATCTATGGAATCTCCGTCAAATAGTTCAGAGGCGGTACTGCCGGGAGATAAGGAACAGCAGAACTCCTCCCAACCATGAAACCCGACAAATCTGCTAAGCACATTAAGACTTCTTGATGACACTGTGTCATAATGCCTTGTGGAATAGCCCCAAATCCGTTCCAATGTACTTTCCGATATGTGTTCGCGGAGACATGTCTCTATCTTCGCCGACAAAGTCAGAAAATCCCCATGTGTGTCAAGAGGAAAACCGGCTTTCTGTTCGACCTGCTGCCTTAGAACGGATATCTGTGGTATATCTGACTTTATATTCATAACGCAACAAAATTAATCATTATATTTGACCGGACAAACCGACTTTCAAATAAGACATAGAAAGACAATATATGAGTAATGATTCGCAACTGGTTCCTGAGTTTCAGCCAATAGCAGGAAACAGCATATATTCTGATCCTGTTCTGCTATCAGAAAATTCCATGACACGTCTGTACAGGGTCAGCAGGGACGGCAAGTATTTTATCATCAAGACATCTAAGGACAATACCGGAAGATTGAATGCCCTGGTACGAAGAGAGTATGAAATATCCATCGGCCTTGATTGTCCGTATGTCGTTAATGTGTTTACCTATGAGCAGGATACAGTTGTCGGACCGGGAATTATAATGGAGTATGTCGATGGGCGCACGCTGAGTGAATTCCTTAAGGAAAATCCACCCATCCAGCAGCGTAGAAGGGTCTTCAGCCAGTTGTTGGAAGCAGTAGCGTATCTGCATAGGAAAAGTATCATCCACAACGATCTGAAACCTGAAAACATACTGATAACCCACTCTGACAATACTGTGAAACTGGTTGACTTCGGATTGTCCGATGACGATGCGCATTATCTGTCAAAGACTCCGGGCTGCACTCCGGAATACGCTTCGCCGGAACTTCTGGCTCATTCGGCTCCGTTGGATGCCAGAAGTGATATATATTCTCTTGGCCTTCTGATGAGGGATATCTTTGGAGGGAAGTATAGGTATATTTCAGGCAAGGCTCTGCGTAAGGATGCAGCAAAGCGATATACAAATGTCGAGCAGATGCAGAAAGCATTCAAGAGAACGCATTCCATTCCATTGGTTGCTGCCGCAGTCTTGCTTTTCCTTGCTACCTTGACACCTTATTTTTTCATCCCGCAACAGCCTGATAACAGAGCAGATGAGTTAAAGGAGTTGTCAGAAGATATGGATGACGCATTGAAAGCTGCGACAGACCGTTTTCTGAACAAGATGGATGAAATCAGATTCTGGGAGTTTGCTTGTATTGAGGCTAATAGCTTGTGGCAGGAGCACTGGAGTATCAGGGATGCCACTCTGCTCAAGACGGATGACATAGAAATTCAGGCAGCACTAGGTTCAATTTATACAACTTTGTCATCAAAGTACACCGAGCAGTTTAAGTCAAAACTGGAAACTATACCAAAGCTTTCTGAAAGCAGGCTTTCATACGAAGAGTTGACTTTCTACTATGGATTAATGAGAGACCAAAAGCCATACAGACCTTACGAGAAATAAAGACAAGAAAAGACAATCCGACCGGGTTGTCTTTTTGTTTAGATTTGCATCATCAATAATTTAAGCGACAGCCCATTGTGGAAGGCTTTTGTATTGAAAAATTATTCCTACATTTGTAGGACATAATATTTACACGGAAAGTGTAAGCTTTTTCTCTCTGGTGAACCTGAGAAATTCAATTGGAATGAGAATTGGCTGACTTCCTCACCTGTATCTGTACCCGAAAGGGAATATGGATATCAGCGTGGGCTGTTGCTTATTTCAATTCCAAGGCAATCTCAGGGCCTACCAGATGATTTAGGCGATCGTCCCACGCTTTCTGTATTTTTAACAGTAAATCTCCAGGGATGAGGAGGCAGAAGAATGTCATGGATCTCTATCAAGATTATCTGGAGGTAATATCTTCATTTCCAGAAAATTCCTATTTTGCAAAAGCAGGTTTTGTGTCTTGCGACAATGATGAATCAGTAAATGGGAATGTCCTCATCACCGGCATCAATCCAAGTGTGCCGGTCAACGGCCAATACGTTCCGACAAGTTCATACCCAAAGCCATTTAATGGAGATGGACATCCGTATTTTTCTAAACTTGGAAGCTTCATTCCAGAGGATTTGATGTCTCAATGCGGCTATCTCGATCTTTTCCCTTTTTACGAAAAAGAGCAAAAGACACTTTTGGATAATATCAGGGGAAATGAAGCAGCCATAGCTAATGTAATTAGGGTTGCTCAAACTGAAATAGAACGTATCGCTCCCTCTCTTTTGATCGTTGCCAACAAATCTACATACCCGTTCTGGGGAGCATCGGAAGACTGTGTGTGGATGGGATATGACTTTCGGAAAGTATCAGAAGATGATCTGCCAGATTCTCTCAAAAACAGGGGACTGGATATAAGAATAATCAAGGGATTCCGTCAGGATGAACTTGCTCAGAGAGAAATTATATATCGTCCGCAGGACGGTGTGTGCCGCCTGAAAGGTACTGTAACAGTCATGTATTCGCATTCTCGGAATCTTGGTTCAGAACAGAGATTGTCAGAATCAGACTTCGTGGCACTATATGACTTTTCAAAAACTGTTAAATCAATAAGTAAATATTTGTAATTATGGCTAGTTCATTTGGTAAGTCTTTTGGTCGGGAATTAGGTAAAAATACAGCCAAAGTAATATCTAATGCAGTCTTCGGAGACAGTTGGTCAACCCCTTATCGAAGAGTGAATCGTGATGTTCAGAGGCGACATGAGGACAGGATGCGCATCAAGCAGGAAGCTGCAGAACGTGAAGAAAGAAGGTTGAGGATAGCGGAACAACACCAGATTGAAGAGGATAATAGAGCGAGAAGGGCAGAATTGAATATGTTGAATTCCGCTGTTTTGGAAAATGTTGACAAACTGATGGCTATTTCGATACCTAAGACATCACATGGCTTGAATGAACTCTTGGGACAACTGTCAATTCAGATGAAATCTATCAAAAGGCATGATGATGGCGAAGAGGGCAGAATCCACAATCAGTATAATGAAGCTTTATATCAAAAATTTTCCCAGTGCCTGTTTGAACTCAGATGTATTAATCCGAATGACCCCCATATTCCTGTTTATGGAGAAATCTTGTTGGAAAAGGAAATAGAACTAAAGAGGGCAGAAGTTAAAGTTAAAAACAGCAAATACCGTAGGTTCTCACTCTTGGGTACAGGAGGATTGCTTATGGTCATATTTTTCATTTGGCAGATTCGCAAAGAAGAAACAGCTGTTTATTCTGAGAAGTGGATATTTAAGACTATAGAATACTATGATTACACTTGGTATGAGGACACTGTTCTTATAATAGCCTTGGTGTGTTCGATATTTCTGATAATAGCATTATGGAGCTTTTACTTTTATAAAGTGCATAAAAGAAAATGTGAGTTTGAAGAATGGCTGGCTGGCGAAAAAGATAAGTATAGTGTAGAACAGAAAAATGAGGTACAGCACGTTGAATACCAAATATCTACAGTTTCACACTTCGATGGCGCAGAAAGTGTTGACAGTGAAGACGCCCCCATCTTCTTTGACCTCGATGCAAATAACAGAATCTGTAGTGCTTTGCACAGAATATGGCTTAAATACAGGCATTCAGTACCATCAGAATATATAGAACGTCGTCCGATATTTGCTGCAGATGGAGTTGAAGACTGCATTCTTTTCGTAGGAGTCAATCCATCATATAGCCCGGAGGATGATCAACGCTTTATCGAAAGCAACAATAAGCATTCGCTCTTATACGGTAGTTTCTATCAGCGTGATGATGCACCACCATATTTCAAGGCCTTGGAGTCTTTTGCAGGCAGATGCGGGAAGTCGTATGCTCACATGAATCTTCTCTATGTGAGGGAGAATGACAGAGATGCCTTGATGAAAGTAAATCAGGATTTTATAAGAGAACAACTTGAATTGACATACGATACTATAGCTTTATTGAAGCCGAAGGCAATACTGTTCTTCACCGATTATTGCAAGAACCTGATTTTCGGTAAAGGCAGATGGGTAAATCCGGAGACTTTCAATAATGGTCATTACATACTTAACGGAACGGATATTCCGGTCATATTCTGTGAAGATATTACGACTATGTCTGGCAGTTCACTTGATAACCTTGCTGATGTTGTACGGAATTCTTTGAATTTTGTATAATAAGTAGGGATTGATTGCACACTATTTTAGAGAACTGTCGTGAGAGACTCGAAGATGGCCGATCATGTCGGCCATGACGAGGCAAAGCTAATGAAAAAGCGGCAACTCCGTGATGGAATTACCGCGAGAAATAGTTTCTTGAGTGTGAATTATAAAGAGAACTATCCTATGAGTTTCGGATCATCTGATGCGAGCTTTGCGAAGTTCTGTTCTGCATTTCTGGATATCAGAACTGCCAGCTGTTCTTCTGCAGTGCGATGCAGGATGGTGAATCTATCTTCTTTTGATACTTCTTGCTTGATAAGCTCCGCATTCAGGGATTCTATATTGGAGAGAACTATCAGCTGATTGATTGTAGCCGTGTCTCTGATGTTCATCGTCTTTGCAAGTTCAGGATTCGCTTCCTGCCATTGCTTGGCTGTGCAGCCGAAGAGAACCATGTTCAGAAGATCTGCTTCGCTTGCATAAACGAGACCTTGTTTCATCTGGCTGATGTTGAGTTTTGGCAGGATGACGTTCTTGATGGCATCGGTGTGGATGTGGTAGTTAGCTTTGGATAAGAGGCGCTTTACGTTCCAGGATAGGGCGAGTTCGCTTCGTTCGAGTTCTACGAGGCGCTGGTACTCCTTGATGACATAGAGCTTGAACATTGGACTGATTGCGGAGCAGAACTCAAATGCAATGTCTTTATGTGCATAGGTTCCACCATATCGTCCGGCTTTTGATACGATTCCGATGGCTCCTGTCTTTTCAATCCAGTTGCTGACACTCATTGTAAAGGTTGGTAATCCAGCCTCTTTTCTAAAGTGGTCAAATTCGACCACTTTAAAATTTGGGTTATATATGGTTTCCCAAGTACCAAGGAATTCAATGGTGCTACGGTTCCTGATCCAGTTTTTTATGATGTCGGCAGCACGGGCGTCTCCACCCTTGGCTTTTACAATATCTGTGATACAGATAAAGTCTTCTTCGTTGATTGTAGTCAGGGCTATTTCGATTCCCTGTACATTCATGATAGATGTCTTTGTCATAATTCAATCTTTATAATTCACGTTTACAAATATAATATATTGATGTCGTTTCCCCTATGGAAAATAGTAGCTAATTGTTGTTGGTTTCAAGATATTTTATGATCCAGTCGGCGAGGTCGATGTGGGCGGCATCGTGCTATCTCTGCTGGAATTCCCGGCGTGTCTTTTCGCCTGTCACCTGGTCGGTGATCGGAGGATAGAAATCCAAGTACAATGACAGTTTGCCGTCGGCTAGTGGCTTCTGTCTGAGCTTAACTTACGTAAGTAGTTGGAAGCCTTTTGGAAAAATGGGAAAAGTTTGAACTCTCGTTTGGTGTTCTTTGGTAGGGACCCATAACCCGCACAAGGAACTGATATCGAAGGTATCAGTTCCTTTTTTTCGGTACGGAAAATGCAATGCACCGAAGATTGCAGTCCGACTGCAATAAAGAATTAAGAAACAATGCGGAAGATATTGATGATATTTGCTGCACTGCTGATATATGCGGGTGCAGCTGCGCAGACTCCGGTGGAGGAGCTGGTCGTCAGATATGGCGAAGAGAAGGGCGTAAAGGATTTTGTGGCCAGAGGTGCCCGGATGTCTCTTGTCAGGGGTTTCCTTGGGAATTATGGACTTGCTCCGATTGCTGATGAGGTGGATCAGCTTTACGTTATGAAGCTCGGCAATGCTTCAGCCCAGGTCAAGGATGACTTTCTTGCCGATTTCAAGGCAGCTGTCAAGACATATGAGTATTATGGCAAGACCGAGGGCAAGAACGGGGTTGTGGATGTCTATGTTCTGATATCCGGTCCCGAGACCGTGTCTGAACTTGTGGTATATAATCCTGAAATTTATGTGCTGAACAGTCTGGGAGGAAACTTTTCAGTCTCCTCCCTGCTGAGTCTTGTCAATAAATAGTGTTGATTAATATGTCAATGCCGTTTCGTGATATGTCTCGAAGCACGGATAGCTGTCGAGCGGATCTGGCCGGCAGAAACCGACGCCTTCAAAGACCGGAGAATCCGTCTGTCCCGAAACAGGCAGGACTACGAGTTCAGCCGGGCAGCCTTCCAATCGGGCGCTGACCTTCCCGTCCTTATATTTGTAATGGAGCGTTCCGTCGCCGATCTTCACTGATGTCTCCAGATGAGTGATTTCTGAAGGAAGCTTTGGCTCTATCACTACTTTTCCGTTTAGCAGGTCCGGACGGATTCCGAGGAAATGCTGGTACCATACTCTCAGATGCTCGGCATTGCTCCATGCCTGGAGGAAGGTTCCGGAGCGGTTCACCCATTTCTGACCTTCGCGTGGATGAGCGTCTGCATTCTCGCTGAGACTTCCCACGGCTCCTTCGTGCAGTGCCTGGCGGTTCATGTTCTTGAACAGTTCCCAAGCCGCGTCCACCTGACCGTATTCTATCATGCGCTGCATGGCGATTCCGTTGTTCCACAGCCAGATGGTTCCGTTATGGTAGGCGTCATCCTTGTGGTAGTAGTGCCAGTTTTCGTGCTGGGGGTGGAACTGCCTGTCCCATTGAGCCAGTGAAGCCACGCCCCATGGATAGACAAGTTCCTCCCATGACCGTCTTGTCACCCTCTGCTTGAAGTCGTCGTCGCTGATGAGGTCAAAGCAGTAGAGCTGGTTGGGACGGAACTGAATATCCTGGCTGCCGTCTGTGTTGAGGTGGTCATAGACCATGAATCCTGCCTTGTCGCAGAAATCATTTTCGAAGTTGGCTGCCAGAGTCTGAGCCAGTCCGCTCCATTCCTCTGCCGAGCCGGTGTCGCCCATTAGTGCCGCAATCCTGCTTCCTGCAGTGAGCTGGCCGTACCACAGGGCCTGTATGTCATTTGCGCGGTTTCCGCGAGGCGATCCGGGGATTCCGTTGCGCTTGACATCCATCCAGGTGTCTGCATCTGCATGGGTCAGGTAGCCTTTCTCATCAGTGTAGTTGGCTATTGAGGCATTGATGCTGGTCTTGATTGCCGGGTAGATGTCTGCAAGGAACTCTGTGTCGCCGCAGTATTGTGCCAGTTCAAGAGCCTGGATCACGAAACGTGGAGTGCCGTCTGTCGTGTTGTAAAGAATACCTTCGAGATTGGCCCTGTTCGGAATACGTCCATAGGTCTCGGATGACGGATCGGTGTCCTGAAGCTTTGCAAAATCCTTCAGGATCTCCTTTGCCACATCGAACTGTCCTGTCACCAGGCAGGCTCCCGGCATGGAGATGAACATGTCGCGTCCCCAATACTCGTTGAACCATGGCAGACCGGCGTAGATTCCGTTGCCCTGCTGGCAGGTGATCAGCTCGTCCATCGTGATGGTGATCCAGTCAAGCGCCCTGTCCAGCTCGGGAAGGTTCGACTTCACCGGATTGTATTCGGTCACGAGAGAGTTTATGCGGTCCTTTCTCTGTTTGAGCAGTTCCTGACCTTCCGCGCGGAATTTCTCGACCAGACCTCTGCACTCATCCTGAGTTCCATATGCCAGGATGAAACCGCCGGCCTCTGATCCGGTCTTCAGACCGTCTGCCAATGAAACATAGCGGCAGTCAGCAGCCGGAGCCAGAAGTATGCAGCCTTCACCCTCGTGTGGAATGAAGAACATATTGTCACAGCAGGTGACGACTTCACAGATGCGTTCCATGTTCAGCTGGCATGTGACCGAATCTGCTTCTGTCTCAAGCTCGATATATATGATAGGAAGGTTGTCGACCATGTAGAAGGTTTCCCGGGCATTGTCCCAGGTGCGTACGAGCCTGTCAGGATATACGGTGCATGAAGCCTCGCTCCTGTCCAGCATGCTGTCACCGACTCCAATTCTGTAGTCGGAAAGTACGCGCTTCTTGGCCATGTTCCATCCTGACCACCATTCGGTCGTTTCCTGATGTGTCCTTCCGTACCAGTAACCCGATTTCTTGTCAGTGTAAGAATATTCCCGGTTCTCATCCGGAGTGACCTCTACTCCGAGAAGGTCTGTCCTGTATTCCTTCATTGTGCATGAGGATATGAGCATGGCTGCAGCTATTGCCAGTATTGCATTTGCCTTCATCATATGTGAATTGTCGTGTGGTTTCAAGGTTTTCTGAACTTTATGCAGCACCAGTTGTCGATTGTGTCGTGACTGACATATTCCAGTCCGCTGTTTGCCGCCATGCCCACTATCATTGGCATGTCTTCAAGGTAGAAGCCGCTGACAAAGAGCAGACCTCCTCGTCTTATGCATAACGAGTATGTGGGAATGTCCTGCAGCAGGATGTTTCGGTTGATGTTTGCCAGAAGCACGTCGTAGGTGTTTCTCTGGAGCAGTGAAGCGTCACCGCAATATGTCTCTATCACTTTTCCCACACGGTTGAGACGGGCGTTGTCATATGCAGAGATTGCTGCAACTGCGTCGATGTCGATTCCATAGACTTGGGCGGCCTTCATCTTGGCTGCCAGGATAGCGAGTACGGCAGTGCCGCAGCCCATGTCCATTACGACCTTGCCACGTACAGCCTCTTCGTTCTCCAGAAGAGCTCGGCACATCATATAGGTGGTCTGATGGTGGCCGGTGCCGAAGGCCATCTTCGGATCTATGGTGATGTTGTAGCGTGTCTTCTTCAGATCCTTGTGGAAGGAGGCCTTGATAGTGCATTTCCCGTCCACGATGATCGGGGTGAACTGGCTTTCCCACATGGCGTTCCAGTTCACCGCCGGCATCAGATTGGCGGAGTGTTCGATTTCGAACCCGTATCCCTCCAGACCTCCGAGAACGACCTTCAGTTCCTGGGCGTCGTAGAGGTCCTTCTGAATGTAGCACTTGAGGAACGGATCCTCGCTGCTGAATGACTCATATGGGAGGTCACAGATCTCGGCTGTGACTATTTCTGCATTTTCTTCGCTGTATGGGGTGATCTTGACTGACACCTCTATATATTCCTGACTGTTCATTGTATATTCCTATTGTTGGTCTGCTGTTTCTGCTGTTGTTTCCTCCTGAGCATCTGTGGCTGTGTCAGGAGCCGTCTCGCCGGATTCTGCTGCCTGAGCTGCCTGGTCAGCCGCCTGCTCCGCTTCCATCTGCTTCTGTTCGGATGCGGAAAGTTCTTCAAGCTTCATGTCAACAGCTTTGACATACCCGATCTTCTGCTTGTGTTCGAGGATTGCGGACTGCCTTATGTTTTCCCGGACAGCAGCATCCACTCCCTTGTCAAAGATGTTGCGGATGGACTCCACGAGGTTGACCTTGGTCTGGTCCACTACGGCTGTAAAGACAGGAACATTGCCGTTCTTGTATTTTGCTTTTCCGATCTTGAACTTCATGTTGTCGAAGTCAGGACCATAGATATCGACTCCAAGCCTGATCAGGAAAGGAGACTTTATCAGGGATGCATGGTATCTGTATGACATGTCCAGGTTCTGGATGCCGCTCAAGGCCAGCATATACCTGTCCATCTTTATGACAAACGGGAACACTTCAAGAGTGTTGTCCTTGATCATGCCCTCGACCGTCATCTTTTCTATGTGGCCTTCCTTCTTGTTCTTGAAAAGGAGTTTTCTGGCAAGGCTCCTGTACATCTCGCTGCCCTTGATGGAAAGGTCCTCGCCGCCAATGCGGATTACGCCGTTTATGCTCGGCATCACAAGATTCATGTTGGTGTCAAGCGAGGTGGTCGCTGCCACTTCACAGTTCAGAAGGCCGCTGAACGATTTCAGCAGAGGCATGATGGTGTCGATAGCCGGCATCAGGCTTATGACCTTGTCTGCTGTGATGTCCTTGAAGTTGAGGTCAAAGCCCGCCTTGATGTCTTTCTTGCTTCTGGTGGAGTAGAATGCGTCGAAACTTATGTCACCCATATTGGTCTTAGCCTTGGTGTCTGTTATCTGGACACATCTTTCCTTCATCACCAGCTTGGCTGTTATGCTTTCCGCCAGCAGGTCAGTGTATTTCACGTTGGCTGCATTCACCCTGATGTCTGCGTTGAGGTTTGCCGGTACGACGATAAGCGAAGGCACAATGCTGTCCGCAACTGCTGTGGAGTCTGAGGAAGTGACCATCTTAAGCAGATCTGCATCACTGACTTCTTCTGAGCTGACCTCATCCGGAACATACTGCGATCCCTTTTGATATGCAGACAGGAGCTCGTTGGCGTCCATCCCGTCGGAGGATACATCAAGATTGAATTTCATCGCTCTGCGTCCTCTGCCGAGAAGGGCGTTCTTGAGCCCGGTGAGAGATCCCCTGGCCTCTATCTCCGACTTTCCTGCCACTACCTTGAAACTGTCTATCTTCACCTCGTTGTTGGTGAAGCTGAGGTCGAATCCTCTGAGAATGTTACGGAGAGGGAAGTGAGGGGTCATCACGATACCGGTGCGTACGCCTATGCTTCCGTTAAGGTCCCAGTTACGGAAATATCTGGCCATTGTTTCGTCAAGCCTGATGTCGATGTCCTGCTTCCTGAAATCCTCCTCCTTCATCCACTCCGGAACAGGCCTGCTTCCTCTCTGAGCCATCATGTGGGCGAAGAGAGAGTCACGTGGAATGTCAGGATATACTCTTGCAAGTGAGTCCATGAACGCCTTCGCCTTCTGTCTTCTCTCGACAGTGTTCATGGCAGCGCGGGCACGGATGTCTGCGTCAGTCAGAATGGCTCTGTTCTTTCCGCTTGAAAGGGTTATCTTGTCGCTCTTGCTGGTAAGCCTCATGACAGGTACCTGAGGCTGCCCCTTCTTCGGCATGAGCATGAAGCCGTTGTTGGTGTTCCTCAGGTTCAGGCTGGTGGACGCTGCATCCTTTACTATGAGGCGCTTGGCTATGAGCCGTCCGCTTAAAGGGTTGATGCGGGCCGTCGTGTCTGCTTCCTTTCCCTGGCTGATCGAGTTCTTTGCAGATACGGACAGATCCTGTGCCTTGACGCTGAAAGCATTGCCATACGCTATGTCTGCATTTGCGACAGCTGCCGTAATTCCTATGAGCCTGAACTTTCTGGTAGAATCCCTGCGGGATGTCCTCTCTTCCGGAGCCAGAGTTATATCCAGACCCGTTATGTTCACATCAAGGGAGTCGTCAGGCATCCTGATCGTCACTTCGTCGCTGATGACCTTTCCGTTGATGTCTGCTCTTGAGAAGTTGTACATGTTCAGCTGTGACATCAGTGCGCTTCCCTGAAGGTCTGCGGCGACAGTTCCGAAGGCTGTAAGTCCCAGAGTGTCAGGCAGGAAGGCTGTCAATGTATCCAAAGATGCATCAAGCCGTCCGGTGATCTTCAGAAGCGGGTCGGCTCCAGTCAGGTCTTCTGCAGCTCCGCTCAGATTCACGTACAATCCTCTGGTGTCCACCCTGAGGCTGTCCAGCCCTGCATATATTCTTCCGTTTCTGTCCATACGGCCGTTGGCAGCAATGCTCACGGTCAGCTTCAGACTGTCCAGTCCGGAATAGGAGAGTGAAGCTTCGGGAAGACTGATGGCCGCCTTCATTGCCGGGAACTTGCCTGTCGCATTGATATAGTCTCCGTCGCATTCGGCAAGCATAGTGAGTGCTGCATCCGTCTGAATGTTTGCGAGTTCAGGGATGATGTCCTTCGCAAAACCATGGAAAACGTCGTTCAGCTTGCAGTCCTTGAGCCCCACTTTTGCCTTTATACCAGTCTTCCCTTCCTTGAATCTCAGGTCTGCATCAGCCACAAGAGGGAAGTCTCCTATGTTTGCCTTGAAACCGTCAAGTGTAACGGCCGGAACTGTGTCCTTCGGAAAATCCAGCCTGCCGGACATTCCTATCGGAAGGTGTATTCTGCCGAACGATCCGGTCGCAAGAAGGGCCTTGGCTCTGGCGTCGATGTCCATATGACCTTCGTGTTCATGAATGTTGAAATGATCGACAGCTAGGGCCAGGGTGTCTCTCTTGAGTCTTCCTGCCACGAACATGCTGTCAACTGTCAGTCCGATCTTGTTGCGTGCATCATTCGGAGACTTTGTCCTGATCTGTCCGTTGAATCTGATTCTTGCGATGTCAATCATGGCGAACACCGTGTCACGGCTGTCTGTGTACACGATGTGAGGGTGCCTGCTGAAACTGATTCTTCCGAGGGAAATGTCGGGCAGTCCCGTTGAGGTCGAGTTTGCTTCCTCTTCTCCCGATTCAAAGTGGAACATGTTCCAGTTAGCCTTTCCGTCTGCATATGAATGGGCAAAGATCCTTGGCTGCACAAGACGCAGATGAGGAATCCTGATGGTTCCACCGATAAGGGAAACTACGTTGATGCTCGCGGAAAACCTGTCGAAAGAGGCCAGGGTGTCAGCTGTCTCGCCGCATCCATGGTGCATCAGGTGACCCTGCACACCCATCTTCTCCTGTGCATCGAATCGGTCTGCCGGGTATGTTACGGCAAAGTCGTCCAGCGAAAGGAATATTCTCGGGAATCTCTTGAACATTGATACGGACGCCTTTCCGAAGGAGATGTCTCCGTCGATGTACTCTGCCGCGTATCTGTCAACCAGTTTTTCCAGAGTCTTCTCCGTGAGTGTCAGCTGCAGTATGACCAGCAGCGCTGCCCATATCCCGATGAACCAGAGAATCACCTTAAGAACGGTCTTCCACCATTTCCTGTCTTTATTCATATGCTCGCAAATTTACAATCTCACAAATATACGGAAAATATATCATAATTTAGAAGTAACATTTATGTTGTATTTATGGATGTCATATATTAAATTTGCGAGGTTAAAACTCCAAAGTCATGGATACTCCTTTCGTATATGACAACTATGTGACCGGCAGAAACTTTGTCGGCAGAAATATGGAATGCACCATTCTGTCCAACCTTCTTGAGGCAGGAGAGCATGTAACCCTCTACGAGCCCCCGAAATCAGGAAAGATGTCGGTGGTGCAGCAGACACTGTTCAATATGAGAGCGGCCGGCAGGCAGTTCTCCGTCGCCTGGGTCAACCTTTTCAATGTCAGGACAGTATATGATTTCCTTAAACGTTTCGGTACCGCTGTCATAAAGCCGGTGTATTCCACTCCGGCAGAATACTCCCAGGTGGTGTCTCGTCATCTGGAAGGCACGCATTTCCTTTTCGATCCGGCCAGGTTTGCCTCTCATGAGGAGATCGTGTGTCTGAACTGGGAACCGGACGAGAATGATGTGGAGCAGATGCTGCGCCTTCCGTTCAGGATCGCCGAGGAAAGAGGAGTGCCATGCTATGTGGTCATAGAGGAATTCCAGAACCTGACCCGGGCTGCCGACTTTGACTATGAGACCGTCTTCCATATCATGGAAAGAATCTTTGCGGAGAAGAACAGGTCGGCCTCCTACATCCTGACAGGCTCGCAAGTGAATGCAATGAAGAATATCTTTGCAGAACGCAAGTTCTTCTACCGTCAGGTCGAGCATCTTCCGCTGCAGGTTGTGGATGACAAGGATATAATCGAACACATCATCAGAGGTTTCAGAACCTCCGGCAAAGTCATAGAGAGGGATCTGGTGATCGGTGCCTGCAAGCTGTTCCGCTCGAACATGTGGTATCTCAATCATTTCGTGTCAATCTGTGACTCCATGTCCAGGGGATATCTCAACGAAGGAATCCTGATGGAGGCGCTCAAGACCATCATTTCTGTCAACGAACCGCGCTTCCTTGCGATAGTCAATGACCTGACTGACCATCAGTTAAGCCTGATGAGGGCGATAATTGACGGTGTCGTCAAGTTCAGTGCCTCGGAGGTGATCGACAGATACAGACTGAACTCATCGGCAAATGTCCGCAGGGTGAAGGACGCCTTGAGGAAGAAGGAGGTGATAACCTTCAATGACAAGGACGAACCGGTCATTCTCGATCCTTTGTTCGAGTATTGGATTACGAAATATTTCTTTGAGATACAGTGATGAAGAAGAAACTTGCAGTGCTGACAGGCGCAGGAGTAAGCGCCGAAAGCGGAATAAGCACGTTCCGGGACAGTGACGGACTTTGGGAACAGCATAAGGTCGAGGATGTTGCCTCGATCGAAGGATGGTACAGGAATCCTGCTCTTGTCCTGGATTTCTACAACGCCCGTCGTGCACAGCTTCCGACCGTCAGGCCCAATGCCGCTCATCTTGCTATAGCCTCTCTGGAGGATGAATATGATGTTACCGTGGTGACTCAGAATGTGGATAATCTGCATGAGAGAGCCGGCAGCACCCGTGTCATTCACCTTCATGGCGAACTGACCAAGGTGCGTCCGGAGAACTGCTGCAACGAAATGGACGGATTTTCCGAGGAGACGGTCTTTGATATTGGTGCAGAGGCGGTACATATCGGTGACCTGGCTCCGAACGGGGCTCAGCTGAGGCCGCACATCGTGTGGTTTGGCGAGGCGGTGCCGAAGATTGAGGCGGCCATTGATGCTGTTGAGGCTGCAGATATCCTCCTTATTGTGGGAACGTCCCTGCAGGTCTATCCTGCTGCCGGGCTTTATGCCTATGCAAAGGCGGGCACACCTATATATATAATAGACCCTAAGGACGTGCCTGTCAGGGATGGCAGGATCACTCATATCAAGGACGTGGCTACCAAGGGAATGGAAGAGTTCAAAAAACTTCTGAAATAACCGGGAGGGTCTTGGAAATTAAATTTTTATGCCTATCTTTGCAGCCCTATAATAAAAAGGAGGTGATTTAAGCATGATTATAGTTCCAGTAAAGGATGGCGAGAGCATCGAGAAGGCCCTCAAGAAGTTCAAGAGGAAATTCGAAAAGACAGGTGCAATCCGCGAGCTTCGCGCAAGGAAGACATTCCTCAAGCCGTCAGTGAAGAAGAGAATGCAGATGCAGAAGGCTATCTACGTTCAGCAGATGCAGCTTCAGGACGAGCAGTAGTCCTATAAAAGAAGAAATTTTACAGATTGTCAAGCCAATGATAAAGAGCTGCCAGGGTGCAGCCGCTTGCTGTCTAAAACTTTAATATTTAAGTTTTTATATGTACGCAATTGTAGACATTGCAGGCCAGCAGTTCAAAGTAGAGGCTGGTATGGAAATCTTCTGCAACCGCCTCGCGGCTGAGAAGGGTGCTGCTGTTGAGTTCGACAAGGTTCTCCTTATCGACGAGGACGGAGCAGTTAAGGTCGGTGCACCATACGTTGAGGGTGCCAAGGTTACAGCTACTGTACTTGACGACACTTGCAAGGGCAAGAAGGTTCTTGTATTCAAGAAGAAACGTCGTAAAGGTTACCAGAAGATGAACGGTCACCGTCAGTATCTTACTAAACTTCAGATCAATACGATCGCTTAATTAATTGAGGAGGAATAATTATGGCACATAAAAAAGGCGTCGGTAGTTCCAAGAACGGTCGTGAGTCACATAGCAAACGACTCGGAGTCAAGAAATATGGTGATCAGGTAGTAAAGGCTGGTAACATCCTCGTTCGTCAGAGAGGTACTGTTCACAACCCAGGTCTGAACGTGGGTATCGGTAAGGACCATACTCTTTACGCTTTGATCGACGGTCGTGTCAGCTTCCGCAAGAAGGCTGATAACAAATCTTACGTCTCGGTACTCCCATTTGAGAACTAAGACTCGGGATTTATGACAAGAAACAAGAGGACTGTATACCCGAGCGGGTGTCGGTCCTCTTTTTATAATCAATAAACAGACAATAATATGCTGACATTAAAACTGCTCCGTGAGAATCCGGAGTTCGTGATCGAGAAACTCGCAGTCAAGAATTTTGACGCAAAGGAAATAGTGGAAAAGATCAATGTCCTTGATCAGAACAGAAGAGCCCTTCAGCTCGAGCTTGACACATGCCTGTCCGAGCAGAAGAAGAAGGCTGCCCAGATCGGAGGTCTGATGAAGGAAGGCAGGAAGGAAGAGGCCGAGGCTGTCAAGGCGGAAGTTGCCGCTCTGAAGGCACGCTCGGGCGAAATAGAGGCCAAGGCCCAGGAGAACAATTCGGAACTGGATTCTCTCGTGGTGCTTCTGCCTAACCTCCCATGCGATATGGTTCCGGAGGGAAAGGGAGCTGAGGATAATGTCGTGGTCAAGACAGGTAACGAGATCCCTGAGCTCGGAGAGAACAGTCTTCCTCACTGGGAGCTTGCAAAGAAGTATGACATCATCGACTTTGACCTCGGAGTGAAGCTCACCGGTGCCGGCTTCCCTGTGTACAAGGGCAAGGGTGCAAGGCTTCAGAGAGCCCTGATCAACTATTTCCTTGACATCAATACAGCGGCAGGATACCAGGAGGTGGAGCCGCCTGTGATGGTGAATGAGGCTTCCGGCTTCGGTACAGGCCAGCTTCCTGACAAGGAGGGACAGATGTATCATGCTACAGTGGACAACTTCTATCTTGTCCCTACAGCAGAGGTGCCTGTGACCAATATCTATAGGGATGTCATCCTTGGAAACAACGATTTCCCGGTGAAGATGACAGCCTACACTCCGTGCTTCCGTCGCGAGGCCGGTTCATACGGAAAGGATGTGCGCGGACTCAACCGCCTGCATCAGTTCGACAAGGTGGAGATCGTGCGTATCGAGAAGCCGGAAGAGTCATATGCTGCTCTTGATGAGATGATCGCGCATGTGGAGGGAATCGTGAAGTCTCTCGGACTTCCGTACCGTATCCTCCGTCTGTGCGGTGGAGACATGAGCTTCACTTCGGCGATCACCTACGATTTCGAGGTGTACTCGGCGGCACAGGGACGCTGGCTTGAGATCTCTTCAGTGTCCAATTTCGAGTCATACCAGGCGAACCGCCTCAAGCTCCGCTACAAGGACGCTGACGGAAAGACACAGCTTGCCCACACTCTCAACGGAAGTTCGCTTGCTCTTCCACGTGTGGTTGCGGCTCTTCTCGAGAACAATCAGAAGGGAGACCGCATAGAGATTCCTGAGGCTCTCCGTCCATACACTGGATTTGATTACATAGACTAAGAATTGTCATTCCGAGCTTGATATTGTCATTCCGAGCTTGTCGAGGAATCTTATGATCAAACCGAAAACAATATTAGGCATAGACCCCGGAACCAACATTTTAGGTTACGGGGTCATATGCATTGATTCCAAAGGACCCCATTATGTCGATATGGGGGTCTTCGACCTCAGAAAGATCACCGATCCGTTTGAGAAACTTGCGAACATATTTGCCGGAGTGTCGGAACTTCTTGAAATCCATAAGCCGGATGAACTTGCCGTGGAGTCTCCGTTTTACGGCAAGAATGCCCAGGTGATTCTGAAGCTCGGACGAGCCCAGGGAGCTGCCCTGACGGCTGCGGTCATGAAGGGGATACCTGTGGCTGAGTATGCTCCGAGGAAAGCCAAGATCGCAATATGCGGAAACGGTGCGGCGTCAAAAGAGCAGGTGGCTATGATGATTCAGAAGACCCTGAAGGTGGAACTGAATCCTAAACACCTCGATGCTACAGATGCCCTGGCGATTGCTCTATGTCACCACTATCAGATGAGCAACCCTCTTGCCGGTACAGGTGGCAAGACAGATTGGAAGAAATTTCTGGAAAACAATCCGGACAGGATAAAAAAGTGAAATTTCCTTTAAACCTTTGTGTGACGCTCGTGTCAAAACAAGGTTTTGAGGCTGACCGGGTGGTCAGCCTTGTTGTATGAATCATAATGACTGCGTGGAATCATGTCCATCAAGAAACTATCCCATATACTTCTTCTTTTAGTGTCGCTTCTTGCGGCCCCATCTGCATTTGCTCAGGCCATATATTCCGTAAAGGTGCGTGCTGTTGAGGAAAAGACAGGCCAGCCGGTGGCCTTTGCAACGGCCTCCGTGACTGTCAAAGGTGAAAAAGAGGCCCTGAAGTACACTCTCACTGACGATCAGGGATATGCGACAGTGACAAAGCTCAAGAAGGGGTCCTATACATTCAGGGTTGAACTCATGGGATATAAGTCTTATATCAGGGAAATCACCATTGAAAAGAATATGGATCTGGGGACAATCAGGATGGCGGATGATGCAATCGCCCTCGATGCAGCTCAGATCTCTGCAGTGGGAAATCCCATCATCGTCAAGAAGGATACGATAGAATACGCGGCTTCGTCCTTCAAGACCTCGGACAACGACATGCTTGAGGAACTTCTCAAGAAACTTCCTGGTGTGGAGGTTGAGGCTGACGGCTCCATCACCGCCAACGGAGAGACCATCAAGAAGATAACCATAGACGGAAAGACATTCTTCCTTGACGATCCGCAGCTTGCATCCAAGAACATTCCGGCAAAGATCATCGAGAAGGTAAAGGTCGTTGAGAAGAAGTCGGATCAGGCGCAGTTCACAGGAATCGATGACGGAGAGGAAGAGACAGTTATCGACCTTTCGCTCAGACCGGGAATGATGAAGGGCTGGTTCGGAAACATAATGGGAGGCGGCGGTCATGACATTCCTGGAGAAGGCTCTGACATGAATGACTGGAGATATCAGGGAGCTGCCATGGTGGGAAGGTTCACTGATGAAAGCCAGATAAGTATAATCCTGAACGGCAACAACACTAATAACCGTGGTTTCAATGATGTTGCCGGAAGCATGATGCAGAATATGAGGGGAGGCCGTGGAATGGGTCGCGGAATGGGCGGCTGGGGCCGCAACAACGGAATCTCCAACACATGGATGGGAGGTCTGAACGGAGCCTTCACTCTGCTTGATGGAGATATGGACCTTGCTGGAAACTACCTTTACAACGGCTCCGACAAGTTCGTGGAAGAGGAGAGTTCGAAGATCACATATCTTGATGACGGAAGCCGTCTGCTTTATGATCAGAAAGGAACCAACAACACCTTCTCGCAAGGTCACAGGTTCGGAGTCCGTCTGGAGCATAAGTTCTCTGAGAACACCTCTATCCTCTTTGAGCCGCAGTTTAATATCGGTTCCGGATCTTTTAATGAGTTCTCTGATTTCCAGACATATACGGAACGTGACGGACAGCGTGACTCCACCAACAGGGGATACAACAGCAATCTCGGAGACAGTGACAGCTGGAGCACAAGCGGATTCCTGCTTTTCAGACAGAGGCTTGGAAAGCCTGGAAGAACGATTTCTGCCAACATCCGGTACAGCTTCAGCGACAATAATCTTGACGGCTTCAACCAGTCTCTGACTTCCGTCAAGGATTCTGCCGGACTCTGGGGCAATGAAATCGTGAATCAGCGCTTCGATCAGAATTCCAGAAGCGTGTCTCTCCGCGGAAGGGTAGTGTACACGGAGCCGATTACGGAGTACATCTTCTTTGAAGCCAACTATCAGTACGGATGGTCAAGAAACACATCATATAAGAATACCTTCAACAGCGGTACTGACCTGCTTGACAGCGGGCTCCTTGTCTTTGACCACGCAGGAGAGTCCATCGACGACAGATACTCCAACAGCATTCTCAACCGTTCCATCACCCAGAGGGCCGGAGTGAACTTCAGCTATCAGAAAAAGAAGTTCAGGGCTCAGCTGGGAGCATCTGTGAATCCTACAGATACTTACAATGAAACCACAGGTCATGATGCATACAGAAGCAAGGTGATAAACTGGTCTCCGCAGGCCATGCTGAATTATGAGTTCACGGAGAATTCCAATGTCAGATTCTTCTATTTCGGATGGTCGAACCAGCCTTCGACTTCCCAGCTTCTTCCGGTGCCGGACAATTCGGACCCTCTGAACATCGCTCTCGGTAATCCGAATCTGAATCCGTACTTCAATCATAACATCCGCGGTAATTTCAGATATACCAACAAGAAGACCTTCACTTCGGTCAATGCCCGTTTCGGAGGAAGTCTCGTGGAGAATGCGATCACTTCTGCACAGTGGTATGATCCGGCAGGTGTCCAGTACTCGATCCCGGTCAACGGCCCGGCATCAGGAAACGTGGATGCGAGAATAATGGTCAACTCTCCTTTCGGAAAGACAGGACTTTCCATATTCTCAATGACTTTTGCCCGTTATAATCAGTCGACCTCATATATCGGTACCGGAGCTTTGGAGTCATCGAAATATTATGATGCGGAGAACGCCAGCTTTGATTACGGCCTCTTCAATCAGGACTTCCCGGATCTCGGTGCAAGCGACATGTTCATAACCAACAGGACGCAGACGATGAATTTCACCCAGAGACTCCGCCTGACTTATAGAAACGACTTCGTGGAGCTTACTTTGGGCGGACGTACGAGGATGACAAAGTCTTGGTACACAATGGAGAACAGCCAGTTGAAGGCTACCTGGAACAATCAGGCCGACATGTCCATGAACTGGACCATCCCGGGAGGAATCAACCTTATTGCCGATCTGGACTATAACTGGTACAACGGCTATACCACTCCTCAGGAGGATGAGTTCGTCCTTAACGCAGAGATAACCAAGCAGCTGTTCAAGAAGAAGTTCACTCTGGCCTTGAAGGCTTATGATATCCTCGGTCAGTCAAAGAATCTGTCTGTTACGGATTCTGCCAACTATCATCAGGAGGTGCGTAACAATACGCTCGGACGCTATATAATCCTGTCGCTGACCTACAGGTTCGGAAACTTCAACCGCAACGGTCAGAATAGGGGCCCTATGGGCGGTCCGCCTATGCGTAGATAGTTTATATTGGAATTTGCTTAAAACTTTATACCTTTACATGTTCTAACCTTTATGAATATGTCAAGGTATAAGTTTTTTATTTTGCAGTTGTTTCTGATGTCTTCTTTCGCCGTTCAGGCGGAGGTGAGGACATTGGAACAGGCACGTGAGATTGCTTATGGTTTCATGGAGCAGCGGGTGATGACGAAATCTTCGTCTTTGAATCTCCGGATGGTCTATGATGGGTCAGGAGTCATGACAAAATCTTCATTTTCTCCTGCGTTTTATGTATTCAATAATGAGGCAGGTCCGGGATTCGTGATAGTTTCCGGAGATGATTCAGCTGTCCCGATTCTTGGCTTTTCAGATTCATTCAATTTTAAGGAGCAGAACATGCCACGGAATCTCCAATGGTGGCTCAGGCATGTCAGCCTTCAGATTGATGCCGCCCGTACAGCCGGCCTGAAGGTGAATGCCCTGACAGCCAATGTCGGGTCGGATGTGTGCTTGTATAAGACAGCCTTGTGGGACCAGGGTGAACCTTATTATAATCAGTGCCCGATGGATGGCGATTCCAGAAGTTACACTGGGTGTGGTCCGACTGCAATAGCCATTGCGATGAGATGGAGGGAGTGGCCGGAGGCCGGAAGCGGAACTATACCGGATTACAAAGTTGAAGTATATGATGAGGATTATAATGTGGTGGGATATAAGTCCTTCTCTGGTAGGATATTAGGTGAAAAATACGATTGGAGCAGCATGCCTCTGACTGACGGATATTATGGCGGGTGGAGTTCTTACCAGAAGGAGCAGGTTGCTCGTCTTATGGCGGATATAGGAGCGGCAACAAAGGCGGATTATAGTGCCGGAGAATATGGAACAGGCATTTATGATGACGATGTTCCTCCTGCTTTACGGACTTATTTCGGATATGACAAGTCAGTCGATGTCCGTTATTATCAAGATTATTATACATATGAATATAATTATTCATCATCAGAGTGGCTGAACCTGGTCAAGGATGAAATGGCCAACGGACCTGTGGTGTTTGCTGGAACTGACGATTATGGCGGTCATATGTTTGTTCTTGACGGATATACGACAATGGATTATTTTCATGTCAACTGGGGATGGGGAGGATATTCCAACGGTTATTATAAGATAAATGCTTTGGAACCGGCTGATCAGGGAGTAGGCGCCAATATGGGGTCATACAATGACTGGCAGTCCGTGATAGTGAATTTCCGCAAGTCGGGAATAGAACCGGAGCCTGAACCGGAAGTTCCTTTGGATGAACTAGTGTCATTGAAATATGTGAACAAGACGAGGGAATTAGTAGTTACGGTTACCGGTGAGGTAAACATGACATATCTGATATCAGGTGCCGGTGATACTAAGGCAACACAGGTCAGGTCCGAGGAACTGGTGTCCGATAGCCGTACGTTCATATTGGAGAAAGATTCTGTGGAAAAGACCCATCGCTTTGTGTTTGAAAACGGGACTCAGTCAAGAACAGTGGAATTTACAGTCGGTAAGGAGGAGCAGAAATGATGAAGAAATTGTCTATATATGCAATGCTTGCGGTGGTGATGTCGGCTTGCAATATGCTCGCGGAAGTTGAGACAGATACTCTGGAACTGCTCAACAAGGCCAATGAGGAAATGGTTTTTCTCGCTTCTGGTGGCGAGAAGACCGTGGTGCTGGTTACCGATTCTGACTGGACAGCCGAAAGTGATGCCCAGTGGTGCAAGGTCTCTCCGGAAGAGGGTACAGCGGAGTCTGCAAAAATAAAGATGACTGTCGAAGCGAATGACAAGGCAGAGGAAAGAGAAGCGACAATTACTGTGAGTATTGCTGCAAAGTCACTGCAGATGAAGGTCATTCAAAGGGAGAAGAAGTCAATATTGCTGGAAGAGGCGGATTTCGTCATTGATGCGGAAGGAGATGTGTTTGAAGTCGAATTGAAACACAATGTGGAGTATGAGGTGGAATTTTCGGACAGGGTGTCATGGATTCGTGAAGTGAAGTCAAAGAAGATGTCCAAGGCTACTCATGAGTTTGAAGTGGAACCTAATGACAGTCCTGACGAAAGGTCGGTGGAAATAATATTCATTTGTGAGGATGAGGATATAGAGGAAGTCGTGTCTGTCGTGCAGAAAGGTGTGGAGAAGGATTCCGGCAAAGAAGAGGAAGAAGAAAAGTATTTCATGTTTTCTGTAACTGCAAGCGGGACTGACTTCGTGATGCCTTACATCTCAGGCGGTTTTACAGGCTATGTCTATTGGGGTGACGGGACCTCATCCCCATTCAGCAGCGACCTTGAAGGGTATAGGTACGACAATGATACTGAACACACCGTTGAGATGAAACTCTCCGGAAGTTCAGAGGATTTCGTTGTGGAATTCAAGGATATCAAAGGTCTGGTGAAGGTTGACCTCTCAAATATGTAAGTTATCTTTTCGTGATGAATCTGACGGCAAGAGCCAGCAGAAGCAGACAGAACAGGAAGGTACAGATTCGTCCTGTGATGTCTCCGTGAGTTACAAAGAAGGTGAGGTCGTCACGCAAAGGAATATCAGACTTTATCGAAGCCTGCTCCCACCAGGGAGTGGGCTTCAGTATTTTTCCGGAAGGGCTTACTATTGCTGAAATTCCTGTATTGGCGCAGCGGGCTATGGCACGTCTTGTCTCTATTGCCCTCAAAGATGCGTAACTCAGGTGCTGGCGGTATCCCGGCGTGTCCCCCCACCATGCGTCGTTGGTGATGATTGTCATTGCACGGGCTCCCTTACGGATGTAGTCTGTGTAATATTCTCCAAACACTGACTCATAGCACACTGCACATCCGACCGGAATCTCCGCCTCCCCGGCCTTGACATGCAGCAGGCTGATCTCGTCCTGTCCGACGCACCTTCCCATCACGCCTCCCAGCAGGTCGTCTATCTTGCAGAATATTGCAGGATATGGAGTGTGCTCCACAGCAACAACAAGCTTGCTCTTGTGGAATATCTCCGTACGCGCAGTGCCGTCAGTCATCAGTGCCGAGTTGTGAGCCTCTAACCACAGGCCATCGCGGATGTGTCTTGCCGTGTGGGAAGGAGCCTTGTCAGCATAAATATAGTCATAAGAAGATGCTCCGAAAAGAAGGTTTACCCCGGGATAGTCTTTCAGAAATGACGTCATACGCCTCCAGGTGCGGCTGCGAGGGTAGTCTCCGCATACTATGTCTCCAGTGAAGGTTTCCGGTGCAACGACCAGAAGGGGAGTGCTGCATGAGTCCGCCTTGCGCGGAGCCAGTTCCTTGGCCATCATGCCTTCGAGCAGTGCATTCTGCTGGTCCTGGGTCATTGCCTGGAACTTGTTGTATGGATCGATGTTCGGCTGGATGATGAGCACTTCCAGACTCTCGTCTGCCTCCATTGCGTTTTCGTATTGCTTTCCGATTGCTCCGGAAGCCACAGGCGGTAATGTGAAAAGAGTGATAAGACCGATGCATGAAGCCGCCTTTGCCTTTATGTTGAAATCGGACCAGCTGCCGTCGGAAAGCGACACCAGAAGACCGAATATCCCGAGGTTGCAGGCCCAGATCCAGAGAGAACCGCCGAGAGTTCCGGTGAATTCGTACCACTGCACGGCCCATATCGTCCTTGCAAACGAGTTGCCGAGCACGAGCCACGGCCAGGAGATCTCAGCGTCAAAGTAGAATCTTTCCCATGCAATCCATGTGAGGGCCAGGAAAATATATGGAAGCGCGCCGCTGAATTTCTTTTTGCTGAGCCTGAACAGACCGAATATCAGAGACATCTGAAAGGCATTTGCGAAGATAGCGAACAGACCGCCGCCCACTGTGGCGTTGCACACCCAGAATGTCGTGAAGGCGTTCCAGAGCACGAAGGCGGAATAATGATATATCCATATCCTCTTCTTTCCCAGCTGGCTGGCGATCCTCTCCATGCACAGCAGCGGAACCAGAGCGACCAGTGCGATAAGTCCGGTGTGCGGAATAAGAAACGGTATGGACATCAGGACCGCAGAAAGCAGTACCAGTCCCCAGAGCAATATGTTTTCCTTTTTCATTTGGGCGAGTAGTCTTGTTCTCGTGCAAAGGTATAAATAAAATTACTATATTTGCTTGATTTTGCTTTTGCTGAATCAGGCTGAATCTGATCTTATGGATATTTTGTTTGACATGCTTAAGGGATTCCTTGTCGGAATCTGTGCATCGGCCCCTCTTGGACCGATAGCCATACTGGTGATACAGAAGTCCTTGAGTAAAGGGAGAAAGTCCGGATTCGTGTCCGGGCTCGGCGCTACGGTGGCTGACACGTGTTATGCGACCATAGCCATATTCGCCCTGGCTTTTGCACAGCGTTTCATCGATGCCCACAAGAGTCTCATCCTTCTTGTCGGAGGTGTCGTGCTGATGCTGGTCGGAGCCTCCATGGCTCTGAAGAATCCTCTCAGAAAGAAAGGAAAGGATGTGCCCTCGGTCTCTCCAAGAGATTTTGGCCAGGCTGTTGCGATGGCCTTTTCAAACCCGGGAGCGATATTCGTGATGTTCACTCTTTTTGCATTCTTCGGACTCGCAAATGATGCCCCTCACACCTGGAGGGTAGCACCTATGATCCTTTCTGTAAGTGCCGGGTCAGTTACCTACTGGTTCTTCATGTCGTGGCTGCTGAGCCGTTTCCGCAATGTGTTCAAGATGCGTACTATAGTGTGGATCAGCAGGATAACGGGAGCTATAATCGTGATAATAGGCATAGCTCTTTTCGGACAGGGACTGTTCAATGTAGTATTTTATGGTAAACCGATAATATAGTCATGGAAAAATCTAAAGTATTCTTCACGGACCTCAGGACGGTGCCGGGAAACAACCTTCTTGTCAAGCTTGAGAAACTCATCAGACGCGCCGGAATCGCGGACATTGATTTCGACGGCAAGTTCACTGCTATCAAGATTCATTTCGGTGAGCCTGGAAACATGGCGTACATACGCCCTAACTATGCTGCCCGTGTGGTGGACGTGATCCGTTCGCTCGGAGGCAAGCCTTTCCTCACCGACAGCAACACCCTCTACACAGGTGGACGCTCCAATGCCGTCGATCATATCAATTCAGCCAATGAGAACGGATTCAACAGGATCGGTGCTCATGCCGATGTCATCATCGCGGACGGACTCAAGGGAACAGATTACAGGGAAGTGCCTTGTGGCGGCTCATATTGCCCGGCTCCGAAGATCGGTGCTGCGATAGCGGACGCTGATATCGTCATCTCGATGAACCATTTCAAGGGACACGAGCAGAGCGGCTTCGGCGGTGCTCTGAAGAATCTCGGAATGGGTTCTGCAAGTGTCGGCGGAAAGCTCGAGCTGCACTCTTCGTCCCAGCCGATGATTGATCTTGAGAACTGCATCGGCTGCCGCATTTGTGAGAAATACTGCCGTCACGATGCAGTGAAGGTCGTGGACAGAAAGGCTGTAATTGACTACGACAAGTGCGTGGGATGCGGCCAGTGCGTGGCTGTCTGCCAGAAGTCTGCTGCCGTGATCAAGGACTATGACACCTCAGACGTGCTGAACAGCAAGATCGCTGAATATGCCTATGCGGTTGTCAAGGGAAAACCGAACTTCCATATCAGCTTCATAATGAACGTATCCCCTAACTGTGACTGCTGGGGACACAATGATGCGGCGATAGTTCCGGATCTTGGAATCGCGGCTTCGTTTGACCCTGTAGCTCTGGACTGCGCATGTGCGGATCTGGTGAAGGCTGCGCCAAGTCTTGTGGGCAACGCTGTTTCAGACAAGGACAAGGATCATGAGGAGGGATGCACCTGCGGTCATCATCACCATCATATGGGTGAGGACAAGTTCCGCATCGTTCACCCTGACACAAACTGGGAGGCAGGTGTAGAGTACGGTGAGAAGATAGGCCTTGGCTGCCGTGATTATGAACTTATAAAGATCTGATGAGGATGGCAAAAAAGACTGAGACAAAGACTCAGAAGAAGGGATTCTTCAGTAACTGGATTGTGCGTAACCTTCTCGGTGCGCTGGTTGTAGTGGTTGTGCTGATTGTCGGTGCGATGATCTTTCTGAATGTTGTGACAAAGCACAATCAGGAACTTTCCGTGCCGGATCTTTCAAATCTTACCGTTGAGGAAGCTCAGGCTGTAGCCGAGGAAGCCTCAATGAGGATAGATGTGACTGACTCTGTCTTTGTCAAGAGAATGAAGAGGGGAGCGGTGTACAGACAGAACCCTGTACCTGGTGCAAAGGTCAAGAGCGGTCGCCGTATTGCGTTGACCATCAATGCTGTCAATCCAAAGCAGATCACAATGCCCGATCTGATCGGATATTCGACTCGTCAGGCAAAGGCTGAACTCATGTCCCGCGGTCTGGTGCTGGGCAAGCTCATATATGTCCACGACATGGCGACCAACAATGTCCTCCGTCAGCTGCACGATGACAAGGAAATCGAAGCGGGTGCTATGATCGAGAGCGAGGCCGTGATAGATCTTGTGGTCGGACTCAATTCCCGTGATAATGTAACTTACGTTCCATATCTTGCAGGACTCAGGAATCTGAGTGCCGTGGAGGCAGTGCATGACCATTCTCTCAATCTGGGAAAGATCAGGTTTGACGAAACTGTGAAGGACTACGATGACAGCCTCAATGCAGTGGTTTACAAGCAGGAACCGGAAGCATCCGACAGCATTGCGGTGAGCATGGGAGATAAGGTGGACCTGTATTTCACTTTGGATCATTCCCGTGTGCCGGTCAGAGAGGTGATTGTAGAGGAAACCGTAAAGGAAGAGTTATAGAAGATGGATAAGCAGTTCATGAACTTTGACGAGGATCCTATAGAGGATTTCGATTCTCTCCAGGCCGGGGACGAGGTGGCTTATGAGGACGAGCAGCAGGAGATGTTCGAGCATTATCGTTTCGACATTTCTGCAGGGCAGGTCCCGATGCGTGTGGACAAGTATCTTGCAACGCATATGGAATACACCTCCCGTCACCGTATCCAGCTGGCAATCAAGGCGGAATATATACGCGTGAACGACAGGATCGTGAAGGCAAACTATGTCATTCGTCCGGGCGATGTGGTGACTTTCGTGATGCCTTATCAGAGGCGTGGACTGGAGATTCTTCCGGAGGATATTCCTTTGAACATAGTTCATGAGGATGACGATGTGCTTGTGCTGAACAAGGAGGCCGGCATGGTGGTTCATCCCGGCCACGGCCATTTCAGCGGTACGCTGGTCAACGCCCTGGCACATCATCTTGGAATCTCGCAAGGTCCTGATGCTCAGGATGAAAGGATGGGAGTGCTGGTGCACAGAATCGACAAGGACACGTCAGGACTTCTTGTGGTTGCAAAGAATGACGAGGCCCAGCTCGACCTTGCAAAGCAGTTCTTCGTGCATTCCATCGAGCGCAGATATGTGGCGATTGTGTGGGGGAACCTCAAGGAAGATGAAGGAACTATCATCGGTAACATCGGACGTGACCCTAACGACCGCATGCGTTTCAAGGTCTTCCCTGACGGAGATTACGGCAAGCACGCCGTGACTCATTACCGCGTACTGGAACGTTTCGGATATGTGACTGTGGTGGAGTGTCGTCTGGAAACGGGAAGAACCCATCAGATCCGTGTGCATTTCAACTGGATAGGTCATCCTCTCTTCAACGACTCACGCTATGACGGCTCGGAGATCCGCAAGGGAACCATATATGCGAAATACCGCCAGTTCATCGAGAACTGCTTCAAGCTCCTCCCCCGCCAGGCCCTCCATGCCAAGACCCTCGGCTTCGTCCACCCTCGCACCAAGCAGATGGTCCGCTTCGACTCGCCCCTTCCTGCCGACATGCAGGCCCTCATAGACAAATGGCGCAAGTACGCCGAAAACATGGTTCCTGAGGAATAGCAGGGCTATTTAGCAGGAGGAATGACTTCCAGAGTCGTGAGGCCGCTGTTTATTCCCACGACATAGCGGAATCTTTCTGACGGATCGGCCTTGCGGAAGTCGTCAAGATGCAATTCGCGTCCTTTCTGGAACTGCAGACATGAGAATGTGTCTCCAGACTGCATTGTGGAGTTCTGTGTCTCTTCTGCGACGAACCTGTTGTCTCCCAGATAGCGGACAGTGCACATTCGGTCAGGAAGCCAGCCTATCCTGATGCGTGTCCCGACTGCCAGATCAGCAGCGTTGATTGTACTGCCGGTAAACAGTTCGGACTCGTGCCCCTCAGACGAGAGTGATTCGCAGAACTGCTCCCAACTGTGTATGCCTATGAAACGGCAGAGTACATTAAGCGTTCTGACAGACACGGTGTCATACCGTCTTGTAGAATATCCCCACAGCCTCTCCAGAGTGCTTTCTGACATATGTTCGCGCAACGTGAATTCGATTCCTGCTGAAAGACGCAGGAAATCTCCGTGGGTGTTCAAGGGAAAATCTATTGACTTCTCAATCCGCTCTCTGAGCAGTGCTATCTGTGGAATATCTGTCTTTATGTTCATAACGAGACAAAAATAATCATTATATTTGAGGTCGCAATGCCATAGCCTGATAAGACATAAAAAGACAAAAATGAGCGAGAATTCCCAGCTTCTTACTGTGCACGCCCCCGTTTCTTATGACTCCGGGTATGCCGATCCTGTATTGATTGCTGAAAGTTCCATAAGCCGGCTTTACAAGGTAAGCAAGGCAGGGAAGTATTTCATTCTGAAGACTGCTTGTGATGATTCCGGACGCATGATGGCGATGATAAGAAGGGAATATGACATCTCGATAGGCCTCGATCATCCGCATATTGCCAATGTATTCACCTTTGAGGAAAACACTGTTGTCGGTCCGTGCATAGTGATGGAATACGTGGATGGAAGAAATCTGACGGAGTTTCTCCGGGAGAATCCATCCATATCCTCTCGCAGAAGGATTGCCGGCCAGTTGATGGATGCTGTCGGCTATCTCCATCGCAAAGGAGTGATTCACAACGATCTGAAGCCGGAGAATATATTGATAAGTCGCAGTGACAATTCTGTCAAACTTCTGGATTTCGGACTCTCCGACACCGATGCTTACTATCTCGCCAGAACCATGGGCTGTACTGCGGAATATGCCTCTCCGGAACTTCTCAGGCATGAAAGTGTTGATTCCAGAAGCGATATATATTCTCTTGGACTCCTCCTTAAGGATATTCTTGGGACGAGATATTCCCGCATAATTAAAAGATGTACTGAGCAGAACAGGGATGACAGGTATGCGGATGTCGATCAGGTGATAAAGGCGATATCTCACAGATATCGTCCCGTCTATGCAGCTTTGGCTGTCGCATGCCTTGTATTTCTGATCTGGATGGCGGGCAATGTCGTCGATGAAATAAGTGAGTTCCGGGAGTTCAAAACTGCAGAAAAGGAGAGACAGGAACTATGCGACTCTGTATATGCAGCCATTGATTCTCAGGTGCATGCAATCTATGCCGGCTTGGAGGAACGATTGAAGTCAATTCCTTATATGGAGTTCGGATTTCAGGAAATGGAAACTGCAATGAAGAGACTTCCGGCAATCTGGGACAGTTTTCAGAATGCTACTTCTGATCAGCAGCTTATAAGCGGCTTCGTGTCTTATTACACAACTATCCAGCAGCAATATTATGAGAGAGTCATAAAAACCATCGGGGCAAAACCCTCGTATGCGAGGTCGGGATTATCACTCGAGGAAATACAATTTTATAACAGTCTTATAGCAAAGGAAGAGACTTACAGACCTTTCAAATAGCAAAGACAAGTAAAGACAATCCGTTCGGGTTGTCTTTTTTGATACATTTGCCACCGTAAAACAGCAACAGCCCCAAATACTGTTCAGGCCGTTGGTTTTGTTACTATGTTTTGTTACATTTGCAAGACATAATACTGAAACACAGAGAGTGTTTTGCTTTACCCTCGCTGATGAACCTAGGAAATTCATTACGGAATGAGGATATGCAGACAACCTCACCTGTATCTGTACCCCTCTCAGGGTCGGTATCAGCGTGGGCTGTTGCTTATTTCAATTCCGAGGCAGTTCCTAGGGCCTATCAGCTGAAATGAGCAATGCGTCCCACGCTTTCTGCATCTATAACCCTTTTATTCTCAGGGACGGGGGCAAAAAACTCAGATATGAGCCAAACAAAATTGCAGAACCTCTTCAAGGATTTGGATTATTTTTTTGAGGATGATGGAACTGTCTTCAAACAAAAAGTTAAGGAAGTCCGATTGGAGGAGATCCGTCGAATTCTGTCAGAGATTCAACGACTTGACAATAATAATAACGATGGCTCAGCATATTCAATTAATAAGAGAATTATTTATTCAACTTTTACAAATGCAAGTGTTGATAGTGACAACTTGTTGGATCATATTGTTCTGCAACTGACACTTATAGATAATATGTATTCGACTCAGATGACTCGGCGTTATTACGGTATAGGAGAACTCGCAGAAGTCTTATTTCTGTTATCTGGCGGAAGTCTTAATACCCTTAAATATAAGTTCTTGGAATATTTGAACAATGGGCACCGACATTCTCCAATATTCGATTTTGTTTCAGGACATTTGAAACTATATAAGGATGGCTCAGATAATAGATTGAGTAATTTGTTTTCAGAGGGTTATGGAATAGGGAAAGATGCTAAATCAAAGGGGACTGCGATATCACTGATCAGCAAGTATGCATATTTCTTGACAGATTTTCAATTTCCAATCTATGATTCTGTTGTAAAAGAAATGTATCCTAAGTTGTGTAATTATTTATTCCTTGAAAACATGCCTGCCATCAAGGTTACTGATATTGCGAGATATATTAATGCGATTGATTCATTAAGGAATATTATAGGTACATCAGCTACATATGATGCCTTTGATAGGCTTCTTTGGTATGTCGGGAAAATTCACAGAGGTAATCTGTCGTTGTTGTTAAATATGCAGGATTACTCTGCGTACGGTGCTGGCTTTGATATAAACAAATCTGACTTAGCTGAACTGCCATTCTTGAAAAACGACAGCATCTTAAAGCAAATCTTTACGCTTGCGCAAAAACTTCTAGTATACTAATTAATACCTATTATTATGAAAACTAAATTGTTATTTATTTGTACGTTATTTTTAACAGTATGTACAATTGCTGCTCAAGAGCAGAAACAAGCAACAAGGCCGCTATATATTGATACATTGTGGCCTTTACAAGGTGATTATACTTATTCATATTCTCTCAGAGATGATGGGACATCATACTATAATGGCCCATTTACGATAGTTGCATCAGCTGATGTAAGTAGAACGCCTACTATATTTGAACCTACAGCTAACATTAACTCAACATATAGATTGACAGGAAGTCATCTGAATGGTAATTTACATGGAAGTTTAAATTTGAGTTGTAAGATCAATATAACGGAAGTCCCTGGTGGTACTAGCGTGGTATCGTATAAGTTGAATGGTAATTTTAGTAATGGCCTTCCTCATGGTACGTTTAATCAGACATATGCAGGACATAATGAATGTTTTGTTAATGTGAACTATAATAATGGAAGATTGGTTGGCAGTTATAAGATTAAAGGTGTTACTGAGAATCTTCCGGAAGAAATTTCCGGCACTTTGACTCCAAAAGGAGAGCTGACGGGTACTTGGAAGTTTGGCAGTCAGACAAAAGAGTATATTAATAGTGTGTTGATAAGTTCTTTTGATGGTGAAACATCTGTCGGTACTCCATCGTTGATAGTGACGAAGTCAGCGCAATTTGCGAATGGCGAGATTTCGGAGGAGCAACTTAATGCAGAGTCTATCTATGTGTGTACAGATAGTCTGGACTTAGGTATTAAGGCATGGTCGCTTATTCTGAGGAGAGATGCAATTAATTGGGATGATCTTGGAGTTTGGAAATTTGGACAGAGTGCATACATAAAATATAAATACCTGAAGCAATTGCTCTTCTTTAAGGATGAGTATTTTGATAAAATACTTAATGATATTGCTGAAGCGATTGCTACAAAACAATGTGGTAGTTTTTCGTACTTGAAGAACAATCTGTTATATGCTGGTATTATAGACTATGATGATAAGTACAATCTGTATTATGTGAAAGTACATAGGAGGGCAGAAAAGGCACAGGAGTATTTCTCATGTGTAAAGGGAACCCGAAATCCGTCTGAATTTGAATCTACCATATATTTGACAGATGAACAGATGACGCAGATTAATGAAATATCTTTGGCACAAATACACTCAAATGCGACTACAGTAGCAGATGTTCTTAATAAAGCACTTTATGTGTCTTCTAGCGAGAATATATATAAATTCTTGACTAATCGTAGTATAGGCGCGCTAGAGTTGGATATAGCAAAACTGGAGGTTGATATAGATAAATATTATGATGAAATCCGAACTGATCTAACATATTCCGTGGATAGTACTTATTGCTATTATACAAAAGGGGATATACTATATTGCTTTACATTTGACTCATGGGCAGACCTGGCAGTTCAGTCAAGTAAATATGAAGAATTTTTACAATCTGTGCCAGCAGTATTCAAGGATAGTGTTGAAAGCAAAAGAGCAGACTGGAATCAAAAACGACATCAACTGTATGTAACGGGAGTGAAAGATCTTGCTCATATTTTATATTCTTATCCTTCTTGTATTTTAAATGATGTGTCCAGAGAAGATATAGAAGAAGTTCGGTATTGGAAATTGAAATGGGATGAAAAACCTTTAACGAATGATCTCAAAGCAAAGGCACAAAAGGTGTTTGAAGCGTTATATAAAAGAATGATTGCGTGTGAATATGATGCACAATACCTCATCCTGACGGATAATGGGAATACTGTATGCTATATGAAAAAAAGTGACATATATGAATTGGGAATACGATGTGGACAAACTGATCAGTTAAAAGAAAGTGCAACAGAGTCTGATATGAAGATCTTAGAAGTATTGGAAGAAAGGAAACTCAAAGAAGTGCAACAAAGAGTAAATGAAATTCTGAAGTATATAAGCAATAAGTTCTCGTCTGACTTTACTAATATTTCTGAGGTTGAAAAGTATTTTGATTTTGAGGGATATGAGAATCAGAATCATAGTGAAGTATTTACTGCCCATATTTTAGATTTTACCACAATATCTGCGTATGAAATCGAAAAAATATATGGAGAAAGCCATGAAAAGGTGGATTGTGTTTTGACTGTGTCAGGTTTATTCAAGAAGACTAATTATAGAATCACCCTTCTATATAGAGATGGTAAAATCTTGCTTTCTTCACTCAACAAGGATAATGCTCAGAAGGTAAAATAACTATGTTGCTTTTATCTGAATCACTGTGTCATCATATGCCCAGGAAATGTCACAGTGGAGTGTTGATACTCTAAAAATACTACGTTCATCAACTACTGTGACATGATGTTAGCAATTAATGTCACAGTGGTTTTAAGATTATCAGTAATTTATAATTAGTTGCTGATTAGTTGCTGATTAGTTGCTGCTAGATGCCGTAATTTATCCCTTTTTCAATTCCACCACTGTCGTGTTGTACATGAATCTGCCCTTTTTGTGTAGCACCTGTCTTTGAAATAGGGCAAATATGGGAAATTATATAGCGGGTGCTACATGAAAACCTTGAAATCATGTAGCACCCGCTTTATGTGTGGCTATGGCAGTCTTCTCCAGCTATCTTCCTTCCTCTTTTGCCTCGACTTCTGGCTACCTGAAGAACTTGTCAACTTCCTTGACGACTTCCGGGAGGGCGAAGACGGCCACGCGGTCGTAGGCCTGGATCTGGGTGTCTCCGACTGCTATGAACGATTCGTTGCCGCGGATGATTCCGCCTATGATGGCATTGCAAGGGAAGCCCATGTCCTTGAGAGGGACCTTAGTGATCTTTGTGTCAGGGGCGACGATGAATTCCAGGATCTCTGCATTGGTTCCGCTCATATATTTGATGAAACGCACCTTGTTGCTGAGTGTGAACTTGAAGATGCGGCCGGCAGTGATGAGCTTCTTGTTGATGACCGCATCCACACCCATGCTCTCGGCAAGGCGTATGTACTCCAGATTCTCGACCTCTGCTATCGTCCTGGCAACACCCAGGCTCTTTGCTGCGACGCATGCAAGAATGTTGGTCTCGGAACTGTTGGTCACAGCCACGAATGCGTCGAAGTCCTTGATGGATTCCTCTATCAGCATGTCTGAATTTCTACCGTCACCGTTCACGACTATCACGTTGCTTGGAAGTTTCTCCGAAAGATCAAGACATTTTTCCTTGTTGAGCTCGATCAGTTTTACGCTGTCAAGTTCTTTGGCCATCTGACGTGCCACCATCTCTCCGATAGGGCTTCCACCGAGAATCATGAGATTGTTCACCTCTATGTTCTTCTTGCCGATGTACTTCATCAGCACATCCATTCCTTCCCTTTTGGATATTATGAACACCAGGTCGTGATATTTGAACTTGGTGTCGAACTTAGGAATGATTGTCTGGTTGTTCCTCGCGATGGCAACTACCCTGTAATTCATCCCGTCTTCTGCGGCAAGCTGGCTGAACTCCGCCATGTTCATCCCGAGAAGTGAAGATTCCTCTTCAAGTTTGAACACCGCCATCTGCAGCTTTCCGCGGGCGAAGTCCATGGAATCGGTGGATGCAGTTCTCTTGAGCAGGTCTGCAATCTCTCCGGCCGCGATCTTCTCCGGATAGAAAAGCAGGTCTATGCCCATTTCCGTAAAGAGATATTTGTTCTCGTAGCTAAGGTATTCCTCGTTGTTTATGCGTGCCGTCACCTTCTTGCTTCCGAGTTTCTTGGCAAGCATGGCGCTGACGATGTTCACATCCTGGGAATCTGACGGGTTCACGGCGATGAAGAGGTCGGCGTCTGCCGTGCCGGCTTCCTGCAACGTGTGGATGGTGGAAGGATTGCCTTCCACCGTAACTACGTCTGCTATTGCGCCAAGGGCATCGAGCCTTTCCTGATCGGAGTCGATGACCGTTATGTCGTTGGACTCATTGCTCAACATCTTTGCAAGGTGTGATCCCACCTCGCCTGCTCCTGCTATGACTATCTTCATGATTCCTTGATTTTAACGAAATCCTTGTCCTTTATGCTTGTGAATATCTTTTCTCCCTTGAATATAGCTCTCGGGACTATCCATTTTCTGTACATTCCGTTCATTTCGGCCTTTCCGCCGTAATTCTGCAGGTATGCGATGATGTCCTGTGTTTCTGAACCGTGTCTCAGACTGAGATATTCCCGGTGTGCCCTCAGTACTGAGCTTACGTTCTTCCACCTGAATGTAAGCAAGTACACTACAGCTGAGAATCCGTCAAGATCCCTTCTCAGAAACGTCCTCAGACGGGCGCAGCAGATTCCTTTTCTTGCCGCTTCTTCAGCAGATCGCCCCTGCCTGTAGAGTTTCAGGGCATATGTCCTTGCCAGATTGTTGTCCAGCATGAGGAGATTGTTCCTGTAGTTCAGAAATAGCTTGAACGGTGATTCGGCAGGCAGAGTCCCTCCTCCGACATGATATACCGTCGATTGCGGCACCACCGTCACCTTCCATCCCTGAAGCTGCATCCTCCAGCACAGGTCTATCTCCTCCATGTGGGCGAAGAATCTCTCGTCAAGTCCGTGAAGACCGGCATAGACACTGCTCCTTACCAGCAGACATGCACCTGTCGCCCAGAATACATTTCTGGGAGTGTCATACTGTCCTTCGTCCTTTTCAAGCCTTTTGAGTATCCTGCCTCTACAGAAAGGGTAGCCGAAGCTGTCGATATATCCTCCTGCAGCACCGGCGTATTCGAACATATCCCTGTCCTGCCAGCTGTGCAGCTTGGGCGCGCATGCCCCGCAGTCCTGGTGCGAGTCCATCCATTGCGTCAGTGGCCTGAGCCATCCTTCCGTGACTTCTATGTCGGAGTTGATCAGCAGGAAATATTCCGGAGCGTTTTCCAATGGTGCTTCTGCTGTGCCGTATATTTCCTCGAAGGCCTTGTTGTAGCCTCCTGTGAAGCCGTGGTTCCGGTTGAATGCGATTGTCCTCACCTGCGGAAACTCCTCGCTCATGACCTTCAGCGATCCGTCAGTGGATCCGTTGTCAGCCACGATGACTTCCGCCCCGTCCTCATCAGCGACGGAACGAAGAAGTCCGGGAAGGAACTCCCTGAGGAAGCCTTCCGTGTTCCAGTTCAATATGACGATCGCAGTCTTCATATATTAATGACAGCCGCAGCAGCCTTCGTCCTCGCATCCGCCTTCGTGGCCGCATCCTCCGCACTCTCCGTCACCGTGACCGTGGCATCCGCCGCCACATCCGCCACAGGTGTGCACATATTCGCCATGCAGGCCCTCTGTCAGCTCTTTTTCAGTGGCTTCGCGCACTGTGAGGATCTCACCCTTGAAATGGAGAGTCTTTCCTGCCATCTGATGGTTCAGGTCCATCTTCACGCTGTCCTCGCTGACCTCAAGAACGACGCCCGGAATCACAGCTCCGGAGCCGTTGAGCATAGGAATCGTGTTGCCAGGAACCAGAAGGTCCTCGCGCACCTCGCCGTTCACCTCGAATGCTGCCTTTGGAAGGTCTATGATCCTGTCTGGGTCCACCTCGCCGTATCCGTCTGCCGGTGAAAGCGTTACGTCAAATGTTGCACCCGGCTCCATGCCATCGATGTGCTCTTCGAGTTTAGGAAGGAGGCAGCCTGTGCCGTGTATATAGTCCAGAGGTCTTTCCTTTGAGGTCTTGTCCACCACCTGGCCGTCCACTTCAAGTTCGTAGCAGAATTCCACTACCTTGTTCTGTCCAATTTTCATATGTAGTCTGTTTTAATATTTTAATTCTTATGCTGAGAATGAAACCCCTTCAAAGGCAAGCGAAGGAATCTGCCAGCGCGCGCTGCTGCGTGCATCAGTTCCTGCTGCGATGAGGTTGTTCCACAACTCGATCATGTTTCCTGTTATCAGCATCTCGCGCACCGGATGAGTGACCTTGCCCCTGCTGAACGCAAAGCCTTCCACACCGAAGGAGAAGTCTCCTGTGGCCGGATTGCAGTTGCCTCCGTTGAAACCTGTCACCAGCACTCCGCTGCCGCAATGCTTCATAATAACCTCCAAAGATAGGTCTTTTTCTGCCAAAGACAACACTTCATCTTTCAGATATGGCATGACGCACGGGCGGGATATGTCTTCGACTGTCGGCTCGAGTCCCGTCTTGTTCGACATATATGTGTTGATGAAATATTGCTTGACCACTCCATCCTCAATGATCGGGGCGTCCTTGGTTGCGACTCCCTCCGTGTCGAACAGCCTCGATCCTGCCTTGCCTGCTGTTCTTGCCATGTCCATTATTGTGAATCCCTCCGGGAACATGCGCTTGCCGAGGGTGTCATCCATGAAGGACATCTTCTGCTGGATGGATGAGGCGTTGAGGGCCGTGAAAAGGGGAGAGACCAGACGCGATGCTGCGTTGCAGTCAACCACCATCCTGTAGTGTCCGCCACGGCGGGACTTCGGCCCGATCTGCCTGACAGCCTTGTCAAGGGCCCTTGCGCTGCATCCTTTCAGGTCCAGTTCGCTGAATTTAGGAGTTGCGTCCCACCAGAAACCGCTGTATTTGTTCCCTTCGCTGTCTTCTATGGTCATTTCGCAGAAGGCACTGAAAGAGGTCTCGGTGTGCCTTCCTTCAAATCCGTTGGAATCGCACACGTAATTGTCCTCGAAAGACTCAGTGTATTCGCATTCTTCCGATATGAGACGGTATTCATGGCCCGTGCCGTCTGCAATGAGATAGCCGTCCTGCTCCCACTTTCGCGTGAGATCCCTGTATATGGAAATTCTATCTGTCCTTTCCAGCCTTGTGCCCGATTCGCTCTCGGCAATTGTTGCATCATAAAGGTCCAGTTCCAGCCCTGTTCTTGCATCTTTTGCTGTACGCCCGGCTTCAGGAAGGGTCCTGCACAGGTCTTCTCCCAGCATCCTGACCATGGAAATGGCCTTGCCGATGAAGTCCTCCAGTTCGTCCCTTTCCAGACGGTTGGTGGAAAATGTGCCGTAGCGGCCGTCTGCATAGATATACATATATATGGATCTGTCGGCAGAGTGAGTCACCTTGTCGAGCTCTCCGTTCAGCATCATGCAACTGTCGATGATGCTCTGTGTCAGGGAAACCCTGGCTCCTGAGGCACCTTGTCTGAGAGCTGAGTCAATGCAGAATTTCGCTATTGATATTTCGTTGTTGTCAATCATTTCAAATTACAAAGATATGTTCCGCTTATTCGCCCCCAACGGTCAGGCTGCTGACAAGGACGGTCGGCATGCCGCATGAAACCGGCACGCTCTGCTCCTTTCCGCAGGTCCATGTTCCGTTGTCAATCTTAAGGTCGTTACCCACAGCCACGATGTCTGCAAGTGCCTGAGGGCCGTTTCCGATGATGTTTATATCCTTTACAGGTGCGGTCAGTCTGCCGTTCTCGATGAGGAATCCGCTCTTGACAAAGAATGTGAAGTCTCCTTCTCCTATCTTGACCTGACCGTTTGAAAACTCGTCCACATATATCCCCTGCTTCACATCCGCAATGATTCCCTGAGGGTCTGCCTCGCCGCTTTCCATATATGTGGCCCTCATTCGAGGGATAGGGTTGTATCTGAAGTTCTCCCTTCTGCCGTTGCCTGTGGACGGCACTCCGTACCAGCTGGCACTTATCCTGTCGTGGAGGTACGAGCGGAGTATTCCGTCCTCGACCATATAGGTCTTCTGAGCCGGTACGCCTTCGTCGTCATAATTCCCGGAGCCTCTGTTGAAGGCGACTGTTCCGTCGTCCACGACATTCACACCCTTCGGACACACCTGCCGGCCCATCCTGTCAGAGAATATTGACTGTCCCTTTCTGTTGAAATCTGCCTCGAAGGCATGTCCCATTGCCTCGTGGAGAAGTATGCCTGATGCACCGGCTCCCATCACGACCGGCATCTGCCCGCCCTTGGGCCTTGTGGCTTCAAATCTCTCGTCAATGCCCTTTACCACCTCATCAGACAGTTCTCGGACCAGGTCTGGACCAATAAGTTCCGCACCCATCCTGAAACTGCGTGAAGCTGTCTTGTTCTCAGTCTTGCCTCCCTGCTGGAACACAGCGGTAACCGTCACGCTGCCCATCGGTCTTGTGTCGCATGTGAGCTCTCCAAGAGAGTTGAACATCATCACGTCACTGACCGAATCAGACATTCGTGCAATGACCTTGATGATCCTCGTGTCCCTGGAGAATACTTCCTTTTCCAGTTCCTTGAGAAAAGGAAGAAATGCTTCGGCGCTGCGTGCACGCCAGTTGGCGGCCATAGGGTAGAGGTCATATGTCTTGTCCCGCACAGGCGCATATGTGCAGCTGCCGGAAGTGCCCAGCGCTATCGCTGACGCTGCCTTGGCGGCCTGCATCATATCCGCCATCTCTGTGTTCTCGGAATATGCATACCCCGTCTTTTCTCCCTTCAGGACTCTGATTCCGACTCCGTAATCGGTGTGAAATCCTCCAGAGGACACGACTTCGTCCTTAAGAAGCAGATTGAAATATGTGGTGTATTCGAAGTACAGGTCAGAAAAATCACCTCCGTGAGCCAATGCTGTGTCAGTCAGCATCTTGAGCTGATTCTCCGTTACCTTGAATATATTCAGATAATATTGATTTCCGTTCATGCCTTCAATGTGTTGTTCACGCCCGCCTCCTTAGAGAGAAAGCATCTCTCCTTTTTCCTCTGCATATCTGTGGGTCTCCTGGGCGATCTTTCTGATCTTCTCGTATGTCTCCCTGTCCTTGATGTTGATCAGGTCCAGTTTTGAACCCTCTGCTATCACGCGGAAAGGTATCTGCGAATTGTCTGCCAGGATCCATCTCTCGCAGATCGGAGCATAGTCATGGAAGAAATAATCAATGCCGACCTTATATCTTCTCCTTATGGTCTCCTCCGGAATGTTATGCCCTCCTGCCTCCACTCTGGCCTTGACCCTTTCTATTGCAAGTTCCGGGGAGTTCAGCCAGAAATACAGCAGAGTCACGGTGTATCCCGCAGCCTGGGCCATCTTCACTGTCTTGAGAATGGTCCTGGTCGCAAGAGTTGTCTCGATTCCGAAATCGAGTCTCTTCTTGAGAAGATATCTGGTCTTGGCAATCATGTATCTTCCGGCCTGGATGGAGGCCTTTTCCGGCTGGAAAGGTGACAGACCCTTCGCGAACTCGTCCGAGTTCACGAATTCGCTGCAATCCAGCATTTCCGGCAGCATTGTGTAGGAGGCGGTGGTCTTTCCGGCTCCGTTGCATCCTGATATTATATATAGTCTTGGCATAATCAAAAATTTATAAATTTTGCGATAGCTGCGTTGTCGCTTGTCGTCTGAATCCTCACAACCAACAGGTTGCTGCTGTTCATCCTCCTCTCACGCCTTGCTCTCCCAAAATTTCTGGAAATTTTTAATGGTTACATATGTGTCACTCCGTATCCGAAAAGGGCAAAGTCGCCCTTGCAGGGGTCCTCCGGCCATATTTCCTTGAAGACATCCGTGATCTGACGCGCCGTCACGATGTCCTTCTGCTTCCTTTCCGTCAGTCCGAGCGCAGTTGCCTGATCATACACATGCACGTCCAGCGGCAGGATCAGGTCGGTCTTCTGCGAATTCCTCCATAGTCCCAGATCCACCTTGCCGTCGTCCCTGACCATCCATCTTCGCATCATGCTTATCTTCTTGTTAGGGGCCTTCCTGTCTTCCTTCTGCCCGAAGACCCTGCATCTGAAATCCATGTCCGACAGACCTTCCAAACTCTCCATCTCGGAATATATTCCGCGGAGTCTTCCGCAGATTCCGGCAAACTCGCTCCACTTGATGGTCCTGTGCAGGCTGACATCCTCATTCCTGTACTCTCCGCTCATCACATAGTCATACGGCCGCCACTGCATCTCGTCGAACATCCTTCCGCAGTCCCGCACGATCATCGCCCTGCGCCCCCATGCCAGATGTGCGGCCAGGAGTGCGGCAATCTCCACGTCAGCCAGCGACGCCTGCCCAGCCTGTAGCCTGCGCGCAAACTCGGTGGGGAAGATTATCGGGTCTTCCTGGAAATACTTGGGATGGTTATATTCTTCCGCCCATCCGATCAGGGTTTCTTTCAATGCTTCTTCCATAGTAACCTACAAAGATAGGAAAATCGTTGCAATGAAAAAAGCGTGGTGCGTAAGTCGTTGATGGTGAGTTGAATAAAGACATGTCCTGCCTTCCGTGGAAGGCAGGACATGCTGCGAACAGTCTGATATACAAACTGTTATGTGTTGCGCTGGTGTACTACTCCGTAGCAGCCTCGATCTTTTTCATGTTAGCGAACATGAAGACTCCTGATACGACGCAGATAGCGATGAGCACTGTCCAGATAGACCAGAGCGGAATTCTCATCCAAAGGAGGCCAGGAACGGATACGAGGTAGTTTCCGATTGCGGTTGCAGCGAACCAGCCACCCATCATCATACCCTTGTACTTAGGAGGAGCCACCTTTGACACGAATGAGATACCCATCGGAGAAAGGAGAAGCTCTGCGAATGTGAGCACGAGGTAAGTCGATATCAGCCATGATGGTGACACGAGGTCAGGGCTTACTGTTCCGCCGAGTTCCTTAGGTGAAGCAAGTCCCATCGAGCCGAGGGTAAGGATAAGGAATCCTGCCGCCGCTACGAACATTCCGAGACCTATCTTGCGAGGTGCAGAAGGCTCCTTGCCCTTGTTTGCCAGGGCGCTGAAGATTGCAAGTGAAACCGGAGTCAGTGCCACCACATAGAACGGGTTGAACTGCTGGAAGTCAGAAGGGAGGATGTTCACAACCGCCGGCATTCTGAGGTAGAGTGCCGCTGCAAGTCCCCAGAGAACGAGGGTTGCGATGCCTGAGGTGAGCTTGCCCTTCTTTGTCTCAGACTGGAATGTGCTGAAGAGGGTGTAGATTGAAATCGCGATGAGGGCGAGGCACCAGATGTTGAATCCGATTCTGAGTCCGCCTTCAACTGCATTGGCAGTGTAGTCGCGTGCGAAGAGTGTCATGGTCGCACCGTTCTGATGGAATGCCATCCAGAAGAAGATAACCACTGCGAAGACGAAGAGGAGGGCTGTCACACGGCTCTTTGTCTGAGCTGGAGTGAGTTCCACAACCTCAGCTGCAGGGTTTGCTGCCTTGGCCTGCTTTGCGCTTGCCTCAGTGTGCTTGAACCAAGGACGGCAGCAGAAGTAGATTGCCACTGAAAGGATCAGGGATACGCAAGCCACAGCGAATCCGTAGTTGTATGCGGTAGAAAGTTTCTCGATGTAGAATGGAGCGAAAGTCGCCATGTCCATTCCTGCAGCACCCGGCATTGTGGCTGCGAGTCCCTCAAGTCTTGTGAGGTTTTCAGCAGAAATGGTGCCGTCCATCACCTGATGAGCCAGAGCAGGGATGTTTGCGTTATACACGAGATTTGCCTTGCCGAGAGCGAAGTTGGTCATCGCCTTTGCCATGGAAGGGGCGAACATCGCTCCGATGTTGATTGCCATGTAGAAGAGGCTGAATGCAGAGTCTCGCTTTGCTGCATACTTAGGATCATCATAGAGGTTACCTACCATAACCTGGAGGTTACCCTTGAACAGACCTGTTCCGATTGCGATCAGCGTCAGGGCGCCGAACATGAGCATCAGACCAGCTGTGTTGGCTCCGGTAGGGATTGCCAGACAGAGGTAGCCGAGGAACATCACGCCGATACCGAGGGTGACGCACTTTCCATAGCCGATCTTGTCAGCGAGGATACCTCCGATCAGAGGCATGAAATATACTCCTGCAAGGAATATTGAATAAATCTGGGTGGCTGCTGCCGCACTGAAGCCGAATTTCGCCTGGATGAACAGGAGGAAGATGGCCAGCATTGTGTAGTAGCCGAAGCGCTCACCTGTGTTGGCAAGGGCCAGGGCGAAGAGTCCTTTTGGTTGACCTTTGAACATAATGTGATAGATTATTTAGTTGTTAGTAATTCCACAGCTGGCAAAGATAAGAAAAATTCTTATATTTGCTTGTTTGAATATGAAAACGGATATGAAGACGTTTTGGGTGAAGACATTCAGAGTGCTTATAGTGCTTCTGTCGAAGTTGCCGCTACGATTCCATTACTTTATGGGTGATGTGCTTTCGTGGCTGGCCGGCAGTGTGTTGCGTTACAGGTCCGATGTCGTGTGGGTCAATCTTTCACGTGCCTTCCCCGATAAGAAATACAAGGAGATAAAGCAGATATACAAGGACTTCTACCGCCATCTCGGTGAGCTTGTCGCCGAGTTCATATGGTTTGGCGGCAGTTCGTATGACCGTCTGAGAAAGCAGGGAATCGTGAGGCTGACCAACATCAATGCTCTGTCCGAGCTGTATGACAAGGCTCCGAGCGTGACCCTCCTGAGCACCCACTGCGGCAACTGGGAACTCCTCGGTGGCCTTCCGGGCTATGATTCGGAGGACGGTGGCAGGCTGGCCTTTTCGGAAAAGGAGATATATGTGGTCTATAAGAAGATGTCCAGCGAGATATCAGACAGGGTGTTTGCCCTGAACAGGATCGCTCCGCTGGAGCTCGTGGGTACGGAATGTGAAGTGGAGTCGAAGAACATCCTCCGTTTCTCCATTGCGAACAAGGACCGCAAGTGCCTGTACATATATCCTGCAGATCAGGCACCGTACAAGGGCGCCGGAAAGTATCCGATAGGAGAGTTCATGCATCAGCCGACAAATGCCATGATAGGAAGTATGGGAGTGGCATGCAAGCTGGCTCATGCTGTGGTATATATGAAGATGAAGAGGGTGGAGCGCGGACATTACGAGATGACTTTCATCCCTATCTGCGAGGATGCCTCCAGGATGACTCCGGAGGAGATTCTCAGGAAGTATTACGACCTCCTGCAGGAGGAACTGAATGAGACTCCTGCAAACTGGCTGTGGTCTCATAAACGTTGGAAATAAGGAAAATATGATGAAGAATATGAATATGCTTTCAAGACTTTTTACTCTTGCTGCCGTGCTGACGGTTTCCCTGTCGGCGGCTGCACAGAAGAAGGGTGAGGACCCTCAGGGATTTCTGACCTATTCACTACCTTCGACAACCATCACTCTTGAGGTGGAGGCTGTCCAGGAGAAATTCTATGCAGGCCCGTATGCGAAATATGCGGAGAAATATCTCGGAATCAAGGCAGGTCAGAAGGATGAAACCACCTTCCAGCTCACTCAGGTGAAGATCGCTCCTTATGTGGAGGCTGACCAGAGCCGAAGGTATACCGTGAATGTGAAGAAGGGAACAATTGACGCGACCTTCCTTAAACTCTCTGCCGAAGGACTCATTTCATTTGCTGATGCCAATTTCGCGGACGAATCCATCTGGCGTTTCCCTGTGGAGACCAGGGGGGATTTCTCTGCAAACGGCGTGACTTCCAACCTGACGTCGGAATCCACCACGCTGTACCGTAACGAAAAGAAGGAATCTATGTATAATAAGGTGTCGGTGCAGCAGAATATGGTGGTGGAAAAGTCCCCTGAGAAAAGAGCGGCCGAGACTGCCGACATGATCCTCAAGCTTCGCGAGAAGAGGCTGCAGATAGTGACAGGAGACACGGATGCGACGTATAGCGGCGAGGCCATGGGTGCTGCCATTGAAGAACTTACAAGGCTGGAAAAGGAATATATGACCTTGTTCACCGGCTATTCGGAATATCAGACCCAGGTCAAGAGATTCGAGATTGTGCCGGATCCGAAACGTGAAAGCCAGATGTATATAGCTTTCCGCCTGTCTGACACTGCCGGTCTTGTGCCGGCCGACAATATGTCCGGAAGGCCGGTCGTGCTGGAACTTGTGCCTCAGAAGTTCATGCAGCCCCAGGTGACGGCGGAGGAAGTGAAGGCCGTAGCGAAGCCTGTGGAGGCGTATTTCCGTATTCCGGCGATATGCTCTGTGAAACTGATCGATTCCGGCAATGCTGTACTTCAGACCCGTATTCCTGTATATCAGCTCGGTCAGGAAAGTTCCCTTCCGGTGAATGTGATACTTAAATAAACAATAACCATTATGATTCAGAATCTTGATCCACAGATAGTGTGGAAGAACTTTTACGCATTGACTCAGATCCCTCGTCCGTCAAAGCACGAGGAACTTGCAGTTGAATATATGTATAACTGGGGCGTGTCCCATGGACTTGAGACCATCAAGGACGAGATCGGAAACATCGTCATCCGCAAGCCTGCAACCCCTGGCTGCGAGAACATGAAGGGTGTAATCCTTCAGGGCCATATCGACATGGTCCCTCAGAAGAATGCCGACACTGTCCATGATTTCGAGAAGGACCCTATCCAGACATGGATCGACGGCGAGTGGGTGAAGGCCAAGGGTACCACCCTCGGTGCCGACAACGGACTTGGCGTGGCCATGGGTATGGCTGTCCTTGAGTCCGACAATCTCAAGCACGGACCTGTAGAACTCCTCATCACAGTGGACGAAGAGACCGGAATGACAGGTGCTAACGCCCTCAAGCCAGGCCTTCTCCAGGGTGACATCCTCATCAACCTCGACTCGGAGACAGAGGGAGAGCTTTATGTGGGCTGTGCCGGCGGTCTGGACGCTTCGGCAACCGCGACTTACGTTCCTGCTGAATATGACAAGAGCTGGCTCTGCTACTCGCTTGCAGTGAAGGGATTCAAGGGCGGTCACTCGGGTATGGATATCATTCTTTACAGAGGCAACGCCAACAAGCTTGCTGCCCGCATCCTTTACGCTCTTATGACCGAGGCCGACGTGAAGCTCCTCGACCTGGAAGGCGGTACACTCCGCAATGCGATTCCTCGAGAGGCATTCGCTACGGTATATGTTCCTGCAGAGAAACTTGCTGATGCTCAGAAGGTGTTCGACCGCGTTGCTGCGGAAATCAAGGCTGAGTATGCCGGTACCGATCCTGATTCGGAATTCATCTTCAAGCCTTACGAATGCGCGGAAGGCGAGTGCTGCTGCGGTGGTGACGAGTGCAAGTATGTTCCTGAGGCGGATGCCCTCAGATTTGTACGTGCTATAATCGCATGTCCTGACGGAGTGGAGCGCATGAGCAGCGAGATGGCTGGCCTCGTGGAGACTTCGAACAACCTCGCGATGGTCAAGATAGAAGGAGGTGAGTTCTCTGTCAAGACTCTCATGAGAAGTTCTGTGGACACTGCAAAGGAGGCTCTTGCTCAGAAGTTCGAGGCGGTGTTTGCACTTGCCGGAATCCAGACCTCATTTGCAGGCGGATATTCAGGCTGGGCTCCGAATCCGGATTCAGCGATCCTCGCCACAATGAAGAAGGTGTATAACGACCTCTACGGCAAGGAGCCGGCCGTCATGGCTATCCACGCGGGACTTGAGTGCGGTATCCTCAGCGGAGCATATCCGCACTGGGACATGGTTTCATGCGGTCCTACCCTCATGAGCCCTCACAGCCCTGACGAGCGTGCAAATATCCCTTCTGTTGCAAAATGCTGGGAGTTCCTCAAGGCGGTCCTTGAAAACATTCCTGTGAAATAGTATGATTGTTGCTAAGCAGCAACCGTTAAAATCAAAATTGGAGGACAAAATTATGTTGAGTACAAAATTACATCAGGCGATCAATGCTCAGGTGAATGCCGAGCTCTGGTCAGCATATCTTTACCTCGCAATGTCTCTCGATGCAGAGGCAAAGGGATATAAGGGAGTGGCAAACTGGTTCTTCGTCCAGTTCAAGGAGGAGCAGGATCATGCACGCATCTTCATGAACTATCTGAATTCACGTGACGCGAAGGTGGAACTCCTTCCTATCGAGGCTGTCCCTTCGACATGGGACTCTGTTCTGGACATGTTCAAGCAGACTCTTGAGCACGAGAAGAAGGTGACGGCGCTGATCCACAATCTTGCAGTCATCGCAAACGACGACAAGGACTATGCTTCGATCAGCCGTCTGAACTGGTTCATCGACGAGCAGGTCGAGGAAGAAGAGTCTGCACGCGACATGATCGCGGCTACCGAAGCTGTGGAAGGAAACAAGTATGGCATGTATATGCTCGATAAGGAGCTTGCAGCCCGTACCTACAACACTCCTTCACCTCTTGCTACGGCTGAGTAGCCTACAGAGGCCGGTCCGGAAATTTCCGGAAAGGCTTTGATAATTAAAGATTTATTCCTATATTTGCAGCCCATTTGCGGAATTTTGTTTTCGCGGATGGGCGCAAATTATTATTAAACAATTAATTACAAACAAAATGATCAAACAGTACGAAACCGTTTTCATTGCAACTCCCGTTTTGTCTGAAGCTCAGATGAAGGAAGCGGTAAAGAAGTACACTGACTACATCGTTTCAAAGGGCGGTGAGATCGTGTACGAGGAGGATTGGGGTCTGCGTCAGCTCGCTTACCCTATCCAGAAGAAGACCACAGGATTCTATTACATGATCGAGTTCAAGGCTGACACTCAGGTGATCGCAAGACTCGAGACTCAGTATCGTCGCGATGAGAGAATCATGCGATTCCTCACTTTCGCTATGGACAAGCACGCAGTTGCTTACGCTGAGAAGAGAAGGGCTAACAAACAGGCTAAATAAGGAGGACTGAATTATGGCACAGAACAATGAAATCCGTTATCTCAACCCTCCTACAGTAGAGGTTAGAAAGAAGAAATACTGCCGTTTCAAGAAGGCTGGTATCAAGTATGTAGATTACAAGGACGCTGAGTTCCTCAAGAGATTCCTCAACGAGCAGGGTAAGATCCTTCCTCGTCGTCTCACAGGTACTTCACTCAAGTTCCAGAGAAAGGTGGCTCAGGCAGTGAAGAGAGCAAGACATCTTGCACTTCTTCCATACGTAACAGACCTTTTGAAATAATAAGGAGGACAGCAATATGGAGATTATTCTTAAGAAAGATGTGGCTAACCTTGGCCACGCAGACGATATCGTCAATGTAAAGACAGGATACGCTGTCAACTACCTTATCCCACAGGGCTACGCTATCATGGCGACTCCTTCTGCAAAGAAGGTGCTTGCTGAGAACCTCCGTCAGAGGGCTCACAAGATCGCCAAGTTCGTTGCTGACGCAGAGGCTCTCGCAGCTAAGCTTGCTGAGACTACTGTGAAGGTTTCAGCTAAGGTAAGCGAGGCTGGCAAGATCTACGGTTCAGTTACTACAGCTCAGCTCGCTGAGGCTCTCGTAGCAGCTGGTATCGAGGTTGACAAGAAGGACATCACTGTAGCAGAGGCTGCCAAGGAACTCGGAGTTTACGAGGCAAGCGTAAAGTGCTACAAGGATATCAAGGGTACTTTCAAGTATGAGATCGTAGCTGAGTAATTTCAGAACGACACAATAAAAAATCCCGGACCATTGCGGTTCGGGATTTTTTATTGTGTCTGAAAATTACTGCATGTTGTTGATGGTTTCGGTCTTGACACGGAAGAAATTGTTGCTGCCGGTGTCCATCAGACGGTAGAAGTGGCAGTTACCCCACGATGCGGGCTCGTCATATATGCTCATGTCTTCGCCTGTGTCATTGGATATATATGGACTGATCCTGTTCTGCCATGCTTTGATTCTCGGAACGCTTGCATCCATGTGAAAGAGTGAGTTTGCAGGATCTGCAAGTTCCTTGAGTGCGTCTCTGTAGATGTTCCTGAACTCTTCGAATCTCATCAGCCTTTCCATAAGAAGGCCGGAAGAACCCCAATCATACGGATCCTGACGTCCTGCGTCTGATACGATGCTGCTCGTTCCCAGAGTGTTGTCGTAGTCGTATGGCAGGAAGAACACCTTGTAGCTGTATTGGTCTGTGGTGTTGAAATACAGGTAGAAATTGTTTCCGTTGCCCCAATGGTCGTCCCACATTCCCACTGCCACGTTCACTGCGTAGGTCTTGAGCAGGAACTCCACATCGCAAACCTCGTTTATCCACTGGTAGAAACTCTCTTCTCCCTTGCCATTGAGCTTCTGCATGAAATCTCCCAGCTGGGTACGTGCAGCTGAGAAGTCCTCTTCATCTCCTTTGAACTCATACGTGTAGTTTATTCCGTTGTCCTGATCCCAGTTCATCTTCCATTCGGGAACCGAGTTGCCTCCGTCTGTCTTGAGATCTGCCATCCCTCCTTCTCCATAGACACATTTCCATAGAAAACCTCCGTCACTTTCGAACATGCCGTTCACCCTTTTGGATATGAACTTGTCGTCTATAGGTTCGATCATGTTGTAGATACCGTAGTAGGCAGGCGTCTCATTGTCTATCTGAAGCCACAGGCGGCAGTAGGTGGAGAATGCACTTGTCCATATTCCATAGCGTCTGAACAGGTCGTAGCAATATAGCTCCCTGACATAGCATGGATCATCCTTGAACCATTTCAGATTGATCTTGCGGATTCCCTTGATCTGATGAGCGTCATCCTTGTGGAATTTGCGGAAGTTTATTCCAAAATGGCAGTGGTGCCAGTCAGGATGTGTGCTGTTGTGAACCTCCCCACCGTTCCCTTCGGGCCTGCGACGTGATGTGTTTCCGCGGAGTCTTACACCTCCGTCTTCTATGAATATGGTCTCAGAGCCTTTCCTGTAGGTGAAATCGGCATGGAAATAGTCGACGTTATGTGAGAATTCATCATATCTTCTCAGCAGGGCATTCCACTCGTCGGAAGTCATATGTATGGTGATTTCAGGAATGACATTCTCATCCCATATATATGAAATACCTTCGTGACCGAGTGATGCAGTCGTGAAAGGAGTGATGAGCCCTTCATCAGTCCCGTCGCCAGTTCCTTCATCAGTTCCGTCACCAGTATCTTCCTTCTTGTCTTCTTCCTCTTCCTTGTCTGGATCCTCCTGGTCTGGTTTCTCTTCTTCCTTTCCGGTCTCGACCTCCGTGGAATCATTCTGCTCGGTGTCCTCTGTTTCCGGTTCTTCAGGAAGTATGCAGTCAGGTGTACAGGCTGCGATGACCGTCAGGACTGCAAACAGAAATAAAATAATTCGATGCTTCATGTTTGTAAAAAAATTATTGGCTATGGTCTTCCGGACATGTTGTTACGTATCTGTGTCGTTCCTTTTTTCCCGTCCCTGCATGTCTGGCAAAGTGTTATTAACGCAAAATTAGCAAATATTTGCTATTTGGAGTAATGTCGTGTTTTTATTGTTGCATATATGAGGTCCTGTGATGAAATATGTCCCGAAAAATTATTAAATTCGCGAGATTTTAATAATGGTCCGAAACAACAACTCACTTAATATTATGAACGATACAAAAGTAATGAATCTTGCTGCCGACAACATCCGGATCCTGGCAGCCTCAATGGTGGAAAAGGCTAAATCAGGACATCCTGGTGGTGCCATGGGTGGAGCAGATTTCATCAATGTCCTCTATTCTGAGTTCCTGAACTATGATCCTGCTGATCCGAAATGGGTGGGTCGTGACCGTTTCTTCCTTGACCCGGGACATATGGCCCCTATGCTTTATGCTCAGCTGGCATTGACAGGAAAGTTCACTCTTGACGAACTTCAGCAGCTCCGCCAGTGGGGATCTCCGACTCCGGGACACCCTGAGGTGGATGTGATGCGAGGAATCGAGAACACATCAGGACCTCTCGGTCAGGGACATGTGTTCGCAGTAGGTGCGGCAATCGCTGCAAAGTTCCTTGCGACCCGCACAGGAAACCCTACTTTCGGCAAGGAGACAATTTATGCCTATATATCGGACGGCGGCGTGCAGGAGGAGATTTCCCAGGGAGCAGGCCGTGTGGCAGGTCACCTCGGACTGGACAATCTCGTGATGTTCTATGATGCGAACGAGATCCAGCTTTCTACCGAGTGCGATGAAGTCATGTCAGAGGATACGGCAATGAAGTATCGTGCATGGGGTTGGAATGTGATCGAGATTGACGGCAATGACTGCGACCAGATCCGACAGGCCCTTGATGCAGCAAAGGCTGAGACAAAGCGTCCGACCCTCATCATAGGAAAATGTGTGATGGGCAAGGGTGCAAGAACAGCAGACAATGCTTCCTACGAGCGTAACTGCAAGACCCATGGTGCCCCTCTCGGTGGAGATGCATATAGAAACACCATCATCAACCTCGGAGGAAACCCTGACGATCCGTTCGTGATCATGGATCAGGTCAAGGAACTCTATGCAAGACGTGAGGCTGAGCTCAAGGAGATTGTAAAGGCCCGTCGTGCCGAGGAGGCCGAGTGGGCAGCCGCCAATCCTGAAAAGGCTGCCGCACAGGCTGACTGGTTCAGCGGAAAGGCTCCTCAGGTGGACTGGAGCAAGGTTCAGCAGAAGGCAGGCGATGCCACGAGAAACGCATCTGCTGCAGTTCTTGGAGTGCTTGCCGAGCAGGTGCCTAACATGATATGCTCTTCTGCAGACTTGTCGAACTCGGACAAGACAGACGGCTTCCTCAAGAAGACCACGTCGTTTGTCCGCGGCGACTTCAGCGGTGCATTCTTCCAGGCTGGAGTTGCAGAGCTCACAATGGCCTGCATCTGCATCGGTATGACTCTTCACGGCGGTGTTATCGCAGCATGCGGAACATTCTTCGTGTTCTCTGATTATATGAAGCCGGCTGTGCGTATGGCTGCCCTGATGGAACTTCCTGTGAAGTTCATCTGGACACATGATGCCTTCCGTGTGGGTGAGGACGGACCGACCCATGAACCGGTGGAGCAGGAGGCACAGATCCGTCTGATGGAGAAGCTCAAGAACCACAGCGGAAAGAACTCGATGCTCGTGCTTCGCCCGGCTGACGTGGAAGAGACCACAGTGTGCTGGAAGATGGCGATGGAGAACATGACATCACCTACGGGACTCATCCTTTCAAGACAGAATATAGAGATGCTTCCTGCAGGAAACGATTACACCCAGGCTGTCAAGGGTGCCTATGAGGTTGCCGGTTCTGACGCAGATCCGGATGTGATCCTCGTGGCTTCCGGTTCAGAGGTCTCTACTCTGGTGGCAGGTGCAGAGCTTCTGCGCAAGGACGGAATGAAGGTCAAGATCGTAAGCTGCCCGTCAGAGGGACTCTTCCGCAGCCAGCCTGCAGAATATCAGAACGCCGTCCTTCCGAACGGTGCTAAGATATTCGGCCTCACAGCAGGTCTCCCTGTGAATCTTCAGGGACTTGTGGGCTGCAACGGCAAGGTGTTCGGACTCGAAAGCTTCGGCTTCTCGGCTCCATACAAGGTGCTTGACGAGAAGCTCGGCTTTACTGCCCAGAACGTATACAATCAGGTGAAGGCCATGTTCTAGGCCTTCACTCTAATTGTGATGCAACATATTCAGCTTTATAGCTTTAAGTTCTTCGAGCGGCCTTTCAGGCTGCTCGAATTCTTTTGCTGGGTGCAGTTTATGAAGTCACTGCATTAGCACGGTTATTGAAAAATGACGTTTCAAACGAACTTAATACAAGTGTTATGAAACGTCATTTTGAAAATCTGACAGCGAAAGCCGGCCGTGTCATCAGACATTGGTGGCTTCTGATGCTTGCGGGCATCCTCTGTGTTGCAGCTGGAATTGCTGTATTTGTGTTCCCGATGGAAAGCTATATGACTCTCTCCATCATTTTCGGAGTTCTTATGCTTATTACCGGTGCAGCTCAGCTCATCATCGCATCCACCAGCGGTAACTATCTCGCCATGAAAGGGTATGTGGTCGTTGGTGGTGTCCTGGACCTGCTTCTCGGTATCTTCCTGTGCGTCTATCCTGCAGTGACAGTTGTCCTTCTTCCTATCATGCTGGGGATATGGATGATGTACCACAGTTTCATGATCATCGCCTTCGGAGGGGACCTGGATACATTCCGCATCAATGGAAGCGGATGGGTGATGATGGGAGGAATCCTCCTTCTTGTTCTATCATTCCTCGTGCTCGTGAATCCATTCAGCGTGGGCATAGCCACAGTGATTGTACTGACAGGAGTCGCTTTGATAGTCTTTGGATTTCTCCTTTGCGGAGAGTCGGTTCTTCTGAGGAGAATTCATGAGACCTTTGACTGATGAATCAGAGGTGATGCTGCTGAAATAGTAGGATTGTATGTGATATTTGCAATAATATGTGAAGTTTTAGTAGCATTTATTGGTTATATTTGCGGTATTGACACAGAATAATGACACTGTTCGATACCGCAAATATGAATATTAGGACCAGTCTTATTGTAGTGGTGGCATTAATTGTATTTCATGCATGTTGTAATGCCCCTTTCATTCAGAATGCAGACGGCGTGACCGTCAAAGTGCAAGATCCAGTTGAAAATGGACCACGTCTTGTGAGGCTGAAGGTCTTGGGAGAGAAACTTATACGTGTTTCCGCCACTCCTGAGCGACGATTCGCCGATCCTCAGAGTCTCGTCATCGTGCCGCAGCCGTCGGCTCCGGAATTCACTCTGAGCGAGAATGACGGAATATTGACCCTCAGGACATCAGAACTTACTGCTGAGGTCACTCTTGCCACAGGAGAGGTGAGGTTCGTTGATGATGAGGGCAACCTCCTTCTGGCAGAGGAAGCAGGCGGAGGAAAGACCTTCACCCCGATAGAAGTGGAAGGAACCAGGGGATATACCTTCACACAGGTCTTCGAATCTCCTGAAGATGAGGATTTCTACGGCCTTGGCCAGCACCAGGCTGACGAATTCAATTATAAGGGAAGGAACGAGGAACTCTTTCAGTACAACACCAAGGTCTCTGTGCCTTTCGTCGTGTCCAGCAAGGGATATGGCGTCCTGATGGACAGCTATTCCATGATGCGTTTCGGAAATCCGGCTGATTACAGACAGCTTGGAGATGTGTTCAGACTTTATGATGCCCAGGGCAAGGAAGGCTGCCTGACAGGAACCTATGTCCCTGAAAACGGTGAGGCCATCGTCCGTGACGAGCCGAAGCTCTATTTTGAGCACCTTATCGAGCCGAAGATGGAGAAGGTGGTGAATCTTCCGGAGGACTTCGTGTTCTATAATTCCGACGTCACCTATGAAGGAAGCATCGAAGCTCCTGAAACAGGTGACTATCAGTTCATTCTGTACTATGCCGGCTACACCACGGTCACAATCGATGGCGTGGAAGTGGTCCCGGAGCGCTGGCGCACGGCCTGGAATCCTAATGCGTACAAGTTCACAGTGCATATGGAGGCAGGGAAGAGAGTCCCTCTGAAAGTCAGCTGGAAGCCTGACGGATGGGTTTCTTACTGCGGTCTCCGCGTCTATGACGTTGTGGATCCCGAGCAGCAGGCGAAGCATCGCTGGTGGAGCGAGATGTCAAAGCAGATGGACTGGTACTTCATTGCCGGTGAGGACGTTGACGAAATCATAAGCGGCTACAGGACTCTGACAGGCAAGGCGCCCGTCATGCCTAAGTGGGCGATGGGATACTGGCAGAGCCGCGAACGCTACAAGACCTCCACAGAGATGATCCAGGCCCTTCAGGAATTCCGCCGGAGGAATATTCCTATTGATAATATAGTGATGGACTGGAGTCACTGGCGTGAGGACAACTGGGGCGGACACGAGTTCGACCCGGAGCGTTTTCCTGATCCTAAGGCCATGGTGGACTCCATACATGCGATGAACGGCCGTATGATGATATCTGTGTGGCCGAAGTTCTATGTCGGCACCGAACACTATAAGGAATTCGACGAGAAAGGCTGGATGTACACGAGGGCTTATGAGGACGGAGTGCGTGACTGGATCGGCCAGGGCTATCTCTACGGCTTCTATGATGCCTATGATCCCCAGGCCCGTGAACTTTTCTGGAATCAGATGTACGAGCACTACTATCCTCTCGGAATCGATGCATGGTGGATGGACGCCTCGGAGCCGAATATCCGTGACTGCACGAATATGGAATACCGCAAGGCACTCTGCGGCCCTACAGCCCTCGGCTCTTCGACCGAGTTCTTCAATGCCTATGCGCTTGTCAATGCGGATGCCATATATAACGGACAGCGTGGAGTGGATCCTGACAGACGTGTCTTCCTTCTCACCCGCAGCGGATTTGCAGGCCTTCAGAGATACTCCACAGCCACATGGAGCGGCGACATCGCCACCAGATGGGAGGATATGAAGGCTCAGATCTCAGCTGGACTCAACTTCGCGGTCAGCGGAATCCCATATTGGACTATGGACATAGGAGGATTCTGCGTGGAGAACCGTTATGTGGCGGCTCAGCAGATGTGGGAGAGTACAGGAAAGGAGAATGCCGACTATAAGGAATGGCGTGAGCTCAACACCCGCTGGTTCCAGTTCGGTGCATTCTGCCCTCTGTATCGTGCGCACGGACAGTTCCCGTTCCGCGAGCCTTGGGAAATCGCGCCTGAAGGACATCCTGCCTATGAGTCTATCGTATATTACACGAAGCTTCGCTATCGTCTGATGCCGTATATATATTCTCTTGCGGGAATGACATATCATGAGGATTATACTATCATGCGACCTCTGGTCATGGATTTCATGTCAGATGAGAATGTGCGCAACATAGGGGATACATATATGTTCGGACCATCCTTTCTTGTGGCTCCTGTATATGAATACGGTGCCCGCAGCCGTCAGGTCTATTTCCCTGAGTGCGAGGGCTGGTACGATTTCTACAGCAATGCCTTCCATGAAGGTGGAATCTTCGAAAAGGTGCCGGCACCGTATGGACGGATGCCTCTGTACGTGCGTGCAGGCTCGATTCTTCCAGTGGGACCGGATATGCAGTGGTCGGATGAGAAACCGGCTGAAATCATCGACCTTTATGTCTATCAGGGTGCAGACGGCTCGTTCACTCTTTACGAGGATGAAAACGTGAACTATAATTATGAAAAGGGAGCGTATGCAGTAATTGATTTCAATTACGACGAGGCTTCCAGGACTCTGAAAATAGGAAAGCGCTGTGGTGAGTTCCCTGGAATGCTCAAGAAAAGGACTTTCAACGTGATTCCTGTTTCCAAGGCAGGCAAGGCTGCTGTCAGGACCGTAAGATATACGGGTGAAGCGTTGACAGTGGACCTGAAGTTTGAGTCGGATGAGCCGGATACGTCGATTTGTGTACTTAATAGTTTGGTATTTAAATAATCTTTATAATTATGGAAAAGACCTGGAGATGGTTCGGTCGCAAGGACCGTATAACCTTGGATATGCTTCGCCAGATAGGCGTCGAGGGCATTGTGACGGCCCTTCATGACGTGCCTAACGGCGAGGTGTGGTCGCGTGAAAAGATCCGTGACCTTCGTGAATATATAGAGGGCTACGGCATGCGCTGGTCTGTGGTGGAGTCCCTGCCGGTGTGCGAAAGCATAAAGTACGGCGGTCCTGACAGGGATCAGCTGATAGAGAACTACAAGGAAAGCCTGCGTAATCTCTCGGCAGAAGGCATCAACACGATCTGCTACAACTTCATGCCGGTGCTCGACTGGGCCCGCACCGATCTTGAGCACCCGAATCCCAACGGAACCACGAATCTGTATTTCTCTTATTCGGAATTTGCCTATTTCGACATATATATAGTCGGCCGTGAGGGTGCCCGTGAGGAATGGGCCGGGTTCAAGGTTCCAGGCATGACTTCTGACCGCGACATCCTTGCCGAGGTCGATGCCCTTCGGGAGAAGATGACCCCCGAGGCCGAGCATAAGCTTGTGGAGAACATAATCGTGAAGACCCAGGGTTTTGTAAGCGGCAACATCCGCGAAGACGACGAGAAGCCTGTAGAACTCTTCCGTCAGCTGCTTTCGCTCTACGACGGCATTACAAAGGAACAGCTCCGTGAGAACATGAAGTACTTCCTGAGTGCCATCATGCCTGTTTGCGAGGAGTGCGGGATGAACATGTGCGTCCATCCGGACGACCCACCGTTCCCGGTGCTCGGACTTCCCCGTATCGTGACCTCTGACGAGGATATCGAATGGTTCCTCAATGCCGTGGACAATCCTCACAACGGCCTGACCTTCTGCGCTGGCTCCCTTTCCGCAGGTGCCCAGAACAATGTCGTGGAGCTTGCCCGCAAATATGCTTCCCGCACTCACTTCGTCCATTTGAGGTCCTGCCATATCTTCGAGAACGGCGACTTCACGGAAGCGAGTCATCTCGGTGGCCGTGCAGACATCATCGAGCTTGTCCGCATCTTCGAGAAGACCAATCCGGAGCTTCCGATGCGTGTCGACCACGGAATGACCATGCTCGGAGACGAGACCAGGGGCTATAATGCCGGCTATGCCTTCCTCGGCCGCATGTTCGCTATGGGTCAGGTGCAGGGCATAATGGCCACTGTCGACAGGGAATTAGGTTTGAAATATAAGATTACAGGTTTTTATGAATAATCTTTTTGACATCAAGGGAAACGTGACCGTCATCACGGGCGGCACAGGCGTGCTTGGACGCGCAATAGCAAAGTATCTCGCCCTCAACGGCGCAAAAGTCATCATCCTCGGCCGCAAGGAGGAAGTCGGCAATACCATAGTGGCTGAAATCCGTGCCGAGGGAGGCGAGTGCGAATTCATGAAGACAGACGTGCTGAGCGTCGAGGTCGTTAAGAAGAACTGCGAGGATATTCTTGCGAAATATGGACGTGTGGACACCCTCCTCAATGCGGCAGGCGGCAATATGCCTGGTGCGACCATCCCGCCAGACAAGACGGTGTTCGACCTGCAGGTGGATCAGTTCCAGACAGTTCTGAATCTGAATCTCACCGGAACTGTCATCCCGACCCAGGTCTTCCTTGAGCCTATGGTGAAGCAGGGCAAGGGTTCGATCATCAACTTCTCTTCGATGGCTGCGTTCCGCCCCTTGACACGTGTGGCCGGATACGCAGCAGCCAAGGCAGGAATTTCTAACTTCACAGCTTACATGGCAACGGAGTGCGCCAGGAAGTTCGGCGAGGGAATCCGTGTGAACGCCATTGCTCCGGGATTTTTCCTGACCGAGCAGAACCGTTCCCTCCTCACGAATCCCGATGGAACCTACACCCAGCGTGGTCAGGATGTGATCCGCCAGACACCGTTCGGCCGTATGGGAGAACCGGAGGAACTCTGCGGAACCATCCACTATCTGATGTCTGACGCATCGAAGTTCGTCACCGGCACAGTGGCTGTCGTGGACGGCGGTTTCAATGTATTTGCGATGTAAGTGAACCTGGAACAAAGTTTCCGAACATGGCCCATATCTGCTATTTTTGCAGAAGTTTAATGACACTAAAGCAATCATATATGTATCTCTTAGGTTATGACATAGGAAGCTCGTCAGTGAAGGCGAGTCTCGTGGATGCCCAGACCGGCAGATGTGTGGCGACTTCGTTTTATCCGAAGTCCGAGGCGGCAATCATCGCTGTGAAACCGGGGTGGGCCGAGCAGGAACCGGCTTCATGGTGGGAAAACCTCAAGCTGGCAACTAAAGATGTGATGTCTGCATCAGAGGCCTGCCCGAAAGACATCAAGGCGGTAGGAATCTCATATCAGATGCACGGTCTGGTGTGTGTGGACAAGGATGGAAATGTCCTGCGTCCATCTATAATATGGTGCGACTCACGTGCTGTCCCTTATGGCCAGAAGGCCTTTGACGCGATAGGACATGAGCGCTGCCTGTCCCATCTTCTGAATTCGCCGGGCAACTTCACAGCATCAAAACTCGCATGGGTGAAGGAAAACGAGCCTGAACTGTATGGGAAGATATATAAGATAATGCTCCCGGGAGACTATATAGCGATGAAACTGACCGGAGAGATACGCACTACGGTGTCAGGACTTTCTGAGGGTATGTTCTGGGACTTCGCCGAGAACTCTCCGGCTCAGATTCTTCTGGATCATTATGGAATAGACCCATCTCTTCTGGCAGACATATGTCCTACATTCTCGGAGCAGGGGCGTGTGACGGCTGCGGCAGCTGCGGAGCTTGGGCTTGCCGAGGGCATCCCTGTGACCTACCGTGCAGGAGACCAGCCTAATAATGCACTGTCACTCAATGTGTTCAACCCTGGTGAAATTGCCTCCACAGCCGGTACTTCCGGAGTGGTGTACGGCGTTCTCGGAGACGTGAATTATGATCCGAAGTCGCGTGTGAACACTTTCGCTCATGTGAACCATACGGCAGATAACCCTCGTCTCGGAGTGCTTCTGTGCATCAACGGCACGGGTATCCTGAATTCATGGATGAAACGCAATGTTGCACCGGAAGGCATCTCATATGCCCAGATGAACGAGCTTGCGGCGACAGCGCCTATAGGCAGCGCCGGAGTCAGCATTATGCCTTTCGGAAACGGTGCTGAGCGTATGCTGGAAAACAGGGAAGTGGGCAGCTCCATCCATGGAGTGAATTTCAACGTGCATTCGAAGGCACATCTTCTTCGTGCCGCCCAGGAGGGAATCGTGTTCTCCTTCAAGTACGGAATCGAGGTGATGGAGCAGATGGGAATGGATGTGAGCAGGATACACGCCGGCCACGCCAATATGTTCCTCAGCCCGATCTTCCGTGAAACTCTGGCCGGAGTGACCGGAGCTGTCATAGAACTTTATGATACTGACGGTTCGGTCGGTGCCGCAAAGGGAGCAGGAATCGGTGCAGGCATATATAAGGACAACAATGAAGCATTCTCTACCCTTGAGAAGCTGGCGGTCATCGAACCTGCACGTCAGGACGAATACACCGAGGCATACGAACTTTGGAAATCAAATCTATAAAACATAAGACAATGGCAACAAAAGAATTTTTCCCTGGAATCGAAAAGGTCCGTTTCGAAGGCAAGGAAAGTAGAAATCCGATGGCTTTCCGCTATTATGACGCGAAAAAGGTAGTCCTCGGCAAGACCATGGCCGAGTGGCTCAAGTTCTCTATGGCATGGTGGCACACTCTCTGTGCAGAGGGTGCTGACCAGTTTGGCGGCGGAACAAAGACCTTCCCTTGGAATGCAGCAGAATGTCCGATTCAGGCTGCAAAGGACAAGGTGGATGCCGGATTCGAGTTCATGCAGAAGATGGGAATCGAATACTACTGCTTCCACGATGTCGACCTCGTTGCCGAGGGTGCAGATGTTGAGGAATATGAGGCACGTCTCAAGGAGATCGTTGCATACCTCAAGGAGAAGCAGGCTCAGACAGGCATCAAGCTTCTCTGGGGAACTGCGAATGTGTTCGGTCACAAGCGCTATATGAACGGTGCTGCGACAAACCCTGATTTCGACGTCGTGGCACGTGCTGCAGTCCAGATCAAGAACGCTATCGACGCGACCATCGAGCTCGGAGGAACAAACTATGTGTTCTGGGGCGGTCGTGAGGGTTATATGTCACTTCTGAACACAGACCAGAAGCGCGAGAAGGAGCACCTTGCAATGATGCTCACCCTTGCTCGTGACTATGCCCGTTCAAAGGGATTTACAGGAACATTCCTCATCGAGCCTAAGCCTATGGAACCTACAAAGCATCAGTATGATGTTGATACTGAGACAGTCATCGGCTTCCTCAAGGCTCATGGTCTCGACAAGGACTTCAAGGTGAACATCGAGGTGAACCACGCGACTCTCGCCGGTCACACATTCGAGCACGAACTCGCTTGTGCAGTTGACGCAGGAATGCTCGGCTCTATCGACGCAAACCGCGGTGACTACCAGAACGGATGGGACACAGACCAGTTCCCGATCGACTCGTTCGACCTCACTCAGGCAATGATGCAGATCATCCGCAACGGAGGTCTCGGCAACGGAGGTACAAACTTCGACGCGAAGACACGCCGCAACTCTACAGACCTTGAGGATATCTTCATCGCTCATATCGCAGCGATGGATGCAATGGCACGTGCTCTTGAGAACGCTGCCGCTCTTCTTGAGGAGTCTCCTCTCTGCGCGATGGTGAAGGAGCGTTATTCAAGTTTCGACGGCGGTCTCGGAAAGAAGTTCGAGGACGGAGAACTCACTCTTGAGGATGTATACGCTTATGGCAAGGAAGTAAACGAGCCTAAGCAGACATCCGGCAAGCAGGAACTCTACGAGGCAATCCTTAACATGTATTGCTAGTCGTCATCCTGGCTTGACCCACAGTCATCCCCGGCTTGACCGGGGATCTATATACCATTGATTATGACAAATACTAATTCAAATAATAAAGGCAGCAAGGGCTATCTCTTTTCGATAGTCCTTGTGGCCGTTATAGGCGGACTGCTGTTCGGATACGACACGGCGGTAATTTCCGGTGCGGAAAAAGGCCTGCAGGCATTCTTCATGGGTGCCTCAGACTTTGTGTACACTGACTTCATGCACGGCATAACCTCTTCCAGCGCGCTCATAGGTTGCGTCATCGGAGCGGCTTTGTCCGGAATATGTGCATCAAGGCTCGGAAGAAAGAAATCCCTCATCATGGCAGGAGTCTTCTTCTTCCTTTCAGCTCTGGGGTCGTATCTTCCTGAGTTCCTGTTCTTCGAGAAGGGACACCCTTCATTCTCTCTTCTTATAGCCTTCAACCTCTACCGTGTCCTTGGTGGCGTGGGAGTCGGACTGGCTTCTGCAATCTGTCCGATGTATATCGCAGAGGTCGCTCCAAGTAATCTCCGCGGAACCCTCGTTTCATGGAACCAGTTCGCCATCATCTTCGGCCAGCTGGTCGTGTATTTCGTCAACTTCATCATTCTCGGTGACCACATCGCCCCGGTAATCCAGAAGATGGCCGAGGGAATCAACCAGATCATGAATCCGGGCGACGCACAGTGGGTCATCGAAAAAGGATGGAGATATATGTTCGTAAGCGAGGCTGTTCCGGCAGGACTGTTTACGGTGCTTCTGTTCCTCGTACCTGAGACTCCGCGCTATCTTGCCATGACTGGCAACGACCGGCAGGCTCTTCAGGTCCTGACCAAGATCAACGGAAGTGCAAAGGCTTCGGAAATCCTGGCAGAGATCAAGGCTACCGTCACGGAGAAGACAGAGAAACTCTTCACCTACGGCTGGCTGGTGATCTTTGTCGGCATAATGCTCAGCGTCTTCCAGCAGGCTGTAGGAATCAATGCCGTCCTGTATTTTGCACCGCGAATATTCGAATCTCTCGGAATGGGCAACCCTATGATGCAGACCGTGCTGATGGGTATAGTGAACATAACATTCACCCTCGTGGCCATATTCACAGTCGAGCGCTGGGGCCGCAAGCCTCTTCTGATCTGGGGATCGCTCGGTATGGCTCTCGGTGCAGCCGGTGTGGCTGTGACCAGCGTGGTTTCGTCACTGCCACCGGTTGTGGCGGTCATCAGCATAATGGTCTATAGTGCCTCATTCATGTTCAGCTGGGGACCGATCTGCTGGGTGCTGATCTCGGAGATCTTCCCTAACACCATCCGTGGCGCAGCTGTAGCCATCGCAGTGGCTTTCCAGTGGATATTCAACTTCATCGTATCTTCGACCTTCCTTCCTCTCTACAACATGAGCCTCGGTTCGATGGAGAATTTCGGTCACGCCTTCACCTACGGCCTGTACGGAGTCATCTGCATTCTCGCTGCCGTATTCGTCTGGAAGCTTGTTCCGGAAACGAAGGGAAAGACCCTCGAAGACATGACCAGACTCTGGAAGAAGGAATAGAGGTCAGAATCCCTGTTCCTACGAGCGGCATCTCAATTCTGTCTGAAGGTCCGATCGTATCCTGCATATTTCCCCAAGTTTGTTTTCCAGGTGTGAAGTTAACATAAAAATGCTATCTTTGCGCCTGGATTTTAAATACACTACCAATGAGCAACCAAAGGTACATGCAGCGTGGCGTCTCGGCATCGAAGGAGGACGTGCACAACGCTATCAAGAACATCGACAAAGGCATTTTCCCAAAGGCATTCTGCAAGATCATTCCTGACATTCTGGGCGGAGACCCGGAGTACTGCAACATCATGCATGCGGACGGAGCCGGCACCAAGTCTTCACTGGCATATCTTTATTGGAAGGAGACCGGCGATCTTTCAGTGTGGAAGGGCATCGCGCAGGATGCTCTGATAATGAATATAGACGACCTTCTCTGTGTGGGTGCGGTGGACAATATCCTTGTGTCTTCGACGATTGGCCGCAACAAGCTGCTTGTGCCGGGCGAGGTGATCAGCGCAATCATCAACGGAACCGACGAACTTCTTGCGGAACTGCGTGAGATGGGTGTGGGCGTATATGCCACAGGCGGTGAGACAGCAGATGTGGGAGACCTTGTGCGCACTATAATCGTGGACTCTACGGTGACCTGCCGAATGAAGCGCAGCGACGTGATCGACAACGCCAACATCCGTCCTGGAGACGTGATCGTGGGACTTGCATCCTATGGACAGGCAACGTATGAGAAGGAGTACAACGGAGGTATGGGAAGCAACGGACTGACAAGCGCGCGCCACGACGTGTTCTCGAAGTATCTTGCGGAGAAATATCCTGAGAGTTATGACAAGGGGGTTCCTGAGGACCTTGTGTACAGCGGAGGTCTCAAGCTGACAGATGCTGTGGAGGGCTCGCCGATAGATGCCGGAAAGCTGGTGCTTTCTCCTACCAGGACATATGCTCCGGTTGTGAAGAAACTGCTTGACGCACTCAGACCTCAGATCCATGGCATGGTTCACTGCTCGGGTGGTGCCCAGACCAAGATCCTGCACTTCGTCGGTGACAATATCCGTGTCATCAAGGATAACCTCTTCCCGGTACCGCCTCTTTTCAGGACCATTCACCAGCAGAGCGGAACCGATTGGGCTGAGATGTACAAGGTGTTCAACATGGGTCATCGTCTTGAGGTGTACCTTTCGCCGGAGCATGCCCAGGAAGTCATCGCTATCTCAAAGAGCTTCGGCATAGACGCGCAGGTGGTCGGAAGGGTAGAGGAGTCCGACCATAAGGAACTCATCATCAGATCAGAATTCGGAGAGTTCGTTTATTGACGTCATGCCCGACCTGATCGGGCATCTGATGATATGGAGATTGCCGGTCAAGCCGGCAATGACGATTTGGCGAAGGTAAGTCCCTTTCCCGAGGAAAGGGATTTAGGGATAGGGTAACGTATTAAATGCTCGAATGCATTGGTTGCCCTTCTATCGGGAGATGACATTCGTAAACAGATAACATAAATTAAAGAAATAATATACGAGCATGAGAGCATTATTTTCAGTAAGTGATAAGACCGGCGTGGTAGAATTCGCCAGTCAGTTAGTGGACCTCGGCTGGGAGATCATCGCGACCGGAGGTACGATGAAACTTCTGCAGGATGCAGGACTTAAAGTGATCAACATCAGTGAGATAACAGGATTCCCTGAGATCTGTGACGGCCGTGTGAAGACCCTTCATCCGAAGGTGCACGGAGGACTTCTCGGACGTCGTGACCTCGACAGCCACATAGCCCAGCTCAAGGAGAACGGCATCGAGTTCATCGACATGGTCTGCGTGAACCTCTATCCTTTCAAGCAGACAATCGCAAAGCCTGACGTGACCATGGAGGACGCAATCGAGAACATCGACATAGGAGGACCTTCAATGCTCCGCTCCGCTGCAAAGAACTGGAGCGCAGTGACAGTGGTATGCAACCCTGAGAACTATGCTAAGATCATCGCGGAGATCCGTGAGAACGGCAACACAACCAGGGAGACCCGTCTCCAGCTGTCTGCCGAGGCATATACCCACACTGCGGAATACGACATGATGATCGCTACCTATATGCGCAAGGCAGCTGGTCTGAACGAGAAGCTTTTCCTCGAATATGACCTCAAGCAGAGCCTTCGCTATGGTGAGAATCCTCATCAGAGCGCAAAGTTCTACGCGACTCCCGACAAGGTTCCGTACTCTCTCGCGACAGCAGAGCAGCTGAACGGAAAGGAACTCTCATACAACAACATACAGGACGCCAATGCGGCTCTGAACATAGTCCGCGAGTTCGATGCTCCGTTCTGCGTGGGTCTCAAGCATATGAACCCTTGCGGTGCGGCGATAGGAACAGACGTTGTGGACGCATGGAAGAAGGCATACGAGGCGGACAAGGTCAGCATCTTCGGAGGTATCGTGGCGGTGAACCGCGAGATCAACAAGGAGGTTGCCGAACTCATGAAGCCGATCTTCCTTGAGATCATCATGGCTCCAAGCTTCACTGACGAGGCTCTTGAAGTGCTCTGCACCAAGAAGAATCTCCGTCTTCTCAAGGTGGACATGAGAAAGGAAGAGGGTGGACACAACATGTATGTCAGCATGAACGGCGGCATCCTCGTTCAGGAACAGGATATTGACACAAAGACCGTGGTGGCAGACATGTGCGTGACTGCAGCGAAACCTTCTGAGGCTCAGCTCACTGACCTCGACTTTGCATGGAGGATCGTAAAGCATGTCAAGTCCAACGCCATCGTGGTCGTGAAGGACGGTGCGACCCTCGGAGTGGGAGCTGGCCAGATGAACCGTGTGGGCTCTGCAAAGATTGCCCTGGAGCAGGCTGAAGCTGCGCTCAAGGAAGCAGGAAAGGACATCCGCAACGAGGCTCTTGTTCTCGGTTCAGACGGATTCTTCCCATTTGACGACACCGTGACCCTCGCCGCTGAATATGGAGTCAAGGCCATCGTCCAGCCGGGCGGAAGCGTGCGTGACGAGGACTCCGTGAAGAAGTCGGACGAGTGCGGAATCACAATGCTCTGCACGGGAATGCGTCATTTCAAACATTAGAATCTCATATGAAAAGAATCCTCCTTGCTCTGGCAGCAACGTTTATGACATTCTCCTGCGTACAGAAGAATGTCATAAGTGTAGATGTGCCCGAACGTCCTGCAGGACAGGAAAGCGTGCTTGGTCTCAGGACTGAGCCGCTTGACACTGTAAGGGTCGGCATCGTGGGTCTCGGCATGAGGGGTGTGAGTGCTGTCGATCGCCTCACATATGTTCCGGATTGCCGTGTTACTGCCCTTTGCGATATCGAGATGCCGAGGGTGGAACGCAGCGCCCGTATTCTGGATAGCCGTGGTGTGCCGGGTGCACAGCTGTTCGGAGGTGAAGCCGATTCATGGAAACAGCTTTGCGAAAGTGAGGACGTTGACCTTGTATATATATGCACTGACTGGCTCACTCACACTCCTATAGCCCTTTATGCCATGGAGTGCGGAAAGCACGTCGCGATCGAGGTCCCTGCAGCGAACACCCTGGAAGAGATCTGGGCTCTGATCGACATGTCGGAGAGGACCCGCAGGCACTGCATGATGCTTGAGAACTGCGTCTATGACTTCTTCGAGATGTCCACGCTTTCGATGGCCCAGGCAGGTGTGTTCGGAGAAGTGATTCATGTTGAGGGTGCCTACCATCACTGCCTTGATCCGTATTGGGGGGAATACTGGAACAGCTGGAGGCTTGAATATAACAAGGACCACCGGGGAGACGTCTATCCTACTCACGGAATAGGCCCTGTTTGTCAGGTACTCGGCATCCACAGAGGAGACCGCATGAAGACTCTTGTCTCGATGGACACAAAGCCTTTCAACGGCCCGAAAATCTATGAACTCAAGAACGGAGTCCCTTGTCCGGACTTCAGGAACGCCGACCAGACAAGCACGCTGATCAGGACTGAGAAGGGCAAGACCATGCTCATCCAGCACGATGTGATGACCCCTCGTCCTTACGACAGGATGTACCAGGTGGTGGGCACGGACGGATATGCCGGGAAATATCCGGTGGAACTCTACTGCCTTCGCGAAAATGCGGGGCTTGAGGCCGGCTATGATGCCCTGGGCACTGAAAAGATATATTCCGGAAATGAACTCAGAGAGCTCCAGAAGTCCTGCCCGAATCCTCTTATGAATCCTGAATTCGTCGAGGTCGCAAAGATGGTAGGGGGTCATGGAGGAATGGACTTTATCATGGACTACAGGCTTATATACTGCCTGCACAACGGTCTGCCGCTGGATATGGACGTATATGACATGGCAGAGTGGTGCTGCATAAGCGATCTGTCCAGACTCTCGCTTGAGAACGGAAGCATGCCTGTGGAAATCCCTGACTTCACGCGTGGTGAATGGGACAGGCTGGACGGATATTCATATTCCTTTGCTGAATAAATGTAAACTATAAACACATGAAGAAAGTATTGGTATTGGGCGGCGGTGGCCGTGAACATGCGATTGTGGATGCTCTCAGCCGCAGTCCTCAGGTAGGAAAGATCTATTGTGCTCCCGGAAATGCCGGCATTGCCCGGCAGGCGGAGTGTCTTCCTTTTAAGGAGACGCAGGTGGAGCAGCTCAAGGAATTTGCCCTTGAGAACGGTATAGACCTCACTGTGGTGGGCCCGGAGGTGGCTCTGGCTGCAGGTGTCGTGGATGCCTTCAAGGAGGCGGGTCTGAGAATATTCGGACCGTCGAAGGCGGCGGCCACTATCGAGGCGAGCAAGGATTTTGCAAAACAGCTGATGGCGAAATATGATATTCCGACAGCGGATTTCGCAACATTCGAGGACTATGATGCCGCTCTTGAGTATGTGAAGAAGGGCTCCTTCCCGGTCGTTCTGAAGTATGACGGACTTGCAGCAGGAAAGGGTGTGGTTATCCCGGAGACTCTCCAAGAGGCTGAGGAAACACTCAAGGATATGCTGCTTGACGACAAGTTCGGCAAGGGCAAGGTGGTCGTGGAGGAGTTTCTGACCGGTCCGGAATTCTCGTTCATGTGCTTTGTGGACGGACTTGATGTCTATCCTATGACCCTCTCGCAGGACCATAAGCGTGCTTACGAAGGTGACAAGGGACCTAACACAGGTGGAATGGGAGCATACTCTCCGGTTCCGCTTATCTCTGACGAGGACCTTGAGTATGCGATGGAGAAGGTCATGAAGCCGACTGCGGCAGGCATGGTTGCAGAGGGATGTCCTTTCACCGGTGTGCTGTACGGCGGACTTATGAAGACCCCAAGCGGAGTGAAGGTCATCGAGTTCAACTGCCGTTTCGGAGATCCTGAGACCGAGGTCGTGCTTCCAAGGCTTGAGTCGGACATATATGACATCTTCTCGGCGGTTGCCGATCACACTCCGATGCCTGAGATTCTCTGGAAGAAAGAGGTCACAATGGGCTTTGTGATGGCATCCAAGGGTTACCCGGGCGACTATGAAAAAGGCTATGAGATCAAGGGGCTCGACTCCCTTCCTGAAGATATCCGTGTCTTCCACATGGGTACATCATGCAAGGACGGCAGATTCCATACCGCCGGAGGCCGCGTCCTGATGGTAGTGGGCACCGGCTCAGATCTCCAGGAGGCTCACGACAAGGCTCTCAAGGCGGTTGAGTCCATCGAATGCGAGAACCTCTTCTACCGCCGCGACATAGGCTGGAGAGTGCTCTGATAATCATACATGAATGTTATTGCGCATGTCGGATTTCAATAGGGGAAATCTGGCATGCGTATTCAATTTATTTTATATATTTGCGGGGTGGACCTGAAATTGAAGAAACAGACGGCTCTTTTTGTTGAAGTATATGAAACTTATAGGGAGCCATTCATAAAGTTTGCAAACTCGTTTGTACGTGACTATGCTGTTGCGGAAAACTTGTCTGCAGATGCCTTTATGGATTATTGGGTCCGCAGAGAAACCTTGCCGAGCGACTGTAATGTCGCGGCCTACATTCTTATGACGCTGCGTCATAAGTCGTTGAATTATCTTCGGAACGAGCTCACTCATCACAAGATATCAGACAAGATGTCCCAGACTATGAAGAAAGAGCTTGAGTTTCGTGTCAATTCTCTTGAGAACTTTACGATCCATTCTCTTTTTACTGATGAGATTCGCGCAATCGTCAACGAGGTTCTCTCCAAAATGCCGGAGCAGACAAGAACGGTCTTTGAGTTGAGCCGTTTTTCCAACAAGATGAACTCCGAGATTGCCCAGATTATGGGCATATCCGTCAAGGCGGTCGAATATCACATTACCAAGGTGTTGAAAGTCTTGAGGATATCCTTGCAGGATTATATCCTGGTCTTTTTGATATTTTTTCTGAAATAGTTCTCGTTTTCTTTAGGGGTAAGAAAGGGTTAAGTGCTATATGATGAGTTTTCATTAATAGCATTTATTTTTTTTATGGAAAAAGAGCTGCTTTACCGATATTTTAACGGTCATACCAGTAAAGAAGAAGATGTGCTGGTTATGGAATGGGCTGAGGCTTCACAGGAAAACAGAAACAGACTGGAGCAGGAAAGACTGACCTGGCTGGCACTCATGATGTATTCAAGGCCGCAGACTAAGGCTCAGGCAAAACCTTTCGTACGCCGTGTTCTTTTTGGAGTGGCAAGTGCTGCCGCAGTCGCGCTGCTCATGTTCGGCCTGTTTTCCCTTTCTCATAACGCCAATGTTACCGATGGAGTCCAGGTGATCAATGTCCCGTCCGGTCAAAGGACTGAGCTCATTCTTTCTGACGGAACCAAGGTGTGGCTGAATTCCGGAACACGCCTTGAGTATCCCACCTCTTTCGGGACTGAAAGAAGGGAAGTCACATTGTATGGAGAAGGCTATTTCGATGTTGCTCGTAATGAGGACCTTCCATTCGTTGTCCATACGAAGAAATATGATGTGGAGGTGTTGGGAACAGTCTTCAATGTTGTCTCATACGATAATTCGGATATTCCTTTTGAAACATCATTGATAAGTGGTTCGGTAATGATTTCTTCAGACAGTGGAAAGACTGAAGCGATAGTGCTCAAGGACAATCAGTATGTCGTAGAGACTGCAGACGGTTCGCTTCAGATGGCACCACTGTCCGATTTTGAACAGTTCAGCTGGAAGGATGGCGTGTTGAGTCTGGCAGATGTGACTTTCAGTGAACTCATTGCCGAGTTTGGCAAATACTACGATGTCACCATCGAATTGAAGAATCCTGCACTGGCAGACAGAAGGTGTACAGGTAAATTCCGTAATACGGACGGTGTGGTGCACTCGCTGAATGTACTCAAGATACTCATCGGTTTCGAGTACGAGTATGATGTTGACAACAGCATGATAACCATCAGATAATCAATTATTAACAAATACTAAAATTAATCAACATGAAATTATCAGATTATGTCTCACCAATGACAGTTTTGTTAGAAATCCAGATGGAACAATGTGTCCTGTCTGGTTCAGTTGAGGCTGAACGTGAAGGCTTCACATGGTCCCAGGATGAATCTATCTTTTCCTAAGAACAATTAAAAGTCAAGTAGTCATGAGAAAAATTTACAACCTGTTTTTGATTGCTCTGGGATTTGCGGCAATCATGTCATGTGCAAAAGAAATTACCGACCCTCAGCAGGGGCAGGATGAACTGCCTTCAGGCGAGGTGGTGATGGTTCCTATGACCTTCTCAGCTCTTGCAGAGGAAGGAACTGAACCGGAGGCGAAGTCGTCTCTTAACAGCGATGCTACTAAAGTGCAATGGACTGAGGATGACAGAATCAGTGTCTTTGGAAATACAGGAGCCCACGGTGTCCTGGAAGCGGGCAGTATAACAGAAAATGTGGCGCAGTTCAGTGGCTCTGTCGAGTCGGTCGGACCGTATTATGCGGTAACTCCGCATAACGAGGCAAACGCACTGACCTCAACTGGAAAACTTCAGGTGGTTGTCCCTGCAGAACAGACTCCGATAGCAGCCAAGGGAAATGTGGATCCGGCATCTTTGGTGGCTGTGGGCATGGCTGATGAAGAAAATGCCATATATTTCTATAATGTATGCGGTATGCTTGCAATCGAGATTGAGGATGCGACCGTTACTGAAGTCTGCTTGCAGGGGGGGGCAGATAATGCTCTAGCAGGAAAGGCTGTCGTAGCTTATTCGGACAAGCCTTCTGTCGAGTCGGTAGCTGAAGCGAGCAACAAGGTGACCATTCAGCCGGAAGGAGAGACTTTCGCTGTAGGAACATACTATGTTTCAGTCCTTCCTGGTACTATTAAAGGTCTGACTATGACCATCACCAAGGGCGAGGGAAAGACAGTGGTATATACGGTTCCCAATGACATCGTAGTCAGCCGCTCTGTAGTTCGCAGTGTCGGCAAGAGTACCGAGAATGAATATGTGTATAACGGTTACATCACTGATGTGGAGTCCCTCAATGCATTCCTTGCTAAGGCTTCGGAATCAACAGCCGATGCTCCGGTGAGAGGTGTCATCCTTAATGACCTGGATCTTTCAGGTGCCACAGTGACTGCGGCAACTGTTCTTTATGGTGAACTTGATGGAAGGAAACATTCCATCAAGAACTGGAAGAACAATGCAGGCACCCTCATCGCTGAGAACAACGGCACAGTGAAAAACGTTTTCATAGATAAGTCTTGTACTCTTACTGCACCGTCCGAGCTTGATGTCCCTGATTTCGGAGTGCTGATAACCAAGCAGGGAGATGTCGGCAAATGTATCGGCTGCAAGAACTATGCGGACATATCGGTGGCTCCGACTTCTATGAGCACAACCTGGAGATTTGCACCGCTTATCGGGCAGAATGATGAGGGCTATATCGAAGGCTGCGAGAATCACGGAAACATCACAATCACTCTCAATGATGCTCAGACTGAAAATATTATCGTCGGAGGAGTGGTCGGCTATTGCAAAGGAGACAGGGAACCCGGAAAGGCTGTGGCCAAGAATTGCATGAACTTCGGAAATATTGTATTCGATGCAAAAAGTACGGTCAAGCAGAACAGCATAGGTGGTGTTGCAGGTGCGACTCCTGTGCATGCGTCCTATAAGGATGAGTCAAATCCGAGTGCTTTTGTAAATACCGGTCTTTTTACAGGCTGTGTCAATTCTGGAGATATAACCTACACTGTGGGTGTGAACGGCAGTGGCTCATATACCAATATGGGTGGTGTCATCGGATATTGCGAAGGAGATCTGGAGTCTTGCACCAATTCAGGTGCAGTTACATATACAAACAGTACGACAGACGCTTCTAAAGCATGTACAAGACCAGCTGTCGGTGGAGTTGCCGGGTGTGTGGGCTATTCTATGAGAAACTGTAGCAATAGCGGAAAGGTCGTATATACTGGATATGCCGGAAACGGTACAGCTGGAGTCGACTTTGCAGGTGGTTATCCGAAGCCGGCCTTCGGAGGCGTGGTAGGAGTCATCGGAGATGCAACAGATGTTGCAGGCAGTGTTCTTCAGAATTGTGACAATGAGGGAGAAGTGGAGATTACATGCTACATGGTGTCTGGCAATAAGGCAGAGCCTCTTTTTGGTGGCATCGCAGGTTATGCCAGAGTTGCTGTGTCCGGTTGTGATAATCTTGCATCAGGTAAAATCACCGTAAACACTACTGCATATTATACTTGTCTCGGTGGTGTTATCGGAAGACCATGGGGAGGTACTGCAATAGAAACAAGTACTAATGCAGCTGCCTTGACTCTGACTACATCAGGTACGGCAACAAACCAGAACAACGCGGCTTGTGTCGGTGGTATTACCAGTCGCATTGACAAGAAGATTTCAGGCAGCAGCAATAGTGGAGCCATTTCTGTTGTGTTAGGTGAAAATTCCGCAACTGGCTATAATTATGTAGGAGGAATTGCCGGTATCAGCAATGCATTGGATAATTGCACTAACAGCGGAAACGTTACCACGACAAACAAGAAGGTAAGATTAGGAGGCTTAGCGGGTCAGGCGGCATCAACTATAACAGGTTGCTTTGTGTTGAATTGTGCTGTTACTCTTAAGAATGCCGTGAAAGATAGTGAAGTCGGTGGTTTTGCGGCTTATTGTAATGCAAATATATCCGCGTCAGGATTTTCAGGTATCGTTGACAATCAGTCAACAACCGCTACGTATACAGGTGGCTTGGTCGCAGCTGTTCGCGGAAAGGATAATCCCACTATCTCTGATACGTATCTGAGTGTAGACCTGAAGGCGGCAAATGCTTCAGGATATAACGGATTGATCTATGGCGGACAATATGATCCGACAAAGGCATGTACGATTACATTGGGACAGTCGGGCAAGACCTTGAAGGTATTGAATACTTCAAAATTTGTAGGAGCAGTTGTAAGCAAGGATACAACCCCTCTTGTAGGAAGGATAAATAATACTGAGTTTCAGCTTACAGTCAATTCGGAGTATGTCGAATTCGTCAATTCTCTCCCTACAGACAGCGGCTCGACGACGTCAGCTTTTCAGCCGGCTTCTAACTGGACCGGAACATGGAATTAGGAAGATATCTGCTGCCGCTGTGTCTCATGGCGGCAGCTTGTACTGCCAATATACAGCCGGAAGAACAGTTTGAGGAAGTTTCAGGGGAACGCATGTCCTTCTGTGTTTCTCATCAGACAGAGCCGGTCAGCAGGACGGTTCTGAAAGATGGCCGTTATGTGGAGTGGGAGACAGACGATGCCATAAAGGTGTTTGATGACAGGCAGAAAGCCTGGACGCTGTCTGAGATAGCTGTCGATCCATCCAACCCGAGCAAGGCCGTGTTTTCCGGACTTTGCAACCCGGCCAGTGCGTGCTATTATGCCGCCTATCCGGCTTCTTCTGCTGTCAGTCTTGACGAAGACGGCAAGCTTACGGCAACCCTGTCTTCTTCTCAGGCATTAAGGAACGGTTCGTTCGCAAGTGAGACCAATCTCACGGTTGCTTATGCGGAAGGAGAAGAAAATGATCTGCAGTTTCAGAATGTATGCGGTCTTCTGGCCATAACGGTGAAGAATGAAGGCATTGCTTCAATCACTCTTTCGGCTTCGGAGAAGAAAGGCGGTTCTCTCTGCGGAACGGCAGTCATTGTCATGAATGAAGACAGTCTTCCTGAGGTGGAAAGTGTTGTCTCCGGCAGTGGCGAAGTGGAACTGAAAGGTGATTTTGAGTACGGACAGACATATTATATGACGGTGTTTCCGGGAGAATATTCGGATATGACCCTGACATACACCGATGTCAACGGAAGATCTGCCAGCTATACTTCTGATGATCCTCTTGTGGTGCAGAGAAATTCAGTGACCTTTGTCGCAGGAATGGCGGTTGAAGGAGAGAAGTTCCTCACGGAGGGGGATATCTACGGATATGTGAAGGATGCAGACGGCAATCCCGTTTCTGGTGTGGCGGTGAGTGATTGCCGCAGTGTGTCTGTGACAGATGCCAACGGGTTCTACAGCATGCCGGCAAGCGAGGGAATCGAGTTTGTGACCGTATCCGTTCCGTCAGAGTATGAAATCCCTTATGATTCAGACGGATTCCCGGCAATATACTCAAGATACGAGACATCTGTAAGACGCTATGATTTCACACTCAAAGCTCTTCCCGGTGGCAGGGAAGAGAAATGGAGTCTCTGCGTACTGGCCGACCCTCAGACCAAGAATGCCAATGCCGTCTCGTATTTCAGCCGGTATGGAGCAAGCGATGTGAAGGCTTATACGGCAGGAAAGGAAAACCTCTATGGGGTCATTCTCGGTGACCTTCTGTTCAACAGCGAAGAGTCTGTGTGGCAGAAAATGAAACCGGCATTGAACCATGCTTCAACAGGTGTGCATTTCTTTCCGGTCATAGGTAACCATGACTGGTATTCGGGGGACAATGCAGTGCCGAGCTCAGAGACATTCAGGAAATACTTCGGCCCGCTCAATTATTCATGGAACAGAGGCAATGCCCATATAGTATGCATGAATAACGTTCTGCCGGACGGAACAGCGGATGCAGACAATTATTCCGCTGGTTTTTCACCGGAGGATGTCAGCTGGCTTGAAGCAGACCTTGCTGCAGTTGACAGATCGGCAGCTCTCATATTCTGTACTCATATACCTCTTACAACATGTAGGAACGATGCCAACTACGCTAAGGTCAGGACCTTGCTGGGACAATTCAGCTCAGTGATGAATCTTGCCGGCCACTCCCATTATTCACTTTATAGATTCCATACAGACCATGGTGGGACGATGATCAGGGAGATAGTCCATCCTGCGGCTTGCGGTTCTTTCTGGTACAACAAGCTTTGCTCGGATGGCTCTCCTGCCGGCTATTCTGTCTATGAATTTGATGAGAGCAAGACTTCCATGATGGAAAAGTATGGTTACAGCAATATGGTGTACAAGTCAATGGGACAGCCGGATACATACCAGATGAGGCTTTATGATGCAAGCAAGGAGATTCCAGGCAGCACCCAGGGTTTCCTGACCGGTCCATATCTGGATCCTTATACATGGGGGATGCCGAAGGGATACATCGTGGCAAATGTGTTCCATGCGAGTGCTAATTCTAATTTCAAATGGTATCCGTATGTGTATGTGGACGGCATCAAGGTGGGACAGATGAAACATCTCAAGGCCGATGTCGAGACTGTCGGTACCGTTGTCATCCCTTCCAATAACCGCATCTCATCGCTTACTGCAGGCGAGGCTGCCGGAAACAACAGGGACTGGTGGACCTGGAATCAGCTTATAGAATACAGGAAGGGCATCTATGACTGTGTCTATGACAGGACCTACTGGTCAGGACGCCATGACAACTCCCACTATCAGGTGACATGCAACCATCTCTTCTATTTCGATACCGGGTTCAGTGACGGTATCGAAGGCAAAAACATCGAAGTGCGGGTTGAAGATCCGTTCGGAAACGTGTATGCATCATCTGCTTTTGCTTCCATGACAGGTGAAAACTCTGCGGAAGTGTGGTTTACAAACTAATAACTGACCTGAAATGCGAAAAAACATAATTCTGCTGTCTTTAGGTATCCTTGCCGTGGCATGTACCGATATGACAGAACCGGAAATGCCAGTTTCCGGAACATATATGACCTTTGGCGCCCGTGGACAGGAGCATGTCAGCACAAGGACAATGCTGCAGGATGACATGTCTGTAGCATGGGAGGAGGGAGATGCTGTCGCTGTCTTTGACGATGACTGCCGTAAGTGGACAATGTCTGACATGAAGATTCATCCGGGCGATCCAGGGATAGCATATTTCTCGGGTGAGTGCAAGCCTGAAAGTGCCTGGTGGTATGGAGTATATCCTGCATCTGCTGCAGAAGGTATTGATGATGACGGGAAAATGACCGTTGTCCTTCCTTCGCAGCAGAACGCAAGGGCAGGTTCCTTTGCTGCCGATATGAATCTTGCTGTGGCCTATACCAGGAACGCTGAAGATGGCTTGAATTTCAAGAATGTATGCGGACTTCTCGCGTTCACCGTGAAGAATGAGGGTATCCGCAAGATAGAACTCAAGGCTGCTGAAAAGGCTTCGGGTGCTTTGTGCGGGACAGCTGTGGTTTCCATGGAAGCTGCCGGTGCTCCCCGGGTGGAGGCCGTGACCTCTGCAGAAGGCTCTGTCGTGCTTTCAGGGGATTTTGAAAAGGGAAAGACATATTATATGGCTGTCTTCCCCGGGGAATATTCACACCTGACCCTTACATTCACAGATGAACTTTATGGCACAGCCGTATATACTTCGGAAGACCCTTTGGTCGTGGAGAGCAACACTGTGACTGTGGTGTCTGATATGGAGATTCCCGAAGACAGGTTCGTTTATGAGAGTCTTTGGGAGGGTGACGGAACGGAGGCATCTCCGTATCTTATCTCCGACGCACAGGGATTCATGACGTTCGTCAGGGTCCTGAACACGGAGCGTGCATACGAAAGATATGCCGGCTGCCATTATAGTCTGATGGCATCGATAGACTTGAAGGACACTCCGGTGACTCCTGTCGGTGCTGTGGCCTCAAGACCGTTCAAAGGTGTGTTTGATGGAAACACGAACACGATTTCCAATCTGCAGGTAGATCATGCCGGCACTTCGGCTTCCGGTCTTTTCGGATATGTTGAAGATGCTGCCATTCGTGATGTCGTGCTTGAGAATTCAGACGTGGAAAGTGATTACATATTCTGCGGAAGCATAGCCGGACATGTCCGGAACTCTGTCATAGAGGACATCAGGGTAAAAGGAAAGATCCGTGCATATACCTCAGGCATTGCAGTGGAAGCATGTGAATATGCTCCGGTAAGGACAAACAATTCCGGATATAACGGCGGCGTTGTCGGACTTGCGATGAATTCTACCGTGAGGAACTGCCGTTATGACGGTACCGTCAATTTCTACGGCAAGTTCAGCGGTGGTGTTGTGGGCGTAAGCTATGATTCTGTAATCGAAAACTGCGCCGTAGAGAAGGAAAGCACCGTGAATGTTTACTATCATTTCAGCGGTGGTGTGGTCGGACGTGCAATGGGAGCTGACAATATGATCAAGGGATGCTCGTTCGAGGGTAACTTCACTTCTGTAGGATATTGTTCCGGTGGTATTGTCGGCCAGCTTCTTGGAGGTGCTGTTGAAGATTGCGTGCTTGGAAGCTATGCATACTTCGGTGCCGACAAGCATGCCGTGGGCGGAATCGTGGGATCGGCTCAGCCTTTGAACGACATCACGGTGAAGAACTGCGCCTCATATGGAACTATCCGTGGAGCTTACAGTGTCGGCGGCATTGTCGGATATGCAGGCATAGGTCAGGGTGCCGATTCGGATAAAGACCTTATGCTCAATGCCTCAGGTGATGTGACAATCCGTGATTGTGCATTTGTCCGAGGCTCTGTGACAGCGACCTCTGCTTTCAGCAAGGGGTATGCTCTCGCAGGTGGAATCATCGGCTGGGGTTATGGCAACAATTCGCAGAGCATAACGGTTGCAGGATGTTATTCCCGTCCGGGACTCATCCAGACGACCTACGGTTCGAATGTCAATGGAGTACTGGCGGGCATCAGCGCCTTCCAGCACAATGTCACAGCTGTCATAGAAAACTGCTACAGTTCCTTTACCAATACTGACATGCTGGTGTGCTCGGAACAGGCAGCAGACGGTTCGAGGTGGGTGGCCGGCGTGCATGTGCGCAGCTGCGCGACTTCCGCGATACGTAACTGCTATTCTGACACTTCACTCCCAGTGGGAAGCCAGAACTACGGCGAAGAGACAGGATGCTGCCAGTATAATGTGACGCAGATGGTCGACGGAACACTTCTGGCTGCGCTTCAGAGCGGAAGCACCGGTACGGTCTGGACGGCTGGTGCTGATGGCTATCCTACTGTTTCCGGACTTCCGGCAGATCCGAATGTGAAGCCGGTGGCAAAGAAGAGAGTGAGTATCATAGGCGACTCCATCTCTACGTTCAAAGGCTGGATTCCTGGAGGACATTCCGCTCATTATCCGGCTACGGACGGCACTCTCACACTGGTCAATGAGACATACTGGTACCGTCTTATCCATGATTATATGGAGTCGGCTCAGGTGGAGGTCAACATAGCTTTCTCCGGCTCGACAGTAACCAATACGACAGAGGAAAACTACACGGCCAAGTATGGCGATGCAAACAATGCATGGTGGCATAACTCATTCTCGGAACGCTTTGCTGCCTGTGGCGGCGTGGGCAATCCTGACATCATCATCGTTCACGGAGGTACCAACGACTGGGCTCATGACTGTGACCCGCTTGCTCCAGGTGTGGCTATCCGTAATGATGCGTCCAACATATATGGAGGATCAGCTCCGTCCGAAGATATAATGAACGGAATATATGCAGAGGCGGATGCCGCGAAGACACGCACCGAAATAAATGCTCTTCCAGACGGTACTTTCTGCCAGGCATATTGCAAACTGATGTGCCAGATACGCGAGCGCTATCCTCAGTGCAAGGTGGTATGCATCATCGGTGATTATCTCAACTCCGCTATCGAGCAGTCAATAATCCAGATGGCGGAACATTACGGAGCCCGGACGGTGAACCTTTTCAGAGTGAACGGATTCAATGATCTCGGTGGATATTCACCGACAACTCTTGCCAACAAGGGAACGCAGCCGAACATGCCTAAGCATGACTATTCCGGTGCTACAGGTGGTTGCCATCCTGGTTCCGAAGCAATGGCCTTCATGGCGGCAAAGATCTATGACGAGCTCGGAGCATGGCTTGAAGAATAAATAAACAAACTCTATATTATGACTAAAAACCGGACTTTATTTATGCGGTGTGCCTATGCCCTGCTTCTGGTCGTCCTGCTGGGATTGCCGGGAGGGGCATATGCTCAGGACAGCAAGGTGTCGCTGGTGCTGAAGGATGCCCCGCTGAAAGAGTGTATCGATGCCATAGAAAGGCAGACGAGATACCTTTTTGTATATAACGATGAGTGCAACCTTCAGACTAAAGTTTCAGTTTCCATCAATAATGAGACGCTGAAGAGGGCTCTTGATATTGTATTTTCCGATACGGATATTGCCTATAGGGTAGAAGGCGGCAGTGTCATTCTCACCAGACGCCTCAAGGCGGCACCTGCAAGGGGACCGCTTGTTGTGAAGGGCGTGGTGGCTGATGCCGACGGGGTGCCTGTCATAGGTGCGGCTGTGATCCTTAAGGGTACCTCCATAGGTGCCATTACGGACATTGACGGCTTCTATTCCATTGAGATACCGTCTTCATCTTCAGCTCCCGTACTTCAGGTGGATTGTCTTGGCTTCGAGTCAGTTGAAATTGCTGTAGGAAACAAGGGCAAGATAGATATACTTATGAAACCTTCATCCGAGCTTCTGGATGATGTGGTTGTCGTGGGTTACGGTTCCATGAAGAAACGCGACCTTGTGGGTGCTGTTGATAAGATTGACAGCGAAGTGTTCGAGGACCGTTCCAATCCGAGCATTTCACGTTCCCTCCAGGGATCTGTTCCTAACCTCAACATATCCATGAGGGACGGAAAGCCTTCGCGTTCGGCTACCATCGATATCCGTGGCGCGAGCTCTATAGGCTCAGGCGGCGGGGCCCTTATACTCATTGACGGAGTGGAAGGTAATCTCGAAACCGTCAATCCTCAGGATATTGCCAGCGTGTCTGTTCTGAAGGATGCTTCATCTGCTGCCATTTATGGAGCCAGAGGTGCATTCGGAGTCATTCTCGTGACTACGAAATCGGCCAAGGACGGGGATGTCTCCATCTCCTACAACGGAAGCGTGTCAGTCCACAGCCGCACCGTATGGCCGGAACTGGTCACGAACGGATATGAGTGGACTACAGGATATATGGATGCGTGGAACGGATACTACAACGGTTCCAAGGAACTGAATACCCATATCAATAACATTGTGCCGTATTCGACAGAGTGGTACACAGAGCTGGGACGCCGTAATGTAGACGGTTCATTGGAGCGCATCAGGATAAATGATGCCGGCATATATGAGTATTTCGGCAACACAGACTGGACACGACTCTTTTTCAAGGACAGCAACATCTCTCACGAGCACAACATAAGTGTATCCGGAGGCAACAGCAAGGCCAGATATTATGTGTCCGGACGTTTTTATGATCAGGATGGAATCTATAAGGTGGGTGACGAGCGTTTCCGTCAGTATAATGTGCGTGCTAAGGGAGATATACAGGTGACGGACTGGCTCAAGATAAGCAATAACCTCAATTTTGTGGTGGTGGATTATCATCAGCCTATGCTTTATTACAGCCAGCAGCTTGTGCCCCGTATGCTTGAGCATGCCGGTCAGCCTGTCAGTGTTCCTGTCAATCCGGACGGGACGTGGACCTATGCAGCGGTGCTGAACGGTTATGCTGCTTTCTCTGAAGGTACAAGTTATCAGCAGGAGGACAAGTTCACGCTCACGGAGAGTTTCAGTCTTCAGGCAGACATCATCAAGGATGTACTCAAGCTTCAGGGAGACCTGTCATATCTTTACGGCCGCAACTCACGTGACCGCGTGACCAACATGTACACAGGCTATACCTCTCCGACTTCCACGACCACAGTGAATCAGAGTCAGGGAAGCACCTTGCAGAATGTAAGATACGACACAAACTATCTGTCAAGCAATATTTTTGCGGAATATACTCCTAAGCTCGGGGAAGACCACATGCTGAAAGTCCTTGCAGGATGGAATCTTGAAACCAAGTCCTACAGGACGCAGACCATAAGGAGAACAGGTCTCAATGTCCCGGACAAGCCGAGCTTCGGCCTTATGAACGGTGTTACCGACAACCCGGTGGCTGACGGTTACGACTGGAGTTATGTGGGTTTCTTCGGACGAATCAACTACAGCTACAGGAGCAGGTATCTGCTGGAAGTGAGTGCCAGATATGACGGTTCTTCAAAGTTCCCTGAAAATTCCAAGTGGGGCTTCTTCCCATCGGCTTCTTTTGCGTGGAGACTGTCGGAAGAAAGATGGATGGACTGGTCTGACAGCTGGCTGGACAACTTCAAGCTACGTCTCTCTGCCGGTTCCATGGGTAACGGAAACATCACTCCGTACCAATATATCGATTATATGGATGTAAAGACCTCTTCTGTGGTGATCGGGGATAATTTCCAGAGCTATGTCACCGCACCGGGTGCGATACCTCTCTCGCTGACATGGGAAACCTCCACGACTTATGATGTCGGAGCAGATCTGGACTTCCTGAGAAACCGTCTGAGCGCATCATTCGATTTCTATCGCAGGAACACTACGGACATGTACACGGTAGGAGTCAGCCTCCCGGCAGTGTATGGAACATCCTCTCCTAAGGGAAACAACGCCTCGCTCCGAACTGACGGTTGGGAACTCTCGGTAGGATGGAGAGATGACTTCAAGCTGGGAGGAAAGGACTTTTCATATAATGTAAAGGCCATGCTGTGGGACAACACCACTGTCATAACCAAATATATCAATCCGACAGGTGACATCGGAGACTATTATGAAGGCATGACTGTGGGTGACATCTGGGGCTATCGTGTGGAAGGACTTTTCCGTGATCAGGATGACATCGACTCACATGCAACCCAGTCCTTTCTGCAGTCTTCTGACAAGGTCACCCGTCCCGGACAGGTCAAGTTCGCGGACCTCAATCAGGACGGCAAGATTGACAAGGGGGCAGAGACCCTGGCAGATCACGGTGACCTGGATATCATAGGAAATACAAGTGCACGCTATCAGTTCGGTATCAATCTCGGAGTAAGCTGGAACGGAATAGGCATTTCTGCTTTCTTCCAGGGAGTCGGCAGGAAGGACTGGTATCCGCGCTACGATTCGGGATATTTCTGGGGACAGTACAACCGTCCTTTCGGCTACATGCTGAAGGCTCATACCGGAAATGATGTGTATCGTGAAGAGCTGGACAACTGGGATACAGCCTATTGGCCCCGCTACTCCTCATACCAGACCCATGAGAAGTCGAACAACAGGGTGTTGACGACTCCTAATGACAGGTATCTCCAGAATGTCGCCTATGTCCGTCTCAAGAACCTGACCATAGACTATACGTTCTCTCCGGAACTGTGCAGCAGGATGCGTATAAAGGGGCTTAAGCTGTTCGTGTCAGGTGAGAACCTCTGGACATGGTCTCCTATGTTCGAGTATTGCGACAACTATGATCCTGAGGTGATCCAGGCAGGAGACGCAGACTTCAGGACATCGGAGGGTGACGGATACAGCTACCCGATGCTCAAGACATTCACATTCGGTGTAAATCTTAAATTCTGATATGAAGATGACTATGAATAAATATGTGATCACAATAGTGCTGATGGTGGCGGCAATGACTTCCTGCGAGGACTTCCTGTCCAAGGGAAATCCGAATGCCATCGATGCCCCGTCATATTTCAAAACAGAAAATGACCTGGAAACCTATGCGAACGGCTTCCTTCAGACCATGATCCCGACAGCGGAAAGCGTAGCTACCGGAGATGACAAGTCGGACTACATGGCATGGCGTGGCGAGTGGCAATATCTGACTGACAATTATGATGCAGACGATCAGAGCGGCTGGAGCGTCGGAAGCTGGGAGGACCTGCGCAATATAAACTACTTCCTTGCCAATTTCCGTCAGGCAGAGGTAAGCGAGGAGGTGCTTGCCCACTATGAGGGTGTCGCACGTTTCTGGAGGGCTTATTTCTATTGGAACAAGGTGAAGACCTTTGGTGCAGTGCCTTTTTATGACAGTCTGATAGACGAGAGCGACAAGGAGGCTCTTTACAAAGGCAGGGATTCCCGCGAGTTTGTCATGCAGAAGGTACTGGAGGACATCAATTATGCCTGCGAACATTGCCTGTATGACGAAAAGCTGGCGGTCAATTCCGTAAGGATTACAAAGAACATAGCTTTGGCCATGAAGGCCCGTATATGCTTGTATGAAGGAACATTCAGGAAGTACCATGCCTTTGATCCGTCCACCGGCCAGCCTTGGACCAAGGATGAGAGCAGGAATTATCTCCGTGAGTGCATCAGCGCCTGCGAAGCTTTGATGGGCAGCGGCCTGTATGGCCTGCATAAATCAGATGACAAGGCAAGTCAGTACAGGGAACTGTTCATCAGCGAAAGGGTGCATACTGACGAGGTCATCTGGGCTCGGGTCTATAATACGGCTCTGAATGTCACCCATACATTGAACAACACCTTTACCAACATGCAGTACGGCAGCTTGTCGCTTACAAAGCAGTTTGTAAACACCTATCTCAATCTCGACGGCAGCCGTTTCACTGATAAGGAAGGTTATGACAAGGTTCCCTTTACCTCAGAGTTTGCAGGCCGCGACCTGCGTCTGGCACAAAGTGTCCGTCATCCGGGATATACCAGGAAGAATGAGTCAGGAAAGACTGTCAATTACGCTCCAGACTTTGTTTACTGCGTGACAGGATATCATCCGATCAAATGGGTGATTGATGATGCTTCGCTTGACAAGAACACTTCCCCTTGCGGTACCTGCATCCCGATCATCAGATATGCTGAAGTGCTTCTTGACTATGCGGAGGCCAAGGCGGAACTTGGAGAAATGGATGCGGAAGTATGGAACAGGACAATACGTCCTCTGCGTGAAAGAGCTGGAGTCTCCGGAGATATGCCGACTTCTGCCGATCCGTATATGCAGCAGTATTTCCTTGACACAGTGACGGATATGTATGTCCTTGAGGTACGCAGGGAAAGAGGAGTCGAGCTTCTTCTCGAAGACCTTCGCTATGATGATGTCATGAGATGGTCCATGGGCAAGCTTTTCGAACAGCCTTGGTATGGAATATATGTGGGAGAATTAGGCAAGACTTATGACCTTGACGGGAACGGAAAGGATGATGTCTGCTTTGTGGAACAGAAACCTTCTTCAGGAAAAGCAGGTGTGACATATATAGAGGTGGGAACAGAGAATCTTCTCACAGGTGGAACTCAGGGCTATCTCAACTGTTATGTGAACATGATCCGCAAATGGGATGACAAGAAATATGTCCGTCCGATCCCTACAAGTGCGATAAATGACAATCCTGCTCTCGGGCAGAATCCTGGTTGGTAAATCATAAATAATGGAAATCATGAAAAGAATATTGATAGCTATCTGTGCTTTGGCTGCTGTCATATCAGTCGGATCCTGCCAGAATGAGGAAGAATATCTGGTAAGGGAAACCGATGTGGTAAGATTTGATACGCCGAGGGAAAATAACAGAAAGATCACTCTCAGGTGTCTGGGAGCCTGGAAGACAGTGGTGCCTGAGGGTTCCGAGTGGGTGTCCACGACCCCTTCTGAAGGAGTTGGCGACGGAAGTATGGAATTCATATCCGTGAATGCTGCCGTAAACAGAGGGGCGGAGCGCACTGCAACCATATATCTTGAAAACGGTGGGAAGCAGTATCCGATAACGGTATCTCAGGCCGACGGAACCGTTGTGTGGGGAGAGCTGACATTGACCGGTGATCTTGTGGAGAATGAAATCGTCAGTGCGATGCTGAATCTCCCATATTCCAATACGATCGGTGACGAAAACGTGGAGGTGACATGCGAGGTGTCTGGCACTGTATCGGGACTTGAAATCAGTCCTGTTTCAGTTCAGCTTGGTGAGGATGCCGGAAATATTGAGATACCGGTTTCAGGAACACCTTCCGGGAATGGAAATATAACGATAAGCGCAAGTGTGGATGGAGTTCAGGTGGCCTCTGCCGGTGCAAAGGTCTACGGAGCAGACGAAAAGGTTCTGGAAGGACTTCCTGTGGTGTGGACCTTCAAGGATGCCAAGGGAAGTGCCGACGATGTGGCTGCTCTTGAAGCGGCAAAGCCGGAGTGGAAAGGGGCAGAACATTATGTAAAATCTGACAATCAGGATGGTGCTGCGCGGATTACCGCCGTGGAAGCGGCAGGCAAGACAGCGGCGGCTATGAACGGATGGGGATATAACAACGGACATATCTACATCAAGGGCTTCTACATGGATGACTGTTGGCTTATGACCATTCCTGTCAAGAACCTTCAGGAAGGAAGGACAATCAAGGTCGAGGGAAGTATCAACGGTTCCGGCTCGTCTGCTGCATTCTTCCTTATCGAGTATTCCGCAGATGGTGAATCATGGACCACTTGTGGCGGCAGTCAGACCAAGTCAGTGACAATTGACGGGGTGGAGATGAATGTCTCATATCATGTCCAGGCTCAGGATGCGGTGGACGACAGCACCAAGGGAGATTTCTCGTCAACCTTCACTATGCCTTCGAGAATTTCAGACGGCAATCTTTACATACGCGCAAGAGTTTGTGCAGATGTCCGTATAACACTTAACAATACAATCACGACAGGTGGCGGAGGTTCAACCCGTCTGAAAGGAACGTGGAAAGTGTCGGCAGTTGAATAATCATTAAGTTGAGAATCATATGAAGTCTTTGAATTTGAAAAATATTCCGGTCCTGGCAGTCATCGCATTTGCGGTGTCTGCCCTGACCTCCTGCGTCGAGGAAAAGATACAGATCACCGCACTCTACCTTGATACCATGGAACTGTATCTGGATGTGGGTGAGTCTCATCAGCTCGTGGCGTCGGTGCGTCCTGAAGATGCACCGGTCACATTCCGGTGGTTCTCCTCGGACGAAAGCATTGCCACTGTCAGTCAGGACGGACTGGTTATGCTGGTGTCTGACGGCACGGCCACGGTCACTGCAATGTGGGGAAGCTACCGCCGCTCCTGTGTTGTCTCCACGGCCGGCATCAAGCTGGACAGGAACAAGGTGTTCATGACACCGGGATCGGAGACCGTGCTTACGGCGACACTTCAGCCGGCCGATGAGTCAGCTGTGTTGCAGTGGAGCTCATCAGATGATGATATCGCTGTTGTGGATGAGTCAGGCAAGGTGTCTTATGTGTCGGAAGGCGAGGCTGCAATCACGGTATCCTACAAGACCTACTCGGCAAGCTGCAGGATCAGCTGTGTGGGCAAAAATCCTTGGGATTTCAGGAACGCGTTGGCTAATCCGCTGTCCAACTCATTGATATACAGTAAGAATGTCCTGTTGTGTCACGAGTATAGGATCATGCAGGGATTTGACATAATGCCTGATGGAGTGATGTATTATTCTCAGGTGTCTCCTGACGGAAAAGATGTTGTGATATGTCGTGCTGATGGAGCCGGACAATCCGCCGGAACTCAGTATATGACCATGAGATATTTCGGACATGGTACTCAATTTTCTGTAGAAAGAGCTGCCGACGGGGACTATATCTGGCTTGGAAGCAACGGTGTCGAGACCAACGGTGAATACGGAGACAACCTTTCGTTCTCTCGTGTGAAGTTTGCTGCGGGTACTCTTTTTGAGCATTCTGCGGGACAGACATTCTTCCTCACCGGTACCGGAGAATATGACCTTCAGGTGTCTGTGGATTTTGAATCGAAGAGATTGCTTTTGGGTACGCGCAAGGGCGGCAATAGAAATTTCCGGGTATTTGACCTCGATCAGGTCATGGCTCTTCCGGAAAAGAATATTGATGTCACGATGAAAGTCGAAGGCCAGACTCTGGATAAGACAGTGCCTGAGTCGCGCGATCTGAGCGAGTGTGAGCCTCTTGCCGGCTTCTCCATCCCGGCCGGCGTGAACAAGGACACGGATGTGTATTCCTATTCTCATCAGGGACATGAGGTTGTAGGTGACTACATATATTTCTACGAAGGAAATGCAGTCGAGGATGGAAGTGAATATTATTCGAAAGCCTATCTGACTACATTTACTTATGGTGGCGACATAGTGGTGCCGCGTACAGAAGTCATGGCGGTGTCCGATAAGGCAGATCTGAAGACCTTCGGACTTACTGACAAGGGATATGCGGAAGCGGAAAGTCTCAAGATCAAGAACGGAAGACTGTATCTGGGTTTCGCCTGTCATAACGGCCCAGGCACCAGGCGTTATGCCAATGTCCTGGTATATGACGGCGAAATACAGTAGTGTTTTTTCGAGAGGATGGCGATGGCTGTCCTCTTTTCAGATAATCAGGGATTTGAATGTTATATAAAAATAAATATCTTTGTAAGATTTTATAATGATTACTATGAAGAAAGCAATTCAGTTCGGCGCCGGAAATATCGGACGCGGATTTATCGGGGCGGTTCTCGCCGAAAACGGCTACCATGTCGTTTTTGCCGATGTCAATGAGACAGTGGTCGGAAAGATCAATGAAGACAAGGAATATGTGGTGCGTATCATGGATACCGAGTGCACGGAAATCAAGATCACCAACATATCGGCTGTGGATTCGCGCAGCCCTCAGCTTGTGCAGGAAATCGCCCAGGCTCAGATTGTAACTACGGCTGTAGGCCTTACGATACTGCCTCGTATAGCAGGAGCTCTTGCGGCTGGTATCGCCCAGCGCTGCAGCGACGGAGTGAAGGAATGTCTGAATGTCATAGCATGCGAAAACGGTCTTCGCGCTTCCACTCAGCTTAAGGAACATGTCTATGGACATCTGAGTGACCTGCAGAAGCAGTACGCGGATGAATATGTGGGATTCCCGGATTGCTCTGTGGACCGCATTGTTCCGCCTATCAAGAGCGAGAACCCGATCGATGTCGTCGTGGAGAAATTTTATGAGTGGAATGTCGAGCGTGCCTCAATCAAGGGAGAGATGCCGCAGATCGCCGGAATGAACCTTGCGGACAATCTGATTGCATACGTGGAGCGCAAGCTGTTCACATTGAATACAGGTCATGCAATCACTGCATACCTGGGCAGACTCAAGGGACACAGGACTATAGAGGAAAGCATCTCCGATCCTGAAATACTGGCTGTGGTGAAGGCTGCCATGCAGGAAAGCGGTGAAGGACTTGTCGCCAAATATGGTTTTGACCATGATGCTCATTTTGCATATATCGACAAGATTCTTGGTCGATTCAGGAACCCTCATCTTCAGGACGATGTGACCCGTGTCGGACGCGAACCGCTCAGAAAACTCTCCGCAAATGACAGGCTTATCAAGCCGACCCTGACAGCACGTCAGTATGGCTTCGATACCCGGAACCTTGTCAAGGGCATTGCAGCCGCCCTGCATTATGACAATCCAGAAGATCCTCAAAGCGTGCAGATGCGCCAGGTGATAGCAGAGCAGGGACTGGAAAAGGCAGTGGAGCAATTCACCGGACTTGAATCAGGTGCTCCGCTTGTAGGAGAGATACTTTGTGCATACGATGCTTTAAAATAAATAGTCATGAGAATTCCTGCAATCATTATTGCAGCAGCCCTTCTTGCAGGAGCCTGCACATCATCCGAGTACAGGCCTTCCTTTCAGATACAGGAGGATAACACGGTGGATATCAATTCCATCGAACAGCTGCAATCGTATTTTACATATCACCCTGAACGTGACATCATCATCAGCAGCCACAGGGGAGGCATGATGGATGGCTATCCTGAAAACTGCCTGGAGTCCTGCGAGAAGACTCTCTCGATGATGCACTCATTCTTTGAAGTGGATTTCAGCTTTACCAAGGACAGCGTGCTTGTCCTGATGCACGATCTGACGCTTGACAGGACGACTACCGGAAAGGGCCTGGTGTCCGATTACACTTATGAAGAGCTCCAGCAGTTCAATCTTGTCGACAGGAAGAAGAATGTGACACCTTATAAGATCCAGAAACTGAAGGATATTCTTGAGTGGGGAAAGGACAGATGCGTGTTCAATTTTGACAACAAGTATATCAACACCAAGGGAGTTCCGGAAGAGGAGAAGAGAGGTGCTCTGGAATATTATGCAAGGCAGCTTCTCCCGGGCGGCGACTGGTCGATGTACAACAACATCATGCTGAGCGTGCGCTCGATAGAGGAGGCGGAGTTCTATTGGAACAAGGGTATTCGCAATGTCATGTTCTGTGTCGAGATAAGCAAGCCGGAACATTATGAGGCATATGACAAGTCTCCTATCCCGTGGAATTATATCATGGCCTATGTCAGGCTGCATGTGGATCCGAGGATGAAGGAAATCTATGACAGACTGCATGAGCAGGGTGTCATGCTCATGACCTCTATCGCAGGCTCGACTGACAAGCTGAAGAAGGAAGAGGACAGGACGCCCGGCTACCTTCACGACCTGATGGCCATGCCGGATATCATCGAGACAGATTATCCCACCAACTTCATAGGTCTTCCGCTTTCAAGGAAGGAATTGAGAGATTTAGCTAACTGAAACTTTATATCATGCAGACAGAAAAACGATTCAAATACTGGCAGTGGCGTGTCATCATCTGCTCGATGATAGGTTATGCCATGTTCTATTTCGTCAGAAAGAACTTCTCCTTCGCCATTCCGCTTCTCAATCAGGAGTATGGCATTTCCAACGCCAGCTTCGGTATTATCATGACCCTTGGCGGACTTATCTATGGCTTGTCCAAGTTTCTCAACGGTATTCTTGCAGACCGTACAAATGCCCGTTGGCATCTGGTGATCGGCCTTTCTGTCTGTGTCCTGACAAGTGTTCTGTTCGGATTTGCGGACAAGATAAGCACTTTCTTTACCGGCTCTGCCGAAGGGGAGGGCTTCATCCGGGGTATGGTGATAGTCATGGCCGTGCTGTATATCGTAAACCAGATATTCCAGGGTTGTGGCTTTGCTCCATGCAACCATCTGATGGTGAGCTGGGTGCCACCGAAGGAGCTCGCGACGAAGATGAGTATCTGGAACACCTCACACTCTGTAGGTGCATTTGTGGTGGCGGTGATATGCGGATATCTCACCAGGTGGCAGCTCTGCTTCTGGGTGCCTGCGGCTATCGCATTTGTGGGAATATTCTTTATAATCATCACACTGAGGGATACGCCGAAGTCAGTCGGCCTGCCTGAACTCCCGAAGGTGAAAGGCGAACTTGATGACAGCGAGCAGAAAGATCCGAAAGCCTTCAAGCAGTTCCTGATGAAGAAGGTCTTCCTTAATCCGGTCATCTGGGTGCTTGCAGTTACGGATCTCTTTGTCTATATCGTCCGTTTCGCCATTCTCGACTGGGGCCCGTCGATGCTTTCGGACATGGGGCTCAGCAAGGAACTCACAGGATGGACGGTAGCTATATTTGAAGTCGCAGGCTGTGCCGGAATGCTTTGTGCCGGATATATCTCGGACAAGTTCTTCAAGAGCAAGTCTCAGAGAGTGTGTGCTATAGAAATGGGACTCGTCGCGGCATGTCTAATTGGCCTTCACTTCCTTCAGGATGCAGGACAGCCTATATTTTTCCTTGTACTCCTGGCTCTTGCCGGCTTCCTCATCTATGGCCCTCAGGCACTTCTGGGAGTGACTGCGGCCAATATAGCCACAAAGAAGGCGGCTTCTTCCGCTGTAGGTCTCATCGGATTCATGAGCTATCTCAGTACCATCATCACAGGTGTCGGATTCGGTGCCCTTGCCGACAGGTTCGGCGGCTGGAGCTGGATATTCATCACCATGGGAGGTCTTGCGGTAGTGGGTGCAGTCCTGATTCTTTCCCTTTGGGGAATGAAAGAGGGTAGTGCCGAGGCTTGATTTTTGTAAAAAATGTATTATTTTTGCTACGATATTTTTAATAGTACAAGTTATGAGATTCATTATTGAAGACACAAACGAGCATGCAGGTCAGTGGACTGCACGCTACATCGTGGGCAAGATTCTCGCTCACCAGGCAAAGACAGACAAGCCTTTCGTACTCGGACTCCCTACCGGATCAACTCCGCTCTCGACATATAAGGAACTGATAGAACTCTATAAGGCAGGAAAGGTATCATTCAAGAATGTCGTGACATTCAATATGGATGAATACGTCAACCTTCCGGAAGAGCACCCTGAAAGCTATCACTCTTTCATGTGGAACAATTTCTTCAACCATGTGGACATCAACCCTGAGAACGTCAACATCCTTAACGGAAATGCTGCCGATCCTCAGGCTGAGTGCGCTGAATACGAAGAGAGGATCCGCAAGGCTGGCGGCATCGACCTCTTCCTCGGCGGAGTAGGTGAGAACGGTCACCTCGCTTTCAATGAGCCTTACACGTCTCTTCAGTCCCGTACTCATGTACAGACGCTGACACACGACACCCTCGTGGTGAACTCACGTTTCTTCGACAACGATGTGAACAAGGTTCCGAAGCAGGCTATGTCTGTGGGTATCGCCACTGTACTTGAGGCCAAGGAAGTGGTGATCCTTGCTCTCGGACCTAAGAAGGCAAAGGCAGTCCAGAACTGTGTGGAAGGCACAGTGAACCATGTATGGCCTATCACAAGCCTTCAGACTCATCCGGCCGGCATCATGGTCTGCGACGATGAGGCAGCTTCTGAAATCAAGGTTTCAACCTACCGTTACTTCAAGGAAATCGAGAAGGATAGTCTTCTGTAGGCGTCCTTAGCGAAGATATTTTCACTTACTTTGACAGTCGTCCTTTTCCGGTACCGTGTATTCTTATGCCGGCCGAAGGACGACTGTTTTTTTTCTGCAGGGGCGGGAAACTGACCTATATGGAAAAAGCTTGCGGGCATAAAGGGCTAAACCGACTTTTTATGTTATATTTGCGATTCTTATGAAAAACAGATAAAACATGAAAAAAATTCTGACTCTTTGTGTCCTGTTTGCAAGCGTATTCGCTATGCAGGCAAAGGTGGAACTCCCACCGATCTTTGCAGACAACATGGTTCTGCAGCAGCAGACAGATGCCGCCCTCTGGGGTAAGGCAAAACCTGAATCCAAGGTGACCATCACAACCTCCTGGTCAAAAGCAAAGACTGTAGTTTCCACCGATGCTGACGGCAAATGGTTCGCACGTGTCGCAACTCCGACAGCTGGCGGCCCATATGAAATCACCTTCAGCGACGGTGAAAAGCTCACTTTGAAGAATGTCCTGATCGGTGAGGTGTGGATATGCTCCGGCCAGTCGAATATGGAGATGCAGATGAAGGGTTTCAGGGGTCAGCCTGTGGAGGGCTCCACTGACCTGATTCTCGGAGCAAAGCCGTCAACTCTCATCCGTTCCTGCAACCTCAAGAGGGTGAAGTCTTTCGAGACTCAGGACGAGTGTGAGGCCACATGGTACGAGCACACTCCGGAGGGCGTTGCCGAGGCAAGCGCAACTGCATATTTCTTCGCAAAGAGGCTTTATGACGTGCTTGGCATCCCAGTAGGAATCATCAATGTGTCATGGGGAGGAACTCCTATCCAGGCCTGGATGAACCCAGAACTTCTCAAGAAGGAGTTTGCCGGTGAAGTGAACCTGACCGCACTTGAGTCAAAGGTATGGCCGGAGAAGAATTCGCACAAGGTTCCCGGAGTCCTTTACAACGGTATGCTTCATTCAGTTGCCAAATACACAGCAAAGGGCTTCATCTGGTACCAGGGATGTGACAACCGCAAGAAATTCGAACTCTACAAGAGGCTTCAGCCTGCGTTCGTGAAGATGCTCCGCCAGGAGTGGGAGAACGAGGATATGCCGTTCTATTTCACTCAGATCGCTCCATACAAGTACGAGGATCCGAACCTTCCGCATGCAGGATATATGATGTGGGCTCAGGCTCAGACTCTGGAACTTATTCCTAACAGCGGAATGGCATGCCTCCACGATGCAGGCGAGTATGCATGCATCCACCCTGCCAACAAGAAGGCTGTGGGTGACAGACTTGCTTTCCAGGCCCTTGAGAACGACTATGGTGTGAAGGGAATCGACTCAAAGACTCCTATTCCAGTGAAGTTCGAGTTCAAGGATGGAGAGGCCATTGTCACCTTCGACTTCTGCAGCCGCGGTCTGTCTCCGATCAGCACAGATCTTGACGGCTTCGAGCTGGCAGGCGAAGACAAGGTGTTCTATCCTGCAAAGGGTCGTCTTCTCGGAGGAGACCGCAAGCAGATCAAGGTGTACCAGTGTCCGGAGGTTCCAAATCCTGTGGCTGTCCGCTATGGTATGAAGAACTGGTCTGTTGCGACACTCTTCAACTGTTTCGGCATACCTGCAACTCCTTTCAGATCAGATAATTGGGAATAAAGATCTTTATATGAAGAAACTATTTTCATTGTTTTGTATTTCCCTCCTTGCATGTGTCAGTTCTTCTGCCCGGCAGATGACAGATGCGTCTGAATTTCATCCTGTGGCGTCGGAGCAGGCTCAGGTGGTAAGCGGGAATGCACGTTTCACCGTCCTGACTCCAAGACTCGTACGCATGGAATGGTCAGAGGACGGAAAGTTCGAAGACAGGGCGACTCTCGGTGTCGTGAACAGAAATCTGGAAGTTCCGGCATTTGATGTGAAGAAATCCAGGTCAAAGCTCGTCATCAGGACTTCCGACATGACTCTCACATATACAGGTCAGGGGAAATTCTCTGAAGAAAACCTTTCCATCTCGTTCAGGATGGCAGATCCGAAGGCAAAGAAAGGTGTCAGGACAGTTACATGGCGCCCTGGAATGGATGATTCTGCCAATCTTCTCGGAACCTGCCGCACCTTGGACAAGTGTGACGGTGTGACTACCATAGATCCGTACGACAAGGGTATCATATCACGTGACGGTTGGGCGATCGTGGACGAGAGCGACAGGCATGTCTTCGTGCCGGTAGAGAACGACTGGAAATACTGGACAGAATGTCGCGCAGAAGGTGACCGTCAGGACCTGTATTTCTTCGGATACGGTCACGACTACACAGCAGCCATTACGGATTTCACCAAGATAGCCGGTCGGATTCCTCTGCCTCCGAAATACACGTTCGGATATTGGTGGTGCCGCTACTGGGAGTACTCGGACTTTGAGTTCATTGATCTTGCAGATCATTTCGAGGCATATAATATCCCTATCGATGTTATGATCATCGACATGGACTGGCATGAGACATGGAACAAGGTTGCGGCTGCAACTCCTGCCAGAAACGGCTTCAAGGCAGGTCGCGATGAGTTCGGACAGTCTATAGGATGGACCGGATTCACCTGGAAGAAGGAACTCTTCCCTAATCCGGAGAATTTCCTGGCAGAGCTCCACAGAAGAGGTATCAGGAATTCATTGAATCTTCATTTCAACAACGGTATCCAGACTTACGAGGAACCATATGACAGGTTTGTCAAGGATTACACATCCCGCACCTCGGATTATGACGGTCCGAAGGACTATGTATATGATGCTCCATATCAGTTCGAGGGGAACAACTATACGATAGGCGAAAAAGGTGCGAAGGCTCCGGTTCCGTTCAGAATCTGCCAGATGGAGTGGGCAGATGCCTTCTTCAACTCGGTGATTCGTCCATTTGAGCGTCAGGGAGTGGATTTCTGGTGGCTGGACTGGCAGCAGTGGCTTGACAGCAGATATACCAAGGGACTCAGCAATACATTCTGGCTCAACTATACCTTCTTCAATGACAAGGTCCGCCAGACAGAATCTCTCGGCACAGCTGCTCCAAGGCCTATGATCTATCATCGCTGGGGTGGAATCGGCAGCCACAGATATCAGGTGGGATTTTCCGGTGACACCTATGCTACATGGCAGGTGCTCAGCTATCTTCCATATTTCACATATACTGCCTCAAACGTGGGTTACGGCTACTGGGGACACGATATCGGAGGCCACATGCAGCCGAGTGGAGTAAAGGAAACCGATCCGGAGCTCTACACAAGATGGATCCAGTCGGGAGTGTTCACTCCGATATTCAAGACTCACTCTACGAAGGACATGACGATGGAGAAGAGGTTCTGGGTGTTCCCAGACCACTTCGATCCTATGAGGGAGGCCATCCGTCTGCGTTACGACCTTTCTCCTTATATATATACCGCCGCCCGTCAGGCTTATGATACCGGTATATCGCTCTGCCGTCCGCTCTACTATTACTGGCCGGAGGCTGACGAGGCATATTCATGGAAAGAGGAATTCATGTTCGGAGACGATATTCTTGCAACCACGGTGTGCAAGCCTGCGGATGCCGTGACAGGCCTGGCAGAGCGCACGATGTGGTTCCCAGAGGGATACGACTGGTATGATGTGTCGACAGGTGTCATGTATAAGGGCGGAAGCGAGCATACTCTTCTCTATACCATCAACGAGAACCCTTATTTCGTGAAGGCCGGAGCCGTGATACCAATGGCCGGAGAGGATGTGATGAATCTCCAGAAGCAGGATCCGGAAATCCGTCTATTTGTGGTGCCGGGTCTTGGAGAGAGCAGGACCATGATATATGAGGATGAAGGCGAATCCCAGGCCTATGGTTCTGAATATGCCTGGACAGAAGTGTCCAAGAAGGCTGAGAACGGCAAGACTACGGTTACTGTAGCTCCTCGCAGCGGATCTTTCAAGGGCATGCTTCCGGAAAGGAAGGTGACTGTTGTCCTTGAGGCTACTGTAGCTCCTGTCAAAGTGCTTGTCAATGGCACAGAGGTTCCGTATTCCCGATATGCGGCTTATGACAGGAAGGATGGCAAACCGGTCTGGGGATATGACGGATATGAACTTCAGACGAAGATCTACCTTCCTGAGACTTCGGCAGCGGAGGCATTGGAAGTGGTATGTCTCTATAATGAGGGAGAGGATAATATGATTGTCTCGGGACAGAAGGGTGTCGTGAAGAGAATCATGACAATGACTCCTGAGGCTAAGCTCAGATTTTCAGCTCTTAAGATCAAGAATTTCCAGCTCCCGACGGAGTTCCTGAATGTGGCTCAGTTCGGAAGCTATGTCAATGAGGATCCGTTCAACGCGGGCAGGTATCTTGAATCGCTCGATGTACCGGCAATGATTGCCAATATCGAAAGCTGGGAGAACCTTTCAGCAGATTTCAAAGCCAAGGCGGCAGCACAGACAAAATTTGAAAAATAAAAATATAATGAAGCGCATAACAGCAACTTTATGCATGGCTGCTCTTGCCGTTGCATCTTATGCCCAGCAGTGGGCTCCTGTGGGAGAAAACATCAGGTCTCCATGGGCAGATCAGGTGGATCCTGCAAATCCTCTCCCTGAATATCCACGTCCTCAGATGGTCCGTGCCGACTGGCAGAATCTGAACGGCCTGTGGAACTATGCAGTCACAGAAGCTGCCGCAGAGTCGTTCACGGCTGAGGGAAAGATTCTCGTTCCTTTTGCCATCGAGTCTTCTCTTTCAGGAGTGTGCAAGAGGATAACCAAGGAAAATGCCGTCTGGTATGAGCGTCAGTTCACGGTTCCGAAGAAGTGGAAGGGAAAGAACGTGCTTCTTCATTTCGGTGCGGTTGACTGGCATGCCGAGGTGTTCGTGAACGGAGTCCTTGTCGGTGAGCACAAGGGAGGTTTCGATCCGTTCTCATTTGACGTGACTCCATACCTGAAGAAATCAGGCAAGCAGACACTCCAGGTCAAGGTTCAGGATTCCACAGACAACGGCTTCCAGCCTCGCGGAAAGCAGTGCCTTATCAACAGAAGCATCTGGTACACTCCTGTCAGCGGCATCTGGCAGACTGTATGGCTCGAACCGGTGGCACCTGCACATGTGAACAACTACTATGTCGTAAGCGATATCGATAACGGTACTCTTGACTTCGAGGTGGATGCCCAGACAGCAGATGGTGACCTCGTGAAGGTTGCGCTTCTTGAAGGTGGAGTCGGATATTCGGCCGAGAAGCCTTCACAGGTTGTTCTTTCTGAAGCGGTTGTTGAGAATGGCAAGGCTCAGATCAAGGTTTCTGATGTGAAGACCTGGTCGCCTGATTCACCATATCTTTACGGCGTCAGGGTGTGGATCGAGCGTGACGGCAAGACCGTGGACAGCGTGGATGGATACACAGCAATGCGCAAGATCTCGATTGTGAAGGACAAGACTCCGAACACATATAAGAGGATGGCTCTCAACAACGAGCCTCTCTTCCAGTTCGGACCTCTCGACCAGGGATGGTGGCCTGACGGTCTTTATACAGCGCCTACAGACGAGGCTCTCCTGTTCGACATCATCAAGACCAAGGAGATGGGATTCAACATGATCCGCAAGCATATCAAGCTTGAGCCTGCAAGGTGGTACTATTACTGCGACCTTTACGGCCTTCTCGTATGGCAGGACATGCCTTGTATCGGAGATCACAACAAGAAGCAGATGCCGGCACGTGATCCTGAAGTCGTTGCCGCAGTCTTAAACAAATGGTCAAGCGACAGCTTCTTCGGTGGCACAGACTGCGTCATCCCTCAGGAGTGGAAGGACAACTACTACCGCGAGTGGACCAACATCATCAATGCGTTCAAGAACTTCCAGTGCATCGTGGTGTGGGTTCCGTTCAATGAGGCATGGGGTCAGTTCGATACACCTGCAGCTGTAAAACTTACCAGGGAGCTTGATCCAACCCGTCTTGTCAATGCGGCTTCTGGCGGAAACTATGACCAGTCTGCCGGTGTGGAAGGCTTCGGTGACATCCTTGACGTGCACCACTATCCATGTCCTGCCATGAACATCTTCGAGCGCAAGTTCGTCAATGTTCTCGGAGAGTACGGAGGAATCGGTCTTCCTGTTGAGGGACATACCTGGGAAATCGCCCGCAAGTGGGGATATGGTAAGAACAAGAACAACAGCGAGGAGGTCATGACCCAGTACGAGGAGTATCTCGACATGCTCAAGGTCTTCGTCCAGACAGGCTGTGCGGCTGCCGTATACACCCAGACAACTGACGTGGAGGGCGAAGTGAACGGACTTATAACATATGACCGCAAGGTCATCAAGGTGGATATGCCTCGCATCGCTGCCGGCAACAAGGCAGTCATCGAGTCTATGCCAGAATAACGGAAAAGTAATATGATAATATCAGGAAAAGAACTTTCAGCAGAACTCAAGGCGGAGATGGCGGCTCAGGTCGCCACCTTCCCTGAGAAATATGGCCGTGTGCCCCATCTTGTGGTAATTCTCGTAGGTGAGGATCCCGGCAGTGTCTCATATGTCACCGGCAAGGCAAAGGCTTCTGAGGTCGTGGGTATCAGAAACACTACGATCCGCAAGCCGGATACCATTTCCGAGGCAGAACTTCTGGGGATGATAGCGGAACTGAATGCAGATGACTCAGTGGATGGCATCCTCGTGCAGCTTCCTTTGCCGAAGCATATCAGCGAGGACAAGGTCATCGCTGCCATCGACAAGTCCAAGGATGTGGACGGATTCCATCCCCTCAATGTGGCAGCTCTCTGGCAGAAACAGGAATGCGTGCTTCCATGCACCCCTAAGGGTATCATCAAGCTCCTGAAGAAGGCCGGTGTGGAGATCAAGGGCAAGCGTGCAGTAGTCATAGGCCGAAGCAATATCGTCGGACTTCCTGTGTCCAAGCTCCTTCTTGACGAGAATGCTACAGTAACCATAGCGCACAGCCGTACTGTGAATCTTCCTGAGGTGACACGCAATGCGGAGATCCTGGTGGTTGCCATCGGACGTCCTAAGTTCGTGACTGCCGATATGGTTTCAGAAGGTGCAGTTGTCATCGATGTAGGAGTGAACCGCGATTCTGAGACCGGAAAGCTTTGCGGTGATGTGGATTATGCTGCAATAGAGCCGAAGGCTTCCGTAATCACTCCGGTTCCGGGTGGCGTGGGACCTATGACCATCTGCTGTCTGATGGAAAACACCATCGAGTGCTTCCTCCGCAAGATGAACAGATAGTCATCCGGACGCCTCAATCTTAGCATCCCGTGCAGTTTCCCTGCGAAACTGGGCGGGATGTTTTCGTCTTGATACAGAGATATTGATGATTAATGGGAAAAGTCGGTTGGTAAAATCATTCGCTGGACCGACAGGCGCTGTTTTGTTCAAAAGTCTGCCTGATGGTGCCGTTTTAGGTGCCAAATGCATGATATTCAGGACCGACAGGCAATGTTTTGGCTGAAAAGATGCCTGTCGGTGCCTTTTGTCTGAGGAAACTGGCATATTCGAAACGCAAAACAACCGGGATTTTACCAACCATTTTTGTCAATTATATCTTATATCGGATCACCGGCAAAAGTATGTGTCTAGGCATAGATGTTAGTAAGTCTGAACAGGAAGTATTTGACATCAGTCACTCCTCTGAGTTGTGCTCTGAATGACTTTATCTTGGCATTGAAAGATTCAGCTGAAGCGTT
>JAGBAO010000022.1 GCA_017938925.1 Bacteroidales bacterium | reverse complement strand
GAGGTCTCGACCGTCTATGATGGCCGATTGATGAATATGCACTATACTGAACGATCTTAGGGTCGTAAAGTATTATATGTTAAAGAATTGTAAATTTATATTAAATAACCGAGTCCAATTTTATTTGGATTTTAACTGGAAAATACGATATGAACAAGGTTTCGGAAAACCCTTTAAAAAACCGGGAGAGCGGCGACATGCTGCTTGTCATCGTTTCTGCATTGTTTGTCACGGCATATCTGGTGTCAAACATAATGGCCGTAAAGGTCATCGGCATCTTCGATCTTTTCTACTTCGATTCCGGCACGATCACATTCCCGTTCGCATACATGCTTGGTGACGTCCTCACCGAGATATGGGGCTACAAGACCGCCCGCAAGGTCATAATCCTGACATTCGTGTGCAACCTGCTTATGGTCGTCTGCACCCAGATAGGGGTGTGGCTGCCTTCGCCGGACTATCTTGACGCCACAGCCAATGCCTATAATTCCATATTCAATTATGTGCCGAGGATAGTCATAGCCTCGCTTGTGGGCTTCCTCTGCGGAGAGCTGTCCAACGCCTGGCTCATGGAGTGGATACGCAAGAGATTCGGCGAGAGAAGACTCTGGGTCAGGACCATCGGAAGTTCCGTCATCGGATATTTACTGGACACCATTCCGTTCGTGCTGATTGCCTTTGCCGGCACTCTTCCGATCCGTGACATCCTGCTGATGATTGCCCTTCAGTATTTCATGAAGCTCGGCATAGAGGCCTTCTTCGGCACCCCGATGGCATACAGTATGATCGCAATGATAAAGAGGAGGAGCAGACTATGAAGGTCTTGATTACGGGCACATCCCAGGGCATAGGAAAGGCCATTGCCGAACATTTCCTGACCAGCGGCCATGAAGTCTATGGAATCGACAGACAGGGTGCCTCCATCGTGCACCCTTCCTATATTCATTATGTATGCGATGTCAGGGACTATGACAATCTCCCTGAAATAGAAGGAGTTGAGGTGCTCGTCAACAACGCTGGCACCCAGAACGGGGACGATATAGACATCAACCTCAAGGCTCTGATTAGGATCACTGAGAAGTACGGCCTGCAGCCGAAGATCCGCTCCATCCTTAATATAGGATCGGCCAGCGGGCACACCGGCTCGGAGTTTCCGGAATATTGTGCCAGCAAGGGCGGAGTGATTGCATACACCAAGAATGTGGCCCTTAGAGTGGCTGAATATGGTGCCGTCTGCAACAGCCTGGATCCCGGCGGTGTGCTCACCCCTTTGAACGACTGTGTAACCGATGACCCGGCCTTATGGCAGGAAATCATGCAGCAGACCCCTCTCAAGCGCTGGGCTACAGCAGAGGAAATCGCGCAGTGGGCATATTTCCTGACTGTCACCAACAGCTTCTGTACAGGCCAGAGCATAGTGGTCGATGGCGGCGAATCCATCAACTCCCACTTTGTCTGGCCCGCCTGAAGTATTATTTGCTGAGAAGTTTCTTTACGAGGGTTGAGATCAGACGGCCCTCTGCCAGACCGGCCAGACGCTTGGTTGCAACGCCCATCACCTTGCCCATGTCGGACTGCTGGGTCGCTCCCACCTCTGCGATTATCTTTTCGAGCTCGGCCTCTACTTCCGCCTCGCTGAGCTGCTTGGGAAGATAGACCTCCATCACGGCAGCCTCTGCGAGCTCGTTCTCCGCAAGCTCAGGGCGGCCTGCATCTGTGTACTGCTGGGCGCTCTCCTTACGCTGCTTCACTAGCTTCTGGATGATCTTCACCACATCCTGGTCGCTGACCTCTCCAGTTGCACCTTCCGCTGTCTTGGCCAGCATGATAGCTGCCTTGATGGCTCTGAGCGAAGCCAGGCGCACGGCCTCCTTAGCCTTCATTGCCGACACCATGTCGGACTGTATTCTCTTTTCCAGTTCCATAGTCTTGTTGTTACCTGTATTTTTCATATTCCGGCATAGCGATACCGGAGATGAAGTCCTTGAATCTCTTGTCGTCCTTCGGGCAGATCAGCAGCACGTCGTCAGTGTCCACCACGATGAAGTTCTCCAGACCGCTGATAGCCACCAGCTTCTTCTTCTCAGGTGAGACCACCATCAGGTTGCGCGCATCCTCCAGCAGCACCTTCTCTGCGTCGAGTGAGTTCTTGAAACGGTCCTTTCCCGGCATGTAGTTATACAGGGATTCCCATGTTCCGATATCTGTCCATCCGAATTTCACCGGATATATCCACGCCCTTTCGGTCTTCTCCATCACGCCGTAGTCTATAGATATGTTCATGCAGTCTGTGAACGCCCTTGCGATGAATTCGCTCTCGACTTTGGTTCCGAGTGCACGATTCCATCCGGCAAAGAGTCCTGTCACTTCCGGAAGGTGTTTTTCCATCTCCTCGCGGATGGTCTTTGCCTTCCAGACGAAGATTCCGGCATTCCAGAAGAACTCTCCTGTGTCGATGAACACCTGCGCAAGATCCTTGTCCGGCTTCTCGGTGAATGTCTTCACCGGCACCGGCTTTCCCTGCAGGAATGCCTCGCGTCCACCGCATGCCTGGACATATCCGTAGTTGGTGTCAGGTCTTGTAGGAACGACTCCCAGAGTCATGAGCACATCATTCTCAGACACATACTCGAAAGCATCGGTGATGGTCTCCACGAAAAGGTCCTCGTCATCGATCATATGGTCAGACGGGGTCACGACCATATGCGCGTTAGGATTCCTCTGAAGAAGGGTATATGTTGCATATGCGACGCATGGAGCGGTATTTCTGGCATAGGGCTCAAGAAGAAGATTCTCCTGAGCAAGTTCCGGAATGTTCTCCAGCACGAGATCACGGTACTTTGCCGCAGTGACTATCAGGATGTTTTCCTGCGGGACGATTCTGGCAAACCTGTCATAGGTCTGACGGAGGAATGTCCTGCCCGTATTGGTTACATCAAGAAACTGTTTAGGTTTTGACGCCCTGCTGACCGGCCAGAAACGTGTTCCGGATCCTCCGGCCATGATGACGCAATAGCAGTTGTTTCTGTTCATATGTGTATTAGTTTTATTGTTTTCTTCTCTATGACCGGCTTTTCCGTTTTTTTCGTGCCAGCCCTACATATATAAAGGTATATATGCCTGCGGGAACCATTCGATCCGGTGTCCGTCACCCTCGAAAGTCACCGCCACGACATCGAACATCACCTCGTGATTTCCATATGGCATCCCCTTTCCGCTTCTGAGGAATCTCTGTGCCGCCTGGACTATGTTGCGCTGCTTCTGCCTGTCCACACTCATCTGCGGAGGGGCCTGTATGCTTTCCTGGCGGGCCTTGACCTCTACAAAATGTATTCCACCGGCGTCATATGAGATGATGTCTACCTCCAGATGCCCGCTTCTCCAGTTCCTTTCAAGAATGGTGTGCCCTATTCCGCGGAGCCACTCACATGCCAGTTTTTCCCCGAGCTGTCCTAGTTCGCGTCTGTGATTCTTTCCACTCTCCATGCTCCCTCCTCCTTCTTAAGTGTAGCCTTTCTTGTCTTGCTGTTTCCGTCTGCCGCGAGGGTGTACGACACCACCCTGCGATCTTCTTCCTTGCTGACCTCCTCGACTGTCATGACGGTGTCGGCAAGAATGGACTCCGCTATGGCCAGCGCACAGCTGTCTTCCCTCTGCAATGTCTCCCACGCCTCCTTGTGGCTGTCCAGGTACGCCTTCATGCTCACGGTGTCGCAAAGCGCCTCCGCCTGGCTCCACTGCCCGGCAGTAACCGCCCTGCAGAACGCCTCCACCGTCTCCTCCGGCCCCATCGCCTTCTCATTGCTGCCACCACATCCAGCCAGTATCACCAGCCCCGCCACAACCGCGTTAATTCTCAAAATAAATTTTGACATAATTTAATGTATTATTCAAAAGTTACGATAGTCACCCCGGTGCCGCCGAACTGGATATGCTCATCCCGGACCGAAGCCACCCCCGGAATAGTCCGGATCAGCTTCTGAAGCTCGTCGCGCAGCACTCCCGTTCCCTTTCCGTGAATGATGCGCACGCTGCCCACTCCGAGCATGACGGCATCGTCCACATATCTTGTCACCTTCTCCACAGCATCGTTGAGCCTTTCCCCACGCACATCGATCTCAGTGCTGAAGTTCAGCTTGCGTTCGCTGATGGACGAGTCCACCCTCACTGAGGACACAGGTCTGGCAGTCTCCTTCACTGCACTCTTGAACTCGTTGGAGGTGATTCTCTCCACCTTGTCCAGAGGCATCTTGCTGGAGATGTTTCCGATGGCCACAACGACAGCCTTTGCCGACACCTTCTGCACTTCTCCCACCATTCCGTTCTCCTTCACGCGGACCTTTTCGCCGGCCTTGAGAGGTGCAGACCTGAAGGCCTCTATCCTCTGCTGCTCGGCCAGCTGCTCCCTCTGCTCCTGGGCGGCCCGGTCGTCCGCCTTCTGAGCCTTGCGCTGCTTCTGCCTCTCCTTGCGTGCGTCCAGCTGCTTGATCTTGCGCTCTATATAATCCTCCTTCTCCTTCTGCTCCTTCTCCTTCTTTGCGGCCAGAAGCGACATGAATCCCTGCAGCTCCTTTCGTGCCACCTGGGTGGTCTCCTTCTCCGCCTGCGACTCCTTTATGGTCTTGATGGTGTTCTCCACCTGTCTGTTGGCTCCCTTGATGATGGCCTCGGCCTCCTTCTTCGCCTCGTCCAGAATCTCCTTCTTCAGCTGCTTGATCTGCTGCAGCTCCTTCTGGTATCTGTCCGTTATGTTCTCGAGCGTCTTGTCAGTGTGCTTGATCCTTTCGAGCTTCTCGTCCAGCGCCTTGCGGTTCCTGGCAATCTTGCGCAGGTTGCGCTCTATTCCCACGAACTCCTCGCCGGCCCTTGCCTCGGCGTCCTTGATTATCTGCTCCGGCAGTCCCATCTTGCGGGCCAGCTCGAAGGCAAACGAATTGCCTGGCAGTCCCATCTCCAGCTTGAACATAGGAGCGATGTTCTTCACGTCGAACATCATGGCTCCGTTCACCACTCCCGTCTCACCGGAAGCATAGAGCTTGAGATTGGTGTAGTGCGTGGTGATCACTCCGTATGCACCGCGGCTGTCCAGCTCGCTGAGAATTGCCTCTGCGATGGCTCCTCCGGCTGCGGGCTCGGTGCCAGATCCGAACTCGTCGATCAGCACCAGCGTGCGGGAATCAGCCTTGGCCAGCATGTCCTTCATGTTGACAAGGAAGGAACTGTATGTACTGAGGTCGTTGTCTATTGACTGGTCGTCTCCGATGTCCACCATCACCCTGTCGAACACCAGCATCTCCGAGGTCTCCGAAGTCGGAATCAGCATTCCCCACTGGAACATGTACTGAAGTAGTCCCACTGTCTTCAGACACACCGACTTTCCTCCGGCATTAGGTCCCGAGATGAGCAGGATGTGCTTCTGAGGGGTCAGGGTGGCAGTCAACGGCACGATCTCCTTCTTCTCCTTGCGCAGGGTCCTCTCAAGCAGAGGGTGACGTGCCTTGCGCAGGTTCATCTCCCCGTTTTCGGATATTACAGGCATGCCGGCAATGAAGTCCAGGGCCACCTGTGCCTTGGCCATGAGGAAGTCGATCTCTCCGAGATATCTTGCCGCATCCAGAAGATCAGGAATATATGGTCTGAGGAAATCCGTGAACTCCAGCAGGATGCGCAGGATCTCGCGCTGCTCGGAGAACTTGAGCTCCTTGATCTGGTTGTCCAGCTCCACCACTTCTGCCGGCTCGATGAATGCCGTCTTGCCCGAAGCGGATTCGTCATATATGAAGCCTGGGATTCTTTTCTTGTTGGCCGCACTCACCGGAATCAGCATCTTGCCGTCACGCATGGATACTCCGGCATCGCTGTCCACGATCCCTTCCTCCTGTGCCTTCTTGAGTATGGCGTTGATCCGTCGTGATATCGCGCCTTCCTTGCTGTGGAGTTCCCTGCGTATCTCATACAGTGCATCGGAAGCCGTGTCCTTGACATCACCGTATCTGTCTATGATCGCCTCTATCCTGCGCTGCACTTCCGGGAATCCGAGAATATGCGCGCTCATGCGCTTGAGGTTAGGGTACACCTCGTCCTTTACGTTCTCGAAGAAGCCGATCACCTTTCTCAAGGTGTCCAGCATTGTCCTGAGCTTTCTGATCGAAATGAGGTCAATCGCCGAAGAACTCCTCTCAAGCGGCTTCAGAAAATCGATGCAGTCGATGAAGCCTCCGGACGGGAAGCTGTCCTCGAACATCATGATGAGCCTCATCTCATCGGTCAGAAGCAGACGTCTGCGTATTTCGGAAGCCTTGTTGGAGAATACTTCCGTCGCCGTCCTGTCTGCCGCATATGTAGTCGAGCATTTGTCGGATATGATCTTTCTGATGCGGTCAAATCCGATCTTCTGCTCGAGTCTTGTGTCAATTCTTTCCAAATCTTTCTCCTCTTGTTCTACTGTTCTCCCATTGATTCTGTCAGGAGAAGCTTCAATTCGTTAATGTTCTGAATAGGTGTCACGACTCCGGCCTTGACAAACGATATCCTTCCGGTCTCCTCCGAAACCACTACGGCATCCGCATCGCTTTCCTCTGTGATTCCGATGGCCGCCTTGTGCCTCATTCCGTAGTTGGCCGGCAGGTTCTTGTTCTCTGTGATCGGCAGAGTGCAGCGGGCTGCAACTATCCTGTTGCCCGCAATCACGAGGGCACCGTCATGGAGAGGCGAATTCTTGAAGAACAGATTCATTATCAGACGGCGGTGTATTGCCGCGTCAATGCGGTCTCCCGTGCTGATGACCTCCTCCAGAGGATTCTTGTGGACGATCACTATCAGTGCGCCGGTCTTGTCCTCCGCCATTCTCCTGCATGCTTCTGTCAGGTCATTGACCGCCTCGGAACCGGCCAGCGAACCGGTCTTTCCCTTGCCGGTTATCCTGTTGAGGATGGCACGTCCCTGAGCGCTGTTCATGTATCTGTTGCCGAGTCTGATCAGGAACTTTCTGATTTCCGGCTGGAAAATCACGATCAGGGCCAGCACTCCCACGTCCAGCACCATATCCATTATGGCGGTCATGAGCCTCATGTTGAAGGCGGAGACCAGCACCCGGATCACATACAGGGAAACGATCGCCACGAAGATGCTCATGGCCGAAGATCCTCTGATCCAGCGGAAAAGAAAGAATATGATGAGGCCGAGCAGAAGTATGTCCAGGATGTCAGCGATGGACAGCTGCAGAAAGCCTAATGCCGCAAGTGTCATATACCTGTTATATTATATCCGCGCAAAGATACGACAATATAAAGTTATCAACAAAAATTTCTCGTAAATTGTTGAAAATTAAAATAATAATCGTATATTTGCAGCCCGCAAAAATGTGTTGCGGAGTATAAAGTATTTATAATCAATTAATTAAACAAACCAATGCCTGGATTAATTGGAAAGAAAATCGGAATGACTTCCGTTTTCGGTGCTGATGGAAAGAATATTCCATGCACCGTTATTGAGGCTGGTCCATGTGTAGTTACGCAGATTCGTACAGTTGAGAAAGATGGTTATGCCGCTGTACAGCTTGCCTATGACGAAATTTCAGAAAAGCATGCCAGCAAGGCTCTCAAGGGCCATTTTGAAAAGGCAGGAACCACACCTAAGCGTAAGCTTGTGGAGTTCAAGGCTGACTTCGCTCAGGAGCTCAACCTCGGAGACACTCTCACAGTAGCTGACGTATTCGGCAATGTTCAGTTCGTTGACGTTGTCGGAACTTCAAAGGGTAAGGGATTCCAGGGCGTAGTGAAGCGTCACGGCTTCGCTGGAGTAGGTGGCCAGACTCACGGTCAGCACAACCGTCTCCGTCACCCGGGTTCACTCGGCGCATGTTCATGGCCTTCACGCGTATTCAAGGGAACACGCATGGCAGGACACATGGGTAACGCTCGCGTCAAGGTGTTCAACCTCGAGGTGCTCAAGGTTATGCCTGAGAACAACCTTATCGTAGTAAAGGGCTCTGTACCAGGAGCTAAGGGTTCATATGTAATCATGGAGGACTAAGCTATGGAGTTGTCAGTTTACAAAATTGATGGAACAGTCGCTAAGACAGTGACTCTCCCAGAGGAGATCTTCGGTATCACTCCGAACGACCACGCTATCTACCTCGACGTGAAGCAGTACCTTGCTAACCAGCGTCAGGGAACAGCGAAGACAAAGGACCGTAGCGAGGTTGCATACAGCACAAAGAAGCTCATTCGTCAGAAGGGCTCAGGCGGTGCTCGTCATGGTTCGCTCAAGGCTAACATCTATGTAGGTGGTGGACGTGTATTCGGTCCTCAGCCACGTGACTACAGAAAGAAACTCAACAAGAAGCTCAAGCAGCTTGCAAGATTCTCAGCTCTTTCATACAAGGCTCAGGAGAACGCAATCGTAATGGTTGAGCCATTCGCAATGGAAGCACCTAAGACAAAGGAGTTCCTCCAGATCCTTGCAAACATCAAGGCTGGCACAAGAAAGGTACTCTTCGTACTTCCAGAGAATTCATCTAATATTTACCTTTCGTCTCGTAACCTTCCTGAGGTTAAGGTGATCACTGTTGACGAGATCAACACTTATGCAATCATGAATGCAAATTCAATGGTGCTCGTTGATGGCGTACAGGACATCCTCGCTTCAAGAATCAGACGATAAACCGATTGAGAGATGGGAATTATAATTAAGCCAATAGTAACTGAGAAGTTGACGGTTCAGGGCGAAAAGTTGAACCGTTACGGATTCATTGTTGACCGCGAGGCCAACAAGCTTCAGATCAAAGCTGAGGTAGAGCAGATCTACAACGTGACAGTAGCAGACGTAAACACTGTGAACTATCACGGAAAGAGAAAGTCACGCTACACCAAGGCTGGTATGCTCAAAGGTCGCACAAATCACTATAAGAAAGCTTATGTGACACTTGCTGGCGAGGATAAGATTGATTTTTACGCAAACATTTAAGGTAATAGAGCAATGGCAGTAAGAAAATTCAAACCGGTAACTCCCGGACAGAGAAATAAGGTAATCAGTGCTTTTGACGACATTACCGCAAAGAGACCTGAGAAGTCCCTCCTTGAGCCACTCAAGAAGTCAGGTGGACGTAACAATCAGGGTAAGATGACAATGCGTTACATCGGTGGCGGTCACAAGAGAATGTATCGTGTGATCGACTTCCTCCGCGACAAGGACGAGTGCACAGCAACAGTGCTCACAATCGAGTACGATCCAAACCGCAGCGCACGTATCGCACTGGTACAGTACGCAGATGGTGAAAAGAGATACATCATCGCTCCTAACGGACTGAAGGTAGGACAGGAAATCGCTTCAGGTGCAGGTGTTGCTCCTGAGGTAGGTAACACTCTTCTTCTCTCAGAGATTCCGCTCGGTACACTTGTTCACAACATCGAGCTTCGTCCTGGTCAGGGTGCTGCAATGGCACGTTCTGCAGGAACATACGCTCAGCTCGCAGCTCGTGAGGGCAACCACGCAATTCTTCGCCTCCCTTCAGGTGAGACAAGAATGGTTCTCGTAACTTGCCGCGCAACAGTTGGAACTGTATCAAATCCAGATCACAACCTGGAGTCACACGGAAAGGCTGGACGCAGGAGATGGCTCGGACGCCGCCCTCGCAACCGTGGTGTTGTTATGAACCCGGTAGATCACCCTATGGGTGGTGGTGAAGGACGCGCATCAGGAGGACATCCACGTTCACGCAAGGGTCTGCCAGCTAAGGGCTATAAGACTCGTAATCCTAAGGCGACTTCAAACAAGTTTATCATTGAAAGAAGGAAAAAGTAACGGAATAAATTAAGAGATTATGAGTCGTTCATTAAGAAAAGGTCCTTATATTCAGGAAGCCCTTGAAAAAAGAATTCTTGCTATGAATGAGGGTAGCATGAAGAAAGAGGTTGTCAAGACTTGGTCACGCGCAAGCAT
>JAGBAO010000020.1 GCA_017938925.1 Bacteroidales bacterium | reverse complement strand
TGCACCATAGTCAAGCGACATTCCTGCCGGAAGCTTCACGATACGGTCCTCAGGAACGATGAAATAGTCCTGAGCTGCTCCGTCCGCCTGGAAGGCCTGCACACGGAGGTTCTCGCACACATTGTACTGGCCACGGCGGCATGGACCGCACTCACCGCAGACAAGCTGAGGGCGGGCGGTGGCATAGTCTCCCGGCTTGACCGCCGTTACGGCAGCGCCTACAGCAACCACTTCCGCAGAGTATTCGTGACCCTGCACGACAGGATAGAAGGTTGCCGGATGAAGACCGTGGTAGGAATGGATCTCGCTTCCGCAGATGCCGATACGCTTTACATTGAGAAGGATCTCGTTGTCCTTCAGGTCTGCCGGAGTGAGGTCCGGGATATTTCTGAATTCGAGCTGCTGGGGCTCGAGAAGTACTGCTTGTCTCATAATGATTTTATTTACGGGGTTTGCCGGCAAGGCAGATGAAGAAGCTGATGAGGGCACCGATCGGGCACCACCATGGCCATGCTATGAAGATCTCATGTCCGAGAATGGTCTTCGACAATGGTCCCAGGACATACGGCTGCATGAACAGCACCACGAGAAGTCCCACGACAAGGGCTGCGATCACACTTGCCGTATTGCCTCGTCTGGTATAGAGGGCAACCATGAACACTCCGAGCATTCCCGCATACGAGAAGCACATCACGCCCGTAGCAAAGTCCACAAGGTTCAGTCCGCTGGACTGCTGCATGACTGCCGTCACGATTGCAAAACCGGTGAGCACCGCTCCCATCAGTGCCGCCATCTTCTTTGACGACTCGATCTGGCCGGCATCAGTGCTCACTGCATGTCCCCTGTCCTTCATGACAGGAAGATAGAGGTCGGAAACGAAGCTTGACGCCATAGCGTTGATCGCTGAGTTGAAGCTGGACAGGGCCGCAGCAAGAAGGCCGACCACCATGAGTCCTCGCACTCCGGTAGGAATATGATTGCATATATACTGAGGGAATATGTCGCGTGCGTCGCTGAACACACCTGCAGCCGCGGCTGCAGCAGGGTCATGGATATATTTCACATACAGCAGAAGACCGATTGCAAGAAAGACGAACACGATCGGAATGGCCAGCACCTGAGACCAGACAAGCGAAAGGCTTGCCTTCTTCACGGACTGGGCGGTGAGCTGCCTCTGGACGAATTCATGGTCTGTCGAGAACTGCGCGAACTTGAAGATTCCGTATGCAAAAAGAGCTGCCACAAGATTGTAAGGCGTCTTCCAGCTGAAATGGGCGTCGGCAATCTTGACCTTGCTTCCCGGTTCCCAGCCAAGCAACGTCCCATCTGCTGCGATGCCGTATTCAGGCTGCGCAGGTGCCTTGACCATACCGTTCTTCAGAGTCGACCATATCTCGGAGAATCCCAGATCCGCAACAGAGCAGTATATGAGGATGAGCGCCACCACTCCTGTTCCGATGACCAGAAGAATCTGGAATGTGTCTATATATATGAGTCCCTTGATACCTCCAGACATCGTATATATGGTGCTTATGATACCGAGAATTATTATCGAATAAACGATGAACTGGAAGTTTATCGATCCGAAGAGCATCACGGACACCGCTATGGCTGCGATGAACAGGCGTGAGCCCGATGTGAACAGCTGTCCCAGAAGGAACATCACGCTGGTCGCCCTCTTGGAGGTCTCGCCGAAACGGTCACCGATGTATCCGTAGATGGTTATCGTGTTTGCATTATACAGTTTCGGCAGGACAAGGGCCGCCACGAACGTACCTCCGATTACTGCGCCGACGCAGCTCATCAGAAAGGTGAGGTTCGTATTGAATCCAAGCTCCGGAGAGCCCACAAAGGTTCCGGCACTTATGGATGTGCCTGTGGCTGCCAGGGCCACAAGCCAGGTGGACATGGAACGTCCTCCGAGGAAATAATCCTCCATGTTGCGGTTTCTCTTCGAGAAGACGAAACCTATAGAGATCAGAGCCGCAAGGAAGACGACGATGATCAGCCAGTCAATGATTCCCATAGTTATGTTTCAAGTTAGCAGTCCTCGCTTCGGGCTGCAGTTGTGTCAATCAATGTATATACCTGAAGATAAGGCATGTTAGGATTTCCGGCGCCCTTGTTCATCAGAGTCTTCAGCTTGTCGAATGCCGAGGTGCTTATGTCACGAGGAAGAAGGTTGCCCTTGTGGCAGACGGAAGCGGCCAGTCCGACCACCTCTCCCATCATCGCGGTTGTCCTCATCACACGCACGGTACCGAGTGCGATATGGCTCACGCTGATGTTTCTTCCCGCCATGAACATATTGTCCAAGTCCTTGGAATAGAAACATCTGTAAGGGATAGGATAGAATCCGAGCGGAGTCAGGCAACCCTTGGAGATATATTCTCTGCCCGGGAACAGCTTGCTGTTTTCCGGATCCGGTTCATGGTTGTCGATATACCATGAAGTGCATGCTGTTCCGTCAGGATAGATCACGAAATCCTTCAGGTCCTGCTCCTTGAGCACGAACTCGCCCACAAGGCGGCGGCTCTCTCTCTTTCCTGCGATGAATGACAGCCATCCAAGATATGAATTGGCATACTCGTCCCTGTATTTCTCATTGTTCTTGAGATATGCCCAGTTCGAATAGGCCACATACATACCGTAGTCCCTTATCATCTCCGCCTCCTCGATCTGATCGTCACGCATTCCGACTTCCCAGTACCACTGGCCCCTGCGCACCACCTGCACATTCCTTTCATCGACAGGGAGTCCCCAATCGATTGCCGGGAAAGAGCATGGTGTTTCTCCTTCTTCGGAATACCACTGGACGGAAGCTCCAAGGGTTATTCCGTCCTCCTCAACCGGAGCTGACGGCTCGCCGTATCTTGACTTCGGGTCACGGCCCATATGCCACTGCGCTCCGGCAAGGAAGCCAAGTCCAGCATCTCCAGTACAGTCAGAGAAAAGTCTTCCGCGGACTTCGATCTTACTGTAGTCCATCACGTTGGTGGCGACCACCGAACGGATTGTCCTCGGAGAATCCTTGGTCACGCTTGTGATCCTGTAGCCGAGGAAAAGAGTTATGTTCTTTTCGTTCAGGACTGCCTGAAGTTTCTTGTCATCTTCGTAATATTCCTTCGGCCGGGCATTTCCTTTGCGCGCAGGACCGAATTCATTCATGAGGTAGCCTAATGAAGGGTAGTTTCCGATGTTGAGTCTTCCTCCCAGTCCAACGCGGACCTCGGAGGAGTTGTTTCCTCCAAGAACCGTCCTGTCCTGAATGAGGGCGACCTTCACTCCGTTTCTCGCAGCAGCAATGGCAGCACACATTCCTGCCACACCACCTCCGGCAACGACAAAATCAAACTCTCCCTTGTCCTGCGGAAGAGGATCCACGCCCATGAGGTTGTTCCTCAGGTAGAACACTGTCTCCAGAGAGTTATCGGGAGCCACATCCGCCATCGTGAAGAGGATGGCATCGAATCTGCCTTCGAATCCCGTAAGGTCATGGACGGTCACTTCATGAACGCCTTTCTTCAGATAGCGTTTTCCACCATTCTGCCAATGCCACTCGCCTGAGCCGGTACCGAAATCCACTCCCTGATCCACCCTGTTGATCATGAGACGGAATATGCCCGGAGTCGGAGCATCGCTCCATCGGGATGTCCAGTTGCGCGTGCGCACAAATACGTTATACTCACCCCCGTTCTCAACTTCGAACCTTGTCACGGCATCCCTCACCGGATTGCCGAGTCCATGTGCAAGAAGGTATGTCGAGCCCATCTGATCCATATACTGGGAATCTACCGTCCAGCCACCCTTGTCGCTGAACATCGAACCCGAGAGGAGAATCGAGTTTGAGGCATCGATAACTGAAATATCTTTCTGTTCTGTCCCCGGGCATTCAGGAGACAGAGAGATTGTTGAACCACCTGTTACCATAGTAGGTTTTAAAATTATTGTCTTTTCAACATTATCTTTTTTCATCAGCCTCTTGAGAAGCCCGAAGGCCTCCTCGCCGACTTTTCTGACAGGCTGGCACACATGGGTGACCGTAGGCTGATGAAGATGGAAGATGGCATTCTCTTCAAAGCCGACCAGCGCAAGGTCCTCCGGAATCCCCATCTTGAGTTCCTTGGCTGCCATAAGTCCGGCCTGGCTCAAGGAACTGGTCGGAAGAATCAGCGCCTGAGCATCCCTGTCCATAGCCTCGCCAAAGGCCCTCACCATGTCGTCATTCAGATTGAGGTAGTCCACATAATGCACCTCGACATTGTTCTGCAGTCCGTACTTGTGCATGGCCTCGACATATCCCTTGACCCTGCCTTCCATGGAGGAGAGGCCCAGGGTGTTTGAAACGATCTCTATCTTCTGATAGCCGTTACGGTAAAGATGATCCACTATCATCCTTCCTGCCTGGACATTGTCCACCATCACCCGGCCCGCATCAACACCAGGAAGGTCACGGTCAATAAGCACGATGGGCAGCCCTGCCGCCAGAGCACATTCCACAGCTTTCTCCGAACCTTTGCACGGAGCCAGGATCAGGCCTTCCACTCCGCTGGCCATATAGGTATCAAGAATATGTTCGAATCTCTGCTGGGACTCGTCATGACTTGCAAACTGCACGACATAACCTTCATTGTCCGCAAGATTTTCTATGCATCTGGACAGATTGGCAAAAAATCGGTTGGAGATGTCAGGGACACAGACTCCTATAGTATATCCACGTCCGCTCCTGAGACTTGAAGCAGCCTTGTTCGGACGGTATCCGAGCCTGTTGATCACCTCCTGCACCCTCCGGGCAGTCTCATCCTTCACGCTGCAGTCCAGAGTGCCGTCAGGCCTCTGCTTTGCGTTGAGCACAAGCGAGACAAGGGATATTGAGACTCCCGCCTCACGTGCCACGTCACGGATTGTAATTCTAGCCATAGCTACGATCTTTTAGAATTCTACCACTCTCACCTTGAAATGCCTTGCGGCAAAATCGTCAGAAACATCAGACAGCACGAACTCCGGAATCATGTCGGACAGAAGCACCTGATGACGGATGCTCCGCACATGGTCTGCTGCCAGGGCAAACTCCTGACCGGCAAGCATCACCTTTGCGGAACCAGAGAATTCCATCTCAAGATATATGGCTCCGAATGGAACGGAAGGTAATGCCGCGCAAGCCTCCGACGCCTTGAACACCTTGTCCTGCCCCCTACCCTTTACGGTCAGGACGGTTTCACCCTGACCGTTCCAGTCCGGAGCGAGGAAATCTGTGGACACGTAGTCTATCTCCGCATTGTTGATCATGTCGAAGCGTTCGAAGTTGTCCGCATGTGACTCTGTCTGCAGTCCGTCTGCCTTGGACCTTGCCACATTTGCAGCATAGGCTTCCTGTTCAAAGCGGCTGGTGCTTATCGCCATTATCACATCCTCCTTTCCGGCAATGTCCTCATAGGTGGTCTGGTACAGGATTCCCATCAGAGGAACGTCTGTAATCCCGAGGGTGTCCCTGATCACTCCATTTGCAAAATTGTTCGAGGTGACAATATAGTTGCCACGTCCGAAGATCGTGTCTGCACAGGAGATGATGTCCAGATAGTGCCTTCCGGTGGTGTCATTGAGCTTCGGTTCGATGAAGACCAGCAGGTTCTCCTCCTTGCACACCTTCAGATACTCCTCAAGAGTCGGTATCTGCGTGCGCATCTCTTCCTTTGGAGAACGAAGGACAAAATTCCTCTTCAGCTGTTCCATCGTGAAATCCTCGACCTTGAACGACTTATCCACACGGCTCCCGTCAGGATTCAGACATGTGCGGCGCAGAGTGTGGTCATGCATGCAGACCAGCACGCTGTCACGGGTGAGCCTCACATCAGTCTCAATGGCCTTGAAGCCAGCCCTTTTCGCCAGTCTGACAGCTTCCAGTGAGTTTTCTCCCGCTGCCGCGTAGCTCATGTTCACTCCACGGTGAGCTATGAAGACACGCTCCTCAAGAGTGTTTCCGGCACATCCTGCCAGCAGAATCATCGGCAGGATGATGGCTAAAATTCTTCTCATCGCTTAAAGATTCTTCACCTTGACCGGCCTATTCGGCATGGCAGGTGAAAGGTCCGTCTATCTGAAGTACTTTGTATTCAAAATCATTGTCGTCAAGGACATAGACATAGAACTCATCTCCTCCCTCCTTCACTCTGATGACCACATGTCCGTTACGTGACTTCATCTTGATGACCTCGGACGGATACATTTCCGCAACCTTAGGGTGGATATTGGTGAAATACCAGTTCTTGTCGCCTTCCTCTCCATAAGCCTTCCATGCATTCTGGAACTCATGGCTTGTGCTGAGCTCATAGCTGCTGCCATAGCACCTCCAGTCGTGCCCCATGTCCGGCTGATGGTCGTAGAAGCTCTGGCTCACGACCACTTTCGGCTGATAGATCTTCATGATCTCCTCGCTCATTGTGTCCCACGCGAAGTGGTGGTGCGCCTTCATCGCCTCGATCTTCTTGTTGATGGCATGTGCAAGAGGAGCACCTATGACGGTGTTCGTGCCTCCGTCACCGCTGGTGAGATAGTCGAAATTACCGTACGACATCAGGAAGGATATGGATGTTCCGTTCTCAGCTATCTGCTTTGTGTCCTCCTGGGTCTCTCCCTTGACATATCCGTTGACGGCATTAACCTCGACTACGAAGTCCGGATAAGCGGAAGGATCGTTCACAAGCTTTATCTGAGAGGTCGAGCCGAGTTTCGCACGCTCCACCTTGAGGCCCTTTGCAGACCTCGCCCAATAGATGAAGTCGGCATACTGGCCATAGCCCGACGAATAGTTCTTGCCTGTCTGAGCCACGAACTCATACTTCGTGTCATTCGGAGAATATGCCCTGTCGATCATCTTGTCGAACGGCACCATGTCGTACAGAGCCATGATTCCGGACTGCCCCCATGTCAATCCTGCACGTGTCACCTGAGTATAGCTTGCATCTACCGGCGTACCGAAATGGTCGTTATGGAAGTGCGTCATCAGCATGTAATCCATATAGTTCACCTTCTCGGGAAGGAAATGGGTTATATAGGTGGCATAGGTCACATAAGGACGGGTGTTTGCGTTCGGCTTCTGATCCACACGCGGATGGTCTCCAGCCTTCTCACTGCCTTCCTTGGTGATCTCTCCCGCATCGCAGCAGAGCGTGGTTCCGTCCGGCATGATGAAGAAGGTGCACTCGCCACGTCCTGAATTGATGGCATGGATGTCCAGACAGCCTTCCGCCCAAGGAGAAAGCGTCTTGCCTATCTCGTTGTCGAACGGTCCGCGGACCTGCTCGACCTCGACGGAATCCTCCGGAGTCTCATCCTTTGACGGAACGTCCGGTCCCACGACAGGCTCAGGCTTGTCGCAAGAGAGCAGCAGCAATGCCGCTGCTCCCGTTAAAATCAGATATCTTTTGATGTTCATTCTTCAATGAATTCTTTATTCTGCGAGGACTGGACGGATCATGAAACCAGCCTTATGATCGTATGCAGTTCCAATATTATATTTACTATTCTTTGTGTATATCTGATCATCATACAAATTGGCAGTTGAACTTCCTGAATGATGGAAATAAGCGGAATAGCCTGATTTTATATATGTGCCGGACCAATATGTTCCCTGCTGGGTTATAGCTATTATGATTTCTGTTCCATTTGTTCGTCTACCACCATAAGGTAAGAAAACGCCATACTCCAAATCCTTATCCGTAAGTTCCCATTGATAATTGCCTTGCTTACGTTCTTCTGCCACTATCGGATAGTAAAAGTGTCCCATGACAACAAACCCGTCCGATGTCTTATATTTGGCTGTAATCTTATGTGTTCCATTATGCAGGAGCATCAACTCTTCTGCAGTCGGCAGACGCCATACTCCCTTTGAAGCCCAAAACGCCAGATCTCCATAGAGAGTTCCTGTCGCATTAAAACGATCTGTACCTGACACCTCTGCTGTCGCTCCTGGATCAGAATATAATTTCCCCGCATAATTAAACGGTTCTTCTGCTACTGAAGTAATAAATCCATCGTCCTTTGTAAGTGATTTGGCTCCAATTCCACCCCCATTGAAGTGTTCAAATGCAGAATTGGATATATTTGTTCGAAGATCGACATAGTCGGTACCATCGTATTGCTTGGTATTACCAACTGTTGACTTAGTCAATGTATAATTGATATGGTGCCATTGTGACGGTGCTATTCTCCAGCCTTCCTGAAATCCTGTCTGGCCTGCGCCGCTAACATACTGTAGATTACCTTTCGCAAACTTCACTCCGTTAACATTCACATAGTCCCTTGCCTTAAGAGTCGAGGATTTAAAATCAATTGCATCTGGCATGATTATATAGTCACCTTTCTCCAGCATTTTAGTTCCCGATTTAAAATTCTTCTTAGTTCCATCGATCATATCATTCCCTGAATCCACCAAATAGACATAAAGCGGATACGAATTACCTGGCACTGGGGAATAAATCACCAGATCTGTCTCAACACCTGACTTACACGGAAACCTTGTAAGCATATCGAATTTTGTTCCCGTATCCTCTGCATTTCTATTTGCATGAACCACAAATCCAGTAGCGTATGATGGCACATCATGAAGTGTAAACTTCATAATTGCGCCATTCTGTGACAGGTTTGCTGTAATTTCATTTCCTTCTATTTTAATAGGACTTTCCTCTTTCGTAACATCATTGGATTCCGCACGTATATACATTGGTACCTTACCATCCTCATAATCATACGTAGTAATCATTCCAAAAGAACCATCAGACTTGACACTTCCGATCGGATGGGCAATCTTTACATTACTATAAGGTCCATCAGGGATTGTTTCAGTGGTTGTAAACATAGCCGTACCATCGTCATTCAGAGTTTCCAATGTAAACACAACGCGTTTACCTTCATTTTCTGTCTTAAACCACATTGCAATCTGGTCATCTTCATGCCATGTACAAGCACCATCAGTTTCGTTCACAGCAATTTTAGTTGTCGAAATAAAAACTTTAAGAGTTGTCACTTTATTTGAATCAGCAGGAGTCTCTGAAGGCTGCTGCTCCTTCACGCAACCCATTGCAAGCACTGCAAGGGAAACAATAGCAAATAATGTCTTTTTCATAATTTTTCTCCTTACTGATTAATTATTCCCAATCCCAGTCTGTTCCTGTTCCGCCTGGCTTGACATCCATATTGTTTATACCAAAACCAAGCTGACTGCTTGAGCAGAGAATACCCTCTGCCGAAACCATGACCATCTCAATCTCTGGAGAGAGATAGCCGCTAATGAATCTTTCTGTTTTCATAACGTATTGTATTAGTTTTTATCAGTTGCATTCATACGGTCCGTAAACGGACTTTACCTTGAATTCCATATTGCTGTCATCCAGCATATACACATAGAAGCTGTCTCCGCCAGGCAGAACCCTGATTACGACATGGCCCCGATATGCCTTGACCTTTGCAAGCGTAACCTCCTCGTTCACGTATGTGCTGTCGTGGAGATTCGTCAGGAACACATCCCTGACCTGCCCTTCCGGCATTCCGACGGTCAGGACGTTCCTCATCGTCTCCGGCCACGGCTGATGTGCATAGAAACTCTGGTTCACGACCACCTGAGGACGCAATATCTCCAGCATCTGTGGAGTCATAGTGTGCCAGCTCATATGGTGGTGCCCCTTCATTGCCTCTATCTGACGGCCTATCGCACGCGCTGTCGGCTTCTCGACCTTCCCGTTATCACCGGCATCACCGCCTGTGAACCAGTCGAACTTTCCGTATGAGAGCAGGAAGCCTGCAGAAGCACCGTTCTCCCTGACAGGCTTGCCTTCCCAGCAGTCCAGGACCTCTCCGTCATTCCAGACCAGACCGTTAACATGATAGTTCATCACCTTGAAATCCGGATATTTCTCCGGGTTATTGACAAGCACGAACTGGCTGTCAGAGCCGAGATCGAACTTCTCCACCCTCATTCCGTCCTTCTCCTTCTTTGCATCGACGAACCTTTTCCAATGTTTCAGGGCCTTGCTGTCATCGAATGAATAGTCAGGATATGAACGGTCCACGAGCACCCTGTACGGGCAATCGTCATATAGTGCCATCATTCCGGTCTTGATGTAGCCTTCCTCTGCGCGCTCATAGTCCTTCTCAAGACGGCCCATATGGTCCATGTGGTAATGGGTCAGGAGGGCGTAGTCTATATGGCCGGAATGAGATACATTCTGAATGTATGCGGAATAGACCTTGTACGGACGGGTGAGCGTGTCCGGCTTCTGCTCCACCATCGGATGTCTCGCACCGCCGGTGTGGAACTCTCCGGCATCCACCAGAAGGGTCGTTCCGTCAGGAAGAATGTAGAACGTACACTCTCCCCTGCCCGTATTTATGGAGTGGATGTCAAGATATCCCTCCTCCCATCCAGGAAGCTCTTTTCCCGGGACCGCATGATACGGTCTGTTGCTGCAGGAGCAGAAAAGCCCCAGCAGCAACATCAGCACGATACATGTTTTATGGAATCTATATGTTTTCCGGATCATAGTCGTCATTCACGATTGGTCTTATAAGGAAGCCTGCAGCAGTGTCGTAAGCCGAGCCGATATTCTTCTGCCATGATATGGCGCTTCCGGCTATATGCATCGCATAGGCATACCAGCGATGTTCTCCCTTTGCACCGGAAGTACACTCTCCGTCACCGATGAAGGTTGTAGTGCGATATGTTCCCTGAACCCTGGCCTGGATGACAGTGTCTGAAGATGCATTGTTCCTTCGTCCCGACTTAGGGAGGAAGAGTCCGCCCTCAAGTTCCTCTACGGTGAACTTCCTTTCTGTCTTCACGATGTTTTCAACTCCGGCGCTCTGACCCTCGGCCGGATCAGTGAAAAGCACGCCCCATACCTTGAAATCCTTTTCGTCGCCGAAATCCTTTGTCTCGATCCAGCCCACCTGGATGTGTGCCTCGGTCAGAAGCTTATCCATCTCAGCATAGGTAGGAGTGCGGTATGCTCCTCTGGAAGCCCAGAAGGCAAGGTCGCCCCAGACTGAAGAGTTGTTGGATGTGAAGGTTCCCGAGTTGGCCCATCTCGCCTGATCCTCAGCCTCCATGCCTCCTTTGACGTCTGTATAGACCTTTCCGGTGATGTCAAAGTCGGAGCTGTTCTCAGGCATAAGCCAGTTGGTCGCAGAATAGAATCTTGCGTTTCTTGCAAGTCCGCCGAGATTGAAGTGCTCGAACTGATTCGTATTGTTCCTATATCTCATCTCCGTGGCCTTGTCCGGATTGTATGTGTAAGTGTTTTTATCAACAACCACCTCGGTCAGGTCATATCCGAAGTTATGCCACTGATACGGAGCTATCCTCCATCCGTCCTGCATACCCTTCTGAGCCTCACCCTTCAATGCCTGGAGATTGCCTTTAGCCCACTTGATGCCGCAGACCTCGATGAATTCCACATCCACAGGATCGAACCTCTCACGCAATCCCACAAGCTTTGTTGCAAAGGTAGAGGTTGTGGCTCTTGCCATAAGCAGTGCAGTCTCATTGAGCTGCTGGGCATGGATCAGCTTGTCCTGCGCATCGTACAGGCTCGCCTTGAAGACCGGATATTCCCCGACCGGCATATTCACGGTGAAGGTAGGAGTGTTGCCCGCTTCGACCAGCGAAATCTTGAGCGACTGGGCTCCCTTGACTCCCGGAACACCATTCTCGTCGTTGACATCCATGGTCATGCGGCCTCCGAGCGACCAGCCTTCTGCCTCAAGGATGATATAGGAAGTGTATGACGGAACACCTTCGATCCTGAAGGTCGAGCGGGAGGTCACATGACGGAAGGTCACTTCCCACGAGTCCGTGATGTTGGCCACCATGATGCCGTCAAAGGCGATATTGTCCGTGGCATATTCCACAGGCATCTTGAGAGTAAGGTTGTCGCCTTCCATTCCGGCCACGGCAGTTGTCGGCCATACGGCAACCTTGCCGAGGGTCTTGCCCTCAGGAAGGGTTCCCGTGAAGACAGCCCTCTTGGTCTCTCCCGTACCGTTGAGTTCAAAATCGACAAAGGTGCCGTCTGAACAAGCCACCGCGATCTTGTCACCTTCCACCCACATGCCACGGCCTGTAGGGTCCATGGTCATCTTGGTCATGACCTCTTCGATGGATGCGCAAAGATTTACGGTTCCCTGAGTGTAGAGGGTGGTATCAGGCTGATACACCTCCGCTTCCTGGGCACAGGATGCTGCAAGGATGACGGCAAATAATGCTATATATATTCTTTTCATTTCAGTTTGTGTTTATTGTATAGTTCCTTCGACTTCACTTCGTTCCGCTCAGGATGACAGAAGGCTAGTATCCAGGGTTGTTGTTTCCGAAACCGATTTCCGGATTGGTCAGCATCTCTGTGTATGGGAACGGCCAGAGTTCATCCTTGCCTTCCACATACTTGAGTTCGTATGAGGTCAGCTTCCTGAGGTTGAACTCACCTGAGTCCCAGGTCTTGGTCTGGTCGTACTTCACGATCCAGTTGTCATCGATCTGAGGGATGGCATTTGAGATGTTGTTCTCGAATCCAGGAGCATAGACAGGACCGTTGAGAGCCTTGACAGCCACCTCGTTGCCCCAGCGACGCAGGTCGAACCAGCGGAAGCCTTCCGCGCAGAGCTCCACCTTGCGCTCATATCTGAGGGCCTTGCGAAGGGACTCGCGGCTGGAGTCATCCACCTTAGGCATGTTCACACGTGCCCTGATCCGGTTCAGGTCGTCAGCGGCACGCTTGAGGTCACCGCCTTCCATCTCGATGTTAGCCTCCGCATCGATGAGCAGCAGCTCGGCATAACGGATCAGGCAGCAGTCAAGGACATCCTGATAGGATCCGCCCACGATCTGTCCGTAGTATTCTGACGAAGAGAACTTTCTCCAAAGATATCCGCCCGGGCCGCTCGGAGCGTTAGGGCCATACTCAGCCTTGTTGCCGCTCACGTCATGGTTGGTGATCAGGACACCACGCTGGTTGGTCTTCTCGTCTATCTGATTGTAATCGATGACCTTAGTCCTGCTCTTGTCCGTGGTGTACTCTATGCCCATGTAACGTGTGTTCGGGCGAAGGGTATAAAGGTCAAGACGAGGGTCACGGTTTGCCCAAGGATGCTTGTAGTCATATTTAGGGGACTCCGCGATGGAAAGGCCGTCCGTGCACTGGAATGTGTCCATCAATGCCTGTGTCGGTCCCTGATATGCGGCACCGTTGTGCACGCGGGATGTGAATGCATATATGGATCCGTGAGTATTGGCAGCTGTAAGGAGGTTATACTCCACAGCCCACATCCATTCCTTGCTTGACTGCTCGCCGGTAAAGCCGAACAGGGCTTCGCAGGAAGGTTCGCCATCCGCATGGCCCTTGCCGCAGTATGAAATGTCGAGCGGTGTGAGTTCGAACACTCCTTTGGAAAGTTCCATGGCTATCTTTGAGCAGCGTGCGGCCTCTTCGAAACGTCCCCAGTTAAGGCAGATGCGTGCCTTGAGGGTATATGCAGCGGCACGGCCGATACGTGAAACCCTCCAGTCCTCTCTGCCCCAAGCTATCGGAAGATGGTCCAGAAGCTCGTCATCCAGGTCGCTGAGAATCCTCTCGATGACCTCCTCACGCGGCATTCTCGGATAAGCATAATCCTCAAGAGTAAGGCTATGATCTATGAAAGGGATGTCACCATAGTACTGGCAGGCCCAGTCATAAAGGAACGCCCTTATGCAGAGCAGCTCCGCCTTGAACTGCCAGAACACCTCGTCATCATCGAGGGTCTGACGGATGTTCTCAAGATTGTCAAGCACCATATGCACTCGGCCCGCGCCTCTGTATATACGGCCGTAGAGATCTTCCACCACGGAATTTTCCGATGTGGCGATGGACTGGCACAGCTGCTTGTAGGTGGTAGCTGCCGAGTGATTCTCCCTGAAGCAGGCAGCATCAGTGATATTGTCAAAGAATCTCGTGTATGGAGAATACTGCCTCTGCATGTTCGCGATGGACTTATAGGCAGACAGCACTCCGGCCTGCGCCTCCTCCTCACTTGCAGGGAAGGTTCCGGAAGAAGGACCGTTCAAAGGGAACCTGTCCAGCGAACATCCCGTGCAAAGCATTGCCGTGCAGAATAATATATATATCAAACTTTTTTTCATGTCGGTCTCAGAATTTAGAATTTAATCTCAAGTCCAAATGTATATGTGCTTACCAGAGGATAGTTTCCAGCTCCTGTAGTAATGCTGTCCGCACTTGAATAAACAGACTCAGGGTCATATCCTGCGTAGTAGTTGGTAAGCGTGAAGAGGTTGGTTGCATTTGCAAAGAACATGAGTCCCTTGATCTTCATCTTCTTTACGGCACTCTGAGGAAGGGCATAGCTGATCTGGAGGTTCTTCAGTCGGAGATACGAAGCGTCTGCCATCCAGAACGACGAATTCTGAATATTCTGGGTTGTTGTAGCCGACATTCTCGGGAACCTCGCATCCGGAGTCTCCGGGGTCCACCTGTCGAGGTGCTCCTTGCGATATGTTCCACCCTGGACATTAGGCTGGGTGTAGTATCCGGAAATATATGCATCCGCCTTGCCCACTCCCTGGAACTGTGCGCTGAGGTTCAGACCCTTCCATCCGAAGTTGAGGGTAAGTCCGTATGTATAGCGCGGGATCGAGCTTCCGATGATGGTCTTGTCGTCCTCGTCGATCTTGCCGTCCGCAGCATCTGCTATTCCGTCACCGTCCGTATCAACGGTGATCTGGTCCTTGTACATGAGGTCTCCCGGCTGGATTGTCTGACCGAACTGAGGACATTCGGCATTCACTTTGTCGGCAGCTTCCTGCGTGCGGGCGATGCCGAGGCACTCATATCCGTAGAATGAGTTCACAGAAGACCCCTCCTGGTTGCGGACGAAGCTTCCTGAGGAAGTTCCCTTCATGTCCGTGATCTCGTTCACGACATCGGAAAGGTTCGCATCCACTCCGAACGAGAAGTCCCCCCAGTTGTCGTGGTACCCGACTCCGAGTTCCCAACCGACGTTCTTCACCTCTCCTGCATTCTGATATGGAGCACTGAGACCTATGGTAGAAGGGATATCAAGGGTCATAAGGATGCCGTATGTCGTCTTGTAGTACCAGTCCGCGGTCACAGAGAACTTGTTCCACAGGACTGCGTCGATTCCGACATCGTACATCTCTGAGGTCTCCCATGTGATGTTCTTGTTTGCAAGAGTGTTGAGAGCCACGATAGGCCAGATGTTGTCGTTACCGGAGAACGAAGATATTGTCAGCGTCTGGGCCGTAGGATAATATCCTCCGATGCTCTGGTTACCGAGGGTACCGTATGACGCGCGCACCTTGAGTTCGGTGAGGGTGTTCTTGACATTGAGCATGAAAGGTTCTTCAGTCACACGCCATGCAGCCGAGAAGGACGGGAAGATTCCCCATCTGTTACTCTTTGCAAAACGCGAAGAACCGTCGAAACGGACGTTGGCCTCAAGGAGATAGCGCTCCTTGTAGTTGTAGTTGATTCGTCCGAAATATGACTGGAGGGCAAGCTGCTCGCGCGCACCTCCGTTCTCCTTGAGTTCGTTGTCAGCTCCGGCATTGATCGTCTCGTAATCCGGATAAGCGTAGTCATATCTTCTTGCACTCAGCGTGCTGGAGTCCATAGTCTCGCGTGAGGCGCCGAGGAGGACCCTCAGGTCATGGGCTCCGGCGAACTTCTTGCCGAATGTCGCTGTAAACTGGTAGTTGCCGTAGAAGAATCTTGAGCGGCCTTCGTAGAGGCTGTTATGCTCCACGTTGGTTGCATTTGACACGGTTCCGTACGGGTCTGAATAATAAGTGATGTAGTCGGTAAAGGTGTGGTTTGTATTCCAGAGGAATCTCGGAGCCACTTTTCCTTCAAGTGTGAGCCACTCCCAAGGCTTGTACGTAAGGGATGCGGCAGCATTGAGCTTGAGATTGCCCTGCGTCTTGCGGCCGCCTTCCCCATTCTCGATTACCGGAAGGATATTGAGGGAACCGCCCGTGAAAGCCGCGTAATTGCCGTCAGACCACTGAGCAAGCATAAGAGGGTCGCGTGCGTTTGCGAAAGTGAATACGCTTCCCTGCTCCGTGAGCATGTTCTTGATGCCGTATGAACCGGCAATATCAAGTCTGAAGGTCAGTTTCTCATGAAGCTTGACATCCATATTGTTACGGAAATTGTAACGCTGAAAATCCGTATACTTGATGATACCGTTCTGCTTGAGATAGCTGAACGAGGTCATGGTCTTGATCTTATCCGTGCTGGCTGTCATGGTCACAGCATGGTTGTGCGTGAAACCGTTGCCGGTGATGAGGCGCTTCTGCCAGTCGATCATCGGATAGTTGTCCGGATCGAGCCAGTTGTTCTTGCGGTAGTTCTCGATGTATGCCTGAGAATAGAGTTCAGACGAGCCGTCATTGACAAGGGTCTCGTTTTTCAGGACCATGTATTCTTCCGGAGTAACGTTCTCCGGCATGACCGTAGGATTCTGCCAGCCGACATAGCCGCGATAGCTTACTGACGAGTGGCCTTCCTTACCGCGCTTGGTGGTGATCAGAATCACACCATTTGCCGCGCGCGAACCGTATATGGCCGAAGATGCCGCGTCCTTCAGAACAGATATCTTGTCGATGGTAGTCGGATCAAGAGCGTTCATGTCACCCTCCACTCCGTCGATAAGGACGAGCGGGGAAGCGCTCGAGTTTCCGAAAGTTCCGAGACCACGGATTCTGATACTTCCCGAGTCTGCTCCCGGCTCGCCACCTCCCGTAGTAACAGTCACTCCGGGAGCTATTCCCTGAAGGGCAGTGGATGCCTGGACAATCGGTCTGTTCTTGAACTGTTCCGTCGAGACAGACGTAACCGAACCAGTGAGGTTGACCTTCTTCTGAGTGTCGTATCCGACGATCACCGTCTCCTCCAGAAAGTTGGTGTCCGGGTCAAGGTTTATAAAATAGGTGAGCTGATCGGTCACGTTTACGGCCTTGTCCTGGAATCCTATGAAGGATACTATCAGAACCTGACCCTTTTCCGCTGAAATTGAGAACTCGCCCTTTTCATCAGCCATTGTGCCCACAGAAGTACCCTGGATGTAGATGGCTGCACCGGCAAGCGGATAGTTGTCCTGATCGCTCACAGTTCCTTTGATCAGCAAAGGATTAGCTGCTGACAGCTGCCCCCCCCAGGTCATAGCCGCACAAAGCAGCATGAGCATAAGGGATTTCATGGCAGTACTGGATTTTGATTTCATGAGGTTTTATTAGTTATATTAGGGTTATCACTGTGGCAAATATAGATAAACCGTTCCAAGTTGTTCTGGAAATTCCTAAAAACCGCCCTTTTTGGAGGGCATTTTTTTCGCCAGTCCTATAAAACGTTTTAAGCATATTTTGGGCACGCGCCCGAAACAAAACCCGCAGCATTAAAATTTTAATGACAGCACCGCCTGTCGCACCGGCATAGAAAAAGAGGCCGGCTCCCATAACAGGAACCAGCCTCTCGTCGTTTTCAGAAATTTCTGTTAGAGGTTTGGATTGATGGTCTTCCACTCTGACACTGGCGGGATGATGCCGAGAGAAATGATCTCGTCACGCATAACCTGGAGGTGAGCGTAAGATGCATCAAGAGCAGCCATCTCCTCCGGTGTTCCGGTAACCTCGCCGAAGTGAACGCCTGTCGCGTCGATCACTGTAGGCATAGCCATGAGGACGTTCTGATATTTCTCAGTGTTCACATAGCATCCTGCAGGCCAGTTGAACTTAGGGCCTCCCATTGCAGCCTGAATCATGAGAACTGACTGATATGCAGGGCTCTGGAATGAAGAACGGCCACGGAGCTTGATGATGTTTGAACCACCCTGGATAGTAGCGTGCTTGATCTCAGCCCACCTGTCCTCTGGGATGTTGTACTCTGCGAGCGGCCTGCCGTCAACTGTGATCTTTGATGCGAACACAGCCATAGCCTCACCATGACCTCCGTATGTGCGTGCATTCTCCACCTTGTACTGAGGAACGCCGAGCTCCTTGGCGATAGCTGACTGGAGACGGGTAGAGTCGAGGGCTGCAAGTGAAGTGAGCTGGCTTGGCTTGAGGCCTGAGCGGATGAGAGCTGTGAGAGCTGTCACGTCAGCCGGGTTGAAGATCACAACCACATGGTTCACGTCAGGGCAATACTTTCTGATGTTGTCACCGAACTCGGCAGCGATCTGGCAGTTGCCCTTGAGGAGGTCCTCACGGGTCATTCCCTCCTTACGAGGAGCACCACCTGAAGAGATGATGTACTTGGCACCAGTGAAAGCGACTTCAGGGTCTGTAGTCCATGTGATGTTAGCACCCTCGAATGCGCAGTGGTAGAGTTCCTCTGCAACACCGTTCACACCTGGTCCGTAAATGTCATAAAGGCAGATGTTTGGAGTAAGGCCGAGCATAAGAGCTGTCTGAGCCATGTTGGATCCGATAGCGCCGCCGGCACCTACGATCACGAGCTTGTCGTTTGTCAAAAATTCCATGATTAGATAATTTGTTGGTATTTGTTCTCAAATCTTGGCAAATATATAAAAAATTGAGCAATGTAAAACACACTATCGCGTCACATCATCTTGTAAAACGTAACGTTTTGAGATAAATTCTTGCTTCGGATTCAAGTGTCGGTGCATTTCAGAGGACGTTTCTGCAAAATAACCGTATACTTTTTCGGTATACGGCTAATCCTTCAGAACTTTGCATCACTGAGATATTTTGATTATGGAAGAGATTAAAAACACCGTGGTTCAGAGATATGTGGACCTGCTGTCCAATGGAGGATTCAAGGCCGTGTTCGGAGACAGGAACAACAAGGATGTCGTGATGTCTGTCATCAACATGCTGCTCCCTGAGGGGAAGAAGGTAAAGGATATAGAGTATGCGCCTACGGAGCACCAGGGGCAACTGGAGACCAACAAGGAATTCAGGTATGACTTCATGTGCCGGGGGACGGACGACTCATTCTTCATCGTCGAAGTCCAGAAGAATCCTGAAGAGTTCTGGTTCAAGAGGTGCGTCAGCTATGCGAGCCGTGTCTATGACCGGCAGAACAGGCGCGGGAAGGAGTATGATGTCCCTCCTGTCTATCTTATAGGGCTGATGGGAACCGAAGTCAGGCATGAGAGGCCGGAGCTGTGGAAGGACAGGTACGTGTCTGAATATACTTTCAGGGAAAAATTGACAGGTGAATTGCAGGATGATACAATTTTCATTATCTTCGCAGAGTTGAGGAGGTTCGACAAGAAGTTGAGAGAGTGCCGTGACGATCTGGAGAAGATGCTGTATATAGTCAAGAATGGCTGGCGCCTTCAGAAACAGCCCAAAGGGCTCCATGCGGAAATCTTCACCCGTCTCTTTCAGGCTTGCGACATTCCTCGGTTCGATGAGGCGAAACGAATTAAATACGAAAAGGATATGTTCGACGAAAGGCGATACAATGGCGAAATCAATGCAGCAAGAAAGGAAGGTAGAAAAGAGGGACGAGAAGAAGGACGAGAGGAGGGGCGAGAGGAAGGAATGAATATGGCAAAAAACGAGGCTGCCAAGAGATTCAAGGCACTGGGAGTAGATATTGCAATCATCGCTCAGGCGACAGGGCTATCGGTGGAAGAAATAGAGAGACTCTGACCAGATGGCTTCCGGATATCTATATACAAGGCTGACCAATCATAGTCATATTGACTTTTCAGTCTTTTAGATCTGCACCGTGATTCCAATATGGGGTTGCGGTGATCTTTTTATATAGCCTCATTTTGTTTGAGACACTATCGGTGTAAACTACTGCATGACTGCATATTGTGTCAGCAGACATGCTCCATCTGCCGCAGGTCTGCCGTTTTGCAGTCGTCAAGGCGCGACGCACCATCCAAAGCATCCAAAACGTAACGTTTTAAAGTGTAAAGTCTCCCTGGATCCTGCCTCTCAGCCGCCTCAAAAATCACTTCTGCAAAATAACCGTATACTTTTTCGGTACACGGATAATCCTTCGGAACTTTGCCGGAGAATTTAAAAAAGGATGAGCCATGAGCGCTGAAATTGTAGAAAAGAAGAGTGTGCATCCGCAATATGCGGAGCTGCTGTGTGACTTCATGTTCAAGAGGCTGTTCGGCAGCGAGGCCAACAAGGATGTCCTGATGGGCTTCCTGAACATGATTCTGGAGGATGTGCAGATAAAGGATGTGAAATTCATTTCAACGGAGCATTTCGGTCTTACGAAGAAGGACCGCAAGGCCATATTCGACATTTCCTGCGAGTGTACGGACGGGCGGACCCTGATCATTGAGGTACAGAAGGGATATCAGGAGCACTTTCGTAAGCGTGCGGTGTTCTACACCTGCTACCCGATCAACGAGCAGGGCCGCCTGGCCAAGGAGGAGTATATCCGGGAGCACCAGTGCAAGGATGACGGAGAGGGGTTCAGATGGGACTTCGACCTCAAGCCGGTGATGGTCGTCGCCATCCTGAACTTCATGTTCGACCACAATGAAGGCTGGCCGAAGGACCGGTATCACTCCTCGTATCGTCTGCGGGAGGATCACTCCGGCGAGGAGATGACAGATGTGCTGAGGTACGTGTTCCTGGAACTCGGCCGGTTCCGGAAGAGGATATGGGAGCTGGAGACCACATTCGACAAATGGATGTACCTCCTGAAGCACATGCCGGAGATGGTGGGAATTCCTGAGATCTTCCAGACTCCGGAGTTCAGACGCTTGTTTATTTTGGCGGAAATAGGTAATTTTACGCCGGAAGAAATGGAAGAATACGAAAATTCCCTTAAAAACATGAGCGACTACTACAACATAATTGATTCCGCCGAGAAGAGAGCCCGTGACGAG
>JAGBAO010000034.1 GCA_017938925.1 Bacteroidales bacterium | reverse complement strand
GGCCATCAAGGAATATGCAGGAGTGGACGTTGCAGGCATGTCTGAGGACGAGCTCCGCGAGACCTGCAAGAAGCTCCACGTGGAGACCGACCCTTCATTCGGAAAGGGCAAGCTCATCGATGCTATCTTCGGAGAGTACTGTGAGAAGCACCTCGTGCAGCCTACATTCATCACTGACTACCCTGTGGAGATGTCTCCGCTCACAAAGCGCCACCGCACTAATCCAGAGCTTACCGAGCGTTTCGAACTCTTCGTCTGCGGAAAGGAACTCGCAAACGCATACAGCGAGCTGAACGACCCGATCGACCAGTACGAGCGTTTCCAGGACCAGCTCAAGCTCAAGGACAAGGGCGACGACGAGGCTATGTTCATCGACATGGACTTCGTTCGCGCACTCGAGTACGGAATGCCTCCTACATCAGGACTCGGAATGGGAATCGACCGTCTGACAATGTTCATGACCAACTCCCCTACCATCCAGGATGTGCTCTTCTTCCCGCAGATGAGGCCGAAGAGTTTGTAGGACAGTAGCACACACCGCTAAAGCAGCCGTGGATCACATGAAAGTGACACCACGGCTGTTTATTATTGCAGCAATGCTATCAGTTTGTCAGCAGAAGTATTTTCCATCAACGTAAATCCAAACCACTTCTTCCCGATATCCTTGATGGAAGCCCCTATCAGATACACATCGTCATCAATTATCAGGAACCTGTCATGAGCTTTGGAGAACATATTGACATCAATAGGAGAGTACTGCTTATCATGCTTCTCAATATCCAGTTGCAACTGTCTGGATGCTCTGCCTGTATATATTGTTGCCTGGACTCCTGCAGCCCTCTTATCCAACAACGTCAGTACAGTATCATCAATGTAATTATCAATCAACACGATCCTCCTGACTGCCTTCCGAACAAGGTCTGATACAAAAACATAGGCATCATAAATCTGCCCGTCAAAGAATATACCTTGCATTGGGAGCGTATCCTTACCATCTATCTTGTTGAAGACAATCTCAAACTTCCGGTCATTTTCGGCAAGATGGTCCTGCATCTTCCACTGGCCTCGTTCAATCGTTTCTATTTTGTCCAACAGATTGTCATAGCGGGCAATGGTTCGGCGCATACCGGTAAATGTTCTCATGATTTTAATGTTGGCGGCTATAGCTGCCTCACTTCTCAACACACTGCTGAGCATGGCAATGCCATTCTCTGTAAATGCATATGGCAGATATTTCAGATTCTTACCCTGCTTTATGTTCAAGGTCGCAAATTGCGACCTTGAACACTCCTCCATGGTCAGTCGAAACATGAAGTCCTCCGGAAAACGCTCTATATTGCGCCTGACCTGTTCATTCAGTCGTTTTGTTTCAACTCCATACAATTGTGCCAGATCCTTATCCAGCATCACTTGCTTTCCTCTGATAGTGTAAATCTTTTCCTCTACACTTTGAGATTCTGACATTTCCAATTTCTCACTGCTCATAATCTTAACTTATTGCGGTTTATATATTTAACGGTCTGCATATTTTAAAAAAACGCGACATGGGTATATACGACTATACCTATATCGCGTTGTAGAACTCTTACTTCCGATCTACGGCGTCCAGACTTGTCCTGCAATTTTAGTCAATATTTTATATATTTCAAACTCTTCTTCCTTCTATTTATAAACTCTGATTCCTATCTTTGCATCATGGCAATTATAAAGGAACTCAAGGGCGACAGGCCTGTTATCGGGGAGCGGGCGTTTCTGGCGGAGACTTCCGTGCTGATCGGATCGGTGAGCATCGGGGACGACTGCAGCATATGGTACGGCGCCGTGCTTCGCGGGGATGTGGGGGCGATACGCATCGGAGACAGGGTGAACATCCAGGACAATGCGGTGCTGCATGCCACATATCAGCAGTCGGAATGCATAATCGGGAACGATGTCTCCATCGGGCATGGAGCCAATGTGCACGGGTGCGTGATCGGAAATGACGTGATCATCGGCATGGGGGCTATCGTGATGGACAACACGGTGGTGCCGGACGGGACCATCATAGCGGCAGGGGCTGTCGTACCGGCCAACCAGGTTCTGGAGCCGGGCATCTGGGCGGGAATCCCTGCTCGGAAGATCAAGGACGGATCGGAAGCGGTCCGGGCAAAGGCGCACGCCAACGCCGAGCACTATCTGCATTACAAGACATGGTACAAATAGCGCAGCACGCACTAGCTTGACAATCAACAATATAACCCAATGACCTGCATGGATAGGACGGCAGGACAAGTAATTAAGACACTGCAAATCAGAACATTACATAACACGATGAAAAGGGAAGCAATCACATCCGCACAGAATCCGAAGATCAAGGACCTGCTGGCACTTCAGGATAAATCCAAGGAGAGACGCCGCAAGGGCCTGTTTGTGGTCGAGGGCAGACGCGAACTGCTGCACTGCATGGAGGCGGGATATGAACCATACACCATATTCTTCTGCCCGGAGATTCTTTCCGAGAAGGATTTCAAGGAGATCGAATCGGCTGTCACCGCAACTGGAAGCGGTGCGGACTGCGGATGGATAGAGATTCCGCAGCACCTTTATGACAAGGTGGCCTATCGCGGAGGCACTGAAGGTGTGATTGCAGAAATGCACTGCAAGGAGATGACCCTGGCATCGCTCAGGCTTAAGGAGAATCCTCTCGTAGTCGTTCTGGAATCAGTCGAGAAGCCGGGAAATCTGGGAGCCGTGCTCAGAAGTGCGGATGCATCCGGAGTGGACGCAGTCATCGTGTGCGACCCGCTCACAGATATGTACAACCCCAATCTGATCCGCTCCAGCATTGGGGCGATATTCACAGTCCCGATGGCGACAGCTTCTTCCGAAGAGACAATCAGCTGGCTTAAGGCACAGGGCATAAGGATATACACTGCACAGCTTCAGGACTCAGAGTGGTACTATGACACCGACATGAAGGGCGGAACAGCCATAGTGATGGGCACGGAAGCGACCGGTCTGACAGACCTCTGGAGGAAGGCTGCCGACGCACATATCAAGATCCCTATGCTCGGAAAGCTGGATTCGCTCAATGTATCTGTTTCCGCTGCAATCCTGATGTACGAAGCAATCCGCCAGAGAAACTCATGAAATTCGGACTTATAGGACATCCCATCGCGCATTCGCTGTCCCCTGCCCTTTTCCGGGCCGGGTATGACGGCAGATACCAGTACGACCTGATCGAAACTCCCGACTTCGAGCAGGCGTATGAGAGGTTCATCAGGGGATATGACGGAATCAACGTGACAGCTCCATTCAAGGAACTGGCATTCAGGAAGGCGGACATCCTGTCGGAAGAATGCAGACGCATCGGGGCGGCCAATCTGCTGATAAAGACTCCAGAAGGCGTAAAGGCATATAACTCCGACTATTTAGGAGTCAGGTTATGGCTCTGGGAGGTGGCTGAGGGACTGAAAAGAACCCCTCCCACTCCTTCGTCGTGGGCCCCACCCCCTGCGGCCAGGGGGGTAGCACGCTTTTCAACCCCTCTGCCACCTCCCACAGTGCTGATCGTAGGGCTTGGCGGAGCCGGGAAAGCAGCTGCTGAGGCGGCCAGATCTTTGGGAATGGAGGTTAGGATACTGAACAGGACCATATATAATAATGATATCATACCCCTCGATGAGTTCCGGGAAGAGTTTCGCAAGGCTGATATAGTCATATATAATCTTCCTGTGAGGATCCCTCAGATGGATGAACTTTCAGACGAGGACTTCGGTGCGGGACAGCCAAAACTTGTCCTGGAGGCCAACTACAGGAATCCGTCATTCGACGAAGAACTGCTCTCCCGCATGAAGAAGGCGAACCCGCTGGCAAGATATACGGGGGGCAGGACATGGCTCCTTCTGCAGGCACTGACGGGCTATGAATTATTTACCGGAGAAAAGCCTGATTTGTCAAGAATGTCTGCTCAGATATGAGAAATAATCACTATCTTGCAAAGTTTTTGGGCCGCTCCGAGAAGGCCTGAACAAACAGAAACAATCTAACACATTATATATTATGTCATTGAATAAAGCTATGCTGATCGGTAACGTTGGTAGAGACCCTGAAGTACGTTACCTTGACGGACAGAACGGAAATGCAAAAGTGGCGACATTCACATTGGCCACAACCGAGAGGTACAGGGACCGTAACGGTGAGACTCGTGAAAACACAGAATGGCACAACATCGTGGCCTGGAGAAACACAGCCGATGTAGTGGAGAAATTCGTAAAGAAAGGCACTCAGGTGTACATCGAAGGACGTATCCGCACAAGATCTTGGGACGACCAGACCGGAAACAAGAGATACACCACTGAAATCATCGCTGACACTCTCCAGCTTCTTGGCAAGAGGTCTGACAATCCTGGCGGACAGGGTGGATACCAGCAGGGCGCTCCTGCACAGCAGGGAGGATATCAGCCTCAGGGCGGATACCAGCAGCCGGTTCAGCCTGCATTCCAGCAGCCTGGAGTACAGCAGCCTGGCGTGCAGCCGCAGAGCTATGCTCCGGTTCAGCAGCCGATGCCACAGCAGGCTGCAGGAGCAGACATGCCGGAGGACGATCTGCCATTCTAACGAACAGAAAACAAAGAACACAGAATACCCATCATGAAATTAGACGTAGTACTCGGCCTCCAGTGGGGCGATGAAGGAAAAGGTAAAATCGTGGACGTGCTTGCGGGAAACTATCCTATAGTCGCACGTTTCCAGGGTGGTCCTAACGCAGGACACTCGCTTCATTTCGACGGCAAGAGCTTTGTGCTCAGATCGGTTCCGTCAGGAATTTTCAGAGACGACGCGATGAACATCGTCGGAAACGGAGTGGTGCTTGACCCTATCACATTCAAGGGCGAATGCGAGAACATTGCTGAAAAGACAGGAATCCCTGTGAACAAAAGGATCGTGATCGCCAAGAAGGCTCACCTGATCCTGCCTACACACAGGCTTCTGGATGCAGCAAACGAGGCGGCAATGGGCAAGGGCAAGATCGGATCGACCCTCAAGGGAATCGGCCCGACATACACCGACAAGATCAGCCGTCACGGTCTGAGGGTAGGCGACATCCTTGCTCCTGACTTTGCAGACAGATATGCAAAACTCCAGAACAGGCACATCACCCTTCTGAGTCAGATGGGATATGAGTGCGACCCACACGCGGAGGATGCAGAATTCATGAAGGCATGCGAATACCTCAAGACCTTCGAGTTCGTGGACTGCGAATACTATATCAACAACCTGCTCAAGACCAAGGGAATCCTTGCAGAAGGAGCTCAGGGATCGATGCTTGACATCGACTACGGCTCATATCCTTTCGTGACCTCATCCACGACCTCATGTGCCGGAGCATGTGTGGGTCTTGGAGTCAATCCTCACCAGATCGGTCATGTGTACGGAATCTTCAAGGCATACTGCACACGCGTGGGAAGCGGTCCGTTCCCTACCGAGCTTTTCGACGAGACCGGAGAGAAGATCCGTGCCATCGGACACGAATTCGGAGCTGTGACAGGACGTCCTCGCCGCTGCGGATGGCTTGACCTCGTGGCACTTAAATATGCGGTGATGATCAGCGGTGTGACCGATCTCATAATGATGAAGTCAGACTGCCTTGACACCTTCGAGACCATCAAGGTCTGCACCTCATACATCGTGGACGGCAAGCCGAGCGACCAGTGGCCTTTCGACACATACGCAGACATCCAGCCGGTTTACACCGAGTTCAAGGGATGGAACACAGACCTCACACACTGCCGTGCAGAAGAGGAACTCCCACAGGAATTCCGCGACTACATCGCCTTCATGGAGAACTTCCTCGAAGTGCCGATTAAGATCATTTCAGTGGGTCCTGACCGAGAGGCGACCATCATGAGATAGTCTAAGAGAATATATGCAGCGAGGCTAACCCGAAAGTCTATAGACCAGAAGGTTAGCCTCGTTTTTATGCGATATCTGATTTTTATGACAAACGCATCAGCACAGACTCTGGGAGACTGTTGATGGCTCCATTCTGAGTGCATACAAAAGCGGAGATATCAACTGCAAGCCGGTGGCATGTGCCTAGATTCCTGCCCTGAAGCAGAGAGGTCACGAAAACTGCCGTGAACGAATCGCCTGCACCCACCGTATCCGCCACCTCCACCTTAGGGGTCGCTATGCGGGAATAGCCTCCATCGGCCGCATATACCTCGCTGAAATCGGCTCCATGTGTATATACAAGATATTTCAATGAATATCTTTCAATCAGCGAAGTGACGATCTCCTTCTCGCCGCCGTTGACAGACAGCATCTGCGCGACAAGCGGAAGCTCGTCCTCATTTAGTTTCAGAATATCAGCGTGAGCTAGAGAGGCCTCTATCACCTCGCGCGAATAGTAATGCTGGCGGATGTTGATATCAAATACCTTTACACAATCCTCGGGAGCAGCTGCAAGCATAGTCAGCACGCTCTTCCTCGACTTCCCGCTGCGCTGAGCCAGAGATCCCCAGCAGATGACAGAGGCATCTCTGACCAGTTCAAGTGACTTTTCCGGACACTCCATGGCATCCCATGCGACATTCTCAACAATCTCATACTGAGGAATTCCCGCCTCATCCAGGGTTATCAGGACACGGCTTGTCGGGAGGTCATTACGCTGAAGATGCTCAAGATTCACTCCGGTTGCCGATGCCGCCTCAAAAGTCTCGTCTCCAAGATCATCATTGCCTATGGCGCTCACGGCATAGGCTTCCGCGCCCAGTTCCTTTGCGAAGAATGCAAAGTTCAGGGGAGCTCCACCCAGCTGTTTTCCTGCCGGAAGCATATCCCAGACTATTTCTCCTATTGCTACAACTTTGAATTTCTTCATAATATTGGATTTAGATGTCTCGACTTCGCTCGACATGAAAAATATAGTTATTTCTCCAGGTCGACGATCACCTTCATGCAGGTCATGCGGTTCTCGTCGATGAACTTATATGCCTGGTCGTAGTCCTCGAAGGAGAAGCGGTTTGAGATCAGAGGTTCAAGATTGATGGTGCCGTCTGCAACAGCCTCAACGGTGGCGAGGTAGTCCTCATGACGGTACATCATGGTGCCTACGATATTGAGTTCGTGCTCACCGAGGTAGAACATGCTCAGGGCAGGATCCTTTGAGAACACGGCCACAATCACCACTGTGCCGCCCTTCTCCACACATTCCATCAGGGAACGTACGGAAGATTCAACTCCTGCCACCTCAAAGGCAACCTGAAAACCCTCCTCCCCGAAGAACTCCTTGACGGCATCCCTCAGAGGGGTTTTGGTCACGTTGAGCGTGTTCTCGATTCCGCACTGACGGGCTATGTCCAGACGAAGGTCGCTCACGTCTGTG
>JAGBAO010000003.1 GCA_017938925.1 Bacteroidales bacterium | reverse complement strand
TGAGCGACGGGCCTGACGTGTCCTTGAACGGGTCACCCACGGTGTCACCGGTCACGGTTGCCTTGTGAGCCTCGGAATTCTTTCCTCCCAGATGGCCTTCCTCGACATACTTCTTGGCATTGTCCCAGGCACCACCCGAGTTGGACATGAAGACGGCAAGAACGAAGCCTGAGCCAAGACCTCCGATGAGAAGACCCATCACGCCGGCAGGACCAAGGATGAGGCCTACAAGGACAGGGACGATGATCGCGATGAGCGAAGGAAGAAGCATCTCCCTCTGAGCACCCTTTGTGGAGATCTCCACGCAGCGTGCGTAGTCAGGAGTCGCCTCGCGGGTGAGGATACCCTTGATCTCGCGGAACTGACGGCGGACCTCAGTCACCATGCTCTGAGCTGCACGGCCCACGGCATTCATTGTCAGACCGCAGAAGAGGAACGACATCATCGCACCGATGAACACACCCACGAGAACCACAGGGTTCATAAGGTCAACATGATAGTATGCCATGATGTCCGGAATGGTTGCCTGAGCAGCATCTATCGTATTACCTGCCACGTCAACGATCTGCTTTCCAAGATGAGTGAGACCTATCTTGATTTCCTCTATATAAGATGCAAGGAGAGCCAGACCGGTGAGGGCAGCCGAACCGATTGCAAAGCCCTTTCCTGTCGCAGCGGTTGTGTTTCCGAGAGCGTCAAGAACGTCTGTACGCTTGCGCACCTCAGGATCGAGCTCGCTCATCTGGGCATTACCGCCGGCGTTGTCGGCGATAGGGCCGTATGCGTCAGTAGCAAGGGTGATTCCGAGAGTCGAAAGCATACCCACTGCTGCGATACCGATGCCGTAGAGACCTGTGCTGAGACTGTCTGCCGAGAACGAAAGGTCGAATCCGTTTGCACAGAGATATGCAAGGAGGATGGCCACTGCGATGGTGACCACAGGAATTGCTGTCGAAAGCATTCCGAGACCCACACCTGAGATGATCACTGTTGCAGGACCTGTCTCAGCAGCCTCAGCAAGTTTCTGAGTAGGGCGATATGAATGGGATGTATAATACTCCGTAGCCTGACCGATGATCACGCCTGCAAAAAGTCCGACAACCACTGAGAGCGAGAAACCCCACCAGTTTTCAAGGCCGAGGAGATACATGATTCCGAAAGTCGCACCGGCAATAAGGATGGAACTGAGGTTGGTTCCGCGTCCGAGAGACTTCAGAAGCTGATCCATGCCGGCTCCTTCCTTTGTGCGGACCACGTAAATACCGAGAATCGAGAGGGCGACTCCGATTGCAGCGATGAGCATAGGTGCGAGGATCGCCTTCATCTGAGCCTCAGTGCCTACAGCCGAATATGCCGCAGCACCAAGGGCCATTGTCGCAAGGATGGATCCGCAGTATGACTCATAAAGGTCTGCACCCATACCTGCCACGTCACCCACGTTGTCACCCACGTTGTCAGCGATTGTTGCAGGGTTGCGAGGATCATCCTCAGGAATTCCTGCCTCAACCTTTCCCACAAGGTCCGCTCCCACGTCTGCAGCCTTTGTATATATACCTCCACCTACACGTGCAAAGAGAGCCTGGGTCGAAGCACCCATGCCGAAGGTCAGCATCGTTGTGGTGATGAAGACGAGCTTCTGTGTTCCTTCGATATCGACGAAATGGTTGAGGATCACCCACCAGATCGCGATGTCGAGAAGTCCCAGTCCCACGACGGTAAGTCCCATCACGGCACCGCTTCGGAAGGCCACCTTAAGACCTGAGTTGAGAGACCTCTGAGCCGCATTGGCTGTTCTTGCTGAAGCATAGGTGGCGGTCTTCATTCCCACGAAGCCGGCAAGGCCTGAGAAGAAACCTCCCGTAAGGAATGCGAAAGGCACCCAGCTGTTCTGAACTCCTAAATATGCGAGAACAGCAAAAAGGAGGGCAAGAATGATAAAGACGATTACTACGACTTTATACTGCTGCTTCAGATAAGCCATAGCTCCTTCCCTGACGAATTTCGCGATCTGCTTCATCGTCGCAGTTCCCTCGCTTTCCTTCATCATCTGCTTGAAGAACAGATAAGCGAACAGCAGAGCCACCACTGCCGCCGCAGGCACAAGATAGAATAGGTTAGTCATAATGTTATTGTTATTTAGTGTTATTTCTCGGCATAGGGACAACAAAATTATTTAATATTTCGAGAAAAGCAAGCCTCTAAACCGCTAATTTTTAAGTTAAAACATAAAAGAAAATAACATATTTAAATTCACCTGGATTATTGAAAGACTTTTTTACTATATTTGCAAAACTCCGAAAAATGGTTCGGCAGGCAAAATGTCGTTTTTGCCTGCCGAACTGTCATTTATGAGGTTCCGTACACAGAACCGTACCTCGTCCTAGAATAAGGTCGCGACGCCAGTTTTCGCTGATTCTTTCATTTACCGAATCCTTGTCAGATCCTGACATGCCGACACCATATCCGAGTCGTGACTCCGGGACAGATGATATCCTGAATTCCGTCCGTCTGACATTCTTCCCTTCGGCATCAGCCGACCTGCACCCGCATATCGTCACTCCTATCATGATGAGGAGTGCGATGGAAACTGAATTTCTCTTTTTCATTTCAATTCGTTTTATATTCGACTACACTACACATCCGTGTTGACTATGAGAGACCCTCACAACCGCTCATACACCTTTATCCAATCTATGTACATGCTGACCGGAAGGTCTGTGCCGACAGCATCACCAACCCAGGAACCGCCTATCTGCATGTCCATCAATATATAGTATGGGGTACCGAAGGGGAACTGGGTGTTTCCCGAATGTTCACCGGACTCAAGACGGGGATATCTCAGAGTCTCTTTCCCATTCAGCAGAAAGATTACGCAGTCTTGATGTATCTCCACTCCGTACACATTGTATTCTGAAGGATCGATGTTCACTTTGACATGACTCACAGGGTTGTATCTGTTCTCTGACACCATTGTGTATCCGGTGTGTACTGTCTGATACACGAACCTGTCATGGTTCAGATGTTCCATGATATCTATTTCACCGGCATCCGGCCACTTTCCCTCCTGCGGAAGCATCCATAGTGCCGGCCAGACGCTCGTTCCTGACTCGAATCTTGCCCTGATCTCCACCTTGCCCTCGCATATCGAGAACTTGTCCTTCGTATATATGCCTCCCGTAAGAAATTTCGCCGTATCCGAAGGTTCGACACCGTCATTAGCTACAGCCTTGATGACAAGTTTTCCTCTTTTGAGTTCACACAGGTCCTCATGAAAGGACATATAGTTTCTCCAGTCCGACTGTCCCCGGGGTATCCTTGACCATTTTTCATCATCCAGCGCACGCCCTCTGAAATCATCCCGCCAGACAAGCTTGAAATCCCTGGCCTGCACTGTATCCGAGAACGATGCAACAACAAACAGAACAGCCGTTATATAGTTCAATGTCTTCATACGTCAATAAGATGAGGATGATTATTCCCAGTTCGGGTTCTGCTTCAGTTCATGGTCGAGGGAAAGTTCGTCAGGAGGGATCGGAAGCAGGTAGTCCCTGTCCGGCCGGAATCCATAACCCGCAGGCAGTTTATCCTTCAACGGATCCATCCATCCTTCGCTGTCCACAGGGATGTTCCTCACCACTTCCATCACTGCGGCATCGTTACGGTTGAAGGACCTGTACAGCACTCCGTCATTCCCGAAATATGCCCCGCGTCCTCTTCTTCCTGCAAGGACCTCATGGCCACGCCATCTGAGGATGTCATCAAGCCTGAAACCCTGAAGGGCAAGTTCGCTGCGTCTTTCACGACGTATTTCCTGCATATTGGGAGTCAGCGGATAGCCATAGTCGGTGAATGAAGGATCTGTCATCGGAGTCTGCCACGCCACTCCCGCTCTTTCACGCAGAGGTCTGATGGTCTTTGCCAGAACCTCGTCCGTGCACTGTCCCAATTCTTCTGCCGCCTCTGCGTAGGCCAGAAGAGCCTCTGCATACCGGACCATGACAAGCCCCGTATCCCAGAACGTGCTGCTGACATATGTCGTGTCCACTCCAAGGGCTGTATGATATCCTGTAATGTTGCGCCCGTTCCCGTCCCCACCCAGACGAGGAGGGTAGATGGCGGCGTTATGTGCGGCCACTTCTTCTTCGGAGGCATCTCCCGGATACATATATTCCGCAACCCTCATAGGCCTTGTCATGGTGGTCGAACGGAATTTGTGCCCCGTGCTCATGACAGTTTCATAAAGACGACGGTCACGTCCTGCAAAGGTCTCGTTGAAATCCTTGAACCGAGGGTCTGACGGGACTATGAACGAGCCGTCTGCATTGAGATAGTTGTCCACAAGAGACTTAGTCAGTCCTGCAGCCGCCTCACTGTCGACAGTTCCGGAAGCGAGAAGGCTCGTCAGGCTGTGCTGCACACCCTGAGACACATCATACTTCTTCCAGAAAAGTGCTTCCGGTACATCAGAATAGTCCTTCTGGTTGAAAAGGTGTGAAAAGGCCTCGCCGCCGTCAACTGCACCGAACGGATCTGTCTCCACTGTGTTGAGTCCCATATCCGGAGGCATCATGGCAAAGAGCGAGTCTCCATATTCCATGACCTTGGAAAAGAACATCTGAGGATCCGGATGCTCTGCCGCAAATCCGTCATCCTTGTGATATTTCTCCCATGAGCCTTCATAAAGAGCCACATTCATGGCCATCACAAGTGCTGTTTCCCGATTGATTCTCAGACCGGAAGACACGCTGCGCCCCTGCAGGAGTCCTATCGCCTTTTCAAGATCCGAGAGAATGAAAAGAGCAACATCCTTACGCCCGGAAGCCGGAATCTGAAGCCCTTCCAGAGTGGCATTCCCATCCCACAAGGCATCCATCACAGGTACGTTCGCAAACTTCTTCAGAAGGACGAAATGCCACCAGGCCCTCAGGAAGTGAACCTCTCCGCGCAGTGAGGCCGTCGCTTCGGTTTCATCAGACTCCGGCAGTCTGTAATACTCGAAGAACCAGTTGACGCTGCGAAGATTCGAATAGGCTTCGGACCAATCCTTCTCGCCGCTGAAGGAGGTGAATTCCCCGTTGATTCTGGGATTGTACTTCTCTGAGAGTATGTTGTCGCTGTCCTTCTCCTGAGACCGCACTCCTGTTCCGTACTGAGTAAGACACGGCAGTGACATATACAGGCCGTTGACATAGCTGCGGATCTGTTCCTCCGACGAGAGATATGTATCGCTTGATGGCTCGGTAAGCGGTTTCCTGTCAAGAAAGCCGTCACATGAAACCAAAGTCACCAGAACCAGCAGCATGAGGGCTATATATCTATTCATTTTCATAATTGTCAGAATGTTATATCAATACCAAAAACAAATGTCCTGGAAAGCGGATAGACCTTCCCGTTTCCGTTCTGCACCATAGGTGTGGTGAGTCCGGGAGCCGTTTCCCGGCTGCCTCCCGCCCAAGTGTTCACGATATTCAGGGTCTCAGGATCAAAGGCATCCGGAAGCGCGTCAAGCGTGAACACATTGTCACATGTCGCATATATCCTCAGACGGCTTATCCCGGTGTTCTTCAGGACAGTGGCGGCAAAGTCATAAGAGACAGTCAGATTCTTCATCCTCATGTAGGCTGCATTGAGAAGATATCTGGATGTGTTGTATCCCGTGTTGACCCTCCAGTCCGTGTCTGCTGCCCCGGTGCCGTCTGTCAGACGAGGAAGCCATCCTGACGGGTTGTCATTACTGAAATGATCAAGATGATCCGTGAAATAGTTGCGTCCGCCGAAGAGATATGTGCTTCCGGCCATCGGGAAATCCCTCTTTGCCACACCCTGAAGCAAAGTGGATATTTCAAGTCCCTTATATCCCGCAGACAGATTTATTCCGAACGAGAACCTGGGAGTGGCATTTCCTATCACCTTCAGGTCGCCATGGTCATCAATTGTCCCTTTGCCCGGATCCACTCTGCCGTCGCCGTTGGAATCCTTGAACTTCAGGTCGCCGACCATCCATTGGCTCCGGGGCTTGAAGAAACTCATGTCGACATCTTCAAGGTACTCATCCACCTCCTCACCGGAAGTGAAGAGCACATCCGCCTCGTATCCCCATATCTCTCCGAGATCCATTCCCTCATAGTATCCTTTGTTCGCCGCCAGACCCGTGTGATTGTTGGAAATCATTCCTTCCGGATTATTATAGCGGGTCACCACTGCCTTGTAGTCGAAAAGATTGAATCCGGCACTGTAGGAAAACCCTCCGGGAAGTATATCAGACCAGTTCACCGTGAGTTCCCAACCTCTGTTCCTGAGAGTGGAATTGTTCACCTTGGCCCTGCTGCCTGAGGGTATTCCGCTTATCGAAGGCAGGGCCTCTGCCGGACCTATCATGTCTGTGGTGGTACGCTGGTATGCGTCAAAGGTCAGACTGAGACGGTCATTGAAGAGGGACAGGTCCAGACCTATATCCGCATTGTCCACCTTCTCCCATGTGATGAAAGGACTGACCATCAGGGGAACCGTCGCCACCGTTCCTTGAGATATGTCTGAAGTGCCGCCAGGGAGAAGCCACGCATTGGGATTGGCCGGATTCAAAGGCATGATGGCAAGATACTGGTAAAGTCCTGCACCGTTCTGATTGCCGAGCCGTCCGTAGGAGAGCCTGATCTTCATCTGGGAAAAAGGAGTGTGAAGTGCTCTGAATCTTTCTGTCCTTGCTATGTCACAGCCCACCGATGCCGCAGGGAAGAAGCCCCAGCGATGTCCCGGAGCAAAGCGCGACGACCCATCCGCCCTTCCGCTGATTTCCGCAAAGCAGATTTCCCTCCAGTTCCAGTTCATTCTTGCATAGAAGCCTGCTGTCGCCCAGTGATTGCGTAATTCGTCTGAAACGACGGTTCCATCTGAATTCGAAAAGGAGAACACACCTTCACTGAGCACTCCGTCCTTATAGGTATAACTGCTCGAATTCTTCTGGTATTCGGTCTGAAAACCTATCATGGCCTTGAAGTAGTGGCGACCGGATTTCGCCTCAAATGTCGAGAACACATTGGGAGAAAGGTAGATTCCTGATGAATTTCCACGCGTATATGAACCGAAGCTCGTGTTCTTCCAATGCATGCCGGGATATTGGTAGCCCTGCCTGCTGCCTGAAGTCACCACAATCCTGCCGTCAGGAAGTGTCGTCTTGGGGAATCCCATGGCAAAACTGTTGTCCTGCACATCCATGCGTGCCTTCATCTCGGCCGTGATGTCCCAGCCTTCAAGAGGTGTTGCAGTGACGGAAAGAGACATGGCATCAGACACGGAAACGCTGGTGTAGCTTGTCTCCTTGAGGTACATGACCTCGTTCCAGGAGGGAAGGGAGTACTCTCCGTCCACGGGAAGGACCGTGGTCTGTGTGGGATACCTGTCTGAAATCAGGGCATAGAAAATGGTCTGGTTGGCAAGGGGACGTGCCAGATCGGAGACCGTGAGACTGTTGTTGAAGTTCATCTTGAGCCAAGGCTTGACCAGAGCTGACAGTTTTATGTTGACGTGGTATTTGTCAAGTTCGTCTTCCACCTGATCAAGAAGTCCGTCCTGAGACAGATATCCTGCACCCACATAGTAATTCACCTTTGATGTCCCTCCCGAAACACTGAGGTTATGTGACTGGCGTATCGCATAGTCCTTGAAATAATAATCGAACCAATCGGTGTCTGCATACTGATTATAATAGGAAGAGGCCCAGTTGTCGCCGTTTTCGTTGACCGAGATCCCGGGGAAGGACTCGGAATACGGATCAGAGGCAAAATCTTCCAGACGCTTGATTGCGGAAGGACTGAACAAAGGGGTCTGGCCTGAGTTTTCCCGCATCTCGTTCATGTACCCGGCAAAGTCAACAGAAGCCATGATCTCCGGCATGCCGATGGGTGAACTGAATCCTACGCTTCCGTTGTAGTTTACCGTAGGTCTGCCTTCGGTACCACTCTTTGTCGTGACCAGGACCACTCCATATGCCGCTCTGGCTCCATAGACGGATGAGGCCGACGCGTCCTTCAGAATGGTTATGCTTTCGACATCAGCCACATTCACATTGCTCAGACTCTGCTCGACACCATCCACCAGTACGTAAGGTTCCCCGCCGTTGACACTTCCCTGTCCTCTGATATTGAACCTGACAGGTGCTCCGGGCTCTCCTCCCACTGCGTCGGAGCCGGCATCCGTGACTATATTGAACCCGACTGCATTTCCCTGCAGTGCACCGGTCAGGTCAGACACAGGACGTGCTGACACTGTACGGGAGTCTATCGTGCTGACCGCCGCAGTCACGGTATTCCTTTTCTGCCTGCCCATTCCTATTACTATGGACTCATCCAGGACCAGGGTGTCCGCAGTCTGGCCGCTCATGGCCGTTGCTGTGACAGCCATAAAAAGGAAAATACACAGGATGTGATTCAGTTTCTTCATAACGCGATGTTTTTGATTCTGTCGCAAAGTTAAGCCCGGCATTACAGCCTTCAGATTCAAATTTAACTATTAAGTTTTAGATTTTGTCATCACAGGGACCCATAAAGTGATTTTTGAAAGATTTATAGACATTTTTGAAAAAACGAAGGATATTCGTATATTTGTAGGAGACCCACATCCATTATGTTAAAACCCATTCTGACCACACTCATACTATTTCTTTCGGTCATATTACCCACCGCAGCAAAGGAACAGTTCATATATACACAGATCTCTCAAAAGGAGGGACTGATTTCCACTGTAAACTGCATATACAAGGAGAAGGACGGCGATGTCTGGATAGGCACCCCCAACGGGCTCTACAGTTTCAACGGAAACATGCTGCATAACCATCAGGACTCAGCCCTCGTCGGAAAGAGGATACACCAGGTCGGAGTCGACCGCAATGATGACCTCTGGGTCCTGACGAACCAGTGGCCGGCGCGTAAACGAGGAAGGGAGTTTGAAATAATAAGGCCGAAAGGAGCGGATGACAAAAACACACCTTTCCTGTGCATGTGTCAGGACGATGAAGGAATATGGTTTGGCAGCAACCGGAAAATATTCCGATACACCTTTTCCGATTCGTCGCTCAATCTGTTCAAGGATCTGAGCGACATGCCGGCTTTCCTTGTGCAGAACATCAACCTGCTTGACGAAAACACCCTGCTGTGCAGTTCACATAATGGAATCATGTCCGTCGACATAAGGACAGGAGAAACGTCAGAATCGCCTTTTTCACTGTTCAACGAGGTCACTTCCACTCTTATCGACAGCAAAGGCAACATCTGGATATCATTCTATAACAACGGCATAGCGGTTTTCGAAAAGGGCAACAGGCTGATCCGAAGATTCAGCACCTCCAATTCATCCCTAAGCAATGACGTCGTCTTATGCATGACCGAAAGAGACTCTTCCATATGGGTCGGTACAGATGGAGGAGGTATCAATATAATAAATCCTGAAACCGGAGACATAAGGGTCCTTTCGCATGTGGCCGGCGATCCGTCCTCGCTTCCCGCACATTCGATAAAAAGCATCTATATCGACGACTATGGCAATATCTGGGCGGGAAGCATAAGGGAAGGTCTCATAAGAATAAGTCAAAGCGGCATGAAGACTTATTCCGACAGCCATATAGGACTTAAGACGGGTCTGAGCAATCCGACTGTCCTGTGCTTCTATCAGGATAACCGGTCTGAGCATATCTGGATAGGAACCGACGGTGAAGGTATCAACCGCTTCGATCCCGCAACCGGAGAGTTCACCCATTACCCCCGGACACTCCGGACAAAGATTGTCTCTATAGCAACATATTCCGACAAGGAACTGGTCCTTTCGTCATATGCTGACAGGATGTGGATATTCAACACCGACACAGGAAACATCCGTCCTCTGCACATCAACGATCCGGAGATAAACTATCTTCTGCGATATGCCGGAAGAAGTCTTAATCTCGCAAACGAATCAAACGGAGACCTGCTTCTGATAAGCAATACCGTAAGCAGGTATGACAAGTCATCCGGGAAATGCATCAGACTGAACTTCGATATCGGGAGCCGTTCCAACGGAAACCTTCTGACAATACAATCCACAGAAGAAGGCCTGTGGATGCATGACTACTACAACATCTACCTTCTCCCTGAGGGAGGGTCGCAGATCATAAGGAAAGGACATACCAACAGACATGTGATCAAATGCGGATATCTGGACAGCGATGGAACAATATGGCTTGCCACCGATCACGGTCTATGCCGTTTCAACACCGCAAACGGGACTTTCTCCCATGTGGAGACTACCCTCCTGAACACGGCGACTTCAGTGGTCTGCGACAGACACTCAAGGGTATGGGTCGGCACCGACAACGGGCTATACGCATATCTGAAGGCTTTTGACAGCTTTACCCTGTTCGGAAGTTCGGACGGAGCCGAGCCTAATGAATATCTAAGCAAGCCGCACCTGCTTTCAAGGGAGGGAGACGTGTACATGGGTGGTGTACAAGGTATGCTTTGCATCGACAAGGATTTTCAGATAGACACGACCGACAGACCATCCATAAGACTATACAGCATAAAGGCAGACAACGAGGATATCGCTGCTGCAAGCGGTGAAACATGCAGGATTCCGCGTAACAGCAAACGAGTTGAAATCGTTGTAACCACTCAGGAAAAGGATATCTTCAGAGAGAAGGTATACAGGTTCATGATTCCTGATATCGGGGTTTCATATGAAATGAAGTCTCCTGTCCTGACCCTTCAGAGGCTGAACATTTCGGGAAGTCACGATGTTCTCGTAAGCTGCACCAAACGCAGTGGGGAATGGAGCGAACCGGAAAGACTGGTGACACTGGACATTCCCAAACCATGGTACCACACATGGTGGTTCATTTCATCTGTTTCAGTATTTGCCCTTCTCCTGGTCACAACCATATTCATTACCGCAATGAAGCGGAAGGACAACAAGCTGAAGATGGCAATGAAGGAACAGGAGCAGAAGATATACGAAGAAAAAGTCCGGATGCTCATCAACATCAGTCACGAGCTCAGGACCCCTCTCACCCTGATCATGGCTCCTCTGAAAAGACTTCTGAGCGACATCAATCCTGAGGACAAGCAGCATCCTACACTCAGCAGGATATACAGACAGTCGCTACGGATGAGAGATCTTCTGAACATGGTCCTGGACCTGAGGAAGATGGAGGTCGGCAAGAGTGACCTGAAACTGGAGCAGAACGGATTCAACCAGTGGCTTCTCGACAGTATTGAAGATATTGTAGACGAAGGACATGTAGAAGGTATCGAAATTGTGACAAGACTGGATCCCGGTGTCGGTCAGGCAGACTTCGACAAGGTCCGCTGCGACACGGTTCTGACCAACATACTCATGAATGCCGTAAAGCACAGCCGTAGCGGAGACATCATCACCATCAGCACTGAACTTACCGGCGAGGGAATGATCAGGACAAGCATTTCCGATCAGGGTCCCGGGCTTAAGGATATCGACACTTCCATGCTGTTCACACGCTTCTACCAGAGCCGGAACGAGCAGTATGGAAGCGGCATAGGCCTGTCATACTCAAAGATTCTTGTCGAACTGCACGGGGGAAGGATCGGAGCCTGCAACAATGCAGACAAAGGTGCTACCTTCTGGTGGGAGATCCCGGTATGCGGAATCAGGGAACATGTGCCGGCCAAGGCATACCTGAATGAACTTATAGGTTATAACCCGGCTGACGGAATGATCGCAGAAGGTGCATCCTTCAACACTTCGGACAAGAAACTGATGCTTGTGGATGACAATCCCGACCTGCTCGATTTCCTACGCGAAGCCATGAACATGGATTTCTGTGAAATAAAGACGGCAGGAGGCGGCAAGAAGGCTTTTGAACTGATCTCTGACGGCTTTATGCCGGATGTGATAGTCAGTGACGTCAATATGCCGGAAGGCGACGGATACACCCTCTGCAACAGACTGAAATCTGACGAAAGATTCATGCATATCCCTATCATACTTCTCACGGCAAGAGGAGAAGAGCAGAGTCAAAGCGAAGTATATAAAGTAGGGGCGGATGCCTATATGGGAAAGCCATTTGAAATCGAGACCCTTATGGAGCTCATACGGAATCTGCTCAGACGCAAGGAAAACATACGTAAAAGATATTTCGACAACGAAGGTGTCACAACCACCGGTTATGGTTCCGAAGAAGAAGGCTTCATCCTGAAACTGAATGCCATCATTTCCGCCCATATAAGCGATCCTGACCTTGACCAGCAGATCCTCTGCAGGGAACTCGGAGTAAGCCGTGCCTCTCTCTTCAACAAGATGAAGTCCATCACCGGAGCCGGAGCCAAGGAGTATATTACACGCATCAGACTGGACAAGGCCAAATCTCTTATAGAAAACACCGACCTCAGCATCGCTGAAATATCAGACCTGACAGGATTTGCCAGCCAGAGCTATTTCAGCACTGCCTTCAAGAACTTCACCGGCATGACCCCAAGTCAATACAAGAAACAGAAAAGGGAAAGCAACTCATAACATAAAAAAATCCGGAAACCATTTCTGGAATCCGGATCTTATCAAGTGCGGCCGTGCGCCGCGACTGTTCTGATTACTCAGCAGCTGGAGTTTCAACCTCTGCTGCAGGTGTCTCAACTGCAGGTGCAGCCTCAACAGCCTTCTTCGAGCTACGACGAGTTGTCTTCTTAGCCTTCTTCGGAGCAGTTGCAAGAGCTGCCTCGTTGAAGTCTACGAGCTCGATGAGAGCCATGTCAGCTCCGTCACCCTGACGGAAACCTGTCTTGAGAACGCGAGTGTATCCACCTGGACGATCTGCGATCTTAGGTGCTACTGTGCGGAAGAGCTCAGTAACAGCCTCCTTGTTCTTAAGGTAGCTGAATACGACACGGCGTGAGTGAGTAGTATCCTCCTTGCACTTTGTGATGAGAGGTTCTACATACATCTTGAGAGCCTTAGCCTTAGCTACTGTAGTCTGGATCCTCTTGTTGAGGATGAGAGAGGTAGCCATGTTTGCGAGGAGAGCCTTACGGTGTCCGCTCTTGCGACCAAGGTGATTGATTGCTTTATTGTGCCTCATATTACTTAAAGGTTCTTTTTCTTAGGTTCAATATTATACTTGGTTACATCCATTCCGAATGAGAGCTTCATCTTCTCCACGAGGAGATCGATCTCGTTGAGTGACTTCCTTCCGAAGTTTCTGAACTTCATGAGCTCAGAACGTGAGTAGGAAACAAGGTCAGCGAATGTGTCGATGTCCGCAGCCTTCAGACAGTTGTATGCTCTCACTGAGAGACCCATGTCTGACAGCTTGGTGAGAAGGAGATGCCTCATGTGGAGTGACTCCTCGTCAAGTTCCTTTGACTCTGACTCGATTGTGCTCTCAAGTGAAAGCTTCCTGTCGTCAGTGAATAACTTGAAGTGGTAGATAAGGATGTTTGCAGCCTCCTGAAGAGCTATGTTAGGAGTGATCGAACCGTCGGTTACAATCTCCAGGTTAAGCTTTTCATAGTCGGTCTTCTGCTCGACACGCCAGTTCTCTACTGTCCAGTTGACATTCTTGATAGGAGTATAGATCGCATCCACAGGAATTGTTCCGATAGGAGCATCCATATCTCTGTTCTCGTCAGCAGGAACGAAGCCACGGCCCTTTCCTACTGAGAGAGTGATTTCAAGCTTTACAGCCGGCTCAAGAGAGCAGATGTGCAGTTCAGGGTTAAGCACCTTGAAAGAAGACAATCCTTTTGAGATATCCTCTGCGGTAAACTCCTGCTTGCCGCTGATCACGATATTTGCCACCTCTGAGTCAACAGTCTCAACCATTCTCTTGAAACGAACCTGCTTGAGGTTGAGAATGATGTCCTGCATACCCTCGATCACGCCTGGGATAGTCGCGAACTCCTGGTCCACGCCAGACACCTTGATCGATGTGATAGCAAATCCCTCCAGAGAAGACAACAGGATTCGACGGAGTGCGTTACCGATAGTCTGTCCGTATCCAGGCTCAAGCGGTCTGAATTCAAAACGGCCTACGGTGTCTGTTCCTTCGAGCATTATCACCTTATCCGGTTTCTGAAATGCTAAGATTGCCATATAAATTCTTTATTAAGGTGTTAATTATTACTTAGAGTAGAGCTCGACGATAAGCTGCTCGTTGATAGTCTCAGGGATCTCAGTTCTTACAGGAACATTAAGATACTTTCCTGTGAGAGCCTTAGCGTCAAACTCGATCCAAGAATACTTGGCTGCTGAAGCTACGCTGTTTGTGATCACCTCAAGGCTCTTTGAACGCTCTCTTACCGCAACTACATCACCTGGCTTTACGTGAGCTGAAGGGATGTTGCAAACCACTCCGTTGAGAGTGATGTGTGCGTGTGACACGAGCTGACGTGCCGCTGCTCTTGTAGGAGCTACACCCATACGGTAAACGATGTTGTCGAGACGAGACTCAAGGAGGATGATAAGGTTCTCACCCTTCTGTCCCTTCATGCGTGAAGCCTTCTCGTAAAGGTTACGGAACTGCTTCTCGAGAAGACCGTAAGTATACTTAACTTTCTGCTTCTCCTTGAGCTGAGTACCATACTCAGACTTCTTCTTACGCTTGCTTGCAAGTCCGTGCTGTCCTGGAGGATAGTTTCTCTTCTCGAAGTTTCTGTCTGCTCCGAAGATAGGCTCGCCGAACTTACGTGCGATCTTAGTACTTGGTCCAGTATATCTTGCCATAGTAATTTCTCCTTATTAATGTTACAAAAATTAAACTTTACGACGACCCTTTGGACGGCAGCCATTGTGTGGCATTGGAGTGACGTCGATGATCTCTGTAACCTCGATACCTGCACCGTGGATAGTTCTGATTGCTGACTCACGTCCGGCACCAGGACCCTTTACATATGCCTTAACCTTACGAAGTCCGAGGTCGTATGCTGTCTTTGCTGCATCCTCTGCTGCTACCTGAGCTGCATATGGAGTGTTCTTCTTGGAACCTCTGAAGCCGCTCTTACCAGCTGAAGACCAGCTGATTGCCTGACCCTGTGCGTTAGTAAGGGTAACGATTACGTTGTTGAAGGTTGATGAAATATGAGCCTCGCCATAAGCTTCAACCTTGACAACTCTCTTCTTAGTTGATGTTGTTTTCTTTGCCATAATTCATCTCAATTATTTAGTTGCCTTCTTCTTGTTTGCAACAGTTTTCTTCTTACCCTTTCTTGTACGGGCATTGTTCTTGGTGCTCTGACCGCGTACAGGGAGGCCGATACGATGACGGATTCCTCTGTAGCAACCGATATCCATGAGACGTTTGATGTTCATCTGGATAGAAGAACGGAGCTCACCCTCGATCTTGTACTCGTTAGCGATGATGCTACGGATACCTGAGATCTGCTCGTCGTTCCACTCACCAACCTTTGTATCGAAATCGATATCGAGCTGAGAAAGGATCTTCCTTGCTGTGCTGCGACCGATACCGAAGATATAGGTAAGACCTATCTCTCCTCTTTTGTTGTTAGGTAAATCAACACCGGCTATTCTTGCCATAATTATCTTTACTTAAAATTGTTATACAATTAAAAATTATCCCTGACGCATTTTGAATTTAGGATTCTTCTTGCAGATGATGTAGAGACGGCCTTTGCGTCTTACGATCTTGCAATCTTCGCTGCGCTTCTTGATGGATGCTTTTACTTTCATTTCCTTAAAGTTTTATTTGTATCTGAAAGAAATTCTTCCTTTTGATAAATCATAAGGTGACATCTCCACCTTAACTCTATCTCCAGGCAGGATCTTGATGTAGTTCATTCTCATCTTGCCTGAAATGTGGGCAATGATGACATGACCGTTCTCGAGTTCTACTTTGAACATTGCGTTAGGCAGGGTCTCGACGATTACGCCTTCCTGCTCAATTGCTGATTGTTTTGGCATCGATAATCACTTTAAAATTTAACGTTTCCCTCAATAAAGTCGAAGGTGGACAATAACTCGGCCTGGCCTTTTCTGACAACAACCGTAAGCTCGAAGTGCGCTGATTTCCTGTGATCAGAAGTGTGAACTGCCCAACCATTTTTAGCTAAATACACATTTCTGACACCGGAGTTGATCATCGGTTCGATACAGATCGTCATTCCATCGGTCAGTCTCGCACCCTGTCCCCTGCGTCCGTAGTTCGGTACGCCCGGACTTTCGTGCAGATGCTTTCCGATTCCGTGTCCTTCCAGTTCGCGGACAACAGAGAACCCGAATGACTCCGCATACGTTTGCACCGCGTGTCCTATATCTCCAGTCCTATTCCCTGCCACAGCCGCTGCGATTCCTCTGTAAAGTGACTCCTTGGTGACGTCCAGAAGGGTCTGGGTTTCAGCGTCCACCTCCCCGACCGGGAAGGTGTATGCTGAATCGCCTGTATACCCTTTGTAAGTCGTACCGCAGTCAACTGACACGATGTCTCCCTCCTTGAGGACGTAATCCGACGGAAAACCGTGAACCACGACATCGTTTACAGAGATGCAGAGCGCGTAGGGAAAGCCATCATAACCAAGGAAGGCTGGTATAGCTCCGTTGTCACGGATAAAGGTCTCAGCTACCCTATTCAACTCAAGAGTTGTCACACCAGGGGCAACTATCTTACCGACCTCAGCCAATGTCCTGGAAACGAGAATTCCGTTTTCACGCATCAGCGCTATTTCTTCCTCTGTCTTAGGCCTGACCATCTTCAAAGAACTTTTTTGAGATTACATGCCTGAGCGTCCTGTGAGACGACCAGTCTTCATCAATCCGTCGTAGTGACGCATAAGAAGGTGACTTTCAATCTGCTGGAGAGTATCCAGAACAACACCCACAAGGATCAGGAGGGAAGTACCTCCGTAGAAGCTTGCGAACTGGTTGTTCACTCCGAGCTTCATTGCGAAAGCCGGAAGGATGGCGATAAACGCAAGGAAGATGGAACCTGGAAGAGTCACTCTTGACATGATTGTGTCAAGGTACTCAGCGGTCTTCTTACCTGGCTTCACTCCTGGAATGAAACCACCGTTCTTTCTCATATCATCAGCCATCATTGTAGGATTTACAGTGACTGCTGTGTAGAAATATGTGAAGAGTACTACGAGAATTGCGAATGTAAAGTTATACCAGAAACCGGTATAGTTGCTCATTACTGCAGCGAAGCCTCTTGTCGCATCGAACTGCGAGAAGATCATCGGGAAGAGCATCAGAGCCTGAGCGAAGATGATTGGCATCACGCCGGCTGCGTTGATCTTCATAGGGATGTACTGACGCACACCGCCATACTGCTTGTTTCCGATCACTCTCTTGGCGTATTGTACAGGAACTTTCCTGACAGCCTGAACGAGAGCGATAGCCGCTACGAAAATGAAGAACAGAATCACAAGCTCAACGATGAAGAGGAGCGGACCACCTACGCCGTTTCCAGTGAACTTCTCACCAGCCTCAGCTGTGAGAGCATAAGGAAGACGTGCGATGATTCCGACCATGATGATGAGTGAGATACCGTTACCGATACCACGGTCAGTGATACGCTCACCGAGCCACATCACGAACATCGTACCTCCGAGGAGGATGAGAGTTGAGACGAGATTGAACCAGAAGTTGCTCCAGCCGAGCTGATTTACAGCTGTGAAGGCAGTAGCCGGAATCTGGCTGTGAAGATTTGCCATATAGGCAGGACCCTGGATGCAGATGATAGCAATGGTCAGATACCTTGTGTACTGATTCATCTTGCGGCGTCCGCTTTCGCCCTCCATCTGCATCTTGCGGAAGTAAGGGACGAAAACACCAAGAAGCTGGATCACGATGGATGCCGAGATATATGGCATCACACCCAGCGCAAAGATTGAAGCATTTCCGAACGCTCCACCTGAGAACATGTTCAGGAGGCCTACGAGACCCTCTGAAGAGCTGCTCTGCAGATTGGCGAGCTGAGCGGAATCTATGCCCGGAAGCACGATAAAGCTTCCGAGACGATAGATTACAAGCAGTCCGAGAGTATAAAGAATTCTCGTACGGAGCTCCTCAATCTTAAAGATGTTCTTGATTGTCTGAATAAGTTTCTTCATCTTTATTAGAGTGTTGTTGCAGTGCCGCCTACAGCCTCGATCTTAGCGATCGCTGACTTAGAGAATGCATTTGCAGATACTTCCAATTTAGCAGTGAGCTCACCGTTTCCGAGGATCTTCACAAGCTGGTTCTTGTTGATGAATCCAGCCTCGCGGAGAGTCTCGATATTCACTACTGTGAGGTTGTGAGTCTCTGCAAGAGTCTGAAGAGTAGCAACGTTGATACCCTTGTACTCTACACGAGTAGGATTGGTGAAACCGAACTTAGGAAGTCTTCTCTGGATTGGCATCTGACCTCCCTCGAAGCCGATCTTGCGAGAGTAGCCTGAACGAGCCTGAGCACCCTTGTGACCACGGGTTGAAGTTCCGCCGTGACCTGAGCCCTCACCACGTCCGATTCTCTTCTCTCTGCCTTTTGAGCCTGCAGCAGGTGTAAGATTATGTAATTTCATCTTTCTGTCCTCCAAAATTAAATTTCCTCTACGATTACAAGGTGACGAACCTTCTCAACCATACCCTTGGTAACTGGAGTGAGTTCCACCTCTACAGTCTGATGCAATCTGTGGATACCGAGAGACTCGAGATTTGCGATCTGCCTCTTGGTAGCACCGTTCTTGCTCTTTACCTGAGTTATCTTAAGTTTTGCCATTTGTAGTGTCCTCCTTAACCTTTAAATACTCTGCTCATTGGAATACCACGGAGTCCTGCTACAGTGTAGGCATCCCTCATCTCAACGAGTGCGGCAACAGTTGCCTTCACGAGGTTGTGAGGGTTAGATGAACCCTTAGACTTTGCAAGCACGTTGTGAACACCTACTGACTCGAAGACAGCACGCATCGCACCACCGGCCTTAACTCCAGTACCAGGCGCAGCTGGTTTCATGAATACTCTAGCGCCACCGAACTTAGCCTCCTGCTCATGAGGGATAGTCGCGTTGAGGATAGGAATCTTCACGAGATTCTTCTTTGCATCCTCGATACCCTTTGAAATTGCAGTAGTGACTTCGTTAGCCTTTCCAAGACCATAGCCTACAACGCCGTTCTCGTCACCTACCACAACAATGGCAGCAAAGCTGAAGTGACGACCACCCTTAGTAACCTTTGTCACTCTCTGGATGGCTACCAATCTGTCCTTAAGCTCAAGGTCAGATGTCTTTACTCTTTTAACATTTGTATTTGCCATAGTCTCTTAGAAAATTAAGCCACCTTCACGGGCAGCGTCTGCCAAACTTTTAACTCTTCCATGATAGAGGTAACCACCACGGTCAAATGAGATAGTAGTGATTCCTGCTGCGAGAGCGCGCTCTGCGATCGCCTTTCCGACGATAGCTGCTGCCTCGATTCCGGACTTGCCCTTGCACTCTGCTGCAAGTGCCTTGTCATTTGAAGCGGCTGCACAAAGAGTTGCGCCCTTCAAGTCATCAACAACCTGTACGTAAATCTGTTTGTTGCTTCTGAAAACAACCATTCTTGGTCTTTCAGCAGTACCATTAACGACTTTGCGGATACGGTAGTGAATTCTTTTTCTTCTTTCAATCTTATTCAATGCCATAATCTAGTCCTCCTATTATTTAGCACCTGCTGACTTACCAGCCTTACGACGGAGCTGCTCGCCGACAAACTTGATACCCTTACCCTTGTATGGCTCTGGCTTACGGAGTGAGCGAACCTTAGCTGCTACGTGTCCTACGAGCTGCTTGTCTGCACTCTTGAGGCAGAGAACAGGGTTCTGACCCTTCTTAACCGGCTCGGCCTCAGCCTTTACTTCTGCAGGAAGCATGATCTGAACCTCGTGTGAGAAACCGAGAGACATGATGAGCAGCTGGCCCTGAACGTCTACACGATAACCGACACCGACAAGCTCCTGACGGATTGTATATCCCGTTGAAACACCGACAACCATGTTGTTGATCAGAGCACGGTAGAGACCGTGAAGTGAACGGTGACGTGGCTGGTCAGTAGGACGGGTCAATTTTACTGTTGTTCCCTCTACGGTCACAGTGATGTCTGCGTCAACCTTCTGGCTGAGCTCACCGAGAGGTCCTTTCACCTTAACAACGTTACCTGCGAGAACCTCAACGGTTACGCCGGCAGGAAGGTTTACAGGCAATTTACCAATTCTTGACATTTTCTGTTTCTTTATAAATTAATATACATAACATATAACCTCACCACCTACGTTAAGCTCGCGAGCCTCTTTGTCTGTGATGACACCCTTTGAAGTCGAAAGGATTGCGATTCCGAGTCCGTTGAGGACGCGTGGCATGTTCTCGACGTCAGTGTACCTACGGAGACCTGGCTTAGACACGCGCTCTATCTTCTTGATAGCTGCAGTCTTGGTCTGCGGGTGATACTTGAGAGCGATTTTGATTGTGTTGCATGGGGTTCCCTCAACGATCTTGTAGCTGAGGATGTAACCCTTCTCGCAAAGGATCTTTGTGAGGGCTACCTTCATCTTTGAAGAAGGAATCTCAACAACCTTCTTTCCTGCCAGATAAGCATTTCTTACTCTGGTGAGGAAGTCTGCAATTGGATCAGTCATTTTTTTGTTTTGTTTTTGTTGAAAACCGACGCCCGGAAGCGTCCGATATCCAAATTGTTATACTTTAATAATAATAAATGGTCATATGTTACCAGCTTGCCTTCTTGACGCCTGGGATGAGACCGTTGCTTGCCATCTCACGGAACTGGATACGGCTGATACCGAACATACGCATGTATCCCTTTGGACGTCCAGTGAGAGAACAGCGGTTGTGCATACGGCATGCAGCTGAGTTCTTAGGGAGCTTGTCGAGAGCAGCCCAGTCACCTGCTTCCTTGAGAGCCTGTCTCTTAGCGGCGTACTTTGCAACCAATTTCGCGCGTTTTACCTCGCGGGCTTTCATTGATTCTTTTGCCATCTTGTTCTCTTTTAATTAGTTGTTATTCTTCTTGAAAGGCAGACCGAAAGCCTTGAGAAGCGCGTGAGCCTCTGCGTCGGTCCTTGCTGTTGTCACGAAAGTGATCTCCATTCCGAGGATCTTGCTGATCTTGTCGATGTCGATCTCAGGGAAGATGATCTGCTCCTTGATACCGAGGGTGTAGTTACCCTTGCCGTCCATCTTCTCAGAGATACCGTTGAAGTCTCTGATTCGTGGGAGAGATACGCGGATAAGTCTCTCAAGGAACTCATACATCTTCACGTCGCGAAGAGTAACCTTTGTTCCGATAGGCATTCCCTTACGGAGCTTGAAGTTAGAGATATCCTTTCTTGAGTGAGTGATAACCGCCTTCTGTCCAGTGATGATCGAAAGCTCCTGAGCTGCTGTCTCGACAAGCTTCTTGTCGCCTGTTGCGTCACCCACACCCTCGTTGATGGTAATCTTCACGAGCTTAGGGCACTGCATTACAGTTGAGTAGCCGAACTCCTTCATCAGCTTGGCAACGATCTCTTCCTTATATACCTTCTTCAGTGCAGGTACGTATGATGCAGGTACCTCCTGAACTGCTGCTGTCTTAGTTGTCTTTGCCATTGTTAGATCTCCTCTCCAGATTTTTTAGCATAACGAACCTTCTTTCCGTCAACCATCTTGAATCCTGTTCTTGTAGGCTTTGCAGTCTTAGGATCAAGAAGCTGAAGGTTAGACACGTGTACGCTTGCCTCCTGTTTAACAATACCACCCTGAGGATGCTTTGGGCTTGGTTTAGCGTGCTTGCTTACGATGTTGATGCCCTCAACGATAGCGCGATCCTTTGAAGGGATAACCTCAAGCACCTTACCGGTCTTTCCTTTGTCGTTACCGGCATTTACATAGACGGTGTCGCCTTTTTTGATATGTATCTTCTTCATATTCTTTGCGTATTAGAGGACCTCCGGTGCCAGTGAAACGATCTTCATGTAGTTCTCGCGAAGCTCTCTTGCTACAGGGCCGAAGATACGGGTACCTTTGACCTCACCTGCATTGTTGAGAAGAACGCAAGCATTGTCATCGAAACGGATGTATGAACCATCTGCACGACGAATCTCTTTCTTAGTGCGGACTACGACAGCCTTTGATACTGAGCCCTTCTTAGCGTCACCGCCAGGGATAGCGCTCTTAACTGCAACGACGATCTTGTCGCCCACTCTTGCATAACGGCGGCGGGTACCACCCAGAACACGGATACAAAGAACCTCCTTTGCACCGCTGTTGTCTGCCACCTGTAAACGTGATTCCTGCTGTATCATTACTACTTAACTTTTTCTACGATTTCTACTAATCTCCAGTTCTTTGTCTTGCTCAAAGGACGAGTCTCCATGATGCGTACTGTATCTCCTACGCTGCACTCGTTCTTCTCATCGTGAGCGACGAACTTTGTGGTCTTCTTTACGAACTTGCCGTACATTGGGTGCTTCTCTTTTCTTTCAACCGCAACTACGATAGACTTGTCCATCTTGTTGCTGACCACAACACCTATTCTTTCCTTACGAAGATTTCTTTCCATGAGAATTCAATAATTTAGTTCTGTGACTCTTTCTCAGCAAGGATAGTCATCATACGAGCGATGTCCCTTCTTGCCTTTGCGATCTTTGATGTATCCTCTAATGGAGAGATAGTGTGGTTGATCTTCATTGTATCGAGGTTAGCCTTCTCGATCTCGATGCGCTCGCGGATATCTGCGATTGACATTTCACGAATTTCAGATGCTTTCATTGTCTTACTCCATTAAATTATTCTACATAGTCTCTACGTACCACGAACTTTGTGGTTACAGGGAGTTTCTGAGCTCCGAGGCGGAGTGCCTCCTTTGCGATCTCGAGAGATACGCCCTCAGCTTCAATAAGGATACGGCCTGGGGTTACAGGGCATACGAATCCCTCCGGATTACCCTTTCCTTTACCCATTCGCACTTCGGCAGGCTTCTTGGTGTAAGGCTTGTCAGGGAAGATTCTGATCCAGATCTTACCCTCACGCTTCATGTAACGTGAAACAGCCTGACGTGCAGCCTCGATCTGACGGCCTGTGAGCCAGCAGTTTTCCAAGGTCTTGATTCCGAAAGAGCCAAATGCAAGCTGGTTTCCTCTCTGAGAGAGACCTTTCATGCGGCCTTTCTGCTGCCTTCTGAATTTTGTTTTCTTTGGTTGTAACATTTTTCTATTACTTTTAATTAAAAATTTCCGTAATATTCCTAACTAATTGAGTATCAGCTGGTTGGGCGGAGTCGTCCTCAATTATTGGGTTGCAAAGATAGTAAAAATTATTGAAATGCAAATAATATTTTCAAAATTTTACAACATTTTAGACCGAAACTTTTGAATGCTAAAATGCGCATTTTCACGCACTTACAAACATTGATGAAATTTTTCTGCGCGCATTTTGGACCGGCAGCGATTTCGCGTAAATTCAGTTTGGCACAGTGCGGTCTTCACACGCAGAAATAACGGTTTTTACAGACGGCAGGAGACAGTATCAGGGAGAAATGCTAAATTTGCGGACATGAACATGAAGATCCGCATACTTGCAGCGATTGCTCTCCTGGCCCTGACAGCCGGAGCGGCATGGCAGGCCGACGCCCAGTCCTGGAGACAGGACAGCAGGACAAGGAAGAGCCTGCCGGAAAGCGGAATGCAGCAGGAGGTGAAGAGGACAGCACATCCTGTCACCCCGGGCAGCAAGAAGATCAAGGGAGATGTTCTGGAATTTATCGTAGAGGACGGCGATACGATATATATAGATGAGATCAGAGCGTCGAAGGTCTATTCCAGACTGCCGAAACAGAAGGGGAAGCAGTGGAGAAAGTATTACAGGCTTGTGCATAATTTCAGCAAGGCATATCCATATGCGCTGGTAGCCAGGAAACTCGTAATGGAGGCGGACAGCACGATAGCCGCTGACAACCTCAAGAGAGTCAAGAGGGACAAATACATCAGCCAGGTCCAGAAGGAACTCTTCGAAGTGTTTGAGGGTCAGATGAGAAAGCTGACAGTCAGCCAGGGAGCTCTCCTGATGAAGCTCATCGACAGGGAGGTGGGAAAATCATCCTACAGCATAATAAAGGACTACAAGAGCGGAATCGCGGCCGGATTCTGGCAGGGTATCGCAAAGATATTCGGCACAGACCTTAAAAAGCCCTACGACCCGGAAGGGGAGGACGCAAAGACCGAGGAACTGGTGGAGATATGGGAAGCCGGAGACTTCGAGGCGTTCTATTTCTCGATATTCTGGAAGGATCCTCCGGTGATGCCTATTCCTGAGAAATACCTTTGACAAACGACTCTCCGTCAAAGCAAAGGTACGGAGATGAATATATCCAGTCTTTCAGGATCATCAGACGGGCTCCGTCAGGGAGATACATATCCACATCTGCGTGATAATGTCCGAAGATATAGTAGTCGACCTCATGTGACTTGGAGAATTCTGTCACGAATTCGTACAGCGGTTCCTTTTCACCCTTGAAGACATATACCTCATCATGCGACAGGCGGCTGTGGCGGGACCAGGTGTTTCCCAGACGGTATGCAAACCACGGATGGAGCGTGCTGAACAGAATCTGCAGAAGACGGCAGTGGAAGACGGCACGTATGCAGCGATAGCCGAACGGAACCGGACCAAGACCGTCGCCATGGCCAAGACAGAAACGTTTCCCTCCGATCTCCACCAGGGCAGGCTGCTCCAGACGTGTCATCCCGAGCTCCTCGAAATAGCTGTAGGTCCAGATGTCGTGATTTCCAGGGAAGAAATACACCTTCACACCTCTGTCAAGAAGTTCCTGGATTGCAGCAAACACCCGGACATATCCCTTCGGCACCACATCACGATACTCATACCAGAAATCCCATATATCACCGAGCATATACACCGCCTCCGTATCCTCGGGAAGAAAACGGAGGAAATCGGCGAAACGGCGCTCACGGGCTGCCGGGTCGGCAACCTGGAGGCCCAGATGGACGTCTGATACGAAATAAGTCTTCATTATGCAAAGATGAATATGCAGGCTGAGGCGACTAGGCAGTAGAGGGCAAACCAGCTGAGCTTGGCCTTCTTCACAAGGGCGATCATCACCTTGCATGCAAAGAGACCAGACAGGAATGCTGACAGGAACCCGAGAATCAGAGGAAGCGCCCCGACCGACGATGCCCCGAAATCCCCTCCGACAACCTCAAGGAAAGTCTCGCCAAGAATCGGAACCAGAACCATAAGGAACGAGAACTGAGCCATCGCCTCGCGCTTCACGCCGCAGATCAGACCGGTAGAGATGGTTGTGCCCGAGCGGGAAAGGCCCGGAACCACTGCAAAGGCCTGTCCGAGACCGATCGCAAAGGCCTGCCAGTACGAGATTCCGTTTCGGTATTCATTTGCCGGGAATATGGACTTGTGCCCCGGACGGGAGGCATAGTCAGAAAAAAACAGAAGGAGAGCTGTCGCTATCAGGGCCCACCCCACCACATAGATGGATCCGAAGAGGGACTCCACCTGATCCTTGAAGAAGACACCCACGACAAAGATCGGGATCATGGACACGACCATCTTCAGGAGATAGTCGGTCTGGTCGTTGCAGACCAGCACTTTTGAACCGGACCCGTTCTTTTCAATCTTCCAGCCCTTGAGTCCGCAGAAGAAACCTTTCAGAAGGTCCCATATCTGTTTGCGGAAGACCACGATCGTGCTGAGGACTGTCGCCGCATGAACCATCGTCGTAAAGAGAAGGTCATCCGTCGTCTCCACTCCGAGAAGAACCTTGCCTATCTCAAGATGACCGCTGCTGCTGACCGGAAGAAACTCAGTAAGTCCCTGAATGAGACCGAGGAGTACCGCTTCAAACCATTCCATATGTTATTTCTCCTCCTTTTTCTTGAACACACCCATGATTGCGACAATCTCGATCACGATACCGAGGATGATCACTATAGGAGCCGCCACCATACGGCGGAAATCGAACATCGCGTAATTGAAGACTTCCGGATCGTCGCTGCCGCCTCCTGCCATGAGAATATAGCCTGAGACCATCACAAGGAGTCCGATCAGAAGATATTTCAGCCCCTTCGGGGTTATTGCCATTTTTTCGTTGTTTTCCATTTTCTTTTCTTTATATAGATCCCTCGACAAGCTCGGGATGACAGTTGTCCGCTCGGGATGAGAATTAGTAGTACAGTTCATCCTTCTTCAACGACACAAGCTTGTTGACGACAAACCAGGTGCTCATAAGACATATGGCAAGGCCAGACACAATCACTATGCCCATCACGGCAAGCAGGAGGTCGAGACGGAATATCTCGAACAGCTGCTCGAAACCGCTCCTCATGAAATACAGAACTGCAATCAGGGCAATGATTGCGATGAACGCGGCAAAGACCCCCTGAAAGGCCGACTGGACAAGGAACGGAGCACGGATGAACGACCTGGTCGCACCCACCAGCTTCATGGTGTGGATGGTAAAGCGTCTTGCAAAGACATTCAGACGCACCGTGTTGTTGATCAGCACATAGGAAATGAACAGCAGCAGGGCCACGAAAACCGCAATGATCATCGATATCCTGTTCAGATTCGCATTCAACGCGTCCACCAGGGATTTCTGATACACGACCTCGTCCACAAGCGACGAAGCCGCTATCTCCCCTTTCACAACTTCAAGGCTGTCTGCCGAAACATAATCCGCATTCAGAGTCACGTCAATCGAAGCCGGAATCGGAGATGTCTCGAAAATATCAAGAAAATCGTCACCCAGCTGATCAGCGAGCTCACGCTCTCCCTGCTCGCGGGAGATGAAGACCGTGCTCTTGATGAAACGCTCCTTTTCAAGATCATCGCGAAACTCCAGAGCCTCCTCATCGGATACGGTCTGCTTCATCATGACCGACACCTGCATGTTCTCCTTGAAATAGTCCGAAACCCCCTTCGCATTCACGAGAAGGAGGCTCGCCAGTCCCACCAGAAAGAGCACGAGGCTGATGCTGATGACCGAGGAGAGGTACGCATTCGCCAGTCTGCGGCGCATTATCTTATTGTCATTACTTGCCATACGCGTAATCCCATTCAGCCGCCAAAGATAGTGAAATTCAAAATAATTTATTATCTTTGTACGGATTTTGTCATTAAAATTAACCATTATGGGTGAATCGGTCAAAAGAGTTCTGTTCGTCAATTCGGAGATATTCCCATATCTCCCGGAATCAGACATCGCCAACATCGGAAGATACCTTCCGCAGGGCATTCAGGAAAGGAAGAAGGAAATCCGCTCCTTCATGCCTCGCTATGGATGCATTAACGAAAGGAAAAACCAGCTGCACGAGGTCATCAGACTCTCCGGAATGAATATCGTCATAAACGATGTGGACCGTCCGCTCGTGATCAAGGTCGCGTCTATCTCTGCGGCAAGAATGCAGGTCTATTTCATTGATAACGAAGACTATTTCCACAGAAAAAGCGTGTACTGCGACGAGAACGGAGAATTCTTCAAGGACAACGCGGAGAGGGCCATCTTCTTCGCCCGTGGCGTACTTGAGACCGTAAAGAAGCTCAGATGGGCACCAGACGTGATCCACTGCCAGGGATGGATTTCCCAGGTCCTTCCTCTCTACCTGAAGAAGGCATATATTGACGATCCGATATTCTCGAACAGCAAGATCGTGCTCTCCCTCTATGGAGACACACCGACAACAGACTTCCCTGCAGACTTCAAGGACAGGATCCTTTTCGGAGGAGTTTCAGAAAAAGACGTAGAAATCCTGGCGGAACCTACTGGCATAAATCTTGCGAAACTCGCCGCCAGCTATTCTGACGGCATCATTCTCGGAGCAGAAGAAGTGGCTCCGGAACTGGTGGAATACTGTCAGGAATCGGGGCTTCCTGTGCTTCCGTTCAACAAGGAAAAGTTTCAGGACGGCACCTACATCGAAGATTACAACAGTTTTTACGACAACTTATAATGGACTTGAACATCATCAGCAGAGTCAGCCGCCTGGCGGCTATCGGTGCGATACTGCTTGGCTCTGCGTCATGTATAGACATAAACGAAGAACTCGGAGAAAACCTCATCCCCATAGACCAGAAGTGGGACGTATATACTCCTGAGCCGATAGCGCTCAAGGACATACGTATGCAGATGTCGGACAGTCTGTCCGGCTACAGCACAAGCAGATTCACATTCGGAGCCATCAGCGACGGTGTTCTGGGCACAAGTGTCAAGAGCACCAGTTTCACTTTGGTGCCGATTTCCGACACCCTCGACTTCGGAAAGAATACTGTTGTGAAGCAGTTTCATTTCTGTGCCGTCAAAGATACATTGTCAACAGTCTACGACAACCAGCGCAGGATGCTCCAGAACGTCTATGTGTCCGAGCTCAAGAAGCCTCTTGACTCGACAGTTCTCTATACCGGAGCATTCACGGACGAGGCCATCAGAAAAGAGTTCCTTGATCTGGAGAACAGGATCACAGTGGGAATCCCGGTCTATGACGGAGGCGACTCCCTCTCGTTCGACTTCAGCAAGGAGTGGACAGAGAATTTCATAGAACGGCTCAAGACCACTGCTGACATGGACAGCATGGACTTCTACATCCAGTCTGCACCAGGAATATACATCACGACAGACACGCCTGCCGGTCCAGGAGGACGAATCAACATGTTCAAGCTCCCTATCGGCACTGATTCATACGGATACATCACAGGAAATTACGCCCAGCTCAAATTCACCGCAGAATACGACTATTCCGATGAGCCGGTGGACACATCGTTCCTGTTCTATTTCGGTCCCGCGGACTTTCTGGAAGAAAAAGCGGCGTCATATCCGACCCAGTTTGCGTTCAACGCCAGCTCACATGAGACCTCCGAGACATATTCAGGCGAAGGAGTGGTGGCAACAGACAAGATCTATGTGGAAGGAGGTGCAGGCATCAAGCCTGTCATCAGCGCTTCTGAAATCAAGGATATCCTTGACTCTCTTATGGCAGCCGAGAACATCATAGACCCTAGCGAGGTGGTGATCAACAAGGCGACAATAATGCTGCCGTTCGAGGCATCCGGAGAATATACAGCACTGAAGAAATATCCGACAATCCTCAGCCCGACCGTACGTCTCAGAAGCGCTGACGGCAAATATGTCTCATACGCCGGCCTGACTGACGCCAGCATCGAGAGCGAGAACCAGGGCGACATCAACAGATCGCTCATGAACTATGCTCCGGACATCAGCCATCATGTGCAGGAAATCCTCAGGCTTGACAGAGATGCCGAAGACTTCGCCAAGAAAATCGGCAACTACGACATCTGGATGCTTATCATGTTCTCAGAGAACGCAACCAGCGAATCCACAACAGGTTACAACGAATATAAGCAGAACCTCCTGTACAATTCATACTACAACAGCATGATGTACGATCCATACGGATATGGATATGGTTATGGCGGATACGGCGGCTATGGCGGATACTACGGAGGTTATGGCGGATATGGTGGGTACGGCGGATACGGCTATGGCAGCAACTACTACAACTATATGATGATGGCTGCCTATGCCAGCGGATACAGCGGCACAGACACAAGTTCATACACTGTGGAGCTCGACAAGGACAGATTCTACAGCGGTGTCCTCAACGGTCCGGAAGCAGCTGGAGCAAAGCCTCAGATCAAGATCACATTCTCAGCACCTAAATCGGCTGAAGCGGAGTAAGCTGACTATATACAAAGAAGAGAGACTGACCATTCGGCCAGTCTCTCTTTTGTATCAAAAGATAAAACTATTTCGCGTTTACCTTGTCCTCGATGTACTTGATAGCGTCACCTACTGTCGCGATCTTGTCACCAGCGTCATCGTCCGGAATCTCAATCTCGAACTTCTTCTCGAAATCCATGATAAGCTCTACGATGTCAAGTGAATCTGCACCAAGGTCGTTAGTGAAGCTAGCTGTCTCAGTCACCTCAGAAGCATCAACGCCCAATTTCTCGACGATGATTGCCTTTACGTCTTCTGCAATATTTGCCATAACGTTTTGATTTTTAGTTAATAATAGTATTTAATACACGTATATTTCGCGCTTAATCGCTGCAAAATAAGTAAAAAAAATCCGAAAATAAAAATTTTGGCCTGTAAAGGTGGACTAACGGGCGTCTGACTGGGATGAACGGCTGAGTTTAAGCCATACACGGAAACCGTTCAACGAATTCAGAAGATAGAACACCCACATTATCACCATCACCGCCGCATGTGCCTCTCCGCGTGCCACGCAGATGCTCCACATCACGACACTGACCACATTTGTTATTATCCAGAGGACCCACTGTTCCATGAAGGCCAGGGCCATGAGAGCCTGGGCGACTATGCTGAGAACAGTCGTTGTGGAATCCTTGAACGGCTGCGGATCCCCGAAGTTCCTGAGGATGAATCCCCCTGCAATCACAGCTGCAGCACACCCGACGGCGAGCACTGCACGCTGCTGCCAGGAGAAACGGCGGGCCTTGACCTGCACCCCAGCGCCATCAGCCTCCGACTCCGACATGGCTGCCCCTCTTTTCCTCCACTGCCACCATCCGATGAACTGCATCGGGACATAGTAAAAAGCATTGAGGGCGGCATCACCATAGAGGGCCGCCTTATAGGATATATAGGCATACATGGACACGTTCACTATGCCGAAGAGGTAGTTCCATATGCTTCCCTTGGCAACAAGGACAACGCAGAGTACTCCTGCAATTCCTGCGATAGAGCCGACGACATCCAAAGTTCCGCTCAGCACGGAATAGATGATGTTTGATGCTATTACTCCTACAATCAGGAACCAGTCATAGGGTGCAAGAATTCTTTGTTTCATATTCTAATTCTTTTTCAATTCTTCAAGAATGCGTTCTGCCAATGTGCGGCCGACAAGGGCAGCCAGATCATCGACGGATGCCGCCGCAATCCGGGCCACGCTGCCGAAGTGCAGGAGAAGGCGCTGCTCGGTCTTGGCACCGACTCCCTTGATGCCCTTCAACGCGGACTCCACCTGGGACTTGCTGCGAAGATTCCTGTGGAATGTTATTCCGAAGCGATGAGCCTCGTCACGGATCTGCTGAAGTACCTTCAGGGCTGGTGAGTTCCTGTCTATGAACATAGGATACGGATCCCCCACTCGATAAACCTCTTCCATACGCTCAGCAAGGGCTATAAGGGTCAGTCTGTCCGTAAGACCGAGTTCAGCCAGAGCTTCGAAGGCGAATGCCAGCTGGCCCTTGCCGCCGTCTATCACCACCAGCTGAGGAATATCCTCCGGATTCTCCTCCAGCATTCGGGAATATCGCCTGTTCACGACCTCCTTCATCGTGGCATAGTCATTGGCTCCTACCACGGTCTTCACCTTGAAATGCCTGTAGTCCTTCTTGGACGGGACTCCGTTCCTGAACACCACGCAGGCAGAAACAGGATTGGTTCCCTGGATGTTGGAGTTGTCGAAACACTCGATATGCACGGGAAGCTCCTTCATGCCGATCTGCTTCTGAAGCGACTCCATGACCATATTCCTGTATGCGTCAGGGTCCGTGTGCTCCTGCTGCTTGAGTGCGTTCAGACGCATCTCCTTGGCATTGCGGGCACTAAGTTCCAGAAGGGCCAGCTTGTCGCCGCGGACCGGAATGCGGAACTCCACGCCTTCGATGGCTGTTTCAGGAAGGAAAGGCACTATGACTTCACGTGAGAGTTCTCCGAACTTGGACTGAATCTCACCGATGAACGTATCGAGCACAGAAGCCTGCTCCTCCTCGATCATAAGACGGAACCCCAGATTAAGGGACTGGATCACGGCTCCTCCACGGATCCTCATGAAGTTTCCGAAAGCCTCACCGGCATCCGTGATGAGCGAGAACACGTCCACATCCCCGATGGTCGAGTTCATTATGACAGACTTGCTGTAGTGCTTCTCCAGGGACTGGAGCTTCTCCTTATATATCTGGGCCTGCTCAAAATCCATCCTTTCCGCTGCCTCCGTCATCAGAGTGCGGTAATGCTGCATTATCTCGCGACCGCCTCCCTTGAGCAGTTTCACGATCTCTTCTATGCTCTCGTTATATTCCTTCTGGGAAATTCCGCCTATGCAGCAGCCGCGACATTTCCGGATGTGGTAGTTCAGGCAGGGACGGTACTTGCCACGAAGTATGGCGTCTGAGGTTATCTTCAGATTGCAGGTGCGGAGCTGGTAGGCACTGTGAAAGAATTCCACGAGATTGCGCGCATGCACCACACTGCTGTAAGGACCGAAATAGCGCGATCCGTCCTTGACTACACGCCGCGTGAGGAATACCTTCGGGAAATCGCCTGCACTGACGCATATCCACGGATAGGTCTTGGAATCCTTCAGCAGGATGTTGTAGCGCGGCTTGAACTGCTTGATCAGATTGTTCTCCAGCAGAAGGGCGTCCGCCTCCGACTCCACCACAGTGTACTGCGCATCTGCAATCTTGGAGACCATCACGGCTGTCTTGCGCGTCAGCCTCTCGGCCGGCACGAAATACTGCGCCACCCTCTTGTGCAGGTCCTTGGCCTTGCCAACATATATGACATTCCCCTCGGAGTCATAATAACGATAGACTCCGGGGGAATGCGGAAACAGCGATATTTTTTCTTTCAGGGTCACTTTGACACCAACGTAATTGTCTTTTGACCTGTTGACGCATCCAGGCTCAGAGTTACGTCATAAAATCCTGTCTTTTCAACCAGAATATTACTCATTCCACAAGCAGTTGCAGGAGCGGAAGAGGAAGGGACAAGATCATTGTAACTTACCTCCCAAGCATCAATTTCTCCATAAGGCTTATTTCCGACAGTTCTGGCCTTGAATCCACAGTTATTTATTTCAGCTTCACAATCTGTCTCATTATATAGATAAACATTTGACCACGTCCATGTATAGGTTGAACCATAAACAGAAGGGTAACCTTCATTATCTGCGAGAAGGACTCTACCCCAACCCCAGTCGGAGGTATCAGGATCACCATATGCAACAGATGTCCCGACCAGTTCCATAGGACATTTGCTGTAATCCGGAAGACTCAATTCTTGCTTTAACTCAAAAGAATAAGAGAAGCAGGAAGTGGCAAATTTGTCATCAGAACTATGCCATCTGAGTTCGATGTCATATATTCCCTGCGGGCCAAGCTTTATATTAGAACCATCGTGCAACAACGCTCCATCCGTCATCCCCAGATTGGATGGTGTTCTGATACCGGGATCCTCACCAGCATACCATGCTATACCTGTATACTCAAACTTGAATAGTCCTCCAGCCGTCGTGAAGTATACATCTGACAGAGAATATACTACCTCTGACACAGAAAAACTTTCCACTTCCATTGGAGTCGCTCCCCAATTGTTGCACGTTCCTCTTACCTTCCAGTCAACAGGGAACAGGGCAATCTGAGCACAATCAAGATCTTTGGGTTCATTCAGATCGATGATGATATGATACAACCCGTCTTCATCAACAGAGAAATAGCAATTGGCCTCTTTATCGGCAGCAACACTATACCACTTGTACTCATATGATAACGTTCCGTCATCAATCGAGTTTATCTTATAAGAGATCTCCACTCCACCATACTCTGTCTTCCGGCCATCCTCCCACTTTACAATGCTGAAATTTTCGTCACGGAACAGCGGCAAATACTTTTCATATCTTCCATTCCTTGACTCATCCGGCACCATCTTATAATGCTCAGCAGGTGCATTAAGCGAAATATCCACACCTGTCGCCTCGCCGACAACATACACACCGTCCTCAAGAGGCTCTTCCTCAGGCGTGAATAATATAGGATCAACCTCATGTATCCTGGACCTTTCTGTCGTTATATGTTCAGAAGTATAAACCTGCATATACGAGCCGTTTGAAGTGCCGATATAAAATTCTAAGCCGCTTTCATATGTCTGAGCCGGCACTACGATATAACAATCAGTCGGTGTCTCCGAAAGAATCACGTCATAGCAATACAGATTGATCCGAGAATAGACCCCACCTTCTTCATCACTGCCTAAGAACTGCAGAACAGGTTTATCGTAATCATCCAATTCTACTGCTGCAGGACCAGCTATGATCTCATCAGAAACCACACTAATATAACTCAAGGCTTCACCGTTACCTTTTATGCTCAACTTGATGATAGAGCAGATGTTCTCAAAATTAAAGTCACGTGTGCTGCTGACTGCCACCATCGGGTAGGTATAATCATCAATACCGTCTTCCCTTGTTCTATACTGCCTTACCGGAATGTCAATAGCAGGACGCCCATTATATGGCACATAGTATCCTGCTGCATATAATGCCACATATTCCTGAGCCTCAATCGTTCCCACAAACTCAGCTGACGACTTCCCTTCTCCATTTAGCAATGTGCAGTACTCACATTTTGCAGATGCACCGTCAGCTAATGTAGAGGCATCCCACAGCATGATCTTGTCATTCTCAGCCCACCTTAGTTTATAGACTCCATTGAGATATTCCATATAGGTCTTTGTCTGAGGCTCCAGACTTGCCTTAAAGACAACCGAATCCTTGACAGTCGCACCTGATGGTCCAGTTGAAATCCCATCCTTGATGGACGATTCCGGATTTTCTGACAGATCCAGATTCTCACAGGCGACAAATGCGACACAAGCCGCCATGACTGCTGACAATATTCTTTTCATGATCTTGCTACATTAATTGATTGAAAACCTTTTGACATAAGGTGAAGGACTTCCAGACCTGCTCAAATATGGTCTGGCAAGAGGGATGCCCGGTCCCGGTGTAATATCCTCTGTCGAGCCGTCTGCCATGGTGTCATCATTGACAGGAATTATCTTCTTCATGACCAGATTGACATAAGTCGTGGAACCACTGACATTACTTCCGGTATAGTAGCCTTCCACCATGACTTTCTGGCCATCATATTCCGTGATATCTGCCAGCGGTGTGGATATTGAGCCCTTGCAGGCAGTCTGGATTCCATCAGTGAGATTATAATATGTCTTCCCGTTCGAATTTGTTGAAAGTTCAAGAGTTCCTACGAATCTTATGTAATCATAACAATCCGAATCATATGCAGACAGGTTTTCAATCACCACTGGTAATTCCGCTGCATAATCATACACCTGATCATCCAATTTATGACACCAATATGCGCCTTCATATATGATAATTTCCGGTAAATCGTTATTAGTTGTCTTTGTGGCATATAGATCTATCCAGTTGCCCAACTCTGCCGAGCACAAATCGTTCGGGTCATATACGAAGATATTATTATAGTACAGCGCCTCTAAGGCTATTATGAATCCATTTCCGCACTTTGCCTGCACTACTCCAAATACTTTGACACAACTGTTGTCAGATACATTAAACATGTCCGAGTATTCTTCATATATGGTATAATCTGTCGGAAGTTCATCAGGATGACAGCCATCACTCATGATGTACACACTCATTTCCTCCGGATTCAGGTAAATGTCGTAATATCCTTCGCAATACATGTAGAACCACCACCACGATTCTCCACTGGCAAGACTTACTTTGGTATTTGTTTTTCCCGATCCCTTGAATGAGTTCGGACAGCCATAATATGTACCAGTAGCCACTTCCAGGAAACGTAGATATGCACCCGTTATAAACAACTGATCTGCAACCACATACGCCCCATTCACCAACTGCATGTCAACAGAAGTCCAAGAATCTCCGGCATCTTCGCTGAATTCAAGTATCCATCTCACCTCGTCTTCCGGACCAGGAGTCGGGCCTGGTTCCGGATCCGGATCAGGATCTTCATCTTCTGCTGCCTCCTGAGTGATGGTGATTTCGACGTCAGTATCCTCGAATGCTACCACAACAACAGCACTCCTCTTCTCAAGAGTCTCGTTCCTGTCAACCGTGATATACATGGTCTTCTTTCTTGTGGAAGCCCTTCCGGATTCAGGATCGATTGAGATCCAGTCCTTGTCGCATGAGGCTTCCCATGCTGTCGGAGCTGCAAACTTTATTTCTATCTCCTCTCCATCCGCCGACACCGTGTACTCTGTTTCCTCTATCACAGGCGCCTCTGCACCTGCCTGCTTTATCGTGATGGTGATATCATTAGTCTCAAACGAGAGTACCAGTTCGGCCGTCCTTTCGGCACCTTTGTTTTCAGAGACATCAACAGTCAAGATCGTTTCCTCAGCAGATGCTTCTCCAGACTGTTGTGAACAATTCACCCAGTCCTCTTCGCAAAGCGCTGTCCACGATGAAAGCGGGATGAACTTGAGATCAATCTTGCCTCCGTCCGCAGCAATGGAGAATTCAGTCGTCTCCATCACCATTTCCTTTGGCAGATCCGGTGTTTTCTGGGTACATGCTGATATTATCAGCAGTGCAATCGAGATTGCAGCTAATGCTAATCTTTTCATGACGATATAGGTTATTTGGTGAGATATTCTGCAACCGCCTCTTCTATGCCGGCTCCGTGGAGACCGCGTCTGAGGATGGTGCCGTCAGGACCGATGAGCATCACATGAGGGATGCCCTCGATTCCATATATTTCTGTAGGGATGCTCTGGGCATTGTTGATCTGATCCCAGGTCATGTTCAGCTTTGCTGCTGTCTCGATGGTGACCTCCACCGGCTGACGTTCCCAGACAGCGATGCTCAGGACATTGAAGTCCTTGCCCTTATACTTGTCGTACACCTGCTTGATGTTAGGCATCTCGCGGCGGCACGGGCCGCACCAAGGCGACCAGAAGTCCACCAGCACATATTTGCCTTTGCCCACATAGTCCGAGAAGTTCACCTCCTTGTACTTCGGCTGTGGAGGAACGCTGCGGGTCTGACCCACGACAGTATTCACCGTGAAGTCCTTGAACATCTTGCCCTCACCGGTCTCGATGCGGGCCTCGATGGCCTTTCTCATCCTCTGAACATATCTGTGCTCCTGAAGTGCCGGTGCAAGGAGATTCATCAGGGAATCCAGCTGCTGGTCCTCAAACTCGTTAATGAGGTTCTGAAGAGCGAAAAGAGCCACAAAATTGTCGGTGTTCTCGGTGTAGGTCTTGAGGTTATGGTCGTTGTACGGACCGAAGAAAGACTCATAGAAGGCCTCAAGCTTCTCCTTCTTCTGCTCGTCAGTCATCACAGTGTCTCCCATGATCTCCCTCTGTGTGTTCGAATACTCGTCCACATAGGCCTGCTCCGCCGCATTGAATGCATTGAGACGCTCCTGGACTGAAATCTTTGGATACTTTGACGTCACTGTCGTAACCTCATCGAGAACCACCGTCAGCGGAGTTCCGTCTGCGATGAAGTTTGCTCCATAGTTCGCAGCTTTGACCGCAGCAACCGCTGTGAGGTCAACAGGAAGGGTGATGGCAAATTTGCCTTCTACAACAGGCACGAGAGTGTCCACGGCCTCGCCAAGAGTGATGGAAACCTCTTCTATTCCCTCCGGAACCACTGTTCCAGTAATTTCTGTCACATCAGCCACCTTTGCACAAGAGGCGGTCATCATGGCGCCAATCGCCATATACATCAATGCTTTGGTTTTCATATCATATGATTTTTATTGTTATTCTTTTATACAGCGGACTGCGCAGTTCAGGTGGTAAAGCATAGACTCCAGTTCCAACACAGGAGAGTAATAGTTATGTATTGCATACGAGTGATTATGATAATAGGCCAGCCAATAGTAACCATGACCACCTGATTCTGTTACGGAAAACGGATCCGTACCCCACCCTACACAAGGGAACCATGTTGAAGGGGTAGAAATAGTCAGAGTCAATCCATATTCAGTTGATTTAAATGCAGATGAATTGTTCAGACAGCCTGCAACACTGGCCCAGAAATTATCATTTTCATTACAAGCGGGCACTCTCCAGCCGGCAGGACATGGATCCTGTCTCTTCTTTTTGTCCGGCTCCCATAAGGTTTCATCAAACACATCCCACGCTGTATAATCCATAGGGTTGGCTATCCAATAGTCCTCGCCTTGGATTTCCACGTTATTTGTCGTCCACTCCGCACCCGCTGATGATGCCGTGTGCACATAATTCCAACCTGCTTCACCCATGAAGGGATCCTTACGTCCCCACTGATACAGCAGTCCGTAAGACTCTATCCTATCGGAAGCCTTATCGGTCGCACCTAAATTGCGGTCCATGATGGTACCCGCCCCATTGGGCAGGACACATTCAGCAGGCTGATCAGTCAGCCAGATATGCCAGGACCAGAGAATCTTGCCCGCAGAATTACGCACGGCGATCACAGCATTGCCTTCCCTATACGTCTCCGGCACCTCAAAAGACACATAGTTGTTCTTGAATCCTGCATTTGTGACAAGGTCTCCGACACTTGGAAAGACAGATGTTCCGAAACTTTCCCAAAGCACTTCCGCCTTTGCTCCGCCTGACACATACTCTTTACCGTTACCCTTTACAGCCGGGAACTTGTACTTTCCGCTCTTGGTCACAATATAACAGTTTGCCGGAGACTTGACCTCATTGGAAAGATCCTCTCCATCCACTCCCTTTCCCGGAGTTGGAGCCGATTCTGTCTCAAACTTTCCGGACTCTCCATAGACAGTAACCTTGTTAAGAGTTATATAAGGCACATAATAGTATTCAGCATTATCCTCAAGACCATCCAAAACAACGGAAAACCTGTTCTTTCTGTCTATATCCTCCTTTTCAAACTCAATTTCATCTCCCTCAAGGTTACTGAACTCCTTCTTGTCATCTGTATAGAGGATTCCATAGACCAGATTTCGTGATTCTGCAAACGGTGGGGTCAGCGTACCCTCGAAAGTGACCTCATCATATGAAATGTCTGTGACTTCCTTGACCACAGGAGCCACCAGTTGTCTTGTGATGAAAGCCCGAGGCTCACCCAGGACAACGCCCTCTTCAGTCTCTACATAAACGGTCCACTCATACAGCTTATCCGGAGTCAGTCTGTCAACAGACTCGACAAAACGATTCAGCTCATCAACCTTCTTTACCGTGAACCTGAGAGCTGTTTCAGAGCTGAGACTGTCCTTCTCCGGATCCACATACACCAATCCGTAAGACTTAGCCGTACTGAGGCTGTCCTTCACAAGTTCTCCCGCAAACATAACGGAAATTTCGGTGGTATCCTGGATTGACGCACCAATGGAAACACCACCTGCCGAAACCCACACATCAAGAGAATCCTTCAACTGGAGAGCTGGTCCTTGAGGAGGAAGATTTTCCTTGGAACATGATAGAACAACCAACGAAACCATTGCCACAACGACACTGAGAAGTCTTTTCATATCTTGGTAAAATTTTGATTATCACATGATACAGAACAATTTCCAAAGTTAGGAAAATATATTCGTCAATTCAATAGCATATTTTTAATTTCTCCGGAATTGTAAATTTAAAGACCTTGAGATGAGAGCAATCGAGTAGGAGGTAAACGAAAGTAATGGAGTTTATCTCCTACTTTCGTTTACCGACCTCTCACACCACCGTACGTGCGGGTCCGCATACGGCGGTTCCTTACATCCGATGATACTTTTCGTAGTATCCCAACAATGACG
>JAGBAO010000033.1 GCA_017938925.1 Bacteroidales bacterium | reverse complement strand
GTTTGGTGAACGAGCTCGTTCACCAACCACTTTTGTCATGATCACCAACCAAAAATGTCAATTATACCATATAATCCATTGTAGTGGATTTCGAATATGCCAGTTTCCGCGGACAAAAGGCACCGACAGGCAGACTTTCAGTCAAAACATTGCCTGTCGGTCCTGAATATCATGCTTTTGGCACCTAAAACGGCACCATCAGGCAGACTTTTGAACAAAACAGCGCCTGTCGGTCCAGCGAGTGATTTTACCAACCGACTTTTCCCATTGGTCCGATATAATGATATAAACTGCGAATCTCATACGGGCGTCAGTCCAATTTGACAATTCTCACAGCCGTGAGCATGGTCTGTCCCTGGTCGCATGGCTTGAATCCGACACATATCCCCTCTCCGTCTTCCACCGTCACATCCACCTTGGTCACAAAAGGACGTGCCGGCCCAACCTCCTCAAGAACATTCAGTTGCTCATGGATACTGGTTCCGTTGACCGAAACGCTGAAGATGCGCTCGGAGCCTCCGTCATAGACGCTGTCCCTTCCGAGATTGTAGAGAAGTTTCTCTGCGTCCGGTCTGACGAGTTCAGCCCAATGCAGATACACAGAATATTTTCCGTCCGGGACATCTGCCCTGAACGCCTCCAGCCCCCTTCTCTGGGTCTGGTACATAGGGTCGCTGTCCGTTCCGAGTATGCTTATCTCAGCAGCCGGGAGCGTAGAGTCGCCGCTCTTGGGGCGATAGGCCTCGCCTCCCACATATCCCCATGATCCCGGAGCATATTCCTTTTCCGGCACCCAGCATATCCCCGACTCGGTAAAGCTCCTTGCACTGCCAAGCAGCACATTCAGCTGCGAAAAACCATCCTTGAGCATTGGTTTCTGAGCAAGGTAATCGATCTCCAGCACATCCACAGATGCACCTGACTGCACGAAGAAGCGGTTCAGACCGTCCTCCAACGGCAGCCACACCGTTGCAGTTCCCATTTCAAAGGCAAGGTCAGCCACCTTGCTGCCATTGTGGAAAAGAGCGGCGGCGTCACAGTTTGAATACACCTTTATCCTATGCTTTTCCCCGGCTTCCCCGGCGCGGACAGTCCAGTCCGAATCGGCAAACTTCACAAAAGGCTCGTCCGTGAGGTTCGCCTTGTAGAGCCAGTAGGTGTTCTTCGGCTTTCTGTCGAGTGTGACTATGCCCTTGAGATTCACATGAGGAACGGCTCCGCTGCGCGGTTCCGCATAGAATTCATTAAGATTCCACAGGAAGCAGCCGGCCACGCACGGGGTCTGAAGAAAGGTCTTCAGGTAATGTTCCTGAAAGAAGTCGCCATATTCCACACTGTAGTCGAAACTTTCCGGAGAGCGAAGGGAGTGGATCCTGTTGTCGATGTCAGCTCCGTATTCTGTCACAAGAAGAGGCACTTCCGGATGATTTTCGCGGAATCTCTTGTGGATGGCATGATCCAGATAGCCGACCGTGCGTCCGTACCAGCCGTAATAATAGTTCAGACCGATAAGGGACGGCACATCCACAAGGCCAGCCTCTGCATAGGCCGCTATGCCGGAATGGCATGCCATGAGCGTCTCTCTTGCAGGGTCCAGAGAGTTTATCACGTCCTCGATCCTCCGGGCCTGACGGCACAGTTCTTCACAATAGGACCTGTATTCCGGGGTATCTTTCTCATATGGAAGGCGCAGCATGACCTCATTCATGTAGGCCCAGATTATCACCGATGGATGGTTGAACGACTGCTTGACCATCTCCTCCGCCATCAGAACACAGTTATCGGAAAAGGCCTGCGATTCCGTTATGGAATTAACGATCGGTATCTCGACAGAGGCCAGGATCCCAAGCTTGTCACACATCTTCAGGATCAGAGGGTCCTGCGGATAATGCGATACGCGGAGAAAATTTCCGCCCATTTCCTTAAGCAGCTTCATGTCTGATATATGGCGGCTGTCATCCAGGGCCCAACCCAGGTCCTTGAAATCCTGATGGCGGTTTGTTCCGATGAGCTTGAGATGCTCACCGTTCAGGAAGAAGCCCTCCTGAGGATCGAAGCGGAACCATCTGAGGCCGAAGTTTTCAGACACCTTGTCATAGGCTTCCCCGGTCCTGGCATCCTTGAGGACTGCCTTGAGAGTGTAAAGTGCAGGAGAATCGGGAGACCAGAGCTGAGGAGCATCTATATCAAAATCTGCGGACACCTCAAAGTTGCAGCAGCCCGCATCCAGACGTATCCTTTCAGAGAGACCGGCCACGACATTGCCTTGAGGATCAACGACCTGACAGTCTACTACAACCTTCTGAGCCTTCTCAAAAGCATTGTTCAGAAGGAGGCGCGCCGAGACCCTTGCGCTTTCTGCGGAAACGGAAGGAGTGGTGATATACAGACCGGAAGAGGCCTTGTCCAGAATGCTGATGTTCACAGGCTCCTTGACGACAAGATATACATCCCTGTAGATTCCGCCTTGAAAATTAAAGTCGGCGCTCAACGGCGGGATGTCCGGATCATGGCTGTTGTCGGCTATGACTGTGACTTCACAGGACTTCCCGGCGGTGACAAAACTTGTTATATCCGCCACAAATGCAGAGTATGCTCCAAGATGTGAGGCTGCCTTAACCCCGTCCACAAGGACATCGCACACCTGACCGACTCCTTCGAACAGGAGGTACACCCTCTTGCCGTCGGCATTCCGGGGGATATCCATGACCTTGCGATAGATTCCCTTGCCCCGGTAATATCCGGGAACGTCATCATCCGTGTCCAGAGCATTCCATGTATGAGGAATATTCACTGTGGTCCAGACGTCCTCCGGGGCATCGGCACGCCGGAACTGCCAGTAGTTATTGACTGTATAGGATATGGTTTCCGCCCTCAACGACAGGGATATCAACGACAGGAGGGCCAGGACAGCAGTTCTGAGTTTCATATTTCAGACGTTTATCATGTTAAAGTTCGGCCAGAAGACTCTCCGGAATAGGATTGATGGCTCCTTCCTTCGTACAGACGAAGGCTGACACCTTTACGGCCAGTTCGTGTGCTTGAGCCAGAGTCCTTCCTCCCAGAAGCGAGGATATGAAGACTGCTGTGAACGAGTCACCGGCCCCGACAGTATCCGCGACCTTGACCTGAGGCGTATCAATATGCGAAAGAAGACCCTCCGCGCCATAGACTTCGCTGCAGGCAGAGCCGCAGGTGTACACGACATATTTCAATGAAAAACGTCTTATGAGTTCATCCATCTGCTCAAGGACAGAAGATCCTGTGATACCGAAAAGGGAACATACTACAGGAAGTTCATCCTCATTGAGCTTGAGGACATCCGCATATTCAAGAGAGGCTTCGATGGTCTCACGGTCATAGTAATGCTGGCGGATGTTTATATCGAAGACCTTAAGACACGACCCGGGAGCCGCCTTCACCATGGAAAGCACACTTTCGCGGGAAAGTGCCGAACGTTGTGCCAGAGAGCCCCAGCATACCGCCGAAGCATCCTTCATGAGATCGGTCTCTGCAGAAGAGCACCTGATTGCGTCCCATGCGACATCCTTGAGTATTTCATACTGAGGTATTCCCTCTGCATCGACAGTCACAAGAACCCGGCTTGTCGGAAGTTCATTCACCTGAATATATGACAGGTCGACACCGGACTTTGCGATGGCTTCGAGAGTCTCGCGGCCCAGTTCATCATTTCCCACAGCACTCACCGCATATGAATCAGCCCCGCACTGGAGGGCGAAATATGCAAAATTCAGAGGCGCTCCGCCGAGCTTACGTCCGTTCGGCAGGCAGTCCCAGACCACCTCTCCGATTCCGATAATCTTATTTCTCATACTTGCTCTTAAAGTCAGACCATTTATAGAAACATGTGCCCACAGGTTCGAGCGGGAGCGGGCAGATGCTTTCATTCAGATAGAGGGACACCAGCGGCTCTGCAGATGCGCTGTTCCACAAGACAAGCTGCATGTTCGCCGCCATCGGGATCCTCCAGCTCTGGAATACGTTCTTCACATCGGAGAAATCCTTTGCCTTGACATTCCAGCCTTCAAGACCCATCATCGTATAAAGCCCCATCAGGCAGCCGTCATGGCCGAAACGCAGGGCCACCGAAGGCCTTTCCTGCTGCAGAGCGGCATCAGCTGTGGAAATCATCTCACGGAGCATGTAACCTGCAAGTTCCGGTCCACGCGGAGAATCCACGAAATCAAGTCCTTTCTCGATATAGAAGGTGATGTTGTCACACTCCCATAGCATGGCAAGCTCCTCGTCAGTAAACACGTCCATAAAGGAGACCTCTGCCTGCTCCGTGCCATGCATGTGAACCGCAACCGAGTAGAGGTCGCGCATGAAATCCAGAGGATGGCACAGTCCTTCGGCATATACCTTATCTGCGAACAGTCTGTCAAGGAAAGGCTCGGTGTCCACAAGTGAGTCTATATATTCATGGAAAGCCGGACGCCATGGGGCATTGATGCTCTTATAGACCAGGTCCTCCGGGGTCACATTCGGAGACGAACTTGAATACGGATTAAGATACCATATGTTCCTTACCGATGCCTCCTGAAATATATCCAGAGACGGGTCTTCCTCCTTGAGGCTTTCACAGAAGGCTCCCATGCTCATTATGGTCCTGGTCGTCATCGTGGAGACTGCTGTTATGCGTGGATCCTTCCCGAATATCTCAGGATATTCCTCATGCATCCTCTTGGCTATCAGCTTGTGCTGGGCACGTCCGACCTGCGAGAGTTCGCCTTCCCGACCTTCAAGAAAAGGATATACGGAAGCATATCCGGAATATGTGTCTTCTCCCAGAGGAGTAAGCTTGCCATCCTGGTGAGCCTTGGAAAGCACACGCATGACATGCACATACTGCGAATCAAACAGGATATATCTTGATCCGTGACGGCCGTAATGGCAGATATGCACCGGCTCGTATCCGGCCGGAACATCTCCTCGATCATATTCCATGGCAGGATAGAGCCGATAGACTCCTGCGTACTCCTCCAACTGCGGAGTGCCGGCGCGGAGACAATCATAAGACTGCTGCGTGCAGGAAAGCAGCGGAAGGGATATTATCAGAAAAAAGATTGCTCTTGATGACTTCATAAGGGCTGGATTATAGATATCTCGACATGGCAAATATAGTTATTTCTCCAGGTCGACGATCACCTTCATGCAGGTCATGCGGTTATCGTCGATGAACTTATATGCCTGGTCGTATTCCTCGAAGGAGAAACGGTTGGATATCAGAGGTTCAAGATTGATGGTGCCGTTCGCCACGGCATCAACCGTTGCCAGATAGTCCTCGTGACGGTACATCATGGTGCCTACGATATTGAGTTCGTGCTCGCCGAGGTAGAACATGCTCAGGGCAGGGTCTTTCGAGAATACGGCCACAATCACCACTGTGCCGCCCTTCTCCACGCACTCCATCAGAGAACGTACTGAAGACTCGACTCCAGCCACCTCAAAGGCAACCTGAAAACCCTCCTCCCCGAAGAACTCCTTGACGGCATCCCTCAGAGGGGTTTTGGTCACGTTGAGCGTGTTCTCGATTCCGCACTGACGGGCTATGTCCAGACGAAGGTCGCTCACGTCTGTG
>JAGBAO010000021.1 GCA_017938925.1 Bacteroidales bacterium | reverse complement strand
TGCACCATAGTCAAGCGACATTCCTGCCGGAAGCTTCACGATACGGTCCTCAGGAACGATGAAATAGTCCTGAGCTGCTCCGTCCGCCTGGAAGGCCTGCACACGGAGGTTCTCGCACACATTGTACTGGCCACGGCGGCACGGACCGCACTCACCGCAGACAAGCTGAGGGCGGGCGGTGGCATAGTCTCCCGGCTTGACCGCCGTTACTGCAGCGCCTACAGCAACCACTTCCGCAGAGTATTCGTGACCCTGCACGACAGGATAGAAGGTTGCCGGATGAAGACCGTGGTAGGAATGGATCTCGCTTCCGCAGATGCCGATACGTTTTACATTGAGAAGGATCTCGTTGTCCTTCAGGTCTGCCGGAGACAGATCCGGGATATTTCTGAATTCGAGCTTCTTTGGCTCTAATAATACTACTTGTCTCATAATCTATTGTTTCAGGGGATCGCGAGCATTTTCGCTATAAAAATGCCCGAGGCTCCCAGTTTTTCGGGGGTGCTTAGCGCAATTTTGCCGGCAAAGTGCGCTAGGCTATCTTACGGGGTTTGCCGGCAAGGCAGATAAGGGTTGTGACTATTGCTCCGATAGGGCACCACCATGTCCAGGCGATGTAGTTTTGGCCGAAGAGTTCCTTCTGGAACATCAGAGGAATGATTATAAGCATTCCGACTACAAGAGATGCGATCACGCTTGTGTTGTTTCCCCTCTTGGTGAAGATGGCTGTCAGGAAGACTCCGAGCATGCCCACATAGGCAAAGCACATGACTCCTGTGGCAAAGTCCACGAGGTTCAGGCCGCTTGACTGCTGCATCACACATGTGAGGATTGCAAATGCAGTCAGAAGCACACCCATCAGAATCACGATCCAGCGTGATGAAGCGATCTGATCCGCATCGTTCTGCTCAGCCTTTCCACGCTGCTGACGGATTGGCAGATAAAGGTCTGCCACGAAGCTGGAGGCCATGGAATTGATGGCTGAGTTGAAACTGGAAAGAGCAGCTGCAAGAAGTCCGGTGATCATAAGGCCGCGGACTCCCACCGGGATATGGTTCTTGATGTACTGCGGGAAGACATCACGTGCATCTGCAAAGAAGCCTGCACTGAGCAAACCGTCAGTCATCGGATCCAGTTTGTATTTGGCATAAAGAAGAAGACCGATGCAGAGGAATACCAGCACCGTAGGAAGGCTGAGCAGCTGTGAAACCACCAGAGAACGGCCGGCCTGTTTCACATCCTTGCATGTAAGCTGACGCTGTACGAACTCCTGGTCGGTAGTGAACTGAGCGATCTTGAATACAGCCACACCGATCAGACCGCCAAGGATGGTGTATGGCTTGCTGAAATCAAGCGAAGGATCGAATATCTGCAACTTGTTGCCTTCCACCCAGCCGTTCAATGTGCCGTCTGCTGCCAGACCTGGAGCCACTCCTGCAGCTGCAGGAGCCTTCACAAGTCCATCCGCCGTGAGAGTCTGCCATATCTGAGCAAAGCTGTAGTCACCGAGGCTGAATGCGATCAGGACAAGAGCAAGCACTCCGGTGAATATCATCAGGAGAGTCTGGAATGTGTCGATATAGAGAAGTCCCTTGATTCCTCCGAGCATGGTGTATATGGTGGAAACCAGACCGAGGATTATGATGCTCCACACCATGAACTGGAACTGGATGTTACCGAACACAATCACGCTGATTGCAATGGCGGCAATGAAAAGACGGCTGCCTGAGGTGAAAAGCTGGCCTACAAGGAACATTATTGATGTCGCCTTCTTTGACGGCTCGCCGAATCGGTCGCCTATATATCCATAGATGGTAATGGTCTTCGCATTGTACAGACGCGGAAGGATGAGGGCTGCAACAAGGGTTCCGCCACAGATTGCTCCGATAAGGTTCATCACATAGGTAAGGTTAGTGTTGAATCCCAGTTCCGGAGAGCCTACGAATGTTCCGGCACTGATGGAAGTGCCTGTAGCTGCAATCGCCACCAGCCAGCCCGGCATGGAACGGCCTGCCATGAAATAATCCTCGATATTCCTGTTCTTTTTGGAGAACAGATATCCGATCACAATCAATGCGCCCAGGAAAAAGGCGATAATCGTCCAGTCAATAAATGTCATTATATATCTGTTTAGTTGTTAATATTCCTTCTCAATACTACTGGCCTTTCTCTATTATTATTGTCGTGAGCGACCATGTCTCCATCGGAAGGGGAAGTCCCAGATACTGGTCCTTGAACTTCACCTGCACCCTCTGACGGGTCTTAGGCTTGCAGCCTGCCGCGACACATATCACATATTCGCCGTCCGGATTACGGAAAGTTATAGCCGTGATGTCCTCTTCCGGCTGCTCGATCGCCATCACCTTCGCACCCCTCTTCACATAAGGGCTGAACTGATGGAAGACAGTGTACTGGTGACTTTTTGTGACCTTTCCTGTCTGAAGATCCACAGTTTCAAGACCTGCGCAGGCATATCTTCCAGTACAAGGCTGTCCGTCCGGATCCAGCACAAGATTCCAGCTTGAATATGAAGAACATCCGTTGTTCAAGGCTCCGAAGATCACATCCGCAAACCATTTGGGGTCCTGGACATCCTTCATGACAAGATTAGGTCCGCGCTCGGTAAGGTGCATCACCGTGCCGGGATATTCCCTGGTTATGTTCTTCATCATCGACGGCTTGCCGCTGTACGGATGCCATGCAACTGCCGAGATGTTCTTTCTCACATTCTTGTCTGCAAGGACTTCCATGACACGCTCCCATCCGCCGTAATCGTGGTCCCACACCCAGATCTGAGGGTCAAGTCCCTTCTTCTTCAATGCGGAAGGGAGCAGTCTGCCGGCTAGTTCGATCTCCTGTTTTGCAGAGACATAGGTAGCAGGATTATATCCTCTCTGATCGGTAGCCGGCTCGTTCTGGACAGAAAACGCGTCTATCTCTATGCCGGCTTTCTTATATGCATCCAGATAAGCCGCCCAGTAATTTGTAAATGCCGGAAGATACTCATCCAGAAGGCTGCCGCCGCACATGCTGCCGGAATCCTTCATCCAGCCCGGGACACTCCATACGGCCGAATAGACGAAAAGGTCAGGACAATAGGTGTATATCTGCTTCACTACAGGGATGAGATACGCCTGGTCACGGGCAATGGAGAAGTTCTTCATCTCTACGTCACCGGGAGTGTCGTTATAATTATACAGTTCTGTCGAATAGTCACTTGCGCCACAGTTCAGACGGACCATGGAAAGGTTCATGCCACGAGTCGAGAAGGCATCCTTCAGAAGCTTGTGACGGGCCTCCGGATCCATCTGAGACAGAATCCAGCAGGAAGCGTCAGTCATCGACACTCCACAACCGAAATACTCATGGGAAGGCTTCGCCGAGTCCAGGTCTATGGATTTCATCGCCGAGAACGGATGCTGTGTGAAGGAACTTGTCCTGATCTGATGCAGAGGCTTGTCCTTAGTGGTCTGAAGAACCTTGAAACGGATCTCACCCTCTTTCGGGACATACACCTGGGCAGTGGAAGTGAGGCATATAAGGAATGACGCTATTACTGTTATTGGCTTAGTTTTCATTGAATATATATTTTTTATTTATAGATTTCTCCATTCGCTTCGCTCAGTCGGAATGACAGTCTCCCTCTATATTCCGACATGATCCACAAAAGGCACATAGCCCTCAGGGAGTTCACGAGGCTCCCAGTCGAAGGCATCCTTCTCTATGATTACAAGCGGTGCATCCCACAAAGGGAGTCCGGTGAACTTGGTTGCATCCGCAAGTCTCTGCTGCCCTCCACGAAGCATCACATAACTCAGGTCATAGACCCTTCCTGTGATCGGATCCAGCAGGACCGGATTCTCAAAGACGACACCTTGGATCAGGGCATTGACCTTATCCTTCTCCAGCATATCGGACGGCTTGTCATCTCCCTTCCAATATGCCACTGCAACGCACTTCCCGTCCTTTGATATACCGGCGGCCTTGATTTCACGGCCCGTGCTCTCCTTGACTGACACTCCCTCATAAGGTTCTTTTTCAGAATCCAGCAGGGAAACCATATGACTCACGGCATAATACGAAGGACGCTTATAGACAGGCTCTTTCAGAAGATTCATCCTCACGAGTCCGAATGACTGGAGCATGAAGTCGTACTGCAGGTCGACCATCGTGAAGATGGAAGACGGAATATCAAGCGAGAAATCGCACATCATCCTGCGCAGGATCCATTTCACCTGGCTGTACTCCGTCCATTTATGATAGCAGAGAGCGTGGTTGTATTCCAGTTGGGATGGGCATCCGGATTCGCCTTGCAGGAGTATGGTCGAAGGGTTATAACTTCTGACCAGTTCCTTCAGACGGAGAATGGCATCTGTCGCCTCCTCCGGAACCGGATAGTAAGGATGGAAGGTCACGGCCTGCAGGAGTTCGATCACACCTTTTTCCTTCATGCGGTCAAGTGCCTTGGTGATCCAGTCCATTCTGAAACGGGCTGTGAAGGAACCACCAGCTATCATCACATCCTGATCAGCCTTGCGTATGGCCTTCGCTGTAACGGCAAAAAGGTCACCGTATCTTTCCGGATATTTCTTATTTTCTCCGCTGTCCGGCTCGTTCCAGACTTCATACATATGGACTCTTCCCTTGAAATGCTTCACAAGGGCCTGGACATAACGGCTCCACGCCTGAGTCGTCTTCCTGTCGGTAAAGATCGTGGCATTGAGGGAAATTCCTCCTTCCGTATATATAGGATTGCCGTAACACAGACACATCCACGGCTTCACACCCTGTCCGATCAGTCCGTCCACGATTCTGTCCAGCCATGCGAAATCATATATACCTTCCTCCTTCTCACATCTGGCCCAGCCTGACTGCACACGGGCATATCCGGCACCGAGCCCGCCATAAAAATCCCTGATCCTGTCAAAATCGGCATAATCCCTGTCGAGGCACTCGCAGCCGATTGACCATCGCGAATCCATATCTATGGCAGGGGTCAGAGTATTTATCTGTCCCAGGACCATCAAGCCCGTATCATCCTTGATGTTGAAGTCATTCCATGTCAGGGAATAAGGCTTTTTGGCTGCATTCCCCAACATAGGAAGAAGAAACATAAGACTCAATAGCAGTTTTTTCATTTTATAACTCCTTTCCAGTTCAATCCAAAAGAATAATCATATCTGTTACCGTTCTCATCGACATGACAGTCCATATCGAACGGGGTGTCTTCAAATTGCTGTTCCACAGTCTTCATGTCGGCAGGCAGCTGGCACGGAAGTTTTCCCTCCGGTTCAAAATCTCCCATCACAACCTCCATCACAGCTGGGTGCTGGACAAAGGAAACGAGCAGGATGGCATCTGCATAAGGCTCGATCTCTGAAGGAACAAACGGATTCTCATACTGAACCACCAGCACGAGAGGCCTGTCACCGATTTCCTCTCTGACCCGTCTGACAAGTTCAAGGTCACAGGAATTATATACCTGAGCAGACTTTCCCACATAACTCCGGTCCGAAGTCCTTTCGTACGGATCTCCTCCGGCAATACTGCAGCTTCGGGCATGATCGGCAGTATATGGTGAATATTGAAGCGGCTTGGGCACATATCCGTCGTCATACCCCTTCAGCGGCATAGGCGCATTTATGAACACAAGTGCAGCATCTGCTTCCGCCGGAGTCTCCGTCACGCAGAAATCACCGCCTGAGCGCACTGCCCGGGAGTGACGCAATGTGTCAGGTCCAGACATCCTGTTCCAATAACTCATATGAGCCGGGATGATCTGATCCGGAACATAGAGTTTCATATCCTTGCTCAAAGGCAGGCAACCGTTCTTCAGCATGACTATGCTTCTGAGCTGAGCCTCATAGCCGGCCTTGCAGAAATCTTCACGGGCAACGATGGCTTCGGATTCTTCAACCACAAGATATGGATTCTCGAAAAGGCCCACCCGGAACATATTGCGGAGGATCCTTTCAGAGGACTTGCGAAGAAGTCCTGTCATGAAATCTTCCCCGAATCTTGCGACACCGAGCCGATATCCCTCCATAGCAGAAGCATAATCGAGATTGCCACCGAACTGGTCGCATCCGGCTGTCCATGCCTGAAGGAACCTCTCCGCCTTGGTATTTTCCTCCATTCCCCAAGGCTTGCCGTAATGGACACCCGGGCCTTTGTAGTCATCCGTGATCATCCAGTCCGTGCAGACAAGTTCATCATATCCGAGGGAATCCCTCAACTGAGCAGTGATGATCTCCTTGTCGAACGCCTGTCCGAGATTATTTCCCGTAACACCATAAGATATTGAGTAATACGGCATTATCGCAGCCGCCTTTTCTGTCTTTCCGGGAAGATTCAAGGCACCGTCCCTGAAAGGCCGTTTACCCAGTTCAAAGTTGCCGCCCGGATACACCGCGTATTTTCCACTTCCATAATGAGCATCGCGTCCTGCTTCGCATGAACCGCCGCCAGGCCAATGCTTTGCCATGGCAATAACGCTCTCAGAGCCCCACCCGGTCATGCTTTCCGGCGTTGTCTGAAGTGCATCACAGAATTCGCGTGCCGCAGCCGTAATGAATTCGGGAGACTCTCCCATGCAGCAGGAATATCTGAACCATCTGGGCTCTGTGCCCATGTCTATCTGAGGTCCCAGAAACGTGGTCATTCCCAAAGCGCGCAGTTCCTTGGCGACGATTTCCCCATACTGTCTCTGGAGTTCCGCATCAAATGTAGCAGCCAGGCCCAAAGCCTCCGGCCACATGGAGATGTCTCCTCCTCCGGCAGTAAACTCGGGATCCGCTCTGAGAGAATGTCTCGGATCTGAAGAATTGTTCAGAGGGATTGCAACTCGTCCCGACTCCGCAAGGGCCTGAGCGGCATTGTTCCACTTCACCGCTGCCTCGACAGACTCTACAGTCTTGATCAGGAAATGCCTCACGTGATGCTTCACTATACATTCCTTCTGCACGTCAGTCAGCGTCCAAGGCTCGGCACCGCTTTCCGAATAAGGGAGCCCGGAGTACATCGGTTTGTTCTTCTTATATGGAATCTGCTGCTGAGGCGAATGAAGGGCCAGCCCCACCATCTCCTCAACAGTCAGACATTCGGCAAGGTCCTGTGCACGTCTTTCGGGAGACAGGCGCCAGTCTTCAAACTCATCTAGAGTTCCATCCCTGTCTGCATCCTTGAATTCCTTGCCTTCCTCAGTCAGCACCGTCACGCCGGACAAGCGGCTCACCCCGATGACCGGGCCGCCATGCTGATGCACAAACACCACATCACCGTACTCCAGAGTTCTGGAGCACGAAATGCAAAGCAAAAAGGATAGTATACTGACAATATATCTCATAGTCTTTTTCAGGAATCCAGCAGTGACTTCGCCCACTCGATCTGTCCGAGACAGAAGTCGCGGTATTCCGTCCATGGTGTCCATGGAGTCACGTCGCTTTCATTATACTGCACCTTCATTATGACATTCCCTGCCTTGTTGCGGGCAAAAATCCATCTCAGGTTAGCCGCCATCGGGACCATATCGCTGTCAATCGATTCTCCGGCAAACGCACCCACCTTCATGAGAGCCATCAAAGGCATCAGAGTGTTGTCATGTCCGAATCTCAGACGCACATCGGTATCTCCTGTAGCGATGTCGATGTCAGCCATTGTCACGAAATGCTCCAGAAGAGGCCATGAAGAGGCCACATTCACTTGCGTGCCCCACCCGCAGTGGTGGAAGAACTTATAGTCGTCCAGATCAGCCATCACAGAGGCCTCCTCATCAGTGAACGCCCCGCGCATCACCGTGTCGTCAAAGCCTACACATTCCAGATGAGCCCCGAAATAGAAGAGCGAACGGACAAAGTCCGGCACCGCATATAATTTCCTTGCTGCCTCTACATCCGTAAACAGACGTCCATACAGTGCATCCGGATCGAAGCACTCGTAGAACTTAGCGTCTGCATCTATGCGCACAAGAGGCTTCTTCTTGAGAACCGGAACAAGAGCCGAGTTCACATCAGCGAAAGTGCTTATCGAAGCCCTGCAATCTTCAAGCGATGACAGAAAGGCATTCATGCTCAGGATGCAGCGCGGGATGTCAGACGAAACCGCCTCGACATGACACCTGCCGCGGAACACCTCCGGCCAGGCCTCATACATCCTTCGTGCAAGATGCCTGTGCTGCTCACGCCCCAGAAGCGTAAGGTCCGTGGCACGCCCCTTCAGATGAGGGTATATCCTGTCGAACTCAGCCTTGATCTCCTGTCCGAACGGAGTGAGAGACGCCTCCCCAAGCACCGTGGCCACAGCATCATACTCCCATTCACGGTTTATATGACGGGCTCCATGACGGCCGTAGTGGGTTATATAGAAGGGCTCATAGCCCTGAGGAACCGGTTCGTCGGTCACCTGGGCATGGAAATCATAATTGGCATACACGCCCTTGCCGTCGGCTGGCGCTGCTGCCGGCGGGGTCTGTCTATCCTGGGTGCAGGCACTCAGGAACAGACATAATACAACCGCAAGCACACCCCTCATCTTAAACATTGCATCAGTTCTCATAAATCACAACGATCAATATATCGAATGAGAAAAACCTGTATAATCAGTCTGAATGGTATTTGACTCAAATGTTCTGGTTCCGTCCGGTTCAATGAACTCGACCTCAACCTTCCAGTCGGTCTCTGTCGAAGGGTTGCCGGAAGGTGCCGGATAATACCAGAAACTCTGGGACTTTCCCCCAAGGTAGGCCGCCGCATAACTGGAGTTCGTATTCATATACTCGTTATTCCACAAGAAAGAAGAAGAGCACAGATCCCTATGGGTCTTCTTAACTCTGGTCATCAGATTCCTCACTCCGTTCTTCGTAAAATACACATTACAGTTCAATCCACGCGTTCCGGCGTCAAATACTCTCACGATGAAGTATCCGGTCGGATCAAAATTCTCGGATGATGACTGTTCCCAAAGGCTCTTCCAGTCAAAATAATACAATCCGTTCAGTTCACCGGTCAACGAAGCATAACCTCCTTCCACCGGATCAGAATACTTCGCGCCCCCGTCATATATGCGGAACTGATGCGACGCCTCCTTTCCAACAGCCTTATAGTGCTGCGCAGTCATCTCATTACCCTTGATCTGATACACATGATATGAGTTCGGAGACCCGTCGTTTCCTATGCTGGCGTGATGGGATTTGTATCCCAAAGTCTTTTTTGCAGCTCTCCACAGACCACCGAGAGCAGTCATATTGTGTTCATACGGGATACGTCCGGAAAGACCTTTCCATGTGTCGGTAAACTGCCGGGTTGTGTTATGGTGATTGTGACCTGAAAATATATGCGTCTCACCGAAAGTCTTCATCAGATTCCTTATATCCCCGAAATGAGGGTCGTTATCTGAAAATATCGGACAGTGGAAGCACATGATAAGCATCTTATCGGCCTTATCCTGGACCATAGAAAGATCGGCCTGCAGCCAAGCCCACTGATCATCAGTAAGCCCCTTGCCATACTTGATGCATTTGCCATACCCTCCGTCTGCCTGTCCGTTGTACAGGACATTGCTCATGCAGACGATGTGGGCCTTGCCGATATTCACCGAGTAGTCAGTCGGACCGTACGTATTGAACCAGTCCTCCGAACATTCAAGGAAGGAAGTTCCACCATTGTCAAAGTCATGGTTTCCGATGACCATCAGCATAGGGACTGTAGTACCGCCTTTCTTTATCTTGGCAAATTCGGCCTTGGAATCAGGCAGTTTCTCCGTGACATTGGTAACCACATCACCACAGTTTATTGCGATAAGATTGTCAAAGCCGGAAATATAACTGTTGATGTCAGGCAGCGTCGTGTTCCTGTAGCCGATCTGCTCATCATTGGAACTTGCACCTTCATTAAAGAAATGCACATCCGAAAAGGCTAGTATCGAGAAGTCATCTGATACCGTCTGGCGCTTTGTGAGAGTGAAGTCATTCCTATATGACTCGGTTGCCCAGAAATGGTGCTGGCCGTTCGCATCCACAGGGAGTTCATACTCCGAAGGATGAGACAGGTACACCGCCCTGGAATCAGCATGAGCCATGAACTGATAGACGCCGTTCTTGTCTGTCACCGTATATGTATGACCGTCCGTTACCGGAACCCCGGCTATACCTGAACCTGTATCCGCGTCTTTCACAAGACCTATTCTGGTCATTTCCGGATCGATCACCGTACCGTTAAGACTTGATGGAGAAGTCACATACATGTCAGCTCTCTCCATCACAAGAGAGGGATAGAGTTCCCACTCATCAGATCTTTCACCCTCAGCATTCGAAAAATACGCCTTTATACTACCATACTCCCCGGCGGGAAGCGGCACATTGAAGGCCATGCCGTTTCCAGCCGCCATGAAAGTCACCTTGACTTCATTATTTGTCGTACTTTCCAGAGTGAGAGCCTTAAGTTCTGATTCCCCGATGACCTTGAAGTTACCGACAATCTTCCTGCCCTCCGCCACAAGATGGAATGTGGTTGCAGAAGCCGGAGTTGAGGCAATAGTCACACGTAAAAGGCCTCCGAGATGCTTGAATGCAAGAGAGTTGTCCTGTCCGACTGTCGCAGCCGTCGGCGCTCTCATTGCATCTTCCTCATAGGTATAAGTCAAAGGATAGACCACAGTAGCGACGCCATCCTCAAAACTATCGAATGACGAAGCTGGATACACAGCAAGTCCAGACGGTTTTTCTCCCGCCTGCAAGACTGCCGAAAAGGTTGCAATCCCCTCTTCCAGCGAAATCATGTCAAAGGTTCTGATTTCCGCTGCAGTCGTGTACACCGCTATCTCGTCGCTTTCCTGCCATGATGCCACACCCTGGTCAGTCACAGACACTTTGGTGCCGTCACTCATCCTGGCCATCAGCTCGACTGTTCCGTCAAGATTATTGCTCTCAATATCGTTTCCTGTGATTTCGACACAGGAAACGATAGTTGAAAGCATGAATGAAAATATTGTTATCTTCTTAAAGATCATCAGAAATTACTTCACATTAAGAGATTCCAGACCGGCAGTCGCTGTCGCATCCTCGTATGATCCCGGCCACATTGCTGCGGTATTTCGTGATACTCCGCGGATATCCTTCTTGAGTTCTGCGCCATTACCAAGCCATTCCAGGAATGCAGGACCAACGCCAGATGTATTGCTGATTATGCCAGAAATGGTATCGTAGGTCTGCTTATTGAATGTCTTTTCATTGGCAAGAGTACCAGACCAGTCAAATACATTGATTGTATTTCTTGGTGCTGAAACAGTGAATTCTTTGCCCTGATACTGATAATGCCATCCGAATTCCGGAATTGTTGATCCATCTCTTACCACACCTGCAAGAGAATTAGCATCAATAGTATACTTAGCACTGAGGTCCCCGTTATGCTCAGTATAGATACAGCTGTATACATTCATATATTCAGATGTTGAACTCATACTGAATGAAAGAGGATTCGAACTTGGAGTATTCATTACGATTGAATTGATAACAGAATATCCTCTATCAGCACTTGTTGAGCCACGAGCAATTACGGGAGCGCCCATCTGAGTCAACATCGTCGTGTTGACGATCACAGCGCCACCTTTTGAGGCAATAGCTGCTCCAACACCAGTGACAGCAGTTGTCGCATACGCTGGAGCAATCGGTCCACGTACAACACAATTATTCATTCCCAGATAAGACTGAACGCCAGGTATTGCTATATGACGACCCCAATTATTCTTATTGATATCATTCTTGTTGAAGAAGCAACGATTGAAGTAAAGTTCAGTTACCGGTGCCGAGGTATTGTTACAGAAGACAGCACCACCTCCTGATCCGCTAGCACCAGCCTCATTAGAGCAAGTATTAGATATAAAAGAGCAATCTGTAAATGCGATACCTGCACCATTATCCCATACTGCACCACCTGAGCCTACTGCTGTATTGGATTCAAACAATACGTTGGTGAATCCTAGTAAGCCCGCATAACTTCTTGAGTCACCGGAAACGCCTACGGCTCCGCCTCCATGATTTACCGTTGCCGATGTAGCAGCGTTATTTGCAAACGTTGACCCCTTAACTTCCAAAGTTGCAGTATCAGAGATCTTATCAATATAAAGTGCTCCACCTATCGAAGCTGAGTTATATGACAAAGTACTATTTTCAATCAAGAGTTTGCCTGCAGCAGAAGTATTTAAGCATATTGCTCCGCGAGTTGCAACATTGGCCTTTTCAGAAGCTCCCACAATACATTCACTAAATGCTGTTTCTCCAATTGTGCTGACAGCAGAGCCATAACGAGCTTTATTTGAATAGAATTCACAATCATTGAAGGCAGCTGTAGCAGTAGCGGTCTGATAAACAGCACCACCATCATGCGTAGCAGTATTACCACTGAACTCACAGTTATTGAATGTTGCACTAGCTGTAGAACTCACATATACAGCTCCACCATCATAGTCTGTTGTATTGTTCAAGAACTTACAATTATTGAATACTGACACTGATGAGGAAGCCAATCTTAATGCTCCACCACCCAATGTTCCCTCCTTTGGAGTTTGAAGATTTGTATTATTCTGGAATACACATTCTGTAAAGGTAGCATTTACAGGACCTTCAAGAATCACTGCACTACCGATATCTGCCGTGGTAGCTCTATAAGCATTCTGAAAAGTAATACCATTGAACAAGAAGGTTCCCTTCTGAATTACCCATATTCTCTTGTCCGCAGTTGTTGTTTCTGTATGTCCACCATCAAAGACTGTTGCATTATTTACGATATCTCGTCCCACAAGCGAAAGACCGGTAGCATCAGATGGATATCCACCATACACTGAGAAGTTAGCGGCAGCATCAGCATTTGAGCCAAAATTACCACTGAATGTATATGTTCCTGCCGCAACGTACACCTTCTTCACAACATTTGTTGCCACCAAAGCCTTAAGTCCGGTAAGATCCGCCGCATTGTCCCAGCTTGAACCATCACCGCTTCCAGCCGCAGTTGTCTTCACATAATACCTGTCAGAGAAGCCTGTGCCGATGGTTCCGAGCTTGCGGATCTGCTTGCGGGCCACTGGAATGGCGTTGTTTGCTGTCCTGTCGCCAATAAGCGCGTCTGCCTCGTTATAGATAGCTACATAGATATCTTCGAGTTCGCCAGGAAGCACTGCGACGTAATATGTGCCGGCGCCGCCCACATTGACTGTGACCTCCTTTACAGGCACTGCATTCTTGCTGGTCTTTACAGCAGGAACACCTGTGCTGAAACCTACAGACATCTTTCCTGCGATATCGGTCGAACTGGTGAGAACGATCTTGCGCGCTGCGTCATCTGCAATCTCGATCTGGAGAAGACCGCAAAGATTTTTGAACTGAAGCGGTGCTGTCGGATTCTCCGGATCCCATTTTGCCAGAGCAATGCTCGCATTGGCAAATGTTCCGTCCTGCTCTGCAGGGACAGTCACCAGGAACTCGCTTGCTGAACTGTAGTCCGTCTCTGTCGAAGCAGGATAGGTCACATACATATGACGTGATTCTCCCTCATACTCCTTCGTGCTCATAATGAATGCCTCAGGAAGAGCTGCAGTGAAAGTCGCAGCACCCTCAACAATGTTTCCTTCAGCAAGTACAGAAGAAAGGACAGCCTCACCAGCCACCTTATCGAGTTCATAATCGAACTTGATCTGATCACCGATAGCCCAGGCAACCGAGCCGTCTTCCTCATTGAGTGTGGTCTTGGAATCGCCACCTTCAGCATATGCCACAAAGGTAAGTTCACCTGCTGCAGGCCCCTTAGGTGCTTCCAATTCATTTTTTGTACACGATACTGGCATCATCAGAACAGAAGCCAGAGCAATCATCATAAAATTCTTTTTCATAATTCCGTTCATTTTTACCAGTTAAACGCATCCTTGTCAATATCGTATCCCTCTGGAGTCGAATTCCAGTTCTTCTCCATCAACGTGGATCCGCTAAGGACTGTTCCTTGTGTCAAAAATTCCAGTTCAACACATTTAGGAGAGGCATATAGCCTCTTCTCAGATTTTTCAATTGCTTTAATCATAATGTTTTGGTTATTTAGTTGTTATCTTGATTTCGTCTATCATTGTGGCTCCATCTTCTTTTTCCGCCACCATAGCCACTATGTCGCCCTGTTTCAGACTCAGTTGGCAATTGTAGTCATACCATTTGTGAGTTTCGGAATCAGCTGAGTATTCCTGAGTGACTACAAACTTCTTGGCTTCGCTGTCGTAATCCAAGGCCGCCTGCGTCGATCCTGTCGAATTGTGTATGTCAATCCTCTTCACCTCCGCCCATGTCTTTGATGCAGAGTCATACACCCACACCTGAAGCGCAGTGCTGCGTCCCTGGATCACGAAACCTCTGAAACTGAGAGTACAATCAACTGGCGTTGTCGAGAGCAGAGGGCTGTCAAGGGCTGGAGTCGCAATCATTCCACGCTGCTTGTTCAATCCATTGTCGCCCACATTGAAATATGCTCCAAGATGAATATATCCCTGGCTGGCAAATGTGTTGTTTGAGGTGTACCATCCGCTGAGACAACTGTCGAACTTGTCGAACCTATAGACCTTCGCTCCGACTGCAGGAGCTGTTCCCTGTATCGTTCCATTTGCATTTTCCGAACTGAGCCCGAAAATGTCACCTGAGGTCGTCAGCTGAGAAGCCCAGGAGTAATGGGCAGCCAGCTGAGTGTTTCCAAAAGCCACTCTAAGTCCGTAGAAGCTCAACTCTTCTGTCCAGTTCCTTATAGCATCCAAGGTCAAATCTTTTGGAGACTTGCCGGCCGCCTTGAATGCAGGAACGGAGCCGACTGCACAATTGATGAAGTCTGCATGAATCATCAGGTCATCAAAGCCTTGATACAGCACCTCATTTGCTTCAGGTGTGTGAGAGACAGCTGTGGTTACCTTCACAGGTAGCGAGAAGTCAGAATTACCGTTTGATGATTCGCAATAACTGTCTGCCGGTGCTGCTGGCTGATATGACAGGAATTCATACCTGTCCACACTCTTGACCCTGAGCCAGTAATCCCTGCCCGGCTCCAGACCTCCGAACGCAATGTTAAGCGGTGCTCTTCCCTTCTCGCTGTTCACCACATATGATGGCATGAACGGAGATGCAGGAGACTGGATCTGAGCATCCAGAACATATGTGGAATATATCCTGCCTGCCGTCTCCGGATCGGAAGAGTCCATCAGTTCCACATACAGACAAGGGTTGTTGTTATTAGTATTGTCACCTGCCTTGTTTTCAATCGAAACAGAAACCGATGTCGGGCTGACATTCTTCGTAAGCTGTACAATGCTTCCGGTCTTAACGGATTTCACATCGGAAAATGCCTCCTTGTCATTAGCATATAGAGCAGACACGGCAATATCCGATGTAGATCCCACCGGGAGTCCTGTCACGTGATACTCTGAAATACCCGGCTCAAGCATGTCTGTCACAGCCTCGCCGTTCACATAGACCTTATAGCCGACCGGCTCTCCGGAACAGGTCCATGAAACATAGCTGTCCGCCCAGAAAGTCTTCTCAATCTTCAGTTCCGGCTTGATCTGAGTGAACTGTTCATATTTAAGGAGTTTCACCTTGACATCATCCAGATATATTCTTGCATACTGCTTTCCACCGGATACCTTGGATTTTTCACCGAAAGCACCACCGATGGCTATCCTTGATGTCGGAAGGACATTATATGCCTCAACAGAACACTCAGTCCAGGCAGTTGGAGTGTCATTCAGTTCGACAACTCCTGCGGAGATCTCCTCGTCATTGTTGACAACCCAGACTTCCGCATAACATTCACCAAGTTTGGAGGTTCCCCCTGCGCCGTAATCGGAAGAATATGGCGCTGCCTTGAAACTGATTTCAAGAGTCGAGCATTCCTTGAGAGACGACAAGGTTGGAGTGTATAGAGCATCCTTCTGATTTTTCGAATCGCCTACGCGCACATAGCCCGGGCCGACGTAATTCGCACCCTCTGTCTTCTCAGCCCAATCTGCAAGACGGGTTCCGGAGAGGTCCGCATTGCTCCACACATCCATAACCCCCGGAGCCGTCGTCAAGGCACCGTCCAGGATACCCCAGGCAACATTCACCGGATCCGCACCGCTGCCAAGCTGAGCAAAAGTCTCCAACAGGATGACCTGGCCTTCAGCGGCCTGACCTTCCAGGACGACAGCTGCGTCAGCAGGAGTGCTCACCTTTTCCGGAAGTGATGTGGATTGCGTTCCTGAATTGGTGACAGTGACCCAATAATCCTTCTGCGGGAGCAGACCTGCCAAGCACAACGCCGGACATGGGAAAGTCTTTGCTTCTGCAACCTCCCACTCTACGCTGTTCACAAGCGCTTTGCAATCAGCATCTTCATAAATATCGACATGATATCGTGAAGCGAAATCCGCTTCAGGATCAGCGAAACCGGTCTCGCTCCAGCATACGGTCACAGAAGTTGCCGCTACATCCATAATCTTAAGTTCAGGAGCATTCTTCCACACCGATTCCTTGAACGAAAGGGCGAATCTGTTTATCTTGTTTCTTGCAAATGTCAGTGCTGAAATCACGTCATTCTCATCCTTTGCAATCACGTGATGGGTGGCAGATCTGCCGTCTGCGCTCTTAAGTCCTACATTCAGTCCATCCTGAAGCACACATGGCAGCAATGCTATCACATAGGTGCCGGACATCGGCGACTCGGAAGAAAAGACTATCCGATTCCTTCCCTCGACCACCTCTGTCTGAAGTTCTCCATCTGCATAGGCAGCCTTTACTGTTCCCGCCAGCCATTCATCATTACCGGCTTCAAGAATCACCTGCACGATCTTGTCCTCGGCAGGCACCGTGAACTTAAAATAACTGCAGATGTTGTCGAAATCCAGCTGAGTCTCGGTTTTGAGCGGCGAGGCATAGGCAACTGCCACACTGGCTTTCGGATCCATAACTGTGGTATCCACCCTCTGATATGACGGCATAATCACCTCCAGTCCGTCTTCCAGTCTTCTGGCAGTGCTGTCACACGGATACACGGCATATACATCAAGAGCCTCATCAGAAATACCGGACTCGCTTGTGAAAGTCACTTTTCTGCCGCCTTCAGATGTGACGTAGCAGACATTGGTGAATCCGTCCAGAATGGAAATCGAATCCCCGGCCTTCCACACGATCTGTGTCAGGTCGTTATTGAACGCAACTCTTGTTTCTTCTGTGACAGCGACAAAAGTTACATCCTCCCCATTGAAGAGAGGTTCCTTCAGGCCCTCCTCCCTACATGAAAGAAGGACAAGCGCCACACAGACAAAGAATACTGATCTAAGTTTCATATATATTTAGTTTTTCTTCAGACAGGTTATCGAGATGTCTCCTATACGGATGATGTTGTCAGCATCCCTGACGTCTTCCGCCTTTCCTTCGCAGCAAGGGCCGTCAAAAGTCTCCGGGACGGTGGCCGTCCTGTTCGAGCGAGGAGAGAGCCGCAGCGTGACTTCCTTGCCCAGGAGAGACAGAGGAAGCGGGATACAGAATTCAAGGAATCCCACAGCACATCCGTTATGGATGACAGCTGGTCTCTTTCCATGAACCACATTGTTGAATGCTATCGGTCTGAGCAGAATTTCTTCCTGACAGTCCACGAAATTCTCTCCATCCGTCGAGTACGACACCTTCCAGTCCACAGGGAACTTCTCTGCCCAGAGGGAATGCTCACGGGATGCAACAATTGAGAAGTTGAAAGTCAGAGAAGTTGTCTCTATGTCTTTCAGAGAAGTCTGAAGATATATTCCGTTGTATCCTTCAATCCTTCCTGAACCGCTCCATCTGTACCAGTCCCCGCAAGTGCAGTCCAGCCTCAATGCAGAATTCGAGCGCGATCCGGTCATCCTTGCCGGTTTCCAGCCGTCGAATGAATGACGGGCATTGAACTCGTCGTCAAGAGAAAGGGAGGCACCGGAGTCCGTCCATATGAAACCGGATCCTGTCTCTGCCACTATCCTCTCGCCGACAACTTCACCGGGACGAGGAAATCTCACCTTTCCTTTCTTTTCAAAATCGAGCTCCGCATGCCGGTTGAAATCCCAGTTCCACGCACATACGGTTTCATATGAAGTCGCAGACTGACGTGGTATTTCAAAATCTGAAATGTCCATCGGCCTGAGGCAATATGTGCCAAGATCGTTCCCGTACCTGTACAGTCTGTCATGGACAATGACTCCCGTCACTGCTCCGACTCCCTGAGGAACGCCCATGTTGTTTCTTCTCCATAAGCAGGTCGAATTCACAAGCATGTATATCCAGTCTCCCCTGTCATCCCTCAGAAGAGCAGGCCATGCGTCTGCATTTTCAAGTGCCGACCTGTAACCAGGTACATCAGGATGACTCAGACCCTCGTTCAGCGAGGTTATCTGCACATGCCTCTCATTCACGTTGATATATCCTCCCTCCTTCTTTCTGAATTCAAGTCCGAGAAGGGTCACAGCCGTATAGACATCCTCATCTTTCAGTTCGCCGACGTGCCTTTCCTTGCGCGGAAGAGGATTACCATCAGAAAGGACTGTCACCGATTCAGGAACAAGACCGAGAATCGTGTAACGCTCCGGATCCGTTTCCTTCAGGAGCCTGCAGCCATCAAGAGCCAGAGACACCTTCTGTCCCCTCTCCAGGCGGTTTCCGTATATGCTTCTGAACTTCACCCTGAATCCCAGAGAGCCATCTTCATTCTGGATATATGCAGTCTGAAGACTTGCTCCGAGATTCACAATGCAGGCGTCGATATTCTCTCCCGTTTCAGTGTTGGTCCAGCGGTAGTCGCTGACCACCAGGCCTTCCAGCACATCGGACAGTGCAACTTCCTCTCCGGCCTTGCCCAAGGCACGTATCTCACTGAACGAAAGCGCGTTCAATGACACGGATGCGAAAAACGCCATCAATATCGCTGAAAGTCTATTTTTCATAATCAAAGCAGTCATTTAATACCTTTGCCATGCGGTAGATCGCAAGCCTTAGCTGGGTGTAGCAGATGTCATGTGCGACTCCCGTGTAATAGGACTCATTGTATGTCTCCCCTTCCCTGGAAAACTCGAATACCTTCGCCGCGTTCACAGCATTCGCAAGGAGCCACTCCTTTGGCGTACCTTCTCCGGCCTCCTTTATCCTGTCCTGCGGCCATGTGTCCAGTTCCACACGCCACTGCTCATAAGTCCAGTCCTTGTGCAGATTCTGCAACGCCGCATCCCAGAGCCAGTGTATCGTCTTCTTGTTGGTGGAAGTCTTGTAGTATATCTTCTTCCAGCATCTGTTATCCTTCCATTCGCTTACGGAGACTCTGTTTCCCTGAGCCGGCTTGTCAACGATCAGGACATGGCCGGGACAATGGTAGTCTCCCATCATATGAATGAAATAGCGAAGATGAAGCACAACAACTGAATCAGGAAGAGCCCTGTGATTCTTCAGAACATCCATCGTTTCCAGAAGGGCCGCATAACCGTTACCCTCTCCATCCTCGACAGCAGGCTCCTCTGCCACAGTACCGTCCGACCACATCACGGAGCAATGACCGTTCTTCATCAGTTCATATCCCGGATAAGGATGAAGCGGCGTGTAGTCCATCCACTCGGCATACTCATATATGGGCTGATCCAGATAATAGCGTATGTTCCTCGCCGCATTCTCAGTCAGATGGTCCTGTGCCGCATAGGCAATCACAGTGTGCTCATATCCTCCCCATGCTGATGCATGGAGGGACATAAGAGACAAAATCAATACGATATATAACCTTTTCATCATCTATACCTTACGAAGACATCCTGGAATGATACATAATCCACCACTGCTGAATTTTCCATGACCTGCGAGTTCTCGACCTCGGCATCAAAATATGCAGGAAGGGCAGAGGCGACAGTGTCATAAGGCCTTATCCTTACATAGACCTTGTCCTTTCCGAAGACCTCTGCCGGAAGGGTGAAGGCATGGACACTTGCTCCCAATGCCGTACTCGTGGTTGTAGAGATGGAATATCCGGCCATCGAAAGTTTCGTGAACGCTATATTCCTCAAATGAACATATTCCTGCCCTGAAAGATCTGCATTGGTTGCAAGGACGTACTCCTTACCGTCCAATGAATAATCCACGCACCAGTGACTCGGGAAAGCCTTGTATGTGTCGGCATTATTCACGATACCGGCATAGAAACGGAACGCCACCATCATCTGCGAGCCGCTGATTCCCTCGGTGGATATCTCCATCCTCATTCCGTTGTATGACTCGACCTCACCGCCCTTCCAGTTGTACCATCCTGATATCGGAGACGTCACTTCAATGGAACGATATGTGTCAGAAATTCCGCAGGTCCTGTTGGTCCCAGCCGCTACACTCTTGTAACTGTGCTGTCCATTTTTAGTTATTTCCGCATCTGTCTTTTCACAGACCATGACCGCAGTCTTGTCACCATGTGACGGTACCAGTTTGCCCATATCCCAACCGGCCAATGTGGTCCAGTTGGAAGCGGAAGCCAGACCGGCAAATCCCTTGTCATCAAGGACCCTGAGCTGATACCTTCCGGCATCGCCATAACGTATGATATCCTCATGTGTGATTATTCCATATGCTGTTCCTGCTCCTTGCGGGATTCCTGAGGCCGGTTTTCTCCACTCGCAGAGCATATTTACAGGAGTGCATACGGCATGTCCGGCACCATCCACAAGCATATTTGAGAAACCATCCATATAGAAATAGCCCTGAGTCTCCTTGCAACAGCCGTCATTTACCACAGACCATAGAGCATGATTTTCCCTGACATCCGTGTATGAGCCTTCCTTGACAGGGAACTCCACATTCTTCACGCCTACGTACGTATAGACGTCCTCGTCAGTGAGTTCAGAAATCGTCTTCTCCTTCACCGGCACAGCGATGCCTGCCGTGCTTTCCATGATATTCTCTCCCTTGACACCTGCAATGGTGTAGCGTTCAGGATCAAGTTCCTGATAAAGGACTGTTCCTGCAAGAGACAAGGTAATTCTTGTGCCATGTTCAAGAATGTTATCTCCAGCCTCATCAAACAAAAGTCTGAATCCGAGTGCCGCATCCTCTGACTCGATGTACGCAGTACGGCGGGCAGTCAGCGTATCGACAACCTGTCCGACAGTCGTAAGGGTCTCATCGGACACATTCGTATTTCTTAGTGTCCCTGCTTCATCTATCGGGATGCACCTGTTCTCTGCCATATTAGGGCTGCGCCAGTCACTGATGACTATGCCTGTCACCGTATATTCCTCTTCCACAGCCGTTCCTGTCGGAGTCGCTTTGGCTCTGACTTCAGCAAAAGTCGCAGGAGTACCGATGGCATCTGACGAAGAAGCCTGGGTAAGAAACAGTGTCACCGCTGTCCGAATGTTCCATCCATCAAGATGAGAAACCGTCACAGCTGCTTTGCGCGAAGTCTCAGTCGGATTCTTTATTGTACTGACTTTCAAGACAGTGCCATCAAGTTCCGTGGAAGTTATCCAGGAATCTCCCGACATATATGAAACCTCGATCGACAGGTCGTCTGCAACAAGATTGGTATTCAGAACAAATTCCTCTTGTGCATCTGCACTTCCCTTGACGGTTACATATGGGTCAGCGCACTCCAGAACTGGAATCACGCCATGCTGTCTCGCTACGAGTTCCAGTGTCTTTTCGCTCCCTTCCAGAGCAAGATCAAAGACAACACCACGTCTGAAACCGTTATTCGGCTGCATCTCCACCCGGAAGATGCTGTCCTTTTCTATGTCCAGAGCATTGACCTTGGCCCATTCAGGAATTCCACTCCGCGGAGTGACCTTGACATCTGCATTGGAAAGTATCCTGAATGCGATGACGCCTCCTTCCGCCGGAACGGCAGCAGTACTGTCATCCTTGGCATAAGACCCGTCCTCTGCCAGAACTGCATAGTCAAGTTCTTCTATCAGAACATAATGTGCATCATCCAGATTGCAGCCGGCAAGCAGCGGCAGGAGGGAGATTAATATTCTTGCAATATGTTTCATATCTATTTCTTATAATCGATTTGAATGGACTCGAACCTTATCCATGTTTCTCGTTCCGTATCCTTGTCTGTAATCTGTCCGTTTCTGTATGAGGTAGGAGCTTCCACCCTGACCTTAGCGACGTCTGTCGAAGCCGGAGTAAGCCTGATAATGACCTCCTTGGATCCAAGCACCTGCTCGGGAAGCATGAATGAATGCTGCTGTGGTCCCATGGCCGTATCATAATTCGGTTTCTTCTTGAAGTCATGGCCGGAACCTTTCACGACACAGTCATTCCATGGGACATTATGAAGCATTATCCGCTCAGAGCCGGTTGCAGCATCACGCAGGCTGTACCAGTTCTCACCATCCGCAGAACACTCTGCCTTCCAGTCTATCGGGTAGAACCAGCTCTTGTTTCCGTCCTGGGTTCCGGCAGACCACTCTATGGCAAGCTGGGCGACGCATCCCTTGAGTTTCGACGCGTTGAATGACACGAAGAACGACCGCGTGTCCACAACATTGCCTGCTCCATCCCAGACATACCAGTCCACACTGCGTCCGATGAACATCAAGGCGCAGTTTCCGACAAATCCGTGGTTCTCACGGGAGATGCTGTTATAACCCGAGTACACACGTACCTCCGAACCGCTGTCTGTCCACAGGAAAGCAGCAGTATTTCCCACATCGTTGTATATCCTGTCATTCGCAATACCTTTCTTGAAAAGTCCTCCTACTGTTCCGGATATCTCGAAATCAAGAGACTGTCCGCTTCCTTCCGGCTTTACCCAGCCGACAAGAGTCTTCCATGGAGACTTCCCAGACTCCAGCGCAATATCCGACTCATCAAGAGGACGGATGCCATAAAGGCCCATATCAGGGCCGTAGCGGCGGTTCTGCTCACTGACAATGATGCCGCTGAGGGTTCCCGTTCCCGCAGGAAGTTCCTTTCCTGTCCTTCTCCAAGGACAGGCATTTGTCAGATGCATATATATACCACTTCCCTGTGAATCTCTCATGAGAGTCGCCCAGCCGTCCATCTTGACGGTATAATCTTCATGGACATTATAGTAGGACCCGTCCTTGAACACTATGTCGATATCCTTGAGAGTGACATAGGTGTTTATGTCCCGGTCAGTGAGTTCCGATATATACTTTTCCTTGACAGGAATGACTCCTCCCGGAGTGCATGACAAGATATTATTCACGGCACGTACTCCTTCCACAGTGATTGCATCTGGCTTGCGCGAACGTGAAATCTTACATCCATGGAAGTCCATCTTCACCATATCTCCCTTGTGAAGGGCGTTCTCTCCTGCGCTTGCGAAGATCAGTCTGAGTCCCACCTTCCCGTCAGGTGTCTGCACAAATGCAGTCCTCCTGTTCCAGCGGCTCTCCAAAGTCCCGACAGAAACGTTGAGGGATGGAGACATATTGGGACTGTCGCAGTCACTGACCACGACCATGTCAGCCACGACATGGGACTGAAGAACGACTGAACCGCCCTTAGGACACAGGTTCCATAGCGCAGCAATGCTCTGTGCCTGCACTGCAGACACGGAGACTATTACTGCCATCATGAATGTTGCCAGTCTTCTCATTCCACCACCATATGTGTAGAGTTATACTTCTGCTCCAAAGCGACTGTCTGAGTGAACTCTCCGCTCCTGAGCACCAGATTCACCTGACGAAGAGCATCGTCATTGTCCTTATATGTGATACGGACAACACCGTTTCCCTGTCCCTTCTCAGTTCCCTCCTCAATCCTTATCCACGACACCTCCGCATCAAATTCAGCGGTCCAGGCCCCGGAGCAATAGACATAAAGCGGGAAAGTGTCCCCGGTATATGGAAGGGTGTATGCGTTTGAATCAACCGCCAGGTCATAATGCTTCTCGAACGGCTTCTGACAGCCTGCCGCAAGCATCAGAACTACAGTTACAAACAATATCCTTATCGATGTCTTCATGCTACAGTTCATATTCATCGTTAGTTAATATTCCTCCGGAAAGAGCACATTCCGTGTCCGGAATCGGATAGAAACGGTGGCAACGACGTATGTTATCCTTTACACGCTGCTCTCCGTTGTACTGTTTTGTCATTTCATACCAGATATCCCAACGCACAAGATCGAACTTGCGGTGGAACTCTCCACCGAGTTCACGAGCCCTCTCGTTCTGGATTTCACGGAGCAGTTCTACATTTGTCGTATAGACATAGTCTCCGATGCCAGCACGGTTTCTCGTCTTGTTCAGATATTCGATGGCCTTGCCCTCATTACCGAGTTCATAATGACATTCAGCCTGCATCAGAACCGCATCGGCATATCTGAGGATACGATAGTTGTTGCTGTCATAGTTTGCCGTCATGCCGTAACACCAGAACTTCGGACCGCCATAGAAGAATCCCCCGGTGCGCAGATTTGCAAACGTCTCTCCCGTCTCCCAGTTGCCCAGTCCCAGAGTGTACTGGATTCGCCTGTCAAGCGGACTGCCATTTGCAGTCGCTCCGCTTGTCAATGCATCAGGATCTATATCCGAGCAATAACGTTTGGCTTTCCCCGTATCATACGTTTCATTACTCAGTTTCATCGGCATAGCAGAAAACAGCCCGTTCTTGTTCTGAGCATTCTCCGATTTCTTATTATCTGCCGATCTGAACAGAGCATAATGATTTGTAGCCCTGATGGATGTCGCATTCGAACCGGTCTGGCTAAGGTCCTTCATATAGACTCCGTCATACATTCCTTCACCGGAACATTTAGGACACATCAGACTTGCTATGCCACCGTAGAATTTCACTCCGTTGGCATCCCAGGCATGCTCGATCTCGAAAATGCTCTCATCCGGATTCTTTATGCTCCACTTGACATCTTCCAACGGGAAGTTGCCCTCGTTGAACTCGCCGTAAGTTTCCTCAAGCAGATTCAAGGTATACAGAGCATCATCCCAAGCCTCGTTCCACATCGCAAACTTCGCCATCAGCATCAGGCTCAAGGCATATCCCGCATGCTGGTTCTTCACCTGATTGGCCCTGCACTTCAGACCATTTGCCTCTGTAAAATATGGCAAGGCATTATCTTTCAAATCATTATACAGAGAATCCCTGATCTGATCCGCAGATGTCCTCGGAAGCATTCTTATTTCCTCCATCGCCTCAACATCACTGACAGCATAGGTGTAGAAAGGAACGTCACCCATGAAGGAAGTAAGCACATAGTAATACAGTGCCCTCATGGCTCTGGCTTCGGCCACCATAGGCATCTTGACCGATTCCTTGAGCGGAGAGGCTGCGATGCATTCCACACACTCGTTAGCACGCGCCACACCCTTGTAACCGTATGTCCACACAGTCGTTGCCACACCCGGTTTTGCAGGAGTTATGGCAAGCTGCGCATTGAGATCCGCAGAATTACAGAACCAGATGTCCGTGCAGGCTTCCGTCGCATAGAGAAATGTATTGCAATAGATATAATGCAGCGGCGTATAGCACCCCCTCAGGGCTGAATAGCACTGTTCTTCAGTCTGATAGAATGTCTCCTTTGTCACATATCCGAGAGGCTTCTCCTCCAACGAACATGACGTCAGCAGGAAAACCATGAAAACCGTCAATATATATGTCATTCTTTTCATATCGGCTACATTCTGATTTGGAGATTCAACATTACCTGTCTTGCACGCGGATATGCCCCGACGTCAGCCCTTCGCAGGGTAGAAGTCTCGCTGCTTGTCGAAACGTCCGGATCGAATCCGTTGTATGCAGTCCATAGGAAAAGGTTCTCGCCCGTGAGTCCTATCGTAAGTCCTTTCACCACCGGTTTCTTCAGTTTCTTGAAATTGAAGGTATATGAAAGAGACAGGGTCTTAAGACGCAGATATGAAGCATCATGAACCTGCAGCGAACTTGGAAGATGCGACTGGCCTATTCCGGCACGCGGCAGGTCAGACTCAGGATTCCTGACAGGATGCCAAGAATCAGTCATATATCTGTACTGATTGGTATAATAACTTCCGGACATATAGAGTTCGGAATAGTTATAGATCTTTCCACCCAATGAGTAGGCCAGATACACTCCGATCTTCAGGTTATATATATTAAAGGTGTTCTGAAGTCCTCCATATACCACAGGATCGGCAGATCCGAGATATATGAGGTCATCGATGGAAAGGTTTCCGTCCTTGTCCACATCCGCATACTTCGCCCTACCCAGAAGGGTATGATAATTAGGATTATCCTCAGATATGGAAGTCTGGCTCACATAGCTGTGAGTGATCTGATTCTTGTAGACCTCATCGACATTATGGAACACCCCTTCATACTGAAATCCCCAAAGGGCATTCAGCGGATAGCCGGACTTGTAGCCATACATCATATATCCTCCGGAAGACATGGCTGCAACATACTCCTCATGTCCTATGTCATCAACCATCTGGGAGTTATGAGATATGGTGAACTCCGTTGACCACCCGAAATTCCTCTTCGCGATGTTACGGCTTCCGATAGTGACCTCGACTCCCCTGTTGGAAGTCTGTCCCAGATTTGTAAAACGGCTGGAAAATCCGGTCGACTGTATCGTCTTCAAGGTCAGAAGAAGATCATTTGTCCTTGAATAATAAGCATCGACTGTCAGGCTGAGCCTCTCCTTGAAGATCGAGAAATCCAGTCCCAGATTGTAGAGAGTCGTCTTCTCCCAGGTAAGATCCGGATTCGGTACACGGCTAGGATAGAAGCCGGCACTCTGAGTTCCTTCAAAGACTGCTCCGTTGGTCGAAGAACTGTAGATACCCAAGGATTTATATGCAGAAATCGCATCATTTCCGGTCAGTCCCGCACTGAGCCTGAGGGAAAGATTATCGATCCAGCGTGCCCCTCTCATGAACTTTTCATTGCTGATATTCCACTTGATCGCTCCAGAAGGGAAGAAGCCCCACTTGTTGTTGGCCGCAAAGTTTGACGATCCGTCGCCGCGGGCTGTGAATGTCAGATAGTATCTGCTGCCGAAGTTGTAGTTAAGTCTTGTGTAAACAGACTGACGGACGATGGCCTCGTCTGTCGAATTTACGGTATATCCCTCCTTGCTGCTTATGGCATTCAGGTTATTCCATGTCAGATTATCGTCAAATATTCCGTTAGCTGCGAGAATCACCTGATTCACCTTCTTACGGCTTGCAGAATATCCCACCATAAGGTCTAGATTGTTGTTCTTTCCGATCCTGCTCTTGTAATTGAGGGTATTCTCCGTCATCAACTGATCCGAGTTGTATTCTGTCCTGTTGGCCAGACCTCCCTGGCCTTCATATCTGGCAGGAAGAGTGCTTGGGCTGAACTTGAACACATGCACCTGATGAGGCGTATAGGTATTCTGGCTCTTTATCATCAGCCCCCTGACCGGTTTCAAAGTTATCTCTCCTGAAAAAGAGGCATTCTGCCTGGTTTTATAATGGTCGATCATATCGATCGCCACCCTAGGAGTATTGATCTTGGTTCCGTTCTCATACAAAGGATTAACTTCGTCGAAAGCCCCTATGTATGGAGCCAGATACACCGCACCCGTATAGACATTGGTTCCACCGATATTTGCCTTGTTCGGATTCTCCTTTGCGAAGGTATAGTTTGCCTTAAGGCCCGCAGAAAGCCACTTGGTGAAGTCATGAGTGACATTGAAACGACCCGTCATACGCAGAAATCCGCTTCCGTCCACTATACCTTCCGTGTTGTTAAGTCCGAGTGAAGCGAAATATGTGCTTCCCTTCTCCTTGCCGGAAACAGACACATTCGCTGTTTCTGAAAACGCCGTCCTTGTAATTTCGTCAATCCAGTCGGTATTGTTCGGGAAATCTGCTATATCATATTTTGCCACTGACGGATTCTTCGCAGGATTGTTGATGTAGGCATCTATATAGGTATAGTCATTCCTGTATCTGATCAGTTCCGCCGAATCCATAAGATCCAGCTTGCGAGACAGTTGAGACACTCCGAAAGAGACCTTTGCCGTCAGTCGCGGCTTCGCGGTCACTCCCTTTTTAGTCGTGATGAGGACTACTCCGTTGGCACCTCTCGAACCATAGATGGCAGTAGAGGATGCATCCTTCAGAATCGATATGGATTCTATATCGTCCGGATTTATCTCGTTCATATCCTCCACAGCATCCATCACGCCGTCAACAACGATGAGCGGCTCATTGGAAGCCTCGATCGAGCGGGTTCCTCTCACACGGATGGAAGTTCCTGCACCAGGTTCTCCAGTGGTGGACATGATGTCGACTCCGGCAATCTTTCCTTGCAGGGCCTGATCGACACTGGTCGTCGGCACATCCTCGATGTCTCCCATCTTCACGGAAGCTACAGATCCAGTGAGATCTGCCTTTTTCGAGGTGCCGTATCCGATGACTACCACCTCATTCAGAGAATTGGACGTGTCTGGGTTCAAGGTGACATCTATCTGTTTCCTCCCATCCACAACTACCTGGCTTGTAGCATATCCAAGATATGAGTATGAAAGCACCTTATCCGATTCCAGGATACTGATAGTGTACTTTCCGTCAAGGTCAGTTATGACTCCCCGCTTCCCATCCTGAGTCAGGACTCCCGCTCCTATCAGCGGGAGACCGTTCTCGTCAAGGACTGTTCCGGAAACCACATGGCTCTGTGCCCTCAGAGATGGAGATGAAAACACCAGCATCACGAGCACAAGAACAAATGTCCATGCGGCACCGTTTCGGTTATTTGGATTCATATTATAATCTGTGGCTATTGTTTTCCGTTACCTGTCTTCCGCCTGATGTCCGGTGCGGTCAACCTGATGATAGAACTGAGTATAAGGGACATCCGTACGGCCTGTACCCTTGCGCATGAGTTCCTTGAGGTCCTCGAAGTAGGTAGTATATATATCACGCGGATTCACATTCTTCTTCGCGCAGATGCTTGCCGCCATGCCGACAACCTCTCCGATGAGACCACAGGTACGCATAACTCGTGTCGATCCGAGAGCTATGTGGGTCACTGAGATGTTACGTCCGGCCATGAACATATTAGGAATGTCCTTTGAGTAGAAGCAGCGGTATGGAAGCGGATAGAAGTCGATCGGTGTGAGGACTCCGATTGACATCCACTCCTCGCCAGGATACTTGTCCGCATTGCGTGGATCCGGATAGTGCTGGTCGATACGCCATGTCGTCGTACATGTCGCGTCCTCGTGGAGGATAGGCCTTGTGAGATCCTGCTCGCGGAGGATATAGTCTCCGACAACGCGGCGGCTCTCCCTCTTTCCGCTGACGTGGCTCACCCATGTAAGATGAGTGCACTCCCAGTCCTCCTTCTTTGCAAGACGGTTCTTGCAGTATGAGAATGTGCTGTATGCCACATACATTCCGTAGTCACGGATCTTCTCGGCATCAGCCACCTGGTCATCACGCATTCCCACTTCCCAGTACCAGTTCGCTCTGTGCACTGGCTCAACGGTGTACTCGTCAAGTTCGAGTCCCCAGTCGAGTGAATCAGGGAACGAGCATGGAGTGTTCCAGTCCTCGCAGTACCACTCGATGGACACGCCCATCGTGAATCCGTCAGCCTCCTTCGGAGCGAGCTTCTCGCCGAACTCAGCCTGAGCCTCACGGCCCATGCGGCACTCTGCACCTGCCATCGCAGCAAGGTGAGCGTCACCTGTACAGTCTGAGAACAGGTCTCCGCTGATGCGTATCCTGTCCTGCTTTGTAGCCTCGACCGCGGTCACAGCCTTGATCCTGTCGCCGTCCTTCTCGACTTCCGTCACTGTGTATCCTGTGAAGAGAGTGATGTTCTTCTCGGCAAGGATGACATTCATCTTCTTGTCGTCCTGATAGTGGTGGGCACCACGTGCGTTTCCGATACGGTCAGGACCGATCTCGTTCAGCAGGTATCCGAGAGCAGGATACGGATCGACGTTGATCTGTCCGCCAAGACCCACGCGCACCTCAGAAGAGTTGTTTCCACCCAGGATGTAGCGGTCCTGGATAAGAGCCACCTTGCAGCCAAGACGTGCTGCAGCAAGAGCAGCACACATTCCTGAGATACCGGCACCTACAATCACAAAATCATAGTGTCCCTTCTCCACGACCGGAGTAGGAAGAAGTTCCGCACGAAGCTTCACGTAGTCCTCGAGGCTGTTGCCCGGAGTCTCACCAGAAGTGGTAAGGAGAATTGCATCGCAACGTCCGTCAAGGCCCATAAGGTCGTGAAGGGCGATCTCATGCTCTCCTGCAGCGAGTTCATACTCACCACCTTTCTGCCAGTACCATGCAGCGCGCTCAGCACGTGTCGCACCCTCGCAACCGAGTCCGAACTCAGCAGCATCTGCAACGCCATCCACCTTCACCTGGAAGATTCCCGGAGTCTTGCCCTCTGACCAGAACGCAGTCCAGTTCTTGGTGCGCACCCAGAGAGTATATTTTCCTGCCTTCTCGACCTTAACCTTGGTTGTAGGGTCTTCTGCGACAGGTGTTCCGATTCCGTGAGCCAGAAGATAGCTCGATCCCATCTGCAGCACAAACTGCTGCTCCACTGTCCAGCCACCAAGATTGTCGAATCTTGTGGCAAGAAGCATGATTGAATTTGATCTGTTAATCTGTGTCATGATTTATATGAATTTCAATTATAAGCGACTCATTCTGTGCTAATTTACTCTCCATATCCCGACAGATGGGCGAATTATTTTTCATATTTTTTCTCAATCGTTCCCGCAACCGTTCCCATTTTGTGCAACCGTTCCCGTTTTTGGCAAGTTGCAAGATTTTTGTGTTCCCTACATTTTTATAAGTTAACTTTGTACAAGATTCGTTACGCCATGAGACACATAACTATCAAAGACATAGCGAAAGAACTGGGGATATCTAAATCCACAGTATCACGTGCACTATCAAGCGACTCACAGAATGTGAGCAAGGAAACTGTACGCAAAGTTCTGGAGACTGCCGAACGGATGGGATACAGGAAGAATGAGATGGCAGTGAACCTGCGCCACCGCAGCACCAAGACCATAGGAATCGTTCTTCCTGAGGCAGAGACCTCATTCTACATGAAGTTCACATCCATGGTCCAGCACCTCCTCCAGTTGAAGGGCTACCGACTCCTTCTGGCCATTTCGGATGAGGACTTCATCAACGAAAGAGACAATGTCGAACTCTTTGACAAATATCGTGTGGACGGCCTCCTTGTCAGTACGTGCCATAACAAGGCCAACTACGACTTCTATGATTCCTTTATAAAAAGAGGTATTCCGTTGGTATTCTTTGACAGGATCATCCCAGGTCTTGAGTGTTCAAGCGTAAGAAGCGATGAGTACAAGTCAGCCTTCTTCCTTATGGAGCACCTCATCTACGACGGACGCAAGCGCATCCTCTATCTCACCGGTCCGGATTATATAAGCACGACAGCCGACCGTATGCGGGCATACCACGATACCCTCAACAAGCACCATATCAGTTTTGAGCCTGAGCTTGTCATGGTGACAGGAACAACAGAAGAGGACGGCGCTGAAGCGATGAAGAAATTCCTTGATAACTGCCCCCCCCAGGATATGCCGGACGCAATATTCTGCTTCACTGACCTCCAGGCAGTGGGAGCAAAGAAAGTCCTTGAAAAACGTGGGATAGCCATCCCGCAGACAATCTCCATCGCGTGCATGTCAGGAACCCGCATGGCCGCACTCGTTTCCCCTGCCATAACTTCTGTGGAACGTCCAATGCAGAAAATGGCGGAAGAGGCTGTCCGTCTTCTTCTGACAAAGATCGAAGACATATCCTCCCCTTCTGAAAGAATTGTCCTCCCTGCGGAAATGTTCATCCGCAGTTCGACCAAGACGAGATAGGCATCAGCTGTCCATGTTAACAGGACAGCTGATAAAGTTTCAGTCCGAATTCGGAGGCCATTGACAGGAGATGGTCGAAGATATCGGACTGGATTTTTTCATACTCGTTCCAGACCTTGTCCGTCAGGAAGAAATATACTTCTATCGGCAGTCCGAACTCGGACGGCTCCCTCTGGGCTATGATCAGATCAAGATTCTGGGCCACAACAGGGTGACTGCGGAGATATTTTTCGATATATATACGGTATAACTGCGAATTGGTCGGGTGTTCACCCTCCGAAGGGGTATAGTCCCTCAACAGCGGCACAGACTTCTTCAGATCGGCTGTCATGTCCGGGGTCATGATCTCCAGAGAATCCATGTCGAGACGGATCATCTTGTCCACCCTTCTGCCTCCGCTTTCCGTCATGCCTCTCCAGTTCTTGAAAGGACTGCTGACGAGGGTATATGGCGGAATCATGGTTATCGTATTGTCCCAGTTCCGCACTTTTACGGTGTTCAGGGTTATCTCCTCGACAGTGCCGTTTGCACTCCCGTCCGGCATCTGGATCCAGTCTCCCAGACGGACCATATTGTTCTGGGTCAGCTGCACTCCTGCAACAAATCCGAGGATGCTGTCCTTGAATATGAGCATCAGGACTGCAGCAGAGGCGCCCAGACCGGTGAGCAGGGCAGTCGGAGACTTGTCTATGAGCACTCCCACCACCACTATCCCTCCCACAAAGAACAATACCACCTGCATTCCCTGCACAAGGGCTTTCAAAGGATGGTTACGGTTCTTTTCGCTCTTGCTGTATATCTCCAGGAATGCAGTCAGGAGAGAGTTGGCTACCAGCAGTCCTATCATTATAAGATAGACTACTGTCAGTTTGCCGAAAAGGTCATGGAGATATTTCTTCTGAATGATTCCGGAATGTATCACGAAATCCGCCGCAATACCGGGAATCAGCAGCAATATGTTGCGAAGAATCTCCCTCCGCTTCCCTTTGGTAAGTCTATTAAAAAAAGTTGCCATGTCATCGGACATGGCAACTTCTGTGCAAATATTTCGGATCTGTTAGAGATCTGCAAGATTCTTCTGCATGTCGGCAGCTGGAGCGACCAGGATCTCCTGGAATTCCTTCTGACCTGTACCTGCTGGGATCGGATGTCCGCAGATGACGTTCTCCTTAAGACCTTCGAGAGTGTCGACGCGGCCGCGGATAGCTGCCTCGCTGAGCACCTTGGTAGTCTCCTGGAATGACGCTGCAGAGATGAAGCTGTTGGTCTTCAACGCAGCCCTTGTGATACCCTGGAGCACCTGGCTTGCAGTTGCTGGCTTAGCCTCACGCAGAACCATCATCTTAAGTCCCTGACGCTCGAGTGAAGAGTTCTCGCCTCTCATCTCGCGTGCTGTGATGATGTCACCCTCCTCGTAAATCTCGGAGTCACCGGCATCCATCACATAGAACTTGCCGTAGATAGCGTCATTTGTATCCATGAACAGCCACTTGTCCACAAGCTCCTCAGGCAGGAATTCAGTGTCGCCCGGATCGTTGATCTGCACTTTCCTCATCATCTGACGTACGATGATCTCGAAATGCTTGTCGTTGATCTTCACACCCTGGAGACGGTAAACCTCCTGAATCTCGTTCACGATGTACTCCTGAACCTTGATAGGGCCGAGGATGTTGAGGATATCAGTTGGAGATACGGCACCGTCTGAAAGTCTTGTACCAGCCTTCACGTAGTCGTTCTCCTGAACGAGGATCTGCTTGGTAAGAGGAACGAGGTAATGTTTCTCTGCACCTGTGCGGTTCTTGATGATGATCTCGCGGTTACCTCTCTTGATCTTGCCCATGATGACCTCACCGTTGATCTCAGATACGATCGCAGGGTTGGATGGGTTACGTGCCTCGAAGAGCTCTGTAACTCGTGGGAGACCTCCTGTGATATCGTTTGCCTTACCGATGGCACGTGGAATCTTGATGATGATGTCTCCGACCTTCACATCCTGGCCGTCTTCAACCATTACGTGTGCACCTACAGGGAGGTTGTAATGCTTGAGGCTCTCGCCATGCTCATCTGTGATGATGATGGTAGGGTTCTTCGACTTGTCACGTGACTCGATGATGACCTTGTCCCTGTTGAGCGAGTACTCGTCGGCCATCTCCTCGCGGAATGTCACACCGTCAACCATGTGGTCGAAACGCACCTTACCGGCAGCCTCGATGATGGTGATAGCGTTATATGCATCCCACTCGCAGATCAGGTCACCCTTCTTCACTGTCGAACCGTCCTTCTTGTAGAGGATCGATCCGTAAGGAACGTCATACTGTGAGTATGTGATTCCGGTATTTTCATCCACAATGCGAAGTTCAGTGGTACGGCTGACAACAACGTCCTGAACTCCGTCCTCTGTGATTCTCTCGATGGTTCTGAGTTCCTCGAATTCGAGCTTGCCGTTGTACTTCGATGTGATCGCGTTCTCGGCTGCAGTACTTGATGCAGTACCTCCGACGTGGAATGTACGGAGTGTAAGCTGGGTACCTGGCTCACCGATTGACTGTGCCGCGATGACTCCGACAACCTCTCCCTTCTCGACCATGCGTCCTGATGCGAGGTTACGTCCGTAGCATTTCGCGCAGACTCCCTTGCGGGACTCGCATGTGAGCACCGAGCGGATCTCCACCTGCTCGATAGGAAGTGACTCGATGAGGTTTGCGATGTCCTCTGTGATCTCCTCACCTGCAGGAATGATAAGTTCACCTGTGAGCGGGTTGAAGATATCGTGTACTGAAGTACGGCCGAGAATACGCTCACCGAGTGACTCAACGATCTCATCCTTGCTCTTGATTGCTGTAGCAACAAGTCCACGGAGAGTACCGCAATCCTCCTCGTTGATGATCACGTCGTGTGACACGTCCACGAGACGACGGGTAAGGTAACCTGCGTCGGCAGTCTTGAGGGCTGTATCGGCAAGACCCTTACGCGCACCGTGAGTAGAGATGAAGTACTCGAGCACCGACATTCCCTCCTTGAGGTTCGAGATGATCGGGTTCTCGATGATCTCCGCTCCCTGTCCACCGGCCTTCTGTGGCTTCGCCATCAGGCCTCGCATACCGCAGAGCTGCTTGATCTGCGCTGTCGAACCACGGGCTCCTGAGTCGAGCATCATATATACAGGGTTGAATCCCTGCTGGTCGCTTGAGATCTGCTTCTCGACAATACCGGTGATCTGGTTGTCGATTGAAGACCAGAGGTCGATGACCTTGTTGTAGCGCTCGTTGTTGGTAATGAATCCCATTGAGAAGTTAGCCTTGATGGATTCTACGGTGTTGTAACCGTTCTCGATGAGAGACTTCTTCTCCTCAGGGATGATCACGTCGCCGAGGTTGAATGAAAGACCTCCCTTGAACGCCATTGTGTATCCGAGATCCTTGATATCATCGAGGAAGAGGGCTGTACGTGCAACACCTGTGTACTTGATGACATTCGAGATAATCTTACGGAGTGACTTCTTTCCGAGGACCTCATTGATATATGGAACCTCCACCGGAACGAGCTGGTTCACGATGATACGGCCCGGAGTGGTCTTCACCATCTCTGTACCTTCCTCGAGGTTGAGTTTGTTCTTAGGGAGTCTTACGTTGATCGAAGCATGGATGTCGATCGCCTTCTCGTTGAGGGCGATGATCACCTCCTCCGGTCCGTAGAAGCTCATGTTCTCACCCTTCACACCCGGACGAGCCTTGGTGATGTAGTACAGACCGAGCACCATGTCCTGAGAAGGGACGGTGATAGGAGTACCGTTGGCAGGGTTGAGGATGTTGTGCGAGCCGAGCATGAGGAGCTGTGCCTCAAGGATAGCTGCGTTGCCGAGCGGAAGGTGAACGGCCATCTGGTCACCGTCGAAGTCGGCATTGAAGGCCGTACAAGCGAGCGGGTGGAGCTGGATTGCCTTACCCTCGATCATCTTAGGCTGGAATGCCTGAATACCGAGACGGTGAAGTGTAGGGGCACGGTTGAGAAGAACCGGATGACCCTTCATCACGTTCTCGAGGATATCCCAGATGACAGCATCCTTTCTGTCGACGATCTTCTTTGCTGACTTGACTGTCTTCACGATACCGCGCTCGATCAGCTTTCTGATGATGAACGGCTTGTAAAGCTCTGCAGCCATGAACTTAGGAAGACCGCACTCGTGCATCTTGAGCTCAGGACCAACGACGATAACCGAACGTGCTGAATAGTCCACACGCTTACCGAGGAGGTTCTGACGGAAACGTCCCTGCTTACCCTTGAGTGAGTCAGAGAGAGACTTGAGTGTCCTGTTTGCCTCGCTCTTTACAGCGTTTGACTTCTTCGAGTTGTCAAAAAGTGAATCGACAGCCTCCTGGAGCATACGCTTCTCGTTTCTGAGGATGACCTCAGGAGCCTTGATCTCGATGAGTCTCTTGAGACGGTTGTTACGGATGATGACCCTTCTGTAGAGGTCATTGAGGTCTGATGTCGCGAAACGTCCTCCATCGAGTGGAACGAGCGGGCGAAGATCAGGCGGAATCACAGGAATCACCTTGAGGATCATCCACTCAGGACGGTTGATGCCCTTTGAATCCTGGAACCACTTCACGATGCTCAGTCTCTTGAGAGCCTCTGCCTTTCTCTGCTGTGAGGTCTCCTTGTGCATCTTCTGACGGAGTTCCTTTGCAAGTGCATCGATATCGATCTCCTTCAGAAGCTCATAGATTGCCTCCGCACCCATTCCTGCAACAAACTTGTCAGGATCGTCAGCCGGCATGTTGTACTGCTCCGGCTGCTGTGCATAGAAATCAAGATACTCGTCCTCAGAAAGAAGCTCAAGCTTCTGGAATCCTGATGCACCCGGCTTGATCACGATATACTTTTCATAGTAGATCACCGATTCAAGCTTCTTTGCAGCGATTCCCAGAAGAGCTGCGATCTTGTTAGGAGCTGACTTGAAGTACCAGATATGAGCTACAGGAACGGTGAGTTCGATATGACCCATCCTTTCCCTACGAACCTTCTTCTCTGTCACCTCCACACCGCATCGGTCGCAGACAATGCCACGATAGCGGATTCTCTTATACTTTCCGCAATGGCACTCGTAGTCCTTGGTAGGACCGAAGATCTTCTCGCAGAAGAGTCCGTCGCGCTCAGGCTTGTAAGTCCTGTAGTTGACGGTCTCAGGCTTCAATACCTCTCCAGAAGACCTTTCCTTGATGTCTTCTGGAGAAGCAAGAGCTATGCTGATCCTTTCGAAATTGCTTTTAACCTTGTTTTCTTTATTAAAAGTCGGCATATTTCTAAATTTTCAATTGTCAGTAATTAGTCCAAAGTCACCTTAAGTCCGAGACCTCTAAGCTCGTGGAGCAATACGTTGAGGGATTCCGGAATGCCTGGATTAGGCATGAGGTCACCCTTGACGATAGCCTCGTATGCTTTGGATCTACCTGTAACATCATCTGACTTCACAGTCAGGATCTCCTGAAGGATGTTAGCTGCACCGAATGCCTCAAGTGCCCAGACCTCCATCTCTCCGAAACGCTGTCCTCCGAACTGTGCCTTACCTCCAAGAGGCTGCTGAGTGATGAGAGAGTAAGGTCCGATAGAACGCGCATGCATCTTGTCGTCCACCATGTGACCCAGCTTGATCATATAGATGACTCCGACTGTTGCAGGCTGGTCGAACCAGTCTCCTGTACCACCGTCACGGAGATATGTCTTACCATATCTTGGAAGGCCTGCCTTATCTGTATATTCGCAGATGTCATCAAGGCTTGCACCGTCGAAGATAGGGGTGCTGAACTTCACTCCGAGCTCCTCTCCGGCCCATCCGAGAACAGTCTCATAGATCTGACCGAGGTTCATTCGTGAAGGCACACCGAGAGGGTTGAGGACGATATCAACCGGAGTACCGTCTGCAAGGAACGGCATATCCTCGTCTCTTACGACCTTAGCCACAATACCCTTGTTACCGTGACGTCCGGCCATCTTGTCACCCACTCTGATCTTACGCTTCTTGGCAACATATACCTTTGCAAGCTGCATAACACCGTTTGGAAGTTCGTCACCGACCTTGATCTTGTCGAGAACCCTCTTGCTGCGTGCTGCCTCCTCCTTATGAGCGATGCAGTAGTTGTTGATGAGTTCCCTGATAAGAACGTTGGCGTTCTTGTCGTTGGTCCACTTGCTTGAATTGATGTTCTCGAAGTCCATGATCTGAAGGTCAGCGACAGTGATGTCCTTGCCCTTGGCAATGATCTCGACTCCGTAGAGGTCGCTGATTCCTGCGCTCTTCTTGCCCTGTACGAGGACAGCAAGCTTCTCGATGAACTTGGCTCTGAGGGCCTCAGCCTTAGCCTGGAATTCCTCCTCGGCCTTTTCGATCTTCACCTTCTGCTCACTCTTGGCACCCTTGCGTCCGCTTTCCTTTGCAACCTTAGAGTAAAGTGCAGTGTTGATTACGGTACCGCTGAGTGATGGAGTAGCCTTGAGTGAAGCATCCTTCACATCACCTGCCTTGTCACCGAAGATAGCCCTGAGGAGCTTCTCCTCCGGTGAAGGATCGCTCTCTCCCTTAGGAGTGATCTTACCGATCATGATGTCACCCGGCTCGATGTGAGCACCAATGCGGATGATACCGTTCTCGTCGAGATCCTTTGTAGCCTCCTCACTTACGTTAGGAATATCTGATGTGAGTTCCTCCATACCACGCTTGGTGTCGCGTACCTCAGTGATGTACTCGTCCACGTGTACTGAAGTGAGGATATCCCAGCGGATCATGCGCTCTGATATAACGATAGCGTCCTCGTAGTTGTAACCCTTCCATGGCATGAACGCCACCTTGAGGTTCCTTCCGAGAGCAAGCTCTCCCTTCTGGGTCGCATATCCCTCTGTCATGATCTGACCGGCCTCCACGATGTCGCCCTTGCGGACGATAGGCTTGAGGAGGATAGTCGTGCTCTGGTTAGTCCTTCTATATATAGGAAGCTGATATACGGTGATATCCGGTGTGAAGCTTACGAACTTCTCATCTTCTGTACGCTCGTACTTCACATGGATTTCCTTTGCGTCGACATATACGACCTCTCCCTTCCTCTCTGCACGCACCTGGGTTCTTGAGTCAAGACATACTCTCTCTTCAAGGCCGGTACCTACGATTGGAGACTCAGGGTTGAGAAGCGGAACTGCCTGACGCATCATGTTCGCACCCATGAGGGCACGGTGGGCGTCGTCATGCTCAAGGAACGGAATGAGCGATGCCGCAACCGATGCAATCTGGTTAGGAGCAACGTCCATGAAGTTCACTTCCTCCTTTGTAACGACAGGGAAGTCTGCACCGAGACGGCACTGGATTCTGTCTTCGAGGATGTTTCCTTCCTTGTCCATCTTCACCTTTGCGAGTGACACCATCTGGTTCTCCTCCTCCTCGGCGCTCATATATGTCCATCCTTCCGAGCTGAGGTTCACCTTTCCACCCTCAACCTTGCGGTATGGTGTCTCGATGAATCCGAGATCGTTGATGCGTGCATATACGCAGAGTGACGAGATAAGACCGATGTTCGGTCCTTCCGGTGTCTCGATAGGGCAGAGACGGCCGTAGTGTGTATAGTGTACGTCTCGAACCTCGAAACCTGCGCGGTCTCTTGAGAGACCTCCCGGACCGAGGGCTGAAAGACGACGCTTGTGAGTCATTTCAGACAGCGGGTTGGTCTGGTCCATGAACTGTGACAGCTGGCTTGTTCCGAAGAACGAATTGATCACAGAAGACAGGGTCTTCGCGTTGATCAGGTCTGTCGGAGCAAACGACTCGTTGTCACGGACGTTCATTCTCTCACGGATGGTGCGGGCCATACGTGAAAGACCTACGCTGAACTGGTTTGCAAGCTGCTCACCTACTGTCCTGATACGTCTGTTGCTCAAGTGGTCGATATCGTCTACGACTGCCTTCGAGTTGATGAGCTGGATGAGATACTTGATGATCTCGATCATATCAGTGTTCGTGAGCACCCTTGTGTTCTCGTCGATTGTGAGGTTCAGCTTCTTGTTGAGTCTGTAACGTCCCACATCACCGAGGTCATATCTCTTTTCTGAGAAGAAGAGCTTGTCGATGACATCTCTGGCAGTAGCTTCATCAGGTGGTTCTGAATTACGAAGCTGCTTGTAGATGTAGTTGACTGCCTCCATCTCCGTGTTGGTTGGATCTTTCTGGAGGGTGTTGTAGATGATGGCGTACTCGTTGACGTTGGCCTCGTCCTTCTGGAGAAGGATAGTCTTCACGTCGGTCTCCGAGAGTCTCTCGATTGTCTCGTCGTTAAGGATTTCGCCACGGTCCACATAGATCTCGCTACGCTCTACAGGGATAACCTCTCCTGTGTCCTCATCCACGAAGTCCTCGCTCCATGTTCTGAGCACCTTTGCCGCAAGTTTCCTGCCCTCGTTTGCCTTAAGGTTTTCAGGAGTAGCCTCGATCTCGTCTGCGAGTCCGAAGATATCGATGATGTCCTTGTCGCCGTTGAATCCAATGGCCCTGAGGAGGGTTGTTACAGGTAACTTCTTCTTACGGTCAATGTATGCATACATGACATTGTTGATGTCAGTAGCGAACTCTATCCATGAACCCTTGAACGGGATGATACGTGCTGAGTAGAGCTTTGTTCCGTTTGCGTGTACGCTCTGTCCGAAGAACACACCTGGCGATCTGTGGAGCTGCGACACGATGATTCTTTCAGATCCGTTGATTACGAATGTACCACCCGGGGTCATGTAAGGGATGTTACCCAGATATACATCCTGGACTTTGGTGTCAAAGTCCTCATGCTCAGGATCATTGCATGAAAGGCGGAGTTTTGCCTTCAGAGGAACGTTGTATGTCAGTCCTCTCTCAAGACACTCGTCAATCGAATACTGAGGAGGATCTATGAAGTAGTCGATGAACTCGAGCTTATAGCTGTTCCTTGTGTCTTCGATCGGGAATATCTCCTGGAATACCTGATAGAGTCCCTCGTTTCGCCTGTTCTCAGGTGTGGTGTCAAGCTGGAAGAAGTCCTGGAACGACTTCAGCTGCACCTCGAGCAGGTCAGGGTACTCAAGGAGAATTTTTGATGATGCGAATGAAATTCGCTGATTGTTAGTCTTTTTTGACATCTTTCTGCCTTTGATATAGAGAAAAACTTTATTACGACAAAAAGGTTTAGAGCCTATTTTGGCCCTAAACCTGACTTTTTTCCCATCAAGGGAAGGAGATGAAGTTATTTAATCTCAACTTCTGCTCCTGCCTCTTCGAGGGCAGCCTTAAGAGCTTCAGCCTCTGCCTTGGAAACTTTCTCCTTAACAGCTACCGGAGCCTTGTCAACGATGTCCTTAGACTCCTTAAGTCCGAGGCCAGTAGCCTCCTTAACAGCCTTAACTACTCCGAGCTTAGCTGCTCCTGCTGACTTGAGGATAACGTCGAACTCAGTCTGCTCTGCCTCAGCAGCACCTGCTGCCGGACCTGCTACTGCAACAACAGCTGCAGCTGCTGGCTCGATTCCGTACTCCTCCTTGAGGATGTTTGCGAGCTCCTGTACATCTTTCACAGTAAGGTTTACCAACTCTTCTGCGAGTGCTTTAATGTCTGCCATAATTGTAATATTTTAAATTGTTTCTGTTTCTGTTAAAATTATTCTGCTGAAGCTTCAGCCTTGTCGTCGTCCTTGTGCTCAAGAGCTGACATGACGTTGCGGATTGGTGAGAGGAGGAGTGATACAACGTCTGCGATCATTTCCTCACGTGACTTGATAGCGAAGAGGTTATCAAGCTGATCTGCGCCGATGAATGCCGGCCAATCCTGAACGAATGCACCCTTAAGTACAGGCTTCTCATTGCCCTTCTCATGGAACTTCTTGATCACCTTTGCCGGAGCGTTAGGAGCCACTGTGTACATGATTGCAGTCGGACCTGCGAGTACCTCTGTGAGCTTCTTCATCTCCTCGTTGTCAGATGCCTCAAGAACCTTTGTGAAGAGAGTATTCTTTGAAACTACGAGCTTTACACCTGCCTCGAAGCAAGCCTTGCGGAGCTCGTGAGTCTTTCCTGCGTTGAGTCCTGCGATGTCAGCGATGTAGAAATTAGGAGTCTCCTCCAGCTGTGCTGAAATCGCGTTGATAATTTCGAGTTTTTCTTCCTTTCTCATAACGTTCTAGCACTGATTATTCTACTGATTTAACATCTACACGGATACCAGGGCTCATTGTCGAGCAGATAGAAACTGCCTTCATGTATGTTCCCTTGAGAGCCTGTGGCTTCAGCTTGATAATAGCAGAAAGGAGCTCCTTCGCATTATCATTGATCTGCTCTGCTGAGAAAGAAACCTTTCCGATAGCAGCGTGAACGATACCGGTCTTGTCAACCTTGAAGTCGATCTTACCAGCCTTCACTTCCTTGACAGCCTTGCCTACTTCCATTGTTACGGTTCCGGTCTTAGGGTTTGGCATGAGACCTCTTGGACCGAGGATTCTACCGATGATACCAACCTTAGCCATTACCGATGGTGTACAGATGATGACATCAACGTCAGTCCATCCACCCTTGATCTTCTCGATGTACTCGTCGAGACCTACATAGTCAGCACCAGCCTCCTTAGCCTCATTCTCCTTGTCAGGAGTACAAAGTACGAGGACGCGTGTAGTCTTACCTGTTCCGTGAGGAAGAGTAACGACGCCACGAACCATCTGGTTAGCCTTACGTGGGTCAACGCCGAGGTTCACGTGAAGCTCAACTGAAGCATCAAATTTAGTATAGGTGATCTCCTTCACGAGTCCACATGCCTCAGCAAGCTTATATTCCTTGGCAGCATCGTACTTGGCGATGACAGCCTTCTGATTCTTAGTAAGTTTACTCATTTTGCGTGTGAATTTTAGAGTTCAGGAAATTCTCCTTCTACTTTGATACCCATGCTTCTTGCAGTACCAGCTACCATTGTCATAGCTGACTTGAGAGTGAAGCAGTTCATGTCAGGCATCTTTGTCTCAGCGATAGCCTTAACCTGCTCCCAAGTTACTGTACCTACTTTCTTTCTGTTTGGCTCTGCAGAACCAGTTGAAATCTTTGCAGCTTCCTTGAGCTGAACAGCTACAGGCGGCTGCTTAACCTCAAATGAGAAAGACTTGTCGCTGTAAACTGTGATGACAACCGGCAATACCTTACCTGCGCTTTCCTGCGTACGGGCATTGAACTGCTTGCAGAAATCCATGATGTTCAGACCCTTCGATCCGAGGGCTGGTCCTACTGGAGGAGATGGATTGGCTGCGCCACCTTTGATCTGGAGTTTAATAAATCCAGCTACTTCTTTTGCCATAATTCTTGATTATTCTTTAGTTACCTGTGTAAAGTTGAGCTCCAAAATTGTCTTTCTGCCGAAGATCATGACCATGACCTTGAGCTTGCTCCTGTCTTCTACAATTTCCTCTACTGTACCATCGAATCCACTGAAAGGACCGTCAGTAATCTTGACAGCGTCACCGCTCTTGTAGTCGATTACTGTTTCTGCCTCAGAGCTTGCCATCTCATCCTGCTCTCCAAGGATTCTCTTCACTTCGTCAGCACGGAGCGGAATAGGAAGTTTCTCTTCCTGTGCCTTTCCGTTACCCCTAACGACGTCACGCTTCTCAGTGAGGAAGCCTGACATGTGAGGTATCTCATTTCTGATGATGTGCTGGAGTTCTCCCGTGAGTTCAGCTTCGATAAGGACATAGCCCGGATAGAAAAGACGCTCTGTACAGATACGCTTTCCATCACGGATTCTATAGACTTTTTCTGTCGGAACCAGAACCTGAGAAACCAGATCCTGAAGACGGCGCCTCTCGATTTCCTTTTCGAGATACTCTTTGGCTTTCTTTTCCTTTCCGCCTGCTGCTCTAAGCACATACCACTTCTTATTGCTCTCGCTCATAATCCTGGTATTTTAGAGTGTGTAAATTGCAGACATCAGATGCTGGAAACAGAAGTCCATTGCGAAGATAACAATGGCAAAAATCACAGATGCAACCATCACTACGATAGCTGAATTCTGCAACTTATCCCATGTAGGCCAAGACACTTTCCTGGTCATCTCTGCATAAGACTCTTTCAGATAGTTGATAAACCTTCTCATCTTTACATTTAATGGACGATGCGGTTTGGAAGCGGTCCGCAAGGTCTGTTAAACATTACCAAATCGTAACCTTTGATATTTTTCTTTGCAGGGGATCCAGGATTCGAACCCAGACTAACGGTTTTGGAGACCGCTGTACTACCCTTATACTAATCCCCTAAAAAAGTGGGTGTTCTTTTCAGGACACCCACCTGATATTTTGATTGAAATTAGTCAATCAGCTTGGTTACCTGACCAGCACCAACTGTTCTACCACCCTCGCGGATTGCGAACTGGAGACCCTCGTTGATAGCTACTGGGTAGATGAGCTCTACAGTGATAGTAACGTTATCACCAGGCATTACCATCTCTACACCCTCTGGAAGTGTAATCTCACCAGTAATATCGAGTGTACGGATGAAGAACTGTGGACGATAGTGGTTGTGGAATGGAGTATGACGACCACCCTCGTCTTTCTTCAGTACGTAGATCTCAGCCTGGAACTTCTGGTAAGGCTTGATCATACCTACCTTAGCGAGAACCTGACCTCTCTTGATTTCCTTCTTGTCGATACCACGGAGAAGGAGACCTACGTTGTCACCAGCCTCACCCTGATCAAGGAGCTTGCGGAACATCTCGACACCTGTTACAACAGTCTTCTTTGGCTCCTCGCCAAGACCTACGATCTCAACCTCGTCACCTACGTGGATAACACCAGTCTCGATACGGCCTGTTGCTACAGTACCACGACCTGTGATAGAGAAGATATCCTCGATTGGCATAAGGAATGGCTTATCGATATCACGTGGAGGGAGTGGAACGTACTCATCAACAGCTGCCATGAGCTCCATTACCTTTGCCTCCCACTGTGGGTCACCGTTGAGTGCACCAAGTGCAGAACCGCGGATTACAGGAGCGTTGTCACCGTCGAAGTTGTAGAATGAAAGAAGGTCACGGAGCTCCATCTCAACGAGATCAAGCATCTCCTCATCGTCAACGAGGTCAACCTTGTTCATGAATACAACGATCTTTGGAACGTTCACCTGACGAGCGAGAAGGATGTGCTCACGAGTCTGAGGCATAGGACCGTCAGTTGCAGCACAAACGAGGATCGCACCGTCCATCTGAGCAGCACCAGTAACCATGTTCTTTACGTAGTCGGCGTGACCTGGGCAGTCAACGTGAGCGTAGTGACGGTTAGCTGTCTGATACTCTACGTGAGCAGTGTTGATAGTGATACCACGCTCTTTCTCCTCTGGAGCGTTGTCGATAGAGTCGAATGAACGAAGCTCTGAAAGACCAGCCTTAGCAAGTACAGTTGTAATTGCAGCTGTCAAAG
>JAGBAO010000019.1 GCA_017938925.1 Bacteroidales bacterium | reverse complement strand
GTTAAGTACATACGCTATTACAATAATGATAGAATCAAACTGAGGCTAAAAGGAATGAGCCCGGTACAATACCGAGCTCTATTCCAATCAAAGTCCGCCTCTTAATAATGTTAAACCGTCCAACTTTTGGGGGTCACATCACTTCGGTGGAGGCTTTTATTTAGCAAGCCTCGCAGTGTCACGATCCCGATCACACTAAGAACTCTGAGATTCTATCCACCAGCCCCTCATCAGCCGGAAGCCAGTTGACGGAGTGCAGGGCTTCGGGAGTGAGCCAGGCGGCGGCTTCGTGTTCATTCAGATGAAAAGAGTCAGAAAGGATCGAGCACAGGAAGCAGTGCATGGTCAGATGAAAATCAGGATAGTCCCACTCGACGGTTTCCAGCAGGTCGCCTACCTCGATTTCCGCATCCAGTTCTTCCTGGATTTCACGCACAAGAGCCTCCTGAGGGCGCTCTCCGCTCTCGATCTTTCCGCCGGGGAACTCCCACCAGCCCTGCCACTGGCCATAACCGCGCTGAGTGGCGAAGACCTTTCCCTCCCTGATGATGACTGCAGCTGCTACTTCTATGGTTTTCATATCCTGAAAAGTGAAGAACAAAGGTAAGGAATAATACCTATATTTGCACCCCAAAACTGGATTCAATGGGGAGAAAGGACTCAATCATAGGGCATGCGGCGGCACTTGTCGCCTATGCGATATTCGGATTCAACATCATCGTGTGCAAGGACCTCACGAGCGGGCATCTGATTCCGCCGCTGGGGATATTCACCTTGAGGTCCCTGGTGGCCGGAGGGCTTTTCTGGCTGGTTTCAGCCTTCCTTCCGAAGGAGAAGATCGACAGGAAGGACTACATACGGATCTTCGCGGCTTCGATGCTGGGATTCCTGACCTGTCAGGTCACTTTCCTGGTGGGAATCCCCTACATCACACCGATGGACTGCTCGATCCTGACCGCGATGTCACCGATCTATACGATGATTGTCGCCGCGCTGGTGATCAAAGAGCCGATAACCATGAAGAAAGCCGGCGGAGTAGCGATCAGCTTCATTGGCATCATCTATCTGATAGTCAGCCGCGTAGCTGCGCCGGGAGGAGCTACGGAAAGCACTCCGTTCGGAATATTCATGATCGTGCTCAACAGTCTTAGTTTCTCGATGTATCTGGGGATATTCAAACCGCTCATCGCCAAGTATTCCGCAGTGACATTCATGAAATGGATCTTCCTTTTCTCCGCTTGCGTGGCAACCCCGTTTTCCCTCAAAGGACTCGTAACGACCGACTGGGCCGCAATCCCGTCCATCCAGTATGCCGAGCTGGCCTATCTGATCATCTGTGCGACCTTCGTGACATATTTCCTGATCCCGGTGTCGCAGAAAAGGATAAGACCCACCCTTGTCAGCATGTACAGCTACGTGCAGCCGATAATCGCCATCGTGGTCAGCATCGCCGTCGGAATGGACGAGCTCACCTGGCAGAAGGTTCTGGCTGCCGGAATGGTCTTCGGAGGTGTGATAATAGTAAGTTACAGCAGAAGTGCCCGCAGCAATGAGGGCATATCCGAATGAATTTCATATATTTGCATCCGCAAATCGTGCAAGGATCAAACAACAGAGGATTATGAACAACGTAGCATTAAAGCAGGTACATCACCAGGGAATCACAATGCAGGTTCCTGAAATATGGGATGTGGAAAAGGAAGAGTTCAACGAGGAGGACGGCACCATGTCCTACAGCCTTAGCATCAACGCCAGGGGCAAGGACAGAAGGAGCATAGACATCAGCTGGGGCATCATCCCTGAGGGCTCTGACTCATATCTTGAGGCCTGCAGGACCTACGAGGAGGTCGTGTTCGAGGACGACCTGTCGGCTGACGAGGAGCCTATCATGTGCTTCGAGTTCCAGAAGCGTGAGGCACACGGTTTCAATGTCTGGACAGACGACGGAATGCCATGCTTCTTCTTTTGCATGGACATCCCGTCAAAAGGAAAGAATCATCTTCTCACCGTGCTCATCAGCGCTGCCGACAACGAGCAGCTCCAGGATCTTCTGGACTTCACCGAAGAATATCTTTCAGTGGAGTAGTCACTCCGCATTTTCCTCCTCCCACTGGGCGATGTTACGGCTCTGGTCCACCCATATGAGTTTGGACGTGTCGTAGCCGCGTTCCTCCGCTTCATCGAGAATCATCTCAAGAAGGTCAGGATCCGGGACAGGAGTGCGTGAAAGGATCCACAGGTACTTCTCCGCCTTGCTTCCCACAAGCGAGATCTGATAGTTCTCGTCCACCATCATCACATTGTACTCCGAATAGAAGAACAGGAAGAAAGAGACCTTGAGGGCACCTGGATCGCCTTCAGGGTCCTTGTACTTTGCCTTGCCTTCTGCGATCTTGAACTTTCCGTCCTTCCAGCCCGTGTTCAGAACCACGACCTTGCCGTCATCCTGAAGGATATATTCGGCCATCGTGTTGTCCATGCCACGCTCGAAGCTGTGGTTGTAACGAGCCACCTCATACCATTCGCCGAGATAGCGGGAGAGGTCGAATTCGGAAACGGTGGAATTGTCAAAATCCTTTGAACAGCCCGAAGAGATAAGGGCACAAGCGGCCAGGGCCGCGAAAATCAGACGTTTCATAACACTACTTTTGATTTGGGTTGAACTTTGAACGCCCCAAATCAAAAAGCATTCCAATCAGAATCGCAGCAGATGCACCGGATGTGGCACCCTGTACGGCGTGGCGCGGATGAAGAGCAGCCACTGGGCGGCATAGTAGGTGCCGAGCACAAGATAATCCCTGAACGGGACCGGCTCCACGAACATGTTCCATGCGAGGATGAAGTCTGATACTACAAAAAGCAGGGCGCCCAGGGCATACAGCAGGCTTCTCTGCAGCATCGCAGCAAAAAGCATCAGACATATGACCACGGCATATATGCTCACCCCGGTGCGAAGGATTCCTGCAGGGGCGCAAGGCACCACCTTGACGAAGACCAGAGCCAGAAGTGCGGCTATGCATATGCCCATCATGGTCAGATATCCCTTTGCCTTCGAGGTCAGCTTCCTGTCAGGCTCGACCTTCCTCAAATACCTGCGTACAAAGAACACGATGTAGAACACATGTCCTATTGCAAAAGAGCCCATCTGAGCGAGAAAATTGCCACAGGAGCCCCAGAAATCGCCAAGAGCCGAGAACAGCAGGGCAAGGGATATCTCCCATGGGGTCAGCCACAGTGACGCAAGGCATAGTAGCCCCACCGGAAAACAAAGCTTATGAGGAATGTGTATCGGGGAAAAGAATATGGCTGTGAAGGTCAGGAAAAGGACCGTCACGACAAAAACGATGGGCTTCACCCATGACTGATTTACCTTAGCGACAGACATGACTTCCGAACTTTATCAACTGTTGCGAATGTACAAAAAGATTTCCACATCTGCTAATCTTCATGTGATTTCGCCCCATTCCGTCCAAGGCATCCGTACACATCCCGGGCAAACTGACGACCGACCGGAAGAGTCCTGCCTCCCACCAGCCTCACTTCACTGCGGGAGAAACCGACCACCTTGTCTATAGACACTATGAACGACCTGTGAATCTTCAGAAAGCCCTCGGAAGGCAGCATATCCATAAGAGACTTCAGGCTCATCCGGGATGAAGTGCACACATCACCTGTCCTGAATATTCTGGAGTAGTTGTTCATCGCCTCCACGTACAGGATTTCGGACAGAGGTACCGGAACATTGGCATAATCCTCCTTGACCATGATGACTTGCTGCCCGCTCTGCGAACTGACATAGCCGATTATGATTCTCGCCTTGTCCACAGCTCTGGAGAAACGGTCATAAGAAAACGGCTTGTGCAGAAAATCCACGACACCCAGGTCGTATCCATCTATGGCATATTGAACGAAGGCAGTGGTGAATATGACGCAGCACCCCCGAGGCAGTTTCCCCGCCAGTTCCAGCCCGCTCACCTGATCCATCTCTATATCCAGAAAGACTATGTCAGGCCTGTTCTGTGACGCATACATCAAGGCTGCCTCCGGATCCGTAAAGGATTCCAGGCGCATGCCTCCCTTCCTCTCGCAGAAGCTCGATATCACAGACAGAGCCAGAGGCTCATCATCAACCGCCATGCAATTAATAATCCCGTCAATCATAGTGCTACGCTTAATCTGATTCCGAACACATCTTCATTTTCCGATATATCAAGACTGAACCTGTCCTGATAGAGCAGTTCAAGACGTCTCCTGCAGTTTTCTATACCGATTCCGGAATTGCCTGCCGGCGGTCTGCGCATGATCCTGTTCTCCGTCTCGAACAATATGCTGCCGCCTCTAACCTCAGTGCGTATGGATATCCTGCAGTCCCTGCTTGAAGATGCCCCATACTTGAACGCATTCTCCACAAAAGTGATGAGAATCATGGGCGGGATCATAGCCGAGTGGTCCTCGACGACACATTCCCAATCCACAACAGTGTGCCCGCCATATCTGAGCGACTGGAAATCGATATAGTTGCCGATATATTCCAACTCCCTGTCCACTTCCACAAGATCCTTCCCCGTATGGTCATATGCATATTTCAGCATATCCGAAAACTTTACGAAAGCCTCCTCCGTGCGGTCTGAGCCGCTCACGATCATTCCATATATGGCATTCAGCGAATTGAACATGAAATGCGGGTCGATCTGGGCCTTGTACAAAGCCAGTTCAGCCCGGTTCTTAGCCTCCTCGACCTCCTTCCTCGCGATTACCTGCCGGAACAGTTCGAAGGTCAGGTCTATCACCAGACTGAATCCGCTGACCACAAGGAAAATGAACCACACCCTCTGCCTTCTGTGAGCGCTCACCCTCGGTATCTCGCCATCTGGCAGCCGCATGATGAAATCATCTGTCAGAGGGAAATGGGCCAGAAGCCAGGTCATCCCCAGCATCAGTGAAAAGAAAAGGACCACCTTCCCGAATTTCCTCTTCATGATAAGACGCGGCACCCTCACCCGCCTGTACATGGCATATATTATATACATGTACAGCACCAGGATGACGGTGAAAACCCTGGAACTGACGAACATCTTCTCCAGCGGAATAATGCTCAGCACCAGCGGCAGCACCACGCAGCAGAAGATGAGGTCTATATATATTGCGATTCTTCTCTGACTGACCATACAAATGTCCTTGAAGTGCAAATATACCTATAATTTCCCGGCACAGATCATCTGCGGGGCGTCGTTTACCACCGAAAAGACGTCATTCACCCAAAGAACTGCCCCGAATAGGAATTTTAGGCGATATTTGCAGGCTCAAAAAAAGGATTCAAATGACAGTAACTATGCAAAGACATGCTTTCATTATGATTTCGGCGATGCTCTTACCCTGGCTGGCCTTTGCCCAGAGCGGCCTGAGGACAATCAACGGTTCGGTAACCGACCCGGAAGGCATAGCCATACCCGGAGTAAGCATCACAGCTGAAGACAACGCATACGGCACCATATCGGATTCGGACGGAAACTTCACGCTGGAGGTTCCTTCCAAGACAACCCTGACATTCTCGTGTCTCGGATACAATTCCCAGAAAGCCAGGGTCATTCCGATGAAAGACACATACCACGTGGCTCTGACTGAGGACAGTGACATGCTCAGAGGAGTGATCGTGGTAGGATACGGATCTTCGCAGAAAAGCGACCTCACCGGCTCTGTTTCCTCCGTGACTTCGGAGTCGTTCTCAGCCCAGCCTGCCAAGAACATATCCCAGGTGCTCCAAGGACGCAGTCCCGGAGTGGAGGTCACCACCACAAGCGGAATGCCCGGTGCCTCTGCCAAGATACGCATACGAGGAACGACCTCCATCAACAAGAGCAGCGACCCGCTCTATGTCATTGACGGAATCATAGCCACAAGCGGCCTCAACGGCATCAGTCCTCAGGACATCGAATCCATCCAGATACTGAAGGATGCGTCCTCAACCGCAATCTACGGCTCCCGTGGAGCCAACGGAGTCGTTCTGGTCACCACCAAGGGTGGCAAGGACGGCAAGATGAGGATATCGCTCGACGCCAAAGTCGGCCTTGCCCAGGTACGCAAGGACTACAACCTTCTTGATGCTCATGAATATGCTCTGGCACTCAACGAGATCAAGGGTTCCCAGACCATATCCCCTGCAGACATGGAGGCATACAGGAACGGGACCAAGGGCATAGACTGGCTCGACCTGATGACCCGCACGGCACTGTCCCAGGACTACAACCTCAGTCTCTCCGGAGGCAACGGAAAAATAAGATATATGGTATCCGGCAATGTACTGGATCAGGAGGCGGTGACAATAAATGCAAAATACGGCAGATACGGGCTCCGTGTCAATCTCGACTCCGACATACGCAAATGGCTCACTCTTTCAGCCAAGGTCAACGCTTCCATGACTCACAGCAGAAACGGAGCACCCAACTGGTTCCATATACTCAATTTCTCGCCGACAATGGAACTCCGCAACCCTGAAACGGGGATATACAACAACGACCCCTACAACATCGGAAGCGGAAGCAACCCATACGGAGTCATGACGGAAAACTACAGCGACTCATACAGCTACAACCTCAACTCCAGTCTGAACCTTCAGTTCAAGATCGCCAAGGGACTGACATTCTCAGTCCAGGGAGGTGTAGATTATGCACACAGCCCGTCATACTCGTTCACATCATCCAAGGTCGCTCCCGGAGCAGTCAGCGGCATGAGCAACTCCAGCAACCTGCACAGGTACTGGCAGAACACCAACAATCTTTCCTACAACGGGACCTTCTCCGGCCATACGCTCTCAGCCACTGCGGTCTGGGAAATGAGCGGCACCTATGACTCATCCCTTTCTGCCAGCGGCTCGAACCTCAGCAACGAAAGCGTGGGATACTGGAACATCGGCAATGCTGCCGTCCGCAGCGAAAGCAACTCATATTCAAGTTCTTCACTTGTTTCCGGCATAGTGAGGCTCGGCTATGATTACGGGAAACGATACTTCATCACCGCCTCATTCCGCGCCGACGGTTCCTCCAAGTTCCACGACGGACACAAATGGGGCATGTTCCCGTCGGCAGCAGTGGCATGGGATATCGCCAACGAGAGCTTCATGCAGGACCAGCATGTCGTGGAGCAGCTGAAACTGCGGGCCAGCTATGGTGTGACCGGTAACGAAGGCATCTCTGCATACAGCACTCTGGGCATGCTTTCCGCCGCCACCTACGGATGGGGTACGACAACGGGATACACCGGATATTGGGGAAACGCCTTCTCCACACCGGATCTCACGTGGGAGAAGACGACCCAGTACGATGTGGGACTTGACATGACGGTCGCAGGAGTCAGCATAACCCTGGACTGGTTCAAGAAGAAGACCGAAGACCTGCTGTTCCAGAAACAGGTGCCGAGCTATAACGGCGGCGGCACATTCTGGGTCAACCAGGGCAAGCTGGACAATACCGGAGTGGAATTCTCCCTGAGCGCATTTCCTGTGAAAGGATCTGTCATCTGGGAGACAGGCTTCAATGCCGCCTACATAGAGAACAAGGTGGCTGACCTGGCCGGCAACGACTTCATCCTCACCGCCAACTACAGCGACCTCGGCGGAGCGATGCAGATCATGAAGCCGGGCTATCCTCTGGGCTCCTTCTACGTATATCAGTGGAAGGGTTTCGATGACAAGGGAGCCAACCTCTATCTCAGGAAAGACGGTTCGCTGACCACCTCGCCGACATCGGACGACCTTGTCATCAAGGGACACGCAACGCCGAAGTGGACTTTAGGATGGAACAACACCCTGACCTGGCGGAGATGGACCCTCAATGTGTTCATCAATGCAGCTCTCGACTATGACAGGCTCAATATCAGCCGATTCACCACAGCCTCGATGAGCGGAGTATCAAGATTCATAACCCTGTCAGACGCCTATTTTCACGGATGGGACCACGTGCAGGACAAGTCACAGGCACTCTACCCAAGCGTGACCAACACCGACAACAAGAGCTTCGCCAACTCCGACTTCTGGCTGGAAGATGCATCTTTCGTCAAGCTCAAGAACATCAGCCTGTCATATGACATACCGCGCAGGGTCCTCAAGTTTGCAGGCCTCAGACTCTCAGTCAGCGCACAGGACCTCTTCACATTCTCCGGATACTCCGGAATGGACCCGGAGGTCTACAGCAGCTATGACGGGCTGGACTACGGTGCCTACCCTGTTCCTCGCACCTACACATTCTCCGTAAGATTCAGATTCTAAACAGACTTAGCAATGAGACACACATCATATCCTTACTGGCCGCTGCCATCACCGTACTCTCCTGCGACCTTCTCGATGAAAAGCCGCTCGGACAACTGCCAAGCGACGGATTCTTCGCAAGCCCGCAGGACCTCGACGCCTCTCTGAACGCCCTGTATTCCGTGGTGGCCACATCCCATGGCCAGAACAATTTCACCGGCACAAACTTCCTCACCGGTGACGACATATCCACCCATCCGGCCAGCAACAAGCAGCCGCTCAGGGAATATGACCAATATACGGTCTCCGACAACAACTCCTGGATGGCGACACTCTGGGAACAGCGATACAAGGTCATCAAGGCTGCCAACTTCATAATAAACAATGCCTCCCGCACCCCTGACGTCAGCGAAGAGACCAAGACACAGGCCATTGCCCAGGCTCATTTCTGGAGGGCCTATTCATATTTCTATCTTGTCACCACATGGGGTCCCGTACCCGTGATGCTTGAAGAGGACATCGACTACTCGGCACGTCTATGGAGCGAGGAAGAAATCTACGAACTCATTCTTTCCGACCTCAGCATCGCGGAATCAGGCTGTCCGGTGACATATTCAAAGGCTCCATACACACAGAACGGGATAAACATTGCCGTCAGTCAGGGAGCCGTAAAAGCCGCAATGTCCTATGTGTATATGTGCATGGCAGGATGGCCATTGAACAAGGGAGCAGAATACTATGAGCTGGCTGCAGCCAAGGCAGAAGAAATCATCGATGCTTCCGACAACGGAACATACTACTATCGGCTGAATCCCGAATTCAAGGATATACATTCCGTGGCACTCAGGGTATCTAATCCCGAACTGATTCTCGGTGTATATTACAACCGCGACCGTAATCCTCAGATGACCCCGCTGACGGACTTCCTGCTTGAAATGGGAGGATGGGGCGACACTCAGGGCGAGATAAAGTTCTGGAAGGAATTCCCTGAGGGTCCGCGAAAGGACGCCACATATTTTCCGAAAATGATGATCGGAGGAGAGCTCCGGGACTGGTGGTACGACACGGATCCCCCTTCGCGCGAAGTCGTAGCCCCATGCTTCATGAAGTCGGTCGAGCCGGCAGCCCGCGGCAATGAGTTCGACTACACAGACGACACCCCATGTCCGACCAACGGAGAAAAGACCATTCAGATAGTACGCCTCTCACAGGTCTACTGCTGGTATGCGGAAGCAGTGGGACGCTCCGGCAAGGTTACGCCAAAGGCCGTCGAGATGCTCAATAGAGTCAGAAACCGTGCAGACGGGACATCATCCGACATCTACACCACAGCTATGACTGCAGAGGAGCTTGCGGAAGCGGCATATAACGAGCACGGATGGGAGACGGCAGGATACTATTGGAGCGGACTCGCCTCACGCTCGCGTGACATGTTCCGAATGTACCGTTTCAAGGACCATTTCGAATACAGGAAGACGAATCCTGAGATAGAGGTGGCTCCGGGGATATTCCGCAAGGAGGCCGTATCTGTCACCGGAGCATGGGACGATACGATGATGTACTCCCCTTATCCGTTCGGTGATGCCAGCCTGAATCCGGCACTCAGACACTAGATGCGTCTGTTTGTAATATCACCTCAAAAAAAAATTGCAGCCCAAGATGTTTTTATATATCTTTGTGACTCGGACGTGTATAAACTTTAACCAAAATACTATTATTATGAAGAAAATCATTCTTGTAGCAGCTATGGTGCTTGGATTTGCAGCAGCTGCAGTGGCTCAGCCAAGAGCTATCGGTCTCCGTGGCGGTTATGGTGCAGAACTCTCTTACCAGCACACTCTCGGTTCAAACTTCGTAGAGGCTGACCTCGGACTTTACACCTTCAATGCAGTCAGCTTAGGCGCGACATACAACTGGATGCTCGTTCAGCCAGACTGGACAGACAGAGGTGAGTGGGGCGTATATGCAGGTCCAGGAGCAAACCTCGGTATCGGATTCAACGGATGGTTCAACGTGGCAGTGTGCGGACAGGTAGGACTCGAGTACACATTCTGGTTCCCTCTCCAGCTCTCACTTGACATCAGACCAGCTCTCGGTTTCTCTACAGGTGACAAGCCTTTCTATTTCGGAGGCTTCTATCCATCACTCGGTGTACGCTACAAGTTCTAATATACTAGCGGAACATATCTGAATCAGCCACCGCGGGGTGGCTGATTTTTGTATAGACAGGCCAAAAAAGTTACCGAACACAATGAAAAAGACGATTCTTACCATCCTTATGATTGCTGCGGCAATCACGACTGCTGCCGCTCAGCCAAGAGCAGCAGGAATACGCATAGGAGCGACCGGACTTGATGCCAGCTATCAGCACACCATGAACAGCACACAGTTCATCGGAGCCGACATCGGACTTGACTTCGGATACAATGTAAACGGATATTCAGGAGTTAAGGCGACAGCCATATATAACTTCGTATGGGCTCGTCCGGCATGGACAGACAAGGGATCATGGGGAATATACTCCGGTCCCGGTATCTCGCTGGGTTATGTGAATGACATCATGCCATACACCGTGGGGAATGTCACAACAGGCTATCTTGACGGAGGCTTCATGTTCGCCATCGCAGCCCAGGTGGGTCTGGAATACACCTTCTGGTTCCCTCTCCAGCTCTCTCTCGAAATCCGTCCCCTCTTCGGTCTCCACGCCAATGACGGACGCATGAGAATTCCGGAGCTCGACACTACGGTCCACTACGAGAGCAAGGTCGGATTCTACGACAACGGTCTCCTGGGCTTCGCCCCTACCCTGACTGTCCGCTACCGTTTCTGATATCCGGAACAACCAAGCCAAATAAAAACGTCGACCCTATGGATTCATAAGGTCGACGTTTACAAAACCGTTTATCTCCTGCATCAACTCGACCGATGCGAGAGATATTTTTTTTATGTCTTCCGGACAGTCCTCAGAAGCAGCCGCCGCCCGATAAGCATTGATTGCCTCTCCGAACCGACCTTCACGCCTTAACTTATCTGCTCTTTCCAATAACTTGACAGCTTCCATATATCACTCACTTTAACGAAGGAACTTGTTTTGAAATTTTTATCTATGAGATTAGGCGAGGATTGTTGGAGGTGACATGCCACCCCCGGCTAGGGGGTGCCTCCCGAATGGGAGGCGGGGGTCACCGGAAACAACCTCGCCTAATCTCTATTCTCTGATAAATTCTAAACAAGTCCCGAGAATCCCATGAAGGCCATAGCAAGAATACTTGCTGTAACAAGAGCAATAGGAACACCCTTGAAAGCCTTAGGCACATTGTTGAGAGCCAGCTGCTCGCGAAGTCCTGCAAAAAGCACCATCGCAAGGCCGAAACCGAGAGAAGTGGCAAATGCATATACGGTCGCCTCACCCAGGTTCATCATGCCGTCCGCAGCTGCTGCAAACGGAGAAGACTTCTGAACCACTGTCAGAGCCACACCGAGAACGGCGCAGTTGGTGGTGATCAGAGGGAGGAAGATACCGAGTGAAGCATACAGAGCCGGGCTGATCTTCTTCAGAACGATCTCCACCATCTGCACCAGGGCAGCGATCACGAGGATGAACGAGATGGTCTGAAGGAACTCAAGTCCGAACTTCACCAGAAGCATATTCAACAGATAGGTCACGACTGTCGCAAGAGTGATCACGAAGCACACTGCCATGGACATTCCTGTCGCAGTGCTGAGCTTGTTGGACACTCCCAGGAAAGGACATACTCCGAGGAACTGGGAGAGCAGGATATTATTGACGAATATCGCTGAAATGATGATAAGTATATATTCCATGACTACTCTGCCTTTTTAGTTGTTAACTTTCTGAATATCACGATGAGATATCCCAGCGCAAGGAAGGCTCCTGGTGCAAGGACGAATGCGAGGATGCCGTCGCCTGCGATGAACTTGAAGCCGAACACGGAGCCGCTTCCAAGAATCTCACGCACCACTCCGAGGAGTGTGAGCGAGCATGTGAATCCAAGACCGATTCCAAGACCGTCAAGCGCAGAATCCAGGACACCGTTCTTGTTGGCGAAAGCCTCGGCACGTCCGAGGACGATACAGTTCACCACGATGAGCGGGATGAAGAGACCGAGAGTCTCGTAGATGTCCGGAACATAGGCCTGCATCACGAACTGGAGCAGGGTCACGAAGGTCGCGATCACTACGATATATGAAGGGATACGCACCTTGTCAGGGATGTAAGGAGCGATCAGGGAGATCGCCATGTTCGAAAGCACGAGGACGAAAAGAGTGGCAAGTCCCATGCTCATACCGTTGATGGCCGATGTGGTCGTGGCCAGAGTCGGACACATACCCAGAAGAAGAACGAATGTAGGGTTCTCCTTGACGAGGCCTTTAGTTATAAGTTGAAATTTTCCCATTTTCCTTTCCTCCTTTATTTGGTTGTCGACTCGCTCTGGACGTCTGCGCCCTCCTGCCAGTCTGAATTGCTTGCACCGGTAGTTGTGTCAAGAAGCATAGGAGTGCCGGCAATCGCATGGAACACCTTTGCTGCCAGAGCTACACCAGACGCATAAGCCCTTGATGTGATGGTCGAAGCGGTGATTGCATCTACATCTCCTCCGTCCTTCCTGACTGAAAGCTTCTTTGCAGCAGGATCGAAACCCTTGAACTGATCCGAGAACGAAGCCTCCACGCACTTCGCTCCAAGACCTGGAGTCTCAGCCTGCGAAAGCACCTTGGTGTTCCAGATCACGCCGTTGATGTCAAAGCCGACCTTGATGCTGATAGGGCCTCCGAAGCCCACCGGAGCTACATTGATCGCACATCCCACGGTGTTTCCGGCCTCGTCATAGGCAAGGTTGTATGCATATGTCGCACCTTCGAACTCCACTGTCCTTTCCTCTTCCACCTTTACGGCAGTCTCAGGAAGAACCTCCATGATCGCAGCCTCATTCTTCGCTGCAGCAGCTGCTGCGATAGGCTCTGCTGTCAGGGCATATACGCCTGCAAGCAGTCCCGAGCACACCAGACAGATGGCCAGAAGGCACACCGTCATATTCTTGAATGATGATTTTACAGCCATTGTCTCCTACCTCCCGTACTTTTTAGCGTGGCACACCTTGTTGATGAGCGGAACCACAGAGTTCATGATAAGGATTGCGAAAGAGACTCCTTCCGGATATGCTCCGAAATAGCGGATGAGCATGGTGATCACACCTATTCCGACTCCGAAGATCACGCCGCCCCAGTTGCTCATAGGAGAAGTCACATAGTCGGTTGCCATGAAGATGGATCCGAGAAGGAGTCCTCCGGTGAGAAGGTTGAAGAGAGGGTCAGTGAATTCGGCAGGGTTGATGAGCCAGAAGATTCCGGAGAACACGGCCACGGTAGCCCAGATCGAGAGGGTGATGTATGGCCTGATCACCTTGCGGGCAAGCAGATACACGAATCCCACGAGAAGAGCCACAGCGGAAAGCTCACCGGCAGAACCTCCGATATTGAGGAAGAGCATGTTCAGATAGTCCATACCCTCGACAGTTCCCACACCGCCTTCTGCAACGAGTCCCAGAGGAGTAGCACCGGTGTATGCGTCAGTGACGGCATTGCCGATGAAGCCCTGAGGCTTGGTCCAGTCGGTCATGTATGTAGGGAAGGAGATCAGAAGGAACACACGGCCTGCGATTGCAGGGTTGAAGAGGTTCTGTCCGATTCCGCCGAAGGTCATCTTAGCCACACCGATGGCAAAGACAGCTCCGATCAGCACCACCCACCAAGGAGTGGTTGCAGGAAGGTTAAGGGCGAGAAGCACACCTGTTATGACTGCAGACCAGTCGCCTATGGTGCATGTGCCCTTCAGGAGATATTTTGTTATGAGGTACTCCAGCAGTACGCATGAAGCCACGCTCACTCCCAGCACAAGGAGTTCCGACCATCCGTAGAAGAGGACGGAAACGGCCACTGCAGGAAGCAGAGCGATCACAACGTCACGCATCAAAGACTTCGTCGATGTCTTCGTATGCAGATGCGGTGACGGTGAAACCAAAAGTTTTTCCATATATTAATTATTACTTTTTTTAGTTATCATTATTCGAGGCAGGGGACAAAGATAAAAACCGTGGCCGCCCGTGGCCTCGTGAACGGGAGGGGCCCGCGCCGCAGGCGTGGGAGGGATTTAGTTTTTACCTTTGTCCCCTGCCGCGAATAATCCTGATGACGTCGCCTTTTGCTATGCGGATGATGTCCAGAAGCGGAATGTTGGCAGGACAGCTGTACAGACAGCAGCCGCACTCGATGCAGTCCTGAACCGCATTCTCCTCAAGCTCTTCCATCATTTCGTTGCGGGCATACTTCTGAAGAAGGAAAGGCTCAAGACCCATAGGGCAGGCCTCTGCACATTTTCCACAACGGATGCAGGCCGACTCCACTCCGCGTACAGTCTGTTCTGCAGTCAGATAAAGAAGCGACGACGAACCCTTGACAGTGGTTGCCTCCATATTTGCGATGGCCTTACCCATCATAGGACCACCGCTGATGATCTTGGCAGCCTCCTCAGGAATTCCGCCGGCATGCTCTGCAATATACGAAAGAGGCATTCCGATACGGAACTTGTAGTTGTGCTGGTTCTCCATCGGCAGGCAGTCTCCTGTAACTGTGAGCACATTGGTCACAAGCGGCATGTTCTTCTGGACAGCCTCATAGACCGCCAGTGAAGTGGCCACATTCTGAACCACAGCTCCCACGTCGATAGGAAGTCCCATGGACTTCACCTGACGTTTCATCACAGCATCGATGAGCTGCTTCTCACCTCCCTGCGGATATTTCTTCTTGAGAGGCATCACAGAGATTCCGTCATATCCCTTGGCGGAAGCCTGAAGCTGAGCCACAGCCTCGGTCATCACCTTGATGGCCTCCGGCTTGTTCTCCTCGATTCCGATCACAGCCGGACATCCTCCGAGAACCTGCTTCATGATGGCAGCTCCCACGACGATCTCCTTGCTCCTTTCGAGCATGATGCGGTAGTCTGACGTAAGATACGGCTCGCACTCCGCTCCGTTGAGAATCAGGCAATCAGCCTTCTTGCCCGGAGGCGGGCAGAGCTTCACGTGTGCAGGGAAGGTTGCACCTCCCAGACCCACTACTCCGCACATCTTGATCCTGTCAAGGATTGCCTTGTTGTCTTCAGGAATCTCTGTGACGAGAGTGTCGCTGAGGTCTATGCCCTCGGCCCACTCGTCACCCTCGACCTCGATCTCGATATGGGTCATGTTGTTTCCCGCCAGGTCCTTGCGAGGTCCGATGGACTTCACTGTTCCCGATACGGAAGAATGTACATATGCAGAAATGAAACCTGCAGGCTCGGCGATCACCTGACCGGCCTTCACCTTGTCACCTACTGCGACAACAGGATTTGCCGGAGCACCAAGATGCTGGGCTACAGATATATATACCTTTGAAGGGACAGGAAGGACCTCGATTGCGCAGTCCTTTGAAATCTTGCTGTCATTCGGGTGGATACCACCAATTGAAAATGTCTTTAACATGGTCCTATTCCTCCGTCGCTTTAGGTTTGACAACCGGGAAATTCACAGCGTGGATTGCACCCGTAGGGCACTCAGCCACACACTTCTTGCAGAGCTTGCACTTTGTGAAGTCGATGTACGCGAGATTGTTCTCCACCGTGATCGCCTCGAAAGGACAGGCCTTCACACACTTTCCGCAGCCTATGCAGGCAGCCTTGCAGGCCTTGCGGGCAGCAGCACCCTTGTCCTTGTTCACGCAGCTGACGAACACACGCATATTCCTGCGGCCCTTGTTGCGAAGTTCGATGATGTTCTTAGGGCAGGCCTTCACACAAGCCCCGCATGCAGTACATTTCTCCTCGTCCACGACAGGAAGTCCTGTCTCAGGATCCATGGAGATGGCACCGAACTGGCACGCAGCGACACAGTCACCGCAGCCGAGACATCCGAAAGAGCAGCCTGTGTCACCGCTGTAAAGAGCGGCCTTCACACGGCATGACTGATATCCGCCGTACTCGTTGGTACGAGGACGGTTCTCACAAGATCCGTTGCAACGCACTACAGCGACCTGAGGCTCCTTTGCAGCCACCTCAACGCCGAGCACGGCAGCAACCTTCTGCATACCATCGTTACCGCCCACAGGACAGAAGCACTTGTCCAGGTTCGGTGACGACTCCACACAGAACTGTGCAAATGCACGACAGCCGGCCTGTCCGCATCCGCCACAGTTTGCACCAGGCAATACCGCCTCCACCTGGTCGATTCTCGGATCTTCCTCCACCTTGAACTTTTCAGCCACAAAGTACAGGACGACAGCGAGAGCCACACCGAGGATGGTGAGGATTGCAATAGTCCAGATAATTGTTGTTGTCATTATTGTTATTGTTTAGTTGTTGTATTATTCGATATAGAATGAAAACTCATTCTGCAGCCTGCCGCGCAGCAGCCATATGATCAGGTAATATACAGCTACTCCGCCTACGGAAGCCAGTCCGCAGAGCACCTGGCTCTCGAAAACCGCAGACAAAGATAATATTAAAATCATCAGTACAGCCAGCGGAATCACATAAGATATCCACACAGCCTTCAACCCCATGGTCATCTTCGTCTTCACGGTCACTTGGTCCCCCACCTTATGCTCCGCATATGGGTCTGTCGGGACCATTATCACCTTTTCCTCAGCCTCGGACATTCCGCAGAGGCCTTTCGCATGACATGCCGCACATGCCGAAGACACCAGGATCTCCACAGTCGTGAATTCCGGAGTGATCTCCACTATGCGTCCTGAGTGCTCTATTTCATTTCTTTTGGCCATACTTCAACTCTTTATCATTCGGGATTTCGGGCTCTTTCCCGGATAAAACCATATTTTTCTTATCTTCATCCGGGATTTTGCCCCATTTCCCGGATTGAGACTACTTGCGGGAGCGATTGACAATGGACGAGAACGGATGCTTGAGTCCCTCCCATTCCGTAAGCCTTCCGGTGGCTCTTCCCACCAGCAGCGGAGCTTCGAAATAGACAGGAAGCCTGTTCATGTCGTCCGATATATAGATTATCATATCCTCCTCTCCCTTGAAGACCTCTCCTTCAAGGAGCTTTGCTCCGAACTTTATGGTCCTGACCTCGCCTATTCCCTTGACCTTGATGGTCTCACGGCCATGAAGGATGAAATATACATTGAAGACCTCATCATCGATGGCAAAGGTCATAGGATATCTCTTTCCCGGATCCACTACGTCAAAATTCATGTTGCGGGCGAAGTAGAACAGGGAAGGAAGGTCAAATGTGCATGGAGTCAGCGGAAGGTCAAGCGACTTCTGCCCCCGCTTTGAGGAGTACACGTCGGCGTGGATTACTGGTTCCTGCGCATTCCAGTCATACAGATATGTATTCTTGGCCACATACCCTCCCTCATATGTGTCACGGGTGAACTTCAACGGGCGCATTCCGTCACGGGTGAACCACGACTTGAAGTCTTCCCTCACCTTGAAGACCCAGTCAAAGAATCTGGTCGTCTTTCCAAAGGCATCGATGAGGAAGGCTTTTTCACCATTGAAAGTCAGGGTGTCAAGACGGATGGTCGCATGTCCGACGTCAGTGTTCATTGCACCCCAGGTGTACTGCAGGGCGAAGGAGAGCTCCTCTCCTGCCTGAAACACAAGGCTGTCTTCCGCCGTCGACATCACCGGGACACACGCTGTACGGGTCACGGAATCGGCTTTCTGGAGTGTATCTGCCCTTTGTATAGAATCAGCATTCTCCTGTGCATGCATCGGCAGCAGAGCCATACATGTACACAGGAGAATCGTAAATATCATATATAATCCTTTTCTGTCCGTCATTCTAGAAATCTGTGTTTCCAAATTCGTTGGCCGGCATAGGGCCGCTCATCGGATCCGGTCCGAAAGGAGGATTGTCATCATTCATGGCTGAAGCGAAACCCATCGAATCAGCCTGGTTGACAAGACTCTCCTGCTCATCCACGAAGCGCACCTCATCCGCACGGAACCTCATATCCACATCTGCGATGGCACCGTTACGATGCTTAGCGATGATGATCTGGGTCCTGCCCACATCATCCGGATTGTCGGAAAGTCCCTGATAGTCATAACGATGGATGAAGATTACCATATCGGCATCCTGCTCTATGGAACCTGACTCACGAAGATCGCTCAGCTGAGGACGGCGATTGCTGCCCTGACGGTTCTCCGACTGACGGGACAGCTGAGACAGTGCGATGATAGGCACGTTCATCTCCTTTGCCGTCGCTTTGAGAGTTCGCGAAATCGCAGCCACTTCCTGCTCACGCATGCCCCTGAGCTCTGCAGGTCCCTGCATCAGCTGGAGGTAGTCGACCACTATGAGACGGACTCCCTTCTGCTTCACCAGCTTCTTCACCTTGGAACGGAACTCCATGACCGGAAGCGAAGGTGTGTCATCGATATAGATCGGAGCCTTGGCCAGCCTCTTGAGTTGGATGTCGAGCTGCTCCCATTCCCAGGCGGCCAGTTTCACTCCTCCCTTGATCTTGTCTGCGCTGAGTCTTGTCTCCGAGACCATCATACGCTTTGCAAGCTGGATGGCCGGCATTTCAAGAGAGAAGAAAGCCACAGGCATATTGAACTCGACTGCCGCATTACGAGCAAGGTTGAGCACGAATGCCGTCTTTCCGACTGAAGGACGGGCTGCAAGGATGATGAGGTCGGAAGCCTGCCAGCCGAGAGTGATCTTGTCGATCGAAGGGAAGCCGGAAGGCACACCGCTGAGACCTGACGAGTCCTGAAGCCTCTGAATGTCATCAAGGGCATCGTTTATGACCTTTCCGATCTCCTGCACATCCTTCTTTACGTTGTTCTGGATTGCTGCGAAGAGCTTGGTCTGAGCCGTATCGATCAGGTCATCGACATTTATGGCCTCGTCGTAAGAGGATTTCAGAATATCGTATGAAGCCGTGATCAGCTCCCTCTGGATGCATTTCTGCTTGAGTATCCTGATGTAATACTCGATGTGTGCCGCTGCACCTATCTTCTGGGAAAGCTGCACAAGAGCCACGGTGCCACCGACAGCTTCCAGATTTCCATTGGCTTTGAGCTTCTGGGACACAGACAAAAAATCCAAGGCTATGTGCTCGTTGTTAAGCGAACGCATCGCCTCGAATATCATTCTGTGTTTCTCGCTATAGAAGCAGCTCGGCGTGAGCTCGTCCATAGCTTCATCGATACAGTTAGGCTCTATCAGAAGCGCTCCGAGGACAGCCTCTTCGACGTCAAGAGCTTGAGGCGGTCTGTTTCCCATCTCAAGCCCAAGCGTATCCAAGTTGACTGACGGATTCTTCTTTCTGACTGACCTTTTCTTTCCCTCTTCAGCCATAGGTCAGATTATTCGAAATCCGGATTCACAAGTATTCTTCCGCAGTATTCGCAGACGATCATCTTCCTGTTTGAAGCGATGTCGATAAGTCTCTGAGGAGCGATCGTATTGAAGCATCCTCCGCAGGAGTCGCCGTTGAACACAGACACCACTGCAAGGTGATTGTTGCAGCTCTGACGGATATGATCGTATGCGCTCATTGTCCTCTCGTCGATCTTCGCAGCGCAAGCCTCTCTGTTTGCACGAAGCTGCTCCTCTTCCTTAGATGTGGATTCAACGATTGTAGCAAGCTCTTCCTTCTTTGCCTTGAGGTCCTCTGTCCTGACAGCGATCTTCTCCTTTACAACCTCGAGCTCGTTCTTCTTGTCGAAGATGCGCTCCTTTGCCTCAGCGATGTGCTTCTCAGCAATCTGCCTGAGGAGGCCCTGATTCTCGATCTCCTTGTTCAGGGAGTCGTACTCGCGGCTGTTCGCAACATTGTCGATCTGAGCCTTGTACTTGGCGATCTGGTCGTCACACTCTGTGATGTTGATCTTGTTGGCCGAGATGAATGCATTGAACTCCTCGATCATCTCCGAGAGACGGGTCGACTTTGCCTTGAGGTCAGCGATCTCATTCTCAAGCTGCTCCACCTCCATCGGAAGCTCACCTCTGAGCTGGAGGATCTTGTCGATAGCTGTGTCTGCCTGCTGGAGTGCATAGAGGGTCTGAAGCTTCTCGCTTACACTGAGATCCGAATCAGCAAAGTTCTTCTGAATGGACACGAAGGTCTCTCTCTGGTCAATCGGGGTCTCGATTTTCTTTGTCTTTTTAGCCATGTCGCTTAAAAACTGTTATATGTTTCTTAAAAATAATATATCGGATTACTCTGCATGTTCTGCGTAATGCGAACCGCAAAGGTAGGAAAATTTTTCTTTATCAAAGAAAATAAAATATCCACTATTTCGATTTCGCTCTCATAATGCCCTATATCCATGATCATGAAGCCTTCGGGTGTGAAGAAATTATGGTAGGATATGTCACCGCTGATATAGAGTTGTGCGCCTGCAGCCCGGGCTGCGCCAATGAGCGATCCTCCGGAGCCACCGCACATGGCAACCCTTTCAATCTTGCATCCGACCGGCTTCGAAGACTTCACCACCTTCAGGGCGAAGCGCTCCTTCACCAGTTCCAGCGCATCCTGAGCAGTCATAGGCTCCGGCAGGTTTCCGACAACGCCCAGTCCGGTGCCCTCTCCATCTTCATCAAGGATGCGGACACCCTTCAGCCCGAGCCTGGCAGCCATCGCCCCGCTCACTCCGGCAATCACCTTATCGGCGCTAGTGTGGGCGGCATAGACACTGATGCCGGCTCTGATAGCCTTTACAACCGCCTCTCCGACAAGGTCTTCAGCCGATATCTTCTTAAGACCGGAGAAGATCAGCGGATGATGGGTCACAATCATGTCAGCACCGCAGGCTATGGCCTCGTCAACCAATTCGGGTGTGCAATCCAGCCCCAGCAGGACACTGCTCACCTTATCCTCCGGAGAACCGATGCAAAGACCGCTGTTGTCCCATTTTTCCTGAAGCGCAAGAGGAGCGAACTCCTCAATCACCGCCATGACGTCTTTAACCTTATGCTGCATATTATATATATAATGGTATAAGTTCTTCCTTCCTGACTAGCTGAGTTCCTCCCGGATCTGTGCAAGCTGCTGGCGTATCGCCTTGAGCGACTCCAGCACTCTGGCCTTGCCGATGACATCCTTCCTGTCTCCCTTCAGACGTTTTGCAACGCCTTCAAGCGTCAGGCCCTCGACCTTGACAAGCAGATGTATATGCTTGAACGTCTCGATATCCTCCTTGGTATAGAGACGGTTGCCCTTGGCGTTTCTCTGAGGCTTGATGAACTTCGGAAACTCATTCGACCAGAAACGCACCAGCGAGACATTCTCGCCCAGGATATCGGCCACTTCGCCGATTGTGTAGAGGTATTTTTCCATATGTCAATCCATTGACTGTCCGGTCGTTACGGACATTATAAGCATATTCATATACTCCTCCGGAGTCACTGACGCGAAGAAATGGTTCACCGGATCAAGCACCAGAGTGTCCCTCAGGACTTCGTAGTGAAGATGCGGTGCGAACGAGTTGCCCGACACGCCCACATATCCCAGACGTGCTCCACGCCTGACCTTACGTCCCTTGCGGGTCTCGATGTCGGCCAGATGAGCATACCTTGTCACATAGCCGTTACCATGGTCTATCACCACCACATTACCCAGTCCCTTGCGCGACCTGATGATTTCCTTGACCGTTCCGTCCGCCACAGCATACACCGGATCTCCTGCCGGAGCTATCAGATCCAGACCATTATGCTTCATCGGCACCTTGTAGAACGGGTTTATCTTGTCTCCTATCGAGGCTCCTGTCTGGGCAAAAGTAAAGTCCTTCAGCGGGTTGGACATCGGCGGCATCACGAAATCCCCGGCCGCCATGACCTCCATCACTTTCCTGAAATTCTCCTCAACCCTTCCGGCACTTGCCTCCAGATTATCAAGCCTGCCTTCGGAATGTGTGACAATGTCAGTGTCCGGAATGGAATCCAGAGCCATAAGGAACTCCAAAGACGAGAACTGATCCATATTCGGAGCAGACGTATTGAATATCTCCTCGTATATCCTGTCATCCTTGACTTTGAGCCCTTCCACGACATCAGCCAGAAGGGCTTCCTTGCGCGCCATCTCCGGATATTCCTGTTCGTACAGTCTGTTTTCCTGCTTCAGCGCACGCTCCTCCTCTGTACTGAAGACGAGGGCAAAAAGGATGTAATAGACTATGGCAAGGGATATCGTCGCGACAAAAAACATCAGTATCCTGCGTATCACAGTCCACACTGATGCCTTTTCCTTCTTGAACCTGAAGTCCTTGTCGACTATATACTGGCTGTTCATTAATGCCTTTTTACCTTTTTCCTATGTGACGGATGAAGAGTTATCTTGTCTGAAGCCTCTGCCGTATTTTGAACCATGGTGGCATACTCCTCCGGAGTGATGGTCAGGTCGAAATAGTTGGCCGGATTGATGTGCTTGTCCTTGTAGAGAACCTCGTAATGAAGATGAGGTCCGGACGAGCGGCCTGAATTTCCGCTTTCTCCGATACACTCTCCCCTCTTCACCTTCATTCCCTCGACCACATTTATGGACTTCATATGGGCATATCTTGTCTTGTATCCGAAACCATGGTCGATAAGCACCTGATTTCCATAGCCGAAGAACTCGAACTTGACCTTCTCCACCACACCGTCTCCGGTTGCATAGATAGGGTTGCCCGGCTTGAGCGCAAAATCCACTCCCGTATGCCTCTTGGAGCGTCCTGTGAACGGGTCGCTTCTGAATCCGAAACTGCTGGAAAGACGGTATATGCTTCTGTCCGGAACCACTGGAGGGATCGCAGGAATGCAGGACGCCATGTCACCGGCGCGCTTCGAGAGCTGCGCCACCTCATCGAATGACCTGCTCTGGACGTATGTCTTCTTGGTCAGGATATCCAGACGCATGGCAGTAGTCTTCAACTGAGCGGAATGACCGAGACCATCATAGTGAGAATATCTGTTCACACCGCCGAATCCGGCATTTCGGACCTCAGACGGGATTTCATGCATACCGAAAATCGCTCTATAGATGTCGTCATCCCGCATCTGGAGAGACGTAAGGGCCTTGTCATATCCGTCGAGCTGCCTGTTCAGCACCTCCACCTTCGAATGCCACTGCGCATTTGTCTTCTTAAGAAGAATGGTCTTGGGAAGCTCCATGCCGAAGACCCCCGTATACAGCCAGAAATACAGCACAGCCATTCCCAGACTCATGACAAACATCGTCACGGTCCTGAGAGCCCTTGACCTCCTCGAACGTTTCTTCACCTCGTAGGACAGGGTCTTAGGGTTGAATACATATTTCTTTATAGTTGCCATATCCGCGCAAAAATAATAAATTTTATTGTATAAGCAAAAAACAGTCAAAGACCTGCTCCACCGGTGGCAGGTCTGCACACTGAAGTCGCTGTCTGTCAGAGTGCTGGATAAAGCAGCTACTCATACAATTTGCGTGCAGCCTTTTTATTTCCGGAAAATGTTGTATTTTTGTAGGTTATTTCACTCATCCGGAGCCCGTCCGGATGAAAAATGTACTGAAAATATAAAAGAGACAACATATGACATCCAAGGAAATCAGAAAAGCATTCCTCGACTTCTTCGCTTCGAAGGGTCACCAGATCGTGCCTTCGGCACCTATGGTCGTGAAGAACGACCCTACACTCATGTTCACCAACGCCGGAATGAATCAGTTCAAGGACTGGTTCCTCGGCAACAGCCCGGCAAAATGGAAGAGGGTTGCAGACAGCCAGAAGTGCCTCAGAGTGAGCGGAAAGCACAACGACCTCGAGGAAGTGGGACGCGACACATATCACCACACCATGTTCGAGATGCTCGGAAACTGGAGTTTCGGAGACTATTTCAAGAATGAGGCAATAGACTGGGCTTGGGAGCTTCTCACAGAGGTTTACAAGCTCGACAAGGACAGGCTCTACGCAACAGTGTTCGAGGGTTCGGAGGCTGACGGCACCAAGCTCGACACAGAGGCGATGGAGGCATGGAAGAGACATCTTCCTGAGGACAGGATCCTCCTTGGAAACAAGAAGGACAACTTCTGGGAGATGGGCGACACAGGCCCTTGCGGACCATGCTCCGAGATCCACATCGACCTTCGTGACGACGAGGAGAGGGCTGCCGTGCCGGGAGCATCCCTCGTGAACAAGGACCATCCTCTGGTGATCGAGATATGGAACAACGTGTTCATGCAGTACAACCGCAAGGCAAGCGGCGAGCTCGAGCTTCTCCCTAACAAGAACGTGGACACAGGAATGGGATTCGAGCGTCTTTGCATGGCCCTCCAGGGCAAGAAGTCAAACTACGACACAGACGTGTTCACCGGAATGATCGCAAAGATCGAGGAGCTTTCAGGACATAAGTACGGAGTGAACGAGCAGGAGGATATCGCGATGCGAGTGATCGCCGACCACATCCGCGCGATCAGCTTCTCCATCGCTGACGGACAGCTTCCTTCCAACGTGAAGGCCGGCTATGTGATCCGCCGTATCCTCCGCCGCGCTGTGCGTTACGGATACACCTTCCTCGGATTCAACGAGCCGTTCCTCTGCCGTCTGGTGCAGCAGCTCGTGGACGACATGGGAGAGTTCTACCCTGAGATCGTGAAGCAGCAGACCCTCATAGAGCGCGTGATCAAGGAGGAGGAGATGGCTTTCCTCAGGACTCTGGACAGAGGTATCCGCCTGATGGACAGCATCATGGCAAAGTCTGCCGAGACCAAGCTCATCAGCGGTGAAGATGCATTCGTGCTCTACGACACATTCGGCTTTCCTATTGACCTTTCAGAGCTCATCGCATCCGAGAAGGGATATAAGATCGACCTCGAGGGCTTCCAGGTGGAGCTCCAGAAGCAGAAGGACAGGGCACGTAACGCCACAGCCATCGAGTCAGGAGACTGGGTGGAATTCGCTCACTGCGACAGCATCGAGTTCCTCGGCTACGACGCGACCGAGCTCGAAGGCGTGCAGCTGACCCGCCACCGCACGGTGAAGGCAAAGAACAAGACAATGTACCAGCTCGTGTTCGAGCGCACTCCGTTCTATGCCGAGATGGGAGGTCAGGTCGGCGACACCGGATATATCCTCTCTGAAAGCGGAGAGAAGATACAGATCGTCAACACGATCAAGGAGAACAACCTCACCATCCATGTTGCAGAGCGCATTCCTGCAGACTGCACAGAGAGCTTCAGCCTCCATGTGGATGCGGAGAGAAGACTCCAGATTGAGAACAACCACACCGCCACCCACCTCCTCCACCAGGCTCTTCGCGAGATCCTTGGAACGCATGTGGAGCAGAAGGGTTCATATGTGTGTGACAAATATTTCCGCTTCGACTTCTCACACTTCGAGAAGCTCACTGACGAGCAGATCGACCTCGTGGAGAACCGCGTGAATGCTCTCATCAGGGCAAACACCCCTCTTGACGAGAACCGCAATGCGACAATGGAACAGGCTCAGGAGATGGGCGCGATGGCCCTCTTCGGGGAGAAGTACGGGGACACTGTCCGCGTGGTGAAGTTCGGAGACTCATGCGAGCTCTGCGGAGGTACACATGCTGCCGCGACAGGCCAGATCGGTTTCTTCAAGATCGTTTCAGAGTCTGCGATTGCTGCCGGAGTGCGCCGTATCGAGGCCACTACAGGTGTGCATGCGGAACTTCTCGTGGACGGAATGGAGACCACCCTGCGCATTGCGAAGGCATTCTTCAACAATGCCCCTGACCTTGCGGCTGCAATAAAGAAGATGGTCGAAGAAAATGAGACCTACAAGAAGCAGATGGAGGAGATCGTGAAGGAAAAGACCGTGACTCTCAAGAACAGCCTCAAGACAATGGGCAAGGAAATAAATGGGGTGAACATCGTGTCAATTGACTACACCATGGATCCTGCAATGCTCAAGAATGCGGCGTTCATGCTTCAGAAGGAGGCTCAGAACCTCGTGATTGCAGCAGCATTCGAGGCTGCCGGCAAGCCGCAGCTCCTGCTCATGTACACAGACGACCTCGTTAAGGCCGGTCACAATGCAGGTGCGGACGTGCGCGAGGCAGCCAAGCTTATCCTCGGCGGAGGCGGCGGACAGCCTGGTCTCGCAACAGCAGGCGGAAAGAACACCGAAGGACTCAAGGAAGCACTTGCCAAGATGATTGAGGCAGCGACAAAATAAATAAGGCACACTGAGGCAAGACATGAAACGACTGGACAGATTCATCTTGACATCATTCATAGGACCGTTCTTTGCGATCCTTCTGGTCGTCGTGTTCATCCTCATGATGCAGTTCCTCTGGCTCTACATCGACGAGCTTGTCGGCAAGGGTCTGAGTTTCAAGGTGATACTTGAATTCCTCGGCTGGGGCGGTGCGACACTGCTGCCGCTGTCCCTTCCGCTTGCCACTCTGCTTGCGTCGATGATGACACTCGGAACTCTGGGAGAGAATAACGAACTTCTGGCCATCAAGGCTGCGGGTATCTCTCTCCAGAGGGTTATGGTTCCGCTGGCAATTGCCTGCGGCTTGATCAGCGTCGGGGCTTTCTTCGTGTCCAACGACCTGCTGCCGGTGGCATACAACAACATCTACCAGCTCAGGGAGGACATCGGAAGGACCAAGGAAGAGATCAAGATTCCGACAGGCACGTTCTACAACGGCATCGACGGATATATTCTCCGTGTCGATGACCGCAACGACGAGACGGGAGTGATGCATGGCGTTATGGTGTACAACCACACCAAGAAGAAAGGAAACACCAGCCTCACAATCGCAGACTCCGCGATCCTGAGAATGTCAAAGGACAAGAAATATCTGACGTTCACTCTGTTTGACGGCACGAACTACGAAGAGACCAACACAAAGAAGTACCGTGATACCACTCTCCAGCTGCAGAAGATCGATTTCCACAAACAGGAAATGATCATCCCGCTGAAGAACTATGCGTTCCAGAAATCAGACTCCAGCAGGTTCAACGACCAGGTCAAGTCAATGAATCTGGCCCAACTCTACGAGAGTCAGGACTCCATCGGAAACCTCAACAACAAAGGAAAGCTCAAGAACATAGAGTCCCTGCAGAGATCCAGGACACTGAGGTACAACTCTCAGCTGGACACAGCTTCAAAGAAGGTGAGGACAACACCGTTCATGCCGGAAAACCTCGGCAGATGGAAGAGCATCCAGGACGAGATCGCAGCAGTAGAGAAGGCCAGGAAAAACGCAGAGGAGTTGCAAAGCTCGCTCATGTCATATTCCCGAGAAAGGTATTACAACACATTCACACTCAGACTTATAGACATCGAGATTCTAAAGAAGTTCGCTCTATCCATTGCATGCTTCATCTTCTTCTTCATCGGTGCCCCGCTTGGAGCCATCATCCGAAAAGGAGGACTCGGAGCATCGGCCATCATATCTGTCCTGTTCTTCGTGGCCTACTGGGTCATCGACATTTCAGGAACCAAGCTGGCCAAGGACGGTGCAGTGGGAGCATTCCACGGAGTGTTCTTCTCAAGTTATGTGCTGCTCCCGACCGGACTCTACCTGACCTGGATGGCGATCCATGACTCGTCAATCTTCAGTCTCGATGCCATCAAGAGCGGATTCAGAAAGATCAAGGCAATGATTATGGAAAGATTCAAGAAGACAAGGATCGTCTATATGGGAACACCGGAGTTTGCTGTAGCTCCTCTGGACGCTCTCATCAGACAGGGCTATGAGATAGCAGGCGTGGTAACAGTTGCGGACAAGGCCAGCGGACGCGGTCTGAAGATCAACGAAAGCGCCGTCAAGAAATATGCTGTGGAGCACAACATACCTGTGCTACAGCCGGTTTCCCTCAAAGATCCGGAGTTCCTTGAGGCCCTCAAGGCATGGAAGGCAGATCTGTTCGTAGTGGTGGCATTCAGAATGCTTCCTAAGGTGGTCTGGGAGATTCCTCGACTGGGAACATTCAACCTGCATGCTGCACTTCTTCCTCAGTACCGTGGAGCTGCTCCTATCAACTGGGCGGTAATAAACGGTGATAAAGCCACCGGAGTGACGACGTTCATGATCGACGACGGCATGGACACCGGAAAGATAATGTTCAGGGAGCAGTGTCTCATCGGTGAGGACGAGACGGTGGGAGAGGTTCATGACAAGCTCATGGCCATAGGCTCGGACCTTGTCGTGCAGACGGTGGAGGCCATCATAGAGGACAATGTGGACATGCGCATCCAGAGCAGTTACATCCAGGGATCCGAGATTCTCCGCCCTGCACCTAAACTTACCCGCGAGCTCTGCCACATAGACTGGAATGTCAGGACAAAATATGCCTACAACCTCATCAGAGGTCTCAGTCCATATCCTGCAGCCTTTACTGAACTTGTCAAGGATGACAAGGTTCTGCAGATGAAGATATACAAGGGAGCCAAGGTGACAGGCGAGGAGTACGCTCGGATGCTTGCTGCAAACGGCCTTGAGCATGCCGCTCCGGGCACCGTGCTTTCAGACGGAAAGACTTATCTTGCCTTTGCAACGGCTGACGGCGCAGTCACTGTGACCGAGCTCCAGCTATCCGGCAAGAAGAGGATGAGTGTCAAGGATTTCCTCATCGGATTCCGAGAGCCTCAGACATATTCCACAACCCAGGGCACATCTTCCAAAATAACAGGACACCATGCATAAGACGGTGGTCATAATCTGCGACGGACAGTTCCCGAAGAGCGAATATCCACGCTACCTTATCCGCACGGCAGACTTCATCATCTGCTGCGACGGAGCACTCAGAAAGTTCCTGAAAAACAGCAGGACCATCTTTGGCAAGGAGAGGCTTCCCGATCTCGTGATCGGAGATATGGACACCCTTCCTCAATCCTGGCAGAAGAAATATTCAGACATAATAATAAAGGAATCCGAGCAGGAGCACAACGACCAGACCAAGGCGGTGAGATGGGCCATCGGAAATATTCCGGATATTGACCATATATATATAATGGGGTCCACAGGAGGCAGGGCCGACCACACGATAGGCAATCTGTCCCTTCTGATGGAGTACACCCGGATGTTCGACCTTTCAGGTACCATGATAGAGGCCGTTACGGACAACGGGACGGCATTCGCTGTCAATGATACCACCGAATTCGATTGCGGAATCGGACGAAGTGTTTCCATATTTTCTCCGGACAACAGCCTGCGTATCAGATCAGCCGGACTTGAATATCCGACAGACGAGGTCATCTTCGACAACTGGTGGAAAGCCACGCTCAACAAGGCTGTGCAGGACAATGTCCGTCTGGAGTTCAGCCACAGGTCGCTTGCTCTGATAATATTGGACTGAATTCTCGGAAAAGAAGAAAATTTATTAGGAATTACGCGATTTTAGTTATATTTTTGACTTTTGTATAAAGAATACGTTTTAATCGTTCACATCAATGGAACACACAAAGTACTTCCCTACTGTTGAAGCCATAGAAAAGGCTTCCGGCGTGCTTGAGGAGATCCTCACCCCTACACCGTTCCAGAAGAACCCGAATCTTTCGGATATATATGACGCTGAAGTCTACCTGAAAAGAGAAGACCTTCAGATGGTCAGATCATACAAGATACGTGGTGCATATAACAAGATACGTTCGATTTCCCCTGAAAACATGAAGAACGGAATCGTATGCGCCAGCGCAGGAAACCACGCCCAGGGCGTCGCTTTCTCATGCAGCAAGCTCAGGATCATGGGATCCATCTTCATGCCTGTGACCACTCCGAAGCAGAAGATCGAGCAGGTCAGGATGTTCGGAAGGGAGTACATAGAGATCGTTCTTACCGGAGATACCTTTGACGCAGCCAATGCAGCCGCAATCGAATACGCAAAGGCAAACGACAAGACCTTCATCCCGCCGTTCGACGACCCTAAGGTCATGGAAGGCCAGGGAACCATCGGTCTGGAGATCATGCAGCAGTCGTATGAGCCCCTCGACTACATATTCGTTCCTATCGGAGGAGGCGGGCTGGCATCCGGACTTGGAGCCTATATCAAGCAGATGTCTCCATCGACTAAGATAATCGGTGTGGAGCCCGGCGGAGCACCTTGCATGAAGACAGCCATCGAACATGGAGAGGTTGTGGAGCTGGACGAAATCGACAAGTTTGTGGACGGAGCTGCCGTAAAGAAGGCTGGTGCTCTGACTTATGAGGTCTGCAAGCAGGTTCTTGACGACATCGTGATAGTTCCGGAGGGAGCTGTCTGCACGACCATCATCCATATGTACAACAAGAGCGCTATCGTGGTGGAGCCGGCCGGAGCACTTGCAGTAGCTGCACTCAAGTTCTACAAGGACAAGATCAAGGGCAAGAGAGTTGCATGCATCGTCAGCGGAAGCAACAACGACATCACACGCATGGAAGAGATCCGCGAGAAGTCACTGCTCTATGAAGGACTCAAGCACTACTTCATCGTGAACTTCCCTCAGAAATCCGGAGCGATCCTCTCATTCATCCAGAATGTGATCGGATCGTCTGCCGACCTGGTGCACATCCAGTACATCAAGAAGACCAACAAGAACTTCGGTCCTGCACTCATCGGTATCGAACTTGCATCCAAAGAAGACTTCGAGCCGTTCCTGCGCAGGATGGATGACAACGGATTCGCATACGAATACATCAATGAAAACAACCAACTTTTTGAAATACTAATCTGATAACATCATGGCTAACATCGACTGGAGCAAACTTACATTTTCCTACACCAAGACGAACACAATCCTCACGACAACATTCCGTAACGGCGAATGGTCACCTGTAGAAAGCCACACTGACGACTACATCAAGGTAAGTACTTACTGCGGTGCATTCCACTATGCAATCGAGTGCTTTGAGGGTCTCAAGGCATTCAGAGGCAAGGACGGCAGAATCAGGCTGTTCAGGCCGGAGGAGAATGCAAAGCGTCTCCAGAGGTCGGCAAAGTTCCTTGGAATCGAGGCTCCTTCAGTGGAGATGTTCGTTGACTTGTGCAAGAGGGCCGTAATGGAAAACATAGATTTCCTTCCTCCATACGAGGCAACGGGTGCATCACTTTACCTTCGTCCTACACTCATCGGAACAAATCCTCAGCTTGGAGTGCAGTCTTCAAAGGAAAGCACATTCATGCTCCTGTGCTCACCTGTAGGTGCATACGTAGGTGGAGCGCTTGATGCTGTTGACGTGGTCATTGCAAGAAACTACGACAGAGCCGCCCCTAACGGTTCCGGTTCATTCAAGGTAGGCGGCAACTATGCATGCTCGCTCTACTCCCTGAATGTGGCCCACGAGCTCGGATACAAGGCGGTCCTCTACCTTGACCCTGCAACAAAGACTCATATCGATGAGTTCAACTCTTCAAACTTCTTTGCTATCAAGGGCAACACATACATCACCCCTAAGTCGGACTCCATCCTTCCGTCCATCACCAACATGTCGCTTGAAACCGTAGCGGCGCATCTTGGAATGGAGGTGGAGAGAAGACCTGTCCCTGTGGAAGAGCTCAGCACATTCGACGAGGTCGGAGAGTGCGGCACCGCAGTGGTGATCACACCGGTACACAAGCTTGTGGACAAGCCGTTCCTTGAATCTGACGAAGAGACCGTCTATCTCTATGGTGACGGCAAGTGCGGGCCTAAATCCCTCGAACTGTACAACTTCATCACAGGCCTCCAGAAGGGAGAGATCGAGGACACATTCGGTTGGATCGAATACATAGACTAAGGCATACTGCAATATGAATCAAGTCTCACATCCGTCAGAATCAACGACCGATGTGAGACTTGATTTATTTAATGGGATGCTCCCGGATTATTTCGGTGCGATCTTATACAGGAAGCCTGCAATGAGAGCAAAGACCATGTTCGGCAGCCACAGGGCTATCGACGGCGGAAGCGTGTCGGTGTAAACGAACATCTGGCTGAATCTGAGGAAAAGGATGTAGGTAAATGCCAGACCTATGCCAATACCGATATTCCAGCCGATTCCTCCCCTTCTCTTCTTGGAAGAGAGCGCAACACCCATGATGGTAAGGATGAATGCCGAGAATGGAAGAGCGAAACGGGTGTTCTTCTCTATCAGGGCGAACTTCACGTTTGCATCACCCCTTAGTTTCTGGGTATCGATCAGTTCATTCAGCTCGCTGTATGTCAGGGTCTCCACAGTATTCTCCGTAAGATAGAAGTCCTTGGAAGACAGTGAGAGAACCGTATCTATCTGACGTCCGCTGCGGATGTTGTCAGTAAGATCGTCGTTATATTCTCTGATGAAATATTTCTTGAGCCTCCAGCTGCACTTTGCCGTGTCATAGACTGCTGTCTCAGCAGATATCTTGGACACGAGCTTGTGGTCCTCGATCTTCTCCAGAGTGAAGCGATAGGCTGTATTGTTCCATGAACTGAAGGATTCCGCATAGACAAACTCTCCGGGTGCAATCTGATAATGCACATTCCTGCCGACACTCTTGGCCTTGCTGTTCTTGAAATACTGTTCCTCAAAACTCAGTCTTGTCTTGTTCGCATCCGGAATGACAAAAAGGTTGAGACACAGTGACAGTATCGCAATCAGTGTGGCAGAGAAAATATAAGGAACCATCATCCTGTGGAAACTTATTCCGCAGGAAAGGATTGCCACTATCTCTGAATCCGCAGCCATCTTGGATGTGAAGAAGATTACCGTGATGAACACGAACAGAGGACTGAACATGTTCATGAAGTACGGTATGAAGTTGACGTAATAGTCGAAGATTATGGCCTTGAGCGGTGCTTCCTTCTCCACAAAGTCATCGATCCTCTCGCTGATGTCGAAGATGATGACGATGCCGATGATAAGAAGCAGCGCCACAAAGAAGGTGCTTATGAATTTCCTGACTATATATATGTCAAGCTTCCTTGGTCTGAGGTCGAACTCCATTTACTCTAAAGTCTTGTGGTTATTCTGCGGACGGTCTCATCCTTCCATGCCTTGAAGTCACCTGCCTTGATGTGCTTGCGGGCTTCACGGACAAGATCGAGGTAGAAGGCGAGGTTATGCTCGCTGGCGATCTGTCCTGCAAAGATTTCTCCCGCCACAAAGAGATGGCGCAGATATGCCTTTGTATATGTGTGGTCGACAAACGACGTCCCCTTCGGATCAAGCGGAGAGAAATCGTCTGCCCACTTTCTGTTCTTCATGTTGATTATGCCGTCCCATGTGAAGAGCATGCCGTTTCGTCCGTTTCTTGTCGGCATGACGCAGTCGAACATATCCACTCCGCGTGCAATGCCTTCGAGGATGTTTGCAGGTGTTCCCACTCCCATAAGGTATCTCGGCTTGTCCTGCGGGAGAAGAGGGCATGTCACTTCCAGCATCTCATACATTTTCTCTGTCGGCTCACCCACTGCGAGTCCTCCTATGGCATATCCCTCGCGGTCAAGCGCCGCAGCATGGTCCACAGCTGCGCGTCTCAGATCAGGATACACACATCCCTGGATTATAGGGAAGAGCGCCTGAGAATAGCCGTAAAGCGGCTGAGTCTCGTCAAAATGCTTCACACATCTCTCCAGCCACCTTTGGGTGAGATTGAGAGATTTCCTTGCATAATCATATGTGGCGTCACCCGGACAGCACTCATCAAGAGCCATCACGATGTCGGCACCGATGATGCGCTGGGTGTCCATGTTATTTTCAGGAGTGAATATATGTTTGGAACCATCTATATGCGAGCGGAATATGCATCCGTCTTCAGTCAGTTTTCTGATCGGGCTGAGGGAGAAGACCTGGAATCCGCCGCTGTCCGTCAGGATGGGCCTGTCCCATGACTCGAACTTATGCAGTCCTCCGGCAGCCTTCAGGACATCCAGACCTGGACGGAGATAGAGATGATATGTGTTGCCGAGGATGATCTCAGCCTTTATGTCTTCCTTGAGGTCCCTGTGATATATGCCCTTGACAGATCCCACTGTACCTACCGGCATGAAGATAGGAGTCTCTATCTGACCATGGTCAGTGGTTATGATACCGCAGCGTGCGGCACTGTTCGGGTCGTTATGTGTCCTTACAAATTTCATTCGGTGTCAATTAACCTTCAAAGATACTAACTTTTAATCAAAAACTGCTATCTTTGTCTGCTACATTGGGAAAAGATGCTTCACTTCGTTCAGCATGACAAGAATATGTCATCATGAGAAATTACATAGGTGTCATCCTGAGCGATAGCGAAGGATCTTTCAAACGACGAAATGAACAACATTAAAACCGATAAAACAATGAACAAATCAATCAGACTAAGACTCATAGTCATGAATTTCGTCCAGTGGGCTGTCTGGGGTGCATACCTCACATCCATGGGACAGTACCTCGGTTCTGTAGGTTTAGGCTCCAGAATCAGCATCTTCTACGCGATGCAGGGTATCGTGTCCATGTTCATGCCTGCACTGATGGGCATCGTGGCCGACAAATGGATTCCTGCACAGAAACTTCTCGGCTATTGCCACGGCATCGCAGGTGCAGCAATGACAGGTGCAGCTGCATACTGCATGAATACAGCAGCCCCTGAGTTCGGCATACTCTTCAGCCTGTACTCGGTCAGCGTTGCGTTCTACATGCCTACAATCGCACTGTCGAACTCCGTAGCCTTCAAGATCCTTGCTGACAACGGATACGACACAGTCAAGGACTTCCCGCCTATCAGAGTATTCGGCACAGTGGGCTTCATTGCGAGCATGTGGTTTGTCAACTTCATGGTCAACGGAGACGGAGTCTCTTTCCAGAAGACATATGACCAGTTCTATGTATCAGGAATCCTCGGTCTTATCATGCTCATCTACTGTTTCACCCTTCCGAACTGTCCTTGCAAGCAGGGCGGCGGCGAGCAGCAGACTCTCGCACAGAGATTCGGCCTTGATGCATTCAAGCTCTTCAGGAACAGGAACATGGCGACATTCTTCATATTCTCCATGCTCCTTGGAATGGCTCTCCAGATCACCAACAGCTACGCGACTCCTTTCATAGAGCACTTCGCAAACACTGCTGAGTTCGCAGACACATGGGGTGCAAAGAATCCGGTCGCCCTCTACTCAATCTCACAGATAGCCGAGACCCTCGGAATCCTGCTGATTCCTTTTGCCATGAGAATGTTCGGCATCAAGAAGGTGATGCTCATCGCCATGTTCGCATGGGTTCTCCGCTTCGGTCTTTTCGGTGCAGGAAACACAGGTTCCGGACTCTGGATGCTCATTCTCTCGATGATAGTCTATGGAGTAGCATTTGACTTCTTCAACATTTCTGGTGCCCTCTACACCAACATGCGCACAAGCGAGAAGATCCAGAACAGCGCTCAGGGACTGTTCATGCTCATGACCAACGGAATCGGAGCCACAGTGGGAACTCTTGCTGCCGGTGCCGTAATGAATCACTTCGTGTACAATGCAGCAACTCCAGACTGGAGCACGCCTTGGTATATTTTTGCAGGCTATGCCCTTGTGGTTGCAGTTTTGTTCATCTTCATGTTCAAGCAGCCTGCAGACCCTAACGAAAAGGTAGCATAGTCCGAGCTTCACAAAACAATATCCCCGTCAGGGAGAAAGGCATTCCGTGAACATTTCGTTCCTGCCCTTCGACTGACGGGGATATTGTATATACAGGTGACTGACTTTATTTTGTCAGTCCGAGCTTCTTCATCAGAGCCTCAGGCTGAGGATCGTGACCACGGAAGTTACGGTAAAGGATATCAGCGTCCTCTGTGCCTCCCTTTGACAGGATGTTCTCACGGAATGACGAAGACACCTCTGTGTTGAAGATTCCCTTTTCCTTGAAGAGTGAGAAGGCATCTGCCTCGAGAACTTCCGCCCACTTGTATGAATAGTATCCTGCACTGTATCCGCCTGAGAAGATGTGAGAGAATGAAGTCGAGAAGCCTGTACCATCCACTGCAGGCATCACTGCGTACGGAGCAAGTGTCTGCTGTTCGAATTCGAGAGTGCTCATGGCAGGAACCTCCTTGAGAGTGTGCCAAGCCATGTCGAGATATCCGAAATGAAGCTGACGCACCTGGCCGTAACCTGCGAGGTAGTTCTTTGCAGCAACCACCTTTTCAATAAGTTCTGCAGGGATAGGCTCGCCGGTCTGATAGTGCTTTGCAAAAGAGTTCAGGTACTCCGGCTCGAATGCCCAGTTCTCCATGATCTGTGAAGGAAGCTCCACAAAGTCACGTGAAACGCTTGTTCCTGTGAGCGAGCCGTAACGTCCCTGGGCGAAGATTCCGTGGAGGGCGTGGCCGAACTCATGGAGGAAGGTCGTGAACTCGTCATGTGTTATAAGGGAAGGAGCATCTGCTGTCGGCTTGGTGAAGTTGCATACGATGCTGATGAACGGCCTGTACTCCTTGCCGTCCCTGATGCTCTGGCCACGGAATTCTGTCATCCATGCACCGCCTCTCTTGCTTGCGCGAGGGAAGAAGTCTGCATAGAACAGGGCAAGATGGGTTCCATCTGCCTCTGTCACCTCGTACACCTTCACATCCTCATGATATACAGGAACATCGTCAAGTTCCTTGAAGTTGATTCCGTAAAGACGGTTTGCAAGTCCGAACACCGCATCGATGCAGCTTTCAAGCTGGAAATAAGGCTTAAGCTCCTCCGCATTGAGTGCGTATTCCGCCTCCTGGTAACGCTCTGACCAATAAGAGAAGTCCCACGGCATGAGCTTGGTGTCCTCAAATCCGTTCTTCCTCGCATATGCAAGAACGTCAGCGACATCCTTCTTCGCATACTTCATAGACGGCTCAAGGAGATTCTTGATGAACTCGTTCACGGTAGTCCTGCTTTTTGCCATCCTCTCCTCAAGAGCATAGTCAGCATATGTCTCATATCCGAGGATATTCGCTATCTTGATTCTGAGATCCACGATCTGCTTCACGATCTCCGTGTTGTCGTTCTCGCCTCCTATAGCCCTTGAATTGTATGCAGTCCAGAGCTGCCTGCGGAGCTCACGGTTCTCGCTGTACTTCATGAACGGGCTGAAGCTCGGATACTGAAGGGTGAAGGCCCAGCCTTCAAGTCCTTTCTCCTTCGCAGTCTCGGCAGCCATCGTCTTCACGTATTCAGGAAGGCCTGCAAGCTCAGCACTGTCTGTCACATGGAGAGTGTACGCGTTTGTCGCAGCAAGAACGTTCTTGCTGAACTGGAGTGTTGCGAGAGAAAGTTCCTCCGACCACTTGCTGTAGAGAGCCTTGTCCTCGTCAGAGAGGTTTGCACCGCCGCGTACGAAGCTCTTGTAGTTGTCCTCAAGAAGCTTGAGCTGATCCTTGTCCAGGCCGAGTTCATCCTTCTTCTGATAGACTGCCTTCACCCTCTGGAAAAGGTCATTGTTCAGAGACACATACATAGAGTACTCCGTGAGCATCGGTGACACCTGCTCGGCCACTGCCTGCATCGTGTCATTGGTATTGGCCTCCATGAGGTTATAGAAGATACCGGCCACCTGATCAAGAGTCTTGCCGGCATATTCCATGGCTTCGATCGTATTTTCAAAAGTCGGTTCATCAGGATTCGCCACAATGGCATCGATCTCTGCCTTCGCCTCTGCTATTCCTGCCTCGAAAGCCGGAAGGTAGTGTTCGTCCTGGATCTTGTCGAACTGGGGAGCCCCGAAAGGTGCGGATGACTCCGTCAAAAGAGGATTCTTCATGTTGCAACTGCTGATAAGTGCAAGCGCTGCGCCTGCAATGAGTAGTTTCTTTGTCATATTCGTTGATGTATTGGTAAAATCATTACAAATCAAGTGACAAAGTTAACGAAACATTCTGTATTTTCGATATGGAATGTATGCGCGAATCCGACATTCTGTATTTTATGTCGAAACACCAGAACTCATCACTCCTGAAACGGCTCTTATGGAAGCCTGTCACAGAATCCGGAGAAAAGCCTATCGCTATCAGATCCGCCAGCTCAGCAGACTTCTCCCCGGTCTTCAGCAGGTGTTCCAGAATCTGATAGTTTCTGGACAGGCGGTTCATGACCTTTCTCCGGTACGCCCTGCTGCCCTTTGCAAGATTGTTATAATGCCTGCTCTTGCACTCCTCACAACAGAACTTCTTGTCTGACCTGCCGTATATGATCCTGTCCCCGCACTCCAGGCACACCGGCTCGTTCTTATCATTCTTTACGTATTCCATACTCGCATGTTTTATTATCCTGCCGTCACATTCAGACACGACAAATATCCTCAAGTTCTTTTGACAGTCAAATATCCGATTGACGAAATTTCTTTTTTTTAGTCAAGATTTTTCTCTTTTTTAGCATTCCTCGGCGGTTAAAATTAATTTTTGCCACACTAAAATTTATTTTAACGCTACAAGATTTATTTTGGTCCTTCAAAAAAAATCTTGCGACGCACAGATTTGAATAAAAAAAAGAAAAAGTCGACATGGAGATGTCTTCAGGCCGCAGAAGCTGCATCTTTTTTACTTTACTTTGCAGCAACCTACAAAAGCGCGCATAAGATGTGGGGAAGTAAGTCTAACATCATTAAAGAGAGAAAATCTTATGGAGTACATCAACAGGATCGAGCTGAAGGGCCGCGTAGGCACGGTAAGATCAAATGTAGTCAACGGAAGCAAGGTGGTCAACTTTTCACTGATCACAGACATCCTTTACAAGACAAGAGAGGGCAATGCGGTCTCCGAGTCGACATGGTTCAACATCGCAGCCTGGGAGGGAAAGGACATACACGACATGGACCTGATCCAGAAAGGTGCAACAGTGCATGTTTCGGGCAGGATAAGGAGCACGAAGTTCGCAGGAAGCGACGGCACGGACAGACAGTTCTATGAAGTGATGGCCAACCGCCTGAGGGTGGTGGACGAAGACGGAACGGACATCTCATAGTCCTTTCATTGAATGTGCGGAAAAACAGGACGGAAGACAGTTTCCCGCCAGAGGGAAGAGACGGGTTTTCCGTTCTGTTTCAAATCATTTGACCGATCTGACAGCCCATATCCCAAACACATCTGACATATCGGCTGAATAAAATGGCAAATTTCGTACAATATATTGTTAATATATTGTTAATATGATATTACAAAGGTTGCAAATTGTTGTTTTTAAGGTATCTTTGCAGGCGAAATTGAAAGTGTATAAAAATATGAATCAGAAATTCAACGACGGCAGATGGAGCCGCAGAATCGATGTTGCTGATTTCGTCTACAACAACATCACCCCTTACGAAGGAGACGCATCATTCCTTCAGGGACCGACAGAGCGCACAAAGAAGCTCTGGAACAAGTGCCTCGAGGCTCTTGAGGAAGAAAGAGCCAACGGTGGCGTACGTTCAATCGACGCAAAGACCATTTCAACAATCACCTCACACGCAGCAGGATATATCGACAGGGAGAACGAGCTCATCGTCGGTCTCCAGACTGACGAACTTCTCAAGAGGGCGATCAAGCCATTCGGAGGCTGGAAGGTCGTGGAGAAGGCCTGCATCGAGAACGGTGTGGAGCTTGACCCTGAGGTAAAGAAGATATTCACACACTACCGCAAGACACACAACGACGGAGTGTTTGATGTATATACCGAAGAGATCCGTAAGTACAGGTCACTCGGATTCCTCACAGGACTTCCTGACAACTACTCACGCGGACGTATCATCGGTGACTACAGAAGACTTGCCCTCTACGGAGTGGACAGGCTCATCGAGGCAAAGAAGGAGGATCTGAGAAGCCTCACCGGAACAATGACCCGCTCACGCATCACTCTCCGTGAGGAGGTTGCAGACCAGATCAAGGCTCTCAACGAGATCAAGATCATGGGAAGCTACTATGGGCTTGACCTGAGCCGCCCTGCAACTAGCGCACAGGAGGCTGTTCAGTGGGTATATATGGCATACCTCGCTTCAGTGAAGGAGCAGGACGGTGCTGCGATGTCACTCGGAAACGTTTCTTCATTCCTTGACATCTACATCCAGTACGACCTCGAGAACAATATCATCGACGAGACATTCGCACAGGAGCTCATCGACCAGTTCGTGATGAAGCTCAGAATGGTGCGTCACCTCAGGATGGGATCATACAACGATATCTTCGCAGGAGACCCTACATGGATCACCGAGTCCATCGGAGGCCGTTTCACAGGTGGAAAGAGCAAGGTCACAAAGACTTCGTTCCGTTTCCTCCAGACTCTCTACAACCTCGGACCTGCACCGGAGCCTAACATGACAGTGCTCTGGCATCCTGAACTTCCAGAGGGATTCAAGCAGTTCTGCGCAAAGGTTTCAATCGACACAAGCTCAGTTCAGTACGAGAACGACTCGCTCATGCGTAAGGTCAGGGGCAGCGACGACTACGGTATCGCATGCTGCGTATCTTATCAGGCTATCGGTAAGTCAATCCAGTTCTTCGGAGCACGAGCAAACCTTGCAAAGGCACTTCTCCTTGCCCTCAACGAGGGACGTTGCGAGAACACCGGCACCGTGATGGTAGAAGGAATCAAGCCTCTCCAGAGCGATGTCCTCGACTATAATGAGGTGATGGAGAACTACAAGAAGGTGCTCCACGAGGTTGCACGCGTGTACAACGAGACAATGAACATCATCCATTACATGCACGACAAGTATGACTATGAGAAGTCGCAGATGGCGTTCATCGACACCAACCCAAGCATCAACCTTGCATACGGTGTTGCAGGTCTTTCAATCGTAGCCGACTCACTCTCTGCAATCAAGCACGCAAAGGTGACTGCACGTCGCAACGCAGAAGGCCTTACAGAAGGATTCGACATCGAGGGAGAATTCCCTATGTTCGGAAACGACGACGACAAAGTGGACGTACTTGCACGCGAGATCGTTCAGTTCTTCGACACTGAGCTCCGCTCACACAAGGTATATAAGAATGCTGAACCTACCCTCTCACTCCTCACCATCACATCCAACGTGATGTACGGAAAGAAGACAGGTGCAACTCCTGACGGAAGGGCAAAGGGTGTGGCATTCGCACCAGGTGCAAACCCTATGCACGGACGTGACAGCCACGGAGCGATCGCTTCCCTTTCGTCTGTTGCGAAGCTCGACTACAACGATGCCAAGGACGGTATTTCGAATACCTTCTCTATCGTGCCTAAGTCACTCGGTCCTACAGATGAGGACAAGATCGACAACCTCATCACAATGATGGACGGCTACTTCACAAAGGGTGCACACCACCTCAACGTGAATGTGCTCAACAGGGAGATGCTTGAAGATGCGATGGAGCATCCTGAGAAGTATCCTCAGCTTACCATCCGAGTTTCCGGATATGCTGTGAACTTCACAAAGCTCAGCCGCGAGCATCAGCTTGAAGTAATCGCGAGAACATTCCACGAATCATTATAATGATAAAGGTACATTCTTACGAATCAATGGGAACATACGACGGGCCGGGACTGAGGCTCGTCGTATTTCTTCAAGGCTGCCCATTCCGCTGCCTGTACTGCGCAAATCCAGATACAATTTCCTTTGATGGAGGTAAACCGACTGAAATAGAGGACATCGTCAGGATGGCTGTAAACCAGAAGCCGTTCTTCGGAAAGAAGGGAGGAGTGACATTCTCCGGAGGTGAGCCGACATCACAGGCCAAGGAACTTCTGCCGCTTGTCAAGCGTATGCATGAAGAGGGCATCAACGTATGCATCGACACAAACGGAGGAGTCTGGAATCCTGCAGTAGAGGAACTGCTCAAGGAAGTAGACCTGGTCCTGCTCGATGTCAAGCAGATAAATCCCGCAAGACACGAAAGCCTCACTGGCAGGAGCAACACGCAGACATTGAAGACGGCACAATGGCTTGAAGACACAGGTAAACCATTCTGGCTCAGATATGTCCTGGTTCCGGGAATAAGCGATTTCGAGGAAGACATCAGGACTCTGGGAGAGCATTTCAAGGACTACAGGATGATACAGAGGGTGGAGATTCTTCCATATCACACCCTGGGAATCCACAAATACGAGACGCTCGGTCAGGAATATGCTCTGAAAGACACCAAGACCAACACACCGGAACAGCTGCAGAAGGCCGAATCTCTGTTCAAGGAATATTTCAGCTGCGTGATGGTGAATTAACGGCATGAGTTATGGACGTCTGTCCATAACTTTTTTTATATTTGTTGTCGTTAGAAATGAAGCAGCCATGAAAGATGTAGCATTGGTCCTTTCCAGCGGCGGGCCGCGGGGATGGGCATATATCGGAGCGATTGAGGAACTCATCAGTCGGGGATATAACATAACTTCAGTTGCAGGAACTTCCATCGGTTCTCTTGTGGGCGGCATATACGCTGCAGGAAAGCTGGAAGAACTCAAGGAATGGCTGTTCACGCTCGATGCCTGGAAGGTGTTCGACCTCATGGACCTTTCACTGAGCAAGAACCATATCATGAAGGGAGACAAGGTCATCGATGCTTTGAAGGAAATCGTGCCTGATGTCAATATCGAAGACCTCCCGATTCCGTATAGGGCAGTTGCTGCTGACCTCTACACCGGAGAGGAGGTTATCTTCGACCGCGGTCCTCTTTTCGACGCCGTGAGGGCTTCCATTTCCATTCCGTCACTGTTCAGACCAGTAAAATATGGATTCAGGACATTGGTGGATGGTGGCATCGTGAATGCGATGCCTATTGATAAGGTCATACGAAACGGGAATGACATACTTGTTGCCTTCGACGTGAACGACATAGATGTGGACGCCATCAGAGCGACCATAATAGGGGAAGCACAGGAAGAGGAGGATAAGGCAGCAGAAGACAAGGCACTTGAGCTTGAAACCAGGACTGTAATGAATGCTATCCGGAACAATACATCACTCACCTTCATGGACAAGCTGAAGCTGGCTGGAGCCCAAGGACAGAAAGTCATAAGACATAAGCTTCAAAGCAGTGATCCAGAGCCGGAACTGGCTTTCGAAGACAACTACTACAGCATTCTCTCGCGCACGTTCTCCATAATGAACCACGCTCTGTCAAAGCTTGCTGCAGACATCCATAAGCCTGACATACTTGTGAAGATGCCGTTTGACGCATATGACGAAATCAGCGATTACGCTCACGCCCGAGAAATATCAGAAGCCGGCAGAGAACTGATGAGGGCGGCCTTGGACAAATACGAAAAATAACACACCTAAATATTATGCTTAGAAAAACACGAATCATTCTGGCAACGATATTCTTTGTCGGAGTGACACTCCTGTTCCTCGATTTCACAGGGGCACTCCATGCCTGGCTTGGCTGGATGGCCAAGGTTCAGTTTCTGCCTGCCGTGCTCGCGGTGAACTTCGGAGTGGTTGCCGCACTTGTGCTCCTCACCCTGGTGTTCGGCAGAATCTATTGTTCAGTGATCTGTCCTCTGGGAATAATGCAGGACATCTTCTCGTGGATCAGGGGGAAGTTCAGGAAGAAGGACAGGTTCCGCTTCACCTATTCCCCTGCCAGAAACTGGCTCAGATACATTCTGCTCGTGCTTTTCATCATAGGTCTGGCACTTGGAGCCCACTCCGTCGTGCTTCTCATCGCCCCATACAGCGCATACGGCAGAATTGCAGCCAATCTGTTCGCTCCTATATATCAATGGGGTAACAACCTTCTCGCATGGATTGCGGAAAGAGCTGACAGTTATGCATTCTACAGCGTGGACGTGTGGATCAGATCCGCCTCCACATTTGTTGTCGCAGTTGTAACCCTGGTAGTGATCGGAGTGCTTGCATGGAAAAACGGAAGGACCTGGTGCAACACTGTCTGCCCGGTGGGAAGCATCCTTGGCGTCTTTTCGCGCTACAGCATGTTTGCTCCAGTGATTGACACTGAGAAATGCAGGGACTGCGGACTATGCGGAAAGCGTTGCAAGGCCTCATGTATCAACACGAAGGAGCATAAGATCGACTACAGCCGCTGCGTGGCATGCATGGACTGCATCGACACCTGCAAGGACGGAGCCGTGAAATACAGGTTCAGATGGATTAAAGATTTTTCCGGTGCCACCGGGAAAGACAAGGCCTCCGTTCAGAAAGAAAAGGCAGACCAGGGAAGAAGGGCGTTCCTCGTGTCCGGCGTCATTGCTGGAACTGCAGTCGCAGCCAAAGCCCAGGACATGAAGGTGGACGGAGGACTGGCAGCCATAAGCCGTGCAGACAAGCCGGAAAGACTGACTCCGCTAGTTCCGGCCGGCTCACTAAGTCTGAAGAACTTCTCGGACCACTGCGTTGCCTGCCAGCTGTGCGTCAGCGCCTGTCCGAATCACGTACTCAGACCATCGACCAATCTGCACACCCTGATGCAGCCACAGATGTCATACGAGCGCGGATATTGCCGTCCGGAGTGCACGACCTGTTCCGAAATCTGCCCGGCAGGAGCCATCCGTCCGGTGAGCGTGGAGGAGAAATCTTCTATTCAGATCGGACATGCCGTGATTGACCTTGACCTGTGCGTTGTCAATACCGACGAGGTAAAATGCGGAAACTGCGCACGCCATTGCCCTGCCGGCGCAATCAGGATGGTTCGCAAGGATCCTGAGAACAAGGATTCGCTCATGATTCCGACAGTCAACGAAGAAAGGTGCATAGGATGCGGTGCCTGCGAAAACCTCTGCCCGGCAAGGCCGCTCACTGCCATCCATGTAGAGGGACATGAAGTGCATAGATACTTATAGAAGAAATGACTATGGAAAAGAATATAGACAGAAGAGTATTCATAAAGAAGGCAGGAGGAACGGCGCTGGCAATCGGAGGCCTTGGCGTCATCGCAGGATGCGCTCATAAAGGTTCCTCGTCTCAGGCTTCCAATCCGGCAGGACCATCTGATGAGGCTGCCGGAATGACCTACAGGATCAACAAGGTGACCGGAGACAAGGTCAGCATCCTGGGCTACGGATGCATGCGCTGGCCGATGATCAAGGATGACGACGGCAAGGATATCATTGATCAGGAAGCTGTCAACAGACTGGTGGACCATGCGCTGGAAAATGGCGTAAACTATTTTGACACATCACCGGTATATCTTCAAGGTCAGAGTGAAACAGCCACAGGAATCGCTTTGAAAAGACATCCCCGCGAAAGTTATTTCATTGCAACCAAGCTCTCCAACTTCAGCAACTACAGCAGGGAGAACTCGATGCTGATGTACCGCAAGTCATTCGAGAACCTCCAGACAGATTATATAGACTACTACCTCCTTCACTCCATCGGAGGCGGAGGGATGGCAGCTTTCAACGCCAGATATGTCGATAACGGCATGCTGGACTTCCTGATGGAAGAGCGCAAGGCCGGACGCATAAGGAATCTGGGATTCTCCTTCCACGGCAACACTGACAGTTTCGACGAATTCCTGAAACTGCACGAGAAGTATCATTGGGACTTCGTTCAGATCCAGCTGAACTATGTGGACTGGACACATGCCGGCGGCAGAAATGCAAACGCACAGTATCTGCAGGCAGAGCTCGACAAGAGAGGCATCCAGTCAGTCATCATGGAGCCTCTTTTGGGAGGACGTCTTGCCAAGGTGCCTGAGCATATTGCAGACAGACTGAAGGAACGTGAGCCGCAGAAAAGCATCGCATCATGGGCCTTCCGTTTTGCAGGAACCCACGAAGGAGTGCTGTGCGTCCTCAGCGGAATGACATACATGGAACATCTTCAGGACAATCTGAAAAGCTACTCCCCTCTTGTCCCGCTGACGGAGAGCGACCTGGCTTTCCTTGAGGAGACAGCAGAACTGATGCAGAAGTATCCTACAGTCCCTTGCAACGACTGCAAATACTGCATGCCATGCCCGTATGGAATCGATATCCCGGCCATTCTCCTGCACTACAACAAATGCGTGAACGAGGGCGAAATCGCAGGCAGTACAGCCTCAGAGGACTACAAAAAAGCCCGTCGTGCCTACCTTGTAAGCTACGACAGGGCTGTTCCAAAACTCCGTCAGGCCTCCCGCTGCATAGGCTGCAACACCTGTGTCAGCCACTGTCCTCAGAACATAGACATTCCTAAGGAACTGCACCGGATCGACCGGTATGTTGAAAAGCTCAAGCAGAACACCTTATAGGAATCTGCGTGAGGTTTCCTCGCCAGATCTGGTCACTACATCAGCAGCATCCTTCTCCTTCTGGTCGAGGGATGCTTTTGTATATTTGCACACCTCTCCTTCAGAGACGACATTTCCTGACTTGTCTGTCTCAAGGGCAGTGAGAACCAGTATCGCACCATCAGCTTCAAAGGATGCCTTATATGTACATCCCCAGTTCTCTCCATCCGAATATTCACCCTTCACCAGTTCGCCCTCAACAGCATAGGTTCCGTCATATCTCCTGTATCTCAGAACGTCTCCCACCTTCTGATATATCTCAAAGGTCAGGTCTGCCTTGAAATCCACGTACACCTCAGGCAGATCTGCTGCCGCATATCCTGTCATCTCTGTGAGCTGCCATTCCGCCACGATGCCCTCAGAGACGGCCGGCGCTTTCTCGCAGGAAGCGGCAAGAGCCACGACTGACAGAAGTGTAACTAATATATTGATAGCTTTTTTCATTTCATCTCGATTTTAAGATACTTCGCTTTGCTCAGGATGACAGTCTCCTACAGCCATCCTCCGTTATCGCTGACCACGCCACGTGACATCACAGATATGGTCCTTGTGATTTCCATACCACCGGTCTGAACCTCACCGTCCACGATTCCGTCCTCGTCATATCCGGCAATTGCCTTCACCACGATCTTTCCGGAACCGACCTTGGTCGGATGAAGTTTCAGAGGCTTGGTCGGGAAGTTGCCCAGCACGTCGATTTCCGGGTCCTCCTTGAGGCCGAGAGCCTCCCTGGTCTGAGCATCAACCTCCACACTGAGATATTTGAGATTGGACACACCGAAATATGAAGATATGTCGTATCTTTTCGACTTGCCGTTGAGCACCGTCAAGGTAGGAGTTCCCTCTATCGCCATCAGGAATTTCCATGCATCCACCGCACCTGTTCCCATCTTGCCACGATAGTTTCCCAGATTGGCATCAGGAAGCTTTGAGCCGTTCTCATATCCGCATGTCTTCATGGTGTTGTCCACCATCCTTGTATCAATGTCATTGACAGATGTAAGAAGCAGGGATATGAATTCGTCACGAGTGAAGGTCTTGCCGATCTTGTATGCATAGGCAAGGCCGAGGGCTGCGACTCCTGACACATGAGGACAAGCCATTGAAGTTCCCTGCATGTACACATACTGATGGCCTGACGACTTGAGGTCAACATTATAGATAGTGTCGATGAACGTAGAAAGCACCTGGCTTCTGTTGTCCGCAAACGAATAGATGTCTCCGATATAGAAGTCTCCTCCCGGAGCTGCTACATTACATCCCGGACCATAGTTCGTGTAGTTGGTCGCAGGCAGGAAGTCTGGACCGAGACCGGTCACGGACACAACATTCTGGCATGCCGCCGGATAGCTTGAATACGGATTACGCTCATTTCCAGCTGCAGCAATCACGATGTTTCCGTCAAGAATCTCGCTGTTATTGTTCCTCGGATCCATGAAATACTGAAGCGCATCGTGCTCAGCTCCATAAGACATCTCGTACTCAGCATCAGATTCATATGCCGCACCGATAAGGCCGAACGAGCACTGAGCGATACTTGCACCGTTGTCGGCAGCATACTGGAAAGCGATTGCAGAAGACTGAAGGCCAGAGTACTCTCCATCAAAAATCTGGCATGACATCATCCTGACACCGTCATTGTTTCCTGTTCCTCCAGCGACACCACAGACTCCTGTTCCGTTTCCATTCACGGCAGCAACCACACCGGCCACATGGGTTCCATGACCGGAGGCCTTAGGTCCGTTCCAATTGAGCTGGCCATTGGTGTACTTGTATTTTGTCCTGTCGCCATCGTGCCATACCTGAGGAGAAGATCCGACGCAGTTCCAGCCATAGATATCATCCACATAGCCGTTGTTGTCATCATCCTTGCCGTTGTCTGGAATTTCCTTTTCGTTCTTCCACATGTTTGCCGCAAGATCCGGATGGTCATACTTGACAGGGCTGTCAATGACCGCAACCACAATCCTGCGGTCTCCTCCTGTCAGTTTCCACACATCCTTCACGGCGATGTCACCACCTTCGAAAGAAGAATTCGAGACCTGGGCGCTTCCGGTGTTGATATAGTGCCACTGGTCGCCGAGCATAGGGTCATTGAACGGAAGATTCCGGGCAGCCATCTGACTGACTGCCAGCTCCGAATATGGGACAAACCTGCAGTCTGAAGCCGGCTGGAGTGCCTTGTTGAACTGCACTTTTGCCACAGCATCGAACGCAGACATCCTTGCCGCAGCACCACCAAGGTCAAGGCCATCGAACTCCATCCTGAACCATCTGTGAAGATTGTGATCCCTTGCCACATCCTCCTTGTCCTGACGAGTGACAAAGAGTGGAGCGAAGGATTTCAACTGAATCTTTTCTGAAACGGCATCCACAAGGGACATGTCTCCAGTTGCGTAAGCATCTGCGGCAGCCTCGTTCAGACACAGCAGAAGTACGCCCTCCTGAGCTTCGGAATGAGTGTTTATTACCTTTGTCATGACAGTTCCCTGCTCAGGAACAGTCGACACCCCATCATGCAGTTCATCTGCGCAGGAGACTGCGCAGATGACTACAGACAAGATTACAAATAATCTTTTTATCATATACCAAGTGTTATCTGAGGATTCTTTCCACAAACGAAAGTTTCTTTACAGGCGCGGACGGACCATTCTTGGCAGAAGACTCTGTAACAGAGTATTCCGCAACAGGCTTGTCAATGCTGACCTTGACATCCGTGAGGTTCTCCATATAGTTGTATGGAAGAGCCTTGAATCTGTCGATGGTCGACTTGACGAAACCGTCGGCAGTCTCGACGCAGTTTGTCTGGCCAGCCTGAATCATCCTTGAAACGGTTGCATGTGATGGTTTACGTGCAATAGCCTTCTCTATATCTTCCTTTGTATACTTGGAGTCCGGATTGATGAGGATAGGATATGCATGAGCCTCTTCCTCGAAGAGATATCCGTTGCTTGTGTATTTCTCATCCTCGAACCAGCACAGACACATAGCAAGATAATCTGCACTTGCAGTCGGATTGGCCGTGAATGCAATGATATCCCTTGACTCAAGATCAACAGGATTTCTCACGAAACCTCCGATCATAGCGAAGTTCTCAAGGAATGGAGACAGTCCGCCGCTCTGGAGATTATAATACAGATATGCATTTGTAGGGTATGCATCCTTCCCGTCAACCTTGGTCTTATCCATCATAGTCATCAGAGAGTAGACATATCCCTCATAATAATGGAAATCGATGGCATCGGACTCCATATCGTATGCCTTCTTCACGTTAGGGAACATGCCGGAAAGGCTGATGACCTGCATTGTCTTGCTTGCATCCGCCTTGCCGATATCGTACACCGGATCTCCATTGCTGTTGAATAGAAGATCCTCACCCTCAGCAAACGAAACCTTGCCCCTGTTTGTCCTCGTCCAGTCCTTTGTGGTGAACGGATCGACTGACCACAGATCCCACTCCTTGAAGTAGTCCTCCTGCTCTGTCGCCTGAAGAGCCTTCGGCATGTCGTAGAACTGGAACTGCTCGTCCAGAGGATTGTACTCACCCTCGGTAGAGGCAGTTGTAGTGAAGATTCCGCTGCGATATCCGTTGTCTGCGTATGCTACCATCGTATATTCGACACCGGCAGCCAGTCCATCAATCAGACCTGTATATCCCACTCTGTTGAGAGAGTCAAGCTGGAATGCATCCATGCCAGGCATATAGAAACGCACGAGAGAGTCAATCGATGACTCGAAGTCCTTGTAATTCACGGTCTTATAGACAGCGACCTTAGCTTCGATGATATCACTTCCATAGATGTAGAACTCCATCGAGTTCTCCTTGGTACGTCCTGTTGCTCCGTGCTTGTCAGAAACTATCAGACCCATATGGATATCCACATCACGAGGATCCTCCTTGGTGTCATAACCGAATCTGAGGCAGTCATATTCCTGATATACATCACCTTCGGCGAAGGAACATGCCACGAGCGTGTAGAAATTTGTCTTAGGAGCAGTAAAGTCGAGGACAGTGGAAGCAGTCACCTCCTTTGAATCCTTGCTGGTCTTCACCTCCTCCAGTTTGGAAACGAGTTCCACATTGCTGAGATTTCCTTCGAAGACCTGATATTTCACCTTCTTCACATCCGCTCCGACTGTGAACTTGAGCGGAAGAACGTTCTTTCCGTCCACTTCCTTGAAATTCAGCGTGTCAAGAGCCACTGAATAGTCATAGCCCTTATGTCCCGGAAGCACCAGTCTTGTCTTTCCGGAGAGGTTTCCGAGAGCAACACCGGCTGACGGCAGATAGAGCACGATGGAATTCTTGGTCTTGAACTCTACGACTCCATTCTTGAATGTTCCATAGAGGTTAGAATAACCTGCATCGAAATTCTCTGCCACGTCAGAACAGAAATACACCGCGCCATAGTTACCGAACGGATCATAGAATCCGAACTGGGTCTCAATATATACCTTATCCGGATTTGTCGCATTGATATAGATGTCAGAACCAGGGCAGTATTCTACAAGCTGATCTGCGTATGAATCATCACCTGCATATATCTGAGAAACGTAGTCAGGGGTATAAACCTTTTCCACCTTGAAGTAGGCAGGCATATCGGAACGCTCATACACAGCCACCTGCTTCTCAGCATACGGCTCCTCAAGATCAGCACCGAGCTGCTGGCCAAAGCTGGTGAAGAGGTCATCCCTCCACATACCGGTATCCACTCCATTATTGGTGATCCTCTTCCACTCCACGACTGTCACGGAAAATGAAAGTTCGTTGCTGGAAAGACCATACAGTGACACGTATTCCGGATCTGTCACCTTGATTGAGCAGGTGTATTTCTTACCGAGTTCATAATCTCCGCCGACAGTCACCTTGAATGTAGTGGTAGCCTGATCTTCTTCAAAATAGATATAATCATCCTCCATTGTGAAGATATCCTCCTCACTTGCTGTAAGCACATATGGAACCTCTGCCTCATAATCGGTCTCAGCTCTCTGAGCCACGAATGTCAGCACATGGTTTTCCGATGGAGAAATGATGAATTCAGTCTGCTGATCCTGCGGGAAGAAGAGTCCCTGGCAGTCCCAACGATCCTGCTCACCCGGAGTGTACTCCTCCTGACAAGCGGTGAATGCCAGCGGCAACACCGCTGGAAGAATGTATTTAAAGAACTTTATTGCTTTCATATTCATTTAATCGTTAGGTTACTCTGTCCAAGGAACAAGAAGTTCCGTAGAATCAGGGTTGTTGTTTCCATCATTGATTGCAGTATTGGACTGATACTCACCACGGGTGATCACGAGGTTCCACTGCGGTGAACGTCCTTCCGTGTTGAAACGTGCCACTGCAGGGAAGTTTGTTCCGGAATATCCGCGGGTGATTCCCTGGTCGAGACGCTTGTAGTCATAGAAGAGGATTCCCTCGCCCCAGAACTCGATTCTCTTCTGGAGAAGCATCTCCTGAATGAATGAAAGATCTGAAGTCGCATAGCTGCAGTCGTAAGACCTGTCACGGTAAGTCTTCATGAACGAATTGAGAAGTTTCTGAGCCTCAGCCAGACCCTTGGTGCGGAGAACTGCCTCTATCTCGATGAAGTACATCTCCTCGACACGCATCAGGACATGATCAGCACAGTTTCCTTCCGTATATTCCACACACTGGCCGTTTGCCGGACGGAACTTGATGTTCACATAAGGTGCTGTCCAGTAAAGGAAGTAGTCATGTGCAGTTGTGAATCCGACTTCCTCATAGCCTGAGAGAGGGTCGTCTGTTCCAGCAAACTGATATCCGTTTGACGGTGTGTAGTTCTCAGTACCCGGACTCCATGTCAGGTCAGGATCGAGCCATGAACGTCTTCTGAAGTCAGATACGCTGATCCTGTCATAGAGAGCCTTGTTGATGCTTGGAAGAGACATCACTGAATATCCCCAGATAGCTTCAGGAGCCAGGTGAGCGACATTTGTGATGATGTTCGAAGCATTCTCGACAGAGAGAGTAAGTCCCCAAAGCCATGCATTGTTCGAACTACCGTCGTTGAATCCAGACTTAGGATCATGCCACTGAGCCTCTGTGAGAGGGGTCTTTCCGCTGGTCTCGATGGCCTTGCGTGCATATTCGGCAGCCTTTGCATAGTTCGCATCCGACTTTGCCTTCTGACCAAGTTCATGATATGTTCCACCGAGTTCCTGATATGCACGGGCGTACATTCCGTAAACCGCACCCACAGTCGGACGGCTGTATGTCTTGTCTGCCGCATCCAGATACTTTTCTGCAAGTGCAAGGTCTGAGAAGATGAACTCGTACATTTCCTCCCTGGTTGCACGAGGATTATACTTTGCGAGTTCCTCAGTGATGTCCTCCTTGACGATAGGAACCGTGAGGCCTCTGATCTCGTCTGAAATCGGCGCAAGCTTGTTGTCCTTAGGCTCGAACAGACGGGCAAGGTCAAGATAGCACATGGCTCTGTATGCATATGCCTGTCCGAGAGCGTTCACCACAGTCTTGTCAGCGTCATCCGACACCTCGCCGATCTGGAGGATGATGTCGTTGGCAAGCTTGATCCATGCATAGTAGCAGTCCCAGAAATATGCATTGTAGATGTACTGGGCACCCATCGCCACGTTCTGGAAATGAGCTCCGAACCAGAAATAGCCGAGTTCTCCACTGATTGTGAAGTCCTCGAGCATACAGTCCGTCATAAGATGGAGAGCCGGAAGACCATAATCGAAGTGTACACCATAAGATGATGCATATCCGGCAGTTCCCGACGCCATCATGGCAGAAGGCACACCGTTCACCATATACTGAAGAGCATTCGGCGACTCCTCGCGCTGCTCAGTGGTGACTGTGCTTCCCTTCGGGAAAGTCTCCTTGATACATCCTGCTGCAATCAACACAGCAGAAAGTACTACGAATGATTTGATAAATATATTTTTCATTATATACGTCTGCTTAGAGATTAGAATGTTATGTTAAGACCACCTGAAATCGTCCTTACCGGAGAGTTCATTGCGTTGCTTGTCGCACCTGAAAAGCTCTGGCGAGGGTCAAGACCACGACGGCATGACCAGTAGATGATGTTGTCGCATGCCACATAGAGTCTGAGTCTGCTGACATGGATCCTGCTGGTCATCCTTTCAGGGAATGTATATCCAACCTGTGCATTCTGGAAGTTCAGATAACTTGCATTCACAAGGAATCTGTCTGAAGATGCAGCTGTATACTGCTCGTTGAACTGGAACTTAGGAATATTCGAATCCCTGTTTTCCGGAGTCCACGCATTGAGGATATCCTTATGGAAGTTGGTTCCGAGGCTTGAAGTCTGCGGCGAGCCCATATATCCTGCGTAGCCTGAGTCATATGCAAGACCGCCGATAGAATATGTGAATGCTACTGCGACATCGACTCCGAAGAAATCGAGTGAAGTACCGAAACCTCCGTAAAGATCCGGAGTAGGGTCTCCACATATATACTGCGTAGCCAATGAATAGTCCTTAGTTATGACCTTGCTGCCGTCTGCTTCTGTCCTGTACCACATAGGATCACCTGTCTCCTTGTCCACACCTGCATACTGCTGCATGTAGAAGGCGTTGAGAGGAAGTCCCTCTCCGACGAAGGAGGTTCCGTTTGCATAACCCTTGTATCCCTCGGTCGTAGTGGTTGTCTTCCTTTCATCCGGAAGCATAGTGATCTTGTTGGTGTAGTGGGTGAAGTTGAGGTAGAAGTTCCAGAGCAGGTTCTTTCTCTGCATGAGCACGAGATTTGTCGAGAACTCCACACCCTGGTTTCTCATGTCACCGACGTTGTCATAGTATCCGCTGTAACCCATTGATGCTGGGACAGTGAACCAGAAGAGCATGTCGGAAGTCTTTCTGTAGAAATACTCCACGCTACCTGAAACACGTCCGCGGAGGAAATCGAAATCCACACCGGCATTGAGGTTGGTGTTGGTCTCCCATGTGATGTCCTTGTTACCCTTCACACCGAATCCGAGAGCCGGAGTACCGTCGTTGTTAGAGAGGTAAGAAGTGTCTGTGTAGAGGTAGTTTCCGATGTTGTCGTTACCCTGCGAGCCGATGGAAGCCTTGATCTTCAGCATGTCGATCCATGGAGCACGCGGGAACCATGATTCCTCGTTTATGATCCAGCCTCCTCCGACAGACCAGAAGTTACCCCATCTGTGGTCAGGATGGAACCTTGAAGAAGCATCCCTACGATATGACGCACTTGCAAAGATCCTGTTGGCATAGTCATACTGGGCACGGATGAAGTATCCTTCGTTGTTATAGTCTGAACTTGAAGAACTTGCCGACTTTCCGTCAACTACCGCACCTGCAAGCTCGTCGTTCTCCATAGAGAACATCTGGCTCTTCGAAGCGCTCAGCGAAACCGAATTCGTCTGATAGTTCTCGTGTCCGAGGAGCACTCCCACATTGTGAAGTCCGCCGAAAGTGCGGTTCCAGTTGAGGAGCTGCTGGAGGTTGAGTGTAAGACCTCTCGAATGAGCCTTAGCAACCATACCTCCGAGAGTGGCATACTGGCCGTAGTACATGTTCTGCACCTGCGATGCACGATACTCCTGAAGGCCGACACCGGCATTGAAGGTGAAGGTGAAGTCCTTGAGGAACTTGACCTCGGCATATGCTGTACCGTTGAATGCATTTCCCTTCGAGTTGTTCTTGTCGAGGGTCGCAGACTGAAGTGCATTGGAGTTGTTAAGATAAGGTCTCACTGCACCTGCATTCGTTCCGGTACCATAGTCATACATCTGGAAGCCGTATCTGTCTATCATTATGCGGCCCATTGCGTCCCTGATGTAGAGAGGGTAGATCGGAGCGATCTGGTTTGCAATCGCGAAGACGTTGCCTGTTGATGAGCTTGAGCCCTCGTCTGTGTTACCGTTGTTGTAATTGAAGCTGGTATAAGACATGTTCGCTCCCACCTTGAGCCACTTCTTCGCCTGATAGTCAGCACGAAGACGAGCTGTGTAACGATACATGTCGGAACCGTCCACGATACCCTTGTTATTGAGATATCCGAACGATGCAAGGACGGAAGCATTGCCTGACGTTCCTGAAACGCTCACGTTATATTCCTGACGGAGAGAGTTCCTGTATGTCTCGTCAAGCCAGTTGTCCGGAGTCAGATAATATGATTCTCCGTTATAATCCACCACGCGTCCGATGGTTGCATTCGGGTTGAGCTTGCCGTTGGATCCGATGAAGTTCTGTCCCTCCGGAACTGTGAACACCTGGTATCCGAGAGAGAGACCGGAAGCGTCCGGGTTGTCGGAAGGAGCCACCATATACTGGTTTGCAGCGATATGTGCCTCATAGTCAGACATTCCCTGAGCATTCATCAGATAGTTCTTGAGAGCAGAATAATAGACCTCGTAGTACTGTCCAGGAGCTGTGATGTAGTCATAATTCCTGAGAGCCTTTGTGTTGAGGCCCCATTTTGCATCCACGTTGACCACTGCATCAGTATGCTTCGCCTTCTTTGTGGTGATCATGATGACTCCATTGGCACCGCGGGCACCGTAAAGGGCATTTGATGCGGCATCCTTGAGGACGGTCATCGATTCGATATCCGAAGGGTTGATGTTGTTGAGGTCACCGTTGAACGGAATTCCGTCCACGACATAAAGCGGAGCTGTTCCTGCCGAGATCGAGCTGGCACCACGGATCATGATGGAAGGCGAGCTTCCGAGCGATCCTGAAGCTGTAGTCATCTGCACACCGGCTACGACTCCTTCGAGAGCGCGGGTAGCATCTGATGCCTGGACCTTGGCGATATCATCCGACTTTACTACAGTAGCCGATCCTGTGAAGGACTCTTTTGTCGCTGTACCGAAAGCCACCACGATGGTTTCCTCAAGCATCTGGGAATCCGGCTCCAGCATTACATCAACAGTTGCACGTCCCGCTACCGGAACCTCACTGTTCACATATCCGATTGAAGAGAAGATGAGTACTCCGTCTGCCGGAACCGAGATGGAATATACACCATCCAGGTCTGTACTTGTTCCGACCATCGTTCCCTTTACCTGAAGGGATGCAAACGGAATGCCCTCACCAGTGGAAGAGTCTTTGACACTACCAGTGACTGTGATATTCTGCGCTGATGCCAGAGCAGACACAATCATGGACAGCATCACGAGAAAGAGTTTGATTCTTTTCATCTGGTTAGTCTGTTGTTTAGTTATTTAACATAAATATTGTTTTCAGTTCTCATATGTCACGGGACATCACCCCATGATATACCAACCTGCAAATATGCGAATTTTTCGAGGGAAATGCAAATGTCCAAGCCTGATGCCGGAAAGAAACTCCACTCACTCCACTCGGAGACAAAAAAGGGCCGGCCCATCACGGCCGACCCCTTATCCTTTATGTAAACCCGGCTTAGAGTTCCCAAGCCAGAGCTGATGCACCAAGAATTGCCGCATCTGACTCCTTGAGCTGAGAGAAGACGATCTTCACCTTGTTCTTCCACAATGGCAGAAGATTGGCATTCATTGCCTCCTCCATCGGAGCAAGAAGGAATTCCTTTGCTCTTGCCAGACCACCGAAGAGAACTATAGCCTCCGGAGCACTGAATGCGATGAAGTCTGCGAACGAGCGTCCGAGAATCCTTCCTGTGAAGTCAAAGATCTTCAGAGCGAGCTTGTCGCCTTCCTTCGCAGCATCGTAAACATCCTTTGAAGCGATGGTATCCAGGTTTCTCAGGACAGAAGGCTCGTCAGTAAGTTCGAGCCACTCGCGCGCTGTACGCGCCACACCTGTTGCTGATGCATAGGCCTCAAGACATCCGGTCTTTCCGCAGTTGCACTGACGGCCGTTGTTACGCACAGCAGCAGTATGGCCAAGCTCGCCTGCAAAACCGTCATGACCATAAACGACTTCACCGTTGATAACGATACCGGAACCCACACCGGTACCGAGGGTAATCATGATGAAGTTCTTCATTCCTCTTGCTGCGCCATAAGTCATTTCACCGACAGCGGCAGCGTTGGCGTCGTTTGTCAGAGCGACAGGAAGACCGTTCATGGCATCAGAAAGAAGCTTTGCGAACTCTACGACTCCGCTGTGTCCCCATGGAAGGTTCGGAGCATTCTCGATTGTTCCGGTATAGTAGTTTCCGTTAGGAGCACCTACTCCGATTCCACGTACCTTTCCTTCTGCATCTGCGTCCTTGATGATCTTGTTGATAGCCTCTGCAAGTTCAGCGATATATGGTTCGATTGTCGAATATGTGTCTGTACGGATTACAGTCTGCGCGAGGACTGTTCCTCTTGCATCTACAACACCGAGTTTAGTGGTCTGTCCTCCGACATCGATACCTACTACTAATTGTGAATCCATGATATAGCTATTAATGTGTTAATGATTATGCATTCTTAACTTTCGAGCCCATGACAGCAAACCAGAGGATGTATGCGAGAGCCGCAACCACAACCCAGTAGCTGACCATATATGAAGCTGCATCTGCGATGGCATTCTGGATAAGCGGAAGCACTCCACCGCCGACAACCATCGTCATGAAGAGACCGGATGCAAGAGCTGACTGCTTTCCGAGACCCTCGACTGAGAGGTTGAAGATTGTTCCCCACATCACTGATGTGCAGAGACCGCAGAGCACCAGAAGAAGTGCAGAAAGAGGAAGTGTCATAATGGCAAATCCTTCAGAGAATCCCTTGAGGACAGGCATCTTTATATCGACCTCAGCAGTGAACATTGCGAGAACGACAAGAACGATAGCGACTGCAGAAGTGACTGTGAGCTGGGTCTTGCTGGAAACCTTTCCGCTGATGAAGCTTGACACGAAACGGCCGCAGAGCATAAGGAGCCAGTACATCGCAGCAACTGAACCAGCGATGGACGCAGCAGTTGCAGGATCAAGTCCGGCACCCTTCTCCGAGTCAGCAAGGAAGAAGTTGAGTGTACCAGGGATACCTATCTCCACACCGACATAAAGAGCTATGGCGATCACACCGAAGACGAGGTGACGATACTGGAAAAGGCTCTTTACCGAAGCATTGGTCTTATCCTGCTCAGGCTCAACGAAAGGAACGAAGATAAGCACGCAGAATGTTGCTGCGAACACTCCCATTGCCATGTAGAGGACAGTATTGACATCAGAAATTGCAGTATCCTTTGTAATCTGACCGATGAGAGCACCTACGAGCATAGGAGTAAGGGTTCCCATGAGAGAGTTGAACGAGCCGCCGATCTGAACGAGCTGGTTACCTCTGTTTCCACCGCCTCCGAGGAGGTTGAGCATAGGGTTAACCACTGTATTGAGGATACATACGCTGAATCCGCAGATGAATGCACCGAGAAGATAAACGAAGAAGTTTGCAGGAAGGCCGGCCAGAGTAGCGCCTACTCCGATCTTGCCTGAAAGGAACTGCACGAGGACTCCGCAGAATCCGACTCCCACACCGATGAGGGTTGTCTTCTTGTAACCGTGATTTGTGATGAGTTTTCCTGCAGGGATACCCATGAAGAGGTAAGCAAGGAAGTTCATCATATTACCCATCATACCCCAGAAGCTTGATCCGTCGATTCCGGGAGCCTGCTTCCAGATGACGCCGATAGGAGCTGCGAGGTTTGTGACGAATGAAATCATTCCGAAGAGGAACATCATGGTCAGGACCGCAACCCAGTTAGTCTTGTTCTTGTTCATTTTGATTAGCTTTTATTGTTAATAATTATACGTTTCGTCAAAATCGGGCCTAAGTTACGAAAAAAAACGACACAACCCGAAAAAGAAGATGAATATTTCCCCTGTGCCTATAAAATTAGCAGGGTTCCCTCCCCAAGGAACCCTGCCGTATATAAAACGAACTTAACAAATAGACACGAAATTAATTCGAATGTCTTTCGCAAAGTTAATGATTTAAAATCAACTTCCAAATTTTAAAATAATTTTTAATTGGAAACAGACATTGCATTATAATTCAAAATGGAAATACGGTGTTTTGAAAACAATTTCCACACATCGTCAATGGCAAAGGATTTGATATTCTCCGTCAAAACGGACTTAATATCATTTACCATGATCTACACACTACCCCCTCTCCCTTACGCGAGCGACGCGCTGGAGCCGAAGATGAGTCAGGAGACCATCGACTATCACTACGGAAAACACCTCCAGACCTATATCGACAATCTGAACCGTCTCATCGCGGGTACCCCTTTCGAGGATGTCCCTCTTGAGACCATGATCCTCACCGCCTCCGGACCGCTTTTCAACAATGCAGCCCAGGTGTGGAACCACACATTCTTCTTCAACACCCTGACTCCTGTCCCAAGGGAGATGCCGCCGATTCTGAAGGAAACGCTCATCCGGGACTTCGGTTCAGTGGATGGATTCAAGGAAAAGTTCAAGAAGGCCGCCCTTGAAATATTCGGTTCAGGCTGGGCATGGCTGGCGGCCGACAAGAAAGGCAGACTGCACATCATCCAGGAGTCAAACGCAGGAAACCCCATCAGAGCCGGCTACAAGCCGCTTATGACAATGGATGTCTGGGAGCACGCCTACTACATCGACTACCGGAACCGTCGTGCCGCCTTCATCGACAACTGCTGGGAACTCATCAACTGGCACAAGGTTGCGGACAGAATGACCGAACACATTCCGGTGGCCGAAATGACGGACCTGGCCGGTGAAAAGGTGGTCGTCACGGAAACAGTCGTCGTCACGACAGACGAAGACGACGAGAAGGAGGACGACCTTGCAGAAACACAAACCTCACAAAAGATCAGAAATATGGAAAAGTATGTATGCGTGATCTGCGGGTACATTTATGACCCGGCAGAAGGAGATCCCGAAGGAGGGATAGCTCCAGGAACCCCGTTCGAAGAACTCCCTGACGACTGGACCTGCCCGGCATGCGGTGTCGGCAAGGAACATTTCGAAAAGGAGAAATAATAAAAGCGGCACTCCGGTGCCGGTGGCATTGGCTCCCGAAAAGGGAGGGGACCCACGAAGTGGGGATGGCCACCGGCACCGGAGTACCGCTTTTGTATTCTTATCCTACTGCTTAGAGCGAAGCGAGGTTCATGTCATTGACGATGTTCTTGCCCTCAGGGGTGTAGGCGTAGTCCATGTGAGCCTTGTAGGTCTCCTCGACACGGCCACGTACCACCTTCATCGAGCTGTTCAGCAGGCGGTTCTGCTCTGTCCATGGGTCCGGAAGCACGCAGACTGCTGCAGGAAGCCATCTTTCAGGGAATGCTCCGAAGAGACGGCCGCCCTTGCGGTACATGTTCACCTCATCCTGAAGGAGTTCAAGCATCTTGACCTTGGCCTCCCTGGTCGAAGGATCAAGTCCGATCTCCTTGGCATATGCCTTGAGAGCCTCCTTGTTAGGAGTGATCAGGGCGATTGTGTATGGGTCCTGGCTGTTGTGCAGAAGGGCTCCGTCGATATATTTCGAGCTCTCCACGAGGTTCTCCTCAATTCCCTCCGGTGAATATTTCTCACCATCGGCAGCGATGAGGAGCGACTTGAAACGTCCTACGACATAGAGCATCTCCTCGTCACGCATATATCCCATATCTCCTGTGTGGAGCCATCCGTCAACGATCGTGTCGGCTGTCGACTTAGGATTCTTCCAGTATCCGGCCATCACGTTCTCTCCCTTGATGCAGATCTCACCCTTCACGCCGAAAGGCTGCTCGACTCCGTCAGCGTCGAGGATTTTGATCTCCATAGGTGAAACAATCTTTCCTGATGATCCGAAGATATGCTTTGCTGGTGAGTTAGCAGAAATGATAGGAGTCGCCTCCGACAGACCGTAACCCTGATACATAGGGATTCCTATCGCATAGTAATATCTCTGAAGGTCGATATCAAGAAGGGCACCTCCTCCGACGAAGAACTTCATGTTGCCACCGAGTCCCTGACGCACTGCCTTGAAGATGAGCTTGTCGAAAAGGAGCATGAGAGGCTTGCGGAAGATGTCCACGAACTCTGTTCCCTTGTTGTAGCCTTCCTTATTGTATGCGATCGCGTTCCTGAGGGCGAAGTTGTAGAGTTTCTCTATGGTCTTGCCCTTCTTTGCGATTGTGGTCTCGATGTTCTTCTTGAAGCTCTTTGCAAGAATAGGAACCGAAAGCATCACACTCGGCTTGAGCTCCTGGATGCTTGGAGAGATGTTTCTGAGAGCCTCCTTTCCGGACTTTCCTGAAGGAACCATTCCGAGGGAAGCACCATAAGACATCATAGTGTAGAATCCTGCCACATGGGCGAAGCAGTGGTCGAGCGGAAGAATGATGAGCATCCTGTCCTCAGGGCCGACACCTATGACAGAGTGAGCCTGCTCCACGTTTGCAGTGTAGTTTCTGTGGGTCAGGAGGATACCCTTAGGGTCTGCAGTCGTTCCCGAGGTGTAGCTGATATTCGCATAGTCATCCGGCCCGACTGACTTGTATCTCTGGACGAACAGGTCCTCATGCTCGGCCAGGAACTTGTCACCCATCTCGATGATGTCACCGATATAGATCTCGTTCTCCCTCATGTCGTCCACCTGATCGAAGATGATCACCTTCTCGACCATAGGGCACTCCGGGAGCACCGCTCTGATCTTTGCAAGCTGGAACTTTGAGGTTATCACGTATTTGGAATCAGAGTGCTTCACTCTGAAAACGAGGTCGTTTGTTTCGCCTAGTTTGATGGACAGAGGCACATTCACCGCACCTGCATAGAGAACTCCGAGTTCTCCGATTATCCACATGTCACGCCCTTCGCTCAGATAAGAGATCTTCTCTCCCTTCTGGACTCCAAGGGCCATGAGGCCGGCAGCGATACGCTTTGCCTTTGCCAATGTTTCTTCATAAGTAGTAGGTTCCCACTGGTTTGTGTCAAGATTCTTCTCCCAAAGGAAAGGATTCTTCGAATACTGAGCAACGTACTTCTCCACGAAGTCAATGATTGTCAATCTTTCTGCCATGATATTTAGGTTTTAGTCAGGTTTATTCATTCTTGAAGAGGCCGAAGAGCTCTGCATCAATCTTGTCGGTAACCTCCTGAAAATCTTCAGGACGGTTTTCGAACTTGATGCGGTCCACGTCCAGGATAAGGAGCTTGTGCTTGTAGTCCTTGATCCAGTTCTCGTAACGCTCGTTCAGACCTGTGATGTAGTCGATTCTGATGCTCTTTTCGTACTCGCGGCCACGCTTCTGGATCTGGCCGATGAGGTTAGGGATGGAGCTTCTCAGGTATATGAGAAGGTCAGGCGGATTCACCAGCGACATCATGAGGTCGAAAAGGTCCGAATAGTTCTCGAAATCCCTTGTGCTCATCAGACCCATTCCGTGAAGGTTCGGCGCGAAGATACGCGCGTCCTCATATATGGTACGGTCCTGGATGATCACCTCATCAAGCTTGGAGATATCCACGACATCCTTGAATCTCTTGTTAAGGAAATATACCTGAAGATTGAAGGACCACCTTTCCATATCCTCATAGAAATCAGCGAGGTATGGGTTATAGTCCACGGACTCGAACTTTGGAGTCCAACCGTAGTGGGCAGCGAGCATCTTTGTCAGAGTGGTCTTTCCGCTGCCGATGTTTCCGGCAATCGCTATATGCATATTTATTGTTGTTTTAGTTGTTTTACTTCACACAATTACACGCCAACACTTGGCACTTTCTGCCATAATAGTTAGCAAACATACTAATTCTTTTCGTATTTTTGTGTGTTTTTAAAGAATATTTGAATGATACATATCGAACACTTCACATTCAACGCCTTTCAGGAACGCACTCTGGCGGTCTGGGACAACGACGGAAACTGCGCCTTTGTGGACCCGGGATTTTCCAGTTCATCCGAGCAGGAGAGACTGGTTTCATTCGTGAATGCAAAACGTCTGAAGCCGGTGTGCATAATGCTCACTCACGCACATTTCGACCATATATATGGAGTGGCCGCACTTGCCAGGGAATATGATATCCCTGTGTATATGCACGCGCGCGAAGTCCACACGCTGGAGGTGACCAACCCGTATCTCTGCAAGGCGTTCGGGCTGCCGGAGCCAGACGCTTTCGAGTGGAATCCGATACAGGAAGCCGGGAAAGAGGACCAGGTGAGTGGTCTGAATGAGGTTCATGTCGGGAACCTTAAGTTCGAAGTGATCGAGACACCGGGACACACCCCGGGAGGAGTCTGCTTCCTGGAACGCGCGGAGAAGGTGCTAATCAGCGGCGACACCCTCTTTGCCGGAGCCATTGGCCGCACAGATCATCCGGGAGGTGATTATGACCAGCTGATGAGGAGCATATTCGAGAAGCTCATCTGTCTGGACGGGGATGTGGCAGTGATTCCGGGACACGGTCCGGACTCATCCGTTGCCGACGAGCGAATGACCAACCCGTTCCTCCTCCCCTTCAACCAGCAGCTGGAAGACTAACGCGGCCGGGCCGGGTATTTGCGCCAGCAAATACGGAAAGGCGAAAAGGCCGCCGGACGAAACGAAGTGAAGGCCGCATGCCCCGGGGCTGGCACCGCAGGTGACTGGGGATTATAAGGTCTGTCCCGCAATGAATTCCCGAAGAATGGAAGTAGGCGGAATCGCCGCAATCTCAGCAGGCGACAGGGCCACGATATAGTCCAGGAACTTGAGCATGCGGGAGGCTTCGGTATATGCCGGAGAATTCGGTGATATACGTCTCAGAAGCGGCTCCGCGTAATATTTCAGCACCGGAAGCTCAAAGATATGCGCAGAGTTGAACACGGCGTCCGCATTTTCCTGGAACGGGAAGATATTGCGGTTCTCTCCGCGGCGCACGCTCTGCCACCTCATTATCGTCTCCTCAGGGATCACTCCCCTCGTGCGGTTGTCGCGTATCATGCGGCGAAGCATCCGGTTGTCCGAAGTGGATATATTGTTGTTCTCGTCAATCGAGAGCGATGTGAGCGCCGAGGCATATACGCGGAACACCTTCGAGGAATCGACTCCCGGAATCATCGCCGGATTCAATGCATGAATTCCCTCCATTATGAGGATATCCTTATCGTGAAGCTGCATCATGTCACCGATGAAATATCTCCTGCCCTCCTTAAAGTCGAAACGCGGGATCTCCACCTCGCGTCCCTCAAGCAGCTCGTTCAGCTGCTTTCCAAGGAAGTCCAGGTCCATGGCACCCAGAGCCTCGAAATCATACTCCCCTTTCTCGTCACGAGGAGTGAATTCCCTGTCCACAAAGTAGTTGTCCAGCTCTATGACCTTCGGATTCAGTCCCAGAATACGGCACTGTATGGCAAGACGCTTGGATGTGGATGTCTTTCCGCTGCTCGAAGGTCCTGCAATGAAGACTATCTTCACGCTTCCCCGGCGGGCATAGATCTGGTCAGCAATATCGGCATATTTCCTCTCGTGAAGAGCCTCAGAAAGGTTTATCAGATCCACGATCTCCCCGGAAAGCACCTTGCGGTTAAGAGTTCCCACGCCCTTTACTCCCATCACGGAGCACCAGTCGGAATGCTCCTTCAGGGCAGTTGCCAGCTTGGACTGACGCTTCATCGGAAGCACCCTGCCGGGATCTCCGTCCATAGGATACTGCAGACAGAATCCGTCATTGAAGCCTGACATGTCAAATGTCGTGAGACAGCCGGTGGAAGTGGTCAGAGGACCATAGAATGTGTCAGCGAGGCCGTCCAGCCAATACACATTATAATGGAAACGTCCCAGTGTCTTCAGAAGGCGGGCCTTCTCCCTCTGGCCGTTCGCCTCAAAGAGTTCCGCCGCCTCATCCATAGCCATCATCTTCTTTGTGAACGGCAGATCTGCTGCGACGATCTCCTTCATACGGGCCTGGATTGCCTCCAGCTCGGCATCCGTCACGAAATACACATGAGGGCGACCGTCTTCAAGAACCTTTCTTTCCCTGATCTCGCAGTAGAGTCCGCTTGGAAGGGCATAATCGATGGCCAGCACCTTGTCCGGAAACATCTCATGCACCACCTTCTGCAGCACAAAGCAGAGGGATCGGATATATGTCCGACGTCCGTCCGGATGGCCGTAGTCAATAAACCTGACATTATGCGGGTTTATCACCTTGTAGTCCAGCGACTTGAGCTTGTTGTCCACCAGGGCCGCCAAGATATTGCCGCCAATGTTTTCAGATATTTCCTTCAGAGTCGTTCCCATAGGGACAGCGACCTGTGCGGAGGTATTTTCAATGTATATTGATATATTTTCCATCTTCATATGTCTTAGAGAATCTCCTTCAGGAATGGGCCTGTCACTGACGCAGGGTCATTTGCCAGCTGCTCCGGCGTGCCGGCTGCAACTATCATTCCACCGCGGCGGCCTCCCTCCGGCCCCATGTCGAAGATATAGTCCACCGACTTGAGTATATCCAGGTTATGTTCTATGATCACCACCGTATTTCCCTGATCCACAAGCTGCTGAAGCACTCCGAGCAGCACCTTGATGTCATCGAAATGGAGTCCTGTCGTCGGCTCGTCCAATATATATAAGGTATTTCCTGTTCCTTTGCGGGCAAGCTCGGCAGCAAGCTTCATTCGCTGGCTTTCTCCTCCCGAGAGGGTCACGGCAGACTGTCCCAGGCGCACATATCCCAGTCCCACATCCACCAGGGCCTTCAGCTTCTGGGCTATCGAAGGGATGTTCTCAAAGAACTCATATGCCTCGCTGATAGGCATTTCAAGGACATCATTGATGTTCTTTCCCTTATATCTGACTGCGAGAGTGTCATTCTTATATCTCTTGCCGCGGCACTCGTTGCAGACCACGTTGACCGATGGCAGGAAATTCATCTCTATCACCTTGATTCCCGCACCCTTGCATTCCTCACAGCGGCCTCCCGGCACATTGAACGAGAATCTTCCGGCCTTGAAGCCACGTACCTTGGCATCAGGGGTGGCCTCAAAGAGATTGCGTATATCGTTGAAGACGCCTGTGAACGTCGCAGGATTGCTTCGCGGAGTCCTTCCGATCGGGCTCTGATCTATCTCTATCAGCTTGTCTATATTCTCCACTCCCACGAGTTCATCGTAAGGAAGCGGCTGCAGCTTGGCATTGTAGAAACGGTTCTTGAGGACCGGCATCAGGGTCTCGTTTATCAACGACGACTTGCCGCTGCCGCTGACTCCGCTGATTCCCACGAACATGCCCAGAGGGATGTCCACATCCACGTTTTTCAGATTATTGCCGCGGGCTCCCCTTATGCCGAGAGTCTGGCCGTTGCCCCTGCGTCGCTGAGCCGGAACCTCTATCTGAAGTGCCCCGCGAAGATAGTCCAGCGTAGTGGAATGACCTTCGGCAATCTCGGAGACCGGACCGTTGAAGCATATCTGTCCGCCCTCGTCTCCAGCACCCGGGCCCACATCCACCAGCCAGTCAGCTGCCATCATGGTCTCTGCATCATGCTCGACGACCATCACGGAGTTGCCCTCGTCACGAAGTTTCTTCAGCGAGGCTATCAGCTTGCGGTTGTCCCTCTGATGAAGCCCTATGCTCGGCTCGTCAAGAATATAGAGGACGTTGACCAGCTTGGAGCCGATCTGAGTCGCCAGTCTGATTCTCTGGCTCTCACCGCCGGAAAGCGAGGCTGTCGCCCTGTCCAGCGAAAGGTATTCCAGGCCCACATCCAGCAGGAACCCCGTCCTGTCCTTGAGTTCCTTCAGGATATCACGGGCTATCACGCGTTCACGCGTTCCCAGAGCGCCGTCCAGAGAATGGAACCACTCGTGGAGCTGGCTGATCTCCATGGCCGCCACCTCGGAAATTGTCTTTCCGTCTATCTTGAAATATGTAGTTTCCTTGTTAAGCCTTGTGCCCTCACACACCGGGCAGACTATCTTCTCGCTGATGTCACCCACGATTCCCGAGAAGGAAACCATCTCGGAAGAAGAGCCCTCGCCCACCCTGAAAAGTTCATCCGATCCGTACACTATGAGGGAAACGACCTCATCAGGAAGATCCTCTATCGGGTCATACAGGGAGAAATTATATTTGCGGGCTATAGAGCGGATGACATCAAACTTCTTTGTCTCGCGGATCTTTCCCAGCGGAACGATTCCTCCGTCAGCGATGGACTTGCTGCGGTCAGGGATTATGGCCTCCATATTCACGTTCACTATCATTCCAAGTCCCTTGCAATGAGGGCAATATCCCTGAGGAGAGTTGAAAGAGAATGAGTGAGGTGCCGGTTCCGCAAGAGACAATCCCGTGTCCGGGCACACGAGATGCTTTGAATAATGATTCAGCGAGCCAGTTTCCACATCCATCACCGCAAGGGAGCCCTTGCCATAGTTCAGAGCCGACATCACCGAATCCTTGATGCGCTTGGAATCCTTCTCCGAAGGTTTGAGACGGTCGATCACCAGCTCCATGAAATGTGCCTTGTAGCGGTCCAGGGCAGTGACTTCACTCAGCTCGCAGATCTCTCCGTCGATGCGGGCCTGGGTGTAGCCGCGCTTGCGCATCTGCTCCAGGAGCTCCTTATAGTGTCCCTTTCGGCCTTTCACAACAGGGGCAAGCAGATAGCACTTCCTGTCCTTGTAGTTCTCCATGATGAGCGACACGATCTGCTCGTCCGTGTAGCGGATCATCGGCTTTCCGGTCTGTGGGGAATATGCTGTCGAAGCACGGGCATACAGAAGACGCAGGAAGTCATATATTTCCGTTATGGTTCCCACAGTGGAACGGGGATTGTTGCCGGTGGTCTTCTGCTCGATTGCGATTATAGGGCTGAGTCCCGTGATGGATTCCACCTCAGGCTTCTCGAGGATACCCATGAAATGCTTTGCATAGGTAGAAAGAGTATCCATATACCTTCTCTGCCCTTCCGCATATATCGTATCGAAGGCCAGCGACGACTTTCCGCTGCCGCTAAGCCCTGTCACCACCACAAACTGATCGCGGGGAATCGCCAGGCTGACCCCCTTGAGGTTATGCGCCTTCGCTCCCTTTATTTCTATATATCCTTTTATCTTCATATCGTTCCGTCTCTTTTCTTCATGCCCCGGCATACAGGATCCGTATATCACAAAGCAATCCGAAATCAACCTTTAAAGATAGGAACTTGTCGGAAAATCTCAAAAAGATATTTTGGGAATGCATATTTCACATCATTTCTGGCCAAGTTTCTGTCATTTCGAGCGAAGTAGAGAAACCTCTGGCATGGTATTGGCATTTACTCCACACCGAATAGTTTTTTCATAGGTTAAGTTTTAGGTTAGAATTGCACGGTGGCCTTCCGATGTGAATCGGGAGGCCACTATCTTTTGCGCAGTCGCTGCGCTCCGGGGCAATCCCGTTCTTTCCGAGGGATTTGCTCGCGGAGCTCGCACATCCCGCTCCGCCTGCCCGCAATCCCGCTCTTTCCGAGGGATTTGCTCGCAAAGCTCGCACATCCCGCTCCGCCTGCCCGCAATCCCGTTCTTTCCGAGGGATTTGCTCGCGAAGCTCGCACATCCCGCTCCGCCTGCCCGCAATCCCGTTCTTTCCGAAGGATTTGCTCGCGGAGCTCGCACATCCCGCTCCGCCTGCGGCGGGGCGGTGCAAAAGAGATACAGAGAAAAAGTTCAAGCGAGCTTGACTTTTTCTCTGTATCTCTTTTGCGGAAAGAACGGGATTCGAACCCGTGAGCCGCTTTAGGCGACTACACGCTTTCCAGGCGTGCCTCTTCAACCACTCGAGCATCTTTCCTTAGCGATGCAAATATATAGCAAATATTTTAAATTTCAATATTTGGCGAGAGTATTGCTATATCCTGGCGAAAACGAACATCATGAAGACGCTTATCATTTACTATCACCCCTATGAGGGAAGCTACTGCTACGCAATTCTGGGAGCAGTAAAGACTGGGCTCAAGAAAGCCGGGCATGCCTGCAAGGTCATTGACCTGGATATTGACGGTTTCGACCCGGTGATGAGGGGGAAGGATCTCAAGGCATTCGGCGAGGCTGGCAGAGGGGAGGACATTCTGACTACTGATGTGGACCCGATCGTTCTGCGCTATAAGAAAAGGCTTGAATGGGCGGAAAGAATTGTGATGATCTTCCCTATATGGTGGATGACCATGCCTGCCATGATGAAGGGATTCATCGACAAGGTGATATTTCCTGGTGTGGCATATGACATGGAGGGAGGCAGGCTCAAGTCCCGTCTGAAGAATCTGCAACAGGTGACTGTGATCTCCACGATGAACACTCCGGCTGATGTGTATAGGGACATGTTCGGCAACTCTCTGGAAGGATCTCTTGTCAAGGGAACATTCAACCAGATCGGCATCCACGATGTCGAGTGGATCAGCCTCAACATGGTCAAGCAGAGCGGGCAGGAGATCAGGCAGATGTGGCTGGAGGAGTTGGAAGAGAGATTCAGCAGATAATCAGCAGAAAGAGCAAATAGTGAAACGCGGTTATTTTGTTGCCCGTTGCAGGCACAGAAAAGGTGGTCGAAAATTTCGACCACCTCACATAGCATATACGGATGCCATCTGGTCAGAGTTTCTCAATCTCCTCCACCGTTAACCCTGTCGCCTGAGCGATGATTGCGAGATCTACTCCCAGTTCCTTGAATCTTCTGGCATCCTCCTTCCTTGCCATATTCACTCCTTCCTCGCGTCCCATTGCCCGTCCACGAAGTTCGGCTTCCTCGACCGCCGTGTTGATTATGTTCTGATAATCTCCCATATTGCCCAATGATTCTATATACTGTTGATACTCTTCGGCCGTGAAGTTATCAATTTCTGCCAGCATAAACAAGCGTGTGAACAACGGATCGCTGAATTCTTTCGGGATTTCTGCCAATTCGTGCATGTGCTTGAGCAGATACACCCACTTGTCGAACCGCGTTTCCAGTTCCCAGATCCTCTTTCGAAAACGTCCCAGTTCCAGAAACACGAACCTCAGGACATCAGTCATGATCTCGTGGGTGCCGTCCTCCCTCAGACGGTATGACGAACGGAACCTGTCATCCGGCCACTCATCGTCCAAATGCTTGAAACTGAAATTCAGGACAGCAACCACCGTGACTGGCTTGAGATTGTAGTCCCAATCAAACTTGGCATTCTTCTCCCCTGCCGCCTTGGCCTTGACGAAAGTGTCACGGGCATCGCGCGCCTGTTCGTTGATGGGATAGGTCGTGTAGTAGATTGCTCTCTTCCTGAAATGCTTCTGGTAGCCTTTCTGCATCTCGATGATCAGCCTCTCTCCGTCCTTGCACCGAGCCGAGATGTCGAAGATCACCTTGCGGTCGTCCTCTGTCAGTCCCAGATGCTCGTTCGGGATGAAGTCTACATGTTCGATGTTCTTGTCCTCGAGAATCATGTTCAGAAACTCGAGCAGCACATCCTTGTTCGCCTCGCTTCCGAATAGTCGCTTGAACATGAAATCACAAAGCAGTTCAGCAAACTTCTGCCTGCCCCTGCCGGTTTCCTTTGCATTATCTTCCATACAGATCAGTTTTATTTCTCCGGCAAAGTTCCGAAGGATTAGCCGTGTACCGAAAATGTATACGGTTATTTTGCAGAAACGGGCTCAGAGAGAGCTCTGCGGTGGGATCAAGGGCGGATATTTATGAAAAAACGTTACGTTTTGCGTGATCTGGATAGGCCGTCGCGCTTTTATTCTCATGTGAAAAGAAGTCCGCGATAATCGTCGCAGAAAAAACGTCGTATTTTTCTGCAACGAGGGCCACAAATGGTCAAATTGATGTGCGCCCCTTTTGTTGGACGGTTTAACTTCCGATATAGATTTTGCGGTCATGGCACTCAGCAGGCGGAGCGAGCCCTTGGACTGAGCTCGCGCAGCTTGCTGAGAACCGCTGGCTGGCGTATTTGCCAGCGGTGGT
>JAGBAO010000018.1 GCA_017938925.1 Bacteroidales bacterium | reverse complement strand
CAACTGTCTTGTAGTGGTACAGTTTCTGAAATCTCCGTGTATGTCTCAAATGATTGAGATACACACGGAGATTAACATTTAGATACGTAAGACAATGGATACAGGCAAATCAATGCTATGCTTCATCGCAGGGGCGATGGCAGGCGCAGTGGCGACATTATTCCTCGCTCCGGATTCAGGGGAGAACACCCGTGCAAAGATCAGGAAAGGAGCGGCCGACCTGAAAGGAAGAGCAAAGGAAAAGGTTGTGGAAGGTCTTGGAATCATCGAGGAAGCCTTGGAGGAACAGTGATGAAAGAGAACGGGACCATTCTTGGAATTCTGTCCTCTGCTGTGGGGGAATACCTCAGTGCGAGGACAGATGACTTCAAGAAGAACATAGTCACAGGCCTGTCAGTGGGCTTCAGCAGGATGCTTGCCGTTCTGGTAATCTCCTTCCTTCTGCTTATTGTGCTGGGCATCTTTGCCTACGCCTTCATTTTGCTGCTCGGTGAAGCGGTAGGAAGCATGACCGGAGCAGCCTTCATCGTCGGGGGAGTCTATCTCATGGCGGTCGTTATCCTGTTCCTTCTGAGAAAGAAACTCTTTCGCAGAATGTTTACGAATCTTTTTTCAGGAATAATCAAAGAAGAGTCTCCGGCGGACAGCTGGAAGACCCTTCTTCTGATGATTGTCAGGAACCTGCGCGGAAGCCTGGATGCCTGAGAACTATAATATCGCACCCCCGTCAACCGGAATCACGGCTCCCGTGATATATGACGCCATGTCGCTTGCAAGGAAGAGTGCCGCTTTCGCTATGTCTTCCGCCTCTCCCATTCTTGCGAGCGGGATTCTCTGGAGAAGGGGAGCCACCATGCTTTCGGGCAGTGCGGCAACCATATCGGTGCGTGTAACTCCAGGAGCAACTGCATTCACCCTGATGCCATGTGGCCCAAGTTCCCTTGACAGCGAACGTGTGAGTCCGTTAACGGCTGACTTGGAAGCAGGATACATGCAGCCCAGTCCCTGTCCATAGAAACTTACTACAGAACTTGTGTTGATTATGCATCCTTCTCCGGCTTCCTTCATATGTGCGGCCGCAGCCTTGCTGCATACGAATACCGCCTTGATGTTGAGGTCTATGATCTTGTCCAGATCCTCGTCAGTATAGTTTTCGAGGGGAATGCTCTGAGATATTCCTGCATTGTTTGCAAGGATGTCTATCCTGCCGTACTTTCTCACGACCTCTTCCATTGCCTCCCTGACCTGTTTCTGATCTGTCAGCGAAGGAGCCATTGCCATCGCATCGCAGTCCGGGAATGCTTCCCTGAGCTTTACCAGTGCAGCCTCAGCTGTCTCCATCCTGGATCCCCAGATGACCACCTTGGCCTGTGCCTCAACAAATTTCTTCACAATCGCGAAGCCTATGCCACGCGTACCTCCGGTGACGATCGCCACCTTGTCCTTCAATGTAATATCCATATTCTTCTGATTTTATCAGTTACGGTGCCTGCAAAAATCGCACCTTGGGTGCTGTTTCGTTCATGGAAAGCATAACCGTGGTTGTCTGGATTTGAACGGCTCCTGATATGTGGATTTTGAATTTACAGGAAAAGTCTCTATCTTGTAGGGTTGTAAGAATTCGGATATGAGATTCAAGGGAATAACAATCATCGCTGCGCTTTTGCTGATGGCGCCCAGCGCTGACGCTCGGAAGGTCTGCACCCCACGGGAGGTCAACACTGCTAATGATATCAAGGTTACGGAATATGTGAACCCGTTCATCGGGACAACCAACTACGGCACCACAAATCCCGGTGCACTCTGCCCTAACGGCATGATGTCGGTGACTCCGTTCAATGTGATGGGATCCGGACTCAACCGCTACGACAAGGACAGACGCTGGTGGTCCACTCCATACTGTCATGACAACAGATATATGACAGGCTTTTCGCATGTCAATCTCAGCGGAGTCGGATGCCCGGAGGTGGGACTTGCCCTGACGATGCCTACTGCGGGTTCCCTGCAGGTGGACTATCATATATATGGTTCTGAATATCATGATGAAACTGCCCGGCCCGGCTACTACGGCTGCGAACTCACCGCCTATGGAATCAAGGCAGAAGTCAGTGCAACCACCCGCACATCGATCGAAAGATATACCTTCCGTCAGGGCCAGGGCAATATCCTTGTCAACTTCGGAGAAGGCCTGACCAATGAAACCGGTGCGTGGATCCGCAAGGTCAGTCCTACAGAAATCGAGGGAATGAGGCTAGCCGGCACATTCTGCTATAATTCCCAGGCTGTCTTTCCTGTATATTTTGCAATCCGCATCAATAAACTCCCGTCAGATTCAGGCTTCTGGAAGAAGCAGCCCGAGATGGAGGGTGTGGAAGGAGCATGGACAGAGGATGACGGCACATATAAGATATATAAGAAATATGGCCGTGAGATTGCAGGCAATGACATAGGATACTGGTTTTCCTTCCAGACACAGGAGGGCGAGCAGGTCGAGCTTCAGATGGGAGTGTCCTTTGTGAGCTGCGCCAATGCATGGGAAAATCTCGATGCCGAACAGACCAGACTGGAACCGGGCATATCAAATTTCAAGAAAATATCAGATGACGCATCGGCAAGATGGGAGTCAGACCTTTCGCGCATAAAGGTTGAGGGAGGTTCGGAGCGTGATAAGGAAGTGTTCTATTCAGCTCTATATCACACACTTATTCACCCGAGCATCTTGAATGATATCAACGGTGAATACCCCCTCATGGAGTCAGACGGGCTGGGAAAGGTGCCTCCGGGACAGACCCGCTACAGCGTCTTTTCATTGTGGGACACATACAGGAACCTCCATCAGCTGATGACTCTGGTCTATCCTGAGAGGCAGCTGGATATGGTCCGCTCTATGGTCGATATGTACAAGGAGTGGGGCTGGATGCCTAAATGGGAACTTTTCGGCAGGGAGACCTTCACGATGGAGGGAGATCCTGCCATTCCGGTCATTACAGACACCTGGCTGAAAGGCCTTCGCGACTTCGATATTCACACAGCATATGAGGCTTTTGTCAAGTCAGCCACAACTCCTGGCAAGGACAACAGGATGCGTCCGGACATAGATCCATATCTTGAAAAAGGATATGTCCCGCTCGGTCTCTACTCTGCAGACCCTTCCGGAGACAACTCGGTCTCCCATGCTCTCGAATATTATATTGCCGACCATTCCCTGTCCCTTCTGGCGGAAGATCTCGGGAAGAAGGAAGATGCAGAGAGATTCCGCAGGCAGTCCCTTCAGTACAGGAAATATTATTGTCCCGAGTATGAAACCCTGCGTCCTATAACTTCAGAGGGAGTCTTCCTCGCCCCGTTCAACCCTCGTCAGGGCGAGAATTTCGAGCCGGTTCCGGGTTTTCATGAAGGAAGTGCCTGGAATTATACCTTCTATGTTCCTCACGATGTCCCCGGACTCGCTTCCCTGATGGGAGGCAGAAAGGCCTTTGTCAACAAACTGCAAAAAGTCTTTGACGAAGGACTGTATGATCCGGCCAATGAACCGGACATAGCCTATCCATATCTTTTCAGCTATTTCAAGGGTGAGGAATGGAGAACTCAGAAACTGGTTTCAGAGCTTTTGGACAAGCATTATACGACCCGTCCGGACGGTATTCCGGGAAATGATGATGCTGGAACCATGTCGGCATGGGCGGTGTTCTCCATGATGGGCTTCTATCCGGACTGTCCGGGAACTCCGTCATACACTCTGACCACACCGAGGTTTGACCGTGTCGAGATCGGAGACTGCCTGATCATAACCCGCGAGGGAGAAGGAAACCTGATCAGGTCAGTGACACTCGGAGGGAAACGCACCGGCTACAGGGTCAGCCACGGTGACCTTCTCTCCGGAGCTCGCCTGCACTATAAATGCGGTGGAGCGCAACCCGTTGTCAATAAGTAATATACGCAAACTGCGTGCTGCCAAAGTGCGGCACGCACTTCATGCAAACCGTTGAAAACCATAGAGATATGCATCGCCATAAAATCTTATACCCAGCCTTGATGGCCTTAGTGCTGCTGGGATGCACGGAAAAATCGGAGGATTTCGCCTCATATGTCGATCCCAAGATCGGCTCCGGCGGACATGGTCACGTCTTCGTGGGTGCGAACGTGCCTTTCGGCTTCGTCCAGCTGGGACCGACCAGCATCCCTCAGGAATGGGACTGGTGTTCGGGATACCATGACAGTGATTCGACAGTCATCGGATTCTCCCACACTCATCTGAGCGGAACCGGAATAGGAGATCTTTTCGATATCACAGTGATGCCTGTGACCGGAGAGACTCACACCTATGCTCGTGGCAGTGAAGCCGATCAGGAATCCGGCCTGTGGTCCTATGCCGACCGTACAAAGGAAATCGCGGCCCCAGGATATTACAGTGTGCCCCTGACCAGATACGGAATCCGTGCGGAGCTCACCGCAACAACCAGAGTGGGAATGCACCGCTACACCTTCCCGCAGGGCGAAAATCGGGGTATAGTCATCAACCTTATGAACGGAGGTTGCTGGGACAGATCCATGGACACATTCATCCAGACGGTGGACCCTCAGACAGGAGAGCCGGCCGAAGACGGGAAAGCCCTCAGGGGATACCGTTTCTCCCGCGGCTGGGCTTCGGATCAGAAGATATATTTCTATGCAGAATTCTCCGAGCCGTTCGATTCGCTGACAATCCTCAGAAGCGACATCCAGATCTGGAAGGATGAGTTCAGGAATATGCCGACCTATGCCCATGCACATTTCAGCAATGCGGAAGGGAAGCCTCTCCTGATGAAGGTGGCCCTCTCGCCGGTGAGCATGGAAGGAGCATATGCAAACATGAAGGCGGAACTGCCTGGCTGGGACTTTGACAAGACTGCTCAGGCCGCAAGGGATCACTGGAACAGGGAACTCTCCCGAATCAGGGTCAAGACAGACGACTTCAAGGCAAGAAAGATATTCTACACCTCGCTGTATCATACGATGATCGCTCCTGCCTCCTTCTGTGACACGGACGGAAGATACCGCGGTGCGGACGGAAAGGTCCATGAAGATCCGGGCCACGACACCTACACGATATTCTCACTCTGGGACACCTATCGCGCTGCAATGCCTCTCTACACCATCTTCCAGAGCGGAAGATATGCGGATTTTATCAACACCATGCTGACGATACACAGGCAGCAGGGCAAGCTTCCGGTGTGGCATCTGCATGGCTGCGAGACCGACTGCATGGTAGGAAATCCGGGCATTCCTCCGGTAGCTGATGCCATTGTAAAGGGAATGCCTGGCATAGATTACGAACTCGCCTTCGAGGCTATGAAGGTCTCTGCCATGAGGCCGGACAGGGGACAGGACCACAGGATGAAATACGGATATATCCCTTGCGACAAGTTCAACGAATCCGTGGCCTATGATCTGGAATATGCCATAGCTGACGGAGCAATTGCAGAGGCAGCGGAATATATGGCCGCTAACGAATCCGACCCGGAAAAGACACAGGAATATATTGCAGACGGAAAATATTTCCGTCAAAGAAGTCTCTCATATGCAAGGCTATTCGACCCGCAGCTTAGATTCATCAGAGGACGAGACAGCAGGGGGGACTTCAGAAAGGAATACAGCCCTTTTGCTTCCAGGCATAGGGCCGATGATTATTGTGAGGGCAACGGCTGGCAGTACACCTGGCTGGTTCCACATGATTTCAAGGGACTTGTCTCATGTTTCCCGACAAAGCAGGACTTCATCGACAAACTGGATTCCCTCTTCACGGTTCCGTCAATGATCGAGGGTGAGGAGACCTCGCCGGACATATCAGGTCTGATCGGACAGTATGCACACGGAAACGAGCCGAGCCATCATATCCTCTACTTCTATACGTTGGCCGGACAGCCATGGAAGACTGCCGACAAGGTGCGTCACGTGCTCGCGACCCTGTATGACGACACTCCGGACGGACTCTCCGGCAACGAGGATGTGGGGCAGATGTCTGCATGGTATGTGCTCTCGTCCATGGGATTCTATCAGGTGGAACCGGCCTCGGGACGTTACTGGTTCGGCTCTCCGCTCTTCGACTCCGTGGAAATCGATGTCCCTGGCGGCGTCTTCAAGGTCAGAGCCGAAGGCTGCAACGACAAGAACAGATATATCCAGAAGATCACCCTCAATGCAAGGGCATATACAAAGGGATATATCGGATATAAGGATATTGCTGCGGGAGGAGAACTTGTGCTGACCATGGGTCCGGAGCCTAAGGTATGGTACTGTGCGGAAGAACCTGAGGAATATGCAGACCGCCGTCCCAAGCCTCAGGACAGGCTTTTCAGGTCGGAAGCAGTCGAGGCCGAGATAGAGAGGGTGTGCGCGCTGCTGGAGAACCCTCGTCTGAGGTGGATGTTCGCCAACTGCTATCCTAACACTCTCGACACCACCGTTCATCCTATGGAAACTGCTGACGGACAGCCTGATACCTATGTCTATACCGGTGATATCCCTGCTATGTGGCTTCGCGACTCCGGGGCCCAGGTCTGGCCGTATGTGAGATATGTCAGTCAGGATGAAGACCTTAGGAGAATGATAGCCGGAGTGATAAACCGTCAGTTCAAATGCATATGCATCGACCCTTATGCCAATGCCTTCAATGTGGATCCTGTGGGGCAGTCGAACTCCTCCGACTGGCCGAAGGCGGATCCTTATGTGTTCGAACGCAAATGGGAACTCGACTCCCACTGCTACCCGATCCGTCTTGCCTATGAATACTGGAAGCAGAGCGGAGACACCTCCGTGTTCGGTGAAGTGTGGCTGGAGGCGATGGACAAGATGCTGACAGTCATGCGGGAACAGCAGCGTAAGGACGGTCCTGGCAGGTATCGTTTCCTGCGGGTGACTGACCGTCAGCTCGACACCAAGTGCGTGGTCGGCAAGGGCAATCCGGTCAAGCCGACAGGACTTATTGCCTCCGCTTTCCGTCCTTCTGACGATGCCACTACCTTTGAATTCCTCGTCCCTTCTAACTTCATGGCTGTGTCTTCGTTGAGAAAGGCTGCCGAAATTCTCTCTCAGGTGAATGGAGATGCAGATATGGCTCAGGAATGTCTTGATCTTGCGGCAGAGGTCGAGCAGGCCTTGAAGGACCATGCTGTGACCGATCATCCGGAATTTGGAAAGATATATGCCTATGAAGTGGACGGATTCGGAAGCCGCTTCCTTATGGACGACGCGAACGTGCCCTCTCTTCTTGCAATGGCCTATCTCGGAGATGTTCCTGCAGACGACCCTATATATCTGAATACAAGGAAGTTCGTATGGAGCGAGGCGAATCCGTACTTCCATCGCGGTGCAGCAGGCGAGGGAATAGGAGGACCGCATATCTGGTCTGACGTCATCTGGCCGATGAGCATGATGATTAAGGCCTTTACCTCGGATGACGATGACGAGATCCGCGACTGCATATGCCAGCTGATGACCACAGACGCAGGCACCGGCTTCATGCATGAGTCATTCCATAAGAACAACTCCGAGGTCTTCACCCGTGAATGGTTCGCATGGCAGAACACTCTCTTCGGCGAACTCATCCTCAAGATCATAGACGACGGCAGACTGCACGTCCTTAACGAGATAATATGAGAAAGTATATACACATAGCCCTTGCAGCAATCTTTCTGGCCTCCTGTGCCCGGAAGACCGAACTTGTGGAGAATCCCGCAGACTATGTCTCCACCCTGGTCGGAACCCTTTCAGAGCATTCCTTCTCCACAGGAAATACCTACCCGGCGACAGCCCTTCCGTGGGGCATGAACTTCTGGACACCAGTCACTGGAAAAATGGGTGACGGATGGGCCTATCGTTATGATGCTCACTGGATCAGAGGTTTCAAGCAGACCCATCAGCCCTCTCCTTGGATCAATGACTACGGTCAGTTTGCAGTCATGCCTGTGAGAAACTCACAGAGAGTTTCCCAGGATCAGCGTGCCAGCTGGTTCTCTCATAAGTCCGAGACTGCCCGTCCATATTACTATCAGGTCTATCTTGCCGATCATGATATCAACGTGGAGATGGCGCCCACTGAAAGAGCGGTTTCCATGCTCTTCACATATCCTGAATCTGCGACCTCCGGTATTATCATTGATGCCTATGACGGTGGCTCATATATAAAGGTGCTCCCGCAGGAAAATGCCGTAGTCGGTTATACGACAAAGAACAGCGGAGGAGTGCCGGAGAATTTCCGTAACTGGTTCGTAGTCAAGTTCGACAAGCCGATAGAGGATTATCAGGTCTATGCAGGCCCGGATCAGGCGGTAGAAGGAGACAGTCACGAAGGTCCTCATGCCCTCGCGTCAGTGAAGTTCAGCACGGTAAGGGGAGAGCAGGTCAACATGAAGGCAGCATCGTCGTTCATCTCCCTTGAACAGGCCTGGCTTAATTTCCGCGAAGTGGACGGGAAGACCTTTGCCCAGGTGAAACAGGCTGCCAAGGTCAGCTGGAATGAGGTCTTGGGCAGAATCCAGGTAGGAGGAGGAACTGAGGAACAGTACCGCACCTTCTATTCCTGCCTCTATCGCAGTACGCTTTTCCCAAGGAAATTCTATGAAATAGACGCCCAAGGCAAGCCGGTGCATTACAGCCCTTATAACGGCCAGGTCTGTGACGGCTATCTCTACACCGACACCGGCTTCTGGGATACTTTCAGAGCACTTTTCCCTCTTCTGAACCTTGTCTATCCTTCCGTGAACCGCGAAATCCAGCAGGGACTGGCTAATATCGCCCGTGAGAACGATTTCCTTCCGGAGTGGTCGAGCCCGGGACATCGCGACTGCATGGTCGGAAACAATTCGGCTTCAGTGGTGGCAGATGCCATTCTGAAAGGAGTCACCCCTGAGGAGGACTGGCAGGTTCTGTATGACTGTATAGTCCATGGAACTGAAAATGTCCATCCTCAGGTCAGCTCATCCGGAAGAATCGGTCATGAATACTACAACACGATAGGATATATCCCATACAATGTGGGAATTAACGAAAATGTCGCCCGCACTCTGGAATATGCCTACAATGACTGGTGCATTCTCCAGCTTGCCCGCAAGATGGGCCGTCCTGAGACTGAACTCAGAAAGTGGGAGTCAAGATCCGGAAACTGGAGAAATGTCTTCGACCCGTCCCACAATCTTATGCGAGGAAGGAACGCAGACGGCACTTTCCAGGAACCGTTCAGTCCTTATAAATGGGGCGGAGCCTTCACGGAAGGCAATGCATGGCACTACACATGGTCAGTCTTCCACGATGTGGACGGTCTTATCGAGGCTATGGGAGGCAAGGACTCATTTACGGGCATGCTCGACTCCGTATTTGTTGTCCCTCCCGTATTCGATGCCAGCTACTACGGCTACCGCATCCACGAAATCACTGAAATGCAGGTGGCCGATATGGGAAACTATGCCCATGGAAACCAGCCTGCACAGCACATGATATATCTGTATAACTGGGCCGGTCAGCCGTGGAAGACCCAGAAGCATGTGCGTGAGGTGATGGACAAGCTCTACAATGCTGCTCCGGACGGATACTGCGGCGATGAGGACAACGGACAGACCTCTGCCTGGTATGTGTTCTCCGCCCTTGGCTTCTATCCGGTCTGCCCTTGCTCAGACGAATATGCAGTAGGAAGCCCGTATTTCCGCAAGGCGGTGGTTCATCTTGAAAACGGAAAGGACCTGGTGATCAATGCAAAAGAGAACTCCAGCGATCATCCGTTCGTCTCATCGTTGAAACTGAACGGTCGTCGCCGGAGTCCGGATTTCGTGAGTCATTCGGCACTTTGTGACGGTGCTGTCCTTGACTTCGCTATGACTGCTGCTTTACCTTGATGTCGAGCTTTACAGGCTTGATCATATTCTCAGGTGAGAGAATCGTGTCAAGGTCTTCCTTCGAGAGGATGTCGTGCTCAAGCACAAGGTCATATATGCTCTTTCCGGTAGCCATGGCTTCCTTGGCTATCTTTGTGGAATACTTGTAGCCGATGACGGGATTGAGGGCGGTCACCACTCCGAAACTTGAGTGGATGTACCTGTCGCACTGCTCCTCGTTGGCTACGATGCCGTCCACGCAGTTCACGCGGAGGGTGTCGAATCCGTTCATCATGATCTGTGCCGACTCGAAACAGCACTGTGCCATCACAGGCTCCATTGCATTGAGCTCCATCTGTGCTGCCTCTGACGACATGGCGACGCAAAGGTCGTTTCCGATCACCTTGTAACAGATCTGGTTCATCACCTCAGGAATCACAGGGTTTACCTTTCCCGGCATGATTGAAGAGCCAGGCTGACGTGCAGGAAGGTCAAACTCGTGGAATCCGCAACGCGGGCCTGATGAAAGGAGGCGCAGGTCGTTGCAGATCTTGTTCATCTTGGTTGCGACGCGGCGAAGTGCGGACGAATAGCCGACCATGCATGAGGTGTCAGAAGTTGCGGCAACAAGGTTTCCTGCAAGCTTCATGTCCCATCCCGTGATCTCTCGCAGGGCGGCTATACACTTTCCTGCATATTCCGGCTCCGAGCATATTCCGGTTCCGATGGCAGTGGCTCCCATATTGACTGTGAGGAATTCCTCGGCGGCATGGTCGAGGTTGCGGATCTCGTCGCGGAGAATCGATGCAAATGCCCCGAATGTCTGCCCCAGTGTCATAGGAACGGCATCTTCAAGCTGAGTTCGTCCCATCTTCAGGATGCCTGCAAACTCCTTGGCCTTTGCCTCGAATGATTCGATCAGCGGAAGGAAGTGCTGCATGAACTCAAGGTGAGTCGCGTAAAGTCCTATATGGATTGCAGTGGGATATGCGTCGTTTGTGGACTGCGAGCAGTTCACATGATCGTTAGGAGAACAGTATTTGTATTTGCCGAGCGGATGTCCCATGATCTGAAGGGCACGGTTTGCGATCACCTCGTTTGCATTCATGTTGGTGGTCGTGCCGGCCCCGCCCTGGATCATGTCTATAGGGAAGTGCTCGTGGTGCTCTCCGGCAAGAATCTCACGGCATGCCTGGGTGATGCCATTGTACTGCTCGTCTGTGAGAAGGCCGAGCTGATGGTTGGCCTGGGCGGCGGCAAGTTTCGTGATTGCCAGTCCGTTGATGAACAACGGGTAGTCATTGAGCTTGAAACAGCTGATAGGGAAGTTCTCCAGACCCCTCAGTGTCTGAACTCCATACAATGCATCAGCCGGAACCTCAAGCGAACCGATCAGATCGCTCTCGATTCGAGTGTTTTTCAAACAATCTTCCATGATATTCTTATGTTTAAATTATAAATTCTTGAAAAATTGGCCCACAAAGTTAATAATCATAATTTATAAAAGAAACCTTTCCGCTTTAATTTTCCAAAACCGGCAGACAGCTTTGCTCCCAATTTATAGTCTGCCGGTCTTGCTACCCTCAGAATGCACCTTCCGTGTATGCTAAATAACTCATGACCAGGGCAGCCGGATAGAAAAACAGACACCCCGAAAGGTGTCTGTAGTAAGTTTATTCCGATGTTTCAAGCACGTGTAGTGCAGTTCTGCATCTTAATACTCCTCCTCGTTGAAGAAGAAGTCATCCTTGGTAGGATAGTCCGGCCAGATGTCTTCGATGCTTTCGTAGATTTCGCCGTCGTCTTCGAGCTCTTCGAGGTTCTCAACCACTTCAAGAGGGGCTCCTGAGCGGGTTGCATAATCGATCAGCTCTTCCTTGGTTGCTGGCCATGGAGCATCCTCAAGTCGGTATGCAAGTTCAAGTGTCCAATACATAGTCTTTATTCGTTTAAATTGTTAATTATCAATGTTTAAGCGACCCCTGTCGCAATTGGGGCGGCAAATATAGACAAAAAAACTTAATGATGAAGTTCTTTTTGCTATTTTTGCACATATTTTTTACGCGATGACCGCAGGATTTTGTGGCACAACTTCCATACCACTCCGCCGGCATCATACCAACAAGAATAAAATTCCAACAAAATGGCATACATAAAGGAAGAAAGATACGATGAAGGCACCACTGCCGCAATCGCCGAACATTACAGGGAAATCCTCAGACTGCTTGGTGAAGATCCTGAACGTGAGGGACTTGTCAAGACTCCGGAGAGAGTCGCAAAGGCCCTTCAGTTCCTGACTCACGGATCGCATCAGGACGGGGCGGAGATTCTCCGAAGCGCAATGTTCAAGGAGGAGTACCAGCAGATGGTCCTTGTCAAGGACATCGAACTGTATTCGACCTGCGAGCATCATGTCATGCCCTTCATCGGAAAGGCTCACGTGGCTTATATCCCCAACGGAACCATCACAGGTCTGAGCAAGATAGCCCGTGTGGTGGAGACCTTCGCCCGTCGTCTTCAGGTCCAGGAGAGACTGACCACCCAGATCCGTGACTGCATTCAGGACACCCTGAATCCGCTGGGAGTTGCCGTGGTCATAGAGGCTTCCCACACCTGCATGACCCTCAGAGGAGTGCAGAAGGCCAATGCAGTAACCACCACATCGGCCTTCAGCGGCATCTTCCTCAAAGATGAGCGAACCCGCAACGAGTTCCTTAACCTCATCCGCTGACAGTCTTCTTGATATTTATTTCAGATAAGCGTCCTCCACAACCTTGGCACTGCGTGCAATGAACTCGCTGAGCTCCTTGCCCTTGAGCATGCCGTTGGCCAGAAGTGCAAGGTCCGTGATCTGCTTGAGGATCGCATTATCTCCTGCAAATGCCTCAAGGTCAGCCTTGTGTGCAGAAGCGGCAGCCTCCTTGGCATCACTTACGGTCTTCTTGACCTCCTCGGAAGCATCCGAAGCCGCATCCGGAATAACCTGTGCCGGTGCCACATCTGCTGCCTTGGCCGCCATGATGCGTGCAACGAGAGGATTCTCCATGTTGACAGTGATGTTGTACATCGCCGGCATCTCTCCGTAGAAGTTCATTCCTCCTCCCATGGCGGACATCTCGCGGTAGCGCCTCATGAACTCGCTCTGAGTGATCAGGATAGGAGCAGCATCAGCTCCGAGATTGTCAGCCTGCACATAGTACTCGTTCTCCTTCGGAAGCACGCTCTTGAATATCACTGAAAGATCCTCCTGCTCGCTCTCCGACATCTCCGGCTTGATCTTGTCCTCCTTAGGAATGAGGTTGTCGATGCTGTCTGAGTCCACACGTGCAAATCGTGAGTTCTCGATCTTTGTCTCGAGAAGGTTGACGAAATGGCTGTCCAGCTGGCAGTCCAGCAGAAGCACGTCGTAACCTCTGTTTTTTGCAGCCTCGATGAACGAGTACTGGCTTTCCACGTCAGTTGCGTAGAGGAACACCACCTTCTTGTCCTTGTCGGTCTGACCTCCCTCGATAGCCTTTCTGTAGTCCTCGATGCTGAAATACTTGTTCTCTGTGTTCTTCAGAAGCGCAAACTTCATTGCCCTTTCACAGAACTTCTCGTCTGAAAGCATTCCGTATTCGATGAAGAGCTTGAGGTTGTCCCACTTTTCCTCCAGCTGCTCGCGCTCGTTCCTGAATATCTCCTCAAGACGGTCTGCTACCTTCTTTGTGATGTATGTGGAAATCTTCTTTACGTTTGCATCGCTCTGAAGATAGCTGCGTGACACGTTGAGCGGAATGTCCGGCGAGTCGATCACTCCGTGCAGCAGGGTGAGGAAGTCCGGAACGATGTTGTCCACAGAGTCGGTCACGAACATCTGATTGCAGTACAGCTGGATCTTGTTGCGTGAGATCTCCACGTTGTTCTTTATCTTAGGGAAGTAGAGGATACCTGTGAGGTTGAAAGGGTAGTCCACATTCAGGTGAATATGGAACAGCGGCTCCTCGGCCATAGGGTAGAGGTACTTGTAGAACTCCGTATAGTCCTCGTCCTTGAGATCAGCCGGCTTGCGTGCCCAGAGAGGCTCCACCTTGTTGATCACGTTGTCCTTGTCTGTATCGACATATTTGCCGTCCTTCCACTCCTGTTCCTTTCCGAACACGACCGGAACCGGCATGAACTTGCAGTACTTGTTCAGAAGTCCCGAGATTCTGTTCTTCTGAGCGAATTCCTTCTCATCCTCAGCGATGTAGAGGGTGATCACCGTGCCCCTCTCTGCCTTCTCACACTCTTCCATGTCGTACTCAGGCGAGCCGTCGCATGTCCATCTGACAGCCTTGGCACCCTCCTTCCATGAGAGAGTCTCGATGGTGACCTTCTCTGCCACCATGAATGCTGAGTAGAATCCCAGTCCGAAATGGCCGATTATGCTGCTGAGCTGGTCCTTGTACTTCTCAAGGAACTCTCCGGCAGATGAGAATGCGATCTGGTTGATGTATCTGTCAACCTCCTCGGAGGTCATACCGATACCGCTGTCAATGATCTTGAGAGTCTTTGCACTCTCGTCAAGTTCGATTCTTACAGCCAGTTCTCCGAGTTCGCCGTTGAACTCTCCGGATGCAGCCAGAGCCTTCATCTTCTGTGTAGCATCCACTGCATTGGCCACGAGCTCCCTCAAAAAGATCTCATGGTCCGAATAAAGAAACTTCTTGATGACCGGAAATATGTTCTCGGTCGTAACTCCAATCTTTCCTGTTGTTGCCATTGCTATATAATTTAAATTTCGTGCATATAAAAAGCTGCCCCTGAAGGACAGCAACATATATATGAAGCCGCCCCGAAGGACGGCTCCCGTATAGTCAAATTACATTCCAATCCGCAAAAACTGACAAATAGTCAGCCCCACTGACACATTATCATCTGCTGGTAGTACATGACGCGGCAAATCCCGGCCTGAATGTCATCGTGCAGAAGTCGATCTTTTCGTCGCCCTTGAATAGGTCGGTGGAAAACGAACCGCTGTATGAAATCTCCTGACGAGGATACGTGGTTCCAAGATCCACCCATACCTTTCTCACTGACATCCCCTCCGCTCCGGTGGCTGACACGCTTGACAGACCGTTCTCACCGTTCACCCTGCAGTGTCCTTCCACCTTCCATACTCTGGTGCTGTCAGTCCTGATCATTTTGACACGGCTTTCCACATTGTCTGCGTGGAAGGTCCACACGCTGTCGGCAGGGTTCTCCATCTTCAGAACTCCACCTTTGTCAAAATAAATGTCATGGTTTATATATAACTGAGAATCATTATAATGACCATAATAAGAAATCACTGAAAACTCCCATTCCGCACCTTCCTCCCAAATGGATTTTCCTCCGGTGTCCACCGTGCAGTTAAGTCCGCTGATCTGTGCGCTAATTCCGTATGTGTCAGAACCGTAGTCCGTAATCCTTCCGTAGTATTTCTGATCATACATCTTGTCCTCGTCGCTCTTGTTCAGATATTCCTCGAATCCGATCAGCACATCCAGCAGTTCTGCCGGACATGTGACGCAGCGGCCCAGTTCACCGTGATTGTAGATCATGAGGTCATTGGCATCGACCACCTTGGAATAAGGATTGGTCACCTGGCATGAAGCCAGGGCCAGGATTGTCATCATATATGCATATATCTTTTTCATAATGATCTCTGTTTAGAATCTGTAACCCAATCCGAACTTTCCGCCCATATATGCCGTGCCTATGGATCCTTCTGCAAAGAAGAATATCTTTCTTCCGGCAGTGATTCCTACAGGTGAGAGCTGCGCGGCAGGATATACCATGAACTCCTTGTCATATCCTCCCAGACCGACTCCGAGGCCGATTCCGGAGTACATCCTTACGCTTCTGGTGTTGACCCAGTAGAACCTTGCATGCGGGATGACGGTGAAAGTCACGCCTCTGTTTGTCCTCACGTGGCTTCCGTCGTATTTGTCATAGACCTCTCCCCATATTCCGTTGAATCCCGCCTCGACAGCCAGGGTGAACCACCGCTTGAAATGTATGCTGAACTCTCCGGATATCATTCCTGTCATATACTCGGGTGCATATGCTGTCCCGTAAAGAGCATCCACATCTCCTGATCCGGGGTGATATGGCATTATATCATAGTCCCTGTGCCCTCCGGAATATCCGTTGGGAAAATTGTTCGCATCCAGGATAGGGTATCCGCTCCATCCGAGCCTTACCTCGTATCTGTATGGAAATTTTTCCTTGAATGCCTTGTTCCGCTCTGCTCTCCAGTCCTGAGCCAAGGCCATGGCTCCAATGAGCAGAGCCAGTGCTGTCAGTAGAATGCGTTTCATGTCAAGTCCGTTAAACCCGTATATGATGCAAATATATGATAATATGTTGCAAAAAGAAAACGGGTGCCGGAGATCACTCCCAGGCACCCGCAGGTTTAGAATTAGTACGTCGCTTTCAGCGATCTGCTATTTGTACATGAACCTCTTGATACTCATCTTAGGAGTCTTCTCAAATGGAGTGTCCATGACTTCGATCTTTGCAATCTTGCTGTATGACGGCATAGACTTGTTGACCTCTGCCCTCACGAACTCGATATGAGCCTCAAGCTCCACGCCTTCGCCTGCCATCTTATCCTTGTCAAAATATATAAGTCCCACGAGACTTGCCTTTCTGTCGACTACCACTGACTCAACCACATATGGCTGGTTGTTGATCGCAGCCTCGATCTCCTCAGGATAGATGTTCTGTCCGTTAGCGGAAAGGATCATGTTCTTGCTGCGGCCCTTGATGAAGATGTTGCCCTTCTTGTCAAGGAGTCCGAGGTCTCCTGTCCTCATCCAGCCGTCCTCGGTGAATGCAGCCTTCGTGGCCTCCTCGTTCTTGTAGTATCCGCTCATGATGTTCGTTCCTCTTGCCTGGATCTCGCCGACCTTGGTGTATGGGTCCTCGGAGTCGATTCTCACTTCTACGGTGTCTATAGGCTTTCCGCATGACTTTGGTGCGAACTCCCACCAGTCCTCGTATGCCATCAGAGGTGCAGCCTCAGTCATTCCATATCCGACTGTGAACGGAAGCTTGAATCTCCTGAACCACTTCTCCACATCAGGGTTGAGCGCGGCACCACCCATCACGATCTCACGCACCTTGCCTCCGAACGCGTTAAGAAGAGTTGTGCGTACCTTCTTGAAGATGATCTGGTTAAGGCCTGGGATTGCACACAGCACCTTCATGACCGGCTTGTTTACGATAGGAGCGACCTTGCTCTTGAAGATCTTCTCCATCACGAGTGGAACTGTGATCACCAGATATGGCTTCACCTCTGCCATCGCTCCAAGAAGAAGAGCTGGGGTAGGGGTCTTTCCGAGGTAGTAGATGGAAGAACCGCCGCAGAGCGGATAGATGAGCTCGAACATCATTCCGTACATGTGGGCCATAGGAAGCATCGAAACTATCTTGTCCTCCGGATATGAAGGGAGGCGCTTCTGGCCGAACTCTACATTAGCACTGATGCACTCGTAACGGAGCATCACTCCCTTAGGAGCGCTGGTAGTTCCGGAAGTATAGTTGATGATCGCGAGTTCCTTGTCGTTGTCGATAGGGTAGTTCACGTGGTCTGCCGTGAATCCGTTCGGATATTTCTCTGCAAACGCAGCGTCAAGCTCGTCGCTTGCCTTCTGGATCTTCTCGTCAGCTGCATAAAGAAGCTTGAAATCAGCGGTCGAAACCACAGCCTTGATCTTAGGCATCTTTGTGATGTCGAGCTTAGCCCAGATGTCGGCGTCAGTGAAAAGCACTGTGCTCTCAGAGTGATCGACAAGAGTATTCACACTCTCTGGATGGAAGTCTGCAAGGATCGGAACTACTACAGCCTCGTATGTGTTGGCAGAGAAGAATGCCACGCCCCAGCGTGCAGAGTTCTTTGCGCAGAGGGCAACCTTGTCACCCTTCTTGAGTCCGCAGTTTTCATAAAGGAGGTGAAGCTTTGCGATATTGGTCGCAACTTCTCCGAAAGTAAAGAGTTCGCCTCTGTAGTTTCCGAGTGCAGGGCGGTTCCAGTTAGCCTTGATCTGTTCTTCGAGTCGTGTGAAATAATGTTTCATGAGTATGGTTGTGGTTTTGATTTTTCGGTCGCAAAAGTATGAAAAAAGTGCCTTGCGCATGTATAAATAATTATCTTTGTGGCGAAATACCGCAGAATGTGGTGAAAATCTGACTTTAAAACGGATGTTTTATGAGAAGAAAACCAATAGTAGCTCTTATCTATGACTTCGACGGCACCCTGTCGCCGGGCAACATGCAGGAATTCGGATTCATCCAGGCCATCGGAAAGAAACCTCAGGAGTTCTGGCAGGAAAGTGACGACATTGCAGTGGGCCAGGATGCCAGCAATATCCTCAGTTATATGAAGCTCATGTTCGATGAGGCACGCAAGGCCGGCATAAAGCTCCGTCGTGACGATTTCCGCAGATTCGGTGCATCAGTCGAGCTCTTTGACGGAGTCAGGGAGTGGTTCGGAATCGTCAATGAATATGGAAGGTCATGCGGCGTCAAGGTAGAACACTATATAAATTCATCAGGTCTGGCGGAAATGATCGAGGGCACGGAAATCGCGCGAGAGTTCAAACGCATATTTGCCTGCTCATTCATATATAATAAGGAAGGGGAGGCAGAGTGGCTGGGAGTCGCAGTGGACTATACAGCCAAGACTCAGTTCCTGTTCAAGATCAACAAGGGAATTCTCAGTGTCAGGGACAACAAGAAGGTAAACGAAAGTCAGGCAGAAGATAACAAGAGGGTTCCATTCCCTCATATGATATATATGGGAGACGGAGAGACAGATGTGCCTTGCATGAAGATCGTCAAGATGTTCGGAGGACATTCGATAGCCGTCTATAATCCAGAGAACAAGAAGAAGGTCAATGTGGCGAAGAAGCTTCTTCGTCAGCAGCGTGTTAACTTCATAACTCCTGCGGATTATACGAAAGGGAGCAGAACGTACAAGGTCGTCTGCTCCATAATCGATAAGATCCGTGCTGATTTCGAGCTGGCCCAGCTCGCAAAGCATTTCTAATATACCTTTACTTCCAGTTTCGAGTATGCTCTTTCCGCCTTGGCAAGGGCTGCTGCGACAGACTCGTCAGTTGCCAGGATTACTCCTACTCGGCGGTGTCCTGCAATTTCCGGCTTTCCGAAGATTCTGATCTGCACTCCAGGCTCCTCGAGGACCTTGTCAAGATTGCAGAACTCATATTCCTTTGTATTGCCTTCTACGACGATGGCCTTTGATGCAGATGCGCCGTAGAACTTCACGTCAGGAATAGGAAGCCCGAGGATTGCACGTGCGTGCAGGCCGAACTCGGACATGTCCTGGGATATCATTGTGACCATTCCTGTGTCGTGCGGACGAGGGGAGACTTCGCTGAATATGACTTCCTCGCCCTTCACAAAGAGCTCGACTCCGAAGATTCCGTAACCGCCGAGTGCATCAGTGATAGCTTTGGCTATCGCTTCAGCCATCTCAAGTGCCCTGTCCGGCATTGCCTGAGGCTGCCATGATTCGCGGTAGTCTCCATCCACCTGATGATGCCCGATAGGCTTGAGGAATGTTGTTCCTGCGCTGTGGCGTACGGTGAGCAGGGTAATCTCGTAATCAAAGTTCACGAAACCTTCGACTATGACCTTTCCGCTACCTGCACGTCCTCCTTCCTGAGACACCTTCCACGCATTGTCGATGTCCGCCTCGCTCCTGATGGTGCTCTGGCCGTGGCCCGATGAACTCATTACAGGCTTCACTACGCATGGAATGCCTATTGCTGCGACTGCTGCATCGAATTCCTCACGTGTCTGGGCAAAACGGTATGGAGAGGTAGGGATTCCCAGCTCCTCTGCAGCCAGTCTGCGGATTCCTTCACGGTTCATGGTCAGGCGGGTGGCCTTCGCAGTAGGAATGACATTGAATCCTTCCTCTTCGAGCTTCACAAGCCTGTCTGTGGCAATGGCCTCGATTTCTGGGATGATATAGTCCGAGTTCTCTTCGCGGATGACTGCCTCAAGCGCATCTCCGTCAAGCATGGAAAGCACATGGCTGCGATGAGCTACGTGCATTGCCGGCGCATTGGCATATTTGTCAAGTGCAACCACTTCCACTCCGTATCTCTGGAGTTCAAGTGCTACTTCCTTTCCGAGTTCGCCGGATCCGCACAGGACAGCCTTCTTACCCGATTTTGTGAATGTCGTTCCTATCTTAGTCATGGTATTAAATTTAAATCACGCAAATATACTAAATAAATCAATATGTCATTTCGACTGAGCGAAATGCTCCTTCGAAATGACATATTGAACATTTGAATTTTCTTGTCAGAAAGTGAAAATCACCGCTCTGCTGAGTTCAGGCTTTGCTGCCTTCTTGACCACTTCTGTCTTGACGAGCAGGCGCTCAGGTGATATTCCATACTTGGTCGTGAGAATGTCGAACACATATTTTCCGCGTGCCTCGCTCAGATGCTGGTTGCGTTTCATGGTTCCGGTGTTGCCGTCAGCCGATCCCATGACAGTGATCAGAACCTTGGTCTGTTCATCTGCCGTAGTGATGAGATTCTTTGCAAGGAAATCGAGCTGCTGCATCTGCTTGTCGTCAAGCGTCGCCTTTCCGATGTCGAAATATACCGCAGCAGGGGTCATGTCATCGAAGAAAGCCTCGACATCGAATTTCGGTTGTGCCTGCAGGGTCTTCACCTGTTTTGCAAGCTTGCCGTTCTGTTTTGCAAGTGCATCGTTGTCTTCGGCCAGTGCTGCATTAGCTGCCTCCAGTGCCACAATGGCGGTTTCCAGAATTGCTGTCTTTTCAGCATTTGCTGCTTCCACAGCTCCGAGAACAGTCGATGTGCGTACGAAATTCGGCCATCCCAGATCCACTGCAAGTCCTGCAGTTACAGAAGGAAGAATTGCGACTCCGTCTGCCTGATGAATCCTGCCGTTGACTACTGTCGCCCTCATGTCGATGATAAGGTCGAGCCTGTCGGCCAGGCGAAGATTGTGGAGAAGTCCTGCACCCATTGCAAGCTCGTTGTCTGCAAAATTCACGTCCTTAAGTCCATAGGAACGGAAGAATCCTGCATGCAGATAAGGAACGAAGTTCCAGAATCTTGTCTCCTTATAGCCGCTGAATGCGTTTGAAATGTTCCATAGGAAGTCTCCGTGGATGTACATATATCCCATTTTCTGCAGATACATGTCCTTGTCTGTGTCCAAGGAAGGTCCGATGAGGCTCGGAGTTTCAGACCAGATCCGGGTGCTGAAGCCCTGATATCCGATCCTCATGCCGACAGATGGTGTGAACCATTTACCGAAGTTTGCGTCAATGCTCGGGCTGATCTTTCCCTGATCATACCCTTCGCTCCAGAGGAAGTTGATTCCTCCACCGACGCCGATGAACCAGTTGTCTCCGAATCTGTTGGTTTCATAAGGGCCACGGACGATTTTTCCGTTCTCGTCCCTGTTTCCGTTCTCCTGTGCATTTACAACAGGAGAGGCTGTCAGAGAGACAGCAACAAGAGCCGCAGCTCCCAAAATTAAATTAAGACGTTTCATAACCACTGTTAATTAAAAATGTGTGTTTATGAAACGCCTATACAAATTTGGTGTACAAACTGGATTTTTTTTGGAAAAAATTTAATTTTCCTTCTTCTCTTCCTCCACTGTAGGAGCAGAATCCTTGTACTTGAACCTCCTGATCTTCTGTGTCGCAGTCTTCTCGAAAGGCTCTTTCATGACTTCGACTGAACTTACCTGTGAAGACTTGTTCACATTCCTGTTCACCATCTTGAGGACCTTGTCCTTCCAGTCGTCCAGCTTCTCGTACAGCTTGTCCTCGCTTTCCTTGTCCCACTGGATGAAGTTCTCTGAAGGCTGTACCAGAGCCACGAGACGTCCGTTGCGCTCCACCACGATAGACTCGCTCACGCCTTCGACATTGTTGATCACATTCTCTATTTCCTCAGGATATATGTTCTCTCCTGAAGGTCCGAGAATCATGTTGTTGTTGCGTCCCTTGATGAAGTAGCGACCCTTTTCGTCCATGACCGCTATGTCGCTTGTGCGGAACCATCCGTCTTCCGTGAATACGCTCTTGGTGCGTGCCGGATCCTTGTAGTATCCGAGCATCACGTTAGGCCCCTTGGCCACGATTTCTCCTTCGCCTGTCTCCGGATTCACGTTGTGGAGCTTCAGCTTCACATTATATACAGGATATCCGAACGATCCCACAGCCCTCCAGCCATGCATTGCATATCCGAGCAGAGGGGAAGTCTCTGTCAGACCATATCCGATGGCATAAGGGAACTTCGCCTTGAGGAGGAACTTCTCCACTTCAGGGTCCAGTTTCGCACCTCCGATTCCGTAGAATGAGATGTGGCCTCCGAATGTCTTCTTGAGTTTCATTCCGATGATCCTGCACATCAGACCGTTCATGTGCTCGCTCATCCATGTCAAGGTGCGGCTCTTCTTTATCGTCGGAAGCACACTGCCCTTATATACCTTTTCTATGATAAGAGGAACAGTCAGCATTGTTGTAGGCTTCACCATCGGAAGTGCCTTGAGAAGCAGTGACGCCACCGGCGGCTTAGGCAGGTAATATACCGTAGCACCGCAATACATAGGGTAGAGCATGCAAAGGGTCATTTCAAGAGTGTGTGCCATCGGGAGAACAGAGAGCCATCTGTCCTTTTCCGTTCTCTTGCATGCATGGTAGCATGTTATCACGTTTGAGGAAAGGTTTCTGTGGCTCAGCACCACACCCTTTGCGCTTCCTGTAGTTCCGGAAGTGTATATGATGGCTGCGATGTCATCCGGTGTCGGAACTGCTGCCCTTCCGTCGCATGTGAACTTGTCATCGTCAGCCTGGATCACTTCGAATGTCTCGATGTCGATGACAAGAGTCAGCTTGTCGCGGCATTCCTGGCTTACCTTTGAAGCAAGTTTCTGTGACACGAAGATCACCTTGCTCTCAGAGTGCTGAAGGATGTTGGTCACCTCGTTCTCGGAACTGTCCGGAAGAATAGGAATGGCGATACGTCCGAACGGAACCACGCTGAAGAAGGCCACAGACCAGTTCGGCATGCTCTGCGAAAGGATCGCTACCTTGTCTCCGGCACCGATTCCGTACTGGGTCAGCTTCTTTGAAAGACTGTCACATTTTCCCTTGAATGATGTATAGGTATATCCACCTTCCTTGGTGTCATACCACTGAGTGTACTGATTCTTTGCGTACACCGTTGTTGCATACTCATACAGCTTGGCGAGGGTATCGACGTATTTCTCCCTCATCCTCTGCATTCGCTTGTACAGTTGAATCATAAATGTAATTTTATATTGTATGGTTTAGTACAATCGTCTTTGTCCAAGCCCCATGGCAACAGCTATCGTGTCCTGTACATCTCAGGATGCTTGCCCACCAGGTGCATCTGTTCGTAGAGAGCCTGGATCCTCTCCAGATCGGCCTTGGCGTCGTCTGTGAGCTCCACCTTCTGTCCGCGGCTCACATGCTTGGTGCCCCAGTCGAAATATCCCATATACACAGGACATCCCACCTCGCGCGCTATTGTATGGAATCCGGCCTTCCATCTCTTGACCGGCTTGCGTGTCCCTTCCGGAGCGAGAGCAAGATGTGCCACAGGCAGCCTCTTCATTTCCTTTATTACGCTGAGCATCACATTGCTGCCCCTCTTCCTGTCTACCGGTATGCCTCCCATCTTGCGCAGGAGCCAGCCGAGCGGCCCGACAAAGAGGTCGGATTTCACCATGCAGTATGGCTTGCCTCCGATGGAAACATAATAAAGGTATGATATCACGAAATCCCATATCGATGTGTGAGGCACACCGAGGATTATGCATTTGTCTTCAGGAACTATAGGCTCATCGGCCGTCCATCCCAGTGCCTTAAGCAGCCATCCGCAAAATTTTCTCCACATAGTACAGTGTTCTTAAAAATCAACGTCTTCCAATTCCTGAGCCGAACGCAGGTTCCGGCTGATGAAAAGCTGTCGGTCATATGTGTTCTCGCCCATGTAGAACTCCATGATATCCGCAAGCGGCTCCTCATCGCTCAGTCTGACCTTGTCCAGTCTCATGTCCTTGCCGATGAATCCGGTGAACTCATCCCATGAAATCTCTCCGAGACCTTTGAATCGTGTGATCTCCACCTTGGTCTTGAGCTCCTTGATCGCCCTTTCCTTCTCCTCCTGGTTGTAGCAGTAACGCACCTCGTTCCTGTTCTTGACCCTGAAGAGGGGAGTCTGCAATATATAAAGGTGTCCGCGGCGGATGAGGTCCGGGTGATACTTCATGAAGAAGGTCAGCACCAGCATTCGTATATGCATTCCGTCGTCATCGGCATCGGTTGCCACGATGATCTTGTTGTAGCGGAGGTCTTCGATGTCCTCCTCAAGTCCAAGAGCGTTGATCAGGAGATTCAGCTCCTCGTTCTCCGCTATCTTCTTGCGGCTTTCCTTATATGAGTTGATAGGCTTTCCTCGAAGCGAGAACACTGCCTGGGTCTCGGCGTTGCGTGCCTTCGTGATGGTTCCGCTCGCGGAGTCTCCCTCGGTGATGAAGATGCTTGTCTCCTCTCGCAGGTCCTCCTTTGCTGCAGGCAGCTTGTCCTTATAGTGATATTTGCAGTCGCGCAGCTTCTTGTTGTACACGCTTGTGCGCTTGTTGCGCTCCTTGGTCTTCTTCTGGATTGTGGAAATCTCCTTGCGCTCCTGCTCCGATGAGGCTATCTTCTCTTGCAGGACAGGGATGATCTCCTTGTGCATGTGAAGGTAGTTGTCCAGGTTGGTCTTCACGAACTCGTTCACATAGCTTCGGATCGTCGGACCCTGGTCGTAGCTGTGTGTGCCGTCCTCGTTCTCCGTGACTGTCTCCCACATATATGTAGAACCGAGCTTTGTCTTTGTCTGGCCTTCGAAGTTAGGCTCCTGGATCTGTATGCTGATGGCTCCGATGATTCCCTGACGGATGTCCTCCGGAGCGAAGTCCTTCTTTGCGAATGTCTTGTAGAACTCCTTGAGTGTCTTGGATATGGCTTCCCTCATGGCAGCAAGGTGGGTACCTCCGTCACGGGTGTTCTGTCCGTTCACGAACGAGGCGATGTTCTCGCCGTAGCTGTTGCCGTGGGTCATCACGATCTCCACGTCCTCGCCCACGATGTGGATGGGCTGGTAGAGCGGAGTCTCCGACATGTTGTCGTTGATCAGGTCGAGAAGACCGTTCTCGGACTTGTATGACGTGCCGTTGAAGTTCAGTGTGAGACCCTTCTTGAGGTATGAGTAGTTCTTCATCATGGACTCGATGAACTCCATGCGGAATGTATATCCCACAAAGAGATTCTCGTCCGGAATGAACTTCACGAAGGTTCCGTTCTTCTCTTTGGAAGGTCTCTGGCCTGAGTCCAGAAGCTTTCCCTCGCGGAACTCTGCATATGAGCTCATACCGTCGCGGTATGCCTCTACATAGAAATGAGACGAAAGCGCATTCACAGCCTTCAGACCCACTCCGTTCAGACCCACGGACTTCTTGTATCCCTTGGTGTCATACTTTCCTCCTGTGTTCAGGATGCTGACAGCCTTGACTACGGAGTTGAGAGGAATTCCTCGTCCGAAGTCCCTCACCGAGGCTTCCTTTTCCGTCACAGTGATCTGGATCTGCTTTCCGAATCCTGCCGAGAACTCGTCGATGGAGTTGTCCACCACCTCCTTCAGCAGCACATAGATACCATCTCCCAGGTCGTCTCCGTTTCCCAGACGTCCGATATACATTCCCGGCCTCAGACGGATGTGCTCGACACCTTCCAGCGTCCTGATATTGTCGTCGCCGTAATTTACGTTATTATTTATTACTTCTGCCATATTCAAATTAAGACATAATCGTGCAAAGATATGAATTTTTTATGAATTTCCGGCTGAGTAATGGATAATATCCATTGTTTGCCCGTTTGGAAAAATCTTCGTACCTTTGCAAGATATTATTCTTAACCAAATGAGACGTATAGGATCAATTTTAATGGGGCTGGCCCTGATAATGTCTTCCTGTACCGAGGCCATCACGGATGACTCCCTCCATGCACGCGGAGAGGTTGTCATCAGGCTGACACAGGATGTCGGGACCAAGTCCGACGAAACGGCAGATGTCCTTCCGGATATCGGAGAGTTCGTGGTTGAACTGACGGAAACCTCCACGGACCGTCTCTTCTATCGGAAGAAATATGTCGATGCCGCAGATCAGAAGATTGCTCTGAATGCGGGTGAGCACCGTCTTTTCGCTTATTATGGCGAACCGGACGGAGCAGGTTTCAATTCCTTCTATTATTCAGCAGATGTTCCGTTTGAGGTTGCGCCTGACGATGTTGTCGGGATCGAGGCTGTAGCCAGACTGTCCAATGTGAAGGTGGCTGTCAGCTTCGGGCCATATCTTGCCCGCGACCACAAGGACTATTATGCTAAAGTCCTTTCCTCGTCAGGAAAGGAAATCACTTTCGCAAAGGCAGAGGAAAGGTGCGCCTATGTTCCGGTCGGGGAGGTTGCCCTTGCACTTTATGTGCACGTCCAGGGGAAATGGATGTACTATGTGACTGACCCTGTTGCGTGTGAGGCAGGCGAGTTCGTCACCTTCAATGTGGACACGGAGAGGTTCGGACAGATGGGCACGATAGAGATCGTCATCGATGACGGTGTCCAGGAACAGGTGAAGGAATTCAAGGTGCCAGCCGAGGCTGCCCCTCAGGATGGACCGTCGATCACCGTTTCCGGTTTCGCTGAAGACAACCGTTTTGTTACCTATGAAGCAGACAAGACCTCCTATAAAGGTTATAAGGCTGACATCGTATCCATGGGTGGATTGAAGAGCTGCGTACTTAAGATCGATTCCCGAAATATTTCCGGTGTCCCTTCTGAAGTGGATCTTGTGACCGCAGATGAACAGACAAAGGCCGCTCTTGAGGCTGTCGGCATCAGATTCATGGACGACATGTCCGGCAAGCGTCTGGCATTTGTGGATTTCAGCGGTCTTGTGAAGCATCTTGCCGGCAACGTCTTCTACAGGACCGGATACGAGGATTCATGGACAAGATTCTCTCTTGCAGTGACAGACAATTATGGCAGAACAGCCGAATCGGCGCAATATACGCTTGCCCTTGAGAAGTCCGAGGCCGAGATCGTCTTCAATGATTACGATATATTGGCAGCAAGACTCCGGGCTCCGATGCTGAATGTATCAAAGGGAGACCCATCCAGGTTTGTCCTTAAGTTCAAGAGGGCTTCCGATATGACGAATTCCTCTCTGAAGACCATAGAACCTGTTTCGGTCAAAGGCAAGAATGTCATCTTCCCGGATCTGACGGGCCTTGATGGCGGAACTGGATATAAGATGTGGGCTGAATACAACGGCAACTATTATAATATTACCCCGATTGTGTCTTTCACTACGGAAAATGCATGGCAGTTCCCTAACAGTGACTTTGAGCAGTGGACGGAATTCAAGCATGCATTCGAGCGCGCTCTCGATTCTACAGTGGATTATTACTGGCATAAGCCTTATAGCGGCACACAGTATTGGGATGTGAATGCAAAGATTTCCATGCCTTCGTCCGGTCTTGCTGCTACCAATCCTAATGTGAAATGTTTCCCGTGCGCAGGCCGTTCGACAGACAGATATTCCGGCTCATATTCGGCGCTGATATTTGTCGTCAATGTGGGTACATGGAACACTGACAATACTGCTGTCGAGACAAGTTATATCGGTCAGTTGTTCATAGGTTCGGCGGATGACAGCGGCAATCCTACATACGGTACGGTAGCCTGCAATTCACGTCCGTCTGCATTGAAGTTCCATTATAAATATGTCTCGAAGAACAGCAGCAAGTTCTCTGCCGAGTTGACACTCAACGGTAGTGAGGGTGTCCTTGCATCAGGCTCAGTGAACGGTGGTGCTGCCTCTGCATGGACTGAAATGACGATCCCTCTGACTTACACCAGCGAAGAGACAAGGCCGACAGATATTTCTTTGAAATTCATTTCGACCACAACTGACGTGGGTGTAAACACAAAGACAACCATAGAATACAATGGCGGAAGCTACACAGGTCATTTCGGACCGCAGCTGCGTATAGACAATCTAAGACTCATTTACGAATAGAAAAATAACGAAGATATATGAAGAAAATATTTTATATGGCGATGGCAGTGGCTGCAACAGTGTTTGCAGGCTGTAAGGAAAATATCGTGGAAGTGTCCAAGTCAGGCCTCCAGCTTACGATAACGGCTGATGATTCATTTGTTGACAAGGTCGTGAAGTCGGAATCTGCCGTGGATTTCAGCAACTTTGTCGTGAGCATAGAGAAGAAGGACGGAAAATACACGAAAGAGTGGACTTGTGCGGAATTGCCGGCCCTGATCGAACTGGCTCCTGGAGAATTTACCGTGACTGTGGCTTCTCCGGCATCTGAGCCGGTGGCATGGAACCAGCCTGTCTATGGTGCGGTCAAGGATTTTACCATTGTGGAGGGAGTGGTGACACCAGTCGATATCGTATGCACTCTTCAGAACATGAAGAATTCAGTCTATTGCTCTCAGCACCTTGTGGATGAACTGACGACTTTCCAGGTTACGGTTACACATCCTGACGGTCATCTCGTATGGTCGGCTGACGAGGTGGGAATCTATACCCAGGCCGAGGATGGAACAAAGACGATTGTCCGTGAGCCTGCAAAGCAGGGCTATTTCACTGTGAAGGATCTGGATGTCACAGTGAACGGATATCGTGCTGTGGACAACTCGACGGCTACTATCTCTTATCAGATCAAGGATGTGGCTCCGCGTGACCACCATATCCTCTATGTTGATGCCTATGTGACCGGTCAGTCTGCCATAGCCCTCAGTATAGATTCATCTGTCATTGACAGGAATGTGGATATGGTCATTCCGGGAATCGATCCCGACGATGAGAATGTGGATGACGACATCGAGACAGGATGGGGCCAGGAGGAAGATCAGCAGCCTGGCGAGAACCAGCCTGTCGAGCCGGAGCAGCCTGTTTCAATAGCTCCGACACTTGAGTGGCCTGCAAATCCTGACTTTGCAAAAATGGATATAGAGCAGGGAATGAGTGTGGAACTCATGGTTTATGCTCCGGAGAAGATAAAGGGCTTCATAGTCTATGTCAGCGACAACTTCCTGGGAGCAATCCAGATGCTTGTTCCGGGAGCTGAATATCTCGACCTTATATATGATGAGGTCGCAAAGGAACAGCTCGGCACCATGCTGCCTGTCGGCGACCAGCTCCTCGGACAGACTGAAGTGGCATTCTCGCTCTCTAAACTGGTCCCTATGATTGCGGGAGTGGGAAATCAGGGAGAGGACTATATCTTCACTCTTGAGGTTACAGACGAGAAGGACCAGATCCTCCGCAAGGATGTAGAGTTCCACAATCCCGTAGTCACATCAGAGGAGTAGTCTATGTTCAGAAGAATATCATCATTACCGGCAGTCCTGGTGCTTGCACTTGCGATATCCTCCTGCGAAAGGGTGGATATCGAGGTAGGGCAGACAGGCTACCTGTGTGTTGACCTGCAGCAGGATCTCACGACAGATCCCGTCTTCAAGAGTGATGCTGCAGAGGATATGACCTTCTCCATCACTGTGCGTGACCATAAGGATGAGGTCATAGCTGTTTACGACGACCATCGTGAACTTGCAGCCCAGCCGCTTGAACTCAGAGCCGGATTCGTCTACAAGGTGAGCGCTTCCTCTTCTGAGACAGGAGCAGCTGCATTCGATGCTCCGTTCTACACCGGTTCCACCGAAGTGGAAATCAAGGAGAAGATCGTCAATACCGTGCCTCTTACCGTATCTCTTGCAAATGTCAAGGTAACGGCTTCCTTCTCAGATGAGATCAAGGAAAAGTTCAGTGAGTATGTCCTGACCGTGACAAACGGCGAAGGGGCGCTCACATATAGCAGTCTGGATGGAAGCATAGACAATGTGGGCTATTTCAGTGTTACGGGCACACTCTCCTGGACATTGAAAATGCTTAACAAGGATGATGCAGAGCATGAGACCGGAATCTGGCATGAGGTTTCAGATTCTTATTCGGATGTTCAGCCCCGCCAGCACTACAACCTTCAGTTTTCTCTTGATGAGCAGGAGGAATTCGGTGGCGCCAGCGTAAAGGTCACTCTGGATGATTCCACAAAGGATAAGACCTATAATCTGCTTCTGGACTTTGAGGCAGATGTGCGTCCTACCGTATACTCGTCTTTAGATATGTTCCAGACAGTTCAGTTTGCTGAAGGAGAACCGGTGGAGGCTACTTTCGATCTCAAGATTCCGGGAGGAGCCAGTTACATAGTGATCAGTCATTCTGTGCAGGCTCTGTCAAGTAACGGACTGCCGTGGAATTTCAAGATAATGGACCTGACTGTGTATGACAGGACCTACTACAATGGAAAAGGCATGATTCTTCCGGAAATCACTGAAGGCGCTACATCAGCTCATCTTGATTTCAGCGGCCTGTTCCAGAAGCTCCCGATGGGTACATACCAGATAAAGTTCTATATAGAGTCCCTGAACGGAAAGAGCAGGACCCAGTACTGCAATTTCGTCATAGCACCTTCCGTCGAGGTAGATGCAGTCTCTGCAACATGCTGGGCGCAGATTGCTTTCCTGACCGGCAAATGGTACCCGGATACGAGGCCGGAAGGAATATCCTTCCAATATCGCAAGCAGGCTGCAAGCGAGTGGACTGATGTAGATCCGAATGCAGTGGATGCTGATGATACAAGCAAGACTTACTCAGCAGAGGTATGGGGACTCGACGCAGGAACGACTTATGTCTTCCGTGCCGTATCAGCTCTTGACAGCGAGACCAAGGAGAAGACCTTCACCACTGAGAATGCCGGCACGATTCCTAACATGGGCTTTGACCTTTGGTATAAGTCGGGATCCATCTGGTATCCTAATGAAAGTTCCGGTCAATTCTATTGGGATACAGCCAACGGAGGATCTGATGCCGTGGGTGTCTACCCTACGAGTCCGGAAGAAAGCCATGTGAAGTCAGGCAAGGCTGCCAAGCTTGAGAGCAAGGGCGTGGCTCTGGTCGGACTTGCTGCCGGAAACATATACACAGGTAAGTTCGTCAAGGCAAACACGAGCCTTACCAATCCGGGAGCGGAACTTGACTGGGGTGTCTCGTTCACATCGCGTCCTCTTGCCCTAAAGGGTTATCTGGACTACCGACCTGGTACCATCAACAAGACCAAGGCTCCGTACAACAATATGTCCGGCAAACCCGATATCGCCAATGTCCAGGTCTTCCTGACCGATTGGAGCGCTCCTTTCAGAATCAGCACGTCGAGCGGCAAGTTTGTTGAATATGACACTGATGCAGGTATCATCGCACGAGGAACCGCTGACTTCAACCAGACCAGCGGATATATTGAGTTTACAATACCTCTGACCTACAGAAGCACTACCCGCATTCCGAGATATCTGGTGATCGCGGCTTCTGCAAGCAAGTATGGAGACTATTTCACAGGTTCGACCTCAAGCGTGATGTATGTCGATGAATTCTCCTTTGTCTATGATCCATCCGATCTCACTGAGGAAGAACTGGCAATAGTAAAGTATAAATAGAATGAAAAAGATAACATTGATATTGGCCCTGATGCTGTCGGCATCCTTTGCGGTTATGGCAAAGTCTGGGGAAGCAGAGACGGAGAAGAAGCCGTTCGACCGCGGTATCGGGATATCGACATCCACCTTTATCCCAAAGGGAACGGTCGGTGCAGGTGTCGCTTTCTCCTACAACAATTACCTGGTGGGAAACGGAACGGATGACTCCGGCTTTTCCGCACTTATGTCCTTGATAGGAGGAGTTCACGGAGAACTTCTTACCTTCGGTGTCGCTCCATGGGCATCATATTTTGTGATGGACAACCTTTCTGTCGGTGTCCGTTTCGACTATGACCGCACATCTCTGGGACTTGGAAACGCCAGCATCTCGCTTGGAGACCTTGCCAATTTCTCCATAAGTGACTTCCATTTCCTTAAACAGTCCTACACAGGTGCCATAACCGGAAGATATTTCGTTCCTATCGCAAACAGCAAGCGTTTCGCGATGTTTGCGGAACTTCGTGCCATAGGAGGTTATGCTCAGTCGGAAAACTACAAGGTCGACGGTGAGGACAAGTTCGGTACCTATCAGGATATATATAAGTTCGAACTCGGTCTTGTGCCGGGTATCTCGGTTTTCGTTACAGACGAGGTGTCGGTGGAGCTCTCCATCGGCCTGATGGGATTCAATTACAACAAGACAGTCCAGACCACCAATCAGGTGGAGCAGAGCGTGATGGAAAGCAGCGGGGCTAATTTCAAGATCAATCCGCTTGCTCTCGGACTCGGACTTTCCTTCTATATCCCGACGGGGGAGAACAGACCTAAAAAAGTTAAATGATGATGAGAAGGATATTGAATATAGCCGTGTCATCGGCTTTGGCCTTAGCTGCGGTTTCATGCGTTTTTGATAATGATATGTCCTACCCGAGACTCAAAGGTGAGATCACGGCCTTTGCGGTTGAAGGACAGAAGGAAGTGACCATCAATCCGGACTCCCTGACAGTGGATGTACTGCTTGAAGAGACCGCCGAGATAGACAGCCTTAAGATTACTGAATATCAGTTGAGCGAAATGGCAGTTGCCGATACGCTTCTTGGGGAATACATTGATCTGTCCAACCCGGTGAAGGTGATGCTGAGCACATATCCCGGTCGTGATTATCTTTGGACAATATCAGCCTCACAGCCGATAGAAAGATTCGTCAAGTGCAGCGGACTGATAGATGCTGTCTTTGATGTGAAGAACCAGACTATCATGGTGGCTGTGGCTGAGGCTCAGCCTCTGGATGAAATCGTCATCACTGACATGAAGATCATGCAGGAGACATCCAAGATACTCACCACAACCGGCTATGACGCTGCTCAATCCGGGGTTGTAACCACAGATGTGAAGTTCCCGATGACCCTTGATTGCACGCTTTCAAGACAGTTCACGGTGCTTTACAAGGGTGTTGAGTATGTGTGGACCGTGACTTTCGTACAGCAGAAGATTCAGAATCAGGTGAAGTCGGTGGATGCGTGGGCCTATCATGCCGTAGTTACCGGTGACTTTGATGGTGTCGGCGCTCCATACTATGAATATAAGACCTCCTCAGATACGGAATGGACTGTCTTTGATCAGGTGGAAGTCAATGGTGTGAGTGTAAAGGCTGACATAACTTCCTTGACGGAAGCTACGGAGTATCAGGTCCGTCTCGTCTCTGAGAATGCGGTGGGTGATGAATATGTCTTCAAGACAGAAACCGCTGCCCAGCTTGCCGGCATGGGCTTCAACGAGTGGTATTTCGGCGGTACTAACGGAAAGACATGGTATCCGTACGCAGAAGGTGATCAGAAGCCGAATTGGGATACTGCAAACCCGGGAGTGTCAAGCCTCATCGAGAATACTACTGTTCCTGAATATGATCACAAGGTTGAAGGAGATGCTGCTGCAAAGATGATCAGTGCTCTGGCAATGATCAAGTTTGCAGCTGGAAATATATTCACCGGAAGATTTGTAGAGTTCAAGGACTGGAAGGCAAGCTTGGAATGGGGAGTGCCATTCAACTCGCGCCCGTATTCCCTGAAAGGATGGTATGATTATTCACCGGCTCTCATTGACCGTGATGAAATGCGCCAGTTCCCGGATCTTCTCGGCAAACCGGATATCATGCAGATCATGGCAGCTCTTGTCGCGGAGGGAGAAGGCAGCAATGCAGGCCCGTTTGATGTGGTTTCCGACAAGCCAGGCAAGCCGGACCTTCAGAACGATCCGCGAGTGATTGCATTCGGAGAAATCCTAGCATCAGAAAACACAGGTGGCAAGTATGTGGAATTCGAGCTTCCTCTTACATATAGGGAAGGAGATGCGAGGAAGCCTTCTTACGTGATCATTGTGGCTTGTGCCAGCTATCGTGGAAACTATTTTACAGGTGGAATCGGATCCACACTCTATGTGGACGGCTTCGAGTTCACATATCGCTAGCACAGCAGCATGGCAGCGAATCCAGCAGCCATGGCAACCATACAGTTGATGAGCTTCGCCCAGGCGAAGCTCTTCTTGCTTTCTGCAAGAAGCGGAATGGATGCGTGTCCGTCCTGTGAGATGCTGCTGGCAAGAAGCACAGGGAACGGAATGACCCCAGCAGCATAAAGTGTCACGAACACCAGATGAGGACCGGATTCCGGAATCACGCCTACTACTGTGGCCAGAAGAATCATCAGAGCTGTATTGTCGCTTATCCACTGCTCTATGTCGATATATTGCAGGGCTACTCCCAGCACAAGCAGCACTCCGAACGTCCATGCGAAGATGGTAGGGAGATGCTTCTTGATTATATGGTCCCACAGATGTCCTTCCACGAAATGGTCAGATGCGAAAATCAGAACGAAAAGAACTATGACACTCAGACCTGCGAACAGGACGTTCATCCAGTCCTCGCTGAGCAGGTCTATCTGGAATCCTTTGCTTTCGTCGTGGTGGACGGTTGTTTCACACTCATGGCAATGGCCCTCCTGGCAGTGGCTTTCATGGCAGTGAGCCTCATGTGAGTGCTCCTGATGCATGTGCGCCTCGTGGGAATGTCCTTCGTGGGAGTGTGCACCATGGTCGTGGCCCAGCTGTCCGGAGGCAAGAGCCGCTATGAAGGCGGCAAGTCCGATGAACATCACAATTCTCTTCCATCCGAAATGCCTGCCCTTTCCAGCTTTGTCTTCTGCACCGCATTTATCGTGATGATGGCACTCTTCTGAATGCAGTTCGTATTCATGACAATCAGTATCGACCCCACACTCGTCATGCTCATGCTTATGGCACTTACGGGCATGTATGCGGTCATATACCTTGTCTGTCAGATATCCGGTGACTATTGCCAGCACGAACAGGATTGCGAACAGAATCATCGCCTTCTCCGGGAACATAGCCAGCATGACGAAGGCCTCGTCTCCGGACGAAGCGATCATCATCGCCACCAGGGCTCCAAAACTGAACAGTCTGTGGGTGTACAGCGAGACCGTTGCGAATCCTCCCATGCATCCCGGCACAGATCCCAGCAGGGCAGCCACGATCACCTGCCCCAGTTTAGTCCTTCTCAACCCCTTGAACAGCAGTCCTCTGGACTCGATGTTCAAAGACTCGATCATCATCATCATCACGACCACCAGTCCGGTGATCAGAATCGAATTCCTCAGTATATCAATAAACAAATGCATCATTCAACCCATCCGGCTATAAAAAGATTGACTATCGGACGGAGAGGGGAGTTGGTCGTCAGGGTGACGATGGTCAGAGCCTCTCCTTTCGGCATGTCCTTGGTGTCAACGTGGACTCTGAAGGTCACCGACTTGCCGGGAGCCGCCACAGGAATGTCGCTGTGTGACCAGCAGCATGCATCTGCGTTGACCTTATATACGCAGAAATCCTGCTGTCCCTCGTTCTTGAGAGTAAACTCGGCATGAACGGTCTCTCCCTTCTTCACTTTTCCGAAAGAATATGTGCTTTCCTTGAACATAGGCCTTGGTCCCTTGGCCTTCTGCTCCTCGCTCAGACTCGAAAAGTTCTCCTTTGTGAAAGCCCAGATCCCGATTCTCTGGCTCTGCTTCCTTCCGTTTATCACTGGTGTTGCCCAATAATGGTTCTTGCCCCATAGATTTCTGTCTGCCTTCACACTGAATGACATCTCAGCGGTGCTTTGGGCTGGTATGGGGTTAGGGGATACCTTGATGCTGAGATTCGATGACACATCCTCAAATGAAACCATGATCGGAGAATCAGAGATGTTTGCGACTGTTACAGCATTGCTTTTCTGCCCTCCCTGTTCCAGATTGCCGCACTTGATGTCGTCCTCCCTGAGCGCGAACTGTCCGATATGAATGGGGTAGAGGGTGGAAAGTGGCTGCTTCTTCGCTATGGACACACCTCTCACCTTGAGGATGACAGGTTTTTTAATATCAGACAGATATACTGTCAGGTTCTTGTCGAACGGATATGCTCCTTCGTCGTTGGAGTATGTGACTGAAATCGTCCCGGTCTTGCCAGGCATGAGCGGCTCCTTTGTCCACTGCACATCCGTGCAGCCGCACGATGAAGCTACGTTGTATATCACGGCAGGCTTGTTTCCTGTGTTCCTGATCTTGAACTGGCATGACACGGGGCCGCTGTCCAGAAGGATGTCTCCGAAATTATGGACCATCTTGTCTATCTCAAGTCCGTTCCCCAGTTTCTCCTGTCCCAGGGCCTGACTGCCCAGACACAAAAGCAAAACGGACAATAATATATATAGGTATCTGTTCATTTTCAATCCTTATGTTCAACTCTCCACACAAAGATAGTACAATTAGCACGATCTCTGTCTTTGAATATCGAAATTTATAACTAAATTTGCATTGCCAATGCGACATTAACAACTTTAAAGGATAAAAAAATGGCTTACAGAATTACAGAAGACTGCGCAGCATGCGGAACATGTCTGCCAGAGTGCCCGGTAGGCGCTATCTCTGAGGGTGACATCTACAAGATCGATCCAAACGCTTGCATCGACTGCGGTACATGCGCTGATGCTTGCCCAATGGGTGCAATCGTAGCAGGTGAGTAATCATCAGTTTTTTTAAAAAAAGAAAGCTGGACTGGCCATCAGGTCAGTCCAGCTCTTTTTCGTGGATCCTGGTTACTCCTCAGGGAAGGATGCGATCTTGATCACGTTGCCCTGTGAGAGAAGTTCCTGGAGCGCTGCCTTCACATCCTCTGGGGTGAGGGCGTTGACAGCCTCTTCATACTCTGCATCGTAGTTGATTCCGTGCTTGTTCCATGTCTGGAGACAGTTCATCCAGTAGCCGTTGTTGATGCGAGACTCAGGAAGATTCTTCTTGAAGTTCTCGATTGCCATGTTGAAGTGCTCCTGTGTAGGACCGTTCTCAGCAAGCTCCTTCAGACCCTTTGCAGCAAGACCGCCAAGCTTCTCGGCAGACTCAGGGTTCGTGTTGAAGTAGATCTGGGCGATGAGTCTCTCCATTGGTGATCTCTGGGCCAGCATTGAAGTTCCTACTCCGTATGTGCCGCCTTCGTCCTCACGGATGGTCTTGGTGTAGATCATGTCGATGATGTAGTTCGCAGCATCGAGTGCAACGCTCTTCTTAGTGTTAACTGGTGCATATGCTGTGTACAGCTGAACTACTGTAGACTTAGGAGCCTGCATCTTGAGTTTGACAACCTCGTTTACTTCACCCTTGGCGAATGTTATGAGATTCTCCTTGTTGATCTCAGTGGCTTTCTTGCCCTTTGGAAGAGAGCCCAAGTACTTTTCTACCATTGGCTTGAGAGTCTCAAGGTCAACATTTCCTACGATTGTTACAACTGCGCCTGCAGCATCCTTGAAGAGCTGGCGGTAAACACGCTCGATTGTGGCGAGATCTGCCTTTGCAAGAGTCTCTTCGGTGAGATTCACCACGCGTGGGTTGTGGCCGTAGAGAATCTCATCCATCGCGATGCTGAACTGGAAGTCAGGATTCGACTTCAGGTTAGGCATGAGGGCGTTGATCTGATTGATTCCGGTCATGTACTCATCCTGATCGAAACGAGGCTCAGTGAAATACAGATATGCGATCTGAAGAGCAGTCTCAAGATCCTTAGGGGTGCTGTTTCCGCTGACACCATGAGTCGAACCGCTGATGAAAGGATTCACTGAAAGTGATTTGCCAGCCAGCATCTTTGGAACGGTCTTTCCTGCAAACTTGGAGATACCGGTGTTCTGCAGGTAAAGTCCCCAGATGTCATCCTGGAATGAAGGGAGGTCTTCAGTTGCTATGAGGGTCTTTCCGCCCTGAAGCGTGATGTTGAACATCACCTGATCCTTCTTGAGTTCAGTAGGGAGGACAACCACCTTGACGCCGTTCTTGAGTGTCCACTGGGTAGCACCGTAGATGACTTCAGCAGCCTTCTTTACCTTTGATCCCTTGAGCTCTTTGCTGATGAACGGCTCGTTCACAGTCTCTTCGACATTTGCCTGGATCTCAGCAGCCTTAGCCTCAGCAAGAACATCGCGGATCTCCTGCTCCGTCGGGATGACAGAACCCTCTTTTGAAGGACCGTTATAGAGAACGATGAGGTTCTCGTCCGTGATGAGCTGGGCAACTATCTGATTCAGAACCTGAGCGTTGAACTGTGCGCAAAGGCCCTGTGCAAGCTGGAGGGCAAGTTCTGGCTGAAGGTATGATTCATTCCTGTAGAAATTGTTCAGAAGAGGGCTCACAAGGTCTCCGTTCTTGCGTGTCGATGCAGCCTCGACAGCTTTCTCATAGTGCTTGAGGATGTTCTCTGTGGCACGCTGAACCTCACCGTCATTGAAGCCGAATCTTCTCATCTTCTCGACCTCGATCATGAAAGCCTTGAGTGCCTTTGCCATATCACCTTCCCTGAAGATGACCTGACCTCTTGTAGCGTCGCACTCGTTGCAGATAGGGTAGAAGAAGAGTCCTGCCTGAATGAATGGAGAAGCCGGATCGGCAGCGATGTCAGAGAATCTTTCTGACATGATCTGCTGGACATAGTCCTTCACCATTTCTGTCATGAACGCCATGTCGGTGTTGTTGAGCTGCTTAGGCATCGGCTCGCTCTTCCACATGAGCTCTACGTATGAATACTGAGCCTCAGGGTCTGTGATGATACCCACGATAGGCTCCACGTTGTCTGCGATCTTCACAGCCGGCTTTTCCGCAGGAGTTGCCGGCACAGGAATGTCGCTGAACAAGGTCTTGATCTTTGCCTCTACAGCGTCCACGTCGATGTCTCCGACCACGATTACTGCCTGATTGTCAGGCCTGTACCACTTCTGGTGGAAGTCGATGAGACTCTGATGCTCGAAGTTTGCAAGCTGCTCGTAGCTTCCGATCAGCGTACGCTTCGCATATGGTGCATCGCCGTAGATATATGGACGTGCAGCCATATACATTCTCCAGTTCGCTGCGTCACGCGATCTCTTCTCCTCGATGATGACGCCACGCTCGTTGTCTATTTCCTCAGGAGCGCATGTCACGAATCCTGACCAGTCATGAAGGACGAGAAGGCATGAGTCGATGATGCTCTCCCTTACGACAGGGATGTTGTTGAGCATGTACTGTGTCACCTCAAAGCCTGTAGATGCGTTGATATTTCTTCCGAACTCGGCTCCGATGCTCTGGAGATATTCCAGCATGCTCTTGCCAGGGAAGTTCTTGGTTCCGTTGAAGCACATGTGCTCGAAGAAATGAGCAAGACCGTCCTGGTGGTCCTCCTCCTGATGTGCACCGGCATCTGTAGCAATCCAGAACTCAGCTCTCTGAGCCGGCTGCTCGTTGTGACGTATGTAATACTTCAGTCCGTTTTCCAACTGACCTACTCTTACGGCAGGGTCATTTGGAAGGGGAGTCTGACCGAAGGTCGTCGCTGCGACCATGATGGTCGCGATGAATAAGAATAAACGTTTCATATAAGTTTGTTTTGTATGTTAATTTCTCATATATGCACTCCAACGCATAGTCATACAAATATATATAAAAATCCACTACGTTGTGACGATTCTTTTTACTATTTTTGCGTAGCTATATATTATTAAAGGTATGTTAGAGGATTTCAGACTTAAAGTGTTCATTACAGTTGCTGCCGAGGGAAGTTTCACTAAAGCGGCTTCAGTCCTGAATATAAGTCAGCCGGCAGTGAGTCAGAATGTGTCGGAACTGGAGCGGGTCACAGGTGTGCGCCTGTTCGATAGGCTTCGTGGGGAGGTGAAACTGACGGAACAGGGAAGGGTCTTCCTTTCTCAAGCTGACCGTATACTTGCTGACTATCGCTCTCTCTCACATATGTTTTCTCCACTTGACACGGCAACGGTCAGAATAAAGGCTTCGGATGAAATATATGCATTTCTTTCAGGCTCATTTGAGCTGTTCATGACCATTCATCCGGAAGTGGCAATTGTCCGTAGTGAAGACGAGGACTTTGACCTCGCATTCGGTTTCACCAGGGCACCAAGAGAAATGGGCGGCATTTCTGCCACCCATAACGTGATTTCTTCTATGTATCTTGTGTGCAGTCCCTCAGACTCATTCGCACAGACTGAACTGTTCGCGATGCTAAGGGGATTCCTTGCAGATACTATTTCCTAAGAGCTTCGAGCCATCTTCCGAGGCTTGACTCGAACTCGCCTCGTGCGTAGGCAAACCTGTCCTTTCCTTTTCCCACGAACTTCTCCGCAGAAAAGCCCCATCCGTGTCCTCCTGTAGGCCAGATGTGCATTTCAGCCGGCACGTCCAGGTCAATCAGGGCATTGTAGTATCTGAGACTGTTCTCGGCCGGAACTACAGTGTCGTCTGAACAGAGAGCTATGTAGGTCGGAGGTGTGAAACGGCAGACCTGCTTTTCAAGGCAGTATCTGTCCATATAGTGGTCCTTCCACATCCCGTTCTTTCCAAGCAGATTCTCATGGGTGCCTTTGTGGGTCACGCCTACTTCCAGACTGATGACCGGATATATAAGGATTGAAAAGTCCGGACGTGTGACTGCATCTTCCCAGAGGGTTGAAGCCGTTGCTGCGAGGTGTCCTCCTGCAGAGAATCCAATGACTCCGATCTGGCTTACACCCCATTCCTTGGCATGCTCGCGGCAGTATCTGAACGTGTTTGCTACGTCTGCATAAGGAACGAACCTGTGGCCGTTAGGAAGACGGTATTTCACTACAGCTACGGTTATTCCCTTGTCAAGGAACCAGTCTGCCACATAGACGCCTTCGTTGTAGCTGGATACGATATGATATCCACCTCCGGGGCAGACAACCACCATCTGTCCGTTAGGCTTCTTCGGGAAATACAGGTCGAATCGTGCAAGGTCCGAGATGTTGCCGAGGTTTCCGTTTGCAGGCAGGTCTTCAGGACCGGTCAGTCCGTTCGCCTCCTTCATTTCGAATCCGGCGAATGTGGTCTTCTCTCCGTAAACCGTGTCTATGTTTCCGTCAAATGAGGAAGCGTAAAGAAGTACGGTTTCATCCGGACGGAGATTTGTCTTAGGTTGAGCAAGCATGGATGCAGCCAGTGCAAGACAGAAAGTTGTTGCAATTAACTTTTTCATAGTCAGTGAATTAAAATAAAAGACCTGCGTCATCTGGCGCAGGTCTCTGAGTTAACTATTTGCCAGCCAGTCTCTTGTATGTCTCGAGACGAACCTTTGCGAACTCCTCTGTCTTCTGGAGAAGCTCCTCGGCTGAGTCAGGATACATCTTGTAGAGCGATGCAAAACGCACCTCGCCCTTGAGGAAGTCCTGGAACTTGCTCCAGTCAGGCTCCTTGCTGTCGAGAGAGAACGGATTCTTGTCTGTTCCCTCGAGTGCAGGGTTATACCTGTAAAGGTGCCAGTAACCGCAGTCCACTGCAAGTTTCTCTTCCTTCTGGCTCAGTCCCATTCCTGCCTTCAGACCATGGTTGATACATGGTGCGTAAGCGATGATGAGTGACGGACCGTCATATGCCTCAGCCTCCTTGATCGCGTTGAAGTACTGTGCTGGAGATGCACCCATAGCCACCTGTGCCACATACACATATCCGTAGCTCATCGCCATCATTCCGAGGTCCTTCTTGCGGACTCTCTTTCCTGATGCTGCGAACTTCGCGATCGCACCTGCTGGAGTTGCCTTTGAAGACTGTCCACCGGTGTTCGAGTAAACCTCGGTGTCGAGTACGAGGATGTTCACGTTCTCACCAGAAGCGAGTACATGGTCGAGTCCGCCGTATCCGATGTCGTAAGAAGCTCCGTCACCACCGATGATCCACTGGCTGCGTGCAGGGATGAATGTCTTGTACTCTACAAGTCCCTTGCATACGTCGCAACCGCAGCTCTCGCACAGAGGAATGAGCTTGTCAGCAACCTCGCGGGTAACCTTGGCGTCGTTCTTGTTCTCAAGCCACTGTGTGAAGAGGGCCTTCATCTCGTCTGTGCAGCATGAGCAAGCGAGACCTTCCTCCATCAGACGTGCAACTGTCGCACGAGCCCTGTCTGAACCGATCTTCATACCGAGACCGAACTCGCAGAAGTCCTCGAAGAGTGAGTTAGCCCATGCCGGACCGTGACCCTCTGCGTTCTTGCAGTATGGTGATGCAGGGAATGATGCACCATAGATAGATGAACATCCTGTTGCGTTAGCGATCATCATGTGGTCTCCGAAGAGCTGGGTGATGGTCTTGATGTATGGAGTCTCGCCGCAGCCTGCGCATGCGCCTGAGAACTCGAAGAGAGGCTGTGCGAACTGAGCGTTCTTGATGTTTGCCTTCTTAGGCTGAACGTTGTCCTTGTAGCCTACGTGTGCGTTGAGATAGTCGAAGTTGGCCTGCTCTGCCTCCTGGCTCTGGAGCGGCTTCATGATGAGTGACTTCTCCTTTGAAGGGCAGACGTCAGCACAGTTGCCGCAGCCTGTACAGTCAAGAACTGAAACGCTGAGAGCGAACTTGTACTCCTTGAACACTGCCTTGCCCTGCTGCATCTTGAGTCCCTCAGGAGCTGCTGCCGCCTCTTCATCAGTGAGAAGGAACGGACGGATGGCAGCGTGAGGACATACGAATGCACAGGTGTTGCACTGGATACAGTTGTCTGCCTGCCACTCAGGAACCTTCACTGCTACTCCACGCTTCTCATAAGCGGATGTACCTGCAGGAATTGTTCCGTCCACATAGTCGTTGAATGCACTTACAGGAAGTGTGTCACCTGCCTGTGCGTTGACAACGTCAGCGATATGCTTCACGAAGTCTGGAGCAAGACGCGCTGCGTTAGGGTTCTCGAACTTCGCTGTAATGTCCTTCCAGTCAGCCGGAATCTCGACCTTGGTGTACTCACCACCACGGTCAACAGCTGCATAGTTCATGTTCACGATGTGCTCACCCTTCTTTCCGTAGCTCTTCACGATAGCCTTCTTCATGTACTCCACAGCCTCCTCATAAGGGATGATGCCTGTGATCTTGAAGAATGCAGACTGGAGGATGGTGTTGGTCCTTCCGCCGAGTCCGATCTCAGCTGCGATCTTGGTCGCGTTGATGATGTAAAGGGTGATGTTCTTCTTTCCGATGACAGCCTTCACGTGGTCTGGAATCCTCTTTAGGGTCTCTTCCTCATCCCAGAGGCTGTTCAGAAGGAGGGTACCGTTCTGCTTGATTCCCTTGAGCACGTCATACTTTGTAAGGTATGAAGGAACGTGGCATGCCACGAAATCAGGAGTACCTACGAGGTATGGAGCCTTGATAGGGAGGTCTCCGAAACGCAGGTGCGAGCAGGTGTATCCGCCTGACTTCTTGGAGTCATAGTCGAAATATGCCTGGCAGTACTTAGGAGTGTTGTCACCGATGATCTTGATGGTGTTCTTGTTCGCTCCGACTGTTCCGTCAGAACCGAGTCCGAAGAACTTGCACTCTGTTGTGCCCGGCTTCACGATTGAGAACTCCTCCTTCTGAGGAAGTGACCTGAATGTCACGTCATCCACGATTCCGATAGTGAATCCGTCCTTTGGCTCGGCAAGTTCGAGGTTCTCGTAAACTGAAACGATCTGAGCTGGAGTTGTGTCCTTTGAAGAAAGACCATAGCGTCCGCCTACTACGAGAGGAGCATTCTCCTCTCCCTGGAAGAGTGCCTTGATGTCGAGGAAGAGCGGCTCTCCGAGAGCACCCGGCTCCTTGGTCCTGTCGAGGACTGCGATTCTCTTCACGCTCTTAGGCAGAGCCTTCATGAAATATTTGGCAGAGAACGGTCTGTAAAGACGTACGATCATGACTCCGACCTTCTTTCCCTGTGATGCGAGGTAGTCGATAGTCTCCTTGATTGTCTCTGTGACAGAACCCATGGCTACGATAACGTTCTCAGCCTCAGGATCTCCATAGTAGTCGAAAGGACGGTACTCGCGGCCTGTGAGCTCGCTGATCTCGCCCATGTAGCGTGCCACTACATCCGGAACTGCGTCATAGTACTGGTTGCAAGCCTCGCGTGCCTGGAAATATACGTCTCCGTTCTGAGCTGTACCGCGGGTTACAGGTGCGTCTGGTGACAGGGCCTTAGCGCGGAAAGCAGCCAGGGACTTTGTGCTGACAAGCCCCTTCAGAGCTTCTTCGTCGATGAGTTCGATCTTCTGGATTTCATGGGATGTACGGAATCCGTCGAAGAAATGAAGGAAAGGAATGCTTGACTTGATGGTTGAGAGGTGAGCTACAGCAGCCATGTCGAGAGCTTCCTGTACAGAAGCGGAAGCAAGCATTGCATAGCCTGTCTGGCGGCATGCCATGACGTCCTGATGGTCACCGAAGATCGAAAGGGCGTGAGAAGCAAGTGCACGTGCAGAGACGTGGAACACTGTAGGGAGCATCTCGCCTGCGATCTTGTACATGTTTGGAATCATGAGGAGAAGACCCTGCGATGCTGTGAAGGTCGTAGTAAGGGCACCTGCCTGGAGTGAACCGTGGACTGCACCGGCAGCACCGCCCTCACTCTGCATTTCAGTAACCTTTACAACCTCACCGAAGAGGTTCTTCTTTCCCTGAGCAGCCCACTCGTCGACATATTCTGCCATAGTCGATGATGGGGTGATAGGGTAGATGGCTGCATGCTCGCTGAAAAGGTAGGCGATGTGCGCCGCTGCCCAGTTACCGTCACATGTGACGAATTTCTTGTTGTTTGCCATAATTCGTTATATTAATGTTATAAGTTTTCGATAAACCGAATTCTTACAAATTTATGAAATTTTGTGGAATGAGTGTCACTTTTTTTGAAAATATCTGCTCTGGTGTTTTCAATACAGGCTTTTGGACCGCTGACTGTACTTTGTGAATATAGTATATAAGTGTGTTATCTTCAATAATATTGAGTTGGGACTTTTGAAGTTTAAGTTTTGTCTTCTACCTTTGATATCACATAAATTTGCTATATTTGCATCCGCTTACAGCGCCCCTATAGTTTAATGGATAGAATTTCAGATTCCGGTTCTGACGGTTGCGGTTCGATTCCGCATGGGGGTACAAGAACAGGTCGCATCAATGCGACCTGTTCTTGTTTATCCCCCAGTCGGCTGAGCCGACAGCCCCCGGGGGCATGCCGTCACTTCCTTCGGTCGTTCCGGGCGACCTTTCGGACCAATGGAAAAAGTCGGTTGATAAAATCATTCGCTGGACCGACAGGCGCTGTTTTGTTCAAAAGTCTGCCTGATGGTGCCGTTTGAGGTGCCAAATGCATGATATTCAGGACCGACAGGCAATGTTTTGACTGAAAGTCTGCCTGTCGGTGCCTTTGTCCGCGGAAACTGGCATATTCGAAACGCAAAACAACCGGGATTTTACGTTGAGCCCGAATTGTCCCCCAGTCATTTGGGTATAATTGACATTTTTGGTTGGTGATCATGACAAAAGTGGTTGGTGAACGAGCTCGTTCACCAACCACTTTTAGCAATGTAAACATCTCCTTATTTCTTGGACTTCTTTTCGTCATTGAAGTACAGATACCATTTGATGAAGTTGTCCACACGAGTCTCTGATAACCCTCGGTGCAGTCTAAGCTGATCCTTGATATGCCCAAAGAAAGATTCCAAGGCATTTGTAGTCTTGGGTAATCCTGGATGTTTGATGAACTCAAACAGATGGGGAATGGCCCTACGAAGATGCACGTATGCTTTTCTCAGATCATTCCTGACAAAGTATGTCCTTGTAGAGTTTGGCAGACATGCTTTCTCGCATACATACTCTTCGTTTTCTTCAACCCAAAGGTTATATCTGCTGAGCCACCACATCATATCATTATGTGTCCGGATGTCGCTTAGACTCATGATGAGACTCTTCAGCATTCTGCCCTCCGGAGTGCGAGGATGTAAAGTTATAGATGACAGGCATTCACGCAGTACATGAACCATGCACCGCTGGCGGGGAACATCAGGATAGACATACTCTACCGCCCGGATGATGTTGTCGCCTCCGTCCGTTGTGATACCTATCACATTATATCCCATGGATCTTATATTCATCAGGTCCGAGGCTATCTCGTCATCATCCTCTGATCTGGTAAACCTGTAATAGATGGTTCTCTTCAGGTTCTCAGCACGGTAAACAATCAGACAATGACCACAGTAGTACGTCCCATCGATTAGAAGAAAGATAGGAGTGTTTGTGTTGATGTGCCAGGTAGGATATTCGTCCAGATACTCGTCAAACCACCGATGGAGATGACGCGAACTATATCCGCTGATCTCGGCTATGTCTTCAACTGTCATCTTTCCTAAGACCCACTTCTTGAACCAGATGAACCTGTTTGATTTGGAGATTTCCTTGCGTCTGGCAGAAAATAGGGATTGACAGTTCCTGCACTTATAGCGCTGGACGCCATTGCGAACGCCCCATTTTAACGCGTCTAAAGACCCACAACTGGGGCAGCGTAAACGCCTTCTTATTTTTGGATTATCACTCATTAGATGAAACCGTTTTCATCTAATTTATGTAAGTGTATGAATATAATCAAGTTACAACGGTTTT
>JAGBAO010000032.1 GCA_017938925.1 Bacteroidales bacterium | reverse complement strand
CCATGCTGATCAAAGTCGTTGATCATGATGTCACTGACAAAAATCGGATCTGCGTCGGTGTTTTCATAAGTGTAATAAACCTTAGTAATTACCAGATTCTGACCACAGGCGGCAAAACCAGAAGTGTTCATTGCGACCACATCTTCATCTGTGAGAACATAAGAAGCATGAGTAGTTCCCTCCTTCATCTCAACCACTCCCCACTCGTTTCCAGGGAAACATTTAAGAAGATCACTGCTAATAAGTTTCAACTGTCCTCCGGTCTCTGGTGCTGGCTCAAATTCCACATGTATTGCCGCACCATACGGAAGTTTAGAGAACTTATTGACTCCCCAATCTGAACCAAACTGCAAGTTGACAACCAGATTCCAGTCCCACGAACTACCTAAGTCATTTCTTCCTTCCCAAACTACCACTGTTGTTATAGCTCCCTTGACCTCAATAGAAGCAGGACAGGTCTCCTCATCTCCGGTGGTAAGGACAAACTTGATCTGATATGTTCCAGTATCGACTGTAGTCGGGATAACGAATGTCATCTCATCATCTGCTCTCTTAGTGTAGCCAGTCACCTTCACATCGCCGAAGTAGATTGCTTCGATCATATTGAAGTTGGTACCGGTCATCGTAACCTCATCGCCGATTGATGCAGAAGTGGTGAGAGTTGTAACAATCACAAGTGAGTCATATTCGATCACAACCTCAGCCTCGCTGACAACCGTGGTTCCGTTCTGGGTCTCGATTGTAACTTTACCGGTCTGGCTTGTATTGGCAGTCGTCACGGTTATCTTCTTTGTGGTCTCGTCATATTTGAATTCGCACGCCTTGTCCTTAAGAACAACTTTAGTCACAAGGTCAAGATCAGTTCCTTCAATCTCAAAGGTTTCACCTGCCATTATCTGTGTAACACTGAGTGCAGTGATCGTCGGCTTGACCATCTCGATCTTCGTTCCTACCTTCTCTGTCTTGCCGTTTGCAAGTGAAATGATAAGATCGCCATCCTTTACTGTGGCAGAAAGGTTGAACTTGATGCCATTCTTGTCTGATGTAAATTCCGCAACAGCCTCTTCTCCGATCTTGATTCCAGTCACCAGATCAAGATCCTTACCTGTGATGACAACCTCGTTTCCAGCCTTGTAGCCCTTCGCTGCAGAGTGCTTAAGCTCTGATGGAACAAGGGTCTTGAAGGCTCCTGCCTTGAACTCATCTCCGGCATAAGAGTAGAGGAGAAGCTCTCCGTCCGGCACGGTCGCAGAAAGAACCGCACTTACAGACTTTGTGTCTTCAGCGAGGACAAAATCCACATTTTCATATGCGTCATATGGGTTTCCATCTTCGTCATATGCTGTATATTTGAACTTAGCCTCCTTGATCATCTGGAGATACTTTCCAGTAACCTTTATCGTTTCACCGGCCTTCAGAACACCTCTATCCTTGGCATCTACAGTCGGCTTGCCGATCGTGAGGTCCTTCTCGGAATAGAACAGGTTGGAAATGTTTCCATCTGGGTTGTTGTTCTCATCCACGTCGCAGAGAATAACCTTTCCTGTCACGGCATCAGCTGGAACAACTACCTTGAGCTCGTAGCGGCTCTGCTCCTCAAACACTGTCACTGCCTTGCTGCTTCCAAACTGGATTGCACGGATATTGTTCATGTAGTCACCCTTGACAGTCACGACATCGCCCGGAAAAGCAACCTCATTCGGTGTCGAGAATGATGTGAAGATGATCGGCTCGGAATATGTGAGGTCTGCATGAGAAGAGAACTCGTTTCCGTCCTGATCAACGATGACAACCTTTCCGACCTCAGGACCATCCACAGGGACAATCACGCGGATTTCGGAGAGTCTGCCCTTGAGAGAGTCCACCTGGATGATACCCTCGCCTGTGATAGGCTCGACACCAGGAATTCTGACTTCCGTAACCTTGTCGAGGTTACTTCCCTGAATGCGCAATGCACCACCGCGGGCTACCGGATTCGGAGCCATCGCAGCGAAGGTGACATTCTCGTCGCTGAGCTGATCCGTGCTGAGTTCCTCAGGAGCACAGCCGGCAAAAGCCATCAGGCATACAGAAAGCAATGCTGCTAATTTGTATATCTTATTCATAGTGATTTCCATTTAAATTATTTCATAGGGACAGCACGAATGTTGTCAATCTTGAAGATAGGAGTACATTCAGTACCCGCAACACCGCCGGACACAGGCCAGATGATAAGGCTTGCAAAATCCTCAGGCTTGGAAAGAGGAACCTTTCCTGGAGTACCATCCATGTTGTAGGTGAACTCAGAGAACGGAATGGTTACAGTTATCCATTTGCCGTCTGTATGGAACTCTCCTGTCTTCTCCCAAGGACGGTAGAATCCACGGCACAGGTCAAGACCTCCGTCTGTCGCTGATGTATGGATGTATGTGTTGTTCTGCCAAGTGTCATTGGCACATCTCTCTGCATTTGTAAATATCACCTGCATGGCACCTGCTGACCACGGATTCTCCTTAGGAATACAAAGCTCGAACTTTATACCCATGTTAGCGAAGTTCTTGAAGTCGATGAAGTTGCAGATCGGGATACCAGGGCCAGAAGTTATGCTCATAGGGTCGCCATTCCAGTTTCCGCACCAGAACGGGAGCTTCAGTTCCTCATTCCAGTCCGCTGTCGCATTAAGAGCACTCGGGCCGAGCTGAACATACTGGCCGTCAATTCCGCCTTCCGCACTGTAGGTTACCTTGATGTTCCATCCCTGAGGAACAACATCGGTCGTACCGTCGAAGTCTGTGATGAGGCCACGATCTTCAAGATACTTGAAGGCAGACTGAGCGACACCGGTTTCAGTAGTCACGGTTATCTTTCCAGGCTCTGTTCCTTCCGGAATCACAAATGTCATTTCTTCCATGCTGACACTCTTGATATCTGTCACGACTGTATTCGCAAAAGAGATCGTGAGAGGCTCGACAAAATAGTTTCCATATATGGTCACCTCCTCACCCGCCGGCTGGAACTCACACGACATGGATTTGATTACAGGAGCCGGAAGCATGACCTCGAAGTCCACTGCAACGGTGTCCTGACCCTTGGTGATCATATATGCCTTGTGTGTCTCCACCTCGGCAAGCTTGTTAGGGATAGCCACCATGAGAGTGTGCTCGGTCATGAGGCTGGTGTTAAGGATGGCCTGCTGGTCGTTGAACCAGAGTTCGCGAACACTGCAGAGATTGTCTCCGACAAAGCAGATGATCTCGCCCATATAGGCCTTTTCGATGAGCTGGTCATTGTCGGCATACCGAACATAGTGCACCGTAGGCACACCGTCCGCAAGCACGAATGCATCAGGATAGTCCTCACATGAAGAGAACCCGAGTGCAACGGCTGCCATGAGCATTATCGATTTAATATATCTTTTCATATCCGTATTCATTAGAAGTTATATACATACGTTGCACGTACATCATCCACATCCTGAGCCTCCTCCATAAGGTGCTTGTTGAAGACTACGTCCTCGGACGGAAGTGGAAGAGTGAATGAAGATGCGGTCACATTTGGAGCCTTCGGTGCAGTCTCACTCTTTTCAGGATCATCATAAGCTACATAAATATCCTTTCCTTCCTTATCTTTCAGACCTTCAAGGGTCCATGCTCCGGTTTCAAAATAGTTCTTTGCCGCTCCGTCATAACCATAGACCGTATTTCTCTTCTGAGCCTTGAGCTCTGCGATAACAGCATCCATGTCGTAGTATGAACGGCGAACGAAGTCGTACCAGCGGTCTCCCTCACCAGCAAGCTCAAGACGACGCTCCTTCCAGATGTCCTCAAAAGTCACTGCTGCGAGAGCTCCGTCTGTTGCATCGATAGTCTCATCATATGCACGTGCGCGCACTGCATTGACATAAGTCAGAGCCTTTGCCTGGTCTCCTGCAAGAAGATTTGCCTCTGCACATACGAGATAAACGTCAGAAAGACGGAGAAGATGGGTAGGAAGCTGATAAGACATTCTCGCTGCAGAAACGCCGAGAGCTGCAAGATGGTCTGCTCCGTTTCCGAAGAGATGCTTCACGTTCTGGCTTCCGCAAGGGCCTTCCCACTGTCCAGGAGAGCCCCACTCGGCATATTCTTCATCACCGCTGTAGAGGAAATACAGATAGTCGAATCCGTTCTGAGCTCCATCCTTACCTGTGTTCTTTGTTGTCCAGAAATATTCGTAGAAGTCACCTGCCATCATCATGGTCGCCTTACGACGTGTATCCTTCTCTGCCTGTCTTGAGCTAGGAGCAAGGAGAGGGTCGGCACCAAACGCAAGAGCAAGGTCATACGAAGGGCCTGCCCAGCCGCCCCACATGTCTCCGAACTCGCTGAAGCCTTCGAAGATAAGGTCTGACTGAAGGGTGTTCTGAGCTGTCCAGCGGCCTGAAGAGCACTCCCACTGCCATGAGATAAGGCTTTCACCTGTTGCATTGTAAACGCTTGGAGAAAGACGGAACACATCCGAATACTTAGGAGTCAGCGAACGTCCTGAATTCAGAATCACATCCTCAGAGTAGGTTGCCGCCTTCTTGAGATCATCGTTGTTGAGGGTTCCCGAAAGACCTGCACGGGTGAGATATACCTTTGAAAGAAGCGCTTCGGCTGCATAATAGTCGATACGTCCGTTCCATGCAGATGTCTGCTTTGGAAGAAGCTCCATAGCCTTCTCGAGGGTCATGATGATATATTCATATACCACCTCTCTCTTCATCTTGTACACTTCATTGTATGTACCTGACTCGAGAGTCTCGCGGTTGCTGTGGATGATAGGAACTTCACCGAAGGTCCTGACCATATAGAAATATGCCATTGCCTTCCATGTGAGAGCCTCGCCGATAGCCTTGTTCTTTGCCTCCTGAGAAGGGCCCTCGGAAGCAAGGATATTGTCGATCACGGTGTTGGCATGGGCATTCACTGACCAAAGAGCATAAGACATGTTTATCAGGTCAGTGTCTGTTCCGTTAGTTGTGAAGGTAAGATATGGAGACTGCCCCCAGTACATGTTTCCTGACATCACTTCTCCGATCTTGATGAAGGCACGCTGGAAGTCATACCAAGGAGAGTTGTAGAGATAGTTCACTCCCTGCTCGACCTGTGCGTCGTTCTTGTAGAAGTTGGACACGTTGTATCCGTCTTCTGTCGGGCGGTTAAGGAAGTCCTGGCATGAACCCAAGCTCAATACAAGGATTCCAGCCATCATTCCTTTGAATATATTATTAAGTTTCATATTCTTCTTTCTTTAATGATTAGAATGTAAGGCTGACGCCGAATGAATATGTTGTAGGAGAAGGGTAACGACCGTTATCCACACCGTAGGTGTATCCTGTCGCATCCTGAGTCGAAGCACCTACCTCAGGGTCATATCCTGAATACTTTGTGAAAGTGTAGAGGTTCTGGATGTTGCAGTAGATGCGGATGTTGTCGAACTTGATCTTGTTCATCCACTTCTTAGGGAAGGTGTAACCGAGGGTCAGGTTCTTGATACGGAGGTATGAGCCGTCCTCGATGTAACGTGTGCTGAGACGGTCGTTGTCGTTAGGGTCGCTGAGGGTAGGACGAGGAGTCTTTGTTCCTGAGTTGACTACCTTGACATTGTTGATGTCGTCATACCAGTTGCCGCCGTTCTCATAGACCTTGTCAGGATCGATAGGAGCGAGCTGAGCCCTGTCCTTGATTGCAGTCGCATTCTGGTTCACCCATGCAGATCTCATTGAAGCGAGACCGCCTGAAGGACCGTTCATAAGGCTGTAGTTGAGGACCTTGTTGCCGTATGATCCGTTGAGGAAGATATTGAGGTCGAATCCCTTGTAGCGGAATGTGTTGTTCCATCCGAATGTGAACTTAGGAAGAGGTGAGCCGATTGCCACGCGGTCGTTCTCATCGATGACGCCGTCACCTGAATCGAGGACTCCGTCACCGTCTGTGTCGACTGTAATCTGATCCTTGTACTTGAGGTCACCCACCCATACGGTGTTCGAACGGTTGAATACTCCGTCCTTAGGATGCTTGGCTGTCTTTGGAGAGTCGAGGATGTCCTGGAGAGACTCGTAAACGCCTTCAACCTCGTATCCGTAGAAATTGTAGAGAGACTTTCCGATCTCGGATACGCAGACAACGTCGCTCCACTGTCCGTAACCCACGATGCTGGCTGCTGTCGTGCCGGTGAGAGCCTTAAGGGTGTTCTGGTTGAATGAAATCTGGAAGTTGCTGTCCCACTGGAACTCGCCTACGAGCGGATGAACGTCGAGGGTGATTTCAATACCCCTGTTCTCGATGCTTCCATAGTTGCCCTTTGGAGCGGAAAGAACTGAAGATCCGTTACCCTGGGTACCCATATATGAAGGAAGCTGCATTGACATGAGCATATCCCTTGAGGTCTTCTGATAGAGATCGACAACGAGGTTGAGTCTGTCCTGGAAGAATCCGAGGTCGAGACCGATGTTGTACTGCTCCTGTGACTCCCATCTTACAGACTCGTTGGCGATGTTGCCAGGACGATAACCAGCTCCGAGAGCAGAGTCCATAGGAACAATGGATGATCCCCATGCATAGCCTCCGATATTGGAGTTACCTGTCTGTCCCCATCCGAGACGAAGCTTACCGTTGCTCCACCAATCGAGATCCTTCATCCAAGGCTCATTGGTGAAACGCCATGAAGCTGCTGCCGAATGGAAGCCAGCCCAACGGTTTGCAGGACCGAAGTTTGACGATCCGTCATAACGGTAGGTGTAGGTCACATAGTATCTCTGGTCATAGTTATATGTCTCACGAGTGAAGACAGAAGCCATAGATGCACTTCCGAATCCTGAGTTGATTGTAGGGGTTCCTGCTCCGAGAGAAGGATTATGAACCTCGTCAGACGGAAGCTTGGTGTTGTAGATTCCCTGGTTCTCCCATGAAGACTCCCACATTTCGTGTCCGACCATTGCAGAGAAGCTGTGCTTTCCGATTGTCTGAGCATATGTGAGGTAGTTCTTGAGCTGCCAGAACATGTTGGTGTTGTTCTGCCATCTGGTCTCGTTGTTTCCACGCTGCCAGTTGCCGAGGTCCACCATAGGCTCGTAAGTCTCAGACTTGCTGTGTCCGATGTCGAAGCCGAGTTCAGTG
>JAGBAO010000017.1 GCA_017938925.1 Bacteroidales bacterium | reverse complement strand
GCTAGCGTTCATCCCGAGCCAGGATCAAACTCTTCATTGTATAATTTTATATAACTCTTAGCTTGTCCCTGACACTTATAATCCTTTCAAAAGAATTAACGCTTCTCGATAAATTGTTTTTCTCGGTACTTGCTTCTTGTACAGTAAACAGTCTTTTCAATGAACTTGCTTTGCCAAACTCGGAGTGTTTGTGTACCCCGTTTTTCGTTTGGGATTGCAAAGGTAGGCATTTTTTCTTTACCTCCAAATTTATTTTAAAATATTTTTAAAGTTTTCCCTTGAAAATTCCACTCTACTCAATACAACATCCTATCACCCAGCAAATTATGCATTTGTTACAATTTTGTTAAAACACTCCACAATCACAGATATTGGAATCTTGGAGGGTTTTGAGTATATTTGCATGATTACGAACTTTTGAACATCGGCTTGGGAAGCCGAGGGTCGTAACTTGAATTTTATACTATATATAATATATGGACAAAAAAGTAGTCATAATTCCGACTTACAAAGAGAAGGAGAACATCGAGAAGATCATAAGGGCTGTCTTTGCCCTTGAGGGGGATTACCATATTCTTGTGATAGAGGACGGGTCGCCGGACGGAACCGCTGCTATAGTCAAGAAGCTGCAGGAAGAGTTTGCGGAGCGTCTGCATATGATCGAGAGAAAGGGAAAGCTTGGACTCGGCACTGCATATATCACCGGATTCAAATGGTCTGTGGAGCACGGATATGACTATATATTCGAGATGGATGCGGATTTTTCTCATAATCCTAACGACCTGCCGAAACTCTATCAGGCCTGCCGTGACGGAGCTGACCTTGCAATCGGTTCACGCTACTGCAAGGGTATCAGCGTGATAAACTGGCCTATCGGAAGGGTCATCATGTCATATTATGCATCGGTTTATGTACGCACCGTGCTGGGAATGAAGGTGTATGACACCACTGCAGGATTCAAATGCTACAGGAGGCAGGTTCTCGAGACCATCGACCTTGACAAGGTGAAGATGAAGGGATACGGATTCCAGATCGAGATGAAGTACTCTACATATAAGCTCGGATTCAAGATTCAGGAGGTGCCGATCATCTTTGTGGACAGGACCGAGGGCACGTCAAAGATGAGCAGCGGAATCTTCGGAGAGGCGTTCTGGGGCGTGATGAAGCTTAAGATGAGAAAAATCAGACCGAGAAAGTAATGAAAACGATACTTCTTCATAATGCAACGGTGGTCACCTCCGAGAAGGAGGCTGTCGGAAGTGTGCTCGTAATAGGCGACACAATTGAGGAGGTCATCTTTTCTGATCGTGAGGACTACGGATTCCGTGTAGAGCGGATAATCAAGCTGCATGATGGGCTGGAGGTCATCGATCTTGAAGGCAAATGGCTGATGGCAGGCGGAATCGATGCTCATGTGCATTTCAGGGAGCCTGGTCTTACTCACAAGGCTGATATGGCGACAGAATCCCTTGCGGCTGCTGCTGGAGGAGTCACATATGTGATGGACATGCCTAATACCAATCCTGCCACCACTACCGCACAGGCGCTCAAAGAAAAGCTTGAGCTGGCGAAAGGCAGGACAACCGGAAAGATTGCATTCCATATAGGAGCGACCAATTCCAATGCGGAAGATATCGTGAGACTGATTCAGGAGGGAGATGCCTCAGCAGGAATCTGTCCGTACGACATTGCAGGAGTGAAGGTGTTCATGGGATCGTCGACAGGCAACATGCTTGTGGACGACAACTCGACGCTTGCAAGGCTGTTCGCTATCAGCGGGAAGCCGGTTCTTGTACATTGCGAGGACGAGCAGACAATCAAGGAGAATCTTGAAAAGGCGGTCGAGAAATACGGAGAGGACATTCCGTTCAGGGAACATGAGAATATAAGAAGCCGTTCGGCCTGCATAAAATCAAGCATTAGGGCGCTTGAAATGGCGATCAAGCACGGCACCAGACTGGTGCTCTGCCACATTTCCACGAAGGAGGAGATGGAGATGGTGCGCGCTGCCAAACTGAGCAATCCATCCATCATCGCCGAGACCTCGTGCAACTATCTGTGGTTCTGCAACGAGGATTACGACAGACTCGGCAGCAGAGTCAAGTGCAACCCTTCCGTAAAGACACCCCGGGACCGCGAGGCATTAAGACGAGGATTGGCAGACGGACTGATAGACACCATAGGTTCTGATCATGCTCCGCATCTCCTATCCGAAAAAGAAAACAAATACGGGAAGGCACCGTCCGGACTTCCTACAATCCAGCAGAGTCTGCCGGTTCTTCTTACCATCGCAAGACAGGAGGAGATTCCTCTGACACGAATTGCCAGCGTGTTCTCCGAGAAGGCCTCAGAACTGTACGGGCTCAAGACGGGAAAGATTGCAAAGGGATATGCAGCTGACCTGGTGGTGTTCGACCTCAACAAGGAGTTCACTGTCAGGGCAGAAGACCAGAAAGGCAGATGCGGATGGACCCCGTACGAGGGAGAAATCCTCAACGGAGTCATCGAAATGGTTCTGGTTGACGGAGAAAGAGTTATCTGAGAAGCCTCAGGCCGATGCGGCCGCGGTCCAGATCGATGGAGATTACTGTCACCTTCACCTGCTGGTGGAGCTTGACTATCTTTGACGGATCTGCCATGCCCTTGACACCCATCTGGGTGGCGTGAATCAGACCGTTCTGCTTGATTCCTATATCAACGAATGCACCGAAGGCAGTGATGTTGGTCACGATGCCAGGAAGCTCCATGCCGGTCTTCAGGTCCTCTATCGTCTTGATGTCATGCGCGAATTCGAATTCCTGGGCTGACTCGCGAGGGTCACGTCCCGGCTTGCGCAGCTCGCTGATGATGTCGTTCACGGTCGGAAGTCCGAACTCCCCTTCCACATATCGCGAAGGGTCTATCTTGTCACAAAGTTCTGCATTTCCTACCAGCTCACGAGTTGTCACCTTGAGATCACGTGCCATCCTATCCACGATATGATATGCTTCGGGATGGACTGCCGAATTGTCGAGAGGATTCTCAGCGTCGGCGATCCTGAGGAAGCCTGCACACTGCTCGAAGGCCTTTTCCCCCAGTCGCTTCACCTTGAGAAGCTGGGCACGGGAGGTATAGGCTCCGTTCTTGGATCGATAGTCCACAATGTTATCAGCAAGAGCCGGTCCGATGCCCGCAACATAGCTCAGGAGATAGCTGCTGGCTGTGTTAAGGTTCACTCCCACGCTGTTCACACAGCTCTCCACCGTGTTGTCCAGTTTCTCCTTGAGAAGAGTCTGATCGACGTCATGCTGGTACTGGCCCACTCCGAGCGACTTCGGATCTATCTTCACAAGTTCTGCAAGAGGGTCCATGAGACGACGACCGATGGATACCGCTCCACGTACGGTCACGTCATAGTCCGGAAACTCTTCACGAGCGACCTCTGATGCGGAATATATGGAGGCTCCGTCCTCGCTTACAGTGAAAACGCGGAGGCCCTTAGGCAGTGGAACGCGCTTGATGAATTCCTCGGTCTCACGGCTTGCAGTTCCGTTTCCTATCGCGATGACCTCTATCCCATATTTCTGAACCATTCCGGACACTGCCTGGATGGCCTTTATCTTTTCGCTTGCTGGCGGGTGCGGGAATATGGCTTCGTTGTGAAGGAGGTTGCCCTGTTCGTCAAGGCATACCACCTTGCAGCCTGTCCTGAAGCCCGGGTCTATCGCCAGTACGCGCTTCTGACCGACAGGAGGTGCGAGAAGGAGCTGGCGGAGGTTTTCTCCGAATATGCGGATGGACTCAAGGTCGGCCTTTTCCTTAGCCTCCTTTATGACCTCGTTCGAGATGGACGGTTCGAGAAGACGCTTGAAGGAGTCGTCGAAGGCCTCGTGGATCTGTTCGGCAAGGGCAGGACCCGGATAACGGCGTTCCTGACAGAAGTCGTAATATATCTTCTTGCCGCATCTTTCAGGATCGGCGTCAATCTTCACATTTATGAAGCCCTCTTCTTCCGCACGAAGGATGGCAAGAAGACGATGAGGGGCGATGCGCTCAAGAGATTCGGAATAATCGAAATATATCTTGTACTTCTGAGCCTCCGGACCGGTGGCCTTTTTTGTGGCCTTGGTCACGATACGGCGGGTCTTGAATATCTGACGGAGGGTTTCGCGCACTGAGGCAGTCTCGCTCAGACGCTCTGCAATGATGTCACGGGCACCTGCAAGGGCGTCCTCCACGGTCTTGACCTTGTCACCGACAAAGGCCCTGGCCTCCTTGAACGGATCATTTACGGAAACCGAATACATCTTATCCGCCAGAGGTTCCAGTCCGAGTTCCTTGGCAGCGGTAGCTCTGGTGCGCCTCTTGGGCTTATATGGAAGATACAGATCCTCCAACTCTCTGGATTCAACGCAGTTCTCAATCTTTGAGCGGAGTTCGTCAGTCAGGGCACCAGCCTGGCTTATAGTCTCCAGGACTGTCTCCTTACGCTTCTCCATCTCTGCAAAGACATCAGTCCAATGGCGTATCTCAGCCACAGCCACGTCGTCCAGACCGCCGGTGCGTTCCTTTCTGTATCTGCTTATAAACGGAATAGTCGCGCCATCCTCAAAAAGGGCCGCGCAATTTTCAACCTGCCACTCCTTCACCTGAAGGCGCGCAGCTATACTCTTTATATATATAGTTTTCATATTCCTTCCCTTTGCTAGTCGTGCGAAACCTGTTTCAACTGCTCGCGATAAGCCGAGAATATCTTCGACTTGGAGACGAAGCCTACATAGGTGCGGTCGTGCTCCACCACAGGCAGGTTCCAAGCCCCCGTCTTCTCGAATTTCATCATCACGCTGTCCATCTTCTCATCCACATAGACATATGCCGGAGCAGACTTCATGAAGTTATACACATGCAGGGTGGCATACTGCTCTGTCTTGAACATCTCCCGTCTGATGTCCTCGAGCGACACATAACCCTGGAAATGCTTGCGTGAATCCAGCACTGGGAATATATTTCTCCTGGAATCAGCAACCACATCGACAAGTTCGCCAAGGGTGGCATCGATCTTTACCGTGTTGAAGTCTGACTCGATCAGTTCGTCTGTCTTCAGAAGCGTGAGAACAGCCTGGTCGCTGTCATGGGTGAGGAGCTCTCCCCTCTTTGCAATTCGCTTTGTGTAGATGGAATATGGCTCGATGGTCCTTGCCACTCCATATGAAACCGTAGCCGTGATGATCAGTGGGATAAGGAGTTCATATCCTCCGGTCATGTCCGCGATAAGGAAGATGGCAGTCATCGGAGCCTGCATGACTCCCGCCATCAGACCTGCCATGCCCACAAGCACGAAATTCTGCTCAGGCACAATGGCTCCGGCACCTATGAGGTTGATGGTTCTGGAAACTACGAATCCGGCGATCGCACCAATGAACAGCGTAGGACCGAAGGTTCCTCCCACTCCGCCGCCGGCATTGGTGAACGACATGGAGAAGACCTTCAGAAGAAGAATCAGCATGAAGAAGACCGGAACCAGCCAGGATTTCCTGAGAAAGAAGTCCAGCACTGTGCGCCCTTCAAGGTCTATGGTTCCTCCGTTCAGGAGCTCGTGGAGATACTCGTATCCCTCACCGAAAAGAGGCGGAAAGAGGAAGATCAGCACACCGAGGCATCCTGCCGATATCGCCCAGCGTACGAAAGGTTTCTCTATACTCTTTATCTTATCCTCCAGCCAGAGCGTCGTCCTTGTGAAATAGACCGAACAGAGTGCGCAGAACAGGCCCAGGATAAGGTAGAACGGGATATTTCCCATTGCAAAAGGAGACAGCGTGCACTCGAAAGGTGGCTTGTCTCCGAGGAAGATATATGAAATCACCGTTGCTGAGATCGTCGAGAGGAGCAACGGAAGGATTGATGTCATCGAGATGTTGAACAGAAGGATCTCAAGGGTGAAAAGCACTCCGGCAAGAGGTGCCTTGAAGATTCCGGCCACCGCACCTGCTGCACCGCAGCCCAGAAGAATTGTCATGTTCTTGTAGGACAGCCCCATATATCTTGCCACATTCGATCCAATTGCAGCTCCGGTATAGACGATAGGGGCCTCGGCTCCGACCGATCCTCCGAATCCGATAGTCACGGAAGAAGCGGCGATTGATGTCCACATGTTGTGCGACTTGATCTTTGACTCGTTCTTTGAGACCGCCACAAGGACTTTCGTGACGCCGTGGCCGATGTTATCCTTCACCACATAGCGCACGAAAAGCATCGCTATGAGCATACCTATACCAGGATAGATGAGGTAGAGCGCATTGTAGGCCTCCGAATCGAACCAGGAAATGAGATGGTGGTGTATGAAATCGATGGCTGTCTTCAGAAAGACAGCCGCCAGGCCACAGGATACACCGACAAAGAGGGAGAGAATCATCATCACATCCCTTTCCTGCAGCTTCATCAGGCCGTGTCTGAGTGGAGCCAATATATCCTTTATGAAGAATCGTGATTTCATACAGGTCAAGTCAATCGTGCAAATTTAACAAAAAGAGGATATGAAGCAAAAAATAACCGACCGGAAATTCCGGTCGGCAATACTTGATATTCCATTTATATTACTCTGCATCGGAAGAGTCATCATCCCCGCTTGAATACTGCGAGATGTTGTCATCCGGCAGACTCTCTCCATCCCCGCTTTCGGATTCCTCGGAATCTTCGCCGTCAAGCCAGCGCTCAAGATCCTCAGCGTCATCTGTCTTGACCTTTATCTTAACAAGGTAGATCGCTTCCTCCGTCTCCACCGTCACTGCATAAAAACTTGATCCATCCGGTTTCGGATACTTCACTAGATCTGGGAAATAATCGCTATATCCCTTTGGATACTTTTCCGCAAAAGCCGCTGCCAGTTCATCTGACATGTTCTCAAAGCTGCATACCGCTCTTCTCTTAGCTGTTGGTGCCATATCTGTTTTCTCTTAGTTCTGGTTTGTTTGAAATTCGGTGCAAGTGTAGGACATTTTTTTGAATTGAGCAACATCTGGAGGCTTTTTTTATCTGCCTCTTTTGAAAAAGAATGATTTCTGCTCCTTTTTGCGTTCGATATCGCGTTCCACGAACACCTTTTCAAGATTTTTAGGATCCAGACCAGTGTAGAACATCACGGAAGAAGTGGTCATCGGAGTCGGTGTAAAATCCTGCACCTGGTCCATATATAAGCCCTGAAGTGCCGGTTTTCTTGCAAGTTTCTGCATCTCACGCATTCCGCAGCCCGGGTGGCCGGAGATGAAGTAAGGAACCAGTTCGCATTTCTTTCCGCTGCTCCTGACGATATTGTCAAATTCAAGCCTCAGACGTTCGAAGAGCTTGAACGAAGGCTTTGCCATAAGTTTCAGAACCGAATCCTCGGTGTGCTCCGGAGCTACCTTGAGGCGTCCTGAAGTATGTTCAAGAATGAGTTCCTTCAGATATGGATAGGAGGTCTCGTCCACGAAGCCCTTTTCGTCAAGGAAGAGGTCGTAGCGGATTCCGCTGCCGATGTAGGCATGCCTGATTCCCTTGACCTTGGAAATGCTTTCGTAAAGTTTCAGCAGACGCTCGTGCGAGCGGTCCATGTTCTTGCATGGAACCGGAAAGAGGCATGACTTTCGGCGGCATTTAGCACAGAGTTCCTGGTTCTTTCCCCGCATTCCGTACATGTTTGCAGTCGGTGCTCCTACGTCGGATATGTTGCCGGCAAAACCTGGGAGGTTGTTCAACGCCTTGATTTCCTTGAGAATGGATTCCTCGCTGCGTGACTGGATGAACTTGCCCTGGTGGGCGGCTATCGTGCAGAAGTTACAGCCTCCGAAACAGCCACGGTGGGTGTTGACGGAGAACTTGATCATCTCGAACGCCGGAATATGCTTGCCCTTGTAGCGCGGATGCGGGAGCTTCGTGAACGGAAGGTCCCAGAACGAATCCATCTCCTGCTGGGTGGCAGGAGCCCATGTGGGGTTGATCTGGACATATCCCGAGCCCACTGGCTCTACTATTACAGGGGGCTGCAGCATGTTGGCATAGGTCTCGATCACATGGAAGTTCTCGGCAAAGGCGACCTTGTCCTTGCAGCAGCGCTCATAGGAATTGAGAATCACAGCATCCTTGGTCCTGCAGCGACCGTCCATATAGAAGGCCAGCTGAGGGATCTTCCTTATGTCGTTGACGTTCCTTCCAGCTTCGATGGCTCTGGTGAACTCAAGCATTGTCCTCTCCCCCATTCCGTAGCAGAGCCAGTCGGCACCGCTTTCCACCAGCACGGACGGCTTCAGGCTGTCCTGCCAATAGTCATAGTGGGTGAACCTCCTGAGGGAGGCCTCGATCCCTCCGATGATGACAGGGACGTCAGGATATATCTCCTTGAGGATCTTCGTATAGACCGTCACTGCATAATCGGGACGCTGACCGGCCTTTCCTTCCGGAGTGTAGGCGTCGTCGCTTCTAAGACGTTTTGCCGCAGTGTAGTGGTTCACCATGGAGTCCATGGCTCCTGCATTCACTCCGAAATAAAGTCTCGGAGCACCGAGTTTGCGGAAATCGCGCAGGTCATCCCTCCAGTTCGGCTGAGGGACGACTGCTACACGATAACCATATTTCTGAAGCCATCTTGCGATGACCGCAGTACCGAACGAAGGATGGTCTATGAATGCGTCACCCGTGAAAAGGATAACGTCTATATAATCCCAGCCAAGGGCCTTGACCTCCTTTATCGAGGTAGGGAACATGTATGCTGCGTTTTCTGTCATGGGTGCAAACGTTTGATTGTGACATTCACCACCACAGGAAGATGGTCGGATGCTGTTGAGAGATCAGTATAGGCGAGATCCGTCGGCTGAGACGGAGATAACTGCTGCCACGTCTGTTTCACGAGAGAGATTGGATTGCTTTCCAGAAGGCGGACTTTATCCATCCTTAGCAGTTCCAAGCCAGGCTTTGCAGACAATCCCACGCCATATCTTCCTCCTTGAAAGGGCATTGCCGGAGCAAAAACAGAGTTCCATCCTCCCATCTCGCTGGAGAACAAGGCAAGCTGATCTTTCAGACCGCAGTTCCCGGACGGCATTCCTACATCCTTTCAGGGAGCGAGATGCCGAGGATCGACATTGCCTTGCTGAGGACTCTTGCTATGGTTTCCACCAGAACCAGACGGTACTGGAGGAGGGCCTGGTCTTCTTCGCGGAGGATCGGAGTGTCGTGATAGTACTGGTTGAACTCCTTGGCGAGCTCGTATGCGTAGTTTGCTATCACGGCCGGTGAGTGAGCCGCACCTGCCTCTGCCACCTTTGAAGGGAAGGTGTTGAGTATCTTGATGATACGTATCTCCTTTGCAGACAGTGCAGAGTCTGCCTTCACAGCCTCCACCGTGTGTGCCACTCCCCTTTCGTCAGCCTTGCGCAGGATCGACTTGATTCGCGCGTGGGTGTACTGGATGAAAGGACCTGTGTTTCCGTTGAAGTCGATGGACTCCTTAGGGTCGAAGAGCATGGTCTTTCTCGGATCGACCTTGAGGATGAAGTACTTCAGGGCTCCAAGACTGATCATCTTGAAGAGGGCATCCTGCTCCTGCTCGCTGAGGTTGTCTATCTTTCCGAGCTCGAGGGAAGTCTCCTTGGCCGTATTGTACATGTCGGCGATCAGGTCGTCCGCATCCACGACAGTTCCTTCGCGCGACTTCATCTTTCCTTCCGGAAGTTCCACCATTCCGTATGAGAGGTGGTAGATGCTGTCCGCCCAATCGAAACCGAGCTTTCCGAGGATGAGCTTGAGCACCTGGAAATGGTAGTTCTGCTCGTTTCCTACCACATATATATGCTCGTCGAGGCTATATTCGGCGAAACGCTGCTCTGCAGTTCCGAGGTCCTGGGTCATATATACGGAAGTTCCGTCGCCACGTAGGAGGAGCTTGCGGTCGAGGCCGTCTGCAGTGAGGTCGCACCATACGGAGCCGTCCTCCTGCTTCTCGAAGATTCCTGCCTCAAGGCCTTTCTGCACGAGAGCCTTTCCGAAGAGATAGGTCTGAGACTCGTAATATGTTCTGTCAAAGTTGATTCCCAGGTCGGAATATGTCTTGTCGAAGCCTTCATAGACCCAGCCGTTCATGGTCTTCCAGAGCTCCACGACCTCTGCGTCGCCGTTCTCCCACTTGAAGAGCATCTCCTGGGCTGCCTTGAGCGAAGGAGCGTTCTTTTCAGCCTCCTCCTTGGGCATTCCGCCGGCCACGAGCTCGTCCACTTCCTTCTTGTAGAGGTTGTTGAAAGCCACATAGTAGTCTCCCACGAGGTGGTCACCCTTCTTGCCGCTCGACTGAGGGGTCTCGCCGTTTCCGAGAACCTTCCATGCATACATGGACTTGCAGATGTGGATTCCGCGGTCGTTCACGAGGTTAACCTTCATGACATTGTTTCCGCAGACCTCGAGGAGCTTGGCTACTGACCAACCGAGGAGGTTGTTGCGGATGTGTCCCAGGTGGAGAGGCTTGTTGGTGTTTGGCGAAGAATACTCCACCATGATGGTCCTGCCTGTCGGAGCGAGCTGGCCGAAGTCCTGTGCCGCTGCGATCTCCGCAAAGACGTTGTTCCAATACACCTCCGAGAACGAGAGGTTGAGGAAGCCCTTGACGGTGTTGTAGGCCGCGATCTCAGGCACATTAGTCTTGAGCCACTCTCCTATCGCGTTTCCGGTGTTCTCAGGAGTCGTCTTCGACACCTTGAGGAGCGGGAACACCACAAGAGTGTAGTCTCCCTCGAATTCCTTGCGAGTCACCTGCACCTGCAGCTGCGCTGCGTTTACCTCAGCTGCATAAATCTCTTTGATCGCAACGACTGCCTTATCTATGATAAATTGTTCTGGGGTCATAGTATATATTATTGACACCAAGGTGACTCTTTTGAAAGACATTGGCTCCCGAAAAGGGAGGGGACCCGCTTGCGGGGAGGATCTTTCAAAAGAGTCACCTTGGTATATATTATCCTAAATAGCTTTTCAAAAGTTTGCTTCTTGAATTGTTCTTGAGCTTGCGGATCGCCTTCTCCTTGATCTGGCGCACACGCTCACGGGTAAGTCCGAACCTCTCACCGATCTCCTCGAGAGTCATCTCCTGGCAGCCGATTCCGAAGAACGACTTGATGATCTCGCGCTCACGGGTCGCAAGGGTCGAAAGCGCCCTCTCGATCTCCTTGTTGAGAGACTCGTTCACAAGACCGCGGTCTGCACTCGGAGAGTCGTTGTTCACGAGCACGTCGAGCAGGCTGTTGTCCTCACCTTCAACGAAAGGTGCATCCACTGACACGTGGCGGCCTGATACGCGAAGGGTGTCGGCAATCTTCTCCTTCGGAACGTCGATCATCTCTGCAAGTTCCTCGCTCGAAGGCATACGCTCATTCTCCTGCTCGAACTTCTGGAGAGCCTTGTTGATCTTGTTCAGGGATCCCACCTGGTTCAGAGGCAGTCTGACGATTCTCGACTGCTCGGCAAGAGCCTGAAGGATGGACTGGCGGATCCACCACACAGCATAGGAAATGAACTTGAATCCTCTTGTCTCATCGAACTTCTCAGCTGCCTTAATGAGTCCGAGGTTGCCCTCGTTGATAAGGTCAGGAAGGCTGAGACCCTGGTTCTGGTACTGTTTCGCAACAGAGACCACGAACCTGAGGTTCGCTCTGGTGAGTTTCTCTAGTGCCTGCTGGTCTCCCTTGCGGATCCTCTGGGCAAGTTCCACCTCTTCCTCCACTGTGATGAGTTCCTCACGTCCGATCTCCTGGAGATACTTGTCAAGTGATGCACTCTCACGGTTTGTAATCGACTTTGTAATCTTTAACTGTCTCATTTATCGTAATATTATCAATTCCTTTTTATAGATCCCTCGACCTCGCTCGGGATGACAGAGTAAAGGAACCTGATTCCTATACTCCGAAGCCGAAGTAGCCGGTTCTGCCGGAAGGGGTCGTACCTTCAATGAACACCGTCCTCTTTGACTTCTTGACAATTTCGATTATGTCTTCCGGAGTCTTCACAGGGTGGTCGTTCACATACTGGATCACGAATCCTTCTGTCGCTCCTGCCTCCATAAGCTTGCCCGGTCCGAGTTCCACGATCTCCACTCCGTTCTTTATTCCAAGCTTGGCAAGAGTCTCCTCGGATGCCGCCTTGATTGAAGAGCCGTAGAAAGCCACAGAACCGTCATCAGACTTCGTTCCGTTCTCCTTTGCCGTACCCTTGAACTTCACGTCCAGCTTCTTCTCCTTTCCGTCGCGGATCACGGTCACGACAGCATCATCTCCAGGGGAGAATCTGCTGACAGCCTCCTGCACGGAAGCGGAGTTCGTAAGCATGGTGGAATCAATGGCTATAAGGACGTCTCCGGCCTTTATTCCGGCCTTGTCCGCAGCCCCGCTTTTCGAAACCTCAACAATATATACGCCGTTTCTTGAAGAAAGTTTCAACTCATTTGCGATTTTATCGTCGATTTCCTGCATCGTGATTCCGAGCACTGCTCTCTGCACGCTGCCGTAGTCCATAAGGTCATATACAATCTTCTTGACAATATTTACAGGGACAGCGAATGAATATCCGGCATAAGATCCTGTCTGAGAAATGATTGCAGTGTTTATACCCACGAGATTTCCGGCCTTGTCAACGAGTGCTCCGCCGCTGTTGCCAGGATTCACAGCAGCATCAGTCTGGATGAAAGACTCGATCTTGAACTCACCGGAATAGTTCGGCATGGAGCGTCCCTTTGCACTGACGATACCGGCAGTGATGGTCGAGCGCAGGTCATATGGTGAACCTATGGCAATCACCCATTCTCCGAGACGGAGCTTGTCCGAGTCTCCGAAAGGCACTACAGGAAGTCCGTTTGCCTCTATCTTGAGGAGAGCGACGTCAGTTGCAGGGTCTGTTCCCACAAGAGTCGCCTGATATGTCTGATTGTTGTTGAGAGTCACTTCGATCTTGGTTGCACCTTCGATGACATGATTGTTTGTGACTATATATCCGTCCTCACGGATTATGACTCCAGAGCCGCTGCCGACCTTCTCACGCTGCTGCGGCGCTCCCTGCTGAGGGAAGCCGAAGAAGAAATCGAAGATCGAACTCGGAGCCTGCTGCATGGTCTGGGTGGCTGACACCTTGACATACACGACAGCATCGACTGCCGATTCGGCAGCATATGTGAAGTCCGGCCAGTTGTCCTGTGTCAGACTGACAGTGCGGAATCTGGCTCCATCCATAGTAGTCTGGACTATTTCGGTCCCCTGCTCCGGGAGCACCATTTTCACCACTGCATAAGCAGTGAGCCCTCCTGCAAGCGCGGAAAGCAATGTAATCAAGATACCTCTTTTCATAAATATAATATCGTTTTACTGTTATTTTTCTGTCACGGTTTTTGCAGGCAGCCGTATGCTGCCGGCAAACCGGAGCACAAAAATCAAAAATAATGCCAATATTTCGAAGTTTTGGGGCGGTAATTCAAGTTTTAATTACTACATTTGTTGGCTTATTATGCCGTAGTGGCGGCTGGCGCCACCGGAACGGTTTGAAATAATTTAAACGCTATAAGATATGAAACTTATCATTTCAAGTTCAGAACTGCTCAGAGGAGTCATGGCTGTTGCCAAGGCAATCCCTGCAAAATCACCGCTTCCAATCCTTGAGAACTTCCTTTTCGACCTCAAGGGAAACACGCTGGAGATCACAGCTTCAGATTCGGAACTGACACTCAGGACACGCATCGAAGTGGAAAGCACAGCTGAAGAAGGACGCATTGCAGTTCCGGCAAAGCACATGATGGATCTGCTCAAGGAGCTTCCTGACCAGCCACTCACAATCGAGACCACAAGCGACAGTGCATTCACATGCAGCTGGGCAAGCGGAGAATCCACGCTTCCGTATTTCCCTGCAGAGGATTATCCTGAAATCACTGGCACAGACGAGACTGCAGTGACCCTCCAGTTCCCTGCACAGAGTCTGGTGGACGGAATTTCAAGCACTATCTATGCAACTGCTGACGACGAGATCCGTCCGGCGATGAACGGTATCCTCTTCGACATCGACCTTGCATCGACTACTCTCGTGGCGTCTGACTCGCACAAGCTCATCTGCTACACCACAACTGACGTGAAGGCATCAGAGAAGGCATCATTCATCCTTCACAAGAAGCCGGCTGCAATCCTCAAGGCCATCATCGGAAAGGATGTCGAGACTGTAGAGGTGGCTTTCGACGCCAAGAACGCAGTGTTCACATTCGGTCAGACAATGGTGATCTGCCGCCTGGTCGTGGGCAAGTATCCAAAATACCGTGACGTGATCCCTCAGAACAACTCCAACATCCTGAGAATCAACCGCGCACAGCTTCTCAACACAGTGCGCCGCGTGTCTGTCTGCTCGAACAAGGCTTCTAACCACATCAAGTTCGACCTCAAGAGCGGAAGCCTCATGATCTCAGCTCAGGACCTCGGATTCTCCATCGCTGCGCACGAGACAATGCAGTGCCAGTATGACGGTGAGGAACTCACCATCGGATTCAAGTCTCCTTTCATCATCGAGATCCTTTCCAACATGAGCTGCGGAGAGATCGTGATGAAGTTCCTGGACAGCAAGAGGGCTGCCCTCGTGGTTCCTGCCGAGGACGAGGAAGAGAGCGAGAAGATCTGCGGAATCATCATGCCGATCATGATAAGCTAAAGCGCGTGGAGGGGACTTACTGAATAATCTATATGGAACTGAATCTCGAAAGACCATTATTGTTTTTTGACATAGAAAGCACGGGGCTCAATATCGCGTCAGACTCGATCATTGAGCTCTGCTTTGTGAAGATCATGCCCGGTGGAGAGCAGAGGGTGAAGACATGGAGGGTGAAGCCATGGGACTATGAGCGTCAGTGCCAGAGGGAGATCAACCCTTCTGCGCAGGCCGTTCATGGGATCTCGGCGGAAGACCTTGCGGACTGCCCTACCTTCTATCAGATCGCAGAGGAAGTGACAGAGTGGCTCACAGGCAGCGACCTCGCCGGATTCAACTCTGCGAAGTTCGACCTGCCGATGCTGGCCGAAGAGATCGAAAGGGTGCGCAGATACACCGACAAGCATCCTGAAATCGATCTTCACGCAATGCAGATGGTGGATGTGCAGAACATCTTCCATGCAATGGAGCCACGTACACTGAAGGCCGCCTATATGTTCTATTGCGGACGCGAGCTAGAGAACGCACATGCCGCCGAGGCAGACACACTCGCCACATACGAGGTGCTGAAAGGCCAGCTGGACAGATATGCCGGAGACCCGCGTATTGAGAACAATGTCGACAAACTTGCAAAATTCTCGACAAAGCAGAGGACAGTGGACTATGCAGGACGTCTGATCCTCAACGACAAGGATGAGCCGACAATAAGTTTTGGAAAGCACAAGGGCAAGACTGCACGCGAGGTCTATTTCAGCGAGCCATCATATTTCGCATGGATCGACAACGGAGACTTCACACTGGACACCAAGAGGCAGTTCAGCATGCTCAAGGCCCAGTTCGAGGCTGAGAAGAAAGCTGCAATGCCTGCCCGCACCGCACCGATTCCAAGAACCAAGGGATACACTCCGTTCGAAGGACTGGGTGACCTGTTCTCTCAGGAAAAATAATGAATATCACAGTAAAGCCATACGACAGCGAACTCTGCTATTGCCGTCCTGACACGACGTGGGAGAAGGAAGGCAGGGATTTCTATGTGCCTGACGGCGTGGAGAAGGTTTATTGGACTCCTGTCGTGTTCGCCAGGATAAGCAAGGCCGGAAAATGCGTCGGAGCGAAGTTCGTGTCCAGGTATTATGACGGATTCGGAATGGGAGCGCTGCTTTACTGCTCAGATGAAGACCTGGCATTTTCTTCATGTCTGGATCACACGTCGCTTCTTCCCATGCCGCTGTATAATCCTGTTGTTCTTGACAATAAAGAGAATGAGTACACTCTCGGAGAACTAAAAGGAAATCTTGAAGGAATCAAGGAAGCTCTTGAAGATGCCATCTGCAAGGCATCCCTGAGGGTTTCACTGAGAATCGGAGACCTGGTTGCAGTGGAACTGGACGTTCAGAAGGTTCTGGCGGAAAGATCTGCTGGAGAGACCGGGTTCAAGGCTGAGTTCTGCGGAAATCCGCTATTTGACCTGAAAGTGATATTCTAGAGCGGGTTCTGATTCCGGCGAAATGACATCCAGGGAATCACTTCCGTATATACCAAGAGAGTGATCGGAGAAGATCCGGATAAGGTCTTCCAGAATAAGGTCCGGACGGACAGATCCGCTTTCCCAGAAATCATTACCACCCTCGGGCGTTGTCCTGAGGGTGTTGTTATATATAGGCTTTCCATTTTTCAGCGGACCGAACATCGGGAAGGCGTGATGGGCATTTCCAAGTTCCTTTCTGGTGCGGAATGGTCCTGGGTTGAGCCATATATCCGCTTCCTGTGACAACTCATAGGCCTGTTCCAAAGTAACCGTGCCTGAGATGGAAGTTCCTGGTCGTGCCCCAAGCACTTCACCACCAGCATCCCGGATCAGCCTTGCCATATAGCTTTCCTCTCCCGGGATATACCAGGCATCGCCATACGGAACATTCAGGAGCACATTCACTCTGTCGGATTTATCATCCGGTCTCGCAGCCAGAGACTCATACCGGGAGGATATTTCCTCGAAAAGAGAGTCAGCGAGCGCCTGCCGGCCGGTCAGAGCGCCATACAGTCTTATATATTCCGCTCTTGCAAGTGGATGATCTTCAAGATGATCGTGCAGGACAAGCACTCTGACGCCTAACGAACGCAGACGTGTGATGTATTGCAGCTCTGCCCCGGACACTGTATATGTCAGCACAATATCCGGATTCAGTTTCAAGATGCGCTCATAGTCCAGAGATGATTCATATCCTATATCATAGACTCTGCTCTGGCCGCCAGCCATGTGACCATCGACTTCTGCCCTGGCACGGATTGCGGGATTGGAAATATACTTTATTCCCGAAACGGCGGAAATTACGGAATCTGCTCCTATCGCAGCCAGACCTGCCACCTGCGAAGAAGACATGCAGACTATATTGCTCAGCGGGCGATCCAGGACAAGTGTATCTCTCTGGCCGGTATATGGGGAAATGGCCACGACTGCACTCAGGCTGTCCTTCCCCACCCGACAGATATCGAAGTATCCTGCATATGCGCAGCTGGTCTTCGGTTCAGTCTGGACATCAATGCAGCTCCCAGCCATGACGGTCATGACAAGAATAAGCAGCAGGATATGTAGAGGTCTTTGCATAATATCAAGACAAAGATACAAATTCGGTCTATTTTGTGTATATTTGGAGAACTAAAATACTGAGGATATGAAAAGCTTGTATAAATTGGTGGCCATGGTCGCCGGAATCGTGATTGTGCTCGCATCCTGCGGGAATGCCGGAGCCAGAACAGAGAAGAACACAGACAGCCCGGTCAAGAGCGCTCAGACAAAGACAGCAGGAGTTCAGGAGCTGAACGCTGCCAGTTTCAATGCCAAGGTCTATGACATGACTGCGGAGGGACTTAAATATCTTGGAGACAAACCTGCCATAGTGGATTTCACCGCCACATGGTGCGGGCCGTGCCAGAGGATAAGTCCTATTCTTGAGGAACTTGCAAAGGAGTATGACGGCAAGATAGTGATATATAAGGTGGACATCGACAAGAACCGCGATCTTGCCGCTGCATTCAATATCAGTTCAATCCCGGCCATCATGTACATTCCTCTCAATGGAGAGCCTGTCATGACGGTCGGAGCAAGGGACAAGGGTAAATTCAAGACCGAAATTGAAACCGTCCTCCTTGGAAACTAAAGGGACGGGATCGTCTTTTCCATACGGGTGCCGCGGGATCCTTTTATGAGGACCGTGGCACCTGTTATTTTCCGGTCATCCAGCCAGTCAGCCAGAGCCTGGGAATCCGGGAACCATTTCAGACTCAGCTTGGCTGTGTCCGGACAGCCGGAGGCAGAAAGGCCGAGCTCCTTGAGTGCCTTTCCGAATTCCTCTCCTACCAGGCAGGCCAGATCGAGGCCGGATTCCTGAACCTTTGTCACGACAGACATATGCTCCTGAAGAGAATCCTCACCGAGCTCAAGCATGTCGCCAAGAAGGACGATCTTCTGAGGTGCCTTGACATTTGCAAAGTTGGCCAGAGCCGCATCAACACTGGTCGGATTGGCGTTGTAGGCATCCACAATCAGGGTATTGCGCTGCGTGGAGGTCATCTGGGAGCGGTTGTTTGAAGGGATGTATGCCGCTATTGCCGCACAGGCGTCTTCGAACGAGATTCCGAAATGGGTGCCGACAGCTATGGCCGCCATCACGTTGTCGGCATTGTAGGAGCCTATCAGGCTGGTGGTCAAAGTCGTATCCTGAGAGAATCGGATGCGGAGATATGGATGTTCAGGATCGGACGGGAGAACTGAGGCGCCGGAATATTCCAGTCCATACGGGAGGACGAGAGAATAAGGACGCTCCGGATCGTTCTGAAGGTTGCGTTCAGAGGCCATGGCACACAGATGCGGGTTGTCCACATTCAGGAAGACCTTGTCTGAAGTCCTGCGGAGATAGTCATAGAGCTCTCCCTTTGTCCTCTTCACACCCTCGAAACTTCCGAAACCAAGGAGATGCGCCTTGCCGACATTGGTGATGAGACCGAAGTTAGGCAGTGCGATATCCACAAGTTCCTTGATGTCACCCGGATGACTGGCTCCCATCTCCACAACCGCAATCTGTGTCTCGGAATTGATCTTCAGGAGAGTCAGCGGAACACCTATGCTGTTGTTCAGGTTGCCTTCCGTCGCAGTCACACGATATTTCACAGAGAGGACTTCACGGATGAGTTCCTTGGTGGTGGTCTTGCCGTTGGTTCCGGTCAGAGCAATGACCGTCAGTGGCTTGCCGTCCACGAAGGTCATGGATCTGTGCCAGCGGGCCAGTTCCTGAAGAGTCTTAAGAGTGTCCTCGACCGGAATAAGACGAGGGTTCTCCCCTGCCAGGGCTGCCACTGAGGAGTCCCGGTTCACCACCGCGTATGCCGCACCTGCCTCAAGAGCCTTGAGGGCATATTCGTTTCCGTCAAAATTCTCGCCTTTAAGGGCAAAAAAGAGTTCTCCGCCCTTGATTGCACGGCTGTCTGTCGTCACGACTCCTCCGCACGATTTGAATATCGTATATATCTGCTGTATTGACATCTTATGCATATTTTTAATCACAAACTACGTTGAGAGGCAGCAAGTTACAAAAACAGACCTGCGTCAGATGGAGCAGGTCTGCCTGAATATGCTAGCGGCCGGTGCTGCCGAAACCGCCCTGGCCTCGCTCTGTTTCATCCAGGACCTCAACCTCATCCCACTCAACCTTCTCGTATCGGGCCACTACCATCTGAGCTATCCTTTCGCCAGGATTGACCACGAAGGGCTCGTTGGAGAGGTTGACCAGGATGACCTTCACCTCGCCACGGTAGTCCGCATCGATGGTGCCGGGAGAGTTCAGGACTGAGATTCCATACTTCGCCGCAAGACCGCTGCGGGGACGTACCTGGGCTTCAGTGCCATCCGGAAGCGCTATGAAAAGTCCTGTGGGGATCATCGCACGCTCAAGAGGACCGAGAGTGACCGGTTCCGTTATGTTTGCCTTCAGGTCCACTCCGGCGGACTTTTCTGTTGCGTATGCCGGGGTGGGATAGGCTGATCTGTTTACTATCTTTACTTTCATGATTCATTTAATTTTAGGCGGGGGCATCAGTCAATGTTAGGGGTGCTGCAGAGGAGGGTCTCAGTGCAGGTCACCTTGACGCTCTCCGAACCGCATGAGAGGATGAAGTCACCCTTCTCGAGAGTCCACTGTCCGTAGTAGTTGACGAATGCAAGATCCGTAGCAGGGAGCTGGAAAGTCACAGTCTTTGTCTCGCCAGGCTGAAGGAGAACCTTGTCAAAGGCACGCAGACGGCGTACGTCAGGAGTCGAACTTGCATAAAGGTCAGACGAGAACAGCAGGACGCTTTCCTTTCCTGCCACTTCGCCTGTGTTGGTCACGTCAACGGTCACCTTAAGCACATCGCCGGAAGCGAAGTTCTCCGCTGAAACCGTCATGTCAGAGTACTCGAATGTGGTGTAGCTCAGACCATGTCCGAACGGCCACTGGACATCCATGACAGCATTGTAGTTATAAACACCAGCCATGGTTCCCTGGTTCTCTGACGGCTTGTAGTCATAGACAGCGAACTTGTTGGTGTACTTAGGATAGGTGAACGGCAGCCTTCCGCTGAAGTTCTCATCGCCGGCAAGAAGTGCTGCAAGAGCATCTGCGCCATAGTTTCCAGGAAGCATGATATCCACGACTGCGGAGGCCAGATTCTCTATGTCATTGATGATACGAGGGCGTCCCTCGTTCAGGATGAGGATGATAGGACGTCCGGTGGCAGCGAGGGCCTTCACCAGAGCCTTCTGGTTGTCAGAGAGGTCAAGGTCATTGTCGTTACCAGGAGTCTCGCAATATGAATTTTCACCTATGCAGGCGATGATGACGTCAGACCTGCGGGCAGCTGCAACAGCCGGCTTGATATTGGCCTCGTCGAATTTCCATTTGCTGCCGCTCTCAAGATTATAGGTAACTCCAGGGACATAGGTGATGTTCTCGAACTTCTGAGAAAGAGCCTCATAGATGGTGTTGTACTGCTCCGTATATTCCGGTCTTGCCGCGCCATGGCCCTGCCATGTGTATGACCAGCCTCCGTTGAGGGTCCTCATATTGTCGGCATTAGGGCCTGTAAGGAGAATACGGAGGTCCTTCTTCAGAGGCAGGATGCCGTTGTTCTTGAGGAGCACCTGAGACTCCAGCGCAGCCTCATAAGCGAGCTGTGCATGAGCTTTTCCTCCAAACTCAGGATAATCTTCCGCTGATGTGTCAGGAGTGTCGAAGAGTCCGAGACGGTACTTCAGACGAAGGACACGACGCACGGCATCATCCACACGTGACATAGGCACCTCTCCTTCGTTGACAAGTTCGATGAGGTCAAGGCAGAACTGGCAGTCATAAGGCACCATCGCCATGTCGATTCCAGCATTTATGGCAAGCTTCACGGCCTCCTTTCTTGAAGAAGCGACACGCTCGCGGTTGTAAAGATTGTCGATGTCGGCCCAGTCGGTCACGATCATACCGTCCCAGTTGAGATCCTCCTTCACCCATCCGGTCAGGAGTTCAGCATTGCAGTGGAACGGAACACCGTTGTTGCTGGCAGAGTTGACCATCAGAGAAAGGCAGCCAGCCCTGAGAGCCTCCTTGAAAGGTTCGAAATGTTTCTCACGAAGTTCTGAAGCCGCGATAGATGCCGGAGTACGGTCCTGACCTGTCACCGGCACACCATATCCCATGAAATGCTTTGCGCAGGCGGCGATATTGTATGGTCCCACGTGATTAGGATCGTCACCCTGCAGACCGCGAGTCTCTGCCACAGCCATCTGGGCATTCACATAAGCATCCTCGCCGAAGCTCTCCCACATGCGCGGCCACTCAGGATTGCGTCCCAGGTCCATCGTAGGCGAGAAAGTCCACGGAACGTCTGCCGCACGGCTCTCATATGCCGTCACCTTACCCATATTGTATGCATGATCGCGGTTGAAAGTAGCTGCAATATTGATTTCCTGAGGGAAAAGAGTTCCTCCTGACACATAGCTTACGCCATGGATATGATCCAGACCGTAAAGGCAAGGTATTCCGATGTACTCCATGGACATCCTGTTGAGCTCCTTGACAAGGACATCATAATCCTGAGGAGTCTGAGCCTCACCATCCGGAGTGTTAAGAACCGATCCTATCTTATGGACGCGGATCATGGAATCAGCCACCTGAGTCAGATTCAGGCCATCCGCGATGGCTGTCACAGTGATCTGGGTCATCTGACCGACCTTCTCTTCGAGGGTCATGCCCTTCAATGTATTCTCCACCTTCCTTTCAAGTTCCCTGTCAACGGGGATGGAAGGTTTCATGACAGACTGGCAGCACGAGGTCATCGAAACAGCCGCCAGGGCTAAAATCAGGTGGTTAAACAGTTTCTTCATGTTATGTGATTTGAATTATTAATTTCCTTGCAATAGAGCAATCATGCAAATATAGGTAATTAAATAAAATTTAACTACCTTTGGCCGGCTAAATAACAAATACATAGACATGAAGACTAAAGACGGATTCATTCTCCGCGAAATGTGCGGAGAGTACATAATCTCAGGCGAAGGCCTCGAGCACATCAACTTCAATAAACTGATATCACTTAACTCCACTGCAGCTTTCCTCTGGAATGCAGTTGTAGGAAAGGAATTCACAGCAGAGAGCATGGCACAGCTTCTTGTTGACGAGTATGGAATCGACATGGAACTCGCTCTCAAGGATTCGAAGGCATTGTGCCAGTCATGGATAGAGGCCGGTATAGCTGAATAGCTACCGGCCCCTTTAATTCTGATATATGTAACGAAAGCTTATTCCGCCGGAGTAAGCAGGATGGCATCCACAGCCTGTATCATCACAGACGGATTGCCGACTGTCACCACATTGTTCCCTTTCTTGAACTCAGCCATGAAGTTCACGGCATCAAGCTCTTCAGACACAACGGCAGTTCTGTGCTCCTGACCGTTTACCGAAAGCACGATTTCCGTACCTGGTTCTGCTGCACATATAACTGAGACAGCATATCTGCCTCCCTTCTTCATATACACATCACGCCACTGGAGATTGCCGGAAGGTCTTCCACCCACAGATGTCGCTGCGACACCGCAAGATGCGCCAGGATATTCTTCATACTTTGTAATCTCCTTCTGTCGCACTCGTGTAAAGTCCTCGACATAAGCCCATTCACCTTCATATACACTGACGTCCTGCCTTGTGCCCTCGACCTTGAAGAGTTTAGCACTGTGAGCAGGCATGGTCATTTCCAGGACCTCGCAGGTGCCAAGGTCCTTGCGCTGGTTCAGGTCACGCACAGCCACCTCGCCGGCAAATCCCATAAGTTCGGCCGGAACTGAGAATGTCACAACCGAATCGGAAGGATTATACAGGGTCAAAGCCCTCGGGCCGGTGAATCTTTTTTCTACATCCTTCACAAAGACATAACCTGCACCGTCATGCTGGATGATGTGTGACTGAAGTCCCAGACCGTCCTGGTTGACAGCCACAAGCTCCGGATTTGTGATTATATCTATCGTTTCCTTAGGGATATACGTGAGGTCACAGCCTATCAGAAGCGGAGAACTCAGGGCACACCACATGGTGAAATGCGCCTCCTCCTCAGCATACGTAAGACCGAAATTGCTGCCATAGCTGTCTTCCCAGAAGGCTGAATCCTTGCCTCCGTTGTATCCTACCACCATCATATCCATGTCGTTATAGCTTCCGCCTCCGGCATATGCAGAAAGATAGAGATTCTTCTCGATCATCGCACAGATAGACGGCCAGTTCGGACGGATGTCGCCGCTCACTCTCCACGAAGACCCCACCTTGCTCACCCATGTGCCGGGATAACGCCAGCGACACACATTGATGTCTATATGCTTGTTGGCAACACTGTCGATGATTTCACGGATACGCATATATCTCTGCTCCACATCGAGGCCGAGCTTGCTTCCTCCGCACCAGTCGATCTTTATGAAATCGAAGTCCCAGTCATTGAAGTAGCGCTCTGCATCCTGAACCTCATGCTGCCAGAGTCCGGCTCCTAGACCATGAGGGTCCTTGTTGTAGTTGGATCCGCAGGTGTTGTGACCGGCATCGGAATATAATCCTGCCTTCATGCCGAGGCTGTGGATGTACTCCGGAACATGCTTCATTCCCTTTGGGAAACGCACCGGATGCGGAACCATATAACCCAAAGAATCACGATATCCGAAGTAGCCGTCGTCGATGTTCACATGGTCATAGCCTGCATCCTTGAGGCCTTTGGCAATCATCATATCCGCAGCATTCATTATAATGGAATCGGAGATATCCACCATATAAGCATTCCATGAGTTCCATCCCATCAGAGGAGGACGCACATATTCCTGCCTGTCAGCACATGCCGAAAGCGCAACGGCCAACGATAAATAAAGAAAAAGTCTTTTCATCAGAAGATAAGTATTTTAAAGTTTTACACGGAAGAGTCCGTCCTGGCTCTGCAGAAGCAGGAGCCCCTTGCCGAGGACTGCGATATCCTCCAGTTCTCCAGTGGTTGCCTTGGTAAGGTCCACGACCTGCATCGTCTTGCGGCGCAGATCCCAGACATACAGGATTGACGGTTTGTCAGGAGTGCCCAGTCCCGTAGGCATATAGAGCTTGCCCTTGCGGATGTCCAGGCCCTGACCTACGGGGTTGAACCTGAAGTCTGACACTTCCTCAATGGTGTAGTTCTCAAGCGCATCCTCCGGTTTCAGGACCACAAATTTCCCGTCGGAGAGCTTCGGAAGACGGAACTTGATTATGCGGTGACGGTTGGACGGATCGGAGTTGTTCACGGTGTTTCCATATCCGTAAAGATATCCTTTCTTCCTGTCGACAACCCACTGGAGGGCATATCCGAAATCATTATTCACATCGTCATAGAAGATGGTCTGGACCAGTTCTGAAGACTGCATGTCTGGAGCGACACGTTCCACAAAGCAAAGATCCTTCCTGTCGTCGATGGTCCTCTTGTGACAGTGGCTGACATATACCACTGGAAAAGGATCCGACTTTGCGACCTTCTCCGTTCCGAAGGAAGCCACGTTGGCATGATTGCTCCTGTTGAAGCTGCCGAGGCTGAACTGAGAGACGGTGTCGAATCCATTGTCATTCAGCTGATAAATAGTGGCAATACCTTGATTCTGACAACTGAACACATAGTTTCCCCAGACATCCATTCCCTGATATGCATGTCCCTTCTGCTTATGATTGCGGCCACGCATTTCACCGAGATGCTCTCCGCTTTGTGCCGATGCCGACATGCAGACCGCAGCAAGCAGGACGGCAGCCAGTATTCCTCTTGATCTTATCATATCTCCCACGCTCCTCCTTCAGCGAACACCGGTTCCACGATCGCATCATAAAAGCCTCCCCTCTTGGCAAGGTCAAGGACATTATATCTGAAACGCATCAGCTGAACAATCGGGAACATGTCCTTGAGCTGCTGACGGGTGACTCCTATGTGGCTTGGATCATACGGCGCTCCCGCCCTGCGGAAAAGATCCTGCATCGTGGCAAAGCTGTACATCTGTCCCTGAAGTCTTGCCTTGAATTCCGGCCACTGAGCCTTGAGTTTTGTCAGTTCTGCACGAACTGTCTGAGCATCAGCATATTTCTTCGTAATCTCATCATATCCGAGTCTTGGTGCAGGAAAATCCCTGAACTGCTCAAGTGCTCTCTGCTGCTCCTGCTCAAGAGTCGGCCAGGCTGCCACACAGGCATCCACGTCTATATTTTCCAGATCGAGCTTGAAGAGTTCGTCAAACACTGCACACATGGTCAGAGTACCGACAGCCACCTGATATCCATGTGACTGGAGCTCTCCCTTGTATCTATGGCCGGTCATATCCAGGATGTGGCTGAAAAGGTGGTCGCAGCATGATGCCGGACGTGACGAACGCGCAGCCTGCATTGCGAATCCGCTGAGGGCAAGGCCCTCGAAAAGGTCTGCCACCGCCTTCGGATCTCCTGCAGCCACGCCATCCGGATCGGCAAGAAAGTCATCAAGATAATCCTGAAGGATGTGCCATGCATCGTCATGGAGCGGTTCGGTTCCGACAAAGTCAGATATCATCCACTCTGCTCCTGCAGGGATCTTTGCAGCAAGGTCGGCATATCCCGCAGCAGTCATATGCTTCGGTGCGGCAGCAATCACATCGATGTCTGCGACAATGGCAACCGGAGCCGGACATGTGAATGTCTGCTTGGCACCGCCATATGTTATGGATGCTCCGAAAGAAGAGTATCCATCGACTGAGGCTGCCGTGGCCACGGATATATATGACTGTCCGTGATGATATGACGACAGCTTGCATAGATCGTTAATGACTCCGGAACCTACCGAAATCAGAATATTATAGTCCTCCGACGGCTGTCTAAAGCATTTTTCAGGTTCGGTCTCGACATGTTCCGCACTGTCCTCGATAACCTTTGCCTGTGCATAATCTCCCCTGACGACACAGTCAGTCATCTCGACATACTTCCAATCCGCATGGAAGACTTCCTTATCTATCACGTACTTTTCAACAGGAATGTCCGCCTGCTGAAAAAGCCCGTATATCCTTTCACCAAGTACCGGCCAGGTGTGCACATCGGCCAGAACCACAGCCTTCCTGCCTGGAAAACACTTCTTGAAAACATCCGGAGTGCCTTCGGCAACACCTTGTCCCATTTCGAACACCTTTGTATCAGTCGATATCGAAAGGGCTTTAGCAATTCTTTCCTTTGAGTCCATTTTATGAGTTTTTCGCACGTAAGGGCGCGTGCCCGTTTTTATTTACAAAAATAAAGATTTACTTTTGCATTTCCAACCAAAAAAGGCATGACTGCAGATAAAACCGACCATATTCCTACCATATACGACGTAGCAAGAGAGGCAGGAGTCGCCAGGGCGACAGTTGACCGCGTGATTTACAAGCGCGGCGGAGTTGCGGAATCGACAATCAGAAGAGTCAACGAGGTGATCGAGAGACTCGGATATACTGCAAATCCCAACGCATCGCGTCTGGCGTCGAAAAAGAATCTGACCATAGCATGTCTTATTCCGCAGTTTGAAGAAGGAGAATACTGGTCTGTCGCATACAAGGGATTCGTGGACGGAGCCAGGTCCATCAAGACATACGACGTCAGGACAGACATTCATCTCTTCGATCCGGATGATATAGAATCCTTCCGCGCAAAAGGCAGGGAAATCATTGACTCTAAACCCGCCGGGGTGATCACAAATGTCGTGTTTGCCGATGCAGTGAGAGAGTTTGCAGCGGAACTAGACGAAGCCGGGATCCCATACGCCTTCGTGGACCAGAAGATAAGCGACCTGAACTATACCGTATATTTCGGAGCTGACCCGAGCGAAGCCGGAGTGCTCGGAGCCTTCCTTCTGACCCACCGCATGGAGGTCAATGACATCGCCATGATCCGAATCATCCGAGACGCCAACCAGATGGCTGACCCTAACAGGGTGAGGCGTAACGGATTCATCGACTATATAAAGGAAAACTATCCCGGGTGCAGGATCCACACTCTCTTCATTCCGCCTCACAACCCGCCTCAGACCTACAAGACTCTTCAGACATTCTTCAGCGAGCATCCGGAAGTGAAGCACATCACCATGGCCAACTCACGAATCCATCTGATCGCTGACTACCTTCGCCGCAATCCTGACCCGGAGCGTCATGTGGTCGGTTTCGATGACCTTGAAAAAAACATCGAGGCCCTCAATGAAGGCCTCGTCGAATATCTTGTGACTCGTCACATCCCCATGCAGTCATATTACACCATCTCACATCTGGTCAATGCCGTGATCAGCGGCAGAGCTCCGAAAAAGAAGGACAATCTGATGCATATGGATATCCTGCACAGACTCAATTCCAAGCACTACGCGTTCAAAGGGTAGGAAGGGAGAACTCATATATCTTTGTCACTCCACCCCTGCACCAGAAGACGGTGTAGAGCTTATCCCCCACTATCTCGATTCCCTCCGGCTCATACTGAAGCGGTAGAAGTTCCTGGCACAGGATCTCTTCCTTCGCCTCCATATCAAAGACATGAAGCTTGCAGTGGAACGGAGGATAACCGGCTGAGAAATATACCTTTCCATCCTTGATGAATCCGCCCTGTCCGATCCCCACCTCATTGTAGGTCATCTCGAAGATGACATCTTCAGGGGTGAGATGGACCTCACCGTTCTCATCCGAATCGTCAAGCGAAGGCAGACGGAAGCCCTTGAGCCACCTCATTCCCCAACGTACACCGCCATAGGTGTAGATATGCCCGTTCTCCCTGTCCACAATCCAGTCGATAGGACCAGGATAGGACTCCTTGTCACCGTCATAATAGATCTTCTGAACTATACGGGAACTGTCCCAGCCAAGCTCCGTCACGAAGCAGGCATGGCCTCCGTTGTCCTCCGAAATGTACATCAGAGGGAACAGGGAATCCTCGGAAAGCTTTGATGGTCCGAAGACGGCATTGTTGCAATGGGAGTCGTTGTTCTCCAGCTTATAGAAGCTCTCAGTCTGCTTCTTCTCAAGATCATAGATCTCGCACCAGCCCTTGTCGCGGATGATCACGGCACGATTTCCATAGATACCGAGGCCCTGGCAGGAATAATACTTTCCGTTTCTGACAGTCGGAGGGATCGTGCAGACAAGAACGGTGTCCATCGGCTGCATCGGCTCCGCCTTATGAGGTCCCAGCTCCTGAACGAGACCGGCGCCATTGTAAAGACCGATCTGATATCCCTTCTTCCCGTCCTGCTTCACCTGGACTGTCCAGCCTTCCATTATGCCGAGCCTGGTCCATCCGTCTGTCTCCCACCTGTCGAAAGGTTCGAAGGCATAGTAGAAACGGACACGGCCGTTCTTTGCAGTCATACGCAGATATATAGGGCCGCGCGCCTGCCTGCGTGACAGCAAGGTCTTCTCCTGAAGAATTTCCACGCCCTGGAAGACACGGTATATCACCATATAGGACTGTCCGTCGATGTTCTGCTTTCCGAAAAGGAAGCGGTTGTCATCATCCTTGCGGAAGGTGTAGCCGATCATCTCCCCTTTTGCAGGACGTCCCTTGAGGGTCGCGGACATGACGCAGCGCTCATCCTTTCCCAGGGTCACAAACGCATGCATGCTGTTGCCCAGGGCATCATATTCCGGCTCCACAGTCCAGAGACTGTCGATCACACTGATCTGAACATCCTCCAGAACCGGGCGGGTCAGTGCCGACACCGCACCCCAGAGTCCCAGAATGATGGCAGAAAGCCATATAACGTAAAACAGGTATTTCTTCATGAATCTTATCTGAAATATTTATAGTCTGACGGAGAGACTTCCACTCCTTTGTATGTGTAAGGCTCTTCCGTATAGTTGCATATCAGTTCGGTGCCATCTGACCAGAGAGTCCTGAACACCTGAGGAGCCAGCTCACAATGGTCTTCCATGAATTCATACTGGAGATGTCCGTACTCTGCAAGATGGTCGCAGCCCTTTCTGATAGCCGCCACAGCTTCTTCCAGTTCCTGCTGAGTGCCGCAGAGCAGGTCCTTGGAAACACCTGTCTTGGTGCGTCCGCCCATCCAGTTGGCCGCATCGTCGCGATGGGCCGAATAGAAGTAATATGTCGGGTGTCCGCCGTACTCCAGCTGCTTCATCGCAACGGAAGGTTCCTTTACGGTGTAGTTCACACAGCTTGAAATCGGGCAGCTGAGGATCGTGCCGTTATAGACAATGTGCCAGAGAGGGACATAGCCGTCACGCATCGGCCTGACATCGATGTTGCCATAGTCAGGGGACATGATAGTATAAAGACAATAGTCCAGGATGGGAGCCAGATGGTCGTAGCCGCCCTCTGATGCGATGCCGCCAAGTTTCTTCGCTCCATCCTCGAAGGTCTTATAACCCCACATCTGGGCTTCCTTTGAGTTGACCGGATGATCAGGGTCATGGCATACGGTCGGAGGGACTATCGAATATACGTCGTTGTAAAGGAGACCACGGAATCCCATGTCCGCAAGACGGTCATGAATCTTCTGGGCATGCTTTTCAAAAGCAACCTTATAGCACATGTCATACATCCTGCCGGAACCATACACAGCATGTGTGCTCAAAGAACCGTCAGGGTTCTTGGCGATATCCGCTTCATTCCAGTCCTCCGATACCTTATATGCATCACCGGTGCAGATATGGGGAACGATCTGAAAACCGTTTTCCTGGGCATAACTGATCAAGTCCCTGAGTGCCTTCTCACCGCCAAGTTCCGGTTCAGGAGGGAAATGAGTCGGGAAACGTCCGTCATGGCCCTTGAGGTTCCATCCCACAAGACAAAGTTCTGCCTTTACTCCCTGTTTCTTCATCTCATCAACGATGTCCTTGACTCTTTCAAAAGTTACCTTCACCCTGAGCATAGGCTCGTTCTCGGGAGTCTGGTCCAGAACCGGAGTAGGAACCGGCTTCCAGCACTGACGGATGCGCACCTCAGGATTCTCCACAACATATTTCAGTTCCGGGCGGGTCTTGACCCTTTCACGCAGAGGCACTATGTTTCCCGCCTCTATCTGCATCTGGCGATAAAGGCGTCCCATTCCGCTGTAGGTCGCTTCGCTTCCCTCAAGAGGATAGAAGTCCATATGGAAATCCTCATAAGGCTCCACATCAGCGATGCGAAGCTCCGTGGTGAAAGTGTAATGGTCCTTTTCGGCGAGGGAGATATGGGAAACATCGTAGCGATAGGTGCGGACGTATCCCATGTAGAACCCACGTGGGGTGTCGTAACCAAGAATCGGGAGAGGATGCCTCTTGTGGCGGGAATATCTTCCTTCGCGCCCCTCCTTGAACTTAGTCACGAATCCGCACGGATAGATCCAGCTGCCCTCCTCCCCTGCTGTTGCATTCGCAAACTCGGGTAGAATGCAGAGGGTATCGACCTTTGCTAGCTCCTCCTTGGAGACATGCAGGCTGAGGTGATCCTTGCATGGAGTCAGCTGAACTGTCATCGTGTCCCTTGTGCCGTCGCTGTTCTTCCAGATCAGACGGGCGTTCCTGGGCTCAACATTGGTGCAGGATAGACCAAGAAGTGCCGTCAACATCATCAGAATAAGTCTTCTCATAATGTATTAAATTATATTGGTCCGGATTATCAAGAATGAGAATTCCGGAGACTCCCGAACCGATTTTGCTCGGGAGCCTCTGGAATATAATTACTGAAAACTACTTAATTATTATATTTGTCAATGTTGCTGTTGAGGTATAAGTACCGCTATCGCTCGACTGTGATACAAGGTTATTAAGGTTGAGTTGTGTCACTTCTGAATTATTCAATTTAGAACCTGATGCTACAGTACATTGAGCAGAATTACCGAAAGTCATGGCAAGTTTATCTGCCTGAAGGCCTCCGACATAAAGTCCCGGTGCATTATTACCTTCGGCAGTTTTAATTTCGCCCTTGAACGAACACCCGTTGAAATTCGATTTTCCGTTAGATTTTCCGAGTAAACCTCCTGTATACACCTTAGCAGTCGACTCTGATGTATCAATTGAGCCCTCATATGTCCAATCATTAAGACTTGTTGCAGCTGTATATGCAACTACACCGCCAATTTCAGAATAGTTATTATTCGTACACTTCGCTGTAATATCTGCCTTAACAATGCTATTATTGGCAGTTTGATTCATATACGCGGAAATACCACCAATTCTCATCTTCATAACCCCTTCAAAACCGATATTTCCATAGTTTTCACAATACGAGTACGTCTGATTTTGCCTATCTGTTCCTGCGACACCGCCAATATAATTGAACGAGCCATTGGAAGAAGTCAGAACCGTAGCATTAATTGAACCATAGTTCTTAAGTCTCAGATAAGTTCGCTTGGTATCAGTGCTTCGTCCCAATATACCACCTAAATACATCTGACCTGTCTGACGCGGTGAAGTAAATTCAATCGACGCCATATTTGTACAATCTTCCATAGTAGCGCTTCCTTCATAGTACCCTACAACACCTGCTACATGCGGAAGCGCAGCAATACCGTCAACAGACACAGCAGTTACAGTCATAGTCCCAGCTTCGTTACTGAGGTTTATTACCTTATTCACTCCTGAACACCTTCCGATAACTCCACCCACGTGTAGATTGTTCTTGATCTGGTTGCTTCCTGAAGTTGTCTTCTTAAATGTAAAGTTCAGGTCCCCATGGTTTTTAAGAGAGTTACCAGCATATACAGCTTGTCCCACTACACCGCCAGTATAATTATAAGACCCCTTGCTGACTACTGTCATCTTGCCATGGTTAGAGCAGTCTGACATCGAAACCTTACAATATCCAGCCACGCCACCGTGATTATAGCCTGTTCCATTACCGGATGCCATCCAAGTATTAAAATCGAGTTCTCCATAATTATGACAGTTTGACAATGAGAATTGAGAGCCATCACCGCTAGGTCCTATCTGAGCTACAACACCTCCTGCACACACCTCCGCGGTAACACCATTACCCGCATTTGCAGTATTGCCACCCGAAGAGGTTCCCTTGATATATACCTTTCCATAGTTTGTACACCCTTCCATATTCTGAAGAACAAACGCACTAATACCAGCGACAGCAGGACGTGATGCACAAGCATTAGATTCATTTGTCGGAAATACCATACTAACATTTCCTTTAGTTACATCAATTATGTTGTCATCCGATGCACCATTCACACAGCTCTCTATACTGCCTTCCCAATATCCAAACACACCACCGACATTTGTATAGTTACTAGAGCCTGCATTTCCTTCGTCATCAACGAGTAATCCTCCATTCTTGAATGTATAAGAAATATTTCCTTCGTTAAGACAATCCTTGGCAATACCCTTGAATACAGCTGTTGCAATTGTGTTATATGAAGTTCCACCTGCAACACCACCCATGATAAGGTATTTAACAGTTCCGTCAACTGTATAGGTTATATTACCATAATTCTTACAGTTGTCGAATGCTATTTTGTACTCATCGCCTTTGTCTGCAAACTGATCCTTTACATTTATATAACCTACAAGACCGCCAATAGCACAGTTATCTGTAACATTCCCAGATATAGAAATAGTGATATCTCCGTTATTCACACAGTTTATTATCGTACCATATGATATACCTACCAGAGATCCCCAAAATGTCTTACCCATAGTAGAAGCCTCATATACGATATCTGCATTATTGACACAGTTTTCCATTACTCCAAATTTTGAAATAGTCTTGGCAATGAATCCAAATTGTTCTTTACCAGTCAGAGGAGTGAGTTTGCATGAAGAGTCAAGAATGATATTCTTAACTATACCTGAATATATAGTAAAAAGCGCCGTCGCATTAGAAGTCCAGTTCTTCAGGCTATGCCCACCACCGTCAAGAGTTCCCTTGAACGACTCTGCAGAAGTAAGGGTCACGCCGGTAAGGTCAATGTCGTTCACGATTTCGGCCTTGTCCTTTGCTGTGTAGTCGGCTGCGTTGTCAAGGAATTTCTGAAGGGTCTGGGCATCCTTGATTACGAACTTGTATGAAAGTTTGCCTGAATCGAGGAAGAATCCCTGGTTACGGAGTATGGTCACCTCCTTGGTTGCTGCGAGTTCAGCAGCAAGTTCAGTCTCGCGCACGAGAGTGATGCTGAAATCCTCGGCGGCATATTTTCCAGGAAGGACAGTCACATAGTATGAAGTTCCGCTTGTGAACACTTCACCGGCTGGGGTCAGAGTCACCTGGTTCTTTCCTTCAGCGACACTCTGAAGTTCACCAGCGGCATTGAATGATGCCTGACCAGCTATATTTGTTCCCTTGACGATGATTGAAGTGACGTCAGCTTCCTTTACATCAACCCTGAGATATCCGATGGCTGTCTTGAAAGTGAACTCTGCATTGTCCTTGGTAAACTGAGCTACAGATACAGTCGCACCATCTGCGATGGTTGCACCATCGAGAACCTGTACATCAGGAGTATTTACAGTCACAGCACCGTCAGCAACTGAAACTGCCGCAGAGAATGGATATACTGCCGTAAAATCCGTAGATCCGGCCGCAACCTCACCCTCGAATCTTGCTGTATTTCCTTCAAGAGTTCCCTCAACGATGGTGAACTTGCGGGCTGTACCTGTCTTGTCGAACACGGCGATCTCGTCATCTTCACACCAGTTGATGGCATTGTTTTCCCCAACTGTAGTCTTGGTCGCTTCGCCTCCGACCGTGATGGTCATAGGCACGAGTTCCACCTCTTCCTGTGGAAGTGCGTCAGGATCTTCGATTTCCTGAGCACATGAGGCTGCCGTCACGATTGCGAAGGCAGCAAGAATGAATTTGAATGTCTTTTTCATGATCTTTCTACCTTTTAATTGTTTATACCAAAAATGTCTTCGAGGGTGCCCATATCCTCAGTTGTACCCAGTGCTGAAGCCTGGGAAGTGCAGAGAACCTCCACAGGGGCCATTGTCAGAACATCACACATCGGAGTGTGATAATTCTTTGAGTCAGTTGAATTTAACATAGTTATTACAGTAAATAGTGTTGATTATTTCAGAGTTATCTTTACATTGTCCAGGAAGACTCTTCGCTGCCCTGTCTCGGACTCATTCTTACGATATGATCCGATGGCTACGCGTGAACCCGGGGCGACATTTTCGAATGTGATGTCATACCTGGTCATCTTGAGTTCCGAACTCATCGGGACAACCTTCTCATGGACTTTGGTTCCGGACTTGAAAGCCTGAACCATACCTCCTTCCTGCCCCAGCACCACATCGTTAAAAATCCTCACCACTGCCTCAAGAGGGTCGGAATTCTTCTTGCCGTCATCCGTATAAGGGCACATGTCGAAAGACACCTGAATGGTTGAAGGTCCGTCAAAGCAGTCCAGTTCCGGTGTCATGATCTGCACCCAGCTGCTCGCAGCTCCAAGTTTCAACATACCCGGCATACCGCAAAGAGATCCTGCGGCATCTCCTTCATAGCTTTCAGAAATAGCGCCCCAATCCTTGAGACGGGTGTTCGGCACAGCCTTCTTCATCGTGCTGAAAAGGCCATACTGAGTCGTAGGAGGTGCGAGATAGAGCTTCTGAGACGAATCCGACAGCGGCTGGGTTCCATAGATGCCATGGAACCTGTTCTGGCTACCTCTGGTCTCCGAGCTCCAGCCCGGCATTCCGTATCCGAACTCCTCAAGTCGCGGCAGACCACCCCACAGGATCTCGCTGAAGTCCTCATATAGGATGATGTCACCTGACTTTGCAGATACCGGAATTTCTACAAGATTCGACGGGTCAGTTACTGCTGTAATCTTCTTTGTGAGCTGGATAGTCCTGTTGGTAATCTTCAATGTATAGGATGTAGATGGCTTAAGTCCAGAGAAGAGGAAGCATGGACCTGTCGTCGATGTCCAGATCGCATCCTTCACGCTGGAAGCCACCTGCATCTTCTCGGAAGGCACACCCTTGGCATCAAGAATCAGCTGTACCACCAGATTGTTCTCGTCATCGGTCTCGCCCTCATACAGGCAAAGGGTATAAGGGTTGTTGATATCTGAGCCGAGATCATCGGATGTGTACCACTTGAATCCGAGCTGTGATTCGGTTATCACCAGAGTTTCTGCTGTGAGGGTGGATGTAAGCTTCGGCGTAGTCACGCTCTTGGCCTCAGACCACTGCGAAACATATTCCTCAGAATACTTGGCTCTGACTCTGAGTTCGTACGCAGTCTCAGGCATGAGTCCGTCCACGGTCATGGTATTATATGTGGTATTTCCTGCGTAAATCCACTCCTGATCTCCGACGCGCCTGTATTCCACATCATACGAGAATCCGTTGCTGCACTCCTGCCAGCTTGCCATCATGAGTCCTTCATCGACAGCAAGAGATATCACAGGTGTCTCCACAGTCATTTCAGTCTTGCCATACCTGACGACCTTGATGCAGATGTCATCGATCATCATTCGGTGCTGTCCTGTCTCATTCATTGCACGCTTCGCTCCGATGGCGATTCGTGATACATTGGTCACATTAGGGATCTCGAAACTGTATTCCTTCAGCGACGTGTCATTGGCAAGGTCGAACGTGCACACCACGTTGTTCACTTCTGCAGACTGTATAATATTATTCTTGATCGCAGCCCTCTCGATCACACGGATGCATGAACCCTGAGGGTCGTAGTTATCGGTGTTGTCTGCAAACGGGGCAGCCTTGAAGCTCACCTGGATGGTGGCTGTCTCTGTCAAGGCTGACAGTTCAGGGGTCACGATGAGGCCGAGCTTGCTGTATGCACCCATCTTCAGCATACCCGGACGACATGCAAGCACTCCGTCGCGGCTCAGGTCCTCACGAAGTTCAGCCCAGTCTGCAAGAGAGGCATCAGAGCCTATGAGTGCCTTGCGGATGGTGTTGTAAAGTCCCATCTCGGTGGTATGCGAGCAAAGATAGAATCCCAGATCTCCGCCTATCGGATTCCAGCCTCTTGCCTGCACGAGAGAAGTGGCGCTGCCTCGTTTCTCTGCAGAATATCCAAGAGCCATATTCACGGCATCTCCACCCCAGATGAGTTCACCGAAGTCCTGATAGAGGATGATATCTCCCTCCGAAGCCGAAACCGGCATTCTCACGGCCCTCTTCTCCTGAGTCGTCACCTTAAGCGGTTCTGAGCGATATACGGTCGGTTCCTCACCCTCAATTTCCGAAGGTACAGGTATTTCAACAACGAACCAATAATCCGTGGCAGGTTCAAGTCCGGAGAATATGAATGCCGGCTGGGCCTTGTACATGGAGACGTCAGTTATATCCCATGACACCTGGACATCGGAACATGACTCGTCCTTATAAAGTTCAATGTATGCAGGATATGCCGTATCCACGTCAATATTGGCAAAGTCTGTGAGCGACCACTGGATCACGGCTGTCGAAGGTGACACCTCCGCAACCCTCGCAGAGGCACCGACTATGGTCTCGATACCTTCGTAAACAATACCGGCACCCAGCTTGATGACAGCAGGCTTGCCATCCTGACCGGTCACATATATCCACTCTGAATATATGGAATTCGGATAGTTTGCACGGACACGCGCATAATATTTGGCATTTTCTGTAAGACCGTTGAAGACAGCTCCGTCATTCGGTCTGGATGAAGCCTGGAAGGTCTGGGAGGTCTTTCCCGTGTAGCCGTCACCTCCGATTTCTTCATCCTGGATGATCTGGGCCGTAAAAGACACGGCTCCAGCCTCTACGGCGTCGTCGACCTCCCAGAAGAAACCGAGGGTCGTCGAAGTCGAGTTGGTCTGGTCATACGTCACATCTTTCGGCGGAACTGCAGAAGGGTCGATGCCTGGTCTGAGCTCCTCGGCACAGGCAAGCAAGAGAACCGCTGCTACGACGTGAACGCATAATCTGAATGTAGATTTCATAGCTTTCCTTAAATCAAGCGTCCTTTCGGACAATAAAAAAAACAATACGTTACGGGGCGTATTGTCTTAAGAAAGCAGTTCTCGGTCTTGCGGGGCAAATATATGTAAAATTCCCCCCCCCACAAAATTTTTTACATTTTTTTGCATTTTTTCTGCAAAACCATTGTTTTTCACACAAATTAACATACCTTTGCACTGAGTTACGGGCGCGTGCCCGTTGTCATAAGCATAGCAGATTTTCGGCTTGCAACAGAGAAATCAAACCTATGCTTTATGAATTTAACTAAACTCAGCAAAATACTGATACTTCTGACATCAGTCCTATGGTCTGCGACGGTTGCGGCGCAGAGCATTTCTGTGTCAGGTACCGTGACCGAAGCGTCTTCGGGACTCCCCTCACTGGGAGCTGCCGTCATGGTAAAGGGTACAACCGTCGGAGTAGTCACGGACATTGATGGAAAATACACCATCCAGGCTCAGCCGAAAGATGTCCTCATCTTCCAGTCATTCGGTTTCAAGACAGTCGAGATGCCGGTCAACGGACGTGCAGTCATCGACATCGCGCTCGAAGAAGATGCAGTGATGCTCGATGCAACCGTCGTAGTGGGTTACGGTACCCTGAAGAAGACACAGCTCGTCGGTGCAGTCGAGAACATCAATGGCGAGGAACTCGAAAACAGGACAAACACCACTGTGGCCCGCTCGCTCCAGGGACAAGTAGCCGGTCTGAACATCATTCAGTCCGACGGTAAGCCTAACCACTCCGGATCGATCTATGTCCGCGGAGGAAAGACCTCGTTCAAGACACGTGCATCGATGGGCGGTGCCGGTGAGGGAAGCCACTCCATCGGCCAGGGCGGATCGGCCCTCATCCTCATCGACGGAGTCGAAGGCTCGCTCACATCCGTCAATCCTGATGACATAGAATCCATCTCAGTCCTCAAGGACGCATCATCCGCCGCTGTGTATGGAGCACGAGGAGCATTCGGCGTCATCCTTGTTACCACCAAGACCCCTAAGGGAGAAAAGGTCTCCGTCAGCTATCAGGGTTCTGTCGCCGTGAACCAGCGTACGGTGATGTGGGAGGACAACATTGTCACCGACGGTCTCCAGTGGGCGGAAGGATTCTATGAATTCTATACTAATACCGCGCGCACGCCCGCGTCTACGGGAAAGACCCCGACTGCCATGAACCAGTTCTCCATTCCTTCAGACTATCTCGAATCGTTCAGACAGCATCGCGAAAGCGGAAGCAAGGAAGAGGTCGTGATCGGGCCTGACGGCAACTACCGCTACTATGCCAGCACCAACTGGCTTGAAAAGATGTACAAGAAGGCCAACCTTACCCACTCGCACTCCCTGTCCATCAGCGGTTCCACAAAGAGATTCAGTTTCCGTATCACCGGAAGGTACTACGGCCAGGACGGAATCTACAAGGTCGGCCAGGAGAATTTCCACAGATACAACTTCAGGGCGAAGATCGGAGTGAACGTCACCGACTGGCTTTCATTTGACTCCAACACGTATTTCTACAGGAACATCTACAACCAGCCATTCGTGACGACCAGCAGCACCATTCCGAGCAGCATCCAGTATTACGGATTCCCTATTTTCCCTGTTTACAATCCGGACGGGTCCTACACTGCCGGTGCCGCGAGAGGCGGATATGCACTGTTCAACGAGAACAAGGCCCTGCAGCAGAACAACAACCTTTCCTTTGCCGAGACCATTGGCATGGATATCAAGATCATAAAGGACGTACTCAAGCTGCATGCTGATTTCACATACAAGGTGCACAGGAACGGAATCCTAAGGTACCGCGGACAGAACATGTACTCTCTTGCTCCCGGCTCTGTCATTTATGACACCCCTCAGGAAAGCACATACAAGTCTGTATGGAAGACAAACAACGACATCCTCAACGCCAACGCCATCCTCACCTGGACACCTAAACTCGGTGACAATCACGACCTTAACGTTGTGGCAGGATGGAATATCGAGGACTACAAGAGAGAGTACTACTACATTACCCGCAAAGGTCTCCTCTATGACGGACTTCCTAACTTCGAACTAATGGACGACGGTGGATCCGAATTCACTACCATCACCCTCAATGACAATGACGGAAACGCCTCATACGGACTCATAGGTATTTTCGGACGTATCAACTACACACTTCTCAGAAGGTATATCTTCGAGTTCTCTTCACGATATGACGGCAGTTCGAAGTTCCCTACCAATCAGAAATGGGGCTTCTTCCCTTCCGGTTCATTCGGTTGGAGAGTCTCTGAGGAGCCTTGGATGAAGTGGTCAAGGGATGTAGTGGACAACTTCAAGCTCAGAGGAAACTATGGAGCGCTCGGAAATGCGAACATCAGCGCATACCAGTACCTCGAGACCATAGGAATCGGAAAGTCAGGCGTTCTGTTCAACGGTTCGAAAGTTCCGGTTGCAGGCACCCCTACCAATGTTCCTGACGGACTCACATGGGAGAAGGTATATACATGGGACGTCGGTATGGACCTCGACCTGCTCAACAGCAGACTGTCGTTCTCCGGTGATTTCTACGTCAGGGACACCAAGGACCTTTACATCACAGGAACCGAACTTCCTGCAATCTATGGTGCCTCGGCTCCAAAGGGTAACTACGGTGCGCTGCGCACAAGAGGATGGGAACTCACTGCCTCATGGAGAGACCAGTTCGACCTGGGTGGAAAGCCGTTCTCATACAGTGCAAAGGCAAGTCTCTGGGACAGCCGCACATGGGTGGCCGCGTATAACAACATCAGCGGAGACATCCTCGGCTACTATGAAGGAAAGGAACTTGGAGAGATCTGGGGTTTCCGCACCGACGGATACTTCCTTTCCAATGCAGAGGCCAACAACTGGGCCAAGGACACATATCACAAGAACGGTGATAACTTCCAGGCCTATGCAGGAGACCTCAAGTTCATCGACGTGAACGGTGACGGAGAGATCGGTGTCGGCAAGGGTACCCTCGAAGACCATGGAGACCTGGAACGCATCGGAAACGTCACTCCGCGCTATCAGTTCGGACTCAACCTCGATTTCCGCTGGAACAACATCGGACTCAGCCTATTCTTCCAGGGTCTGGGACAAAGAGACTGGTATCCAGCCTGTGAATCAGGATTCTTCTGGGGAATGTACAACAGACCTTATACATATCTGATGAACGACCAGACAGGCGACAATTATGTCCACATCGACTACAGCACCGACAACTGGGTGGTGACAAATGCTGACAAGAAGCCGTACTGGACACGTCGCGTGGGATATTCCGCAAACCGTAACGTAGGTCCTCTTACATGGGAGAACGACTACTATCTGCAGAATGCGGCATATTTCCGTCTGAAGAACCTCACCATCGACTATTCTCTGCCTAAGCACATCATTGAGAAGGCAAAGATCGAGAATGTGAAGATATATCTGGCGATGGAGAACCTCCTGACATGGTCCCCTATCCAGAAATATACGAAGATGTTCGACCCGGAGGTCATCGACTCCGGAGACAGCGACTTCTCGACATCACGCGGTCTGAACGGACAGGGAGACGGATTCAGTTATCCTATGCTCAGATCATTCACATTAGGAGTTAACCTGACATTCTAACAGGAGGCTATTTATGAAAAGAACCTTTATATATATAATAAGTATCGCAGCACTTGCTGCCACAACGGTCTCCTGCGAGGATTTCTTCAACAGGTCTCCGCAGAACAAGATCGATGCGGAGATGTTCCTCCAGACGGAAAACGACCTGAAGATCTACTCGAACGGTCTGACCAACACATACATTCTCGGAACCTCGGTCGCCATCGGAAACAACGCCTACACGGACCTCTGTGCGACAAAGCTTTCGACAGACAAATACCATCCGGGCATCTGGAATGCCAACAAAGGGGGTGGCTGGAGTTCGGGCAGCTGGAGTTTCCTGCGCCAGGTGAACTATATGATCGAGAACATGCACAAGTCCCAGGGCAACGTGACAGAGGAGATCTACAACCACTATCTCGGAGTCGCAAGATTCTGGAGGGCTGATGCACATATGCGCAAGCTCAAGACCTTCGGAGACATCCCTTGGATCGACAGGTATCTCCAGCCGGACGACACCCTGCTTTATGCTGGCCGTGAGGACCGCGAAAAGGTGTTCCATCTTATTCTCGAGGACCTTCAGTTCGCTGCCGAGCACTGTCTCGACACGCCGGAGTTCGTGGATGATTCGCGTATATACGTCAACAAGTATGTGGCACTTGCATATATGGCAAGAACCTGCCTGTATGAAGGAACATACCGTAAATATCACGACAGAAACCCGTCCACCAACGTTCCTTGGAACAACGAGTACGAGACTTCTGAAGAAATCATCGCGGTTGCAAGGGATGCTGCAAGGAAGATTATGGACAGCGGAGTCTATACCCTTCATGCAGGATCACCTGAGACAGCATACAGCGACCTGTTCATCAGCAACACCATCCAGAAGGATGAGGTGATCTGGGGACGTTCGTTCAGCGAAGACCTCAGGGTGTCGCACGACCTCACCGGTGAATTCAATTCATCGACATGGGGACAGCAGTACGGTCCTGTCAAGGAGTTTGTCAGAATGTACCTTAACCTTGACGGAACACACGTCACAGACGACAAGGTCAACATCAACAAGGAGTTCGAGAACAGGGACTGGAGAATGCACCAGACCGTAAACGGTCCTAATCATAAGTACAATTCATTGGCAAACGGAGAGCAACCTAAGCCGACCAACTTCACTCATGTGTTCACAGGTTATGCATGGATCAAGTGGAACCAGGAGCATGAGGACAATTTCAGGGCCGGAGCGTTGTGCTACAACGCGCTTCCGCTCCTCAGATATGGAGAGATCCTTCTCATCTATGCAGAAAGCATGTATGAACTCGGAGCAATGAGCGAAGGGGTCTGGGATGAGACTGTCGGAGCGCTCAGAAGAAGAGCCGGCGTCACAAGCATCTACCCGGGAAGTTCCGCTTACATGAGGGACAACTGGCTGGCGGACTACTACACAGACCCGAATGCACAGAGCCCGATGCAGCTTGACGACTTTGCTCTGGAGCTCCGCCGCGAAAGGGCGATCGAGCTTGCAATGGAATGCGACTCGCGTCATGACGACCTGATGAGATGGAAGGCAGGATGGATGATAGCAAGACGCTACGAATATCAGGGATGGAGAGGAATCTATGTCACTGAGGATGAGGCCATGAACGGTTTCAAATTCAACGGCAGGACTTACTACATAAATCGTAATGCCCCTCATGCGGACAACAGTTATCCGATTGCAAACACAGGTTCTGACTCATCTTTCAGCCTGACTGAAGGCACTTACGGATACCTTGTTTACAACTACCTTCTTGAATGGGACGACTGCATGTACCTCGACCCTATTCCGGAAAGCGCCCTTAATGTCAACCCTAATCTCGGCCAGAATTACGGCTGGGAGAGCAGATAAAAGACAACGATATGAATATAACCGATAAATTTATTCTTGCCCTGGGCTGCCTCGTGGCGGTCTGCTGTGCGAAGCCGGAGATTCCGTCCCACTATTTCGACAACGGAGAGGATGAAGAGGAGAACGTCACACTCAACGGTGACTACACCAAGTATGAAGAGATCAATGGCACCGCCATATCTTCGGAGAACAATGCAGTGGGTCTGGTGTACGACGCCGAGACCAATGAAGGAATCCCGGGAGTTCCTGTGACGGACGGATACACCTACACCGTCACTGACGACAACGGAGTGTATCAGATGAAGGCGAACCGCTACTGCCGTATGGTCTATATCTCCATTCCGGCGGAGTATGAAGTACCTATGTCTGAAAACAACACCCCTTTATTCTATTCGAAGACTGACTTCAACCGCAAGGAGATGAACAGGAACGACTTTGCGCTCAAGAAACTCCCTGCAGTGGAAGAGGACTGGACACTCATCGCCATCGGCGACCCTCAGTGCGCGTCTATCGCCCATAGGGACAGATACGTGAACGAGACCCTGTCTGACCTCCGTTCCGACCTCACCGCTCACCTTAAGAAGGGAGAATATCAGAATCCTTACGCCCTCACATTGGGAGACATCGTTTCAGACACCCCTGAACTCTTCCCTGACATGGAGAAGACAATGTCAAATTTCTCAGTGGAAGGAAGGTATCTTCCGTTCTTTCAGTGCATCGGAAACCACGACCACAATGCAGAATATTCATCCGCATATGAATCGGTGACCACCTATATGGAACAATTCGGACCGGTGGACTATTCATTCAACAGAGGAAAGGTGCATGTCGTGGTAATGGACAACGTAATCGTGAAGGAGAACAGGGGTACGACCTGGAAATATGACGGAGGCTACACTGACCTTCAGTGGAAATGGCTTCAGGAAGACCTCAAGCAGGTGGAGAACAAGGAGGACAAGATGATCATCCTTGCCGGACACATCCCGTTCAGAGGAGGCGTTGCAAAAGACGGTGCATCAGTAAGTTATGACAGATACTACAAGGAGACCCTCGAAGCCCTGACACAGTTCAAGGAGGCTCATATCCTCATCGGTCACACGCACTATACGCAGAACTACATCCACGGCGGATACAAGTGCGCAGGCGGAAATCCGGTATATGAGCATGTGCTCTGCGCCGCTTGCGGAGCATGGTGGTCATCGAACCTGAGTGCTGCTGGCTCTCCTAACGGATACACATATTTCGAGATCCGTGGAAACTCGATGTACAACTGGGTAGCCCGCGGAACTGGAATGACAGACAATGACGCCCAGATGAGGGTATATAGCGGAAACGCCACCTATGGAAAGATCGTAGGAGAGGGAGAGACCGCAAAGGACTACACCTTCACCTGGACAGGAGGAGGATATATGAACCTCAACAGCGCAGACACGAAGAAAAGCACAACGCTGATTGGTCAGGAGATTCTCAGAGACTGCCTCATCGCAGCAATCTGGGGAGATGACGACAGCGAGCACTGGAAGGTCAGCATCACATATAAGGGAGAGACATACCCGATGAAGAGAGTCACCACGAATCTGTCTGACATGTGCGTCAGCGCATTCTACAGGACAGAGCTGAACAAGAACAATCTCACATGGGCAAAGGCTCTCAAGACTTACTGGTACGCAAAGATTCCTGGACTGGACCCTGATAAATCGAAGGGATGGACCATCACCGCGACCCAGACTTTCCCAAGCAGCGACAAGGTGAACGTGTACACATGCACCGACAAGCTGCAGACGGACTACACAGGTTTTGCACATTAATAGAACATATATGAAAAGATTTTTCTTATTGATTTCTGTTCTTCTGCTCGCGTGCAGCTGTCAGCAGGAGAAAGACATACAGAACGAGAACATCCTGAAGGAATTCCGGGCAGCCCTGAGCGACCTGGAGGTGAAGTCCATCACCATGCCGGGCAGCGGAAAGACCAGCTGGGAGAAGGGAGACGAGGTCCTGGTGGACAACGGAAGCGAACTTGCACTCTTCGTCTACAATTCTTCAAGGGATGTATTCGTCACCGAGCGCGACGACTTCGAGTCTGCCTCATCATATAAAGCTATATTTCCAGCATCTGCATGCCTTGAGGATTCCGGCTCAGGCGACATCAGAATTTCAGTTCCTGCCGAGCAGAAGCTGTATCCGAACTACATCAAGGACCTTGTCATGGTGGCCGACGCAGAGGCTGACTCTGTGTTCTGTTTCCAGAGCCTGTTCTCGGTGGTAAGGCTGGACTTCCCTGCTGACAGACTGCCTCAGGGAAGCGAGACAGAGCTGACAAAGGTTGAATTCACTTCAGCACAGGCAGATGTCGCAGGTATCGCATCTGTAAAGGACAGTACTTTCACATTCGTTTCAGACAACCAGAAGAAGATTACCTTCGACTGCTCTGAAAAGACTGTCGGCGTGGAGACTCCGCTTTACATAGCCATTCCGGCGCAGACATATCAGGGCGGCTTCTCCGTGGACTTCACCTTCGCGGACAACAGCACGTTCAGTCTCAGCTGCACTGAAGATGTCACAGCCATGGCCAACACAGTTTCACTGACACGTCTTCTCACTCCATGGGCTGCATTCAGCGGCGGAGAAGGAACGGCAGAAAGCCCATATATAATCAAAAGTATTGCTGATTATCAGGAGTTTGTCGAAAGGTCTGCAGCTGAACCTGAGTTCCTCTCAAGACATTACAGACTGGATTCAGACTTAGATCTGAAAGGCTCATGGATATTCCAGCCTGTCGGAAATGCTGAGGCGCCGTTCTCCGGAGTGTTTGACGCAGACGGTCACAGCATATCAGGCGTGATCTATAGAACAGAGGCGGGAGGAAGGCCTACTGCAATGTTCGGATATACAGACGGTGCGGTCATAAGAAACCTCAGGCTGGACGGATGGAACGTCACAAGCAAGGCACAGTATCTTGGCGGTGTCGCAGCTGTTGCCAGAAACACGAAATTCGAGAACTGCGAGTGGAACGGACAGCTTCATCAGAGCGTAAGAGCTCCGATGGAAGGCTTCGAGAGCGTGACTGACAATGCCAACATGGGATTCACGGGCGGTATAGCCGCTATGGCAGAGGGTTGTACATTCTCCGGCTGCGTGTTCAACGGACAGATTTCCGCAACTGGCAAGAACATAGGAGGAATCGCAGGATACGCAAGGAAGACAAGCATAACAAAGTGCTCTGCCACAAAGGCATCTGAAATCTACACCACATATCACTGTGCAGGAAGCATGGCTGGAGCCATGACACAGAACTCCCTCATCTCGGAGTGCTCGACCGCAGGAAAGGTGGCATCATTCGACCATTGCGGAGGTATCGTCGGATATCTCCAGAGCGGAAAGGTAGAGAAATGCGTGGTCAGCAGCAGCGCCATGATTTCAGGACGTCAGTTCAACATCGGCGGAATCGCAGGTTTCCTTATCCCGAAGAACGAAGAGACAGCTTCCATAGACAGATGTACTGTCTATTCAGACATAACAGGACAGTATAATGTGGGCGGTATCGTCGGTCACATCGACTGCAACGACACCGGCGGCAAATGTCATATCACCAACTGTACCTACAAGGAGGGCATTCTCCGCACCACAGGCACAAACGGCAGCAAATACTCTCTTGTGGGAGGAATCACAGGATGGATGACCAAATCAAGCGAAATAGTCATCGAGAACTGCGTGGCGGCACCTAAGTTCATCAGGACAGGCATCCAGCAGGCTGCTCACGGAGCTTTGAACGAGAGCATCGGAGGTACGGGAGGTCTGTTCGGATTCAATAACAACGACAAGACCACCTACGTATCGAACTGCTACACCACGGTCACGCTCTCAGAAATCCAGCACAGCTACAAGCCTGTAACCGGTTTTGCTGATTACAAGATCTGGGGGCTTGCTGCGGGACGAAACGCCAATACCATAGTCCTGAATGAAGCCAAGAACTTCTTCAATGCTGACAATGAAGGCCGCGGCATCGCAGAGGGACAGGTCGATGCAAATCTTGAAGGACTGACCGGTGCACAGATGACAGACGGAACCCTTCTGAACAGGCTCAACGCAGCTACCGCATCACTCCAGCTTGCATCTGAGGTGGTCATGTCCGGCTGGACTGCAACAAGCGGAGGCTACCCTGCCCTGGAGTGCGAGATAGCCGATCCACAGCCTCGTGACAACTCAGCAAAGAGAGTCAGCGTCATAGGAGACTCCATCTCATCTTTCGCAGGATACATTCCGGCAGGATACAACTACCACTACCCTTGCGCAGACGGAAGCGTGACACGTGTCGAGCAGACCTACTGGTGGCAGCTTATCTATGAAAAGATGAGCAACGCCCGCCTTGACATCAACATGTCTTATTCCGGAACGGCGGTGGCGAACAGCGACGATGCAAGGGACAACAAGACCGACCACTGGGTGAACAACAGCTTCGTGGAAAGATTCATAAGACTGGGAGGAATAGGAGATCCTGACATCGTGCTCATCCACGGCGGAACAAACGACTGGGCTCACGGAGACAACTGCCCTCTTTATCCGGGCAGCAAGGACTGCCATGACGAGACCACTCCTTCCGCAGACATCCTCAAGGCGGTCTATGCACTGGCTGACGCAGCTCAAACAAGAGAAGAGATAGAGGCACTGCCTCACAACGACTTCTGCTCGGCATATGTCAAGTTGCTCTGTCTGATCAGGCAGCAGTATCCTGACACAAAGATAGTCTGCATCATCGGTGACTACCTTTCTGAGGGCATCGAGAGGTCCATAATATCGATTGCGAACCACTATGGAGCAAAATCGGTGGATCTTCTGGCCGTGAACGGTTTCAATGACCAGACATATATGCCTAAGCACGACTACAACGGTTCGAGCGGATGTCACCCTAATGCAAAGGCGATGACATTCATTGCCGACAAGATCTATGAGGAGCTGGGAGCGTGGTTAGAACAGTAACATTCTTTCTCGCCTTCCTGTGCATTCTGTGCAGCTGCGATGACTCTGTAAAGGACTTGCAGAGGTATCAGCTGCATGGAAACATAAGGCATGTCGAGATGAGGGATGACGACGGAGAGATCACAGACGCCTTCTTCGGAAGGTTGGGAATGCTGGATTCTCTCATGATCAGCAATCTCCACGACACACTCAGACATATATATGTGTATGACCGGCGCGGGCGTCTGGACGAGATCAAGGTCCTGCACACAGACGGAACGTATGAGGCGCTTTACGAGTATGAGTACCGGGGCAGAGTCCTTTCATCGTATTCTGTCAGAGGATGCGACATGCAGGTGCTGTTCCGATGGGATTTCGAGATCAACGACGGGAAGACAACAGGATACCGCTGCTACAATGAGGAAGGAACTCTTGCGGACAGCTGCACATACTCATATGACGGAGAGGACAAGACCGAAATCCACTGCTCGCCTGACGGGGAGGTGTTATATGAAACCACATACAGATATGCCGGGGCGGGACGGATCTCATGCATAGAGAGTGATGACCTGAGAATCGGGATCGAATACGATGAAGCCGGTCTGCCAATGCTGAGCCGTGGTGCCTTCATCGGTCCTGACGGAGAAATATATTCCAATGAAGACTCAAGGAAATACGACATCGTCAGATATGAATATGTCATGGATGAGGCCGGCAACTGGACAGAGAGAACTGAATTTCTGGGAGAATCCGGAATCCGAGGGAAGACCATAAAACGAAAAATAAATTACAGATAACATATTATGAAAAGACATCTTAGAACGCTTGCTTCTGTCCTATTGATTGCAGGAGCATTCGCGTGTACCAAAGGCCTGGATGAAAGTGAGGCGGGTACAGAGGTGGAAATGACAATCGAAGCGGATTTTGCACCGGCTACCCTGGCCGGCGCCGATTCCGTGTCATTCAGCCATGAGTGGGAACTGGGTGACCAGATCTCGCTCCTGTATGGAACCGACAATTTCGTCCTGACAGGAAAGTCAGCCGGGGCGTCAGCTCAGTTCACAGGAACAGCCGTGCAGCTGTTCTCCGGCGAGAACTACATCGCTGTGCATCCTTACAACGAAAGCTATGCACTGGACGGACGTTCATTCAACGTGACTCTTCCGAAAATAGTGAAGCTTGTTCCGGAGTCGTTCTCACAGACCATCGGTACAGGAATCGTAGCAGACGGAAAAGTGAATTTCCTGCATACGACAGCTTACCTCGGCTTTGAAATAACAAGAGACGACATAACAAGCATCGTGATCTCTTCCAGCGGAAGGAAACTCTCAGGAACATTCAAGGCCTCCGTCAACAACAACGGTACAGCCTCTCTTGCTCCGGTTGCGGAAGAGACCTCCGAGGAACTGCTTATAAACACCGGAGCCGTGACAGGAAAGTACTATATTCCTATTCCTGCAGACAAATACAACGGTTTCAAGATAGCATTCAAGTCTGCCGGCGGTGTGGGCGAAACCTTCAAGGAGAAATTCGTCAAGCTGGCTGCAGGAAAGGTACTGGACATAGGAGCGATAGACACTGACGTGGAGTGGAAGAAGGGAGAGACTCCTGAACTGGAAGTCCTCGCCACTTCTTCGTCCACAGTGGGCGTGAGCTGGAGTGTAAGCAAGTTCGCCTCCCCTGCTGCTGACGTGCTCACTGACTGGAGCGTCGGCATCTACAGGGACGCAGCCTGCGAAGATCTCGTGGTCAGCTGGAACATTCCGTCATCCCTCTTCACAACTCCTGAGGGAAACATATACGCCGTCGAAGGTCCTTACTCTCCCCGATTCGTATTCTCCGGACTTGAAGCTGGCACCGAGTATTACGTCAAGGCATGGAACACTGAGGCTCCTGAATATGCCTCTGCACCTGTATCTGTCAAGACACTGGCTTCCGAGAACGTCGGCATGCCACAGACGGCTGCAGCCGGCGATATCATCCTGTCAGAGGACTTCTCCGAACTCGTATGGGGAGGTGATGTGGCAGGACGATTCTGGGGTTATTGCGACAACAATCGAGGAAATGCCCCTGCGATGAATCCGGCTGTGGGAGAAAGCCCTGTCGGAAAACATGTCATCAACGGATTCGAGCATAATTTCTATCTTGTAGTCCCTACTACGGAGATCGGATTGTTCAACACGCTCGGAAACGCTGTCGGCAGCACCCGTCTGGCGGACTGGAAGACAATATCCGAGGATAATAACAACAGCAGGGTATGCGCACGTCCTGGTTATCTGAAGCTGGGAGGAGGAAGCAAGGCAGGAGGTATCGTATCGCCGGCATTGACTGCAATCAAGGGAAGGGCGAACATCAAGGTGACATTCAAGGCACATCCATACCGTGAAACAGCAAACGACAAGAGCATGTTACGCGTGATGGCGATCAGCGCGAAGGACGAGCAGATCAACGGAAGACTCATCACCGGATACCAGACAGGCAGCAGCGTGGATGTGAAGATTTCCGATGACCAGCAGTGGAAGGAATACAGCTGCGAGATGACTGTGAGCGAAAACGAGAGAATCGCAATATACTCACAGAGAGTGGACGCAACAACCGGACAGTGCCGCATCCTTGTCGATGACATCAGGATTGAGGTGCTGGAGGTATTCAGTGCATCGAAGATATACGAGATAAAGAACGCGACAGACCTTCAGAGCTTCCTGATGTTCAGCAGCGAATATACATCAGACGAGACAGTGAAGCTGGCCAATGACATCGATCTGGAAGGATATGACCTGATGGGAGGAGCAGACTTCATCGGAACATTCGACGGCTGCGGATACAGCCTCAAGAACTGGACTTCGAATGGAGTCGCCCTGTTCAACAGTCTGGCAGAGGACAAGGAAAAACAGGCGGGCGGTAAGATCATGAACCTCGTTATCGACGAGAGCTGCAAGCTTACTCCTGTTCTCGGAAATGACCGTTTCGGATTCCTTGCAAAGGTGACTCTTACGTATTCATGCGTCGAGAACTGCGTCAACAACGCCCACGTCAACGCTACCATAGCATCTGCCGAGAAATCTACATATTACGGAAACATGATCGGCGTGGCTTATGGCACAGTCAAGGGCTGTACCAACAACGGAGACATAAACATCCTCGTGGAAGGCAATGCAGCGCGTATGAACATCGGTGGTATAATCGGTTATTCAAATGTCCAGACTCAGATCACAAACGGAGGTAACGCCCATATTGCCCTGAACTGTACGAACAACGGAAACATATCATACACCGTAAACGGAACTTCAGGCCATGTCTATATCGGAGGTGTGCTTTCAGGATCATCTCCAGCCTCCGGTGCAATCACAGCAGAGAGCCCGTCCAAGGGAACTGTTGAGGGCTGTGTAAATACAGGTAATATCGAATACACACTAAAGAACGGCGGTTCGCTCACTGACGGCGAAGGAACGGCCGGTTCAGCAAACTACTTCAACATCGGAGGTGTGCTGGGATACATCGAAGGAAATGTCAAGGACTGTGTGAACGGACAGGAGGGTACCTCAAAGGGAAGCATCAGGATCACTGTTCCTACGATGACGACCGGAAATGCCGTATCAAGACCTTGCGCAGGAGGAGTAGTGGGATTCTCACTCTTCGGCGTGGACAACAGCACCAACTACGGTCCGCTCTCTGTCAAGGGTTCCTATGCAAATGCAGGTTCGCTCCAGGCTGGAACCGGATCCTTCACAGGAGCCTCGTTCGGAGGTGTAGCCGGACTTGTGGGCATATCTGGAGGAACATGCTCTTTGGCCAACTGCAAGAACTATGGTACTTCGGAATATGATCTGTGGATGAACGCCGGATCAGGCACTCAGGCACCTGTCGGAGGAGTCGTGGGATACTCATTTGCACAGGTGTCAGGCTGCTCTAACTATGGCGCGATCAACCTCAAGTCATGCATCAAGATGAACAGGATAGGAGGAGTGGTCGGCCGTGGAGACGGCGGTGTGGTCAATTCGACTAACAACGGAGCGATAACAGCATCATTCACAGGAGCTGCTGGACTTGCCCAGGTCAGCATGGGAGGTGTGATGGGCTTCGGTTCCAAGGAATTCAACGGCAATACCAACAACGCAGACCTTACCCTGAACCATCCTTCTACAACCGAGGGAGTCGTATATGGAGGTGTGGTAGGATATTACAGCGATGGAACAACCGGTTCAAAAACTACATCAGGTTTGAATAAGGGCAAGGTTATATACAACAGTGACGAATCGAATGGAACTTGTTGGGTCGGCGGCTATGCGGGTTATTCGAACTGTCCTGATGAACTTTCTGGCATCACGAATGATGGTCCTGTGATCTTCAATGCAAAAGGAACAGGAACGACATATCTGGGAGGACTGTTCGGAAATATCTCAAAGGCGCCAGCGCTGAAGACTCTCACTAATACTGCAAATGGAACGGCAACTGTTGAAAGGGTGGCCGGAAGATTGCTCGTCGGAGGTATTTCGGGACAGTTTGAAGCTGTCACAAATGCCGAGAATTGCACCAATTCAGCAGCATTGGCTATTGATGCGGATAACGAGTGCGCTGCACAGCTGTATCTTGGAGGTATCATCGGATACAATGACAAGGGTAGTACATACAAATCATGCAGTAATTCAGGATCCCTCAAGGTAGTAGCGAATTCAACAAGCACAGCCTTCTTCTATTTGTCAGGTATCGCTTGCGCTTCAACGGGAGACAGGCAACAGACATTTGATAGCTGCTCAAATACTGGTGACATATATGTCAACTGTATAGGAAAATGGCGTTGTGGTGGAATCGCTGCGTTTGCGGGTACTGCTGCCAATATAAAGAATTGTATTGTTGATTCAGATATTACATTCGACTCAACCACCAAGTCATATCTGAACCTCGGAGGACTTGTCGGTGAAACCGCAACCAAGCAGGTGATTACATGTAATTCGTACAAGGGTACAATCACAGCCCTCAAGTCAGGTGACCAGGTCAATGTAGGAGGTATGGTCGGAAGCACAACAACAGCAGGACCTGTCTCATATGCAGGGTGTGTTGTTGACGCACAGATATCTTCGATTCAGCCAGGCAGCAGTGGAATGTTCTCCGGAAGGGGAAGTAAAAACGCTGAATTTGTCTTTGGAACAGAAACAAGCCCTTGCAAGGTTGTCAGCGGATCTAAACTCAATGGAGCACTTGTTGAGGAACTGACAGATGCAGTCCTCGTGGGAAGCGCCGCGACCTACACAGTGACCAAGACCAACATCTCAGTAGGCGCAGCAGAGTAAACGGTGATACACAACACGCTGCATATCAGCAGCATACGCGAAGTGCGTGCTCCCCAAAGGGAGCACGCACTTTATATAAACCCATGAATATCAGCTATATGTGCGCCACCGGATTGTTGTGCTACGGGAAAAGGAGACTCATATCTCGCTCCATGGCCGGGGAGACGACGGATTCCGGGATGAATTTCCACTGTCCTATCTTCTCTGGATCCCCTATCGCTGCCGGATCTATAGTGCCGTGAGTGAGGAGATAGTCATACAGGATGCTTCTGATTTCCTTGTGGTATGCCACAACACGATTCCCTGTCTCTGCCACTCCGGCTCCCTTGTTCATGATTCCGCCGCCTCCATTTGCACGATAAGAGGTTATTGCAACATTATATGAGGCTGACATATCGAATGGAGTGCCGTCTGCAAGGGATTCGATACTGATGCGGCTGCCAAAAGGTTTTGTGACATCGACAGTATAGTTGACTCCGGCTGCAGAATCGAAATTGTACGGACGGTTGACAAATGACCAGTTCTTCTGCGCAGTCCGAGGATCCGGGGCATTGACTATCTTAAGGACATGATCGCCAGGCCTGCTGACCGTGTTGATCCAAAGGTCATATGAATACTCAAGATAGTCCTTGATCTCCTTTCCTGTCATGGAAATCACAAACAGCTGGTTCTCATATGGATAGATCGTAAAAAGGTCATTATACACCAAAGTCCCCTTCTGAACTGATGCATTGAACTTCAGCGGAGCGGCAAACGAGATCTGTGCAGGGCTGCAGCTCAGGGAGAGGGTGTGCAACAGATTCAGATAGTCTGACATGCCGGCATAGGCATCCCTGGTATCCAGATCCACATCCAGGCTTCCGACCTCCTTGAGTGTGAATTTCTTGACTGCGAGATAGTCATCATGGAAATGTGCCTGCATCCTTCTGTCCACCTTATCCTTGTTCACAGGGAGCAGCGAAGCATCAAGTTTCTTTGCTGTCACCTTTCCATCACGAACTGAGAGACTTACAATCCCATGACCGAGATTTGCACAATGGCTTCCGGAATTGATCAGGCATATGCTGTCTGTCTTGTGCACAACCGGGCGATGGTCATGTGCACAGACCACGAAATCGACACCTCGAAGAGACCGGAAAAGGTCCATCCCCTGATTTTCAAGCTGCGAACCGTCCCCGTTGCCTGTTCCTGCATGAGCGGCAACTATGACCACGTCAGGATTCTCCTTCCTTCTGACCATGTCGACCTGCTGCTGAGCAAACGGAATCAGAGAAAGAAAATCCATCCCTTCCCATATTTCCGGAGAAAGCCATCCCTTGATATTTGGATTCGTGAAGCCTATGACTGCAATTTTGAGCCCTCCTTTCTTCAGGCACACATAATCCTGGAAATACGGCCTGCGTGAATCTGTCCTTACTGCATTTGCTGCAAGCAGAGGAACATCCATGGAGGCTGTCAGACGGTCATATACAGGATGTCCTGTCTCGATATCGTGGTTTCCTGCAACGACCGCATCGTAGCCAATGTACTCCGCCATCCTTGAGAAGAGATGCTCGGAAACCGGATCGACAAAATTATAGTAATAGGCCGCGTTGTCACCTTGCAGGAAATCACCTGCATCGATAAGGATCACATTTTCCTTACCGGCAGCTGAGCGCAGACTGTCTGCGTACCAGGCCACGTTCTGAAGCGACGGCAGCGTCTTGTCGGAGACATAGGTCGAATCGAAATAGCGTCCGTGAACATCATTGGTAGTCAGCAGATGAAGCACATACTCCCCATCCTTTGGTCTGCAGCAGGACGCCGCAAGAACCACAATCAAAGGCAGGAAGTACTTCTTCATTTCTTCTCACTCGGGAGGGTCAGGGCGCAGAGGAGGATGCCGAGAAGGGCACCGATCACCATTGTGAAGTTCGCCATGTCCCAGCTCTGGTCTGCGACGCCTCCTACTATGATCTTGGAAAGGAGGGAGTCACCGATGAGATAGCCGGAGAGGCCGACAAAGCCGGCAGCTGTTCCAGCAGCGTTCTTAGGCACAAGATTGAGGGCCTGGATGCTGACAAGGGCCACAGGGCCGTATATGCAGAATCCTATGAGGATCAGGGCTACATACACCCAGACCTTTGCGCTGATTCCGGTTGCGAGAGCGATTGCCGGAACCCGCCAGTAGATGAGGCAGCCCACAAGCACCAGCCCCATGAAGATGATGTTGGGAGGGGCACACTTTCCCTTGAAGAACTTCGCTGATATCCAGCCGCAAACGATGGTTCCCACTGCACCCACATAGTTGTGGATCGAGAAGGCCATCTTGCTCTCGGCTGCCGTCATTATTCCTGTCTCCTGAAGATAGGTCGGAGCCCAGTCACCGATTCCGTATCTGACCATATAGACGAAGGCATTGGCAAGGGCGATCATCCATATCCATTTGTTCTTGAGGACATAATCGAAGAGCTGGGTCTTGAAAGGCACCTTCTCCCCGACTTTTTCCTTGGTCTTCACACCTGAATGGTCGTTTCTCCAGTCAGCCACAGGCGGAAGTCCGCAGGATTCAGGGGTGTCGCGCAATGCCCACCAGCAGAAGCCGGCAAGGACAAGGGCAAAGGCTGACGGGATTATGAAATTCGCCCTCCAGGTCTGCTCTATGCCCAGATCGGCAAAGAGTCCCACTCCGAATATCGCCAGAAGTCCGAGGGTTCCTGCACCGATGGTGTGGGATGTGTTCCAGAGGGACATCTTGAAGCTTCTCTCATTGTTGGAGAACCAATAGGCCATGATTCTGCCACAAGGAGGCCAGCCCATTCCGGAGAGCACTCCGACCAGAAGCATGAATGCAAAGAGGACCGCCACATTCACTGCCATATTTGCAGCGGAATATGGGATGAATCCCACCGCCATCATTACCAGAGAGGCGATCACGAGTCCGACAGTCAGGAACTTACGGGCATCGGAACGGTCTGAGAGGGTTCCCATGATGAACTTGCTGAAAGCATAGGCGATGGATACGGCAGATGCCGCGATTCCCACTCCCTGCTTGTCTATCAGTCCCTCAGCTATCATGTCAGGGGCTGCAAGAGAAAGGTTTTTCCTGACTAAATAGTAGGCTGCATATCCCAGGAACGAGCCCATGAAGACCTTGAATCTCATGGACTTGAACACCTTGTCTATCTTTTCCTTCGGAAGAAGGGGCTTCGCCTGCGGCGGGTCAAAGAATCTGCTCATCGGTTAAGTTTTATTGTCGCCTCGACATCAAGTGCGTCGGCTATTATTGATATAGGGTTTTCAACTGTGACTCCAGCGCTCATCTCGATCTGCCATTTGCAGGTCTCGCAGTCTGTAGCCACAAGGTCCACATTGCTGTCCTGGATCTGACGGAAGAGTGATTCTCCGATCTTCTGGGAGTCCTGATAATGCTCCTTCTTGAAGCCGTAGGTTCCGGCGATTCCGCAGCACTGCGAATCAAGCATGAGGAAATCCACGCCAGGAATCATCCTCAGCAGGGAGGTAGAGTATATTGCCCAGCCGAGCTTCTCCATGTGACATGGGGTGTGGTAGGCAATCCTTTTCTTATAGTCTTCCTTGAAGGCCAAAGATATACGTCCTTCGTCAATCAGAGTATAGAGGAACTTTGTCGCCAGCATTATGCTGTCACGCACATCTGAATTGTCAAGTCCGAGGATGTGCTCATATTCGTCACGCATGGTGAAGGTGCAGGTCGAACTGGTTGTGAGCACAGGCTCTCCCCTGCCGACAGCCTTACGGATGCTTGAGAGGTTGAGCTCCGCCTGGCTCTGGGCCTGATCCTTGAATCCGTTGGAGATCAGGGCCACTCCGCAGCACTTCTCCTTTTCAAGAAGATTCACTCCATATCCTGCCGCATTGAGGATCTTCACCAGGTCCTTTGCCAGCTTTGGGTAGTTGTAGTTGGCATAGCATCCGTGGAAATAGCTCACCTTCTTGTCAAATTCAGCCTGCTTTGAAGCAGCATGGCGCTTGAACCAGGTCTCGAACTTCTGTCCCGCATACTTAGGGAAGGTACGGTGATGGTCGACACCAAGGACTCCGTCCATCACGGCCTTGACAGGGCTGAGCCCCAGAGTGAAATTCACCACTGGAGCCATGGTAGTAGCCAGACCACCCATGATGTCGGTGTTTGCAAGGATATAGTCTCTGAGCTTAGGCTTCTTCGTGCTGTATTTAAGACGTGCCGCCTGGATTATGTCGCCTATCTTGACGTTCGACGGACACGCCACTTCACATCTCTTGCAGTTCAGGCACAGGTCGAGTGCCTCGTCATAGAAGAGAGGATCCTTCAGACGGTATCTTTCGCCGTCAGGACCGGCCTGCTTCGGGCCCGGATAATCAGGGTTGACTGCCACCACCGGGCAATATACCGTGCAGACCGTGCACTTCATGCACTGCTCGAAGGTGGATTCTGGATTTGTATGCTGATCTTTGCTCATTTTTCTACTGATTTTTAAGGATGGTATCTGCTACATGAAGGGCTGTGAGGATGGCAACTCCTGCTCCTGATCCCTCCTTCATAGGATGACAATTGCTTAGCACAGAGCCGGTCGCATAGAGGTTTTCCACCGGCTGACCGTTCCTGGACGGATGGAATCCGACATCCGTCGCCACACCGAAGGACATATATGGCTGAGCCTCGAACATATCCTTCCTGTACCATTGAGGGCGCTCGTCGAGGCTGTCCACGTCAAGCCCGAAGACAGGCTCGCGGACTCCGTTTATGTCAGAGACAAGTCCCTTGCTGAAGAAACTTCCCGAAGCAAGGATGAAATTGTCTGCCTTGAAGCATGTGTCACCGTGATTGACTGTCATTATGCCTGCCAGACGGTCGCCTTCAAATACACCTTCCCTGACTGTGTCTCCAAGCATATAGACTCCTCCCAGTTTCTGGAAATGCCTTTTGAGCATCATCTGGAGACGGATTCCAGGGACTGAAGGCGGAAGCGTCGCAAGGAAGTGGAGAGGTCTGTCCACCTTTTCCTTCAGACGCACCACATCTGCATTTCCTGCAAGTCCCACGACTGCCGGCATCAGGACTGCGTCCACATCCTTTGCATACTCATTTATCCTTGCAGCCAGTTTGCCGATGAGTTCGCCGGTCAAGGTCTTGGCTATATTGGTCGAGCGCATCTCGGTCGGGTTGTGACGGAGCCTTTCGAGTTCCGGCATGGATATTCCCTTGACCACGCATTCAACGCCCCTTTCGGCAAGACCTGCGGCAATGTAGCTCGTATGGAAATCCAGGAAACCGTCTATATTCAGAAGGGCCACCTTCTTCCATGGCATGAGGCCGTCAGATGGCACAGATGCATATTCGTCCAGGGTCAGCCATGCCCTCTTGAGCACTCCCAGAGGAGTGATCCTCCAATGGTTACGCTCCGCATTGCCCTTGAAATTCACGCCGACCTCAGCGAAAAGAGGTTTGACGCGTTCTGCGAGAGTCAGCGCCGTGTCCAGACCGATCTTGCGGTATGGATGCGACTGAGGCAGCTGCTCCATAGCCTTGGCCGGCTCATCTTCAAGCCCGCACAGTTCCAGAGATCCGGAAAAGAAATGAAGGGCACTCTGTCCTGCTGAAACGATCATGCATTTCTGCCCTTTGCGGGAGAGCTCGATTCCCGCGATGAGACCGCTCAGGCCTCCACCTATGATTATAGTATCGAACTTCATATCCTATTCCTCCTTCTTCGAGAATGCGTCCAGTCCGCACACTCCTTCATAAATCCATGATGTGAACTGAGCCTCCGCCAGAGTTTCACCCCATCCGACAGGGAACATTCCCTTCCATCTCTCGTTCATGAAAGAAGCGAGGTCGTCGAGACTCTTCCTCGCACAGCCGTTTGCCTTGCCCAGGAGTCCTGCAGCACGGCATGCACAGAGCTCACCCTGACATGTTCCCATGCCTACACGGGTTCGGCGACGCAGGTTTATGATATTCTTTGCTCCGAGTTCTTCGATGGCATAATTGACTTCCGCGACAGAAACTCCCTCACACTCGCAAACAAGTGAGGCATCCTCGCTGTCGTTCATATCGATGGCTGAAGTGCGGGTTCCATGACGGCCGTGAGCAGCCTTGTGTCCGAGAGTACGGCGCCCCTGCTGGAGTTCCTTCTTCTGCTTTTCCTCTTCGGTTTCCGAACCAGGAAGGCAGATCTGAGCTGTCTGACATTTCTTGTCCACACCGAGTTTCCTGCAGGCCAGGTCTGTAGCCCACTCGGCCATGAGACGATAGGTCATGAGCTTTCCGCCGGTGATGGTGATGAAGCCAGGGATTCCGTCGCGAGTCTCGTGGTCCAGACAAACGATTCCGCGGCTGATGCTTCTTCCGGAAGGGTCGTTGTCGGCCGCCACAAGAGGACGGACTCCGGCATAGGCCCTGAGGATACGCGTTTCCATAAGCTGTGGAGCCAGTTTCGCACCTTCTCTGAGAAGAATGTCCACTTCCTCCGGAGTCACCTTCATGTCATCGATCTGGTCGTATGGCAGACGGCTGGAAGTCGTTCCTATGAGACAGATTGTGTCTCCCGGAACAAGAATATCCGCGTCCGCCGGCTTACGGCAGCGGTTGATGACCATATTGTTGACTCTATGGCCGAAGATCAGCAGGGCACCCTTTGCAGGGAACATGTTCACTGTCGCACCTGCAAGAGAGGCTATATGATGTCCCCAGATACCTCCCGCATTGATGACAAGGCGGCTGCGGAATGTCTTCTTCTGACGGGCCTGGGTGTCGTAGGCCTCGACTCCGACCACACGGTCGCCTTCCTTGATCAGGGATGTGACCTGGTGATATGTCAGGACTTCCGCCCCATGAAGCTGGGCATCATAGACATTGGCAACGGTCAGGCGGAAAGGATCCACCGCACCGTCCGGCACCCGCACCGCACCGATGAGGTCCTTGTTTGCGGAAGGCTCCAGTCTGAGTGCCTCCTTCGGATCTATCGCCTCGGCACGTATTCCTGCTTTGAGACACGAGTCTATGAATGTGCTCTGGAAGCCGAGATCATCCTCCGGAAGAGTGATGAAGAGTCCGTCAGTCTCCTCCACACAGTGACTTGCGATCCTGCGGAGGATCATATTCTCCTGGATACATTCTTCTGCCGACTCCTGGTCGGTAACAGCATAACGGGCTCCGCTGTGAAGAAGTCCGTGGTTTCTGCCGGTCGCACCGGCTGTCAGGTCGAGGCGTTCGAGCAGAAGGGTCTTCAGACCACGCATGGCACAGTCCCTGGCCGTTCCCGCTCCGGTGATTCCTCCACCGACGATAATTACATCATATTCCCTGGACATTATTCTTAGGTTTATCAATCTTGCAAATTTAATGAAATAAACGGACTGCACAAAGATGACGGTACGTTTTTTGTCGAGATCTGGTATGTTTTCTGGGAAGCCTGTATGCTCAGCGACAATCTTGAATAAAGCCAGAGCATGTCTCAGGTTTTATTATTTTTGCTATATTCGCACCAAATTTTAAACAACCATGAAATATCAGATCCTATCCATCGCTGCCATTGTCATATTATGCAGCACATTCATTGCGATACGCGCAAATGCAAGACCCAAGAAGCCTAGCCGTAACACCACTATGGGAATCGTTGCTCACAGAGGATTCTGGAACTGCGATCAGGCAGGTTATGCAAAGAACTCCATTGCGGCACTCAGATGCGCTCAGGAGAACGGTTTCTGGGGCAGCGAATTTGATGTGAATATGACATCTGACGGAGAGCTGATAGTATATCATGACAGCAAGATTGACGGCAAGCTCATTGAGAAGTACCCTTATTCCGAATTCAAGGATGTCACGATAGCCAACGGAGAGAAGATCCCGACACTCGATGCCTTCCTTGAGCAGGGAAAGAAATATCCCCAGACCATGCTGGTCTATGAGCTGAAGCCACACTCATGTGATGAGGTAGAGGACAGGTTCATTGACCTGACCATAGCGAAACTCAAGGAGCACGAACTTCTGGATCCGGAAAGGGTGATGTTCATCTCATTCAGCTATCACATGTGCAAGAGGCTTGCTGCAGAGCTCCCAGGCTACACCGTTCAATACCTCAGAGGGGAAAAGAGTCCGGCCGGGGTAAAGAGAGATGGAATAAACGGCATCGACTACAACTACAAGATCTATAATCTTAGTCCGAAGTGGGCTGCCAAGGCGAAGAAACTCAACATGAGCACGAACGCTTGGACAGTCAACAAGGAGGAGAACATGCTGCAGGTCATTGACCACGGAGTCATGTACATGACCACGGACGAACCTCTCAAGGCAAGAGAGATCATCAGCAGAGAAGGACTTGAAGAATTGAAATAAGCGTCAGAAGGACACGAGAAGTCCAACAATCTGCTGGCATCCGGAATAATGGAAATCATTGAAATGGAAGACAGCAGCGACGCGAAGGTCCAGCCTGTTCCATATCACAGGTTCATAGCACACCTCCAGACGGTCATACAGGCCTGTTCTGGAGGTTGTCATATTGTCGAACACGCGATAGAACGGATCTCCGAGGTATAGGGCGTTGCCATATTTGATGCCACCCTCGTCGTGACTGTTATAATACGGCATCATGTCGGTTCCATAAAACATCGTATTCTTTACGGCCACATCCCATTTCCTTACCTCCAGATCGAAATGGCCGCCACAAGGGAAGATATATTTTCCGACATGCTTCCTGTTGTTCTGCATGGCCTGAAGCCATCCCAACGTGAGGGATAAAGCCTGGAGATTCAGTCTGTCCCCGAAGTCGAAACGTGCGTATGGATTGATGAGAACGTTGTCCACGAGTCCCTTCACCTGACGGGAATTCGCGAAATGATACATATAACCGGAATATCCCAGACTTAGAACAGGAGCCACCTTTCCCTCACCGCTTGTGAAGATCATGAAGCGCTCTCTTCTTGCTGTACCTATCTGCCCTATCCAGTCACAACCTACCTCGAACTTTGCCTTTGGCCTGGTGAACTTGAGAAGGAGGCCCTCAAGATTGTTGTCGTAGAATTTGAGTGAATCCGAGAAGAAGGCCCGGGAATAACTTCCCTCCATTGTTCTGCGTGGAAAGATTCCGGCATAGAGAGTCATGTCGGTGTCACCGAAATCCTTCTCCATCCTGTAATATAAGGTCATCTCCCTGAAAAGGTCCAGATTGTTCTGTCTCGGGAGAGTTTCCGCGCTCCCCTTCCCCGCTATCAGTTCAGACACCGGCGAGGCACCGAAATCCTTCATCACATCTATTCCCAGCATCAGCTTGTGGGAGGTTCCGTCCTCCTGAACGGCCTGCAAGCCTACCGAAGGAGTGAGCCGGGCACCGAATATGGTCATGGAATTCGAGAAGGCGCTTCTGTACAGTTCGCGATTGTCGAAGTTCATCTCGAAGTGCACGTCATAGGCGAACCGGACATGTCCTTTGCCAGAAGTATCCTTCTCACTTGCAAACACTTCGCAAGTCACCAGCAAAATCACAAAAACTGACAATATGATGTTTCTCTTCATATTCATAGGTTTGAAAGTCCAAAGATAACACTGATTGGGAGAATCTGAAATATTTATAGTATTTTTGCCGGATGAAACTACAGACACCGGTGGCCGACTCACCCTGCAAGGTCGGAATTTCATACAAGGACAGGATACTGATGCTGGGAAGCTGCTTTTCGGACAACATCGGGAAACAGCTCGCTGATTTCGGATTTGACGTGTGCGTTAATCCGTTCGGCACCTTGTATAATCCGGAGTCCATACTTTCTGCCGTCAGAAGACTGCTCAGCCGTGAACGGTTCACGGCAGAGGACTGCGAGGAGATCGGGGCAGGAGACCTCCGCACATGCTCGTTCAGCCATCACACCTCACACGCAAGGGCGACGCGCGAAGAATTCCTCAGTGATGCCAACCTCTCGCTGGAAAAGGCTGCGGATTTCTTCAAAGACTGCAACAGGATCATCATCACCCTTGGCACGAGCTGGTGCTACAGACATATCGGGAGGGACATGATTGTGTCGAACTGTCTCAAGCACCCGGCCAGAGAATATACCCGGGAATTCCTTACTGCGGACAGGACGTCCGCTATCCTTCAGGAGATCATGTCCATATGCAACAGCAGCAAAGGCATCAGGCCCAAGGAATTCATAATCACAGTAAGTCCGATCCGTCATTTCAAGGACGGGGCCCACGGAAACCAGATCAGCAAGGCGTCATTGCTTCTGGGTGTGGAATCCGCAATCCAGGCAACAGATGACAGTCAGGGCACGATTCCGGGAACAGACTACTTCCCTGCCTACGAAATCATGATGGACGAACTGCGTGACTACCGTTTCTATGCAGAGGACATGTGCCATCCGTCACAGCAGGCAGTGGACTATATCCGCGAACGGTTCCTCAACTGGGCACTTCCCGAATCAGAGCATTCGGAATTGAGGATAAACATGGCCGAATACCGAAACAGATCCCACATCCGTAAATAATTCCACTCACAAGACGATAAAAAGTTTTGGTGGTATGAAAAATGTTATTACCTTTGCAGTGTATTAGTTTAGTAATACACTATAACAAATAGACACTTTAAAGGTATAACATCATGATCAGAATCAAAGATCTTGGTTTCAGCTACGGCGAAAACGTCGTGCTGAAAGACATCACAATGAATCTTGAGGAAGGCCGCATCTACGGTCTTCTCGGCGAGAACGGAGTCGGCAAGACCACTCTCCTGACCCTTTTGAGCGGGCTCAAGAACGCTAAGGCCGGACAAATCGACATCGACGGCCATAACCCATGGAAGAGGGAACCTTCCCTTCTGACTGAAATCTATTATCTTAGCGACGAAGTGGCTGAAATCAACATGAAGGCCATCGAGTATGCAGAGAACTACGGCAAGTTCTGGGAGGGATTTGACCTGAACAAATTCATCGAAATCATGGATTCTTTCGAGAATGACATCAATCAGAAGATGAACAGGATGTCGTTCGGACAACTGAAGAAGACCCATATCGCATTCGCCCTTGCCTGCAACACCAAGTACCTGTTCATGGACGAGCCGACCAACGGCCTTGACATCCCCTCAAAGGCCCAGTTCAGGAAGGCAGTCATGAAATACACCCGCGAGGACTCCACACTTCTCATCTCCACACATCAGGTACGTGATCTTGAAAACATCATCGACCCTATCATCATTCTGGACAGGCAGGACGTGCTCCTAAATGCTTCATTGGAAAAGATTGCCGAAAAGTTCTTCTTCGATTACAGCAACGACCGCAAGGAGGGCGCACTTTACTGCGAGATGATTCCTGGAGGAAATATCCAGGTGCTCATAAACACCACAGGCGAGGACAGCAAGGTCAATATCGAGGCGCTGTTCAACACCGTGCATCTTCATAAGGAACTGGTTAAAGGATTAAAAGATGAAAACTAAAGATATATTCAATTTCAGGAGGTTCGGAAAATATTTCGTATCTGACCTCAGAAGCTGTGCATCCAACTACTGGCTCAGCATGCTGCTCATCAGTCTTATGGGGCTGATAATATATATAGGAACCGTATGCATGGGACTGGCTTTCACCGGTGAATGGAGCGGACCCGACAAATCATTCAGGGTGTTTACATTCGTAGTCTCGATGTTTGTACTTATGACCACCATGCCGGTCAAATGCTACGGAAAAATCACGGAAAAGAGATTCGGAACCGCATGGCTGATGATTCCGGCATCCTCATTCGAAAAGGTGCTCAGCATGGTCCTCATGACCATTTTCGTAGCCCCTATCCTGAGTGCATGCATATATCTCGGAACAGACGCACTTCTCTGCACGATCGACAATACATGCGGAGCCGCCATAATTCCGTCAGTGAGAGAGTTTTTCGACTTCTTCATAAACGAGTCGATCGCCACGGAGGGCGACATACAGGCCTTCCCTGCCCTGGCACATTTCGTAAAGGAAATCAGCTGTCCATGGCTGTATGTGGATGACATCATCGGAATCTCACTCTGGTTCCTTGCCGGAGCCATCTGGTTCAAGTCAGGCAAGACAGCCAAGACAATACTTGCCTTCATAGCATTGTCAATGGTCCTGAGCATGGCCATAACACCGTTCATGAGCACATACATGAAGGAATTTGCAATGAGGATGACAGTGATGGACTCTCAGGAAGCGGTCGAGAGACTGTTCAATATGGGAATAATGAGACATGCCGCACTTGTAGATACCATCAACGACACAGTGGCGAATCTCATCATGCTCGGACTCATATATTTCAGGATCAAGACTATAAAGCACTAAGACAATGGAATTCAACAGCAACAAGTCAATTTACCTCCAGATCTGCGACGCCATCTGCGACAGGATCCTTAGCGGAGACCTTCCTGGCGACGAAAGGATTCCGTCGGTGCGTGAATATGGGGCCGAAATCGGAGTGAATCCCAACACCGTGATGCGAAGTTATGAGAAACTCACTTCCGAAGGAATCATATACAACAGGCGCGGTATCGGCTACTTCACAAGTCCTGATGCACGGGTGAAGGTGCTGGAGGCACAAAAAGAGCAGTTCCTCAATGAAGAACTGCCTATGATGATAAAGAAGATGAGACTGCTGGAAATCAGCGAAGAGGAACTGGTCAGAGCTTTCCGCCAGACTCACGCCACTGTTTAGGCGAGCAACCCACCAGCTTCACGAACTGACGATGGAAGTTGGACCTGTCGCTGAAGCCTGACATCTCCCCTATTATGTTGATAGAGAATTCCTTGTTCTCTATCAACATTCTTTTTGCCTCCTCAATTCTGAGTTCAGTGCGCCAGCTCTTGAAATCAATTCCCTTCTTCACCATAAAATAGTGATGGAGAGCCTCCTTGGTAGTTCCAAGTTCCGCTGCTATCTCCTCGCGGCTCTTGTCATATTCGCAATACCTTTTCTGAGCCACCCACACCTTCAGAGCCCGTTCTATGCTCTTGAAGTCATTTGCTCTGACCGGTGATTCCTGTCCGGAGTTCTGCCTGCTGATGCGTGACTTGATTCCGTCTCCAAGATTGATCCTTATGCTCTGTCCCGACAAAGCCCTGTGAGCCACCGCTTCCAGCACTACCTTATGAGTGCTGAGGAACGAAAGGAAGTTTGATGTCAGATAGGTGAAATAAAGCATATACCACATGGTATAGAGCGAAGCCACCTCCATCTTGTAGTCCAGGAACCAGAACAGGCCTATATAGACAAGGAAGACGATATTGGTCAGCATCGATATGATGTAGCAGAACCTTACCCATTTGATCTTATGGCTTTCATCCTCATCGTAGTAGTTTTCAAGGTCCTTAAGGGACTGCTTGTATGCCCTGTCGAAATAGACGATATAGGTCACGGACTGAATGAGGAAGGAGACTACTGCAATCAGGCATACGACCCCGAAATAGGCCATATTCTGAGACTTATATGATTCCAGCAGAAGGAAGGCTATGATTGCAGACACGAAGAGTCCCGGCATGAACAGACTCTGTCCCTTATGCCTCTCGGTGTTGAGCAGGGCAATCATGGAATAGGATATGATCGAGGTGGAGAAGTGGACCACGATGTACATCGTCAGCATGGTGAACATCTCCCAGTCCCAGATGGCTGGTGAACCATACTCGGAGATGGTGTAGAACATCATGAAGCTGCAAATGAGGAAGCTTACGACTATGGCGTGCTTGGAAGTGGCCAGCTTGCCGCTGTATGCTGACTGAGGAATCTTTATCATCATCAGAAGAGCGGAAAGCACAGTCGAAGCAACTCCTGCTATCAACTGAAATGCAGTGTCCGGATTTATATTAATAGCCAACATTTTATGTGCGCAAATCGGTTTTAAGAATCTGGCTGCGAAATTACGGATTTTTTCGTTATTTTTGCAACCGTTTTTCCGGCAAAAAGACCCAAGGAAAGACAATAGACATATTCGAATAAGATAAGATGCTGGATTTCAATATTATAGAGCAATTCGACAAGATAGCGACTCCGTTCTATTATTACGACATGGATCTCTTTCACAAGACTGTGGACCATGTCGCTGAACTTGCTGCTGCACACAAGATAAACGTGCATTATGCTGTGAAAGCCAATGTGGAAAGGAGGCTGCTTGAATATATAAGTTCCAAGGGATTCGGAGCAGACTGCGTAAGCGGCAACGAGGTGCTGCACGCTCACGACTGCGGCTTTCCTGCCGACAAGATTGTCTATGCCGGTGTGGGAAAGAGCGACAAGGAGATATACAATGCACTCCGCCTCGGCATCGAGGCCTTCAACTGCGAGTCTCTTCAGGAGATATTCGTGATCAACGAGATGGCTCACCACTATGGCGTGAAGGCAAGCATTTCAGTGCGTATAAACCCGGACATTGACGCTCACACCCATAAATATGTGACCACCGGACTCTATGAGAACAAGTTCGGAATCTCGCAGCACGAGTTCGACAAGCTTATTGAAATCCTCCAGAAGAGCGAGCACATAGACTTCTTCGGTCTGCATTTCCATATCGGATCGCAGATCACAAGGGTGGACGAAGTGTTTGCCCTTGAGTGTCAGAGAGTAAATGACATTGTGAGATATTTCGAAGACAAAGGGCTGAAAGTAAGGAATATAAATCTCGGAGGAGGTCTTGGAGTCGATTATGACGATCCTGATGGAAACCCTGTTGCCGATTTCGCCACATGGTTCGAGACGATTTCTCAGAACATAGTGCGTCGTCCGGGCCAGAGAGTGCATGTTGAACCTGGCCGTTCACTGGTCGCGCAGTGCGGAACTCTTATCTCCCGTGTAGTCTTCGTAAAGAGCGGCGAGACAAAGAACTTCCTGATCATGGATGCCGGAATGAACGACCTTATAAGACCTGCACTTTACGGAGCATACCATAAGATCGAGAACCTGTCCGCCCAGATGAGGACCTTCTTCCCGACACATCAGGCATACGACATCGTGGGTCCTGTCTGCGAATCCAGCGACGTATGGGGAGCAGGAAGACTGCTGCCTCTGAGTGTGAGGGGCGACCTTATGGCCATCCGAAGCACCGGAGCCTACGGTCAGGTGATGGCGAGCAGATACAACATGAAGGACCTGGCACCAAGTGTGTTCAGCGACCGCCTGGAGGATGCGCCGAAGGCTGTGGATTATTTTGAAATATAAAGAAATAAGATATGTTCGAGAATTTAAGTGAAAGACTTGAGAGGTCGTTCAAGATCCTCAAGGGTGAAGGAAAGATTACCGAGGTGAACATCTCGGAGGCCATGAAGGACATACGCCGTGCCCTGCTTGATGCCGACGTGAGCTACAAGATAGCCAAGACATTCTGCGACGAGGTGAAGAAGAAGGCTATCGGACAGAACGTCCTGACTGCCGTGAAGCCTCAGCAGATGATCGTGAAGATAGTTCACGACGAGCTGGCTGCCCTGATGGGAAGCGAGTCTTCTGACATAAACATAAAGGGTGCTCCTGCAGTGGTTCTCGTTGCCGGTCTCAACGGTTCCGGTAAGACCACGTTCTCTGGAAAGCTCGCCCTCAACATAAAGAGCAAGAGGGGCATGAAGGTTCTCCTTGCTGCCTGCGACTACTTCCGCCCTGCCGCCATAGACCAGTTGAAGGTGCTCGGAGAGCAGATCGGAGTGGAAGTTTATTCTGAGGAAGGTGTAAAGGATCCTATTCAGATTGCACGCGGAGCTGTTGCCAAGGCCAAGGCGGAAGGATATTCGGTGGTTATCGTCGATACAGCCGGACGTCTCGCAGTGGATCAGGAGCTCATGGATGAGATCTCAGCTCTGAAGGAGGCTCTCAACCCTACAGAGACCCTCTTTGTGGTCGATGCCATGACAGGTCAGGATGCAGTGGAGACGGCCAAGGCATTCAACGACAGGCTCGACTTCGACGGAGTCGTACTCACCAAGATGGACGGTGACACCAGGGGTGGTGCCGCACTCTCTATCAAGGCGGTTGTAGGCAAGCCTATCAAGTTCGTCAGCAGCGGAGAGAAGATGGAGGCGCTCGACGTATTCCACCCGACCCGTATCGCAGACCGAATTCTCGGAATGGGAGACGTCGTTTCCCTTGTGGAGAAGGCTCAGGAGCAGTTCGACGAGGCTCAGGCAAGAGAACTCAAGAAGAAGCTGGCCAAGGACCAGTTCACCCTCTGGGACTTCTACAACCAGATCCAGCAGATCAAGAAGATGGGTAACATCAAGGATCTTGCATCGATGATTCCTGGAATGGGCAAGGCCCTGAAGGATGTCGATATGGACAATGATTCGTTCAAGGGCATCGAGGCAATTATCCTTTCCATGACTCCACAGGAGCGTGAGCATCCGGAAATCATCAACGGAAGCCGCCGAAAGAGAATCGCTGACGGTTCGGGCACATCACTCCCGGAAGTCAACAAGCTGCTCAAGCAGTTCGAAGGCACGCGCAAGATGATGAAGACTGTCATGGGAGCCAACATGGGCAACATGATGCGCGGTGCGATGAAGGGCCGCAGAAGATAAGACACCGATCCGGAATCCCTCAGGGGTTCCGGATTTTGCATCCGGCCAGGCGGACAGCCGTTTCCGCATCTATGATACCGGCTTTGTGCAGTCCTTCCGGAGTCAGGTCGGATCTATCGGAATTTTCACGATAGAGAACTATGGAACGTGCTGTTTCATAGTTCTTTATGTATGGATGCAGTCTTAGCGAATCAGCTGGCAGGGTCCATAGAGGATATGGAGTCACATATTCTGGCGAAACTGTCACAAGATCCTCCAAAGCCTTGTATTTATCCTCGTCGAAGCGATATATGTCCATCAGCTGCTCCTTATAGGAATATCCGCCGAGAGCCTTCCGGTGTTCTAATATTTTTGCCGCAAACCAGCCACCTATTCCAGGGAGAGAATCAAAATCTGCCGAATCGGCAAGATTCAGGTCTATAAGAGGAATGTCTATATATGGCTCAAGCCTTTGGAATATGCTGTCAGACACGACATAGGATTTTGCAAAGTCTGACTTGCGTCGGAACTTCCCTCCCTTGGCACGATAATTCACGATGGACTGAGCCTGTTTCTGCGAAAAGCCCAGACTGCACAGTTCATCCATGGTCACCGTGTTCGGATTGAAGCTGAATGACTCCACCTTCTTTCTTGGAACTGCATTTCGGACAGACTCTGCTTTCCGAGAATGTTCGGACGTCTTTATATATGTCCTTACCGAACGTCCGTAATTGCTGGCAACAGGCGGTTCCTCATGCACGAGTCCATCACCAGAATCCCCATGCGCTACATCCTCCGCATAGACAAACACCGTATCCGGCTCATCTCTGTTACTTACAATCTTCATCACAGAAGCCCGATAGACAAAGAGGGCTGTCTGATAGCCGACAATAAGGAACACCAGTGCAATGACTCCCACCACAAAAGACTCAGAGAGCCTCGATTTCTTCTTCTCTTTCATGCTGCTAATGTAGGCAGAGAACGGATCAGAACAAAAAATCCACACCTGAAGAGGCGCAGATTTTTCTCTTTTTTATTCAAATTGAATTTATTTTTATGGGTTAAAATAAATTTTAAGGCTGCTAAAATAAATTTTAATCTTCCTCATCGGCCTTCCTGTAGGACTTCTTCTCCTTTTTCTGCTCAGGAGCGCCTGCCACGATGATCACGATCTCGCCCTTCGGCTCGTGTTCACGGTACCATGAAGCGACTTCTGCCAGGGTGCCACGCCTGTGCTCTTCGAACTTCTTGGAAATCTCACGGGCCACAGAACACTCACGCTCTGCCCCGAAGAACTCGGCGAACTGTTCCAATGTCTTGACCAGACGATACGGAGACTCATAGAAAACCATGGTACGATGTTCCTGGGAGAGTTCCTGAAGCCTGGTCTGTCTGCCCTTCTTCTGAGGAAGGAAGCCTTCGAAGCAGAATCTGTCGCATGGATAGCCTGACGAAACAAGGGCCGGGACAAAGGCTGTCGCTCCAGGAAGAGTCTGCACCTCGATTCCCTCCTGGGAACACGTCCTCACCAGCAGGAAGCCAGGATCGGAGATTCCCGGAGTACCCGCATCGCTTATCAGTGCTACATTAAGTCCGGCCAGGATGCGTTCCTTGATCATGGATGCAGTCTTGTGCTCGTTGAACTTATGGTGAGACTCCAGACGTCCCTTGATCTCATAGTGCTTGAGCAGGACTGAACTTGTGCGGGTGTCCTCAGCCAGAATCAGATCCGCTTCCTTCAGAATACGGATCGCCCTGAATGTAATATCCTCAAGATTACCGACCGGTGTCGGGACTATATATAATATTCCTGCCATAAGAAGTCTATTGGAGACGACGGCGGAGGGCCATCATGAAACGGTAAACGGTGTCTGATTCCCAGTTCCAATGCGGAAAGGCTGTCATCATATATGTCGCAGCCTCATCGAACGACGCCATAGAATTCAATTTCGTCAGTGTCTCCTGGAATGACATAGGATCCTCGTTGAACAGGAAATTGATGAACAGGATCCTGTCATTCAGCGAAATCGCACTGCGGATGTCCTTCACGGCAGTCCCCGGCATATCAGTTCTCCATGCATGCTTATCGAGCATGGCATCGATAACGGGAACGTCAGAAGAAGGCTGTACATCGTTCAGAATTGCCGGAGCCGGCTCAGCAGGCATATCCTCAAAGAACGGCAGATCATCATTCACCTCTTCCGGAGTCACAACGGCCACCTGTTCAGACGATGGCACAGCCGCTGTCTCAACAGCAACCTCTTCGCTGATCACCTCCGGCCCGACAGCAGGCTCCTCTTCCACTGAGAGAGTCTCTGGTTCAGGTTCAGCTGAAAGCGGTTCCGAATAGAATTCCGTATCAGGAGAAAGTTCTATATCCATGACATCTATCTCGATATCGCCAGATGATGCGACCACATCAGACGGCTCAACAACATCCTCATTCTCAATAATTTGCTGGAGTTCAGCGACCTTAGATTCGAGAGCTTCCATCTGACTTCTGACCGAAGAGGCCAGAGCCTTTATTTCCGATAAAATTTGCTGCTGCCTATTTTCCATAAAGCAATTAATGACTATATTTGCGTTCCCCTGACAAAGGGGATATCAGACCTATCACTTACAACCCACAAAATTAAGGAAATGTTTTTAGAAAGTCCAAAAAAAGCAGGCTCTATCGAGGTAATCTGCGGTTCAATGTTTTCAGGAAAGACCGAAGAACTCATCAGAAGAATGAAAAGAGCGCAGTTCGCCAAGCAGAAAGTGGAAATATACAAGCCGTGCATAGACGTGAGATACTCAGAGGATCAGGTGGTGTCGCACGACGCACACAGCATTCCGTCCACTCCGATTGACTCCCCTGCCAGCATGCTCCTTCTTTCGAGCGATGTGGAAGTGGTGGGAATCGACGAGGCTCAGTTCTTTGACGACACCCTGGTCGAAGTGGTGCAGACTCTCGCAAACAGAGGTGTTAGAGTCATCATCGCAGGACTCGACACTGATTTCCTTGGCAAGCCTTTCGGACCTATGCCGGCACTTATGGCAGTAGCGGAGGACATCCAGAAAGTCCATGCCATCTGCGTGAAGTGCGGCAGCCCGGCCAACCACTCGCACCGTCTCACAGCAAGCGACCAGCTCGTGGTCCTCGGCGAAAAAGACGCCTACGAACCTCTCTGCCGCCACTGCTACAATGCCGCGATACAGGCCGAAAGATCAGAATAGTCAGACCGGCGACACATATAAAAAACGTTCCAGGCACTCCGAAAAGATGTACCTGGAACGTTTTCTTATGGTGTTTCGCTGCTTGTACTTACCAGCAGTACTTCCTGCCGAGTTCCACAGCCTCACTCTGACTCTTCACCGGAGACAGCCAGAAGTCATATGAGTAGTGCTTGTCAAGAAGGCGCACATTATCATAAGGACGAGCCCTCTGGCTCCATGAGTCTGTTCCTCCCACTCCTGTCTGCACAAGATCGACATTCAGGACAAAGGAGTCAGTCAGAACAGCCGGCTCACCGATATGCATTGCATCCTGCAGCTCGGCCTGGGTCGTGTTCCACGCAGATACGCTCAACGGCTGGGTTCCCAGGAACACGAGACCTCTTCCCTTGTCATCTGCGCATGAAATCCACCTTACATCTGTCCTGTTACCATTCTCCTGAGGATATACGTACTGATACATCATCCCTGCCGGAGTTGTGTTCCACAGTCCGAGGAAGATTCCGTCATTCCTGTCGGAATAGTTCTCCTGAGGTCCGCGTCCGAAATATGAAAGATTGTCGAGTTCACCTGCGATCTGGGTCTGAAGACCTATTCTGAGTGGTTCCAGCACAGATTCCGCTATCTGAATATCATAAGATACATTGAGACGGCCGTCCGGATACATCATATATTTCAATGACAGTTCAGCCTTGCCGCCATCGAGTGTCCTGGAGACAGACACGACAGCCGCAGAGCCCTCTGCAGATGTGGCTATCCGAGGCTCTGAAAGTTTCTCAGGAGCGGTCTTCCACACTCTGAGATAGTGAGAAGGCTTCCATCCTCTCCAGTCATTGTCTATCTCAGCCCTCCAGAAGTTAGGGGTCATCTGTGCCTTGAGCATCTGGCGGTCTCCATCCTGATATCCTGCAAGATATCCAGTTGTCTTGTCTATAGTGACTGTAACCTTTCCGGCAGTGATGACATAGGCAGCGATATTCTCTGAAATCTCAGGAGTCTTGCCCTTTGCCTGTACAGGTGCAGGCGTCGCCCTCTCCGAAAGGACGAACTGCTCGCTTGAATGGACATGAGCCGCATCCGCATACGGAAGTTCCTCACCCTCATGTGCATATACCTCAAGCATATATACTGCACCCAGCTTGAAAGTCACCTTCTTTGCAGGGATCACAATCTCAGCAGATTCACCCGGAGCGAGAACAGGAGCATCGAAAGTTCCCTTCTGGAGCACCGTCTTCTCATCCCTGACCACCCAAGAATATGTATATCTGTCTGTTGACATATGGAAGTTGCGGTTCTTCAATGCGATCTTATATGAAGGAAGATCGACTGCAGTGAACTCTACAGGCTGATAGACATATTTGCAGACATACATCGCAGGCTTCGGTGTGCAGTCAGGTGCGACCACTCCGTTGATGCAGAAGTTACCGGAGTTTACGTCTGACGGCTTCTCATAATCTCCGCCATATCCCCAGTTCTTCACTCCGTTGGCATCGACCCGGGCAAGTCCCTGGTCCTTCCAGTCCCAGATATGACCACCGAGAAGGTTGTCATACTTCCTGATCAGATCCCAGTAATCCTTCATCGCACCCGTTGAATTACCCATCGAGTGGGCATACTCACACATATATATAGGACGGTCGTGATTCGGGTCCAGCGCCATCCTTTCAAGAAGTTCGATTCGCGGATACATTCTGCTTATAAGGTCCACGAACTCAGGATCGGTAGGGTTTCCGCTCTTGTCATGACGCGCTATAGGCGGGAGTGACTTAGGTTCCTCCTTGGTAGCCTTGACTTCCTGCTTTTCGCTGGTGAAGACGATTCTTGCCTTGCGCGAATGAGGTTTATACAGTTCATGCTCCGGCTGGCCCTGAGCACCTTCATAATGAATAGGCCTGGTAGGATCATAATCCTCGATCCAGCCTGCCATCGCAGCATGGTTAGGACCTACTCCGGACTCGTTTCCAAGCGACCAGAACACCACTGAAGGGTGGTTCCTGTCCCTGATTACCATTCTTGTGGCTCTTTCCATGAAAGAAGACACCCAAGTCGGCTCATTTGAAATCTGACCGCCTACTCCATGAGTCTCAAGGTTAGCCTCATCCATGACATAAAGACCGTACTTGTCACACAGGTCATATATATACGGATCATTCGGATAGTGACAGGTTCTGATGGAGTTGAAGTTGAACTGCTTCATAAGCCTTATATCCGCCTCCATTTCCTCACGGGTCACGCTCTTTCCGCCATACTCGCTATGGTCATGACGGTTCACTCCGTAAAGCTTCACCGGAACGCCGTTCACGAGGAACTGCTGGCCGCTGATCTTCACTTCACGGAAGCCTACCTTTGTGCTTCGTGCCTCTACCAGAGCGCCCTCTGCATCATACAGTGACAGAACGAGTGTATAGAGATTAGGGGTCTCCGCTGTCCAGAGGAGCGGGTTCTCCACCTTCTGCTCCAGAAGAGGATAGTGGACATTGTCACGCTGCGGATATTTCTCATGGTATATCTCTGCGGCCGTAATCTTCATGTCATCACCGACCTTGGTTCCTGACGGATCATAAAGCCGGCCTACCACATTCCAGTTCCTGACATCCGCATCATGATCCATCGCAATGACAGGACGAACCCAAAGAGCGGCATTCTTATAATCGGAATCCAGTTTTGTCCGTACTCCGAAGTCGCAAATAGCCACCTGAGGCTGATACAGGAGGAGCACCTCACGATGAATTCCTGACATTCTCCAGTGGTCGGCATCCTCGAGGTAACTTCCGTCAGTCCATTTGAAGACCCTGACAGCCAGCGTGTTATCACCCTCCTTGACCAAGTCGGTTATATCAAACTCACTCGGCAGGCAGCTGTCCTCTGAATAGCCGACCTCCTTGCCATTGACCCACACCTGATGTCCGGAATATACTCCTCCGAAATGAAGAATGACTCTGCCGCCCTTCCATTCCTGGGGAACCGTGAATGTACGCACATATGAACCCACCGGATTGTCACGGCGGATATATGGCGGTCTGTATGGGAAAGGATATTGTGTATTTGTGTAGATCGGATATCCATATCCCTGCATTTCCCAGCATGACGGCACCTTTATGTCATCCCATGCAGTGACATCATATCCCTCATTGAAGAAGTCGAGAGGGGCCTGGGGAACATCTTCCACAAACTTGAACTTCCAGGTTCCGTTCAAAGAAACCATTCTTGAAGCCTCGCGGTTTCCGTCAAGTGCCTTTGCCTCATCATCAAAGGAATATGAAGTAGCACGGGCTGGAAGACGGTTGATGCCGTTCACATAATGGTTGTACCATGGGCCTTCGCTCAAGGTCTGAGCACCAGCCAGGATGCAGCATACAAGACTGCACAGAAAGAAAAATGTTCTTTTCATGTAATTTGATCGGTTTTCTAATGTTATCAGAACAATGTGGGATGAGTGTCGTCCAGTCCGGACAGAATCTTCTCCATGATGGCCTCACGGAAAAGAGCAGCTTTTGTTGACACGCGATACTGGTCGCAGTAACGGTTTATGGCAGCCATCTCGCTGTCATTCAGATATATGACCTGGCGGTGTCTTCTGACCAACGCCTCCTTCTGTTTCTTGAGATATTCCGGATCGATTCCGGTTGTGGATTTCCTGCTTTTCCTTGCCACTGGACTACGTGTTTATGATTGTGAGTCTGAAAGACCTGCAAAGATAGCAAATTATTCCGAATCAGATGGTTCCATATCGGTTTCTTCCATTCCTATCACAGGAGGAAGAGCCTTCTTCTTATTCTGAGGCACTCCGTAACCGATGAGCTTGTTGGCAGCAACCACAATGCTCTGTCCCCTTTCACGTATCTTGCGGTCACACGCATCATACTGCTCCAGAGCCTCATTGAGTTTCTTTCCCATCTTCGCATGAGCAGTGCAGAAATCAGACACACGCGCCAGGACTGTTTCAGCCGCTGCTATGATCTGCTGCTGGTTTGCAACCTGCTCATGACTGGTCCACGCAATGTTTATCATCCTGAGGAACGGCATCAGAGTCTCCTCCGTGGTAATGAGCACCCCCTGGGCATAAGCATCGTGCCAGAGGTTCCTGTCCGCCTCATATGCAAGTCTCAGGGCTGAATAGACTGGAACGAACATTATCACATAGTCCAGCATCTTGTGACCGGGCTGGAGATAACTGCTGTAGTCCTTTTTGGAAAGCCTCTTGACCTGCTCCTTCATGGCAGCAAGGTTGCGGGCCAGTGCATCATTCTTAGTCTCTTCATCCTCTGCCGAATAATAGTCATACATTGCAGTCAGGACCACTTTCGAGTCGATGATTATATCATTTCCGTTCGGGTAATGCAGGATGAAGTCCGGACGCATCCTTTTAGCGGTGTCCTCGTTCAGGAGGATGTTGCCGTGCTCGTCCCTGAGGGTCTCTTCCTTGTCATAGTCCCTGCCTTCACGAAGACCTTCAGCAGTGAAGAGATTATCCAGAATGACCTCGCCCCAGTTGCCCTGAGCCTTGTTCCGGCCTTTGAGGGCTTCGGCAAGATTGTCGGCCTTGTCTCCGATGGACAGGGTCTGCTCACGGAGATTCTTCACGGCGTTCTCTATATTTACTTTCAGGGTCTGGGAAGTCTCCGTGTGGGTTTTGCGGTTCTGCTCGAAGGCCTCCTTCATGTCCTTGATATCCTTGTCCAGGCCTCCGGCTATATTCTCGAATGTAGCCTTTGCGCGTTTGTCCAGTTCCTCTTCCCTGGCCTTGAGGACCTTCTCGCTTTCTGCCGTCATCTGAGCCTTGAGAGTCTCCAGCTGCTGTCCCAGAGCCTTCTGATGTGCCTCCTTGAGTTCATTGACAGACTTTTCATGGCCTTCCTTCAGTTCATCCATCGCCTTCTGATGACCGTTTTTCAGTTCCTCCACGGCATTCTGATGACTGACCTTCATTTCGGCCATAGTCCTCTCGTAGCTGTCACGCACCAGAGCCACAGCATTGTCCTTATCCTTTCTCACATGATTGAGAGCGATCACGAAAATCACCGTAACCGCCGCCAGCAGCACCAGGGCCGCTATAATAAAAAAAGTACCGTTCATAGCGGTACAAATATAACAAACAGCTGGCACATTTCATAAAAAAAGCGGAGGCTGTCATGCAACCACCGCGTAGCTTTCTGCTCTTGGAGAATCCTCATACGGCTGACTGAGAACGATCTCTTCATAAAGTCTGAATTCGCCGGATGCCAGTTGGGAATATATGGATTCGTCGTCTATTGTGTCATACCAGTTCGTTTCGGGGAGTCGGGTGCGGGCTGAGGAGATTGCCTGCGACGGATCGTTAAGATAATCCTCTATGAAAGTTGTCATGGCGAAAGGTTTTAATGGTGTTGGACTTTTGCTTACAGTCCACCCGAAATCAACCACCGTGCCAAATTACAATTTCTGTAATAATTATTTCAAAAAAGGTGACACCCAAAAACTATTGTAGAGAGAGGTAGCGTCGGAGGATGACGCCCTTGCGGTCGGTCTCGACAAGGAACGGAAGAGAAGACAGGTCGAAGGAGTCGAACAGGCGGGAAGCCAGAGACGGATCAGTGCGGAGGACCTCGTCCACATTGACCATGAATATCCTTGTCTTGCGACGCTGCCTGCCGGAGTCAGAGCCTGTCTGACCGATGTCAGCCTTAGCGTCCACCAGCCTGCGGGCAGCCGCCTTCTCGGCATCACAGATCCGGCAACCCTCAGTGTAGAATATGATTATGTTCCGATTGCCACCTATCCTGCCCAGTTTGCGGGAGGTCTGTTTCTCTCCTTGGCATGTCACGAGAGTGCCAGAAACCTTCAGGTCACTGATACGTGTGCCCGGAGTCGCCTTGTCAAGAAGGTCATCCATAATCTGAGCAAACCCGACAACCTTGAGAGAATCATCCTGAGATTTCCACACCTTGTTATCCGAGAGTATATAACTGTCTATCAGATAGTTCATTCCCTCCTTCATTCCCTCACCGGAGCGGGAGGACAGATAATATAGAAGGTCGCCTGCCATCTGTCGGAACATCACGGTGTCTCCTTTCGGAAGGGTCGATGCTGCTATCCGGTCAGCAACCGCCTTCACATCTGACGGTCGCGGAGCCTCGCCCGCAAAGATTCCATCATATAAAGCGGCTGACTCCTTGCCGCCATAGTCCAGCTTCACCTCGTCAAAGATTCCGTGAAGCATCTGAGAAAGTGCCAGAGCATCAAGTCCACGACCTTTAATGGTCCCGTCAGGAGTTACAAGATACATTCTCGGAGTCTGAAGAACTGCATATTTCCTCTGAAAGTCCGAATCGATTTCAGGATCCCAGAGATGGGTGACGCAGGCACTGGACGGAGATATGTCAAAACGTTCTGAAACATATTCAGCCCAAGCCTGCCGGTCATCTCCGGTGTATATGGCATAGAAATCCACCGGGAAGTCCTCTGTCGCCAGAACATTGCTCAGAAGGATTGACTGCATACGGCATTTTGCACAGTCAGCGTCATAGAAATACAGCACCTTGAAACGGTCCTTCCTGTCCTCTTCCGTGAAGAGGCTGACCTGCTGGCCGTCCAATGAAGTCATCGAGAGTGCCGGAGCCATGCAACCTATCTGGGACTGACGGTTGAATTCTGCAAATATCCTTGCTCCAAGCATATCCATGTCGCTTCTCATCCGAGCCTTGCCTGGCAGGAACCAGTTGTCATATACATGAATTGCAACTGCCTCGAATCCCATCACGGGACTGTCAAGATAGTGATCGTATATGGTCTGGGCCACATGGTTCCTGACCAGAGAATCATTTGTACTTCCGATAAGGAAATCACACTCCGCCTTCTGGACATCGACCGGCTCGTGCTTAATAGCTTCGAAATATTCCATCAGCTTGCTGTCCAATGCATTGCACACAGCAGTATCCAGACATGCAGCTTGACCGGCAGTGCTATCCTGAGTCTGATGCACCTGGGCGGCACACACACCGGCCCCGCACAGGAATGTGCAAAGCAGCAAAATCTGTATGATGAATTTCCTTATCATATACAGACTACAGTACTACCCCTTCCGGAACGAAGAGGGAGGTGTCTCCACCGTGCTTGAGAATGTCACGTACCGCTGTCGAAGATATATGGGCGAACTCCTGGGCGGTCGGGATTATGATGGTCTCGATGTCCGGAGCCAGCCTGCGGTTCGCGTCTGCAATCGAGCGCTCTGTCTCGAAATCGATCATGTTGCGCACTCCCCTTACGATATGGTGGATGCCGAGTTCACGACACTTGTCAATAGTAAGGTTGTCGTACTGGATTATACGCACACCTTCCAGTCCTTCCGTGGCCTGACGGATGATGTCAATACGCTTCTCATTCGGAAAGAAACCGCGCTTGTCTATATTGACTCCCACAGCAACGACCACTTCATCGAACATGGTCAGCGCCCTCTTCAGGATATTGAGGTGACCAGCCGTAAACGGGTCAAAGGATCCCGGAAACATAGCTATCCTTTTCATAATCATCAACTTATGTTTTGAAACCTGCGACAGACGGAGCAGGTCTATATGTTTATTTTACTGTTAATCAACACTTTACAGCTGCCAGTCAATCGGGGTCTTGCCCTGGGAGGCCAGCAGGTGGTTCGCCTGCGAAAAATGCCGGCTGCCGAAGAAGGCTCCGCGTGCCAGAGGAGACGGATGCGCCGCCTCAAGCACATGATGACGCGAACGGTCTATGAGGTCCCTCTTGCTGCGGGCAAAATTTCCCCAGAGCATGAACACCACGCCGTCGGTATTGTCCGATATGCAGCGGATCACAGCGTCAGTGAACTCTTCCCAGCCGATTCTGCTGTGGGATGCCGCCTCACCGCAACGCACGGTCAGTACCGCATTCAGCAGCAGCACACCCTGACGGGCCCATTTCTCGAGATTCGGATATCCGCTCATCCTGACGCCGAGATCCGACTCTATCTCCTTGAATATGTTCTTCAAGGAAGGAGGTGCCGGCACACCTTCAGGCACGGAGAACGAAAGTCCGTGTGCCTGTCCCGGTCCGTGATACGGGTCCTGTCCGAGGATGACCACCTTCACCTGATCCAGAGGCGTAAGGTCGAAAGCCTTGAATATCTGGCTTCCGGGAGGGAATATCCTCTTTCCCTGAGCCTTCTCCTGATGCAGGAAACGCACCAGCGATTCGAAATACGGTTTCCCGAATTCGCCCGCCAGCGCGTTCTTCCAACTACTTTCTATACGTACTTCCATGTCAGAAGATATATTTGATCACATCACTGATGTTCTTCACATAGACAAAGTCCAGCCCCTTCACATATATTTCCTTTATATCCTCCACATCCTTGCGGTTCTCCTCGGAAATGATGATGGTGTGGATTCCAGACCTCTTTGCAGCAAGTATCTTCTCCTTGATTCCTCCCACCGGCAGCACACGTCCCCTCAGGGTCATCTCGCCGGTCATGGCAATTCCGCTTTTGACCTTCTGGCCGCGGAACGCGGACACCATCGAGCTCACCATGGTGATACCCGCAGAAGGCCCGTCCTTCGGCACAGCTCCCTCCGGAACATGCACATGGATATCCTTCTCTGCAAACTCCTCATAAGGCATACCCGTAAGTTCAGGATGAGCCTTTATATATTGGTAGGCGATGGTTGCGGACTCCTTCATCACATCACCGAGATTTCCTGTCATGGTAAGCACTCCCTTGCCCTTGCTCACCGAGCTCTCGATGAAGAGGATCTCGCCTCCCATGGACGTCCAGGCAAGACCCGTGACAACTCCAGGAGCCTCATTACCCTTCTGCATATCATGGGAATTGGTCGGCAGACCGAGATATTCCTTCAGATGGGCAGGCTTGATGGTCTTCGGATATTTTTCCTCAAGAGCGATCTTCTTGGCTGTCACGCGTGCAACCTTGGCGATCTGCTTCTCCAGGCCACGCACGCCCGACTCGTGGGTATATTCGTCAATTATCTTCTCGATCGCAGCCTTCTCAAACTTGAGCTGCGACTTCTGGAGTCCGTGTTCCTCAAGCTGCTTAGGCACAAGATAGTTCTTTGCAATCTCGTATTTCTCCTCTGCAAGGTATCCGCTCACATTGATCATCTCCATACGGTCCTTGAGGGCCGGCTGGATGGTCTCGATGTTGTTTGCAGTCGTGATGAAGAGAACATTCGAGAGATCGTAGTCAATGTCCAGATAGTTATCGTGGAACGCCGTATTCTGCTCAGGATCAAGCGCTTCAAGAAGAGCCGAAGACGGATCTCCCTTGATGTCCTTTGTCAGTTTGTCCACCTCGTCAAGGACGATGACCGGATTGGATGTTCCGGCCCTGTTGATACCGTTAAGGATACGTCCCGGAAGGGCTCCTACATATGTCTTCCTGTGTCCGCGGATTTCGGACTCGTCATGCACACCACCAAGGGCGATACGCACATATTTCCTTCCAAGAGCCCTTGCGACAGACTTTCCAAGGCTGGTCTTTCCGACACCCGGAGGGCCGTAGAGGCAAAGGATCGGAGACTTCATATCCCCCTTGAGCTTGAGCACGGCAAGATACTCGATGATTCTTTCCTTGACCTTTTCAAGTCCGTAGTGGTCCTCGTCCAGAACCTTCTGCGCATGCTTCAGGTCAAGATTGTCCACCGACATGTCACCCCATGGAAGGTCGAGCATGAACTGGATGTAGTTGTACTGGATGCTGTAGTCCGGAGAGCTCGGATTATATCTTTCGAGCTTTGCCATCTCCTTCTCGAAGATCTCCTGAACTGCAGGTGCCCAGCTCTTCTCCTCAGCCTTGGCACGGAGCTGAGCGAACTCCTCCACATCGTCCATTCCCAGCTCCTCCTGGATGGTCTTGAGCTGGTTGTTCAGGTAGTATTCCCTCTGCTGCTGGTCGATCTCGGTCTTGACCTTCTGGTTGATCTCCTGCTTGATCTTCTGGAGCTCCACCTGAGTGTCCAATACCGAAAGGAGCTTCATCGCACGGGTCTTCAGGTCCCCGTACTGAAGGAGGTCCACCTTGTCCATGAAGTTCTCCACCTCGACTGTCGTCGCGATGAAGTTCACAAGGAACTCGAAACTATCTATGCCCTTGAGCGCACTTGCCGCCTCGCGAGGGACAAATGCAGAAGAACGGATGATCTGGGAAGCCTTCTCCTTGAGGGACTCGGCGATCATCCTGGTCTTTGTGTCATTCTCAGGCACGACATCGTCCTGATAGCGCACGCGACCCAGCATATATGGTTCATAATCGAATATCTCCTCTATCTCGAACCTCTTGAATCCCTGAAGGATGGCCGTAATGGTTCCGTCCGGCATCTCAAGAGTCTTGATTATCTTGGCAACAGTACCATACGGATACAGGTCCTCCTTGCGCGGATCCTCGACGGAAAGGTCATTCTGAGGCACCGCACCGATGAATGTATTGCTCCTCTCCGCATCCTCGATCAGACGGATCGACTTCTCCCTGCCGATGGTGATAGGATATACTGTTCCAGGAAAAAGAACGGCATTGCGCAAAGCCAGAATCGGAAGCGAATCCGGAAGTTGTGCCTCGTCGATCTTCATGACACCCTCGCCCTGCACCACAGGGATGATGCTCACTTCTGCTCCTGAAGGAGCCATCATCTCGTTAAACATATCTTTCATAGTCATATATTTCCTTTAAAAATACAAATATACAGCAATTATGTCAGAAATCCCCTCTGACACGACAAGAGTTCTGCCAAATTGGCAGACTTTCCCTTGATTTCATATACTGCCATATATATGGTCAATCACTGTGCCATGCCGCAACGATGTCATTATTCCGTTTTCCTGGTTTTATTTGACACCGGCATAGAGCCATAACATATATTTTACTGACATATAACGAATTAGGCAGAAGAACCTGCTCCACATGCCTCAGGTCTCAATTTAAATTCAAAAAAATGGATAATGTGTTTGGTTTATTGAAAAATTAGGAGTACTTTTGCAGGCTAAATCGCTAATAGTAATTTGATTTAAAAGAATAAGAGTTATGACAAAGGCAGAAATCGTAAATGAAGTTGCTAAGTCTACAGGCATTGAGAAGGCAACTGTGCAGATCGTTGTAGAATCATTCATGGAGAGTGTAAAGGGATCTCTCGCAAAGGGAAACCCTGTATATCTCCGCGGTTTTGGCAGCTTCATCATCAAGCATCGTGCAGAGAAGGCAGCCAGAAACATCACAAAGAACACCACAATGACAATTCCGGCTCACAACATTCCGGCATTCAAGCCAGCTAAGGTGTTCATGACAGAAGTGAAATAATTTATTAGTATCAACATATTTTAAAACCTTATTATTATGCCAAACGGAAAGAAGCATAAGAGGCATAAGATGGCAACGCACAAGCGCAAGAAGCGCCTGCGCAAGAACAGACACAAGAAGAGAAAGTAATTTTCTCGCAGTGTCTGCCATTTTAGCAGTCTGCTAAAGAGAGGCTGGCCTGGGGGTCGGCCTCTTTAGTTTCCAAGAAGCCAATGCTATGGAGTCTGTAAAAGATCTGATTGTTGACGTAAGTACAACGGAAGTCTCGATTGCACTGATGGAGAACCACAGGCTGATCGAGCTGAACAAGGAGTCCAGCCAAGGGCACAGCTATTCCGTAGGTGACGTGTACCTCGGAAAGGTGAAGAAGATTCTTCCGTCGCTCAACGCTGCCTTCGTCGACATCGGAGACGAGAAGGAGGCATTTGTCCACTATCTTGATCTGGGATTGTATTTCGAAGCCTTTGACGAATTCGTCAGGAGAGTCAATCCCAACACGGATGCAAAAGGAATCTACAAGCACATCAAGCCAGGCAAGATCCTCGAAAAGGAAGGCCGGATCGAGAATGTGCTGACTCCGGGACAGATGATCATCGTCCAGATCGTCAAGGAACCGATCTCGACAAAAGGGTCACGACTGACTGCAGAGATTTCATTGGCAGGACGAAACATCGTGCTGCTGCCCTTCGCAGAGAAGGTCAGCGTATCCCAGAAGATCTCCTCACGTGAAGAGAAGAGGAGACTTGAGACACTTGTAAGGAGCATCCTCCCTAAGAACTACGGAGCGATCATCCGCACAGCAGCGGAGGGCAAGAATGCCGCCGTGCTTGATGCCGAGGTCATATCCCTGATAGACAAATGGGAGAATTCCTGGAAGAAACTGGCTAAATCCAAGGGAGTCCAGCTGCTGTTCACAGAATACAGCAAGACCACCACAATCCTGAGGGACCTGCTCAACGACTCGTTCACCAACATCTATGTCAATGACGAGAACATCTACGAGGAGACCCGCAAGTACATTTCACTGATTTCGCCGGAGCAGGAGAAGATCGTCAAGTTCTACAAGGACAAGGCACCGATCTTCGACCACTTCGAAGTCACGAGACAGATAAAGAGTTCTTTCGGAAAGGTGGTACCGATCAGGCAGGGGGCATATCTTGTGATAGAGCACACTGAAGCGTTGCATGTCATCGACGTGAACAGCGGAACCCGCACCAAGAACAAGGAGCAGGAGCAGAACACATTCGACGTCAACTGCAACGCAGCCGAAGAGATCGCCAGACAGCTCAGACTTCGAGACATGGGCGGCATCGTCATCGTGGACTTCATCGATATGGATTCCAACGAGCACCGCAACGCCCTCTACAAGAAGATGCAGGAGCTTATGGAGTCCGACAGGGCAAAGCACAATGTGCTGCCGCTGACCAAGTTCGGGCTCATGCAGATCACCCGGCAGAGGGTACGTCCGGCAACCGAGATCAACACCCAGGAGGTGTGTCCGGTGTGCAACGGTACCGGAAAGATATCGTCAAGTGTCGTGATAGACGAAGCCATCGAGAGACGGCTCTCCTATTATGTCCAGGAAAAGGGACTGACAAACCTGACTCTGAAAGTAAGCCCTATTCTCGGGGCATACCTGACCAAGGGTCTGTTCACTTCCATCCTGGGACGCTGGAAGAAGAAGTACAGATGTAAGATCGAACTGGTGGAAATCACCGATTTCACCGTCTTGCAGAATGAATTCTACAATGAAAAAGGTGACAAGCTTGACTAGCTTGTCACCTTTTTCATTTCTAATCCTCATTATTAGGCTTCTTTGAGGATTTGAGCAGGAATTTCGTCCTCTTATCCTCGTTTTAGGGCCGTATGGAGGATTTAAACTCAGATACCGCCTCTGAAACTACATATGTGCTGCCACCTATATATATCAATGGGGATTTCTCCAGAGCCGCCAGACGTGCAGCCGTTTCAAGAGCCTCTGCCACACTTGGAGCCACATGAACATCGCCGGACGGACGCCCCGATTCCCGGCAGTGTGACAGATATTTCTCCCGGATCTTCTCTGCCGGAAGAGCCCTTCTGGAATCCGCCTGGGTGAACACGTACACAGCATTTTCAGGGAGAAGATGCAGCACGGCATCCACATCCTTGTCGGCAACCGAACCATATACAAGAATCAGTCTGGAGAACTTCCCGGAATCCATCATCCGGGTGAGCTGGGCGAAATTATATTTGAGTCCGTGCTCGTTGTGACCTATGTCGCAGATGGTGTATGGATTGTCGGACAGTTTTTCCCAGCGGCCATGAAAATCCGTGCGGGCTGCCGTGTGGACCAGAGCATCCATGCATCGCGTGCACTTTTGGTCTGAAAATGCTGCAGGCACCCCCGAATTTCCGGGAGCCTCGCGCACTTTTCCAGTCAAAATGCTCTCGATGCCACCCAGCACATCAAGCGCGGCCAGGACGGTGCGGAGATTCCGACGCTGATATTCTCCCTGAAGGTCCATCGCCGCAAGAATTTCCTCATGGCGGTCCCAAAGAGTCGGCTGGACCTTGTCGGCAAAGGTCAGCAGCGACATGATCCTTGCGCGGTCTCCCATAAATTCCGGTTCCGCGAGATTGGTATATAGGACTTTACGCTCAAAGACGGCATCAATCTCCGGTCCGCTCTCCCCCACTACGACTGGCACGCAGGGCTTGATGATTCCGGCCTTTTCAAAGGCGATTTCCGGAAGGGTTTCGCCCAGCATGTCGCAATGGTCGAGACCGATGTTGGTTATGACGCTCAGAACCGGAGTCACTATGTTAGTGCTGTCCAGACGTCCCCCTAGTCCGGTTTCCAGAACGACGACATCGACATTTTCCGAAGCGAACCAGTTCAGGGCAAGCAGTGTGGTTATCTCAAAGAAGGACATGTCCAGGTGGTCGAAGGTATCCTGCCACTGATGAACGAAATCCCAGATGTATTCCTTTGATATCAAACGGCTTATGGATTCCTTGACAGGGCCCTCGGCCTCGCCCGGGTTGACATGGCACGGATTGCCCTGGATGGCAGGAGAAGGCTGCGACACCACTCTGATCCTCTCACGGAAATCCAGAATATGAGGAGAGGTGTACAGACCGACCTTATGCCCGCAGGATGCCAGCACCGACGTCAGCATGTTCGAGACAGAGCCCTTCCCATTGGTGCCTGCAACGTGAATGATCTTATATTTGCGATGCGGATGCCCCATCAGCTGGTCAGCAAACTCCATGTTCGCAATTCCGGGCTTATATGCCCCGGCACCAACCTTCTGAAAGGACGGAAAACGGCTGAAGAGCCTTCCGACAAGTTCCTGATACGCTTCTTCTGAAAAAATATGCTTCATAAGGACAAAAAACGCTTGTTGAATGCACAAAAATACGTATTTTTACCAAGTTTACCCTAAAATCCGGTGATTTATGAAGGAAAACGAGAATGCGTTACATTCCAGGTACGTCATCGACGGAATCGTCGGTGAAGCGACTCCTGCGGAGCTTCTGAATGAATGTATGGAATATCCGTTCGAGGAAGATATGGCCACGTCTGAGTTCAGCGACATTGTGGATGAATCGATCGAGCCACCGCTTTCCGCACAATCCTATGAAAGTTCAAAAATACAGGAATATATAGACCAGACTTCATCTGGAGCCGGATCCGAGCGTCAATTCAGGATGCTGTATCCAGGGCATTTCACACGGCTTCAGATAGCACAGGCACTGATCGGCAGAATCTGGAGCAAGGGACATTTCAGGCTTGGCGACCTGAGACTTTGGGCCCAATGGATCTGGGATTCCAGACCGGTCGGCAATATGGCAGCCTTCTATTCAAGCATCTCCGAAGCCAGCGACTACATTTACGGTCTGGGGGTGAAACTGACGGACTATATATTTATGGACACTGACGGAACCAGCAGTGCGAAATTCTATGCATGGCTGCCGGAAGAAGATCTCGACGAGGACGAAGCTGACGACCAGATGCATGAAGTTCCGGCAGTCCTGCCCCATCACAACATTCTTTTCAAGGCACCGTACGAGAGTTCACATCCGTGGATAAGCGAGGAGAGAATGTGCCCCAGAACACTGGTTGACGAACCGGAAAGCAGTCTGATATTCATACCTTTCGACCCTTGCAGCTTCAAGCTCGGAGGTTCGCTTCTGGCAGAGATTACCGGCCACGAGGGTGGCGCGGCTCCGAACATCCAGGATCCGGACTATTTCATTGACTGCTACGAAGTTGTGAGAGAACTCATCGAGGACGGGGTGATACTGTCAGGAGTGACTGTGGGGGATGGAGGTCTTGCAGCGGCAGCCAACATCCTATGTCAGGGCAAGGGCCTGGATCTTGACATCGGAGGTCTCATGGCCTCATATCAGGAGAACGATGCGATGAAGGTCCTGTTCGGCGAAGTTCCCGGAGTCCTGCTGCAGGTGAGTGCCATCGACTATGAATATCTGGACTCGCAGCTGATTCTTCAGGATGTGGCATACTACCCTGTCGGCAAGCCTTCCGATGAACATTCCGGAGTGGTTGTCAGCCAGTCGTCCAAAGCCGACATATCGGACATTCTTACAGCCCTTCTTGCACAGGCAAGCGAAGGGGAGGATTAGTGAAGACGAATGCCATAAATTCGAGTCTGAGATTTGCTGATTTTTGAAGAAAAATCATTAAATTCGCGCCGGATTTTTGCCAAAATAAAAAGGCAAAGCGGTACATCAGCATCAAATGTATATATAATTTATTACTAATCAAATACTTATAAAGTTTATGGAATCTAACAAGAAAAGAGTGTATTGCTTCGGTGGCAAGACTGCCGAGGGTAATGGCACTATGCGTGAGCTTCTCGGCGGAAAGGGTGCTAACCTTGCTGAGATGTGTACTCTCAACATTCCTGTTCCTGCAGGTTTCACAATCACAACAGAGTGCTGCACCGAGTACTATGAGCTCGGCGGCGGATACAACGACGCACTCAAGGAAGAGGTAGCTGAGGCTCTCAAGAAGACTGAGGCTATCATGGGTATGAAGTTCGGTGACAAGGAGAACCCTCTCCTCGTGTCATGCCGTTCAGGTGCCCGCAGCTCAATGCCTGGTATGATGGACACGATCCTCAACATCGGTCTCTGCTCTGAGACCATCCCTGGCATGATCGCAAAGACAAACAACCCACGTTTCGTATATGACGCATACCGTCGTCTCATCATGATGTACTCTGACGTCGTGATGGAGAAGGCTGAGGGTATCGAGCCGGCTGACGGCCAGGGTATCCGCCAGCAGCTCGACAGGATGATGGAGGAGCTCAAGGTGGCTAAGGGCTACGCTTCTGACACAGACATCACTGCCGAGGAGCTTCAGGACCTCTGTGAGAAGTTCAAGGTCCGCGTAAAGGAGGTTCTCGGAACTGAGTTCCCTGATTCAGCTGAGGCTCAGCTCTGGGGATCTATCGGCGGCGTGTTCAAGTCTTGGAACGGAAAGCGCGCCATCGCATATCGTCGCATCGAAGGTATTCCTGACGAGTGGGGTACTGCAGTGAACGTACAGTCAATGGTGTTCGGTAACATGGGTTCTACATCTGCAACAGGTGTGGCATTCTCACGTAACCCTGCAAACGGTGACAACAAGTTCTATGGCGAGTGGCTCATCAACGCACAGGGAGAGGACGTTGTGGCAGGTATCCGCACTCCTAACCCTCTCAACGAGGCTACAAAGAACCCTCACAACCAGAACCTTGAGTCTCTCGAGACTGCAATGCCTGAGGTGTACAAGGAGCTCGACGGAATCCGTCTCCACCTTGAGAACCACTTCCACGACATGCAGGACATCGAGTTCACCATCCAGGACGGAAAGCTCTGGATGCTCCAGTGCCGCGTGGGTAAGAGAACCGGTCTCGCTGCCCTGAACATGGCAATGGACATGCTCGAGGAGGGCATGATCGACGAGAAGACAGCTGTGACACGTATCGCTCCTGCTCAGCTCGACGAGATTCTCCACCCTATCCTTGACCCTGCATCCGAGAAGAAGGCTTCAGTGATCGCAAACGGTCTTCCTGCATCTCCAGGTGGAGCTGTGGGTGTGATTGCATTCACTTCCGAGGCTGCAATGGAATATAACGAGAAGGGCATCGCTTCAATCCTCGTACGTGAGGAGACTTCACCAGAGGACGTAGAGGGTATGCGTGCTTGCGCAGGTATCCTCACTCAGCGCGGTGGTATGACCTCACACGCAGCTCTCGTGGCACGTGGATGGGGCAAATGCTGTATCGTAGGATGCGAGGCTATGCACATCGACCTCGAGAACAAGGTGATCAGGTTCAAGGGCTCTGACAAGGAGTACCACGAGGGTGACGTTCTCTCGCTCAACGGAGCAAAGGGTAACGTATATGACGTGGCCATCGACACTATGGACGCTTCTGACAACCCACGTTTCGTTCAGTTCATGAACATCGTGGACAAGTTCCGCACAATGGGCGTACGCACAAATGCTGACACTCCGGAGGATGCAGCACGTGCAATCAGCTTCGGCGCAGAGGGTATCGGTCTCTTCCGTATCGAGCACATGTTCTACGGACAGAACGCTGAGACTCCGCTCTCTAAGCTCCGCAAGATGATTCTTGCAAAGACAGATGACGAGCGTAAGGCAGCTCTCGCTGAGCTCGAGCCGTTCATCAAGGCTGCAGTCAAGGGCACAATGAAGGTTATGGACGCCAAGCCGGTTACCTTCCGTCTCCTCGACCCACCTCTCCATGAGTTCGTTCCTCAGACCGAGATCAAGAAGAACGAGCTTGCTGAGGAGCTCCACATCTCTGTAGGCGAGATCGAGAAGCGTGGTGAGTCACTCCACGAGGTGAACCCTATGATGGGACACCGTGGTGTACGTCTCCACATCACATATCCTATGATTTCCGAGACTCAGTTCCGCGCCATCTTCACTGCTGCCGGAGAGCTCAAGAAGGAAGGATTCAACCCAATGCCTGAGATCATGGTTCCTGTAACCATCTCTGAGCGTGAGCTCTGCTTCCAGAAGGCCATCTGCGAGAAGATCCGTGCAGAGGTTGAGGCACAGTTCGGCTTCGACATCAAGTACAAGTTCGGTACTATGATCGAGATCCCACGTGCTGCCCTCACTGCTGACCGTATGGCTCGTACCGCTGAGTTCTTCTCATTCGGTACTAACGACCTCACTCAGATGACATTCGGTTTCTCACGTGACGACATCGGAACATTCATGGGTGACTATCTCGGCAACAAGATCCTCGACGCTGACCCATTCAAGACTCTCGACCAGAAGTCAGTGGGTAAGCTCGTTGAGCACGCTGTCGTAGAGGGACGCAAGTCTCGCGAGGCAGTTGCCGGCGAGAGCCTCAAGTGCGGTATCTGCGGTGAGCACGGTGGTGATCCTGCATCAGTTGAGTTCTGCTACAAGATCGGTCTCAACTACGTGTCATGCTCTCCATTCCGCGTTCCAATCGCACGTCTTGCTGCCGCACAGGCTGCAATCAAGGCTGGAAAGTAATTCCAAAATAACATTAAAGACAGGGTGGCTGAAAAGTCACCCTGTTTTTATTTAAATATATTTATTATCTTTGTGGAGATTTGCGGGTGTAGCTCAGTGGTAGAGCATCGGCTTCCCAAGCCGAGGGCCGCGGGTTCGACCCCCGTCACCCGCTCAAATAACACAAATGGTCATATCATGAAGAAACTGATACCTGTCATTCTTCTGATTTTCACCTTCGTCTCGGTTGAAGCAAAACTCATTCTTTCAAGGCTTCACAGCAACGGCATGGTACTTCAGCAGAATGCCGAAGCGAAAATCTGGGGAACAAGCAATCCTGGAGCTCAGATCACGGTAATCCCGTCATGGAACGGCAAGGCATACAGATGCAAGGCTGATTCTGACGGCAGGTGGAGTGTGTATGTCACGACTCCGGCTGCAAGTTACAGGACATACAGCATGACCGTAAAGGGCGATGGCGAGACAATCAGAATAGAAGACATCCTTTCCGGAGAAGTATGGTTCGCCTCAGGCCAGAGCAACATGGAAATGCCCATGCGTGGATTCTACAACTGCCCTGTGGAAGATGCCATAGATTATATTTCTGCTGCGCCAGCGACAGACAAGGTGAGGATGATCACCGTGCCGATCAGGCAGACCTACGAACCGCAGGAGACTTTCGAAGGCGAGTGGAAAGGTGCGGATCAGGCAACTGTTCCAGACATGAGCGCTACTGCATATTTCTTTGCAAGAAAGTTGAACCAGTCGCTTGATGTACCTGTCGGCATCATTTCCTGTGCACGCGGAGGCGCGCGCGTTGAGAGCTGGCTGCCGAAGGAGATTCTTGAGACATATCCGGACGAAGACCTCAGCCGCGAAGCAATCGAAGCTCAGACCGACTACGTCAGACCATATCTGGCATATAACGGAATGCTCTGTCCTGTAAAGGGTTATACCGTGAAGGGATTCATCTGGTACCAGGGATGTTCGAATGTAGGAAAGCATCAGCAGTTCCCTGAAAGGATGACGACTCTCATCAACCATTGGAGAGAGTGCTGGGGCGACACCGAGGCACAGTTGCCGTTCTATATGGTGGAGATCGCTCCATACCGCTACAAGTCGCGCGATCAGATCAGCTATGCATCATATCTGCGACAGGCCCAGCATGAAGTTGCGGCTACTGTTCCGAACTGCGGAATCGTGGTCACCAACGACCTTGTGGAGAGTTACGAAAAGGACAACATTCATCCTGCAAAGAAACGTCAGGTGGGAGAAAGACTTGCATATTGGGCGCTCAACAGAGACTATGGCTTCAACCGGGTGGCATATTCAAGTCCTCACGCCGTGAAGTGCGTCAGCATGGGCGGTGGTTCAGAACTGGGCATAGAACTGACAGACTGTCCTAATGGCCTGAGCAGATGGATGGAAATCCAGGGACTGGAAGTAGCCGGAAGCGAAGGAGTGTTCTACCCTGTCACATACGCCTACTACGAATGGGAGCCTAAAGTCCTGAGAGTCAGGTCAGAATTCGTGCATGACCCTTGTGAGGTCAGATACGGATGGGGCGACTTCAATCCTGGCAACCTGAAAAATGCGGAGGGACTTCCTGTCGCTCCTTTCTGGATAAGACTGAAATGACATGAACATGAAAAGAAATCATAGCATCAGACGGGCTTATATACTGGTATCATGCCTGATTTGTGCCTGCTTATGCTCCTGCACTCCAGAGGCTGAGACGACCACAAAAGCATCGATCGTTTTTGAAGAAGGGCAGAGTCTGGCAGTTAACGTGGCGCCAGAGGGAGAAGTCATAGATATACGGTTCAATTCCACACTTGAATGGACAACCGAGTTTGCGACAAATACTCCTGAAAACGACTGGTTTCAAATTGTTCCGTCATCCGGCAAAGGAGGGAGCGATTCCGTCTGCAAAATCAAATTCACCGAGAATGGTTCAGGAAAAGAAAGGCATCTGACACTCCATATTCTGTCGATGGATGTATCTAAAAAGTTGTTGTTTGCTCAGAAGACTTTAACCGATGATGGTCCGCAGGACAGGCCAGACGATGATGAGATAGAAGACGACGACACTGATGATAATACAGGGAGTGACAATACTGGGAATGATGGTACAGACGACGATACCGGTGACGACAATGTCACGCCACCGGCAGCAAGCGGTCAGAGCGGCAAATACGGATGGTACGAGTTGCCTCAGTTCAAATACAATCAAAGCGGAAGCTATATGATTGACGCGACAGATTCTGACTTGTATTATGCCCACCATATCTGCGCAGGAGGCGAAAGAGGTCCGGGAGGTAAGACTGCAAGAAACTATACGGTATGCTTCAGCGCCGAACATCATTGTCCTGTGTGGGTGGCTGCACCAAGGCATAGTATGTATGAAAGCGGAGCCAGCAGAACAGATGCATACGGAAAAGATCCAAACATCCCATCTGACATCCAGTATAATTCTAAATCAACAGGCGGAGGTTGCAATAAGGGGCATATGCTCGGTTCTGCAGAACGCCTTTCAACCTCAGCGACTAATAAGCAGGTGTTCTACTACACAAACATAGCTCCTCAATATTCCTCCACCTTCAACACAGGTGGAGGAGCATGGAACACTCTGGAAGACTGGGTGGACGGTCAGGTGTGCTCCGACACGCTCTATGTCGTGATCGGCGCATATTTCGACAACTATACCGACAAACGCGGAAATTCTGCATCTCCAAAGAAGATCTCTTTCGGTGGCAGAAGCGATGTCTCATGCCCGACAATGTTCTACTACATCCTCATGAGGACCAAGAGCGGAAACAGCGGAAAGTCACTCTCTCTGTGCAAGGCTTCGGAAATCAAGTGCGCCGCATTTGTAAGGAGCCATAAGACCGAAAAAGGTACCAAAGTAAGCTCTCAGGACCTGATGTCGGTGAGCGATCTTGAAAAAGTAACAGGATTCACATATTTCCCTAATGTGCCGCACGCTCCTAAGAGCACTTACAGCGCGTCTGACTGGGGATTATAAATAACACTATATGAAAGGAACATACGTATTTCTGGCTGACGGATTCGAGGTGTCGGAGGCACTCACCACCGTCAATATGCTCCGCAGAGGCGGGATCAATGTCAAGACAGTGTCCATTTATGATGACAGGATCGTCACAAGTTCGAACAGGATACCTGTCGTGGCAGACATGGCATTCGGAGAGTTCAGAGCATCGACCACTTTCGGTCCATGCCTTCCTACCGACGTGATGATCTTCCCCGGAGGAATGCCAGGCTCCGCGAATCTTGCTGCATTCGGGAAACTCATGGACATCATGAAGGACCATTATGCTCAGGGTGGTACAGTGGCTGCCATCTGCGCTGCTCCAAGCGTTGTGCTCAGCCTTCTTCCCGATCTCAATGGCAAGAAGATGACATGCTATGACGGCTTCGAGGAGACTCTCGTGAACATGGGAGCAGAATATGTCAAGGAGGGAGTCGTGTGCGACGGCAATATGATCACCGGACGTGGTCCGGGCTGGGCAGTGGAATTCGGCCTTGCAATACTTGCTCATGTCAAGGGACAGGAAGTGGCCGACAAGGTGAAAGCTGGATTAATGTTATAGGAAGATGATGGAATTCAAAGGCAAGACCGTGCTGATCACAGGTGGCGGCACGGGAATCGGTGAGGCGATGGCCTACCAGTATGCGGCAAAGGGCACAAACGTCATCCTTACGGGAAGACGTCTGGAAGTGCTTGAAAAGGTGCAGAAGAAATGCATCGAAATGGGTGTGAAGGCATGGTGCAGGACCGTGGATGTAGAGAAACCCGAATCCATTGATGCACTCGTGGCATGGATAAAGGAGGAAGGACATCTGATCGACTTCCTGCTGCTTAATGCAGGAATCTCGCAGAGGGCCCTAACGCTTGAGACAGACATCAGTGTGGACCGCAGACTCATGGAAGTCAACTACTTCGGAGGAATATATCTGGTGAAGTCGCTCAAGGACATGTTCATCGAGCGTGGTGTCCATATCGCTGTGGTCTCTTCAGTTTCAGGAGTGTTCGGCTTCCCTGTCCGCTCTGCCTATTGTGCATCAAAGCATGCAATCCACGGATTCTATGAGACCATAGCTCTCGAATATCCGCAGATTAAGACGACGATAATCATTCCGGGACGCATCCACACCGATGTTTCAAAGAACGCGCTGGACGGCAACGGAAAGGCTACCGGCATCATGGATCCGGGCCAGGCTAACGGATATGACGTGAACAAGTGCGCGCGCAAGGCGATCCGCGCGATAGCAAGAGGAAAGCACCAGAAGGTGATCGGAGGTTTTGACACCATCATGGTGCCGTTCTACAAATACATTCCTTGCCTGTTCAGACTTATCGCAAGAAACGTGTCTGCAAGATGATCAGACAGACTGGAATTCTGCCTTAACTATGGTTTCGTAGAGATTTCTGCAACCTTCTTCAAGAAGATCCAGCACCAGGGTGAAACCTTCGGTACCCATATAATACGGGTCCGGAATATATGAAATGTTATGGGTGGTCAGGTAACTGGCCATCCTTTTTATCTTATGAGTGGCCTCTACGGAAGGAGCCAGATGCATGAGATCCTCATAGTTCTGGTCATCCATTGCGATGATGAGGTCGAAATCCAGAAAATCCAGACCGGAAACAGGACGTGCCTTATGGGTCAGAGCGAAGCCACGATACATGGCGGCATTGCGCATACGCCTGTCAGGGAGTTCTCCCCTATGTCCGCTGTATGTTCCGGCCGAATCCACCTCGAAGCGGTCCTGAGCCCCGTTTTCACGAACTATATGTTCGAATATACCCTGCGCCGCAGGTGAACGGCATATGTTCCCCAGGCACACAAAAAGGACTTTATATCTGTTGTTTACTTCTGTCATTTCACTATCACTCTTTCTATTCTGCGAGGGACCGAGGTCAGGATCTCATACGGAATCGTGCCAAGGATGTCGGCCAGTTCGGACACTGTCGGATCCTCTCCGAAGATGGTCACTGTGTCCCCTACCTTCACATCTACTCCCGTGACATCCAGCATGGTCATGTCCATGCAGATGTTTCCGATGGTCGGCACCCTGCGGCCGTTGATCGAGAAGGAGCCCTTGCCCTGACTAAGATGCCTGTCGAGACCGTCCGCATATCCTACCGGGATTGTCGCAATCACTGTCCCTTCCGGAGAGATCTTTCCATGTCTTCCATATCCGATGGTCCCGTCCTCTGCCTTCAACGATTTGACCTGCAGCACCTTGCATTTAAAGGATGCTACCGGACTGAGTTGATTTCCAGGAATGGCGCTGACCCCATATATTCCAATACCCAGACGGACCATATCGAACTGATACTCGGGAAATCTCTCTATTCCCGCTGAATTAAGTATATGATATAAAGGCTTATGAGGCAGGACAGATGATATTCTGTCTGCATTTTCCTTGAAGAGACGTACCTGCCCGCGAGTGAAGTCATCGCTATCAGGCTCGTCAGCCGCAGCAAGATGGGAATATATTGACTTGACTCTGACTGTCTCGCAGGATGACAGATAGTCCGTCAGTTCAGCAATCTCGTCCGTCATGAAGCCAAGGCGATGCATGCCGGAATCCAGTTTTATATGCACAGGAAAACCTGTCAGTCCCCTCTTTTCAAGAACCTCACAGAGGACCTTCAGGGAATACAGGTTAGGGATTCCCGGCTCCAGACCATAATTGATGATCTGCTCGAAGGAATCCGTACCGGCTGTCAGCACAATGATCGGAGACTTGATCCCGCCCTGACGAAGTTCTATGCCCTCGACAGGATAGGCAACAGCCAGATAATCAGCGCCTGCGTCTTCCATGAGGGAAGCGAACTCGACGGCACCGTGTCCGTAGGCATTTGCCTTGACAAGGACGAGAAGCTTTGTGGAGTCGGAAAGTCTAGATCTGAAGTACCTGTAGTTCTCCTGGCAGCCCTTCAGGTTGATTTCCAGTCTGGAAAAGTCGTTGTTTATATACATCTTATCTGCTCGACATGAATATTGGAGTGCAAAATTACTAAATAATCTGATATAAATGTTAATTTTGTTGCTGGCACGCATTTCGCATACAGATGCGCCCGGTGGTGTGAACCGCCTACACGGATGACAGGGTGTCATTCCGTCATGAACTGACCGTAAAATATAACGAAAATGAACATCTGGACAATAATGATCGTTGTGATGGTTCTGAGTTTCATCGTACAGCAGATGCTGCAGAGCCGTTTCAACAAGTATTCGAAAGTGGGAACAGCAAATGGTATGTCTGGCGCGGAAGTCGCACAGAAGATGCTGCATGACAACGGGATATACGACGTGAAGGTCGTTCCGACACGAGGAATGCTGACCGACCACTACAACCCGCAGACAAAGACAGTGGCACTGAGCGAGGGTGTATATGCAAGCAGAAGCGTTGCCGCTGCCGCTGTCGCCGCACATGAATGCGGGCATGCAGTGCAGCACGCGCATGGATATGCTCCCCTCAAGATGAGGTCTGCACTCGTTCCTGTCGTCAACTTCTCGTCAAGCATCGTTCAGTGGGTACTTCTGGCAGGAGTCATATTCTTCAACACCTTCCCAAGCCTTCTGTGGTTCGGAATCATCCTGTTCGCTACCACTACCCTCTTCAGTTTCATCACGCTTCCGGTGGAGGTGAACGCCAGCAGCAGAGCAATTGCGTGGTTAGGAAACGCCGGAGTTACAGACCAGAGGACACATCACATGGCCGTCGATGCCCTCAAATGGGCCGCCTACACCTATGTGATAGCTGCACTTGGTTCACTTGCGACACTCCTTTATTATATAGGGATCGCCCGCAGCAGAGACTAAATCAGAATCTTTAATCCGGCTGCCCTGCAGCCACAAAACCCGATAACATGAAACGGACTTTACTGTTCGCAACAGCCGCCATGACGCTGCTGCTTGCTTCCTGTTCACAGTACCGATATGAGACTGTGGCAGGTGACCCTCTTGAGACAAAGATCTACACCCTTGACAACGGTCTGAAGGTATATATGACCGTAAACAAGGAGACTCCGCGCATCCAGGCTGACATTGCCGTGAAGGTGGGAGGAAAGAACGACCCTGCACAGACAACAGGTCTCGCCCACTACTTCGAGCACCTGATGTTCAAGGGAACCCCTAACTTCGGAACATCTGATTATGCAGCCGAAAAACCTCTTCTGGACGAAATAGAGGCACTGTTCGAGGTGTATCGCAACACCGAGGACGAGGCAGAAAGGGCAAGGCTCTACCATCAGATCGACTCGATCAGCTATCTTGCATCAGACTATTTCATTCCTAACGAATATGACAAGCTGATGTCTCTGATCGGCTCTGACGGCACCAATGCATATACATCCACTGACATGACCGTCTATGTGGAGGACATCCCTGCAAACCAGATCGAGAACTGGGCACGCATCCAGGCCGACAGGTTCATGAATCCTGTGATCAGAGGCTTCCACACTGAGCTCGAAACCGTGTACGAGGAGAAGAACATGTCTCTGACACGCGATTTCAGAAAGGCTCTTGAGGCTATGGACGGAATGCTTTTCCCTGACCATCCTTATGGCACACAGACTGTCCTCGGAACCCAGGAGCACCTGAAGAACCCTTCGATCACCAACATCAAGGAATATCATAAGACGTACTACGTTCCTAACAACATGGCGATATGTCTCAGCGGTGATTTCGATCCCGATGAGATGGTGGCTGTCATCGAGAAGTATTTCGGCCAGATGAAGCCTAACGAGAATCTGCCGGAGCTGACGCTCAAGACAGAAAGCATCATCACCGAGCCTGTTGCGAAGGATGTATATGGGCTGGATGCCGAGAACGTGATGATGGGATGGAAATATCCGGGAGCATCTGACCACGACGCGCTTGTGGCTGATGTAGTGTCATATATCCTCTACAACGGTTCTGCCGGTCTTATCGACTTGAACCTCAACCAGAAGCAGGCTGTCCTCGGAGCATACGGAATGGCATATACACGTCCGGATGCTGGAGAGTTCCTCCTTATCGGAAACCCTAAGCAGGGACAGACACTCGAGCAGGTGCGTGACCTTCTTCTTGCAGAGATTGCCAAGCTCAGGAACGGAGAGTTCGACGAGGCGCTCCTCACCGGAACCATCAACAACCTGAAACTCCAGCAGATGCAGGAACTGGAAAGGAACGGAAGCCGCGCGGACATGTTCGTGAACTCCTTTATAAACGGAACCGAGTGGGCTGACGAAGTCGCTGCACTTGACGACATGAGCAAGGTGACCAAGGAAGAAGTCGTTGAATGGGCTCAGAAATATCTTGGAGCAGAGAATTATGCAATCGTCTATAAGAGACAGGGCGAGGACAAGACTGTCCAGAAGGTGACTGCCCCTAAGATCACCCCTATCAAGTCCAACAGAGATGCCCAGAGTGCATTCCTCGCAGAAATCCAGGCGACTCAGGTGCAGCCTATCGAGCCTGTATTCGTGGACTACGACAAAGAACTTTCGAAGTTCAACGAGAACGGAGTGGAAGTGCTCTATGTCAGGAACAAGCTCAATGACATTGCAAATCTGACATATTCGTTCAAGACCGGAACGGAGGCTGACCCTGCACTGAACCTCGCTTTCGACTATCTGTCATATCTGGGAACTCCGACAAGAAGCGCGGAGGAGATCGCTCAGCAGATGTACCAGCTCGCCTGCTCGTTCAGCCTCAGCGCAGGAAGTTCAAGGACTGAAATCTACATGAACGGACTGAGCGAGAACATGGGAGAGGCGATGGAGATTGTAGAAGACCTCATATATAACGCAGTGCCTGACGAGGCTGTGCTTGAAAACCTCAAGGCTGACATGCTCAAGTCACGCTCTGACGCAAAGCTCAATCAGAGCAGATGCTTCGGAGCCCTTCAGAAGTACATAATGTATGGTCCGGAATTCATCAGAAAGACAACCCTCACAGACAATGCTCTGAAGGCTATAACTTCTGAAGAACTTCTCACAAAGGTGCGCGAGCTGATGGACTGCAGCCATGAAGTGATGTACTACGGTCCTGACTCTGAGGATGGAGTGAAGAAACTGCTGGCTGAAAACCACAAGGTGGGCAGCCTCAAGCCGCTCGACCTGCCGTACGCAAAACGTCTGGACACAGACAGCAACCAGGTGTTCATGACTCAGTACGATGCAAAGCAGATCTACTATCTGCAGTATTCTAACCGTGGAGAGACACTCGATGTCGCATCAGATCCATATATCGCCGCATACAACGAATACTTCGGCGGCAGCATGAACGCGATCGTCTTCCAGGAGATGCGTGAGGCACGCGGTCTGGCATATTCGGCCAATGCAAGACTTTACGAGCCTTCTTACAAGGGTGACACCTATATGTACTACGCATTCATCGCCACCCAGAACGACAAGATGAAGACAGCCATCGAGGCATTCGACGAGATCATCAACGATATGCCTGAATCCGAAGCGGCCTTCGCAGTAGCCAAGGAAGCCCTCATCACACGCATGCGCACCGAGCGCACGACCGGATACGGCATCCTGTACAGCTACCTCATGGACCGCGAACTGGGAGTCACCGAGCCTCGTGAGAAGGCGATCTATGAGGCTCTTCAGGACCTCACTCTCGCTGACGTGAAGGCAGCACAGGAGAAATGGGTCAAGAACCGGACATACCACTATGGCATCCTCGGTGACATCAAGGATCTTGATACGAAATTCCTCAGAACCCTCGGTCCTGTCAAGACGCTGAGCCTTGAGGAGATCTTCGGGTACTAGACAAACCGCATGGCTGATACACGATGGCCATGCGAATGATACAAAGCGGCACCGTCAGGCAGAGAAAAGGCCATTTTCCTGCCTGACGGTGCCGTTTTTATTGTATTTTGCCCGTTTTTGGGGACCGACAGGCGTTATTTTGAACAAAACTCTGCCTGTCGGTTCTCTGGGACGAAAAAGACGACTCGTCTTATTTGGTTTTCATCATGTAAAGGTCTGCGAGAGGGATGAGGACCATGAAATCGCAGAATGCGAGCATTGCTACTGCTCCGTAGGCTCCGATGGTAAGGGCCATTGCAAGGGCATACAGGAACGAGAATGCATGGAGGAGAATCAAAGCGATCGAGGCAACGAGCCAGAATCTCCATCCCGTGAGTCTCCAGAAGATGAGTCCTCCTGTCGCGAAGGTCAGAGGCACGAAGAACATAAGGTTCTCACCCAGAACGGCCACAAGGACTGCGCTGAGCATGAACATGAAGGCCAAGGTTCCATAGAGAGTGTTGCATGCATATCTTGATGCCGCTGCCACGCCTGCGCTTGCACGCATCGAACCGGCTGTCTTCATGACCGCCTTCTTTCGGAGAATGGCATATCCCCATACTGTCAGCAGGAAGATGACCACTGTAGTCACTATCATGGCGATGTTGTCGAAACTGATTCCTGCCATTATACCGAACGGCTTGAACTTGGCGCCCACTGCCGCTGCACAGACATAGGCCACAAGTTCTCCGAGAGCAAGGACAGCAACTGCAAGTCCAAGAACTGATGCGGAAACCTTGAATACCTTGGCAGCCTTGATCCTTCCGCGCACGCCTTCAAGAGCGAAGACGAGAAGGAAGAGAAGGAAGATGGCGATATTGATGATCAGATAACCGGTCTTGCTGAAGTTGAAGAGTCCCAGAAGAGGTATCGTGAAGTTTGTCGCATCTGAATCAGCCCTCAGGCTATTTTTATCTGCATACTGTTCCCCTGTGAGATATGTCTTCGTGATCGGAAGAATCTGCGCTCCATAGTGCTGGATGGACTTTGCGCTTACATTGCTGAAATTGTCGAGATCTGTGTGATAGTGGTTGACATCGGCAATCGTAGAGAAGTTCAGACCCGGAATGCTGTCCTTCACGATGGTGAAATCGGTGAAGTTAGGCATGAAGCTGTACACAACAGTGGTCAGCGAATATGTGTACGGATACTTAGCTGCGTCGTCGTAAAGCTCCATCACCTTCTCGTTTTCAGGGCAGGCCTCAAAAAGAAGAGCCGGTCCCCATGGGCCACGGGCCTCTATATTTATCATGAAGCCCACGTTATCGAACACCTGACGGTCATTCTCCCAGATCGCCTTCATGCCCATCATTCCGACCTCTTCGGCATCAGTAAACAGAACCTTGATACCCTGCTTCCACTGATCACGGAACTTCAGGGCCTGAGACACGGTCTCAAGGGTGACTCCCACTCCATATCCGTCGTCAGCAGCACCATAAGACCACACTGTATCCTTCAGCACAGGCTGGGAATATCTTGAATCATAGTGGGCTACAAACATCATATAGGTAGTATCCAGGGAAGCCTGAAGCGGTGGGAACTCGGCAAGAACGTCATATGCGTCAAATGTATAGACCACATGCTTGTTCTGAGGCCCGACTAGCGAGTCGTATCTGAATATCTGCACAGTGTCGGCTCCAAGCCCTTCGAGTCTCTCAACAAGGTATTCGCGCACCTTTGCTCTTTCCTCAGGATGGGCTACCGAGTGATGTTCCTTCGAGATGACCTCAATGTCATTCACGACACGTTCAGCTGAAAAACCTTCCCATGTCACATCTTTGGGAGAAGGAAGTGTAAATAAGCCATAGGCCAGTAAAGCAGATGCAATCACGGCTACAGCCAAAACAATCGGCCTGATTTTATTCATTTCAAATGGTTTTAGTACAAAACAAAAACGGTGGAGCAACAACTCCACCGCAAATATAACTAAATCTTAGGATATTGCATTATTCTTTATCGAGCAGTTCGTCATTGAAGAAGCTCACTATGAGAGCCTGCACATCCTTTCCACAATGATGACCTCCTGGAAAGAATTCCGTAACAAGTGCATCTGATCCAGCTTCATTATAATAAAGGCGAAGCAGGTCAAACGCCTTCTGCACCTTATCCATCGGGAAAAGATGATCCGTCTCACCGTTCAGGAAGAGCATGGGCTTCGGAGCCAGATATCTTCCGATGTCACCGAAATCCATGCATTCACGCATAGGCTGGATACGCATGGAGAGGTCTGAAGCATTATTACCCTCATATCCCTCCAGAGTGGTCATCCAGGACAATACCGCTCCACATCTGACCTCCTGGCAGAATGCAGAGAGAAGCCAGCACCTGTGAGCACCCATGGAAAATCCGAAGGCACCTATTCTGGCAGAATCGACGTACGGCAGAGCTGCAAGCAGCTTCACCGACGCCACATCATCACGCAGCGTCTTTTCAGCCCATATTACTCCTTTGGACTGGAGGTCTGCAAAGACATCGCGCTGCCCTTCGTACACCTGTGTCTTCAAAGTCTTGGCCATTTTCCTGTCAGGGATCGCGCCATAGGTCAGCTCAGACCAGCGCTGCGCTTGGGCAGACGACCTGTCACCCCAATACAGGGCATCAGTCACAAGGACCACATACCCAAGAGAGGCCAGCGAGTCGGCCAGCCATACTCCGTCGAAATTCTTATCTACCCATTGTCTGGAAGAGCGGGCAATATGATCTTCCTCTCCCAAAGGAAGCATCGCACCCATGGGACGCACCAACTTTTCCTTGCCTATGTCAAATCTTGCCCCGTGGTCATGCAGCATCACTATAGCCGGTTTTCTGTTCCTGCGAGAGGCACCGTCAGGGACGAGAAGATACGCCTTGATTCTTTCTTGCGCCTCTACGGAAAATTCTATCATCCGGCACTCATAGCCATCACGCTGCTCCTTCTCGAGAACCTGCACTTCAGGTCTGACGCCTTTACCGATTTCCGGGACATAATCCCCTTCTCCCACCCTGGCTGCGGAAGCCGATATGGAAGACAGCAGCAGAATGACTGCTGAAATGATTATGTTCCTGAAAAGCATGGTAAAAGCTACTCAGCCATGAGTTTCTTGTACTTGAAGCGCTTTGGTTCTTCGTTGCCGAGACGGCGTTTCTTGTTCTCCTCGTATTCGCTGTAGGTTCCTTCGAAGAAATACACCTGGGAATCTCCCTCGAAGGCAAGGATATGTGTTGCGATACGGTCCAGGAACCAGCGGTCGTGTGAGATCACAACTGCACAGCCGGCGAAGTTCTCAAGACCTTCCTCAAGCGCACGTATGGTGTTCACATCCACGTCGTTGGTAGGCTCGTCAAGAAGAAGCACGTTTCCTTCATCCTTGAGAGTGAGGGCAAGGTGGAGACGGTTTCTCTCACCACCGGAAAGAATGCCGCAGAGTTTCTCCTGATCTGCTCCCGAGAAGTTGAAGCGCGACACATACGCACGGGCATTCACCTCCCTCTTGCCGAGCTTCACGAACTCGGAGTTCTCCGCGATTGTTTCATATACGGTCTTGTCCGGATCTATGCTCCTGTGCTGCTGGTCGACATATGCAAGCTTGACGGTCTCACCGACGGTGATCTCACCCGTATCCGGAGTGTCAAGTCCCATGATAAGGCGGAAGAGAGTGGTCTTTCCTGCACCGTTAGGTCCGATCACGCCCACGATTCCGGCTGGCGGAAGCACGAAGTTGAGGTTTTCATAAAGAAGCTTGTCGCCATACGCCTTTGAAACATTCTTGAACTCGATGACCTTGTTTCCAAGACGAGGTCCGTTAGGGATGAAGATCTCGAGGCTGGCCTCCTTCTCGCGTCCGTCATCGGCAGCGAGCTTTTCATAAGCACCCAGACGGGCCTTGGACTTGGCATGACGTGCCTTAGGAGCCATACGCACCCACTCGAGCTCCCTTTCCAGAGCCTTGCGGCGCTTGCTTTCCTGCTTTTCCTCCTGTGCAAGACGGGTGCTCTTCTGATCCAGCCATGAAGAGTAGTTTCCCTTCCAAGGGATGCCCTCTCCCCTGTCGAGTTCGAGGATCCATCCTGCCACATTGTCAAGGAAGTAACGGTCATGGGTCACGGCAATTACAGTTCCCTTATACTGCTGGAGGTGGGCCTCAAGCCACTGGATACTCTCGGTGTCGAGGTGGTTGGTAGGCTCGTCAAGCAGAAGGACATCCGGCTGACGCAGAAGAAGACGGCAAAGAGCCACACGGCGGCGCTCTCCACCACTGAGCGTGCTGACCTTCGCATCGGAAGGAGGACACTGAAGGGCATCCATGGCTCTTTCAAGCTTTGAATCGATCTCCCAGCCCCCGCAGTGCTCGATCATTTCGGTCAGCTCTCCCTGGCGCTCGATAAGAGCTGTCATCTCTTCGTCTGACATAGGCTCGCAGAACTTCATGTTCACCTCTTCGTATTCCTTGAGGATGTCCATCACTTCCTGGACTCCTTCCTGAACGACCTCAATCACGGTCTTGTCCGGATCCATCTGAGGCTCCTGCTCAAGGTATCCCACTGAGTATCCGGGTGCCCATACGACCTCTCCCTGATATCCGGTTTCGATTCCGGCAATGATCTTCATGAGGGTTGACTTTCCCGAGCCGTTCAGACCCACGATACCGATCTTTGCTCCATAGAAGAATGAAAGATAGATATCCTTGAGGATCACCCTGTTGTTATGGGGCAGAATCTTGCCCACCCCGTTCATCGAAAAAATTATCTTCTCGTCTGCCATATTTCTTAAAGTTTAGATTCAATTGTACAAACATACAAAGATAATCAGGACAATCCGAATCCACAACTTATTTTTTCCTCCTTATCAGCCGGCTCCGTTCTTTTCTGCACCAGTCGCTAGGGCTTTCACCCATATAGAGTCTGAAGGCCATGCTGAAGGACACAACCGAGTTGAATCCGCTCATAAGTGCCAGTTCGGCGACCTTCAGATCAGGGTTATCCCGGAAGGTCCGGACTGAATAAGTCACCCGGTAATAGTTCACGAACTGGCAGAAGTTACGCCCGGTGAACTGACTTATCGCTCGGGATATATACAGTTTGTTGGTAAAGACGACCTTTACTACATCGTTGATGGTGAGACTGCTGTTAAGGTACATCCTGTCATTCTCAAAGAGTGCGACGATCCGTTCATATATCTCCTTATATCCGTCATCGGCCTTAAGGCCTCCCGGTGAGATTTCGACAGACGATATCTTCATGGATTCCACTATCCTCCGTTCCTGTCTGCTCCAGAAGATGAATACGGAATCATTTGAAATGCGGGCAGACAACGCCACTACCTCCAGCCACATGAAGACAGAAACAGTCAGTCTGGCCCATGTATGATCAAAGTACATCACAAGAGAAAGCAACAGTGACATCATGACGGAGAGATAGACCCCATCAATAGCCAGAGTCAGGCATGACCACACATTTCCGGCCTTCATGACAAGACGCACCTCCCTTATACGCATGAATATAGTGAAGACATAGGTCGCACATAGGTACAGGGAGCCAAAGCCGAGCATCTTGTTCAGCTTGAATCTGTCCGGAAGAGGCAGGAACCCCAATGCACAGGAAAGATAGTAGAGAGAAATCATAATCTCAGCCACAAGCACGGATCGCGCTGCTAACCGCATATGCTCTTCATTCATGGTGGATGATGTCATGAAAAGAAGAGGCAGAAAAGTCATATATATGTCCATCGGCAACCGCATGTCCAGATGGCCTCCCGCAAGGACGTCCGACAGAATGAATCCGGAATCGACTATCAGATAATAAGGCAGGAACTTCATCCTTTCATCTGGGATTTCCTGCATTCTTCGGTTCCGGAAAATCTGAAAGACGGCCATTGACAAGAAGCCCATCAGAATCAAAGCTGCTATAAACAAAACCATAAACCTTTCTGTTTTCCCGGAAACAAAAATATAGAAAAACCCCTTCTCGGTGCATTCTGAGAAGGGGTCATTCGTCACAAATTTCTTTTTTTTATAATTTTTTCTTTTTTTTAGTCATTTTTGGGTGTCCGACTATCCTTTGTCTTCACCTTGATGGTATCAAAGCCCTGACCATAGACTCCCATTACAGACGAAACCGAGAGGAAAGCATCAGGATCGATGGTCTTGACATACCTCAAAAGGAGGTTGAGATCCGTCTTTCTGGTGACCACCATAAGCACCTGTTTCTCCTCTTTGGAGAACCATCCCTTAGCCGGAATAACCGTAACTCCCCTCTTCATATCGAAAGCTATGGCATCTGCCATTTCCTCAGCCTTCTTGGTAAAGATGAAAGCCTGGACTGACTGCTTGGATCCAGAGAGATAAAGATCGATCGCATAGCCGCTCACAGTTACCTGAATGAGACCATATACGACTACAGCCAGCTTCTCTGTAAACGGAAGAAGCTCTCCGGTCTCGGTGTAGGAAGGGAAACAGAGGGACGAGAGGATGATTCCCACATCAATGATGAGTATGACCCGTCCCGGAGAAGCAGGACGGAACTTGCACCATATAAGGGCAACAATATCGGTTCCTCCTGTACTTCCACCTTGGGATATGGACAGACCTATACCGAATCCTGCTATGATTCCTCCGAGGAAAGTACATATGATCTTTCCGTTGGAAAGGGCAAACTCATGTATAAAGTCCACTGGAACGATCTTCGGCATTATGCTGAGCATGATCGAAGTCATGATTATCGCATAGATGGTCTTGCCTCCGAATCCTGTGCCGAGAATCTTTGTTCCGATCAGAAGGAGGAGAATATTCAGGATGAAATAAGTCACACCCATCGGAATTCCCGTAGCATAGAAGAGGATGGATGCAAAACCGGAAACTCCTCCACCGATCAGATTGTTCGGGAGAAGGAAGATGGTCCATCCCAATGCATATGATATGACTCCGAATGTAACCAGAGCATATTCCCTGGCCATGGAGGTCAAGTCGGACTTCAAAAGCTTATTGGCCATTGTCTTCTGTTTCCTGATTCTTCTTTAATTTCAAACCGGACTTGACTTCCTCAAATCCCTCACCATACACACTCTTGGCAGTCGATACAGAAATAAACGCATTCTTGTCGATCGCCTTCACTGCATTCACGACGTCGTTCATCTGATGCTTTCTGGCAATGATAAGCAGAACCTTGCTCTCCTTCTGTGAGTACCAGCCGACAGACTGAAGTGCGGTAACTCCTCGTCTGACTTCATTTATTATATGATCAGCTATCTGCTCATACTTGGACGAGAACACCAGGATCTGCACTGAAGACTTGTTTCCAAGAAGTACGAAATCCACTCCTATCGAGAAGCCGATCATCACTACAGATGCATAGATGACATCCACAAGTCCCTTGTCCGGAATGAAGAGCAGAGATGAAATGATGAATATATCTGTAAAGAGATATACACGTCCCGGCGACACTGGCCAGTATTTGTTTATCATCATGGCCACAATGTCGGTTCCTCCGGTACTTCCGCCTCGAAGAAGCACAAGGCCGATACCGACTGACTCCATTGCAGAACCCACCAGGGCGACAAAGAATTTCTCATTGATATAGACCTGAAGCTGAGGAAACTTAGGCATCACCTCAAAGAGGACGGATGTAAGGACGATCACATATATGGTCTTGAATCCGAAGGCCTTGCCCAAAGAGAGGAATCCGAGAATAAGGAGGATGATGTTGATTGTCGGATAAGTCCATCCCACCGGAATACCTGTTCCATACTGAATGATCGTACAAAGACCGGTCAGGCCGCCGCTGGCAAGTCCGTTAGGAATCAGGAACGAAGTCCACGCCATCACAAAGATGAGCGAACCTACCGTCATCAGGAAATAATCCCAGATTGTAGTCAGCAAGTTACTAGTTTTCATATGATAAGTGGTTATTTCACAACTATATTCACAATCTTTCCGGGAACAACTATCACCTTCACGATGTTTCCTTCGCCCACATACCTGGATGTCTGTTCAAGTCCACGCACGTGTGCATCGACATCCTCACGGGACATGTTAAGCGGAAGTTCTACTGTGAAACGGGTCTTTCCGTTGAAAGACACTGCGTATGTGCAGTTGTTCTCAATGGTATAAGCCTCGACATATTCAGGGAACGATGCGTATGTTATGCTGTCCTTATGTCCGAGGGCCTCCCAGAGTTCCTCCGCTATGTGAGGAGCAAACGGAGCAAGGAGGATAAGGAGCGGTTCGAGCACCTCTCGTTTGCTGCACTTGAGGTCAGTGAGTTCGTTGACAGCAATCATGAATGCACTGACCGCCGTGTTGAACGAGAACGCCTCAATGTCTGTGCGGACCTTGCCGATGAGCTTGTGGAGAGCCTTCAGCTCATCCGGTGAAGCCTTCTCATCACTTACAATCAGTCCGTCACGGTCATAGAACATCCTCCAGACTTTTCTGAGGAAGCGGTTCACGCCGTCAATTCCCTTCGTATCCCATGGCTTTGACTGCTCGAGAGGTCCGAGGAACATCTCATAAAGTCGCAGAGTATCAGCACCATAAGTGTCACAGATCATATCCGGGTTCACGACATTGAACATGGACTTGGACATCTTCTCGATCGCCCATCCGCATATATATTCACCATCTTCGAGGATGAACTCCGCATCGGCGAAATCCGGCATCCAGTTACGGAAGGCCTCAAGGTCAAGACGGTCGTTGCGGACTATGTTCACATCCACATGAATCTCAGTGGTCTCATACTGATCCTTCAGTCCGAGAGAGACGAACGTATTTGTGTTGATGATTCGATATACGAAATTCGAGCGTCCCTGGATCATACCCTGGTTGATCAGCTTTCTGAACGGTTCCTTCTCGCACACATAACCAAGGTCGAAGAGGAACTTGTTCCAGAAACGCGAGTAGATAAGGTGACCTGTAGCATGCTCAGTTCCACCGATATAGAGGTCCACATCGCGCCAGTACTCGTCCGCTTCGCGTCCTACCAGTGCCTCAGAATTATGCGGATCCATATAACGGAGATAGTAGGCGCTGCTGCCTGCAAAGCCTGGCATGGTGCTCAACTCGATAGGATAGCCTTCATATGTCCAGTCTGCAGCACGTCCAAGAGGCGGTTCTCCTGACTCGGTAGGAAGGAACTTATCCACCTCTGGAAGCTCCAGAGGGAGCTTGTCCATCGGCATCGGAGTCGCAATTCCGTCCTTGAAGTACATAGGGAACGGTTCTCCCCAATATCTCTGACGCGAGAATATGGCATCGCGAAGACGGTAATTCACCTTGCGACGTCCTATTCCGTGCTTCTCCACATAATCGATTGCAGCAGGGATAGCCTCCTTGACAGTCATTCCGTTGAGGAACCCTGAATTGCACATGATTCCCTCCTTCGCATCGAAGCTTGACTCGCTGACGTCGCAGCCTTCGATAAGAGGAATTACAGGAAGATTGAAATGCCTTGCAAAGGCATAGTCACGGCTGTCGTGAGCCGGAACCGCCATGATGGCACCTGTTCCATAACCCGCAAGCACATATTCCGAAATCCATACAGGCACCTTGTCTCCTGTAAGAGGGTTCACTGCATATGATCCTGAGAACACGCCTGACACCTTCCTGGTCTCCGTCATTCTCTCACGCTCAGTCTTCTTCTTAGCCTGGATCAGATATGCCTCCACTGCTTCCTTCTGCTCCGGAGTGGTGAGCACATCCACCCACTCGCTTTCAGGTGCAAGGACCATGAATGTCACTCCGAACACAGTGTCCGCACGCGTGGTGAAGATGGTCATGTCATATTCCTGCTGTCCGTTGGAAACCTTGAAGACCATCTCAGCTCCCTGGCTCTTGCCGATCCAGTTACGCTGCATGTCCTTGAGCGAATCTGTCCAATCAAGTTCTTCGAGATCATCGAGCAGACGTCCCGCATAGGCGGAAACACGAAGTTGCCACTGGGTCATCTTCTTCTGCTCCACAGGATGTCCTCCACGGACCGAATATCCTTCCTTCACCTCGTCATTGGCAAGTACGGTTCCCAATGCCGGGCACCAGTTCACAGCCGTCTCACCCTGATAAGCGATCCTGTACTGCATCAGGACAGCAGCCTTTCGAGCGTCATCATATGCATTCCACTGCTCTGCAGTAAAGGTCTCCACCTCACCGCATGCAGCATCGACCTTTGTATTTCCTTCCTTGGCAAAGATCTCTTCCAATTCCGAAATCGGACGTGCCTTCTGCTGCACGTTATCATACCAGCTGGCGAACATCTGCAGGAACGCCCACTGCGTCCATTTGTAATACTCTGGATCACAGGTGCGTACCTCACGATCCCAGTCATATGAGAAACCGATCCTGTCCATCTGCTGACGGTAGCGGGCGATGTTCTTTTCTGTTGTCACCGCAGGATGCTGACCGGTCTGGATAGCATACTGCTCGGCAGGAAGACCGAAGGCATCATATCCCATAGGATGAAGGACATTGAATCCGCAGAGTCTCTTGTAGCGGCTGTATATATCGCTTGCAATGTATCCGAGAGGATGTCCCACATGAAGACCCGCGCCTGACGGATACGGGAACATGTCAAGGACATAATACTTTGGCTTTGAACTGTCTATCTCTGCCTTGAATGTATGATTGGCAGCCCAGTAGGCCTGCCATTTCTGCTCGATTTCTTTGAAATTATAGTCCATGGTATTATGCTAATAACCTACAAATGTAATCAATATTTCTTTATTCCGAAACTGGATTTTCCACCCTTTTTCTCAAGTCTGAATTCCACCGGTATGGTCAAAGAGGTGCGCACCTTGTTGCCGTTCATCCTACCAGGTTTCCACTTCGGAGAAGCTGACACTACCCTCAGGGCCTCTGCATCCAGTTCTTCAGAAACTCCCTTCACAACCCTGGCTCCAGTCACCTTTCCATCCTTCTCGACTATGAATTCAACCATGACCTTGCCTTGTACTCCATCCCTTATCGCCTCTGCAGGATATTTCAGATACTGATACACCCATTTCTGGAGGAACTGTCTCGGGTCCTGGCTATTAAGGAATACAGGTTTCTGATCACAGTCATAGAAGGACACCACGTCATCAAAGCTCGGTCCTCTATCAGGGACTTCATCCGGTCTGAACGACAAGCTGGCCTGCGTGTTGGACAAAGCAAGAGAGAAATTGTATATATATTCAAGCTCACGTTCCATCATTTCATAATCAATGATGGCCTGAGTGTCCTTTTCCGTATTATGTTCAGGATAACGTCCTGTCGTGAACATTACGGACGGAATCTCCTTAGAATAGAATATCCGGTGGTCCGACGGATATGGCTCTGTGGCCACGACTTCCGGAAGGACTGGCTGAAGTTCAGCTGTGAGCCCTTTCAGAAGCGCATTCATATCGGCGTTTGAAGATGTATATGCATAGAATCCGTTATATCCGGTTCCGAGCATATCCAGATTTATCATTGCATCTATGTTTGCAACATCCGAGAAAGATCTCTCAAGAAAGTACCAGGAGCCTGCAAAGGATTCGTTTGAAGCTCCGAAGGCAACGAACAGAACTGAGCGGCGGAAGAGGATCGAGTTTGTCTGAACCATCCTCGCAAGTTCCAGCATCATCGACAGCCCCGTGGCATTGCCGTTTGCTCCATAGAATATCTTCTCGACAGGATTTCCATCCACCGTCATGGTCATCGATCCCAGATTGTCAAGGCGGGCACCGACAACTATATATCTGTCTCTGAGGTTCTTGTCATATCCCTGCACGAAACCAAGGACATTTCGCGAAGTCAGGGTATCTCCGTTTTCCGTCTTCAGCCCGAAGACCTCGCCATCTGCCGGGGAAAGCACATCGACACCATACGACCTGAGTGTCTGAGTAACATATGCGGCAGCAAGCTTCTCACCTTCAGATCCGGCCTTACGGCCTTCCAGCATGGCGGAAGACAGATATCTCACCTGAGACTTCAAGGAGGCAACTGTCTCACTGTCATCAAGCTCACGATAAGCCGCACCATCCCTGTACTGGGCTGACGAAGAAAATGCCGGCAAGAGTGCCAGCATCAGAAGCATAACAACACGTCTGCACATATCACTCATTCACAAGAATCCAGACATCGGAAGGACAGAAAGACTCCTGCCTTATCTTCTTCACCATCTCGACTGCACTGCTGCATTCATCGACAGGGCAGAGGCCCACAGCAAGGAGGCCGTTTCTGAAACTGATCAGAGCAGGCTTATAGCCGGCTGTCTCCGCCTTCATGAGCAGAGCCTCGGCGTTGGAACGGGTGCGGAATGCGCCGATGATGACATAATATCTGTATTGAAGCTTTGTCGTATACAAGCCACCGAGTTTTGAAGGATTCAGCACTGTACCTCCCTGCTGCACAAAGAGTTCCAGAGCATCGATCGAATCCTGGACTGCCTGTTTTTCCTGTTTGAGAGAATCAAGAGACTGTTTCAGGGCAGCCTCCTGGGCAAGCAGCATCTCCACTCTCGCCTTCTCGATATCCTCGCTTGTAGGACGTCCTGCAAGCTTTCTCATAAAGTCACATCCGGTCAGTGCCAGCATGAGGCTGACAAGCAGAACCGACAGAACACATTTATTCATATTATCAAAAACTATGTATCTGTGCAAATTTAACCATTTAATGGTCTGAGACAAAATAATTTTGAATATATTTGTAGATAATAAGATGTCAGGAGCGAACATATCACTGATTGCATTGATCGGCGCTGCCCTATGCTGCGCTGCTGTTCCGGACAGTCATGCTCAGAATCTGGATTTCAGGCATGATTGTCCGCGTGCCGTTTCATTGTTCAGACAAGACACGCTCACGCTGAGATTCTTCGGTGACATGATGATGCATTCCGCTCAGATTTCACATGCCGGAAAGAACGGGACTTACGACTTCTCCGGATACTTCTGCCATCTGAAAGACTTGATAGAAGAGGCTGACATTGCTGTCGCGAATATGGAATTCACTCTGGCCGGTGAACCATACACGGGATATCCTGCCTTTTCCGCACCTGAGGCTTACGCAGAATATCTTGCAGAATGCGGTTTTGACATATTCCTGTGCGCCAACAACCACATCCTGGACAAGGGCAGCGAGGGTGCATCAAGAACGCTCGACGCATACCGGGAGTTGAACTGGAAGCATGGTGTTGACTACACAGGACTTGCAGCCGACATGAAGGACATGGAACGGAACTGTCCTCTGGAGATCACAAGAAAGGGCATCAGGGTTTCGTTCATAAACATGACATACGGGACCAATCTGGGAGCGACTGACAAGTGGCCGAAAGTGAACTACATCGGTATGAAGGAGATGCTTGAGAGGGCATTTGAGAAGGCTCAGAAGGAATCGGATGTAACGATTGCACTTCCTCACTGGGGAAACGAATATGAACTGGTCCACTCACGGCAGCAGGAAGAGACTGCCGCATGGCTTGCAGAAAAAGGAGCTGACGTCATCATAGGCACCCATCCGCATGTAGTCCAGGATACGATGACTGTCTGCGGAACGCCTGTGGCATATTCCTTGGGAAACGCTGTTTCGAACATGAGCGCCGCAAACACACAGGTGGGACTGATGGTCACTTTGCGAATCATCCGCGAAGAAAACGGAGACATAAGAATGCTGCCAATGGAACTGACCCACCTCTGGTGTTCACGTCCGGGAGGACTGACAGACACTTACACAGTCATTCCGATCGAGGAATATATCGGCAGACGGGACAAATGGCTGGGCAGATGGGAATACGACAAGATGGTGACGACCTACGACAGAATAAGAAAAACACATTATAATGAATAGCAGAAAGATTATCAGACTTGAAGCGATAGACCCGATTGAAATCTATGGGGCAGCAAACAGAAACCTCGAGTCATTATGCAGCTACTATCCTGAACTTAAAGTAGTTGCAAGAGGCGAAGAAATAATCCTTGAAGGAAAGGAGACCGACATCGCCGACTTCGAGATCAAGCTTTTCCGTCTCATAGAAAGACGTCAGCACAAGAGAAACATAACCCCGTATGATGTGGAAGACCTGTTTGATGGAGAAACATCTCCCGATAGGTACAGGCTCTGCGGCAATTCCGTCATAGTCCACGGGAATGACGGCAAGCCGATAAAGGCAAGGAACAGGACGCAGGAAGAGATGGTGAAGGCCTATTTCGAGAACGACCTCATCTTTGCTGTCGGCCCAGCCGGAACAGGCAAGACCTACATAGCAATCGCACTGGCAGTCAGAGCGTTGAAGAACAGGGAAATCAAGAGGATCATCCTCACCAGACCTGCTGTCGAGGCCGGCGAAAGGCTGGGATTCCTGCCTGGAGACCTCAAGGATAAGCTCGACCCGTACCTTCAGCCTCTATATGATGCTCTCGGAGACATGATTCCGGCAAAGAGACTGCAGGAGTTCATGGCGGAAGGCACGATACAGATCGCTCCACTGGCATACATGAGAGGACGCACATTGGACAGGGCCTGCGTGATTCTTGATGAAGCCCAGAACACCAATATGGGTCAGCTGAAGATGTTTCTTACACGCATGGGTTGTGATGCAAAGTTCATCGTCACCGGAGATGCAAGCCAGATCGACCTTCCTAACAAAAAGGACTCGGGACTGCTCAAAGGCATCGAACTCACAAAGAACATAAAGGGCATCAAGACCATCGTGTTCAAGAACGAAGACATTGTCCGTCACCCGCTTGTGGCAAAGATCGTGAAGGCATTCGAAAAAGGGGAACAGGCTTAAGACCTGCTCCCCTTTTCGTCTTTATCAACGGAATGGATTACTGTGCCACTCCAGTCTTGACTATTTCAGAATATTTTGCATATCCCGTCTCATACTCCGCACCCTTTGTGCTGAAACGGTAGTAGATGTTCTTGAGGTACTCAGCGATATTCACCCTGAGTGTATTGTCCTTTGACACCTGATATGCCTTTTCAAATGGTGCAAGAGCACTCATGAGAGCCTGCTCGAACTTCTCGACGAGAGCCATGTACTTCTTGTCATCAAGTTCGTTTGCAGCCTTGTCCTGAAGCTCGATAGCGATGTTGTAGAACATGACGCCCTTACCGATGTGACCATACTCGTACTCTGCGTTCACACCTTCGCATGCGTCGTAAGCTGCAACTGCCTTTGCAAGGTACTCCTCAGCCTTTGCCTCATCCTTCTCCACCTGACGAAGTTCGTTGTAGATGTTTCCTTCAACGTAGTAGAGTGAAGCATTGTCAGGCTCGTTAGTCTTGGCCATGGCAATCAGTTCAAAGAGTCTCTCAGGATTCTGCTTGTTCTCAAGATAGTAGTTGATGAGTCCGATAAGGATGCTCTGGCTCTGTGGATAAAGTCCGAATCCCTTCTCAAGGACAGCAACCATCTTCTCCTTGTCGCCGAGCTTTCCATAAGTGTCGGCAAGCTTTGCAAATGCATCACCGTCCTCATGGTAGTAGCCGTTCTCGATGCAAGACTCGAAGAAGCCCTTGGCCCTTTCATAGTCCTGAACCATCCATGCGGTGAAACCTGCATTGTAGAGAGAAGTAGTGTCCACCTTTGAAAGAGGAGCCGTTGCAGATGCATTGACAGCATTCTCGAAACATACGCTTGCGCCAGCGAGATCTCCGAGCATATAGCTTGTCATACCCTCGTCAAGATATTTCCTTGCAATGTTCTCAAGACCGGCGTTGATGTCCTTTGTCTTAGACTGCTTGAGGTCAACCTCGTTAGCCTTGGCATATGCCTTTACTGCCTCTGCAAGAGCATTTTCATAGATAGGCTTTGTAACCTTGATGATCTCAAGAACGCCGTTCTGGTTGAAGTAATAATCTCTTGTTGCGAATGATTCCTTTGTGTAAGGCACGCCATTGAGTTCAACCACCTCGACTGAAAGAGGCTGCTCTCCTGCAAGGATGAGCTGGAGTTCCTGCTTTGAAGCACCTACCCAGGCAGCACCTGCCGGATTGTTATATGCCTCCATGTAAGACTCGGCAAGCTTGATCCAGGTTGCAGGCTTGATGTTCTTCTTTGGATTCTGGGCTGCTGCCTCAGCTCCCTCGACAGCCTTCTTCACTGCTTCAGGAGACTTTACCTGAGCATCGGCCACCTGAAGTGACAGGATAACTGCCAATGCAATCAAAATTCTCTTCATAATTGATAGGTATTAAGTAGTTTATTCGTTATTCTGTTCCTGTGACTGAGGAGTCTGCTCTGTTGCCTGCTCGGCCACCTGAGCCTCTGCATTCTCATCTTCGCTCTTGTTCACTGCGGAAACAGCTGCGATAGAGTCACCATCCTTGATGTTGATGAGGCGTACGCCCTGAGTTGCACGTCCTGCCACCTTGATTCCTGAGACTGCCATTCTGATTGTGAGACCGGAACGGTTGATGATCATCAGGTCATTCTCGTCCGTGACATTCTTGATTGCGACAAGAGAACCTGTCTTATCCGTGATATTCAAGGTCTTCACACCCTTTCCACCTCTGCTGGTCTTGCGGTACTCATCGAAGTCGGTACGCTTTCCGTATCCGTGTTCGCTGACAACGAGAATCGTGTGGTTTGCAGCATCTTCAGCTGTAGGATCATAGGTTATCATTCCCACAACCTCATCATCCTCATCAATATTTATACCACGAACTCCGGAAGCAGTACGTCCTAGAGCCCTTGCATCTGTCTCGTCGAAGCGGCAGCAGCGGCCCTTGCGTCCCGCAAGGAGGATTTCGCTGTGACCGGTAGTGAGAACCGCCTCAAGGAGCTCGTCTCCGTCACGGACGGTGATAGCGATCACACCGTTTGTACGAGGACGTGAATAAGCCTCGAGGGATGTCTTCTTGATGATACCCTTCTTGGTTCCGAGAACGACATATGTGTTGTTTACATAGTCTTCGTCCTTGAGACTGCGGACATTGAGATATGTCTTGATCTTGTCGTCCGGCTCGATGTTGATCACGTTCTGGATGGCACGTCCCTTCGAAGCACGTGAGCCCTCCGGAATCTCGTAGACCTTGAGCCAGTAGCAGCGTCCGTTCTGAGTGAAGAGGAGCATGGTGCTGTGCATGTTCGCCACATAGATGTGCTCGATGAAGTCCTCATCACGGGTCGCGCTTCCCTTCATTCCGACTCCTCCCCTGTTCTGGAGACGGTATTCGGTGAGGGATGTCCTCTTGATGTATCCGAGGTGCGAGATGGTGATGACCACATCCTCATCTGCATAGAAGTCTTCAGGATTGAATTCCTCTGCAGAAAGAGCGATCTCCGTGCGTCTTTCGTCTCCGTACTTCTCCTTCATCTCCATGGTCTCATCCTTGATGATTCCCATCTGGAGAGTCTCGTCAGCAAGAACATTCTGGCAGTAGGTGATGAACTTCATGAGCTCGTCATATTCGCTCTGAAGCTTTTCTCTTTCGAGTCCTGTGAGCTGACGCAGACGCATCTCTACGATTGCCGTGGCCTGAGCCTCTGAGAATCCGAATGTCTCCATAAGCTGAGACTTAGCCTCGTCGACGCTCTTGGATGCACGGATGATGTTGATGATCTGGTCGATCACGTCAAGAGCCTTGAGCAGACCTTCGAGAATATGTGCCCTCTTCTGGGCCTTGTCCAGATCGAACTTTGTCCTGCGGAGGATCACTTCATGTCTGTGCTTCACGAAATACTTGATGAGGTCCTTGAGATTGAGCGTGCGCGGACGGCCGTTCACAAGGGCCACGTTGTTCACTGAGAAGCTTGACTGGAGAGGAGTGTACTTGAAGAGGGTGTTGAGAACCACGTTCGAGTTCGCATCCTTCTTCAGCTTGATCACGATGCGGACACCCTTCATGGTGGTCTCATCGTTGATGTATGATATTCCCTCTATCTTCTTGCTCTCCACAAGCTCGGCGATCTTCTCGATCATCTCGCGCTTGTTCACCATGTACGGGATCTCTGTCACGACTATAGTCTCACGTCCTGAATCGCTGACCTCGATGTCGGTCTTGGAACGGATAACGATACGGCCGCGGCCTGTCTCGAACGCATCCTTGATGCCCTGACGTCCCTGGATGATACCTCCCGTCGGGAAGTCAGGTCCCTTGACATAGTGCATGAGTTCCTCGACAGTGATCTCTGGATTGTCGATATATGCACAGATGGCGTCACAGCACTCCGAAAGATTGTGAGGGGCCATGTTTGTCGCCATTCCGACTGCAATACCCGACGATCCGTTCAACAGGAGAAGCGGAACCTTCGTAGGCAGCACAGTCGGCTCCTGAAGGGAGTCGTCGAAGTTGTTCTGAAAATCTACAGTATCCTTTTCGAGGTCTGCAAGAACCTCGTCTGAGAGCTTGGAAAGCTTTGCCTCGGTGTATCGCATGGCAGCGACCGGGTCACCGTCCATCGAACCGAAGTTACCCTGTCCGAAGACAAGAGGGTATCTGAGGCTCCAGTCCTGCGCCATTCTGGCCATTGCGTCATACACGCTTAAGTCTCCATGCGGATGGAACTTTCCGAGGACCTCTCCGACGATACGGGCAGACTTCTTAGTCTGGCTCGTATGCCTGAGTCCCAGTCCGTCCATACCGAACAGCACTCTTCTATGCACAGGCTTGAAACCGTCCCTGACATCAGGGAGAGCACGGGAGACGATGACAGACATGGAGTAGTCGATATATGCACTCCTCATCTGCTGGTCGATATTCACCTGCTCAATTCTTCCTGTCGGTACATCTATTGTTTCGTTTTCCATATATTATAAAATAACGTTATACACTTATGATATATCTTGGCAAAGTTACGAAAAATTTAGTAATTTTGTGCAATCATAGTCAATTAAATTTCATCGTAGATACACATGGAAATCACCATATCAGACCAGCTCCATTCAGTCATCAACTACTCACGCGAAGAGGCGATGAGGACAGGCAGCTACGGCATAGCTCCGGACCACCTGATGCTCGGCCTGCTGCGTCATAAGGAGAACTCCGCAGTCGATGCCCTGAGAGGCCTCGGAACAGACGTGGAGGAGCTCAAACAGTTCATCGACAGCAGGATATTCACAAACGAGCACATCCCGTATTCGGAAATAGACAGCATCACCTTCTCCCGCGGAGTGCAGAACGTCCTGAGCTTCACCATTCTGGAAGCCACAAAGCTCAGGAACAGACAGGCTGGAGTAGAGCATCTTATCCTGGCTCTGTTCAGAGCAGGAGATTCATACGGAGTCACCTACCTCAGGGACAACGGGATAGACTATGGAATGGTTTATCGCTACATGGAAAAGAACTCCATGATAGAGAAGGGGCCGGAGGAAACGCAGCAGGACGAGGAGGCACCTCAGATACGCATCAGGGCTGTCCGGGAAGAGGAACAGAAAGATGATGAGAAGGCTGTATCCGCACTGGAGGAGTTCGGATATGACATCACAAAGGCTGCCAGGGAAGGCAAGCTGGACCCGCTTGTGGGAAGGGAGGATGAAATCCAGAGAGTGATACAGATTCTGGGAAGAAGACGCAAGAACAACCCTATGCTGGTGGGAGATCCCGGAGTCGGAAAGTCAGCCATAGTGGAAGGCATCGCCATCAAGATAACAAACGGAGACATTCCGCCGGCACTTGCTGACAAGAGACTCATTTCGCTGGATCTTGGCTCGATCGTGGCCGGCACGAAATACCGCGGAGACTTCGAGAAGAGGCTCAAGTCCATAATCAACGAAGTGGCCGCAAGCCCCGACGTGATTCTGTTCATAGACGAATTCCACACTATAGTCGGAGCAGGAGGGGCATCGGGAAGTCTTGACGCAGCCAACATGCTCAAACCGGCACTTGCAAGAGGAGACATCCAGTGCATCGGAGCCACCACTATGGACGAGTTCAGAAAGATAGTGGAGAAGGATGGCGCCCTGGACAGAAGATTCCAGAAGATCGTCGTCGAGCATACTGACATACAGCAGACCATCTCCATTCTTGGAAAGCTGAAGGCGAATTATGAGAAGCACCACAATGTCGCATACACGGACGAGGCTCTGGAGGCCTGCGTGCGCATGTCTGAAAGATACATATCGGACAGGTGCCTCCCAGACAAGGCAATTGATGCCATGGATGAAGCCGGCAGCATGGTGAGACTCAAGAATCCGAAAAGGATAGGAATCGTCACGGCGGAAGACGTTGCCGAGGTGATATCAAAGATGACAGGCATTCCGTCCGGACGTGTCGCCGAAGGAGAAAGCGCCAGACTGGTGAAGATGAGAGAGAAGATAAGCAGAAGGATAATAGGCCAGGATGACGCGATCGACAAGGTGGTGCGTGCCATACAGAGGAACAGAGCCGGAATCAAGGACCCGGGAAAACCTATCGGCACATTCATGTTCTTTGGTCCCACCGGAGTGGGAAAGACCCAGCTTGCAAAGTCGCTTGCCGAGTTTCTCTTTGATTCAGAAGAGAATCTGATCCGTCTCGACATGAGCGAATATATGGAGAAGTTCAACGTTTCCAGACTTATCGGAGCTCCTCCGGGATATGTCGGCTTCGAGGAGGGCGGCCAGCTGAGCGAGAGAGTGAGACGCAAACCGTACTGCGTCGTCCTGCTGGACGAGATCGAGAAGGCACATCCCGATGTGTTCAACCTTCTCCTTCAGGTCATGGATGAGGGACGTCTGACTGACAGCAACGGAAGGACCGTAAGTTTCCGGAACACTATCCTTATCATGACATCCAATGTCGGCAGCCGCGAACTCGACGAATACGGAAGCGGAGTCGGCTTCAATACTGCCGGAAGGAATGTGCAGGTGAACCGCAAGAGCGTGCTGGAAAAGGCTGTCAAAAAGGCTTTTCCGCCAGAGTTCATCAACCGTGTGGATGAGCAGGTGTTCTTCAATCCTCTGACCAAGGAGGATATCGGAAAGATCATCGACATCGAGCTCAAGGGACTCAAGCAAAGGGTCCAGGAGGCCGGATTCGAACTCAGCATCACCGCTGGAGCCAAGAGATTCGTTGCAGATGCCGGATATGACCCTAATTATGGGGCCAGACCGCTCAAGCGTGCCATTCAGAAATATATCGAGGATCCTGTGTCCGAGCACATCATCACAGACAGGATGTTCGGAAGCGGACATGGCGGTGGAAAGCTCCGCATTTCCCTCTCGAAGGACAAGGAGAGCACACTGGTCGAGTGGGTTTAGGCAAGGCTGATGTCCATAAGCTCGAGGTCCATTTCATTGATCATGTCGATGAGAGTCATGTAAGAGGACTCTGAAGTGATCATTGAGCTGATGCGTGCGAGAGTGTTGTCTGTATTCATAACCTTATGTTTTAAAAGTTTTCCTTCATTTTGTTGATGCAAAGGTATATCACTGATGTGCCAATCCATGGCACACCATATTTTTTTCAGCACAATCATTGAAAAAAAAGAATAAAGACTAACTTTGCATACGCGGCATCAGAGCCGGACAACAGATAATGGAACATCCAGAAAAATACACAGAAAAGCTGGCCAAGTACATCCTGATTGCAGCAGGAGTCGGGCTTATCGGGGGAATCTGCTGGTATTTCAGCAGCGTACTCATATATATACTGCTTGCGGTGGTGGTTTCACTCGTCGCCCAACCTGTGATGACGCTGCTGAGAAAGATACACATCAAAGGGAAGCACGCTCCTGACTGGCTTCTCACCATGCTCACTCTTATAGTTCTGATGACAGTGTTTCTGGCAGTGATCACCATGATAGTTCCGATAGTCAGCGGAATAATAAAGGGAATTTCTCTCGAAAGCATCGAGGCTGCCGCAAGACACATATCAGGTCCTCTCGCCGACCTGAACACCTACCTAAGGACAAGCTTCCCTAAGCTTGGCAGCGGATTCAGAATTGAGATTGCAGCCATCCAGGAGCTTCAGAAGATGTTAGATCCAAGCATCTTCCCATCAGTCATAGGCTCGGCTGCCTCCATCATGACTGACCTCGGGATTGGTATATTCTCTGTTGTATTCATAAGCTTCTTCTTCATCAAGGACGAAGGGCTGTTCACATCAATGGTAAGTGCAGTCGTACCCGACAGAATCGAGAAAGAGGTTGCCAAAGCCATCGACGACATCGGATATCTGCTCTCGAGATACTTCACAGGAGTGATGGTGGAAGTTCTTGGAGTCGCACTGCTCAACTTCCTCGGGCTCTTCCTTATCGCCAGACTGGGATTCAACGCTGCAATAGGAATAGCATTCATGACAGGAATACTGAACATCATGCCATATGTCGGTCCACTCATGGGTGGAATAATGGGCACTATATTGGGACTTGTGATCAAATACAGCAGCTCCGTACCGATCGGACTTGATGTCAGCTTCATTGCATTCACTCTCATCCTCATCGCGATATTCTGCTTCACTCAGCTGATAGACAACATACTCTATCAGCCTGTCATCTATTCCACCAGCATCAAGGCGAAGCCACTTGAAATATTCATTGTCCTGCTGATTGCCGGACATCTGGCAGGTCCTCTGGGAATGATCATCGCGATCCCGAGCTACACGGTGATGAGAGTAGTCGCTTTCAGATTCTTCAGACAGTACAAGGCCATAAGAAGGCTGATCCCGTCTGAAAAGCTCATAACGGACGACGATAAAGATTAATAATATGATCAAAAAGACATTAACAATCATCATCGCTGCCCTGGCCTTCAGCCTTGCAGCATCATCAAAGACTATGGACAACAGTTTTCTGACTCCTGACGGGACATACATGTTTGCACAAAGGGACACCTGCGACCTTTTCCTGGACGTATATAATCCGGCCAAGGACAGCCGGACCACATTCGAAGGGAAGGAAAAGCCGACAGTCATATTCATGTTCGGCGGAGGATTCATCAGAGGAACCAGAGATGACGAAAGCTACAACACCTGGTTCAGGCAGCTGACCGACAACGGCTACAGGGTAGTATCCATAGACTACCGTCTCGGTCTGAAAGGCTCGACAAAGGTGGGAGTGGCTCAGGTGAACGTTCTTGACAAGGCCATACATATGGCTGTGGAGGACCTGTTCAGTGCCACTACATTCCTCATCGACAATGCAGCCGAACTGGGAATTGACCCCGACAACATGATTATCAGCGGGTCCTCTGCCGGAGCTATAACAGTGATGCAGGCCGAGTATGAAATAGCAAACGAAACTTCATGGGCTTCAGTTCTTCCCCAGGGATTCAACTATGTGGGAGTGATGTCATTCTCTGGAGCTATCCTTTCGCGTGAAGGAAAGGTTGACTTCAAAAAGAATGTCTGTCCTACACTCATGCTGCACGGAACATCTGACGAGCTTGTCCCTTACGAGCAGATTGCATTCTTCAACCTCGGCTTCTTCGGAGGCGGAAAGCTCGTGGACAGATTCAGGAAATACGATTTCAACTTCAACATGTACCACTTCGTGGATTACGGACATGAAATCGCCGGCTCAATGGACACGACACTTGATCTCCAGCTCAAATTCATCGAGACCAACGTCATGCAGGGAAAGAAGAGGATAGTCGAGGCCTGGATTTCAGACCCGGACGTATATAAGGGAGCCGGCCCGCAGTCAAGGAAGGAAATGTACGGAAACTAACGGAGGTCGGTGACAATCCAGTCAGAACCGAATTCAACCGGAGGCCGGAAGGCTTCCGGTTTTATTGTTTCAAGCGGTTTCATACCCTTGACGGTGACATCCAGCCGAGTGCCGTCCGGAAGCGAAATCCTGATCAGGTTTCCCTCAACGTCATATGAGACAGAATTCTCCTCAAGATTCATAAGAAGAAGGACCGGGTTGGCCAGATAACCTGCTGAATTCGATTCTGCAGATTCAATTATCACTTCCTTGGCCTGTTCATCCAGCATCCATGTAGTCTTTCCGTCACAGAATATCTCAATTCCGTTCCCGTTCATATGATATGAATTCCCCTGGAGCTCTATCCTGCCATCACCAAAAGACCTGATTCCCGAGGTCACGGCTGTGAACTCATAGTCAATCTGAATGCTTGCTGAGTCAGATGTGCTACGCAAGGCATCAAGAACTGACGGCTGCTGGAGGGCAACAGCCGACATTATCCATGACAGACAGATTGACAATAAAGACATATGCTGAATTGATTCTAATTATCCTTTACAAATGCAGACAGGATCTCATCCAGTTCAAGAATATCGGTGACGAGTACCTGACGAGGCTTGGATCCCTCCTGCGGGCCGACGATGCCTGCCGCCTCAAGCTGGTCCATAACCCTTCCTGCCCTCGCATATCCCATGCCAAGCCTTCTCTGAAGATCGGAGGTCGAGCCTTTCCGGGTGTTCACGACCATGCGCGCAGCATCCTCAAAGAGAGGATCGATGTTCTGCATATCGATAGTACCACCACCGGATTCACCATCCTGGGACTCCGGCATAGGAAGATAATACGGAGTGTTGCAGCACTTCTTCCATCCGGTCTGGTCACCGATGAACTTGGTTATCTTGTTGATTTCAGACATGCTGACCAGAGCACACTGTATTCGCTCCATCTTGACTCCGGCATAATAGAGCATATCTCCCTTACCTATCAGGTTCTCCGCTCCCGTAGAGTCCAGAATGGTCTTGGAGTCCGCACCGGAAAGCACGCGGAAGGCGATTCTCGTAGGGAAGTTGGCCTTGATGAGACCTGTGATGACATTCACGGAAGGACGCTGAGTTGCAATGATCACATGGATACCCGCTGCCCTGCCCTTCTGAGCCAGACGGATGATCGAGGCCTCGATGTTCTTTGCAGACTTCTTGGCATCCTGACCAGGGCCTCCGGCCATGATAAGGTCAGCGTACTCATCGATTACAACCACCAGATATGGAAGGAACTTATGTCCGTCTGTCGGAAGGAGATGGCGGTCCTTATATTTCTCATTATACAGCTTGAAGTCATTCACGCCGGCAGATGCAAGCAGATTATATCGTTCATCCATCTCTATGCAGAGCGAATTGAGGATCTGCTCGGCCTGCTTAGGGGTCTTGACGATTGCATTCTTGCGTTCCTCCTCTTCGTTTGCCGCCATAGGAAGAACTGCAAGATAGTGCTTGAGAAGGGAGTTATATGAGGTAAACTCGACCATCTTAGGGTCTATGAAGACAAACTTGAGCTCTGTCGGATGCTTGGCATAGAGAAGTGATGATATTATCACATTCAGTCCCACAGACTTACCCTGCTTCGTAGCACCGGCCACGAGAAGGTGTGGAGCATCCGTAAGGTCAAAGGTCTTGACTTCCTGGGTTATGGTATATCCGATAGCCACCGGCAGTTCTGCCGTGCTGTTACGGAATGAGTCATCGTTAAGCATGAACTTGAGAGGCACGATTGACGGTGTGCTGTTCGGCACCTCGATTCCCACGCTGTCCGGGAGCGTCACAACTCTGACGCCGCTGGCCCCAAGGGACATAGCGATCTCCCTGTGAAGATTTTCGATTGCAGCCACACGCACGCCCGGGGCAGGGACGACCTTATAAAGAGTCACTGTCGGACCGACAACTGCCGTCACCTTCTCAATCTCAATGCGATAGTTCTGCAAAGTCGCGCGGATGCGGTTATTGTTGATGTCAAGTTCCTGCTGACTGACCTTATGCCGGCCTTCAGCATAGTCCTTGAGCAGATCAAGAGACGGGAATTCAAATCTTTCCAGTTCCGATCTGTTGTCTATACGGGGAAGTTCCTCCTGAATATCCTCCGCAAAGTTTTCTCCCTCGATAACTTCCAGTTCAAAATCCTCATCGCTTGTCTGCGGGTCTGCAACCGGATCAGGATCAGGTGCATCTTCAGGTTTCGGAGTCTGCGGTTCCTCTTCCTGTGCAGGATCAGAAGGTTCAGCCACCTCCGAACCACCATCCACGGCAGGAGTCACATCGTCACCAGGGACATGACCTCCATCTGATTCGTCTTCATTCCCACCTTCATCATCAACGACAGGATCCTGCTCCGCTTCATCCTGTTCCTCGGGAACAGGAAGAGGCTTCGACGGTTCCTGAACGGCTGCAAACCAATGGGCAAAACGTCCGCTTGCCATGATCATCCAGGCCACAATCAAAGCTATAAGAATGAGAGCCGAGACTATCGGACCGAACAGATTCTCCATCCAAAGCACCACTGCATGACCGGCATCACCACCGAGACCGCCTCCGAAGAAGGTATCCGCAGTAAACTGAATCGAGCAGTACGACAGGAAGAGCGAAGACAGGAATGTACCGGTTATCGCCAGCAATGACAGACGGAGCAGGCCGATGCTCCTGTTCCAGTAATAGAGTCTGTATGCACAGGCTCCCAAAAGGAAGACAAGCGCAAAGCTTCCCAGACCGAAGCAGCGCGCAACCAGGAACGAAGCCCATCTGTAACCAAGCTTTCCAGCCCAGTTGGAAACCTCCACTCCCTTGTCCATCATGTCGGGATGGCTCATCAGGCTCTGGTCCGCCTGCCACGTGAAAAGATAAGAAAGCACTGCCACAAGACTGAACAGTGCAAACACAAGAACCGCAATTCCTGAGTATTTCAGAATCGTGGACTTCTTGTCCTCATCGATCCGGATATCATTTATTTTTTTCTTTGCTGCCATCCTACTTATGCTGTTTCCTCATTTTCTGATTGTTCCTCTTCTGATTCTGACCCTTGAACCTGTTCTGTCCTGACCTGTTGAATCCCGCCTCATGCTGAACCTTGCTGAGCTGGAGTCCTTCCGGAACCTTAATCCTATATTCAGAAAGCTTCTCTATATCCTGGAATATTGTTTCATCACTCACGGTGTCCTTGTTCCAGATCAGATACTGCTGCCTCATATATACTGCAAGGGTGCGTATCATCGAGGTCTTCTGTTCCCCATCCTCCTTCTGGGCAACCAGATCGATCATATTCTCGATATTCCTTCCATAATGGGATGCCTTGATCGGCTTCTTCTCGATCGGAACCGGTTCAGGACGGGTATTGAGACTCTCTCTTTCAGGCATAGGATATGGCGAATCCACATCGAGTTCGAAGTCTGCGATGATATAAAGATGGTCCCAAAGCTTCTGCTCATAATTTTCCTGAAGATGAACAGCAGGATTCAGAATCTCCATGACCTTGATTATAGCCCTGGCCTGCTCGTTTCTCTTTTCACGATCCTCGATGGTCTTGAGATAAGCCACCATCTTCTGGACATTACGTCCGTATTCAGGAATGTGAAGTGTCACTCTCTCCGTGTTGTAAAGCAGTTTGCAGGTATCGTTCGTTTCCATTGTTCTCCTCTTCTATTTGATGTTATTCATATCATCGTCAGCCTTCGGCCGCACAACTTGCAAATATACAAAATATTTGGATTAAGCCATCAGATGGCGACCTCCTTCACCTCACCATTCTGCACATACCACAGGAAGGCTTCTACGTGCTCATAGCCCATACTTTTCCATATTCCGGCATATTTCTTCATCTGTCTTTCATATCCCGGACGATGCTCTCCGAACTTGTAGTCTATGATGACGACACGTCCATCTCTTATCACCACCCTGTCTGGACGGCATATAGTTCCATCCGAATCAATGAGAGACGTTTCATTCAGGATTTCGGTGTCTGAGGCATTGAACCATCCGCGACCGCTCACCCGGGCCAGACGTTCCTTAAGCAGGCTGCTGACCTCCGCTCCTTCCTGCATGGTGAGATCTCCCCTCTCGACAAAAGCATTCACCGCCTTGTCCAGGTCTTCCGGCACCTTCATCATCGAAAGCACATCATGGAGCACCACTCCTCTTATTCTGTTTGAGGCCGCGATTCCGGCATGACCATCCTCTGAAAAGAAGTCTATGGAATCCGCGGAGAACTTCAGACGTCCTCTTTCACGTACATCCTCACCGGATTCATCTTCGACCGGATTCAAAGGGATCGACGGAAGTTCATCTCCGAAACAGATCGGGAAGGCATCCGGCTCCCCTGTCCTGGATTTCCTATGAGCAGAAAAATCCACGATTTCTCCTACCTCGAAATATTCGCTTCCGTCCTCCGCCGCAATTCTCCTGACACTGAATGGAGGGACCAGCTCATTATTTCCAGGGACGTCTCCTCCCAGGCAAGAGGCACTTGCAAACCAGTACAGGAACTGTGAGAAATCCGAGAACTGAGTGACGTCACCGGCTTCCACGGCCTTCAGACATTTGGCGGAAGGTGTCTTGGCTATAAGATGCATTCCCAAGGCAGCCCTGGTCATAGCTACATATATGGTATTGATGTTATCCACCTGCTGGAGAAAGCTTTCCTTGGCATAGTCATCTGCAAAAAGGGTGTTCTCCGATGACTTGGAAAGAGTCACATCATAGACTCCGTCAGCAACTCCGGACAGAGAAGTTCCTTCCAGATCAGGAGCACACCAGTATTTCCCGGCCTTGTATAGGGTTATATTCTCCACAAAAGGAATTATCACATACGGGAAGTCCAGTCCCTTGGATTTATGGATGGTCATCACACGGACACTTTCTCCGGAAGAAGGGGAACTGATCGAGGGATTCTGTTCCTCCCAATGTTTCAGGAAGCCTCTCAGGCTGTTTCCTTCCGTCGAGACATAGTCCTGAAGATGATCCATAAATGACTGGACATGAAGCACCTCTCCCTTCCAGATGCCATCCTCGTCCTTTTCCTTAAGGTTTCGGAATATGGTTTCCGCAAGATCCATCAGACTTGTGCTGCCGTCCGGCACCGATATGTCGAGTGTTCCTGCAAGGTATCCGTTCACCGTATCCTGAGGATTGTCCACATAAGACATCAGAGAGACGATGCGCCTGACAGTGACCGAACTCCTGACACGCAGGGAGTCATCCGTGATGACTGCCACTCCATTATCAATCAGGTAAGAAGCTACAGCTTCACCTATTGCATTGCTCCTCACAAGAACTGCAATCTCCGAGAGTTTCGCACCATGTTCGACGGCATTCCGTACTGAATCCAGCACCTGGAACAGTTCTTTGTCCCTTTCACAGAAAGTCAGGCTCACACTTCCGGCAGCATCCGACCGCTTCCCGACTTTCTGCCTCACATCCGAATATATCCTTGCCATCGGGCCATCATCACCTGCTTCGTCCATAGCATCGAGGATCTGAGCCGCAGAGGCAAAGAAGCAGTTGTTGAAATTCACTATGTTGGCCAGGCTTCTGTAATTGGTGTCAAGCACCTTGACTTCGTGATCCGGAAATTCCGCAGGCACAGTCTCATCAAGCAACTTCCAGTCAGAGCCCCTCCATCTGTATATGCTCTGCTTGACATCACCCACGATAAGATTATCCCTTCCGTTAGAATCGCTTTCACGAAGGAGCGCCCTGAAGTTGCTCCACTGGACTCCCGCCGTATCCTGAAACTCGTCAAGCAGGAAATGTTCATAGCGGACTCCAAGCTTCTCATATACAAAAGGAGCATCAGACTTGTCTATTATATCACGCAGAATCGTGTTCGAATCATCTATGCACAGGACATTCTTCTCCTTCATCAGTTCCTTGAACGCACGGCTCAGTTCGCCGGACACACCTAGTCCATACAATTGATTATCAAGTATGAGAGCTGTGTTATACACTTTGAAGTCCTTACCGAAAAGTTCACAGAAATCCTCCAGAGGGGCCTCCAGGAAAGGACTTACCTTCTTGAGCAGTGTTTTCGCCTTTGACCTGGAAAACCACTGACCGCTGTCAAGAGCCTTGGACATGAAGGAAGGCGTCGGAGCCTCCACCCTGTCACCGTCTTCCAGCCTTGCATACACGTCAAGGGCCTTGAGAAAACCCCTGTTACTCTCAGCAGGGTCCACTCCTGCCTCAGTCATTATCCTGAGAGCCGCCGCAGCCTTGTCCCGCACAGCGGAAGTGAACGAAGCCACTATCCTGCGACACTCCTCCCTGATCTTCATCAGTTCATCTTTAGGATATTCCTTGTCATCATTCATACCGCAACTCTCCATCACCTCCTGACGCTGAACCGACTTGAGCCGCTTGGCCATATCCAGAAGATTGGCATCCATGCTGTATCTGCCACCCATCTCGATCTGTTCGAGAACGTTCTCGGTGAGCCATGAAAGCAGGCTGGAATCCTCTTCAGTGAGCGAATCCAGCACACGGTCGACACTCTCTGCCACAAGGGAATCCTTGTCCAGCTCCACCTGATATGAGGCAAACTGACCTATCTCCCTGGAAAATGCCTTCAGGGTCTGCTGAAAGAAACGGTCTATGGTGCTGACAGCAAAGGCACTGTAGTCATGAAGCATGTCGCTCAACACGGCACGGGCCTTCTCACGCAGGTCCGAATCTGTCGGAATCCTTTCCGGCACAAAGAAACCGTGATAATCCGAGGCAGCAGGATCTGTCGCGAGCACATGGAGTTCCTTGAGAATCCTGCTCTTCATCTCATCAGTCGCCTTATTGGTGAATGTCACTGCAAGAATATGCCTGTATGCATACCTGTCCGGGCTTTCAAGCAGAAGGCTTATATATTTACGTGCCAGCGTATAGGTCTTTCCCGAACCTGCCGAGGCCTTCATTATCTGTAGGTTACTTTTCATCGTCCGCATATCATCTTGAAGTCACAATAGGCACAGGCCTTTTCATCATCCGTTCTCCTGAACGGGATTTCCGTATCATACATTTCCCCGAGCATGGTCTCAAGACGCTCCGAAACTGCATCATAGAATTTCCGGCTCAGGGGGACGGTCACAGGAGGAGCCTTGAAAAGGTGCGCTGTAGAATATACGCAGTTTGATATCTCCTTACCTTCCATCCAGGACTTCTGCTTCAGAAGCATGTCATATATATAGAACTGCAGGGCAATCTTCGGCCTCTCCTTTGTTTCAGGAGCAAATATCATATCTGCGATCTCCTCTGCATTGGAATCATCGATATTCTCGTCATTCTCAAGCACCTTTCCGGTCTTATAGTCCACCACCCTCACATGGCCTTCCTGCAGGCTGTCCAGCCTGTCTATGAATCCCTTGAACTTCTGGCCGCAGAACTCCCCCTTCACCTTGACCTCACGGCCGAGAATCTCCAAGGTTCCCCTGTCCGAGTTTCCCAGAAGCTCCAGATCCCTGTTGAGAGTCTCTATCACATACTTCACGATGACATCTGCCACAACAAGGTTTCTTCCGGACACCTCTATCGTATTCAGCTGTGCCTTGATAAGAGCCTTGACCTTGTCCCGGATCTGTTTCTCCCTATGTATCCAAGAATTTATATATTCCTTTGTGATCACTTTCATCGGTTCATCCTTCAGGCCGGCGTTCGGTTCCCTGTCGTTGAAGAAGAAGTCCACAGACATGGCCTCCTCCGAGGAGTACAAGGCCCTCATGGTGTCGTGATAGACAGTTCCGAACATTCCGTAATCAAGCGATTCGGCAACCTCCTCTTCAGGTTTCAGTCCCTTGACAGTGGAATAATAAAACTTTGCAGGGCAGGCCAGATAGTTCTGCAGAGTCGTCGCAGACAGTTCAGTTTCCCTGATTGTCCTCACATCCTCCTCAGTCTTTGCTATCTCTGCCGGCTGAGCTGTCTTCATTCCGTCAAACTTTACGACATATCGCTCAAGCGGAACCCCGAAATGATATTCCAGCTGCTTGATATATCTGCTTTCCTCACCGGACTTCAAGCCTTCCGTACGGGAATCCACCAGCATCCAGACACATTCCGCGCGGGATATCATCCTATAGAAGTAGTATGCCCACACGGCATCCTGATATTCATACGTCGGCATGCCGAATCCCCGTCTGAGTTCTGGCGGGATGAATGAAGAACTCACGCTGCGGCGCGGGAAGACACCCTCATTGGCAGACATTATGACCAGATTCCTGAAATCCAGGGCACGTGTTTCCAGAGGTCCCATGATCTGGAGTCCCCTTAGAGGCTCGCCTCGGAACGGCACAGACACGGCAGACAGCAGTTGATTGAGAAGACGGATATATGTCAGCGGAAGCACCTCAAGGCCAATTTCCTGAAGCAGATTTACGCTTCTGTAATACTCCTTTGCGAACTCCAGTTCAAGAGCAAGTTCCCTATCCCCGGCCAGTGCAGGAGCGAATGCCCTCACGACTTCCTTCTGATATTCCGCAAAGGTTCTTACCTGAGCTGCGGAAGCAAGTTTCGGATCGGTCACCACCGGCCTGAAGACTGCCCTAAGAAGTTCAGTTCCGACCAGATCCTTCTGAGGTATATAATACCTTGCATCCTTTCTGACACTTGCAACCACCTCCTTGGTCTGTTCATCGGCAACCTTTCTGAACACCTCGCTGGAGAACAGGTCCCAGACCTGCTTGTGATAGAAATACCACATACCATTGCGAAAAAGAGAATGCAGCTGGATGGAAGCGACATCAGACATGAGGGAGTGGAACAGACTTCCCGTCATCGGAAGGCCCATGGTCACATTTATATCCTTGATATCCTCCGGAATGGAATTAAGCACAGGGCGAAGAAGATTCTCATCGGGAAGAACGACTGCACAGTCCGAGCCCAAAGCCGATATCGCCTCATTTTCGGAATCTGCGACATTCTTCAGAATGTCAGGCAGACGCTTTGCCTGGCCGACAGAGGACGACACGCTGACCACCTTGATTTTCGGGACACAAAGTCCCTGGGCATCAAGAGTGAATGCCTGCCTGAACTCATTCACATTATCAGCCATAAAGAACGAGGACCTGTTCTGAGGATCCTGAATCATCTTTCCAGACCAGTCCCAGCAGAACTCAGCCTTGGAGGAATCGCGGAGTTTCCTCAGAAGAGCCTTCTCACACTCATTCAAGGCATTTAGTCCTACGAATACGAAGGAAACCTTTTCGGAAAACACTCCCTTGAAGACATCTTCGACTGCACCTGACCTTAAGTTTTCCGCCAGTTTCCTATACACCATTCCTTCATAGGCCATTCCCTTGGCACTGAGCGACTCGCGGAATCTCTCATACAGCGGGAGAAGAATGTTCCATATCTGAAGAAACCGTCTCTTGATCTCATTCCTGTCGCTGCCGATATCGACAGTAAGCTTTCCGGAGAGTTCGTTGAAATGACTGAGAAAACCCTCGATCGCCTTTCTCTGAGTCTCAGTCAGATATTCGAAAGTGTCCTGAAGAGATTTATAGTCAGCGACATTGGTGAATAACTGCTTCGCATCCACAAGATACTTGTCAACATCGTCGAAGTCTCCCAGAATGACATCACCCCAGAAGATGAACTCATCCAGAGACTCAGCCATAGGATTGAGCTCCCTGTAACAGTCATACAGTTCGAGAAGGAGTCTCACACGGTCGGAGGACACCAGGCCTGCCGCCTTATAAAAGAGGTCATTTATGGTAAGCATTGCTGGAGCCACCACTGGGGAATTCCCCTTGACGGCTTCGCACAGGTACTTGCAGAAGAAGACCATCGAACGACGGTTCGGGAACACGAAGCACCTGCTGCTGATATCACCTATATTATAATAATGGTCGGCGACCTGTTTTAAGAATGGCGTCATAACTATCTTTATTTCCTTGCAAAGATAGCATGTTCTTTTGCCAAAGTGTAGCACAGGAGAAAAAAAGTTGCGGCATAGCATTCGGAGCTGCAAACGCCCAGGCGCTCTGTTTTAGTGCAGTTACTAAGTGTAAATCTGCTGGATTTATAAAAATCATCATTTTATTGCATAAATATACAAAAAATGCTTATTTTTGCAACAAAATAGTGACTATGACAATTAGAGAATGGATAAGGAATCGCGAAATTCGCGGACAAGCAACCTTTTGCATAGCAGACGTCGCTAATGCATTCCCATCGTTTTCAGATGATGGGATAAGGATAGAATTGGCCAGACTCATAAAGGGTAGGTTGATCATGTCCCCTTATCGCGGATTTTATGTTGTTATTCCCCCTCAATATGCATTGAAAGGGAATATCCCACCATCTTATTATATTGATCAATTGATGGTAGTGTTGGGGAAGCCTTATTACGTGTGTCTTCTTACAGCAGCAGCCATGCATGGTGCCACTCATCAAAGAGCGATGTCCACTCAAGTGATGACAGTTCTGCCAAGAAGCCGCGTTTCAGATAGAAACAGGAGTCTCGATTGGAATTATCGCAGTGAGATACCATCAGGCCTACTATATAAAATAAATACAGAAACAGGAACCATGCTGTATTCTTGTCCAGAATTGACTGCGGTCGATCTGGTTCAATATGCTTCTAAGGTTGGCGGATACCAAAGAGCGGCAACTGTTCTCTCTGAACTGTGCGAGCGTTTAGACATAGCCAAGATGAAGGATGTAATTCCATATACAACAATGTCTTCGATTCGTAGATTAGGGTTTATGTTGGAATTCGTTCTGGACGAAAAGGGCATGTCAGATGAATTGTATACGATCGCAGCGACAAAGAAGAAAAGGGTTTGGAATACTTTGCTATTTAGTAACAGTCACGCAAAAAGTGAATATTGCCAGTCTAATCGTTGGAATATAGACTTTAACATAGATATAGAAATTGATGAGTTATGATTGACAGGGCATCTATTTTAGCATGGAGCGAACATGCGCCATGGTCTGAGCCATTTATGATAGAACAAGACCTTATTATCTGTAAAGCGTTAGTCTGCATATTTGGCGATGAGTTCCTGGCAAGTCAGTTAGCATTTCGTGGTGGAACAGCACTACATAAGTTGTATCTGCATCCTCAGCCACGTTATAGTGAAGATATTGATCTCGTGCAGATACACCCGGGACCAATCAAGCCTATAATGGAACGTTTAGGTGAGGTTCTTTCGTGGATGCCGGGAAAAGTGACAAAGCAGAAGAGATACAACAATACAATGCTTTTCAGGATGGAGTCAGAGATTCCTCCGGTGCAACAGATCAGACTCAAGGTAGAGATCAACTGTTATGAGCATTTCAATGTTTTAGGACTTACTAAAGTCCCATTCTCTGTCAATAATAAATGGTTTTCGGGCTCGTGTGAAATAACCACATATCACCTTGACGAACTCATAGGGACAAAGATACGAGCATTATATCAGCGAAAGAAGGGCAGAGATCTTTACGATCTTCAGATTGCATTACAGCAGAAGGATATCAATGTTGACAACGTCCTGAAATGCTATAATGCATATATGGAGTTTGTTGTTGAGAAGGCTCCGACCTATAAGCAGTTTGTTGCCAATATGGAGGCTAAGCTTGTAGATCCGGAGTTCATCGGAGATACAGAGATTCTGCTCCGTTCAGATGCCGATAAATTCGATGCAACGTTGGCTTATGATTTAGTCAAAAATACATTTATAGACAGAATGCCGGGGAAAAGGGAAAAATAAAATCTCATTGTCAAGGCAGATGGATTAGGTTTACATGGGTAGGTTAAGTCTATTTTTCAAAATTAATGCGGAATGAACTGCCTTTTGATAACAAAGATTTTAACTATATCAATTACGTAGAATAACGGAGGAACAGAATATGAAAACAATAGATATCACAACTGTATTGAGCCCTGATTTGAAGTCACGCTCTACTGTGGCGGATCTTCTGCTCTATGTTCTGAACTCCAACGAACAGGAGATTCAGATAGATTTTGCTAAGGTCTTGTTTGCTACTCGTAGCTTCATGGATGAGTATTACAACACATTCGTAAATGACCATGGTAAGCTGAATGGAATAAAGGTAGAGTCTATCAATCTGCCTGAGGATATCCAATATATGCTTAATGTTGTAAGTCAGACACAGACTGGCAAAAAACTCTATGAAGAGCCTGCTAATACGACTACTCATAGATTCCAGACTGTAAAAGAAATGACAGACTGGATGAAGACAATCTGTTTGTAAGAAGAAGCGAACCTTATTGAATCTTGTCGTATTTGGGGTATTTCAGCACTCAAAGTTAGATATAGAGAGGGTAAAGGATCGAATTGAGGTAATGGAGTCCGATGCACGGTACATCAAGAAGCTTGAAGGGGTTCTGTCAGACTACACCGAGGAAGAGTTGGAGGTGAGAAAACATAAAGTGAACATAAAGGATGAGCAACTGGCTCGCCTTGTATGCTTTCATCCTTCAACAGATAAAAATGTCAACTATCGGATTCATACCACTCCGGAAGGTGTCGTTACCAAAGTGGAGATTGAAACGAAGGTCAAGGGCAAGAAAGAATGGAGCGGACTCAATCTATTAGAAAAACGGCAATAGAGTCAAATCTACTGCCGTTTTCAATTTATGCACAACCCACTGTTAACAGAATGTTTGCAAAAGTACGTTTCTCTCCGGTCGCAATGGCTAAGCTGAGCGGTTGCTTGGTACATTCGTCGTAGAACTCGAATCTGCCAAGTCTCTTAAGTTCCATTTCCTGGAGCCTTGCTTCAAATTCCTTGAAGATTTCTGGTTCAGGTCCTTCAGAGGGTTGCATTACTGCTGCCGCCTCAACATTGATGATAGACTGAAGAGCATCAAGGACATCAGTCACAGTCGGAAGTCCGGGAATAAGAGACACCCATATCTTCTCGGCATCTCCGGTTTTGCTGTTAAGTGGATAATTGCCGTCAGCAATCAGAATCTTGTCACCATGACCAAGACGGCTGACCGCCGCGAGAATGCATGGATTTATACATTTACCTTTATTCATTTCTCATTCTCCCTTAGTTCGCCCAACTTACCACCTGGGTGGCATCTTACATACTTTTCAGGATCCCAGTCCTTCTCCACTTGAAGAACCACACTCAGAGCCTCAAGAATAAGCATTTCAGCATTTACCGAGTTACGCGGTGCACGATTCAGAGGACCGCCCTCTTCCGAAACGCCGGCAAGTAGAGTGCATTCGGAATTCTTTGACAGCCAGCTGTCAGGATTTCCTGTCACAGCGATGACCTTGCATCCGTTATTATGAATTGCATTTACCGTAGCTTTCAGTTCGACTGTTTCGCCTGAATTTGAAATGGCTATCACCACGTCTCCAGCAACAAGCTGTCCGCATGATCCGTGCACTGCCTCCGTACCATGGAGGAAGGCTGCCGGGTTACCGGTTGAAGAAAGGAGCGATGCTGCATATGCTGCAACATGTCCTGGCTTTCCGATGCCTGTTACATGTATGCGACCACCATTTGCTTGAGCAGCAAGTATCAGTTCTGCTGCTTTTTTACAAGCATCCAAGTCTACGCTGTCAATGGATGAAGAGAAATTTTCCTTAGCCGAAGCAAGAAAATTCTTCAAGGTATCTATACTTTTTTCTTGTATCATTTCAGATTATTCAGTTTATCGTTCAGTTCTTTGAAATTTCTTTCCTTCATAAGGGCCTCGACCTGCTCGAGAACAGGTAGGGAAGGTATAGCTCCGTAACCACAGACGGTGATGGCAGCTGTATGGACTGCGAGCTGCAATGCTTCCTGCATAGACAGCCCTGCAGATATTCCTGCACAAAATCCTCCCACAAATGAATCTCCGGCAGCTGTCGGGTCTTTCACATCTGTCATCTTCACGCAAGGTATGATCCGGACTCCATCTTCAGTACATAAAGCTGCACCCTGATCACCAAGGGTAATGATCACATTCTCTACACCTTTGCTCATGAGTACTGAAGCTGCATTCTTCAGAATATCTTCAGAAAGTCTGCCTTCAGCGTCGGTCTTTATACCCGCAAGGATAGCCGCCTCTGTCTCGTTAGGAGTAAGGTATGTCACACAAGAGAGAAGTTCGTCAGACAGAGCTGCCGCAGGGGCAGGGTTAAGCATCACCGGAACCCCGGCATCATGAGCAAGACGAGCGACATATTCGATTGTCTCCATTTCCAGCTCAAGCTGCATGATGACCATGTCATAGGATTTTATTCCTTCCTTGAGCCAGTCGAGGTCAGATGGCTTCAGGTCATAGTTGGCGCCAGGAACCACAATGATCCTGTTCTGTACTCCTTCCGGACTGTCCTGGATCTCGATATGTCCCACACCGGTAGGAAGCTCCTGACTGACCTTCACATGGCTTGTGTCTACACCGGAAGATTTCAAGGCCTGGATCATCTCTCTTCCAAAAGAATCGCTCCCCACACAACCGGCCATATCAGTTATGGCTCCGAGCCTTGCCGCCTGCACAGCCTGATTGGCTCCTTTGCCTCCCGGAGCCGTCCTGAAGGCGAAACCGATCACGGTTTCACCCAAGTCGGGAGTTCTTCTGGCCGACGCCACGAGGTCCATCACGAAACTTCCGACTACTAGAATTCTTGGTTTGCTCATTTTATTATTCATTAAAAGAAGTCTGTAAATTGCTATACTTTCCCATCTCTCCGTAGATACACATGGTTGGTGTACTTCACCCGGCAATGGCACAACAGGATTATCATAGTTGGCAAGAAGCATTTTAAATTCTGCGGCTTCTTCATAAAACTCAACATCAGTGCTTTCATCATAGTCTGCAACTCGATTCTTAGCCTCACATAAGGTGCATACATCAATGAAATGACCCATTGGACATCTATATATATCCTATGGACTTCATACTTTGTCGTGTCACATACTCTTGAACTATAACAAATTCCCTAATAACGAGTTGAGTTAATGGTGATAGTCTATCGTATAATCCGCAATTATTCTTTACTACGAGAGAACGGGTATGCAGGAAATCCTAATGTATTTACAAGGTTACAGCCGGGGTAATTTCTATAAGCATATCTCACCGTAACCGGATCTGTAACTTTTAATGAACTCACTGTAACAACCGGCTTATTCTTCACAATTACAGCATCGGCGGCATAGAATACGCCATCAGCGCCAGCTAATTCGAAACCATAGACTGGCTCGACTGGCATAAAACCATATGACGCATTAGAGAATGACACATCCACTTTACCTTCGGCAAATACACATTCTATAGGGCGCATTCCCGAGGCGTTTGTAATATCCACACCATATGCAAGACGCATTGCTTCAATTGCAGCTCGCTGACCTACAGTCTTTTTATCGGACGGATGGATACAATTCATCTCACCAATATCTGTTGTAACGGTCATAGCGCTATTAGGAATAATTTCCAATGCCTTGCTCTGAGCTTCAACAAAGACCGGAACTTCCAATCCTCTCTTATCCGTATATCTATAAGGAGCAATTTGCACATAAACAAAAGGCATCCGATTTTCAGTGTCACCCCAACTTGTACGCCAATGGTTCACCATACTGGCCAGAAGTTCCGGATACTTCTCAGGATTGTCTCTATTAGACTCACCCTGATACCATAAAAATCCTTTAGCCTTATAATTAAACAATGGCGCAATCATACCATTGTAATAGAGGCCACATTTAGAGATATCGCGAATATTCGCGTCCGAGTTGATTTTTTCAACATCATACCCATGTTTCTCTTTCAGTAAATCCTGTGGCATCCAGACTTCAATCTTGGAAGACGAGCGACTTGCGGAAATTATTCCTATTGGAATCTGAAGTGCATCTGCCAGAGCTACGGCAAAGCAATAAGCAGTTGCACTCATTGTCATTACATTTTCAGGCGACGACTTTCTCCATGTACCTCTAACTGTTGGACGAGGTTTTTCTGCCACACATCTTCCTACAGTAAACATATGGACTAAATCAGAATATTTTGCTGACTGCATCGCCATCTCAACGGAATGCTTTATCGGCTGCCCATTATAGCCTTTCATCGTCATTTCCATATTTGACTGTCCTGAGCAGATCCAAACATCTCCAACCAACACATCCTTTAAAACAACTTCAGAGTCTTTATCCTTAAATGTCATAGAATACGACTGGCGAGATGCAACCGGCGTATTTATCGCCACTTCAAACTTACCATTCTTTACTGGTACTATAAAAGGAGTTTCCACCCACGGAATAGTCACCGTCAATTCTTTTCCTGATGCGTAGCCTGCAATAATAGTTTCGCTCTGCTGCTGAAGAACCATCCCATCCCCATACAAAGGAGATAGGATGATTTTCGCACCAGATAACGAATAAAAGCCCAGCAGCGTTACTATAATCAGCGCTAATCTTTTCATCTATTAGAACTGCTTAACTGCTCTATACAACAGATTTTCCATAGAGTCTGACAGCTTCTTCAGGCCATCCCCCGCGCCACCTGTACTATTGAAACTAAGTGAGAGCACTTTATTCCTTTTCTCTGGATGTTCAGTAGAAGAATAGTAGATCGCGCTCATATTGCTGCCGCGCGATTGAACGAAGATAGACTGCTGGATAGGATCTCCTCCGGCTTTCTGAATTCGGGAATTCAAGGCGCGACGCTTTGCCTGAGTCATACCCCAAGCCTCACGCATTGCTACCAATTCATTAATAGCCGGGATATACCATCCTTCGCCCAAAGACGCACACCAAGCAAAAGCCGGATAACTATAGAAGTCTGGTTCCATAGCGCGCACAGTATTGAAGTTTGACATTCCGTCATCGGTATCTTCTGTATAGTCGACATCGCCGGTCACACTCCATTTCAGACCTTTGCCTTCTTTCAGGCTGAATATCTTTCCGCTTTTACCATCTTCTGACACCAGGAAGACAACCCCCTCAATTGCTGCTACCGCACCAGCATCATCAAGATTTACATTCGGATCCGGATAAAAATCCCCGACCTTAAAAGTCTGAGCCATTGCCGGCATAAGCGAAACGATCATGGTCGCAACCAAAACAAATCTTCTCATAATCTTATAATTGTAGGGTTAAAATAATTTCACTGCTCGGAATAAAAGGTTCTCTTGCGTGCCGGATGACTTCTTAAGTCCGGAACCCGCATCAGAGGTACTATTAAAACTTACACTCAATATCTTATTTGGAGAATCCGCATATTCTGTAGATGAGTAGTAGTATGATGCCTGATCCTTACCTTTGGATGAGACATATTTCGTGGCAGACAATGGCGTCGCGCCAATTGCTGCGAACTTATTGTCCAGCAAAGTTTTATTGGCCTGCCATACGGTTCTTATCAACAACACCTCATTAACAGCTGGTATATACCATCCTTCTCCCAAAGAGGCACACCAGGCAAAGGCCGGGTATGAGGCAAATGAAGGATCTTTAGCCTTGACCGTTGTAAAATTGGCCATCCCATCATCTTCATCATTTGTATTGTCTGCTGCACCGGTAGTATTCCAAGCCAAAGACGAGCCCTCCTGCAGACTCAATATCTTGCCGTGAAAGCCATCTTCACTCACCGCAAATACAATTCCTTCAACCTTAGCGACTTCTTCAGGATCATTGACATCCACAGATGGGTTCGGGTAGTAGTCACCTACCTTATATGTAACCGCACCCTCATACTGAACAGCCGGGAAGTCATATATCTTTCCACCTTCGATCGTCTGATTCTGCTTGGTCTTTGTAAACACACTTCCGTCGGAAGCGTAAACCTTGAATGTAACTGAAGCATATACACCGTCAGTTAATAATTTGGCGCCATTACTTATAGTATTTGCAAGGCAAATGTTGAATGAAGTTGGCTGTGTCTGATCTTTACTCAAGACAACATCCGGCACATCATAGGTAATAGTATATTGCTTGTTGGTATTCATTCTGTATGCAGGGAACCTGTTAAGATTCAATGAAGCAACCATCAACCCAGATGCCGGCTGATCAGTAGTCACCTCTATCTTAGAAATGCTTACAGGATTTGCAGACTGTGCATCATAAAGATTCAGTCTTACAATACCGCTTCCATACATGAAACTAAGTTTTGAAGGATCATCCACACCATATGCATACATCGGTACATAACCGTCTTTAATTCCATTCTCCACATATTCCTGCTCGTAAGGAAAATCAAAAAAGATATATCTTTCCCCTTCTTTCACATAGGAAGTGGCAGGGTAAGCTGCGTGATATACATTTCCTGGAGAGGCTGTTTCTGATTTGAACACCGCACTTTTTGTGTCTGCTCCAGACTGAAGGTCAAATCTATCTAATGTCACGGAGTATGGTTTTGAAGAAACAGCAGGATCAATAGCCACATTGATTGCATCTGACTGTTTCCAGTACATACTTACCCCATCAAGATGAGTTCTTGTAATTTCCTCCAGACTGGCTGTCACAGTCATTCCCTCACCGGAATTGACATTCATATCATCCTCAAATTCTGCACATGAGACTGCAAAGCACATGGCAATGGCAGTTGTAAACAAAAGAGTCTTTTTCATTTTCTTAATCATTTTAATTACCATGTTTCTTGTACAATTTCCCAATCTTTCAATGCTTCTGGGACCGAACTTTGGCATAAAGTTCCCTCGGGAATAAATTCCCACTCCATAAATAATGGAGACTCATAATTTTTCTGTTTCATAATATAATTGGTTAAAATAATTTCACTGCTCTGAACAAAAGGTTCTCCTGCGTGCCGGATGACTTCTTAAGTCCGGAACCCGCAGCAGAGGTACCATTAAAACTTACACTCAATATCTTATTTCGAGAATTCGCATATTCTGTAGATGAGTAGTAGTATGATGCCTGATCCTTACCTTTGGATGATACATATTTCGTGGCGGATAAAGGCGTCGCGCCAATTGCTGCGAACTTATTGTCCAGCAAAGTTTTATTGTCCTTCCAAACGCTTCTTATCAACATCACCTCATTGACAGCCGGTATATACCATCCTTCTCCCAAAGAGGCACACCAGGCAAAGGCCGGGTATGAGGCAAATGAAGGATCTTTAGCCTTGACCGTTGTAAAATTGGCCATCCCATCATCTTCATCATCTGTATAGTCTGCTGCACCGGTAGTATTCCAAGCCAAAGACGAGCCCTCCTGCAGACTCAACATCTTGCCGTGAAAGCCGTCAGGCCCCACTTCAAGAACAATCCCTTCAATTTTTGAGACTGATATGGGGTCCGTTATATCTACATTCGGATTCGGATAATAATCTCCGACCCGATAACTTTCCCTTATGTCTACTGAACACGTCCGCTCTCCAAGTGTAACTTCTGCCACCAAAGGTTTGACTGACATATCTATGACAATATTCAGATCGCAAACTTCGTACGGATTGTATCCGATTTCAGACAAGTCAACCGATATCTGAAGAGCATTTTCTTCCTCTCCGGCGAGCTCAAGTCTGATCTGAAGATAATCCCCGATAAAGCCCAGTACCTTCTCTTGTTTTTCATATGAATCATCCGCTTCAAGACATGTCAACGGCATTATGATATTCTGAGGGTTCATGAGTCTGTTGAACTCCATGTCGACAGCCGATGCCACATTACCCATAATTGCAGTTGCAGATGTCACAGTTTCAGCATTCTGCAGTTCCAAATGTACAACACGATTAAACTTTCGTGGTTGAAGATGAATTTCGTTTACAACAGAGGGGCGTATATTAAACATAGTAGATTCCACATATATATCCGCCTCTGTTGTCACGCAAGACGCCACACTTCCGTCATAGAAAAAGCCATCCGACTTCGAATACAATATTATTCTATGATTTCCACCAGGTATAGAGTCAACTTGCACTTCCGGGCCATCAAAAGCAATGGTATCGACTTCCGGTATCAAAAGTACATGCGTAAGCTGTTCCGCACCTGTAACTGACACCTTTAGTTGCCCATAATCCTGTACTGAAGAATCATACGACTCAGGCGTACAAGACGCAATAAAAACAGGTAAAACTGTAAAAATCAGCGTTCTGATATGTTTATTCCAATTCATTTCTATGCTGTTTTCTAACATCACTCCGTGATATTACATCATAATATTTAGCATACATCTCTTTAGAAACCGCCACAGGATCTCCAACCGGTTCAACAATAAAGGTGTTCTCCACGTCATTTACCCATGACCATCCCCACTGACGTATATACTCATAAAAAGATTTCTGGTCCCATGGTTTACCCTCTCGTAACGCCTCAGCCGTCATCTTGAAGAATCTTGCCCATCTTTCCTTATAATATGAACTCATGAGGCCATTCCAGTGACGACAGGAATAATCGCTTATCTCGGGACAATCGCGACGTCCCCAGACTGTCACAAGATCTCTTGCATTCATCTCATAAAGGATCTTCTCATCCTCACTTGAAGCCCATTTCTTCGCATCTGAAATCCATTTTCCCAAAAGGAATTCCTCGCGTGTTGCTAGAAGCCTGTCCATATCGTCTATCAGGTCAAGGAATCTCTTGGCCACAGCCTCATAAGTTTCCAAGTCACCAGCCCAATAAGTATATGCTGCCTGACGATGCAAAGCAGTCGCATAATTTGCCATTGCCTGCCTTGTCACATCAACCAGGTCATACTCAAATCCATTACTTCCCGCCAAATCATCAGCAGCTTCTACCATGTGCTTCCATGCAGGCACAAAGTCCCTATTGGAATAGTAATTGAGATCTGTCCATGTCCATGCTGAATTCTCATTGAAAGTCGGCCGTCCTGACAACATAGACTCTGCCGGCCCCTGATCTTTCTTGTTATTCCGATATACAGTATTGAGCATTACCTTCCAAGCCTCAGCTGCAGATTCGCTACAAGCACCATATCGTCTTGATATCCATCCTTTTATCCATTCATCAACATTTATAGGATCCGTATTCCAGACATGTTCCAGCATAAGATGATATATGACAGCATTCTGTTCTATCGCCTCCATGGTCAGACCTATGCCGCTCAGATTTCCCTTTTTCTTTTCCTTCAGCATCCGTGCTGGCTCATAGGCAATGAATCTGGCTTTTCCATATAGTCCCGTATTGCCTCCGAAATTATGCAGCATATTCCATATCCATGGCTTACCGTAGTATGCCTGAGTGTCCCTCCATCTCGGGCGATTTTCCGAGTACAATTCAAGAATTATCATATTATCATCAGGTACCGCTCCTAAAAATGCATTCATCCTCTCCGGTGTCCAGAACTTCCTTCCATCAGCGCTGACGAAGAGCCATCCCTGCATGACCCACACCGCAGAAGGATCTGCCGACTGCATGGACGAATATACTGCCTTACTCGTCTTAGCAAGATATTCCGGTTCGTTGGACGGTGGCATCATTTCATTGAATATATCTGAAGAATAATAATGACTTGTACCATATGTCCTTGTCTGCTCCTCAAGAAAAGCCTTTCCTATCTCAGCAAAACGAGGATCATTAGGATTCAGCATGTATGTATTATATCCGATCTGTCCATGCCAATACACACTGTCCACCAAAGCCTCCGGATTATGCCTTACATAACTCTTTGGCACATGACCGGTAAAAGCAGGCAGCACCGGCTTCATTCCGAGTTCACTCTCGCGTTTCAGGATCTTTTTCTGAAGTTCCTCATGGCTATCAATCCAAGACTGCGGAAGCGGACCGCCCCACCCGTCCATATTATTCATATAGAACCAACCGAAATAAGCCGGGCCCGTAAAGAAGTCCTTGAGACCCTCGTCTGAAAGCCCCATTCTGGCATACACTCTTTTCCAGATAGCTTCCTGCCCGGTAATTGCCAAGGGCATATTGATTCCATTGAGAGCCATCCAGTCTATTTCTCTTTCCCAACGCTCCCAATCCCACCATGCCATTGAGTATGAAAAGGTGCAATAGTTCAGATAATATCGATATGTATGTGGGGACACCTTACGGACTGCATCCACTTCAAGAGGGAAAGCAGCGGGAATTCCGTTGCCTGGTCCATTCCATGTCAGTTCAAAATTGCAGTAGTTCTTCAAGTAATAATTCAAAGCGGAGGCCACTGATACGCCATTATTACCTGACAGCTTGATTTTTTTACCGTCCGAACTCACTTCAAACACATCCTTCCCATCCTCTGGCGGTATGAAATCTACTTCAAAATGCCTTGAAGAGCCAGGGACAACTCTTTCAATCAAATCAAAACAAGCCTTCTTTGAAGGGGTTTTGCTATACTTGATTTGAGCATACATATTGACATTAATCAATGATGTCAATAAAACCAAAAACAAGAAAATCTTTCTATTCATACCATTTTTCTATTTATTCCGCCATTAACCATTCAAGATTGAATCTGTAGTGCAATGCACTTGACAGCAGGTGTATGATACCATCCGGACTTTGAGTAATTGCAAGATATCCTTTTGGTTCGGCATGATCTGCATCCATTTTGAACCATCCGGTAAAAGCGCCGCCATAAAGATATCTCTCAACTCCATCCGTCAGCAGTTTCCCTTCGGTCCATGTCTTTCCATCATCAAAGGACAAAGAAGCAAACATACCATATCCTACATATTCCTCACCTCTACGCATAAAGCGTTTACCCTTGATGTTCTTATGATCAATCCTAGCATCCGTGAAAGAAACCAACAGCAGAGGGCCCTCTGCCAGACGCAACATCACTGCCCTCTGGCCGCTTGATATCGGGGGAAAGCAAGATGCTGAATACTTCCATGTATTACCTCCATCATGAGAAAGACTCATCGGCATATATGGGACTCCATTGCGGTAAATATTATTATCTCTACCTAACGCCATAAGACGGCCATCTTCCAATTCGACTACGCATGCATGGATTCCTGCTATACGATGTCCTTCGCCCCCTTCCACATATTCAGGTACGATATCCTCCTTTCCCTCGTCAGAGCGCTGCCAGGTCTTTCCACAGTCTGAGGATACATGAAGTATTGTTCCCCCACGAACTGTGGGAGTCGCATCACATGGTTGAATGATTCTACCGTCTTTAGTCTTTACTGTCCCTGTAATAACCTGATTTCCTGTTTCATGCTCTGGGTTCGCATAAATCGGGACAGACCATGACTGCCCACAATCCTTACTTGTCCGCATTGTCAAAGCGAGGTTTCTCCATGTACCAGCCTGTTCTACACCGTTAAAATGATACAATATTCCTGTCTCGTTATCGAAGAATAAAGCGGATCCTGTCATATTTCTATCGGCAACTTTGTAAAACAATTCCGGTTCTGTCCACTTTGCAGTTCCACTTTTCAAACGACTTTGAAGAATCGTCATCTCACGTCCTTTCTCATCCATCGTAGAAAACCATGCTGCCAGTATATCCCCATTCGGCAGCCAAGTCACTGTAGGACAATGATTGTGATCATACATCCCGTCAATAGTCCGATCTCCCTCGCATGTGACAAAACTGATAGGCTCCATAAAAACCGCATCTTTGACCGGTTTCCAATTATTTACCCTGCACTTCCTGATTTTGCATACATCCACAGAAGTATAGTTCAGATTACAATCTTGAATAACCTCCACCACTCTAAAGCCAGTGAAGAGATTTCTATCCGCCGGCAACAATGCACTACGGTTTGACGACCTTAAGAACTCCACTGGAGTATTATGACTTCCACCTCTTACCACACGAGTCTCTCCCCTCTCAGGACCACCAGGATTGACAGCAGGGGCATCATTATATGCGGAATAGTAATCCATACACCATTCCTCCACATTACCATGCATGTCAAAAAGTCCCCAGGCATTAGGAAGACCTTTCCCTACAACAAGAGAAACCGGCTTAGGTTGTTCTGAATGGATCTGCGACTTCAGCATTGATTTAGGCAAAGCGCGGTCTCCAATAGCATATGGTCCCATACTTCCCGCACGACAGGCATATTCCCATTCAGCCTCAGTCGGAAGACGATATATCCTTCCAGTCCTGGCGGAAAGCCATGAACAAAAACCTAATGCATCATTATAGCTCACATATATAACTGCCTCATCGTCATTCATTGAGAAACCGTTTTTGCCCCTGTATGCTTTGTGTGACGGATCATACATCTCGTATTGGGCATTGGTAATCTCATTGGCTGAAATCATAAAATCGTATGTCAAGGTGACCTTGTGAGCCGGACTCTCATCACGATGAATGCCTGTACCGCTTGCCCCCATCAAAAAACTACCTGAACTGACTCTCACCATATCAATATGAGGAATTTCAGTTCGGTCAGAGGCAAACAGCATCAAATGGAACGAAACTGCCAGTATGCTACAAATGAATATTTTAAGACTAATAGATTTCATCACTAACCTCTATTTCTATGCTCTTTATCACTTCAGACTTATCACGAATGGTCTGCGTGGATGCGACAAAAACCGCTTTATAAACTCCTGGTTCATTATACACATGTGTATATGTCGATACTCGTTTTTGAGTAAATCCTTTTATAGCCTTTGGCCGGTCCGGGCCCATCTCGATTATATCTGAAGGTTTCAATGGAGATGATATTATCCACTGTTCAGATTCCATGAGAGGATATACCAACTGCCCAGAAGGATCTTCTACACCCAAAGGGCCCATAAATGACAACAATGAACCGCTTACAGCACAGTTTCCCGCAGCTTCTGTCCGCATAAATGGATCCACTACTCTGAAACCTGCATTGGACATATCATATAAAACTACATTACCGAAGTCCTCGGTCTCATTGGATATATTTAAATCGCCTATAACCCAATTTGATGCAACTCCATATTCTGCTTGATTCTTTGTCCTATATCTGAATGCGAGATAAAGATTCTGATCATCAGTCAGATAATCTGTCAAAGACAGTTTTCCGGAAGACACCCCATCTTTTCCTGATGCCCATGCCATCTCTGGTGTCATATCTATCCACTTGGTCCTGATTATATTCTCATAATCATCATAATCTCCATTAAAATCATTGGAGACCAATAAGGACAACTGACCAGGCTGACTTCCTTTCAATACTTGAGAGTTAAAGACCAGATCATACTCCACACCTGCACTCAGCGTCCTTCCGTATCTGAAATCGTAATCAGAAAACTGCTCTCCAGACCAGAATACTATATAATCCGGATTGCCGTCAAAACTGAAGGTTACAGTATCACCCGGACAGACTACAACCGAAGATGCTGATACTGAAAAGTCAACATCGACGCATTTTAAGCTATTGTCACAAGCCACAAGCAATAGTAGTCCAATTGCATATATCAGTATTTTCTTGTTCATGTTACCAGTATGGATTTTGTTTTAATAGTGGATTCACAGCTATTTCCTGAGCAGGTATCGGCCAAAGCAGGTGCTTGCCATCTGTCACATTACGATATGTCTTCGTAAAATAATAATCAGGAGCATATTGGAGAAGAAGATTATATGTAGCACTCATTTCCTTATAGAAATCACCCCACCTGATCAAATCTCCTCGTCTCAATGTCTCAAAACACAATTCACGAGAACGCTCCTCTTTGATAAAACTCAAGAATTTTTCTTTAGTTACAGTATATTCTTCGGGGACATCCATAGCATCCGGATCATATAAACTGCATACAAGTTCAGCGTTGGTTCCGCCCCCTCCCGTTATAGTAACAGACGGTGGCACAGAATATCCCGTTCCATTGCTTAATCCATAGACTGCATCTCTTTCAAATGTGACTGACACAATGCTTCCATTTGATACTTTTACAATTGGAATCGGAAGTACAGTACAATTACCCACAAAGTTCAAGGTTGGCACAGATGTATATCCAGAACCACCATTAACAACTTTAACTTCACGAATACCAGTACTTAGAGCTCTTCGTCTCACCTCGTTGACTGCATTGATTGCTGCCTCAGTAGGGCCGTTGATTGCATTTTCTGCTTCAGCAAACATGAGCAACACATCTGAATAACGAAGAAGAGGAACATTGATGCTGGTATTATCCGAATCCTTGCCTGGCCAATACTCTCTACGGACCTTTCCCATAAAACGACTGAACAACGAAGGATAAGAGGTTGAATTCGAAAACTTCTTAGTACCATCCAGATTATAACTAAATGCAGAAATATTCCAGAATTTCCTTACATCCATTGCATTGTCAGAAGGATATCTATCCCACAATCTTCCTGTAGCGAACACCATTCCCAAACATTTCCCGATGAGCCCGGAATTGCTTGTCGGACCGGTATATCGTCCGTTCATCGTAGTCTCTTTATAAACCGAAGAATCTGTTCCATAAAACTCTACCTCCCAGATACTCTCCTTTGGGTCGTACTTATCCTGAGCATAATTGATAAAAACTCCAGAATAAGATGGGTTCAGACTATGAACACTTTCTCCTTCAATTATTTTCAAAGCCCAAGCCCTGGCTTCTGCATATCCAGATTCATCACAGAGTGGAAAACCGGCCTTATGCAGACAAACTCTTGCCGCAATGCCCCTTACTGCTGACTTACTTATTCTTCCTCCGTGACCGATTTCGTCAATATTCTTGACTAATGGTTCTGCTGTTGTAAGATCCTTTAATATCTGGGCGTAAACCAGCCTGCTATCCGTCCTTGCAACAAAAATATCGTTAGGATTATCCACTGGTTCTGTCAATAATGGGACATCCCCATATAGCGTGACCAGGAGGAAATAATAATATGCCCTAAGAGCCAAGGCTTCTCCCCTTATACAATTACGGAAATCCTCTTCAATTTCTGCATTATTATCCACATTCGCCAAAAGCATATTAGCCCTGCTGACTCCTTTGTATAAAGATTCCCATACATAATATACAGTAATATCTGTAGAGGAGAAATTATATACAGCGGGCCCAGTGGACGGAGAATTCCTGGCGAAGTGACCATCATCTGCATCAAATCCGCAATTATACAGGAAATAGCCGCCATATAGATTCTGATGCCCAAGCATGTCATATACACCGGCCAAAGCTTTTTCCAAAGCATCTTCCGTCTCATATGATGTTTCCGGAGACAAAGAATCCTTCGGTTCCTGAGTCAGAAACTTATCACAAGAGACGACTATACATAGCGACATCAATATGATTAATATCCTATTCATTTTTAAAATGTAATTTGAAGAGAGAAAACATAAGTACGGGCAATCGGATACGCAGAATAATCAAAACCCGGGGTTAGCGGACTACGTCCCCTTGTAGATACTTCCGGATCCATACCTGAATAATTTGTCCAGGTCCATAAATTTTGAGCTGAACAACTCAAACGCAATGCGGATAGTCCTGTCCGTTGGAGTAACTTTCGAGGAAAAGAATATCCGAATGTCAATGTCTTCAGCCTCAAATATGAGCCATCTTCAACGACTCTTGAGGAGTGTCTTCCTTCTGGGCCTCCACCTCCTGCTCTATAATACTCATTTGACGGATTCTCTGGCGTCCACCTCTTGCTATAGGTGGCATATTGATTAAGGTCCTTTGCCATTATGGCATTACCCTCAAACAGCAGGCGGTTGGCATTATAAATATCATTGCCGCAGGACCACTGCAAGAGAACACTCAAATCAAACCCCTTCCAACGAAAATCATTTGTAAAACCTCCTGTGTGCAACGGATTCGCATTTCCGATAATAGTAGTATCGTAGTCATCTACAACTCCATCTCCATTCAAGTCCTTGTACTTAATGTCACCTGGCTGAATGGAAGCCCTTTCCGCAGACGATGCATTGCTTGGTATTCCCTTTTTCAAGACATATACTCCAGGAGATGGATTGTCAAAATCTTCATATTGATAAACGCCATCAAACACATAGCCATACAAAAGTCCTAAAGGGCGTCCTACACTGGCGAGATATAATGGTGATGCCTTATATGAAGTAAAGAAACTTACGGTTGTAAACATATTTTGTGTATCATCATACAATTTCTCAACCATGTTTCTATTGAATGCTATATTGAAAGATGATGACCACTCAAAATTCTTTCTCTGAATATTTATTGTATTTAAAGATATTTCCAAACCTCTGTTTCTTACTTCACCGGCATTCTTCATTATTGATGGATATCCAGTTGTTCTTGGAGCATCTGTCAGTAACAAAAGATTCTTAGTCTGTTTATCGTAAAGGTCAATAGTCAGATTGACACGTTCATCAAACAGTGACACATCTACACCTATGTCTGCCTGATAGGTGGTCTCCCATTTCAGGTCATAGTTACCCATAGATACCGGAATCATACCTCGGATCGGCTCACTTCCACCAAAGGAGTATGACGAAGCTATCGGAACATTCAAAGAGGCATAGGCATCATAATCTCCAACCCTGTTGTTACCTGTAACTCCGTATGTAGCTCTCAGTTTCATGCCCGAAATCCACCACGCGTCACTCATCCACCTCTCCTCAGAGATATTCCATGCAAAAGCGCAAGATGGGAACAGTCCCCATTTGTGTGCCGGAAACTTGGACGAGCCGTCGGCTCTAAGAGTAACAGTCAGCATATATCTGGACAGATAAGCGTAATTGAATCTAGTAAAGAAGGAAGCCATTGAATACTCCATGGCATTGGCTATCGCAGACTGAATCAATCCATTATCCAAAGCAGCCATACCCAATGATTCATATTCATCCAACTGGTAACCCGTATATCCGTATTGGTCATATTGTCTATCCTGAAGAGAAGTTCCTGCCATGACACCCAAGCGATGTCTACCCTTGAGTTTTTTCTCATAAGACAAAGTCGCCTCAGCATTCCATGTAAATGAATCAGAAATTCTTACTAAGCCATTAACACCTAATGTGTTGGTTGGATTATACGGAGAACCGGAGGTTGTCTTGGAATTATTGAATATTGTCCTCTTTTCAGAACTATATCGAAGTCCTCCTGTCAGTTTCAGTTGAAGTCCACGAGCTATCGAATATCTGATACCCACATTACCATTTAACGCTAAAGTCGCATTCCTGGTACCATCGTTCTCACTTGTTATGACAGGATTAAATCGTATGTCTGAATTTGACACATTGTCCGGATCTGCGAGTTGATCCATGAGATTGACCTCGTCATCACCTGTAACAGGACGAAATCCCCATGTCCTATACAATAAGTATGAAGAGGTTGTTCCTCCATCGCCAGATGATACTATCTGCCCGTAATTTGTTATATGACTACCACCTATATTGAATATAGCTTTGACCTTCTTACCTATATTCTGCTCTAAAGAAGCATTCAACAGATATTTATCAGTTCCAGTATTAAGTATGACTCCTGGATGTATGGCTGCTGATCCAGATATTGAATACTTCGTACTCTCTGTTCCACCACGCAGTGACAGATTGTAAGTTTGTACAAATGTTTCACGGAATATCTCATTCTGCCAATCCAATCCCTGAATAGTACGATATGTATCAAGGGTTCTGCCATTCGATAGATAATTAGGTTTTGCTGTAGTCGGATAGAGTTCCAACTGATACTTTACAAACTCATAAGGATTCATCATTTCAATCCGGTTCGCAACTGTAGCAAGTCCAAGCTTCGTGCTGAAATTGACAACCGGGCGTCCTACTGTTCCTCCCTTTGTTTCAATGACGACAACACCGTTTGCTCCACGTGCACCATACAATGCCGTAGCGGAAGCGTCTTTCAAAATGTTAAATGTCTTGATATCTTCAGGACTTATACTGGCTGTTGAAAAGTTTTCTACCGGAAATCCATCTATAATATATAGCGGGGAATTTTCTTGAGTTATGGAGTTGGCACCCCTGATAATCATATTAAGTTCCGAACCCGGCTGGCCATCATTGGCTGTAACGACGACACCTGCCACACGTCCAGCCAATGCTTCCGCTAATGATGCTACTGGAGAGTCAGATATACTCTCGACATCAACGCGGGCTACAGAACCTGTCAAATCTTTCTTATTCATAGAACCATAAGCAACTACGACAACATCATCCAGTTTCAAAGGTTCCTCTTTCAATCGGACAAATATTGCATCAGTAGTTATTCTAGTCTCAGCCGGAAGGTACCCGATCATAGAGATGTCCACAATCGCACTCTTCTTGTCACGCACTTTAAGAACAAACTCACCTTTATTATCTGTCATTGTGGATTCTGATATCGTACCTTCCCTAACAGAAACAAAAGCTCCAACCACAGGTTGATTGTCTTCATCAACCACTTTTCCCTTGACATCACTCGGTTGTGCCGACAACTGAATAAAGAAAGAGAATGCCAACACCAAATATGATATTATTTTCTTCATGGGTATGTTCTATTTCAGCGAGGATAATGGTATGCGAGACACCTCGATATCCTCTTTATTTGTCGCATATGAAACATATAGATAATCTCCCCACACAACAGAACCCGGATAACTATATCCTTCAGTCTTGCTTATACCCTCGTAACGGCGAGGCTGAGGTGTACTCCTGATCAAATACATTTTGTCAAAGAATTCTCCATCACTACTCACACCAATGGTCAACGGTACACGACGGCGAGTTGGCGTGGGATTATTGACAAAATAACAAACTTTGCCGAATGATCCGGCACATTGCATGGAGTCTGAATCAGGGATGTTTGTAAGCACTGGGACTGTCCAAGATGCACCATCATCATAACTTACAGAATATAACAGTTTCCAAGTCCTGTCCTTCGCTTCAAACCATAAATCACGGAATAACATGACTAAAATTCCATCCTTCCTTCTATACCAACTAGCTTCGACAGGGCGAGCCACCTTCTCTTTCTGATTTGCATTATAAGGCAATAGATCCGGTAGAGCAGCTTCTTTCCAGCCAGTAAAGATATCCTCTGCATCTGTGTACATCACACGAGTCTTCCGTACTCCGGCAAATTCGCCTTTACCTAATCCATGACACACAATGATCTGCCGTCCTGACGGGAGTACACGAGCACTCTCACTTGGAGCTGCATTAGTCAAGAGCAATCTCGGTGCAGACCAATTTATTCCATCAGTAGTATAAATGACCTCGGTGTTTGATGTTTTATTTGCCTTGTCACCAACTATAAGCATACATCCGAGAACCTTTCCATCTGTAATCCAACCCCCACTGGCTCTGCCATCCGGACCGACTCTTATGGGAGCGACCCAATTCACACCATCATCCGAATAGCTATAGTAAACCCATGATTCTGGACTCGGCTCATGTATCGGATGCCCGACCCATGTAGCATACAATTTACCTTTAAATACCACAAGCTGCGGGTGGTTGTTGAATTTCATATCACCTTCATTAGATGGCTCAAATATTGGAATCCTCTGAATACCTTCAGGATAGGGCAGCCCAAATGTATCCTTTTTTGAAGAATCCAATAAAGATAGATCAAGTGATACATTTACCTTTTTTTGCCTCTTGTTTCCTGTATCCTTTTCAGGAAGAGGATTTTCTGACATCACATCGCTGGCACAGGCGGTAAGTTGTAACAAAAACAGTGATATTATGTACAAAAATTTCTTCATACCCTACTTATAAACCGGTTCATAATTATGGCAAACTCTATAATCTGATTGATCCTTTTGAATCCATACAGTATATATATTTAATGCTATGATTTTTTATTTACTAGTCCGCTAAGTTTAGTCAGCACAAATCCGGTAAGGAAGATAGCTGATGTACCGAATACAATAGTGAGATACGTGTGGAATGGAGCAAGGAAACTCATCCACGCGATTACTGCAAGTCCTACAGCGACTGCGACAACTGCGTTTGTCTTCTTGACATTCTTGCACACAAGACCGAGAAGGAAGAGCCCCAGCATACCGCCGCTGAAGATGGATGCAAGCTTCCACCATGCATCGAGGACTCCCTCTACCTTCATCATCAGGAGTCCTACGACAATACCGATCGCTCCCACCAGGAATGAAGTGGTATATAACACCGTCATATCCTTCCTGTTGCTGCTCTGTCCCTTATGGAACTTCTTGAAGAAGTCTGTAAGTACGATTGTAGCCGAAGAGTTGATGCTGGTTGCAATCGTACTCATACCTGCGGAGAAGAGAGAGGCAATCACAAGTCCGGTAAGACCGGTTGGAAGACCATGTACGATGAAATATGGGAAGACCTTGTCACCTGTAATACCCGCAGGAAGAAGATCCGGCTGAGCTGTGTAGTAAGAGAACAGAGCTGTTCCGATATAGACAAATACAAGAGAAACAGGAATATAGAGGAGTCCTCCGAAGAGTGTTGACTTCACTGCTTCACCTGTTGTCTTGGCTGTCATATATCTCTGTACATAGTTCTGATCGACCCCATAGTTCTGAAGATTGGTGAACAGACCATAGATGAATACCACCCAGAATGTAGGCTGGTTGAGTGAAAGACCGAAGCTTCCAAGGCTGAACTTCTTATGTTCTGCTGCAATCTCGAAAAGCTGCTTTGGTCCTTCTGGCATATCGAATGTAAGGAGCGCAGCACATACTACGGCTCCTACAATCAGGATGATACCCTGGATAGCATCTGTCCATACTACGGCAGCAATACCTCCGAGAAGTGAATAAACAAGTGTTATCACACCTGTCACTATGATTATCGTGCTGATATCCCATCCGAACATTGTATTGATCGGGATGGCAAGAAGAAGGAGGATCGAGCCTATCCTTGCAAGCTGGGTAAGCAGATAGCAGACACCAACGTATGCCCTTGCCCAATAGCCGAACTTTGTCTCAAGATAGTGATATGCCGAGACGCTGTTCATGCTTCGGTAAAGCGGAATGAAGATCTTTGCGGCAAGCCATGTAGCAAATGGTATGGAAAGACTGAACACAAGCTGGTTCCAGTTGCCTGCGTATGCGCCTCCCGGAAGTCCGAGAAAGGAGATGCTGCTGACGAATGTCGCAAAAATAGACATTCCGACTACCCAAGTAGGAAGTTCACCTTCTGCCTTTGTGAAAGCGGATGCGCTCGACTTGCTCTTGAAATAAAAGCTACAGCCAAAAAGCGCGACACCTCCGACAAAAATGAAGAATACGATATAGTCTAATATTGTAAGTTCCATAACTTACCTCCATTCATCTGTTGATATTCCACCCAGCGCTTCCTTGAGAACAACCATCTTCTCATCAGACATTGCTGTATAAGGAAGGGCCAGAGTCCTGTTGCAAAGGCCGAGAAGTTCAAGAGCGCCCTTGAGTCCCTGAAGATAGCTTGAAGGGCCGTCTCCTACTGTATAAATAGCTGTTGCAATATGCAGAATAGCCTCCTGGCATTTCCTTACTGTCTCAAGATTACCTGCCGCTGCTGCATTATACGACTTCACATAAAGTTCCGGGAACATATTCGCTCCACCGTTTACTCCGCCAGCTCCACCGAGAAGGACTGCCTGAGCTGTCTGCTCTTCCGGTCCGACTAATAACACAAAATCTTCCTCATCCTTAGTAAGGTATGCGAGCGTCTGAAAATATGTCATATTGTGTGAGCTGTCCTTGAGTCCCTTGATATTCGGATGAGAAGCAAGCTTAACTACAGTCGAAGGGTCAACATTCACCTTTACATGCGATGGCATGTTGTACATATAGACCGGAAGCGGTGAAGCATCCGCCAGAGCTGTGAACCAATTTACCATATCTGACTGAGATGGAGCAAAATAATATGGAGGAGTAGCAACTACGCCCTCGGCACCAGCATCCTTTGCCACAGATGCAAGTCTTACTGAGTCCGAGATACTTGTATCCGATACGCCAACAATGTATCTAGTCCGACCATTAATCTGCTTTCCTACAAACTTTACAAAGGATTCTCTCTGAGCTGCAGAAAGGCTTTGAGCTTCACCAGTTGTACCAAGTACGAAAATACCATGTACTCCACCGGAGATCAAGTGTTCGACAAGTTTCTCAGTCGCTTTGTAGTCAATTTCCGCATTTAATGTTGTCAACGGAGTAACCATTGGCACTACTATTCCATGTAACTTTTTCATTATATTACAATTGATTTGCAGCAAATTTAAGCTAAATCGTTTTAACATACAAGAGAAATTTTACCTTTAACAAGAATTTTTCCCATTTTTTCTAAGATTTTTTAGAAGATTCTTTTACGACCAGCTCCGGATTGAGCTCGATGTTGACGATGTCGGTCTTTCCTCCAGCTATGATGTTGGCAACCAGAAGATTGAATGCCTCATAACCGAATTGTTCTATAGGCTGTTTTATGTATGTTATACCTTTAGGATAAAGATTAAAGGCAAAAGTCTCACTACCGTCGAATCCGATAAAGGCGACATCCTCCGGCACAGTCATCCCCATTGATTGAATGACTATCAAAGCTTCAATAGCAAGCCTGTTCGTAGAGAATATCAATGCCTCTGTGCCTTGTTTTATGAGTTTCGGAAGGAGGGATAGCAATTCATTGTTGATTGACGAATAATCTATTTCATTAGCACAGATGTGTTCCTTCAAGTCATTAAGGCGCATTGCTTTTCTATAACCCATCTCACGGTCAAGTATGTTGGTGAGACTGGTCTTATAAGAAACAAATGCTATCTTCCTGTATCCTGAAGCAACCAACTCATTAACAGCAAGTGAAGTGGCCTTTATATTATTCAAGGTGACGCTACTCACATTGATATTATCAAACGACCTGTCAATAAGCACAAGAGGAAATCCTGACGCAACCAATTCAGATATCGAAGACTCTGCTCCCTCGCATGGAACAATGATCAGACCGTCCACGCCTTTATTCTGAAAGACCTTTATAAGATTAGCAAGTCGCTCCGGCTTCTCATCTGTACTACCAACGAGAACGGTATACCCGTTTTGAGAAGCCTGATCTTCAATACAACGTGTAATATCGGCAAAGAAACGGTTCGAGATGTCGGAAAGAATAACACCGATAGTGTTGCTCTTGCCGGAACGAAGACTTCGTGCAGCATTATTCGGCTGATAGTCCATCTCCTTGGCCTTTGCCCGTATCTTGGCGATCATCTCATCACTGACTCGATATTTCTTAGGAGAGTCACTCATTGCAAAAGACACCAGTGTCGTTGAAACACCAAGTGCTTTCGCTAAATCCCTAATGGTCACCTTATTCGATTTCATTGCAGTTAGAATCGCTTATGAGAAATAATGGATGCAAAGTTAGAAAATTTATCTCAAACGCAATCCAAAGGAACACGATGAAAGCAAAACCGCATTCCAGATATCTGGAATGCGGTCTGTAGTGACTCCGACAGGATTAGCCATCGCTGCGCGATGCCTTTTCCTGATGTTCGTCACGGCATAGCATTCAGAGCTGCAAACGCCCAGGCGCTATCGCGCCTTTGGCGTTCTGTTTTTTAGTGCAGTTACGAAAGCAAGCTTTCGACTGCACTAAAAAACAGAACGCCCCGCAAATTGCGGGGCGTTTGTACAGATTGCTCTGCTCTGGTGACTCCGACAGGATTCAAACCTGTAACCTTCTGATCCGTAGTCAGATGCTCTATTCAGTTGAGCTACGGAGCCGATTTGCAGCTAAGCTGCTATTTCCTTAGGCCTCCTTTACAGTAGCGACCTTCTTCTCCTTGATGCGAGCCTTCTTACCTGAGAGGTCGCGGAGGTAGAAGATGCGAGCGCGGCGAACCTTACCTACCTTGTTGAGCTCGATTGACTCGATGAATGGTGACTCAAATGGGAAAATTCTCTCAACACCTACTCCGCTGGCAACCTTGCGAACTGTGAAGGTTCTTGTTGCTGCTGATGCTCCACGAAGCTGGATAACTGTTCCTCTGAACTTCTGAAGTCTCTCCTTGTCACCCTCCTTGATTCTGTATGTAACGGTGATTGTGTCACCGGCCTTGAACTTTGGGTAAGTGGCTACTTTCTCGTTTGCGAAAGCCTGCTCTACTACTTTAATAAGATCCATTTCTGTAATTCAATTAAGTTTATTGGCAACATCACGTTACTTTTTCACCCTGCGCGAGAGGTTGCTTTGATTTTGGGACTGCAAAGGTAGGAATAAATTTTAAACCTCCAAACTTTTTTGAACTTTTTTAGAACAAATCCTTCAATTTGTCGAAAAAGCTCTTGTCTTCCTTGGTCGGATTCGGTTTGAAAGCCTCCTTCTTGCGAAGAGATTCCATAATCTCCTTATCTTCGCGATCCAGTTTCTTAGGAATCCAGACTGCAATCTTCACATACATGTCTCCCACTCCGCCATAACCATTGACTGTAGGGAGTCCCTTATTCCTGAGTCTGACCACAGTTCCGGACTGAGTACCAGGTTCTACCTTTATCTTATATGCTCCGTCCAGACATGGTACTTCGACCTCTGCTCCAAGGACAGCGTCCGGCATGGAAATCACCTTTGTATAGAAGAGGTTGTTTCCCTCTCGCTTAAGATCCTTGTGCTCCTGTTCCTCGATCACGACGAGAAGGTCTCCGTTGATTCCGTTGTTCTTTGCAGCATGACCTTCTCCCTGGATGGTGAGCTGCATTCCCGCCTCGACTCCTGCAGGAATCTTCACCTTGATGGTCTCACGCTTGCGTACAAGTCCGGTTCCGCCGCAGCTACGACAAGGATTGGAGATGATCTTTCCCTCTCCGCCACACTGCTGGCATGTCGAATATGTGACAGTCTGTCCAAGGAAGGAATTCACCACCCTCTGAACCTGGCCGGATCCGTTGCAGGCCGGACAGGTCTTGATGTCGGAACTATTCCTTGCACCCTTTCCTCCACACTCCGAGCAAGGCACACTCTTCTCAATGCTGATCTCCTTCTCGACTCCACGTGCAATTTCTTCGAGAGTCAGTTTGACGCGTACCCTGATGTCGCGGCCGCGATATACTCTCTGCTGGGAATGACCGCCACGTCCACCTCCAAAGCCGCCACCGAAGCCGCCGAAGCCTCCGAAGCCGCCACCGAAGGCACCTCCGAAGAGGTCATTGAGGATATCGTTCAGGTTGCCGAAGCCACCACTGAAATCAGGGGCTGCTCCCTCGACACCCGCATGACCGAACTGGTCGTAGCGAGCCTTCTTGTCCGCATCACTGAGGACTGAATAAGCCTCAGCCGCCTCCTTGAACTTCTCTTCTGCAGCCTTGTCACCGGGATTCTTGTCCGGATGGTACTTGACCGCCAGTTTCCTGTAGGCCTTCTTTATTTCGTCTGCCGATGCGTTCTTGTCAACGCCCAGCACCTCATAGTAGTCTCTCTTGTTTGCCATTGTATACAAGCAATTAAATTCCCACAACTACCTTGGCAAAGCGGATCACCTTGCCGTTCAATGTGTAGCCGGTCTGAACCACGTCGAACACCTTGCCTTTCTTTTCCTCTTCAGGAACAGGGAACTGAGCCACAGCCTCGTGAAGATCCGTATCGAACTCCTTGCCTGCAGCATCGATCACTGCAAGTCCCTTGCTCTGGAGGTAGGCCATGAGCTTATGATATATGAGTTCCGTGCCTTCCTTGGCTGCAGCACTGTCGTCTGACTCCTTCAACACGTTCAGCGCCCTTTCACAGTCATCAAGCACAGGAAGAAGGCCCTTTATCGTATCCATCGCAGCCACGCTCACAAGTTCGAGCTTCTCCTGCGAAGTGCGTCTGCGGAAGTTATCAAACTCCGCCATGAGTCTTATATAGTCATCCTTCTCCTTTGCAACCTTGCCTTCCAGTTCCTCAACCTTCTTCTCCAGCTGTGCCATCTTCTCCTTCTTCGGATCCTTCTTCAGGAACCCTTTCTTCTCCTTCTTTTCCTCCTGAGCAGTCTCCTTCTTCTCCTCTGTCACGGGAGTCTCCTGCACATTCTCCTCCTGGACATTCTTTTCCATGTCCTTCTGTGTGTTTTCTGACATATTCTTTAATCTCCTTATAACTTATCTTGCCAAACAGCAGTGTCAGCACTGCCGCAATGCATAACATTATCAACATATCCGGTCGGACTCCGCCCTAATCAAAACGAAATCCGGCCGCAAAGATAACAAATAATCTGCCACCCGGGAAAATCTGCCATTATGGCAGAACAGACAGTGACTCTGTCAGCACCGACGCTATAGACCGTCAGTCAGTTCAAGCCAGCGCATCTCCTTCTCATCCGTCTCCGCCATAATCACGCCTATCCTTTCAGATGCCGCCTGAAGCCTGTCAAAAGGCAGGTCCCCGCTGCCGAGCTGAGACTCAAGTTCCTCCTTTTCCAAAGCCAATGCTTCCAGATCCTTTTCAATCTGTTCCAGCTCCTTCTGTTCCTTATATGTAAGCTTCTTCTTTTTGGCAGGTGCCCCAGCCTGACATGCACCGGTCTTTGCCGCCTCCTTCGCCGCCTTTTCCTTTTCAGCCTTCTCCTGAGCACGGGCCTGCGACCGCTGCTCTGCCTCGTACTCCTTTATATATTCCCTATATTCACTGTAGCTTCCGACAAAGTCCTTCACGACTCCATCCCCGCAGAAGACAAAGAGGTGGTCCACGAGCTTGTCGAGAAAATGACGGTCATGCGAAACGATTATCAGTGAACCGGCGAACTCCTTCAGATACTCTTCCAGGATATTGAGAGTGACGATATCCAGGTCGTTGGTCGGCTCATCCAGGATCAGCAGGTTCGGCTGCTGCATAAGGATGGTCAGAAGGTATAGTCTTCTCCTTTCACCACCGCTGAGGGTTCCGACCTTGCTGTTGAGCATTTCATGCGGAAACAGGAAACGGTTCAGGAGCCAGGTGTCGTTGACGATGTCAAGCACCGTCTCATCCGGATTGAAAGACATGCCGCTCTGGTGGTAATATCCTATCTTAAGTGACTCGCCACGTTCGATCACGCCGTCAAGCACTCCCGGATCATCATCGAAGAACCTGCCTGTCAAGATATTGAGGAAGGTGGACTTTCCGGCGCCGTTGCGTCCGACGATACCTACCTTCTCGTACCTCTGGAAATTATATGTGAACCTGTCCAGATAGCATTTGTCGCCATAGAAGAAACTCAGGTCCTTGCAGTTGATTATCTTGGTGCCCAGCCTGGCCGAGCCCTTGACTCCCTCCATGCTGACCTGCTTCTGGGTATATACCTGGGAAGCCCTGTCCTTGAGGTCATAGAAGGCGTTTATACGATAGCGCGCCTTGCCTGTACGCGCGCACGGAGTGCTCCTTATCCACTCAAGTTCGCGACGCAGGATATTCCTTACCTTGTCTGTCTCGGCGTTGTAATTGGCTATGCGTTCCTCGCGTTTTTCGAGATAGTTCTGATAGTTACCTTTATATGTATATACGGCGCCACGGTCCATCTCCATGACTATATTGCAGACCCTGTCCAGGAAGTATCTATCATGAGTAACCATGAGCAAGGTGCAGCGGGAACGGCTCAGATAGCCTTCCAGAAACTCGATTGCGTCGATGTCCAGATGGTTGGTCGGCTCGTCCATGATGAAGAATTCCGCCTCGGAGGCCAGCATCTGCGTCAGAGCCACTCTCTTGACCTCTCCACCCGAGAGTTCCTTCATCAGCTGGTCGGGGTCAGGAAGATTGAAGTTAGAAAGGAACTTCACCACCCTGCGCTCGTATTCCCAGAGATGTTCCTGGTCGAGTCCCCTGGTGAATTCCGTGCTGGAAGACATTATCTGCTGAAAGATCGTCTTCTGGGGATCGAAGGGATAGTCCTGCTCAAGAAAGGCTATCCTGATATCCTTCAGGAACATGATCTTTCCGCCCGAGTCGGACTTGTCCTTCCCTGCCAATATCTTCATCAGAGAAGTCTTTCCCGTTCCGTTGGGAGCGATCAGGGCGATCTTGTCCCCTTCATTTATATTGAAGCCTATGTTCTCAAAAAGAACTTTATGACCGTACGACTTCGATATATTCTCTATCTGGAGGTAACTTGCCATCTCGGTATCCGTTTTCAGTCGTCAAGGTCTTCCATTCCGAAATCAAAGGCGAAGCGCTCCGCTATGTCATCCGGCACATCGAAACTGAGATTGTCCCACAGGTCCTCCATCTGGCGACGGTCCTTCTTGGTCGGACGTCCCGCTCCCCTGTCTCGTTTGAGAAAGAAGGTCTCCACCGGAGCACGCAGCTTGTCAAGTTCTTCCTGCGGGGTGAGATTTTCGGCATAATTCGGAACCAGTTTCGCACCCTGCCGCTTGTCTATCAGCTGCAGGACCTTATATGTATATGTGACGGTACCCTTGCGCGCCACGATAGTATCCCCGACCTTCACTGACTTGGAAGGCTTGGTGTCCGCACCGTTGACACGCACCTTTCCCCCCTTGCACGCATCCGTTGCATCTGTCCTGGTCTTATAGACCCGGATCGCCCACAGATATTTGTCTATTCTCAGTTCCTCCATTGCCTGTCTGGATCTTTAGCTGAAGTATTTCAAAGGACTCGCACCCTTGGGAGCCTGATCCTCATCATCGAAGGCACCGTCCTCGAGACCTTCATAGTCCTCGTTTTCAAGGAAGGCCTCTGTTTCCGGATCTATATAGGCATCAACCTCATCCACCGGACGCGTCACAGCCTCAAGAAGGACTGTCTTGGTGTCGCGAGGCACGAGATAGAAGTCCTCCATATCTGCAGGCACGAGGATGGTCTCACCCTTGGCGAACTCATAATTCTCCATCACAGGCTTGCCGTCCTTTTCTGACGGAACCTGGATTGACGCAGCACCTTCAAGACATATATATACTATGAAGCTACCGAACTTTTCAGTGTAGATATGAAGCGGATCGGTGAGGTTCAGCTTTGTCACGTTGAACTGAGGCGACTCCACGAGAGTCTCCACAACGTCTCCCTCATGGGCGTGAGACTCATGGGCGTGGCAGTGGCATTCGTGGCTCTCTTCGTGGCAATGGCACTCATGGCCTTCCTCATGGCAATGACACTCCTCACCGCAATGACACTCCTCACCGCAATGACACTCGCGGGCCTTGCATGGCGCATAAGAAGCCTCGTCTCCCCAGAGCGGTCCCTTCCGGTACAGGCCCTCATCGAAAGCCCTGAAATCGATCAGATCGATAGCCTCCTCAAGATGGGTCTTGCGCGCTGTCGCCGGGTCAAATTCCCTTCCCCAGTCGTAAAGACGGAACGTCATGTCAGAAGACTCCTGAATCTCGGCAATCAGAAGGCCTCCATCAGCAGCGTGAACCGTGCCAGGAGTGATATATATGGCATCCCCTTTTCTCGGAGTAATTACGTTCAGGATCTCGTCGACTGTCCCGTTCTTGCACCTGTCATAGAACTCCTGCGCAGTCACGTCCCGCTTGAAGCCACAATACATCTTTGCACCCGGCTGAGCATCCATGACATACCATATCTCCGCCTTTCCGAGAGAGTCGTATCTTTCAGCAGCCACCTCATCATCAGGATGCACCTGAACGGAAAGCTTGTCATTGATATCAAGGAACTTGATGAGAAGCGGGAACTGACGTCCATAATAATTATACACATCTTCACCCACTACCCTTTCAAGATAAGTCTCCATGATTTCGCTGATGGTATTGCCCGCCAGCCATCCGTTGCCGATCACTGAATCTTCGACACCCATGTCGGCGAGTTCCCAGCTTTCCCCGATCCTGACGTCTGTTCCCAGCACGGTCTCGTTTCCGTCTTCGTCACACTCCACGAAATGCTTTCCAAGTTTCTTGACAAGTGCATCTCCTCCCCAAGGCCTTCTGGAAGCCACAGGAATAAACTTAAAAGGGTATAATTTCTTCTCCATATTATAAGTACTTGTATATCCGTGCAAAGATACTGAAAATATCGGTTCCGTCTGCAAACGTAACGAGGGATTTTGGTATGGATATTGACTTTGTCTGGAGCAGCCTGCATTGGCAGGGTAAAGTAAAATTAAATATAGGAGAACAGAATATGTTACCAGCAAGAAAATTCAACGGGCTAAGCAGCCTGCCTGATTTCTTCAGTGATTTCTTCGACGGCGGAGTTATCGACAGGGTCAGCGCAAAGGCACCGGCAATAAACGTCATAGAGGACGACAAGCAATACAAGATCGAAGTGGCGGCTCCAGGCTTGACAAAGGAGGACTTCAAGGTCCATGTCAACAAGGAGGGGAACCTCGTGATCGAGATGGAGAAAAAGAAAGAATCAGAGGAGAAGGACGAGAAAAAGGAAGGAAGATATATCAGGAAGGAGTTCGCTTATACGAAATTCCATCAGACTCTCATCCTTCCTGAAAATGCAGAAAAGGACAAGATAGAAGCATGCGTCGAGAACGGAGTTCTTAACGTTCAGATTCCTAAGCTCATGAACGAGAATGTGGAGAAAGGAAAGAGAGTAATCGAAGTGAAATAGTAAAACATGCTCAACAGATTGGTTTTCATTGGTTTTGGTTTTTATGAGCATCCGATGGCGGTTCGCAGTGATGGGAGCCGCCATCACTATCTTGCATTTTTCGAAGAAAAAATTACCAAAAAGTTTGCAGGTTTCAAAAAAATGAGTACCTTTGCATCCGCGTTCGACAAAAACGCATAAAGTCTGAACAAATGGTGCGGTAGTTCAGCTGGTTAGAATACCGGCCTGTCACGCCGGGGGTCGCGGGTTCGAGTCCCGTCCGCACCGCAAAAGGGAGCGTAGCTCAGTTGGTTCAGAGCGTCTGCCTTACAAGCAGAGGGTCGGGGGTTCGAATCCCTCCGCTCCCACAAGAAAAGAGATTTCAGAGACATCTGGAATCTCTTTTTGTTTATGTCTACATCAATATCTCGGATATAAGGGCTCACCTGGGCTCACCTGCAAAACCCTGTGTTTGCGATTAAATAATCATGAGGTATCTTTGTAATATAAATCAGAGACACCTTAATTTATGAAACAGGAAGAGTTGATGCTTTCATTGGCAAAGTTGATGTTCCCATCGGAATTGTTAG
>JAGBAO010000016.1 GCA_017938925.1 Bacteroidales bacterium | reverse complement strand
GAACGAAGGAAGGTATTTTTTTCGATTTATTTGGTAGTGTCGAAGATAGTTCTTAAATTAGTGGTCAAATATGATTTTAACACTAAACATTGGAGTGATATGGTAAGATATTGTGTAATGTGGAAGTTCAAGCCATCAGATGGCAAGACTCCGAAGGAACTCGCTGAAGATGTCAAGGAAAAATATGAGTCCCTCCTGGGACTCGTGCCTGGTCTGACAGCCATTGAAATCGGCATCAACAGAAATGAGGGAAAGACCTCATACGATGCAGTCATGATTGCAGACTTTGAAAGCTGGGAAGCTCTTGCAGCCTACAAGGCAGACACCATGAGGGACAACGTAATAGAATACGTGAAGACCATCGCGGAAGTGCGTGCGAAAGTAGAGTACGAGAGGTAGGATGAGTCTCACATCCAGGTAAAAAGAACCCCGAAAATCCAAAGATTTCCGGGGTTCTTCATTTACTTTCTCCTGACGAAGAAGGCTGATATGCAGATGACGGATATCAGGAGCATAGCGCAGGCCCTTATTCCGGTAGCTGTACCGATGTTTGTACTGAATTCGAATGCGCCATCCATCAGGCAGGCGAAATCCCATATTGCGGAGAAGAGGGTCAGACAGGTGATCACTCCCAGGAAAAGATTCATCTTGTCGCCGGTCTCGGCCTCCCTGCGGGCATTCTCGCGTTCGATCATCTCTGCCACCTTGACGGTCTCAGTCTGCACGTCGAGCCCCTTTTCCATTGCATCCATCAGAGTCTCCGGAAGGAAGTTGTATGATACCTTCGGGAAGGTATGGTCATTCTCGAACCGAGTAAGATCCTTGCGCACTTTGGAGATTTCCTTGGCTCCCGAACGGAAGTCGCCGTAGATGCGGAACAGGAAGAATTTCCTGTAGAGAGCATAAAGATACAGCTTGCCGAAATACTCGCTGCACCACAGATTCAGCATCTCCTTCTGCACGCCATGGGCGACGATAGTGAACGTATCCAGCAGCGACAAAGCCTTCCAGTTGTTGAACACCGACACCCGGCTTCCGGACATGATGTTCTCATAATACTGCCGTGAGAATCCCTTCGGATCGTCGTCCTTGTACTCCAGCAGGGTACCTCCTCCATACAGAAGGGCATCGAAAGCGGTCTCATCGGCTGGTCTGTCCCCACACAGGATCATGTGGAATATCCTGAACTTGTTTCCGCACTCCATCAGATACCTGTAGTCAAGCGGATTGCCGGCCGCGTGATTCAGAACAGAGAGCGGATCAAGAACTGACGACACATATTCCGGCATCAATGACTTATCCGCCGAACATATGCCGCGCATCATGAAGAGCGCATCAAGGATATCCTGAATCCTCTCGGCCTGCTGACTGACCTTTACGGTAATGATCACTATTCCGAACGGGAAGACATAGGCACATAACTCATCCAGATGCACCTTATGCTCCCTGCCATCCCTGAGCTTGAGCGGGATTTCGCTGTCACACGAATGGGAATAGGCAGAAACCTCGCACATCATGAATTCGGCAAACTCAGGATAATAGAAATCCCTGGCCCACGCCAGTTCCTCTCCCTGATATTCCACCCTGGTCCAGAAGCCTCCCTGAGAGGCGAATATATCGTTCGGATTTCCATTCTTCACGGAGAAATATCCGCAAAGGAAAGCAATGTCTCTATACTGCATCTGCGTAAATTTTCACAAATTTAATTATTATTTATAAATTTGCTTATCATAACATAAAACATTCATTATGAGGACTGAAATCCTTGCCGAAGGCACCAACTCCCTGCCCTATTCCCTTGCCCATCCGATGCAGGGATACATCTGCGAAGCGGAAAAGGGAAACTGGTCGGGAGCCATGAACTATATGCTCGACTTCTTCGAGACATCATGCCAGTTCCTTTCGATAGTCCTTCTGGGCCTGCTGAAGGCCGAAGGCGGGGAATTCAGAGACCATCCTTCAGTGGTCAAGGCAATAGGAAAGATAGACAACAAGCGCCCACTGTCCTTCGGAGACTGGGCGAATGACATACTGACCCCGCTCGCCGGCCTGGCTGCGGTCTCATTGCCGGACAACGAATTCGTGCAGTCCCTGTCCAAGGTCATATCGCCTAAGAAGCATTTAATCCTGGGGAGAAAGGGCGAACAGAGCATCGTAAAGATCAGGAACGACTACAAAGGACACGGAACCACACTCTCACAGGAGATATACAGGGAGGTCGCCGCAGGCATCCATGACCGTTTCCTGGAATTCGTCCAGGCCCTCATGCCTTTGGGAAGAATGCAGTTCAAGACCGCAATGCCAGGCGGAGAGACGCTGCTGCTGAACGGACACAGTCCGAAACCGGACGGGCAGGACGAGACTCTGAAGGAAGGACATTATTATATATGTGAAGGCAGCCGTCACATAGACCTCTACCCTCTGATACACTGCAACGGAAAAGGACATATCTATGTATTCCAGACCCTCAAGGACGAGCTGGTGGCGTACATATCATCCAACGAAGAGGCCCTTTCACAGACGACAGACAGTCTGAATGATGAATTTGATGCCTGGATGCAGGAGCTCCTGCCGTCCTTCGACATCAGCAGGACCCTCAACTGGGAACAATGGAGCGCATTGCTGAACGGAAACACCTCCTCATTCCTGACCAGGATCTATGCCGAGAAGAAGTACAACCGGGAACTTTTCGTGGAAAGGGAAAGCCTGACAACGGAACTGAAGGGTTTCCTTGAGTCTGGTTCAGTAATCTTCCCTCTTCTGGGAGAAGCCGGTCAGGGAAAGACCACCCAGCTATGCTACTGGACAGAGACATTCCCGGAATCTGACGAGGGAGTGATGATATTCTCCGGCTCCGAATTTGCGGACATCACGCTGGAGAACAGACTCAAAAGCACCTTCGGGTGGTCCATGCACAAACCCGTCGCCGGTCTGGTGCAGTCACTGGCAAATGCGGCAAGGTCCAGGAACAGGAAGGTGCTCATACTCATTGACGCAATCAACGAATGTATAGAATACCCGGGGCTCACCAGTGACACCGAAGGTCCTCTGATGCTGTACAGGGATCTTTACAAGACATTCATCGAACCGGGATACGGACAGTTCAAGATTCTCTTTACCTGCCGCAACTACACATGGAAGAACCTTATCATGCCGGAAGCGGCAAGACAGGACCAGTCACTGTTCTATAATTCCGGCGAGGAAGAGAACACGGCAGTCAAGGGATTCACAGACATGGAGGTGAGGAAGGCCTATCATATCTACGGTGACCTCTTCCAGATGAAGACACCGTTCGACCTCCTGCCAAGAGGAGTCACCATCAGGATGAAGGACCCGCTGGTGCTGAAGATGGCCTGCACGAACTACCTCGGCCAGGACTTTCCTCAGGCCATGAGGGAATTCACCTCGCTTGCCCTCTTCCACAAGATGGTTCAGGACATATCCGTTTCATATGCCGGACACAGGCAAGTGGAGATCATACGAGAAATCGCCGGGCATATCCTCGACTCATACCTGTGCGGAAACGCGACAGATTCCATAACCATGACCGACCTTCAGGCCGCTCATGACAACCCGGACTCTCCTCTGCACAAGGCCGCTGTCCTGATCTTCAAGAAAGACGGATACAGCGTGGCATTCGCGGAACTGCTCAACAAGCCGGAGAGACCAGTCCTCAGGCTTGTCGATAACGAAAAGATCCTCTTCATCTACGAAAGATTCCTGGAATATATGCTGGCTCTGCTCTTCTTCGAAAGGAACTCAAGAACGGGAGAGAACATCAGCGCCGAGACATTCACATCCACCATAGGACAGGCCAGCGCCAATGAAGTCTTCATGGGGGCAATGCGCAACGTGCTCATAATGGACTATCTGGCCACAGGAAAGCCGGACACGGTCATCGCACTCTCCAGCCTTGAGGAAAGCGGGTTCGAGATCATGTCACTGGCAACGGACGTGATGAACGTCATGGTGAGGGAGAACTACGAGACCGAGATATTCTCACTTCTGGGAGAGCTCATAGAAAGGACCGGAGAGGACTGCAGGGCAGTCATTCCTGAATATAACGCCGTGACCAGGACCATTGAAGCCAATAAGGCTGACGATGTCACCATCGCAAGACACAAGGAACTTTCCATGGTCATCTCGCCGCTCATCAGGCAGCGTTCGCTGGCATCGGTGACTCTGCTCAACGGTATCATGCTCACCGACTACCACAATGAGAAGATATACTCGCAGGATCCGTTCAATCTGCTGTGGAAGCTGATGCTGGACCCTGTGACAGAAGTGAAGAACGACGTGTGCATGTATGCATACTACGTTTCAAAGAAGAAATGCACTCTCAGCGGAACCCCTCTCAAGGAGAACCTTTCGGAGCAGATCGTCAACAGGATGTACAGGGAAATATGCTCAACTCCTCTTCTGGCCATGCCTTTCGGCGAGCGAAGGAGGAAAGCCATCATGAGCGACCTGGAGATCGGCACAAGGCTCAACGTGCTGCTGATCATCGATGCACTGATATCCGGAGACGATAATGACAGGTCCAGGGTTGCGGGAATGCTTGGAGAGACGATAGAAGTCTTCAGGCACATCACCCTCAACTACTCACTCATCAGGATCCTGCTGCCGTTCTTCCAGATGGTCCTCAGGAAGCAGATCACCTTCCAGTCGGACTATGTGAACAATGTCATCGAATACCAGTCATTCTGGGAAGACTCCGTGATTCCGCTTACAAGCCGGGACGGCTCATGGTGCAGGGAGGACCTCAAGACAGCGATGAGCTTCATCTTCCAGCACTCGCGCTACTTTGCGGCAGATGCGCCGGCTCCGAGGGAGGAGGCTCCAGATTTCAGGCCTTTCCAGGACAAGGTTATATCAGCCTACCGCTCCGGCGACAGCTTCACATACTTCGCTCTTGAGAGGATCCTGATCATCATGGGAATCTGCTCTTGGGACGACGTGTATCCTGTTCTGAAGAACTTCAGGGAAGGCGGCATAGATGACACAGAGTGGTTCGACTACTCCCAGATGTCACTGATCTATGTACTCTACCAGCTGGGACTCAAGATGGACACATTCCCTGAATACGCATGGGAGATGCTCTCGCAGTGGTGCGAGGACTGGACCCTCAGATGCAAGGGATATTTCAAGGGAAGGAACAGCCACAAGGCCAATCCGCGCCAGCTGTACAAGAGGAACGTGATGACATGGTATGCAATGGTATGGGCTTGCCGTCACGGAGACGCAAGAGACCCGCATTCGGCCAATGCCCCGCTCTTCAGAAGACTTCTGCAGCAAGCAGTGGAAGGGCGTGACACCCAGCTGCTTGTGCATCTGATCGACAACATATCCGAACTTGTCACGGACTCCGGGTACATCCACACAGCCCTGGACCTTCTGCTCGATGTAATCTGCAGGATTGACAGTCAGCAGATACTTGACGAATTCAGCGAGGATATAGTGACTCTGATAGGAAAGGTGCTCGGAACCGCCAAGAACTATTTCCCGGACGAGGTGAACGCCTTCCTTAAGAAAGACCTTTCAGGCCTTCCGTTCCCTGGAATTCCTAAATATAAGGACGAACTCCTGAGCTACAACCCGGGAGGAGAAAGACTATCAGACCTGTTTACGCATAAGTTCGGAAACTTCCTTATCTGGTCGCTGATACACGAGGAGGCAGTCGATGAGTTCGCCTACGAAGCCATGTGCCTCGCACCGGAGTCAAAGGACAGCTACGAATGGTTTGACAAGGTCGTCAGAGTACTTTTCAAGCACCTCTTCAAAGTGAATCTATAGATATTTACGCCTTGTATCTTGCAGTGTGCTCGGCAATGAGTTCTGCATCGTCAAAATAGTCGATCTTCATAGCCTTGCGCACCTGGGCGAGGGTTTTTGCAGCCTCTTCGCGAGCAGTTTCGGAACCCTTGCGCAGGATGTCATACACATGCGGGATATTTCTCTCATACTCGGCCCTGCGCTCCCTCATAGGCTGGAGGAAATCCTCCATGATGTTGAAGAGGAACTTCTTGCAGGTGCCGTCTCCGAGTCCGCCCCGGCGATAGTGGTCCTTCATCTGGTCGAGATTTTCATATTCCGGAAGGAACTTTGCGAAATGCTCGTCGGTGCAGAATGCGTCGAGATAGGTGAAGACCACATTTCCTTCCACATGACCCGGATCAGTGATCTGAAGATGCTCAGGGTCGGTGTACATGCTGTTGACCTTCTTCTTGATCTCCTTCGAACTGTCTGAAAGATAGATGCAGTTTCCGAGCGACTTGCTCATCTTCGCCTTTCCATCAGTGCCCGGAAGACGGCAGCAGGTGGCGTTCTCAGGAAGCATCATCTCAGGGGTGACCAGCGTCTCTCCATAAACGGAATTGAATTTATGGACAATCTCACGGGTCTGCTCGATCATCGGAGCCTGGTCCACGCCTACTGGAACCGTAGTCGCCTTGAAGGCAGTGATGTCTGATGCCTGACTGATAGGATAGGTGAAGAAACCTACAGGGGTTCCCTTCTTGTTCTGGTTATCATCATCATCCCCATCGCAGAACCCTCTGAGCTGGATCTCCTGCTTGACGGTCGGGTTGCGCTGAAGACGCTGGACTGTCACGAGATTCATATAATAGAATGCAAGCTCGCATAGCTCCGGAACCTGTGACTGGATGAAGATGGTCACCTTTTCAGGATCAAGCCCCGCTGCAAGATAGTCCAGGGCGACCTCTATGATGTTCTGACGGATCTTCTCCGGATTGTCGGCGTTGTCCGTAAGGGCCTGGGCGTCTGCAATCATGATGAAGATCTTCTCGAACTCTCCTGAATTCTGAAGTTCCACCCTTCTCTTGAGCGATCCCACATAATGTCCGAGATGGAGCTTTCCGGTCGGACGGTCACCTGTCAATATCACTTTTCCCATATCTTCTGAGTTTTTCTTTCGGTTTGCAAATATCTTACAAAGATATACAAAATTTGTATATTTGCAGGCGTTAACTAAAACCAGACAAAAAGATGAAAAGATTTTTTATCAGCATGATCTTCATGCTCGCACCGCTCGCCGCAGTCTTTGCACAGGACGTCGTCGGCAAGTGGAAACTCGAGGACGGCTCTGCAATCGTAGAGGTATATCAGGAGGGTGATGTGTTCAACGGAAAGATCGTATGGCTCAAGAACCCTACTGAAGCCGACGGTTCACCTGCGGTCGACAGCAACAATCCTGATGCAAAGCTCCGTTCGCGTCAGCTGATCGGTCTGAACATGCTCAGCGGACTCAAGCAGAAAGGCGGCGAATACTCCGGAGGTTCCATCTACGATCCGGGTAACGGAAAGACCTACAACTGCTCGATGAAGGTTGAAGGCGACACTCTCAAGGTGCGCGGTTCCCTCGACAAGAGAGGTCTTCTCGGCAGGACAATGGACTGGTTCCGCGTCAAATAACTGATTGATAATGAAAGTAAGCGAGATTCTGGCAGGCAGCAAAAAGGCCTTCCCTTCACTGGAAATAGTTCCTCCACTGAGAGGACTCACCAAGGATGAACTTCTGGAAAGCATAGAGCCTTTCATGGAGTTCAGCCCGAGGTATATCAATGTCACCAGCCATAGGGACGAATTCGAATTCAGGCAGGAGGCTGACGGGAGCTTCACCCGCCACCTCATCCGGAACAGGATCAGCGAGACGACCGTCTGCGCAGCCATCATGTCAAGATATGACGTGGAGGTGGTTCCCCACCTGATCTGCGGAGGTAGCACTGCGGAAGAGATCGAAAGCAAGCTGGACAATCTCGCCTTTCTTGGAATCAACAACATCGTTGCCCTGAGGGGAGACTGCATCTCTGGAGAAAAGCGGTTCTCCCCCACTCCGGGCGGCTACAGATATGCAAGCGAACTGGTTGAAGGCATAAGAAGCTACCAGGGAAGCAGCACATACAGAAGAAGCAGAGGACTTGAGGCCGATGACAGATTCTTCTGCATAGGAGTGGGAGCATATCCGGAAAAGCACTTCGAGGCTCCCAACATAGAGACCGACATAGCCAACCTTAAAAGAAAGGTGGACGCCGGCGCCGACTACATCATCACGCAGATGTTCTTCGACAACAAGGTCTACTATGATTTCGTAGAGAAATGCCGCGCAGCCGGCATAAGCGTCCCTATCATTCCGGGACTGAAGCCTCTCTCAACATTCAAGCAGCTGAGCGTCATCCCCGAGGCCTTTTCCCTCGACATTCCAGTGGAACTCACCCGGGAGATGACAAAGGCAAAGGACAGCAAGGAAGCATTATACAGGATCGGGACCGAATGGTGCACGATGCAGTGCAAGGACCTCATCGCGCACGGAGTTCCGGCGGTTCATTTCTATACAATGGGTAAATCCCGGAATATCACCGAAATATTAAGGGAGTGCTTCTGAGCACTCCCTTTGACGTAGAAATGATAGGATGCTGCCTTTGAGTAGAATTTGATATTCATGCTATATCTGATTTGTAGATAAAAGCAATCCTTATGCAATTAAGAATGATCACTTTGACACGTCCTGCCTCTGTCTGACAGCATATTGGGTCGGAGTAAATCCTGTAACCTTTGCAAAGGCACGATTGAAAGTCGAAATGCTGTTGAACCCGGACATTTCCGCAATCTCGAACATGGTCTTTCGGCTCTCGGCATCAGCCGAATCAATGATTATGCACGCTTCGCTCACCCTGTAGTTGTTGATATATTCATAAAACGTCATATTCAGGACATTGTTCAGATAGTTCGACAGATATGTCCTGTTGGTTCCTATTTCAGTGGCCGCATCCTGAAGAGTAAGCCTGGGATTCAGATACAGCTTCTTTTCGGTCATGCATGCTTCAAGATGAGCCGCAATCGATTCATACACATCCGGAGTCACGGACTCCTCCTCAACGTGACCGTTCCCCTGCTTGACCCAAGGGAATGCGAAGATGGTGAACGGAGGCAGATTTACCACAGAATGTCTGCGGGAAAGCGTATAAAGATACAGCCATGCTCCTACGCACATCAGCTGGAAGACAGCCCCACTCAGCCAGGTTTCATTAGTGAAGGCTAACATATAAAGGGTCAGGCACAGGAACATGAGGATGACGCAGTTGATGGACCAGGTCGCATCAATATGCTCTGTATAGGAATAATTGTCACGGATGAACCTGCGGTGACGCACCATCAGGAAGCACACCAGGATGAATGCGACCACACCTCCCAGATATGCGGATGCGATAGCTATGTTATAGACAGTTTCAGTCGGGAAGATGATGAAGAGCGGCACGAACAACGCCTGGAAGGCCATCGGCACAAGGAGTCTTCGCTTGTTCACCCATCCAGGCGAGACGACTTCGATGAAGAAATTGGATACAATCGGGACATACAGAAGGTCGATGGTCACGGAGATTCCCGACCAGTAAAGGCTCTCCCAATAGCCGTCCACAAGGAATATCAGATCCTTGACATTGCAGAAAGCGAAATACAGCATATTCAGGAAAAGCATGAACATCATGTTGCTCTGTTTTCTCAAAGGCCACAGCAGCCAGGACCACACAATGAAGAAGACCGTCACTCCTCCATGCACGAAATGAGCGACAGCCTCCCAGGTCGGTCCCATGCCAAATTCAAGTATGTCAGACATATAAATTGCATTTTTGTAAAGTTATGGAGTTTTGCCAATAATTCAAGCGCCTCATCTTGGCATACGATAAATTAGGCTGGTCATCAAAACAAAAAACACTGCCCTGATGCAGGAGAAACACATCAACAGGCATTCAGCACATCCACATATATTCAAAATTGCACGTATATGGGTTGCTTTATGAACGATTTATTATTAAATTTGCAAGATTGAGATGTAAATAGTAATCAAATACACAAAAACATAATATAAACACTATGCAGAACAAATTGCAGGAACTCACTGACAGACTTTATAATGAGGGTCTGTCGAAAGGAAAGCAGGAAGGAGAGGAACTTCTTGCGAAGGCAAAGGTGCAGGCTGAGGAGATCGTAGCCAAGGCACAGGCGGAAGCTGCCCAGATCGTTGCAGCGGCTCAGAAACAGGCTGAAGACCTCAAGACCAAGACTGCTTCTGACGTCAGGATGGCAGCGGCTCAGAGCCTTGCCGCAACAAAGAAGGACATCGAGACACTCATCGTGGGCAAGATGACCGACGAGGCCGTGAAGAAGACGCTTTCATCAGCTGACTATGTGAAGGAGCTCATCAAGGCTGTGGCAGAGAAGTTCACCACAGACGGTCCGGTCGAACTCGCAGTGGTTCTCCCTGGGGCACTGAAGAAGGAACTCGAGCCATTCGTGACAAACGAACTCTCGAAGACTCTCGGAGCTGGTGTCGAAGCTACATTCTCAAAGAAGGTGAGCGGAGGCTTCCAGATCGGTCCTAAGGAGGGAGGTTATTTCATCAGCTTCACTGACGAGACATTCACAGAACTCATTTCAGAGTATCTCAGACCGACAACAAAGAAACTTCTCTTCGGATAATGAACAACTACATATATATAATAGCCGGTCTTCCCGATTTCACACCTGACTGGAGGCAAGGAGACAAGAGCCTGGAGGAATACCTCTGCCAGGTGAAGGAACTTCTCTCTGCCAAGGACCAGGAGACTGTCCGTCTGATCGAGGACGGATTCGACAAGGAGAAGATCGGACAGGAGTTCTACAAGGAGGCTCTGGGGCACGGCAACGCGTTCATCAGGGACTTCTTCCAGTTCGACCTCAACGTGCGCAACGCCAAGGTCCGCTATCTGAACCAGGCTCTCGGCAGGGACCCTCTCAAGGATGTCCTCTCGCTGACAGATCCCGATGCGGACGAGATGGGCATCGAGATCGAAGAACCGGAGTTCAAGGAGGCGGCACGACTGCAGGCCATTCTCGAAGGCAGTGACATTCTCGCCCGCGAGAGAGGCATCGACGACCTCTACTGGGACAAGATCGACGAGCTCACCCTTTTCGACTATCTGAACTTCGACAGGATTCTCGGGGTGGTCGTGAAGATGATGATCATCCGCAGATGGCTCCAGCTCGACGAGCAGACCGGACGTGAGATGTTCAAGAGACTCGTGGATGAGATCCGCGGCACCTTCAAAGGTGTGGAATACAATGAAAAATAATTAAATTATAACAAATATGAAGACAACAGGAAAGGTTACGGGTATCGTTTCCAACCTCGTGACAGTGGAAGTGGACGGACCGGTGTCGCAGAATGAGATCTGCTACATCACGGTCGGAGACACCAGGCTCATGTCCGAGGTCATCAAGGTGAACGGAAAGAACGCCGCTGTGCAGGTGTTCGAGAGCACCCGTGGACTCAAGAACGGTGATCATGTGGAGTTCGAGGACAAGATGCTCGAGGCCACCCTCGGTCCGGGTCTGCTTTCAAACAGCTACGACGGACTCCAGAACGACCTCACCACAATGACAGGAGTGTTCCTCAAGAGAGGAGAATACACAGACCCTCTCAACCACGAGAAGCTCTGGGATTTCACACCTCTGGCAAAGCCGGGCGACAAGGTGGTCGCAGCGGACTGGCTCGGAGAAGTGAAGGAAGGATGGCTTCCTCACAAGATCATGGTTCCTTTCGCATTCAAGGGCGAATACACCGTGAAGTCAGTGGCAGAGGCTGGCCAGTACAATATCGACAAGGTGGTTGCAGTCCTCACCAACGCAGAAGGAGAGGATGTGGAAGTGACCATGTGGCAGAAATGGCCGGTGAAGGTGGCTGTCAAGGGCTACAAGGAAAAGCCAAGGCCATCAAAGATCATGGAGACCGGAGTGCGTGCGATCGACACTCTCAACCCTATCGCGGAAGGCGGTACAGGCTTCATCCCTGGTCCGTTCGGCTGTGGAAAGACAGTGCTCCAGCATGCAATCGCCAAGCAGGGCGACGCTGATGTCATCGTGATGGCAGCCTGCGGAGAGCGTGCGAACGAGGTCGTGGAGATCTTCGCCGAGTTCCCTGAGCTCATCGACCCGCACACAGGACGCCACCTGATGGAGCGTACAACCATCATCTGCAACACATCAAACATGCCGGTGGCTGCCCGTGAGGCATCCGTATATACTGCCATGACCATCTGCGAGTACTACCGCGCAATGGGTCTTAAGGTCCTTCTGCTTGCTGACTCGACTTCACGCTGGGCACAGGCACTGCGTGAGATGTCCAACCGTATGGAGGAGCTTCCGGGAGCAGATGCATTCCCAGTGGACCTCTCGGCCATCATCTCGAACTTCTATGCACGTGCCGGCATGGTCATCCTGAACAACGGACAGACCGGTGCCGTGACCTTCATCGGAACAGTGTCTCCGGCCGGAGGTAACCTCAAGGAGCCTGTTACAGAGTCCACAAAGAAGGCAGCCCGCTGCTTCTACGCTCTCGAGCAGAACCGTGCCGACCAGAAGCGCTACCCTGCCGTGAACCCGATCGACTCATATTCAAAGTATCTGGAGTATCCTGAAATCCGCGAGTACCTCAACGAGACCATCATGCCGGGCTGGGTGGAGATGGTCGAGAAGGCAAAGAACATCGTCCGCAAGGGTAAGGAGGCCAACGACCAGATCAACATCCTCGGTGACGACGGCGTGCCTATGAGCTACCACGAGATCTTCTGGAAGTCAGAACTCCTCGACTTCGTTATCCTCCAGCAGGACGCATTCGACGATATAGACGCACTCTGCCCTATCGAGAGACAGAAATACATGCTCGAAATCGTAATGGGAATCTGCGAGCGCGACTTCACATTCGAGGACTTCGAGGAGTGCCGCAATTACTTCAAGGAGCTCATCAACGCCCTCAGGCAGATGAACTACTCTGAGTTCAAGAGCGACAGATTCAACGAATATCAGGAAAAACTCAATAATCTTCTAAGCAATGGCAAATAAGGCATTTCAGAAAATATACACTAAGTTGGAGGCCATCACAAAGGCTACCGTAGCGCTCAAGGCTACAGGTGTATCCAACGACGAGCTCGCACTCGTAGACGGCCGCCTTGCTCAGGTGGTTAAGACCAAGGGCGACCTCGTGACACTCCAGATCTTCTCAGGTACAGAGGGTATTCCTACCGATGCTGAGGTTGTGTTCCTCGGAGGAGCTCCTACCCTGAACGTCAGCGACGAGCTCGCAGGACGTTTCTTCAACGCATACGGAGAGCCTATCGACGGCGGTCCCGCAGTGGAAGGAAAGACAGTGGAGATCGGAGGCCCATCTGTGAACCCATACAAGAGAAAGCAGCCTTCACAGCTGATTCCTACAGGTATCGCGGGTATCGACCTCAACAACACCCTCGTCTCAGGACAGAAGATTCCTTTCTTCGCAGACCCAGACCAGCCATATAACAATGTAATGGCTCAGGTGGCTCTTCGTGCGGATGTGGACAAGATCATCCTCGGAGGTATGGGTCTTTCAAACGACGACTACCTCTACTTCAAGCACGAATTCGAGGCGGCAGGTGCCCTGGACAAGATCATCTCGTTCGTGAACACCACCGAGCAGCCTCCTGTGGAGCGTCTCCTTATTCCGGACATGGCTCTCGCAGCAGCAGAGTACTTCGCAGTGGAGAAGAACGAGAAGGTGCTCGTGCTCCTTACCGACATGACGCTCTACGCCGACGCGCTCTCCATCGTGTCGAACCGTATGGACCAGATTCCTTCAAAGGACTCCATGCCGGGTTCGCTCTACTCGGACCTTGCGAAGATCTACGAGAAGGCCGTGCAGCTTCCTGACGGAGGTTCGATCACCATCATCGCAGTGACCACCCTCAACGACGGAGACATCACCCACGCGATTCCGGACAACACAGGATATATCACAGAGGGACAGCTCTTCCTCCGTACCGACCCGGATTCAGGAAAGGTCATCATCGACCCGTTCCGTTCGCTTTCACGTCTGAAGCAGCTCGTGCAGGGTAAGAAGACACGTAAGGACCACGGTCAGGTGATGAACGCATCCGTACGTCTTTATGCCGATGCCCAGAACGCAAAGACAAAGCTCGAGAACGGTTTCGACCTCAGCGACTACGACCTCCGCTGCCTTGACTATGCGAAGGCATATGCCACAAGACTCCTTGCGATTGACGTCAACCTCAAGATCGACGACATGCTTGACACCGCATGGGAGCTCTTCGGCACATACTTCACCAAGGCTGAGACCGGTATCAAGCAGGAGCTTATCGACACTTACTGGAAAGGTAATTAATTATGGCAATTAAATTTCAATATAATAAGACATCTCTGAACAACTTGAACAAGCAGCTCAAGATGCGAAAGAATGCCCTTCCGACGTTGAAGAACAAGGAATCGGCACTGCGTCTTGAGGTGAAGAAGGCCAAGGACCAGTCGGAGAAGCTTATTGAAGATCTTGATGCCGCCCTGAAGAGATACGACTATCTCGCAGCCCTCTGGAACGAATTCCAGCCTAATCTGATCTCAATCACTGATGTGGACCTCTACACGGTGAAGGTGGCGGGAGTGAAGACCCCTGCCCTTGGAGAGATCAAATACGAGATCCACGAGTTCAACGCCTTCAACTGCCCTGCATGGTATGCGGACGGAGTTGCAATACTCAAGGAGCTCTCAAGGCTCGGAATAGAATCCGAGGTGTATCTGGAGAAGGCCCGTATCCTCGATTTCCAGAGAAAGAAGACCACTCAGAAGGTGAACCTTTACGAGAAGGTGCAGATCCCCGGATATCAGGAGGCAATCAGAAAGATCAAACGATATATGGAAGACGAGGAGAACCTCTCCAAGGCAGCTTCCAAGATCGTGAAGAGCAGACATGCTATTGAAGAAGAGGAGGAACAGAACAATGATAACTAAGATGACAAAATATTCCTTCATCCTCATGACCGAGGAGAAGGAGGGTTTCCTGGAGCAGCTTCAGGAGCTTGGAGTCGTGGATATCAGCCGTTCTGAAAAACCTGTTGATTCCGACTCTTCCATTATGTTCCACAAGGCAGAAAGAGCGAGAAAGACTCTGGAATTCCTTGAGGGCATAGACTACTCAAAAGATGCTGATGCTGAAGCAATTGCAAAGGCCACTGTAAATGTAGAAGGTGACCCTGTGGACTTTATTGAAGAGTGCAGGACCAGACTCGCCGAACTTCACATTGCTAATGCAAATGCTGAAAAACAGCTTAATACAAGACGTCCTTGGGGAGAATATGATAAAAAAGCAGTAGACGGACTCGCTGATCTCGGATACATTGTACGCTATTACAGCGTAGATGCCAAGAAGTTCGACGAGACCTGGGGTGAACTCTACCCTCTTCAGGTCGTTTCAAACGACGGAAAAAAGGTATGGTTCGTAACTGTAGCTCCAAAGGGTGAGGCATATAGCTTCCCTATCAACGAAACCGCTGCTCCGGAAGGAACTTATACAGAAGCATCAGCCGAACTTGCAGAAATCAAGGCTGAGATGATCGGGTGCAAGGCGGGACTTCTCAATGCGAAGGATTATATCCCGGCTATAAAGGAATCCTGCAACAATGACCTTGTCGAACTCGACCGTTACCTTGCAAAAGAGGTCGGACAGGGTGCCGCAGAGAACCTCGTTACTGTATTCACAGGATTTGCTCCTGTCGAGAATGACGCCGAGCTTGTCGAGGCATTTGACAATATGGGAGTACTCTACCTCAAGGAAGAGGCCGTTCTGGAGGACAATCCGCCTATCAAACTGAAGAACAATTGGTTCACACGTCAGTTTGAGGTGTTTACAGAGATGTATGGTGCTCCTGTTTATACAGAGTTCGACCCAACACCTATTGTCGCTCCATTCTATCTGCTCTTCTTTGCAATGTGTATGGGAGACGCAGGATATGGCCTCATACTGATACTTCTTGGAATTGCTGTTGCGAAGAAATGGATCAATATCGCTATGCTCAAGAACATCGGTCCGATCATTTCAATCCTGGGAGCCGGTACATTCGCTATCGGTCTAGTTTTGGGAACTGCATTCGGAATCGATCTTTCTGCAGCAGAATGGTATCCTCAGGCAATGAAGAAGATAATGATTACAGGAACCATAGCCGGCTTCCCGGCACAGATGATTCTTGCACTCGGTATCGGTATCTTCCATATCTGTCTTGCAATGACCGTAAAGGCGATCGGCTACACTAAGAGATTCGGTTTCAGAGAGACCGTCAGTGTATGGGGATGGCTTCTGCTTATCGTAGGCGGAATTGCGACAGCTGCACTTGGAATGGCGAAACTGGTATCACCTGATGTCATCAAATGGATCGTGATCGTTATCGGAGTGGTATCTGCCCTTGGCATATATATATTCAATACGCCAGGCAAGAATCCGCTTTCGAATATCGGTTCTGGACTCTGGGACACATACAATATGGTAACGGGAATCCTCGGAGATGTACTCAGTTACATCCGACTCTATGCTCTGGGACTTGCTGGAGGTATGCTCGGACAGGCATTCAACATCCTGGGCGGCATCATCGTCGGAGACGGAATCTCAGTAATCAACTTCCTGCCATTCGCTCTTATACTCCTTTTCGGACATTCACTCAATCTTGCAATGTCCTGCCTGGGAGCATTCGTACATCCTCTTCGACTCACCTTCGTCGAGTATTTCAAGAATGCAGGATATGAAGGAAAGGGAAAAGAATACAATCCTTTGACAAAAGAAAAAAATAATTAATAATCAACAAATAAATTACAAAACATTATGAACGCATTTTTAGCTTATCTTGGCTGGGCTCTTATGCTCGGTCTTTCAGGAATCGGAAGCAGCTACGGTACAACTATCGCAGCCAACGCTGCAGAAGGAGCATTAAAGAAGAACCCTGAGAAATCATCAGGATACCTTATCCTTTCTGCGATGCCAGCTACACAGGGTCTCTATGGCTTCGTTGCCTGGCTTATGTGGATGCTTCTCGGCGGTACAGAATGGATGGTAGAGAACTGCTACCTCTGCTTCGGAGTAGGTCTTCTTGTAGGAGTAACCTGTATGATTTCTGCAATCCGTCAGGGTCAGGTTTGTGCTAACGGTATCATCGGCATCTCACAGGGACACGACGTTCAGACAAACACAATGATCTACGCCGCTCTCCCAGAGTTCTACGCGATCCTTGCACTCCTCGGAGCACTTCTTCCACTCTTCCTTCTCTAAAAGAAGATCATAAAGCAGAAAAAGGTTGGTTGAAATGATGTGAACCCCGAAAGTTTTTTGTCTAACTTTCGGGGTTCAGATCATCCGAGTCGGCCTGTTTTAAAAATACCGCAGACATGCATATTTTGAACAAAGCGGAATAATTCATAATTTCGCAGGGAATTCAATAGGAAGATCATGTCATACAGGATAAGCGATAACTCCAGATGCGGAGTCATAGGATATGGAAGCTGGGCGACTGCCCTGGTCCACACCCTGGAAAAGAACAACAAGGAAATATGGTGGCACATCCGGAACGAAGAAGTGCTGGAAGGGCTGATGAGCGAAGGCAGGAATGTGAAATACCTCAGCGATCTGGATTTCGACACGAAGTTCATCCATGCCACATCTGACCTGAACGAAGTGGTCAGAAACTGCGAAATCATCCTTGTCGCAGCTCCGTCTGCATTTTTAAAGACATATCTGGCAGAACTGACGGAGCCGCTGGACGGCAAATTCATCCTTTCCGCAACAAAGGGAATAATTCCAGACCAGTACATCACCATCACCGAATACTTCAATGAGGCGTTCAACCTCCCATACAGCAATCTGGGGGTCATTTCCGGACCGTCCCATGCTGAAGAGGTCTCACGCGACAGACTCTCATATCTGACTGTGGCATGCAAGGCTGCAGAAAATGCAAAGAAGATCGGAGAGATGTTCGCGACCGACAGCGTCAGGATAAACTATTCGGAAGACATCTACGGCATCGAATATGCAGGTATCCTCAAGAACATCTATGCCCTTGCGGGCGGACTGGCTTACGGACTTGGATATGGTGACAACTTCCGTGCAGTACTCACTGCAGCCGGGGCGAAGGAACTGACACGCTTCATAAATGAAAGTTACCCTTTCGAAAGGGATACGACCGACTCGGCCTATCTGGGCGACCTTCTCGTGACCTCATATTCGAATTTCAGCAGAAACCGACGACTGGGACAGCTGATAGGTCATGGCTGCACCGTGAAGAGTGCCCTGAACGAAATGACCATGGTGGCAGAAGGATATTATGCAGCAGCCTGCATAAAACATGTAAACGAAAAGCACAACATATACATGCCTATCGCCGACATGGTATATGATGTGCTCTACAAGAAAGCCAGTCCTCGCAGAAGAATGAAGGAACTGACTTCGCTTTTATAGGAATCCTAATATTCGTCAGGAGCGTACTTGAACGGATCGAGAGGCGAACTGTAGTCGCAGTAGTCCTCATCCTTGAAGAAACGCCTGAGTTCGATCTCTGCATTTTCCGGAGAGTCAGACGTGTGCACGACATTCTCCTGCGCGCTGAGGCTGAAATCGCCGCGGATCGTGCCTGGAACAGCCTTGCTCGCCTTTGTAGCACCAGCCATGTCACGTACCACCTGAACTGCGCTATATCCCTCCCAGCAGCAGAGAATCACCGGCGCAGCCATCATTCCGTCACGAAGCCATGGGAAGAATGGCTTGTCCAGAAGATGAGCATAATGCACCTTCAGGATCTCCTCATCCAGCTGCACCATCTTCATTGCCACAAGCTTGAGACCACGTTTCTCAAATCTTGAAATCACTTCGCCGACCAGTCCTCTCTGAAGGCAGCCGGGCTTCAAAATAACCAATGTTCTTTCCATAATAGTATATTATTTTATCTGTCCAATCTTATCCTAAGGTTGTGCAGGCGACAATCAGCATGAGTGCTTACGCTGTCTGCTGCACTGACCTTTATATTTCTATGTCCCTTTCGCAATGCGGCCGGGAGTTTGACCCTCATGCTGAGAACGGTCTGATCTTCAGATGCCGCCATACCCAGCGAGAGAGCATTCTCAAAACGGTTATAACCTCTTACCATAATCCTGTTCTCCCCTTCCGAAAGATCCACCAGCAGCTTCTCAGCCCTACAAACGGTCCGGTACGGGTTAAGATGCTTGGCCTGCGTTCTCCTGTTCACAACCACCTCCATGCCATTGCCAGCAGTCACATCCAGCACATACATCCCCGACGCAGGAACCTGCACAGAAGCCATCATCAGATGGTTGGAGAAAGGCATGACAGGCCTCTCTATCAATGAATCTGACGGCTCGAATGATGCCGCAGAGATTCCATCCCAGGAAGCCGGGCCGTCAAACACCCCGCCGCGGATCCTCTGATAGCCAAAACCATGCAACTGGGGCGCAGATGACAACTGAATCGAGTCTGTAGCTGTAAGAGTCAATGGAATATCAGCCCCATCAACCTCAAGGAGTATATTTCGTCCCTCTTCATCAGGCGTGTAAATGAGTTCTATCTCGTCTGCCGGCTTGTGCACATCCACAGTCCATGCATAAGAAACCGTGCTGCGGTAGTTGCTGTAGTAGTCAAAGCATGAATAGCTGTATTCCGGCTGGGAGTTCGCCCAGGAGAGAGTCTCGTTCTGGCTGAGAGGAGCATATCCTGCCAGCACTTCAACGGGGCTGTCAAAGACCAGTTCCACAACATGCACATCTGTCGGGTCGCAGTACATGTCCGGAGTGACCTGCACATGACATTTACCTCTGTATAGATATGCCTTGGCACCACGGGACTCTCTTAGTCTTCCGTTCATGGACAGGATTATATGACCATCTGCGGGGCATGTACCGGTAAGCAGCAGATATAGCCTCTCCCCTTTCATGGTAATTTTTCCCCACTCATATTCCTCACGATATGGTGAAGCGGATGTACCATATATGGCCTCTCCGTTCTCTTCAAGCCACTTTCCTATATGCAGAAGCACTTCCTTTTCAAACGGAACGACGCTACCATCGGCCGCAGGGCCTATGTTCAGAAGATAGTTTCCTCCTCTTGACACGACGTCGATCAATGTCCGGAGCTTCTCTGCAACCTTGTCCACGACCTCTCCTCTTTCCTGCCAGCTTCGGTAGCTCCAGGTCTCGGGGAACATTGACGCCGCACTCTGCCAAGGCGCATGGAGGGCAGTCTGAGGCAGCTTGTTGTCCGCCATGACAGCAAAATCATAGACATCGTTGCCGAGACGTCCGCTCACCATGCAATCCGGCTGGAGAGACTTCACAAGGTCATACAGCTCCTGACTCTGCCACGGCTCAAGAGAACCCATATCGAACCACAGTTCGGAAATCGGGCCATAACCGGTCAGCAGTTCCTTCACCTGGGACTTGCTGAACTCATGATGCTCAGGGGTCACGAAATCGGCATTGTGGCTGGAAATAGGATAGGCATGAGGGAAATTCCAGTCAATCAGCGAGAAGTAGAGACCGAAATTCAGCCCGTGTCTGCTACATGCCTCGGAGAGTTCCCGCACGAAGTCGCGCCCCCGGCCTAGCATATCCATGCTGTTGTATGAAGTTGTTTCTGTGTCATACATGCAGAAGCCGTCGTGATGCTTGGAAGTGAACACTATCGAGCGCATTCCGGCTTCCTTGGCCAGAACGGCGATGCTGTCCGCATTGAAGCTGACCGGTTCAAAGTCATATGCCGTCCTGGCATACCAGTCTGAAAAGATTCCGGCAAAGGACTGGATCTGTTCGCTGTATCCCCTGCGCACAGGCTCCCCATCCCACACCCCGCCAAGATGGGAGTAAAGGCCGAAATGTATGAACATGGAATACTTGTCAGAATTCCATCTTTCAAATCCCTTGTTTTCAGCGCTGATTATCTGGAAGATAGCAGCAAAAGCGAGCAATGCTGCCGCAAGTCTTTTCATAAGCAGGTATTTTCTGCTAATATAGACATTATTTATATATTTTCCTATTTGGCAACTTATGCTTACATTTGAGGAGGATTTCACAACCAATTCTTGTGTTTTTATGAAGATAAGGAACGAATTTAAAGATTTTGACGGAGCCATGGCCTGGGAAGTCGTGGTGGAATATGTGAAAGGTCATAAGGAGATTACAACCGTGACCGGAAAAACCTTCGATGCCACTTTCGTGGGAAGCTGCCTATTCCTGAAAGGAGGAACACCTGGAACAAAAAGGGCAGAGAGAGGAGAATATCTGACCGGAAAAGACTTCATAGCGGCATATGACACGGTCAGAGGATGGGATGAAATCAATACTGGAAATGTCAAGCCTTATATAAAACGTCAGCAGAGCCCGTTCATTGCCTTGCTGCACTGTGCTGGAATCCTGGAATAATGGTTATATTTGCTCTTATAAACTATATGAGAGGATAACTTACATAAAATTTTTGAGAGGATGAAGATTAGGACTTTGATATTGGGACTGTGCCTTTCCGGGATTCTCGGTGCACAGGAGATTCCGGGTGGTTTCTCAGTAAGACCAGCAAACGACGCATCAGGAAAGATTCTCACCATGGAAGAGACGATATTGTCACGTGAGCTCTCTCCTGCAAGGCTATGGGAGCGATGGGACGGAAACGGGCACCTGACTGTCCTGATGGACGGCAGATGGGTGACATATGACATTGCGACCGGCGACACAAGTGCCTATAAGGCGTCTGCACCGGCACTGAAGGCCTTTACGGAAGGACAGAGCCTGTATCTGAGCAGGAAAGACGGATCGAAAGTTCCGGTCGCTGTCAGCGAGGACCCGCAGATCACCTACGGCCAGTTCGTCAGCAGGAACGAGTTCAGCATTGAGGACGGCATATTCTGGGCACCGGACAGCACACGCCTTGCCTTCTACCGCAAGGACGAGAGCAGGGTGACCACCTTCCCGCTCCTGGACATCACCACAAGGACAGGCTCGCTCAGGGAGATCAAATACCCTATGGCCGGAATGGATTCGGAGAACGTTCAGCTGGGAATATATGATCTGGCAAGCGGCAAGACAGTGTATGTCAAGGCCGAAGACTTCGGATATGACAGATATCTGACCAACATCACCTGGACTCCCGACGCATCCAAGGTCCTCATCCAGGTTCTTGACAGAAGCCAGAAGCACCTGAGACTCAATGCCTATGATGCAGCTACAGGAGATTTCATCAGGACGATACTGACAGAAGACAACGACCGGTACGTCGAGCCGCAGGATCCCGTGTGGTTCCTCAAGGGCAGCAACGACACCTTCATCTACCGCACTGACAACCGTGACGGATTCCGCAACCTTTATCTCTGCAACATGGAGGGCGGGATGCAGCGCCTGACCTGCACCGATGCAGACGTGGCATATGTCGCGAACGACGGTAAATATGTATGGTACACCTCTGCCGAGGTCTCCCCTGTCGAGAACCACCTGTTCAGGATCAGGGTGAAGAAGAATGCTGCCGGATGGAAGTTCGGAAAGCCGGAAAGGCTGACGCATGAGACCGGCTGGCATGAGATCCGGATGAGTCCGGACTGCCGTCATTTCACCGACTCCTGGAGCAGTCTGACCACTCCGCGTGTGACAGACCTCTGCACATCTGACGGCAAGACGGTGCGCAACATTCTAACCGCCGCCGACCCGACTCTGGACCATGCATATACCGAAATCACCCTCGGCACCGTAAAGAGTGCGGACGGAAGGTTCGACAACTACTACCGCCTCATCAAGCCTAAGGACTTCGACCCATCAAGGAAATATCCTGTGATCGTCTATGTATATGGAGGTCCGCACTCGCAGATGGTCCGCAACACCTTCACCGGCGAACTTCGCAGATGGGAGATGTACATGGCTCAGAGAGGCTATCTGGTCTATGTCCAGGACAACCGCGGCACACAGAACCGTGGAGCAGAATTCGAGAAGGCTATCCACAGGCAGTGCGGTCAGGCTGAGATGGCTGACCAGATGGAAGGCGTGAAGATGCTCATGCAGCTGCCTTACGTAGATAAGGACAGGATAGGAGTGCACGGCTGGAGCTACGGCGGATTCATGACAATATCTCTGATCACCAACTACCCGGAGATCTTCAAGGTAGCTGTCGCAGGAGGTCCGGTGATCGACTGGAAATGGTACGAGGTGATGTACGGAGAAAGATATATGGACCATCCTGACGTCAATCCTGAGGGATATGCCCTGACCAGCCTCATCAACAAGGCCAAGGACCTGAAGGGAAAGCTGCTTATATGCCAGGGAGCTATCGACCCAGTCGTTCTTTGGGAGCACAGCCTGAGCTTCGTACGCGAATGCGTGAAGAACAACGTCCAGGTTGACTATTTCCCTTATCCTTGCCACGAACACAATGTCAGCGGAAAGGACAGGGTGCATCTGCACGACAAGATCTCGATGTATTTCGAAGACTACTTATAGCGGAATTCGGAGTGCTTCCTCTTCTGGAACGGAACAGGAGCCACAGAGGTGCCTACTCCTATTATGAATTCCCCCGCCACAAAGTTTGCCTGCACTCCAAAGGAGAATACCTCGGGAGTTGCAGGCATTGTTATTGCCGCACCGCTGCCGTCCTTGTCGGGGATGATCACCGGTGTATAGACGCTGACTGACTGGAACTGCTGGGTCCATATCACTATCGAGACCAGGCTGTTCGGATTCCAGATGAATCCCTCTCTGGTTCCCATTCCCCAGTTGTTACCCATCACTCCCATCTGGGCTCCGTACATGATTCCGGAAAGGTAATACACATTGCGTCCAAGTCTGAAGGTGTTGCCAAGGATCATCTGCCTTGTCAGGAAAAGCTGAGGCACATTGATGGAATTATATCCTTCCAGGGTGGAGAAGAACTTGTCTGGATGCTGGAGCATGTACTGTCCGAAACCTATGCTTCCTGTGAATCCGTCCTTCGGATGATATATGACCGTCGGACGGGTGATCGGTGCCGAATTCCAGGGGGTGAAGCCGAAAAGGCGATCGGATGGGATGAATATGTCCGGAGGGAGCACTATGGGCAGGATACGGGGGAAGGAGTCGTCCGGATGCATGCCATGTTCTTGCCTTGCATGGATCGGAATGACCGGATAATCACGGTCTGCCATCTTCTGGGCGGCCGCCAGGGTCGGAATCAGAAGAGCCATTATCATATATATGTATATACTTCTACGCATTATGTCCGTTTTACGGCACATCAGGGCAAGATTTATGCCCTCTTTTGAGTTAAAACCTTTATATTTGTGTGTTTAAACGTGAAGTCATGAAATCTGTAAGAGACATATACAAGATCGGAAAAGGTCCATCAAGCAGCCACACGATGGGACCTTTCAAGGCAGTGAGACACTATCTGGAGCATCACCCTGAGGAGGACCACCTCCATGTGACCCTCTATGGCTCGCTTGCTGCCACAGGCAAGGGTCACCTCACCGACATAGCCATTCAGGAAGCCTACTCCACCTGGCATCCTACCGACAGGGAGACGCTGGAGTGCAAGATCAGAAGGCCGGGCGATGTGGAGATCGAATGGAAGCCAGAGGAAAATCTGCAGCTGCACCCTAACGGAATGAAGATCGCCGCCGTCAATTTCGACGGTGACGAGTTCGACAGATGGACTTATTACAGCATCGGCGGAGGTGACATCATATGCATGGAACACCCTCTTGAAAGCGAGGACACCGATGCTCCATACGAAATGACCACCCTCACCGAGGTCATGGACTGGTGCAACTCCACCGGAAAGGGCTATTGGGAATATGTAGACCAGGTGGAAGGGAAGAAGCCAGGCTTCTGGGAGCACATGGAACTCGTGTGGAAGGTTATGCAGGAGGCTGTGGAAAGAGGCATCGAACAGGAAGGCGCTCTTCCTGGTCCTCTCAATCTGCGAAGAAAGGCACTGAGCTATCACGTGAGGGCATTCGGTCAGGGAGACACATTCAAGACCCGCGGCCTTGTGTTCGCCTATGCACTTGCAGTCAGCGAGGAGAACGCCAGCGGAGGAACCATCGTGACTGCACCGACCTGCGGATCCTGCGGAGTTCTCCCGAGCGTGCTCTACCACATGAAGACAAGATACGGATTCAGCCAGACACGAATCCTCAGGGCACTTGCCACTGCGGGTCTGATCGGCTGCATCGTCAAGGAGAATGCATCTGTGTCAGGAGCTGAGGTAGGCTGTCAGGGTGAGGTCGGAGTGGCCTGCGCCATGGCAGCAGCCGCTGTGGCCCAGCTCATGGGCGGAAGTCCGTCACAGATCGAATATGCGGCCGAAATGGGTCTTGAGCATCATCTGGGACTGACATGCGACCCTGTGTGCGGACTCGTACAGATTCCATGCATCGAGAGAAACGCCTATGCAGCGGCCCGTGCGATGGATGCCGGAATATATGCCCTTTTCACTGACGGACTCCACCGCGTGTCATTCGATCATGTGGTACAGGTCATGAAGGAGACAGGAAAGGATCTTCCGTCGCTCTATAAGGAGACAAGCACAGGAGGACTGGCAAAGATAATCGAAAGGAATGCGAAAATTTGACACATGCTTCTTTGAGCGTTATGCCCGGATCAGTCTTATGACTCTTCTGGGGCAGGAGTACGCCGCCCTGATAAACGAGGACAGGCCAGATCTCCAGATGGAGGACAGGTCGCTCGGGATCGAGGTGACGCGCGCGATGGAGCCACGCAAGGATGTGGCCCGGGAAATGCTCAAGGAAATGGCCGGACTGGAAGTGCAGGAAAGTGACCGTGAGGAGATGGGAGAGATTCTCCGAAGCGGATACGGCTACGGACTTCAGGACGGAAAGTACATAGGTCATCTCGAATATGAATACTGGGCACTCGCCCTCCCCCTCCGCCGTATCATAGCCAGCAAGATCGAGAAGGTCGGCTCAGGCTTCTACGGTGACTTCAAGGAATTCGGTCTGTACATCTTCTGCAAGGACGACCTCAGCCACGACGAGGTCATCCTCACTATGGAATACGCCAGCGACCTCCAGCGTCACCTGGACGTGAAATACTCCAAGATGTACCTCTCCCTGATAGACAGGCTCTATGTATGCGACCTCACCCAGGTCGACCGCCTCGACCATAAAACAACCTGCACATCCCACGACATAAGCCGCAGAATGTGCAAGCAGTTCTTTCTTCAGGCGCTTTAGAGCTATCCGAGATTTGCGGTGCGTGCTGCTACTTCGGCGGCGACGGCTGCGTAGTTTTCTGTGTGGTCTGCGAAGAGGATGCCGCGGGATGAGTTGATCAGAAGGCCACCGTGGTCGTTGGCTCCGTGGGCTATCACCTCTTCTGCTGAACCTCCCTGGGCGCCGACACCCGGCACAAGGAAGAAGTTGTCAGGACAGAAGCTGCGGAGCTCCTCAAGCTTGTCCGCCTTGGTGGCTCCCACCACGAACATCATGTTGTCCGGAGTCGATATCTCCATCATTTCCTCCATGACTGCCTGATAAAGAGGCTTTCCATCTTTCTGAGCTGTCTGGAACTGGTATGCTGATGCATTTGATGTGAGAGCAAGAACTATGGCCCACTTGTCCTTATATTCAAGGAAAGGAGTCACGCTGTCTGCACCCATGTACGGAGCGATGGTCACTGCATCGAAATCCATCTCCTCAAAGAATGCCTTCGCATACATCTTGGCCGTGTTGCCGATATCTCCTCTCTTTGCGTCAGCGATGAGGAAGATCTCAGGATACTTGCTCCTGATGTAATCCACTGTAGCATCGAGAGCGCGCATTCCGTCGATTCCATAACACTCATAGAATGCCAGATTCGGCTTGTATGCCACGCAGTGAGGAGCAGTGGCATCGACTATCGCCTTGTTGAACTCCACGATGGAGCGTGCCTTTCCCTTGAAGAGTTCTCCCTTTATGGCGAGTTCACCGCTTGCCGCCAGGGCCTTCACATGCTCCGGCATCTTGTCGAAATCCACGTCCAGGCCCACGCAGAGCATGCTCTTCTTGGCCTGTATCTGATTGTATAGGTCTTTTCTGTTCATAAGATAGAATTTTTACCTCTGATGTGGAGTGTCTGGCCAGACACTTCCACCTTATTACTAATAATATTTATAGAATAATGCGATGGATTCCATTCCGGCGAAGAGCTGTTTCAGGAGGTAGCTTTCGTTCGGTGAGTGGATGGTGTCGCGCTCCAGACCGAAGCCCATCAGGAGCGGGTCTATGCCGAGGATGCGCTGGAGGTCTGCAAGGATAGGAATGGATCCGCCACCGCGTGAAGGGACAGGCTCGACTCCATAGACCTCGGTCATGGCCTTCTCGGCAGCCTTGTATGCTGGAGAGGAGATCGGAATCAGGAAGCCGTCACCTCCGTGATGCGGAATCACCTCCACCTTCACATAATCAGGCGCAATGGCCTTGAAATGCTCACTGAACAGTCTTGTGATGGTCGCGCTGTCCTGGTTCGGAACCAGACGCATCGAGATCTTGGCATGGGCAACCGATGGAAGGACTGTCTTGGCGCCCTCACCGGTGTATCCGCCCCATATGCCGTTCACGTCAAGACATGGACGGATTCCAGTGCGCTCAAGAGTGCTGTATCCTGCCTCTCCCTTGACCTCATCTATATCGAGGAACTCCTTATACTCCTTAAGATCGAACGGAGCGCGGGACAGCTTTGCACGGTCCTCGTCTGAGAGGACCACGACATCATCGTAGAATCCCTTGACAGTGATGTGCCCGTCCTTGTCAATCAGAGACGAGATCATATCGCAGAGAACATTGATAGGGTTCGCTACAGCTCCACCGTAATGGCCGGAATGAAGGTCCTTGTTCGGACCGGTCACCTTGACCTCCACATACGAGAGGCCACGCATTCCGCAGTTTATCGAAGGAACTGATTCTGAAATCATTGTGGTGTCAGACACCAGGATGATGTCTGCTGCAAGACGCTCCTTGTTCTCCTTGGCCCAGGCAGCAAGAGACGGACTTCCGATCTCCTCCTCTCCTTCGAGGATGAACTTCACGTTATGCTTGAGAGTGCCCTGACGGACCATGAACTCGAATGCCTTGATGTGCATGAAGAGCTGACCCTTGTCATCGTTTGCACCACGGGCATAAATGGCTCCGTCGCGGATCTCCGGTTCGAACGGATCCGAATGCCAGAGTTCGATAGGGTCCACAGGCTGCACGTCATAATGTCCATATACGAGAACAGTCGGAAGAGACGGTTCTACAAGTTTCTGACCGAAAACGACAGGATGACCTGTTGTCGGATAGACCGCCGCCTCATCAGCTCCCGCCTCCATCAGGAGTTCAACCAGTCTCTCTGCACAGCGCTGCATGTCTGGCTTATGCTGCTCCAGCGAACTCACAGACGGAATCCTAAGAATGGAAAACAGTTCCTCAAAGAACCTTTCCTTGTTAGCTTCAATGTATTGTTTCATATCTTTATGTTGTTTCTTTATCTAACTGACTGTCTGACACGTCTGACATCCTACAAATATAACAATTATAAATCAGAAATCAGAATAAACACTGCACAGGGATGGACATTTTAGAGAAAGCGAACAATTTTCTGCCAAGGTCCTTGAGGGAGGCACCTATATGGTACACAGTATCATCAACAATCAGGAAACGATCATGGATATTTTTAACCTGCTTAAGGGTTATCGGTGCATACTGGGCATTGTGCTTCTGCACATCCAGAAGCAATGTCTGTGGCAGACGACAAGTGCGTATCTCTGCAGATACACCTGTCGTGCGTTTAGAAAGCATTATCAGAACACTATCATCTATATAATTATCTATCAGCACAATACTCTGTCTGGCAGAGCGGATCAAGTCGGCAACAAAGACATATGCATCAAAGATCTGTCCGTCATAGAAAATCCCTTCAACGGGAGGAAGTGATGTGCGCACAAAGAAATCGATTTTCTTCTCTTGTTCATCAAGCCGTCTTTCGATTCGACATACCCTATCAGGAAGAGAATAACCTCTGAATAAATATCCTTTAAGGAGTTCATTTGCCCAACGACGGAATAGTATTCCCCTTTCAGATTTAACACGATACCCAACTGAAAGAACCATATCCAGATTATAGTATTCCATCTGCCGTTCCACCATTCTGGAGCCCTCCCTCTGAACTGTCGCAAAATTTGCGACAGTTGAAACACTTCTCAACTCTTCTCTCAGAGCATTGGCTATATGCTTACCTATTGTCTTGACATCTCTTCCAAAAAGCGATGCCATTTGCGCACGATTTAGCCATACACTGTCATTCAATACTCTCACCTCCAGCCTTGTAATATCATCAGGCTGATAGACGACTATTTCGCCTGTTCCACTTTGATCTTCAGCGAGAGGAGCACCCGACTCTTTCTGCAACAATTCTTCCATGACTTTTTATGCCGAAGTTCTCAATCTGCCAGACAATATCCAAGTACACTCGTCACATTTTTCTTTTTTTTATGATTTTTGCTTTTTCTTTATACAAAATCGCCTTGCATTATGACGTGCAAGGCGATTTTGATATTACAATATAAAACATCTTCGCTACAATTACTTGGTCAGACGTTCCTGAGCGTATTTGAGAGTGAGCTTGAAGGTCTTTTTGCTGGAAGACGGAGCTTCGTACATGGCGTCTGTCATGATGGCCTCGCAGATGGAGCGGAGGCCACGGGCTCCGAGCTTGTTCTCTATCGCGGTGTCAACAATCAAGTCAAGGACAGCCGGCTCGACTACAAGCTTGATTCCGTCAAGTTCGAACATCTTCTCATACTGCTTCATGAGAGCGTTCTTCGGCTCTGTCAGGATCCTCTTCAGAGACTCTCTGTCGAGGTGGTCAAGATACGTGATGACAGGGAGACGTCCGATGATCTCCGGGATGAGTCCATATGCGCGAAGATCTTGTGCCTCAACATATTGCAGAAGGTTTTCCTTATCTATTCTCTGTTTGCTTTCCGCACCGAAACCGATCACCTGAGTATTGAGTCTCTGGGCTATCCTGCGCTCGATTCCTTCGAATGCGCCACCGCAGATGAACAGGATGTTCTGGGTGTTCACATGCAGGAACTCCTGTTCGGGATGCTTGCGGCCACCCTTTGGCGGAACGTTCACGACGCTTCCCTCAAGGAGCTTCAGCATGGCCTGCTGCACTCCCTCTCCTGACACGTCTCGGGTAATGGACGGGTTGTCGCTCTTGCGGGCGATCTTGTCGATCTCGTCTATGAACACGATTCCCCTCTCTGCCTTTGCCACGTCGAAATCCGCCTCCTGAAGGAGCCTTGTCAGGATGCTCTCGACATCCTCTCCTACATAACCGGCCTCAGTCAGCACAGTGGCATCAACAATAGTGAACGGAACGTTGAGGAGCTTAGCTATAGTCTTGGCCAGCAAGGTCTTGCCCGTACCAGTAGGTCCCACCATAAGAACATTGGACTTCTCAAGTTCGAGGTCTCCCCCGTCCTCAAGATTATTGTTGAGTCTCTTGTAGTGGTTATACACGGCAACCGACAGAAGTTTCTTCGCCCTGTCCTGACCGATCACATACTGATCCAGATAGGCATGGATATCCTTCGGCTTGTGCGAACTCTCGATCTTACCAGGCTTTGCAGCCGAAGCGGTCTCCCTCTCGAAATCCTTGAGATAGTCCTCTGCCAGCCTCACGCAGTCAGCACATATGCATGCATCCATGCCCTGAAGCAGAAGCGACACCTCAGCCTCACTCCTTCCGCAGAACATGCAGTACCTGCCGTTATTGTTCTTCTTTGACATACTACTTCTTCTTTGTGAGGATCTCGTCTATCATACCATATTCCTTCGCCTCCTGCGATGTCATCCAGAAATCACGGTCTCCGTCTGCATAGATCTTCTCAAGCGGCTGTCCGGAATGCTCCGAGATGATGGTATAGAGCTCCTTCTTTGTCTTCTCTATCTCCTGAGCTGCAATCAGAATGTCGGACGCCTGGCCACGTGCACCTCCGAGCGGCTGATGAATCATCACACGAGAGTGCTGAAGAGCTGTCCTCTTTCCCGGAGCACCTGCACAAAGAAGCACAGAACCCATGGAAGCTGCCATACCTGTACAGATCGTTGCTACATCAGGCTGAATGATCTGCATCGTGTCGTATATGCTCAGACCTGAAGAGACCTGACCGCCTGGAGTGTTGATATACAAGGAGATATCGCCCTGATTGTCGCTTGAAGCGAGGAACAGGAGCTGTGCTGTCACGATATTGGCAACGTCATCATCGATAGGAACACCAAGGAAGATGATCCTGTCCATCATCAGACGGCTGAAGACATCCATTGAAGCCACATTGAGCTTTCTCTCCTCAAGAATCGTAGGGTTGATATATCCGTCAAGCACAGACTCGTACCTGTGCATTGTCATCGAGCTTATTCCATGCTCGAGACAGGCGTATTTATTGAATTCCTTGTTCATATGTCTGTATTAAAAAAGCCGACTCTTGCGAGCCGGCCTCTAAGTCAAATTATTTCAACTCGCGGAACTTCTCGACTGAGATCTTCTTCTTCTTGAGAGTCACGACCTCACGCACGGCAGCGATGGTCTTCTCGTTCTCTACCTGATCGAGAATCCTGCGGCCCTGCTCCTCCTGTGTAAGGATGTTCTTGGCGAATGCCTCAAGCTGCTCCTCAGGAACATTGTTCATTCCATACATTGCGAACTGGTATGCAGCGAATCCCTTGGCGCTTGCAAGAAGGTCAGCCTCCTCGATCTTCACGCCATATTTCTCCATGAGGTAGCTGCGGATCATCTGCCACTTGTAGTCAACGATGAACAGATCCCAATCCTTCTCGATGTCCTCCATAGTGAACTTGCCCTCGTTGATCACATAGATCCATCTCTTGAGGAACTTCTCGGCTACAGCTACGTTCGCCTTCTCCACAAGGTATGCCCTTGCATCCTTGTTGAAACGGAAATCAGCCTCCTGAGCATACTCAGCACGAAGTCTTTCCTCAACCTTGGCAGTGAACTCCTCCTCGGACTTCACCACACCCTCTCCGAACACCTTGTCGAAAGTCTCCTGAGTGAGAGGTGCATTGACGAATGTCTTCACGTTCTTCACAGTCATCTTCCATACCGGTTCGAGTGAAGCGACCTCCTCCTTGCTTACCTTGAGCATGGCTGCACGGTCAGTCTCGTTCTCAAAGGCCTCGACAACATTGATATCCTTCACATCACCGGCCTTGACGCCTACGAACTCAGCCTTTGCTGCCTCAGCAACACTGCGGAGAGCCACATATGTACCCTCTACCTTGTTCTCACCCTGCTCGAAGTCAACGATGATGAAATCGTCAGCCTTAGCCTTCTTACCCTCTTCGAGTGAGCCGTACTGCTTCAGGATGTTCTCCTTCATTTCCTTCTTCGCTGCCTCTGTTGCAGTGATTGTGTAATATACGATCTCGTCCTCCTTTGAGAGTTCGAATGAAATCTCTGGATTCTGAGCAAGGTCGAACTTGAATGTGAAATCGTTTCCGTTCACCCACTCGTTCTGAGGATTGTCCTCGCTTGGGAGCGGCTCACCGAGAACCTTGAGGTTGTTCTCACGGATGAAGTTGTTGATTCCTTCAGCGATCACATCATTAACTGAATCTGCGAGTGCCTGAGGACCATACATCTTCTCAACGAGAGACATAGGTACCATTCCCTTGCGAAAACCCTTGATCTCAGCCTTCTTTCTGAAATCATTAAGCTTCTTCTTTCTTGCTTCTGCATAATCCTCATTTGATACTGAGAGGGTCAGTTCGAGATTGAGATCGTCAATTCTGTTCTGTTCAATTTTCATATCTGTAATTCTTTAATCTTATTTCGGTTTTATGCCCGAGCGCATACGCGTGCGCGAAAAAGCCTGCAAAAGTAATCAAAATATGCGAGACTTCAAAATATCACCTCCTGCGCTTTGGATAAGCCACTCTCGAGTGGTACATCTGCTGAAGGTAAGACTTCAGCACCTCCTTGACGTTGTTGATTTCACGAAGTGAGATATCTGCCTCCGTAAACTGCCCTGAAGAGGATTTTCCATCAATGATTCGGTCCACAAGCCGGGAAATGTTCTCTGCAGAATAGTCCTTCAGGCTTCGGGATGCCGCCTCGACCGCGTCGCATATCATCAGAATCACCTGCTCCTTTGTAGCCGGCTTCACGCCATTATAGTAGAAATCCGCAACATCCTCCGGATCACCTCCGTCATTCAGATACTTGGTGTAGAAATAACCGGTGTTGGAAGTGCCGTGATGCGTGATTATGAAATCCTTCAGCTCCTGCGGAAGTCCGTGCTTTTCAGCCATGGCCATTCCGTCCGAGACATGTCTGATGATTTCCTGAGCGCTTTCCTTCGGAGTGAGTCCTTCATGGTAACGCACTCCCGGGTTCTCGTTCTCTGTGAAACACTGAGGATTGGCGATCTTGCCTATGTCATGGTAAAGGGCTCCTGCGCGGATCAGAGGCACATTTGCACCTATCGAGCGGGCTGCCGCATCAGCAAGATTCATCACCTGAAGAGAGTGCTGGAAGGTTCCTGGAGCCTTGTCCGCAAGCTCTCTGAGCAGCTTGTTGCTGGTGTCGCTGAGTTCGACAAGCTTGGTGGTCGAGACCAGCTTGAAGATCTTCTCGAAGAGGAAGATCAGAGGATATCCTGCAACAGACATGAGAGAGCCGAGCAGCATATCGATAACAGTGTGATAGTCAGACAGACCACCTGGACCCTCAATCAAACGGAAGGCGCCCCACACAAGGGTCATCACCGCAAAGACTATCAGTGCTGTAACAAACTGGAGCCAGCCTCTGTTGAAGAATCCGAACACCAGCATTCCCACTGCACCTGCGACAAGATACATCACGAACAGTTCCATTCCGTTCGGAGCGAAGACCAGCATCGGAAGCAGCGAGATGAAATAGACCGAGAACACCACCCTCTTGCTGAAGAAAGCAAGCATATAGAGTGATATCAGCGTGAACGGCATCAGATAGAACAGGGACGGATCTGTCCTTGCCACAAGTGACGAAGCCACAGACGCCAATATGAAGATCATCAGCAAGTACAGATACTTGTTGTACTGCTCGAAGATTGCATAGTTACAGTAATATATGGCCAGGAAAAGCACCAGCACCATGAAGAATGCTATGAGTATGTTTCCAAGCCAGAGCAGGGCTTCAGAGCCGTTGTAACCCACACTTGCGTCGTACTCTGCCTTATATGAATCCAGAAGCTGCTCGATCTCGGCGGTGACTATCTCTCCGTTGGAGACTATGACCTGGCCTGTCTTGACCACACCCATGGTAGGCGAGATGAAATCCATGCTCTCTTCGTGAACAAGATCAGTGGTCTGCTGATCATAGACAAGATCAGGAATGATCATGGCAGCAATACCCGTGGCTTTGAACAGGGAATCCACATTGCAGGCAGGATATGCTGACGCGACATCTGCAGCAATCTTCAGCAATGCAGTTTCAGGTGTATAGACCTCGGTAACAGGCACTTTCGTTGCCCTCCTGTCTTTCTGCACATAGATCAGACCTGAAGCTGAGCGGCTCGCGACATCATCCCCAAGAGTTGCCGAAGGTGCCAGGATTCCCTTTCCATAGACATCGGAAAGAGCGGAAGAGAGCAGTACTCCAAGCCCTGGACACGCTGGTGAATCAACAGACGAGACTGCCGCAATGGACCTGGTCCGGGCAGTCTGGTCGGTTCTGAAATAGGGTGTCACACTTGAGCCGGCGGTTTCCTTTTCCTGCTGAAGCTGCTGGTCAGTCTTCAGAACCGGAAAATCAAACTGCGCTATCAGCGTCTCATACATCCAGGGAGATCCTTTCCTGTAGTCATAGTGGAACTTCGATGCGCGAGGCATCAGGAAGACCAGCAGCACAAACAAGCAGATCAAAGGGATATAGACCCTGAAACGTTTCGGAAAATATATCTTCTCCATATCCGGATTATAAGCGGGGACACTTTATGACGTGTATATCAGCCGTTAAGCGTCGATGTTTGCATAGTGGGCGTTCTGCTCGATGAACTCGCGGCGTGGCGGCACATCATCACCCATCAGCATCGAGAAGGTACGCTCTGCCTCGGCAGCATTCTCGATAGTGATCTGACGCAGAAGACGCTTTGCAGGGTCCATCGTAGTGGACTGAAGCTGCTCTGCGCTCATCTCTCCAAGACCTTTATATCGCTGCACGAAAACGCCTTTGTCTGAGCCCTTTCCGAGCTGGAGAGTCGCATCCTTACGCTGTTGCTCCGTCCAGCAGTAGATCTCCTCCTTTCCCTTCTTCACGAGGTAGAGCGGCGGAGTCGCGAGATATACGTATCCGTTCTTGATCAGGTCGATCATATAGCGGAAGAAGAATGTCAGGATGAGTGTCGCGATGTGGCTGCCGTCGACGTCGGCATCGGTCATGATGATGACCTTGTGGTAGCGGAGCTTGCTCAGGTTCAGAGCCTTGCTGTCCTCCTCAGTTCCCACCGTCACTCCGAGAGCCGTGTAGATGTTGCGGATCTCCTCGCTCTCGAACACCCTATGCTCCATCGCCTTCTCCACATTGAGGATCTTACCTCGGAGCGGAAGGATGGCCTGGGTCATACGGTCACGTCCCTGCTTTGCAGTACCGCCCGCAGAGTCTCCCTCGACGAGGAAGAGCTCGCATACCTCAGGATCGCGTGAAGAACAGTCCGCAAGCTTGCCCGGCATTCCGGCACCCGACATGACTGTCTTTCTCTGCACCATCTCACGTGCCTTGCGGGCAGCATGACGGGCTGTTGCAGCGAGAATCACCTTCTCGACGATCATCTTTGCCTCCTTTGGATTCTCCTCAAGGTAGAGTTCAAGAGCAGCCGCAGTAGCCTGCGACACTGCGGAAACCACCTCGCCGTTTCCGAGCTTTGTCTTGGTCTGACCCTCGAACTGAGGCTCTGCGACCTTTACGGAAACCACTGCAGTCAGACCCTCACGGAAGTCATCAGCCGCGAGGTCGAACTTCAGCTTCGCAAGCATGCCGGCCTTGTCGGCATAGTTCTTCAGGGTTCTTGTAAGACCCATCTTGAAGCCCTGAAGGTGGGTACCGCCCTCTATCGTGTTGATGTTGTTTACGTAAGAATATATCTTCTCCGTGTAGCTTGTGTTGTACTGAAGAGCGATCTCGATAGGGATGATCTTGTCAGTTTCAAGGTAGATCGGAGTCTCGATGAGCTTCTCCGCACCACCGTCAAGATACTCCACGAACTCGCGAAGACCCTCCTTCGAATAGAAGATGTCGCTTCTGTAGTGCTGGGTTTCGAGCTCGTTTCCGTTCTCGTCCACATCGTTCACAAGGTTACGCCTGTCGGTGAGAGTCAGATGGATTCCCTTGTTCAGGTAGGCCAGCTCGCGAAGACGGGCTGCAAGAGTATCATATTTATAGACGGTCGTCACCTGGAAGATCTCCGGATCCGGATGGAAGGTAACGAATGTACCGGTATCCTCAGCCTCACCTGCAACCTCAACCGGCTTGTAAGGCTTACCCTTGGAGTACTCCTGCACGAAGACCTTTCCCTCACGGTGGATCTCAGCCTTGAGATAGTCTGACAGGGCATTCACGCAGGACACACCCACTCCGTGGAGACCTCCGGACACCTTGTAGCTGTCCTTGCTGAACTTACCGCCGGCATGAAGGACGGTGAGAACCACCTCGAGAGCCGAACGGTTCTCCTTTTCGTGCATGCCTGTAGGGATACCACGACCGTTATCCTTTACGGTTATCGAATTATCTTCATTGATGGTCACGTCGATGTGGGTACAGTAGCCGGCAAGCGCCTCGTCGATACTGTTGTCCACGACCTCATAGACAAGATGATGGAGACCTCTTTCGCCGACGTCTCCAATATACATCGATGGTCTTTTCCTTACGGCCTCAAGGCCTTCCAGAACCTGGATACTGTTCGCGGAGTACTGCTCCGCAGAAGTGTTGTTGATTACTTCTTCGCTCATTATTATATCTTTACTTTTATTGTCACAAATAAACGGACAAATATAGTAAAAATATTACAAACTTAAGCAGATTCCAAGCGTAAAATTGACACCTCTTTCGGCATAAAGAGGATTTCTCTGAACAGTCATATTCAGGAGGTTTCCGGCACGCACCCAGAATGCCAGTCCCCTTGCAGTTGCATACTCGGCAAAGAACCCCAGATCGGCATATCCGGGAACTTTCAACATTGACAGAGGAACCTGGTCAGAACCCAGCCCAGGCATGCCGAAACCGCCTTTGCGGGCAGTCGAGAACGAGCAGTCCACACCTGCAAACACCCTTCTGTTCCAGTTATACTCGAACGACACATCGCCGGTCAGAGCAGCCGGTTTCAGCACCGCCACCCCGGCATATCCCGTATCGAAGAGTTCGCCCCATGCATGATCGTACGAGAGCGAACCATCCAGACGCACCCTCTCCGTCTTCAGGAGCCAGTCCATAGCGACAAACCATTTCTGATACGGAGCATAACGCACAGAAGCATATGGCACTGCATCCAGCACAACGGCATCAAGCATGGCATTGCCGTAATACACATAACCTCCCTTGACATTATAACTGAAAACCGATGATATGCGTCCGTCAAAGCCGGCATAGGCCCTCACCTTTTCCACCGTGCAGTCGAGCAGAGCAGGCGCACTTGCATATGTAACGTGATGATTACTTTCGATTATGGAAGAATATGTGTCTATCGTATTCCCTCCCTTTGCAGCAAGATAGAACTTCAGTGACTGAGGCAGCAGAGCATACGAGAAAGTAACATCAGGATAAACGATCTGCTCCTTAGCCGCAAACATCCCGCTCATCTCCTTGGAACGGATCAGTTTGGCAAGACGCAGACCCACATCCAGATGAAGACGGTCCTTGCCGAACACATAATGCGGCACTACAGACACTTCGCCTATGGCAGAAACAAATACCTTGGAATATGAAGCCATATCCACGCCCAGATCAAATCTGAGCCTATGGACTCCGGTCAGCACGGGACCGAATGCCAGATCGAAATCGAATATATGCTCCGACAGACCGGCAGTCCCATTGAGGCGGTCCTGACCGAATCTGTAAGCAGCCTTGACATCATAGACCGTACTCTGAGCTGTCTCCGGCTTGGTAGCAAAGCCCAGCCTCAGATCCAGAGCGTTGTATCCCCTCTTCCATGCACGGTCCTTCTGATAAAGTCCGTAATATCCGGCACCGAAATCCACAGCCAGACCTGCAGCATCATATCTGCAGTCGACTCCTGCCTTTGTCAGCAGATCAATGCCCGCCCAGGTCTTTCCGTCCTCATCATTACCTTTGCGCTGAAGCACCACCTCGCCATCCGGGGACTCCACAGGGAGAATATTCCAGTAATTTCCAAGGAAAGATCTGTGAAGGGCATACACATCCATATTGAATCCCTTGTTCCTGAATCCGGGCGACCACACGAAATCAACTTCCGGCTTGAGCTGATATCCTATACCTGCCCTCAGATACAGGTCCTTCTCCCCTCTGTCGGTCGAAGACGGACGCATGGAAAGAAGATAGGGATTGAAATCATATGAGCCCTTGTACGGATTCTCGAAAACAGAATAATCGAAGTCCAGAGCAAAGTGCATAACCGAATCCGGAACAGCCATTTCCATGGACGGCTTGTGAGTTTCCATCAGCTTTCCCTCATATTCGCGGGTCACCTCGACGGTAGGGTCGAGATTCTGTGCTCCAAGGAAAGAAGGTAAGGTCAAAACGGCCGAAAACGCCAATATAACACATTTGTTTCCCATACGTAACAATCTTATTAAATACCCTCATTTATAAGCTCTTCCAACTTGGAAAGTCTGAGGTTTATATTTTCAAGCACATCATCGTCTTCAGACTGCGGAGTGTAGCCGTCACGCACGCTTTCGAAGGTTGCCTTGGCCTGTTTGAGCTCTCCACGCTCCACAAAAGAGTCGCCAAGAACCACAAAACTCCTGGCCAGCCAGTAGGTCTGCGAAGAACCTGCATCAGCAAAGTCATAGACCTTCTCCTCGACCTTGTCAAACTCACCCTTGTCATATCTGTCGACTATGACCATATAGGCAGCTTCAGCTCCATATGAGCTGTTCAAGTCAGAAGCAAGCCTTTCGAGAATCTCATACGCTTCATTTCGGCGGCTTGTGGCAAGATAAGACTTGGCCTTCACATATTCGGACTCCGTCTTCAGATCAGCATCTGAACGGGAATCCACAAGCAGACTGTCAGCGTTCGATATCGCATTCTTCCAGTCATGCCCTCTGTATGCAGAGCGCATCATTCCCTTGAGGGCGGCGAAGGCATTGTTCTCAAGAAGAGCAGCAGAACGCAGCGAAGAATATCCTCCATAGGCCTCTTCCCAGCGTTCAAGCTTGTAGGAAATGTTGGCAAAGTTCAGCATCGAAAGCTCCACAAAGGATCCCTGACCGTCCGAAATCACCTTTCTGTAGCTGTCGCATGCCTGCTCCAGCTTGCCGAGACTCTTGTATGACTCAGCCATATAGAAATCAGCCTTATAGGAATACTGTCCGTCAGGATACTTTTCCATGTATGACTGGAGTGCCACAAGGGCCTTCTGATAGTTCTCAGACAGGAAGATCTGCTCTGCAGAGTTGAAGATCATGGTCTCCTTCTCGTCGGCAGTCTTGGTAGCTCCCTTGCCTATGGTCTCGATATATGCGATATATTCCTCGGGTTCGTTACGGGTCTGATAGATGGACTCTATGGCAGCCAGAGCATCCTCTGCATATCCGGACAGAGGCATCTGCTCGACCACGGTCTTATAGTATCCCAAAGCTTCATTGAACTGAGACTGGTTGCGAGAGATCGAGCCCATCTCGATATATGCCTTTGCCACGAAGGTGCTGTCCTTGACCGACTCCGCAATCCTGTTGAAGCACATGAAGGCGTTCTCATCATCCTCCTTTACGGCATAGGAGCGTCCCAGCTCATACATAGCCTCAGCATAAAAATCTGACTCAGGCGATGCTTCAAGCACGTTAGACAGCAGTTTTATCTTCATCTCAGTCTCCTTCAGCAGACCATGGGACACAGCCGACTGATAGTAAGGATAGATGTCATTCACATCGAAATATCCCTTCAGGACCATGTCATATGTCTCGCAGGCACTCTTATAGTCCTTCTCCATAAAATGACAGTCGGCCTTTCTTTCAAGGGCATCCTTGCGGTATCTGACCGCACTGCCCGCAAGATACTCCGCAAACCACTTTTCTGCGGCAGCGTATTCGGCCTTCTTGTAGTGGCAGTATGCTATGTTGTAGGAAATCAGAGCGGACTCTGGCATGCCGTAAAGGGCTGAGGTGTTGTAGAGGTCAGTGAACACCTCCCTTGCCTCCGAATACTGGTCGTTCCTGTAATATGACTCAGCGAGCCAGAAACGGGACAGCTGATTGAATCTGGTGTTCCTCTCCGAATAGTAGGCGGCAGCCTTAAGGCATGGAACAGCCTTTCTGTACGAGCCTCGGGAAATGAGCTGCTGCGCTCTCAGATAATTGGCCTTCATGTAGTTGTTCTTCATGTCGCCGTCCAGATAGTCTATCTTGTCATAGGCCTCGACCGCACCGGCATAATCACGGTTATGCAGGGCTGCGACAGCTATATAGCCATATATCCTCTCCCCTTTGTCCATATCAGAGTATTTCCTGAGATAGTCCTGGAAGACGGACGGGTCGCTGTTAAGGTCGAAGGCGAGCTTTGCGTAGTTGAAATATGCATCCTCGGCTATATCCTCATCATATTCCAGGACCGAAGCCTCGCGGAACGCATCGAGAGCCGCCACCTTGTTCCTGGTCTGGATATAGCTGTAGCCGAGCTGGTAGCTGGCGATCTGCCCGATCGAGTCCCTTCGCTCACCCATCATGCTGAAATTGTCGATCGCACCTTTGTAGTCCTTGACGGCATACAGGACGGAACCACGGTAGAACCAGTCTGCCCTTCCTGACGGCTGTCCTCCTTCCATCGTATTGAGTTCCATGTACTTGCGCGCCTGCTGAGCATCACCCAGGACAAGCCATGACTCGGAGATTATTCGAGCAAGATGAGGACGACGCTCCTGAGGGATCCTTCCGTAAAGATCGTCACCGTGAGCAGTCACATACTTATGGTCACCGAGCATGAAGCGGCACTCCATGATATAATATTCGGAAACATCTGCAAACCTTGCGTCCTTGGAAGCCTTCTCAAACCAGCCGATCGCCTCCTCGAAGTTCTTGAGGTCGTAGCTGATGTAGCCGATCGCATAGCGTGACGGAGCGGTATAGTCTGACATCTTCATGGCTTCCACCTCCTTGAATCCTTCCAGAGCGGAATGCATGTTACCGTTCTCCATCTCGCAATAGGCCTTCTTGAAGATAAATTCAGTCCTCTGAGACTTCGGCAGATGCTTGACCCTGATTTCGTCCATAAGCCTTCCTGCAGACATATAATCCTGAGAATCAAAAAGATTCAGAGCATGAGCATATCTTATATGCGAAATCAGAGAAGACTGTGGATTGGCAGCTATGAAACTGTTCATATCCCTTTCATACCCGGGCACACCCTGTCGTACATCACACAGCACCTGATATCCCTGAGGGTCGGAGGACATCATCTTTTCTTCCGCCCCGTCGAAATAAAGCCTTGAACGGCTGTACATGCCATAGTCATACAGTCTCACGGCATCCCTGAAATGCCTTGATTCCTGAGCAGGAACCACAGCCATGAAATCCATGAAAAGGACCGCTGCCGCCAGCAACAAACGTCTATATATCATCTTATTCATTCAGTTTATGACCAAAGTGGCAAATTTAACCATTTTTCCACTATATTTGTATGTTTGAAACTTAATTTTTGCACATGGAAGACAGGAATCCCATCATTTCATTCAAGGGTGCCGACATCATCAACGGCGAGGCTACGGTCATATATGGTCTGGACATGGACGTTTACCCCGGAGACTTCGTCTATATAGTCGGAAAAGTCGGAACCGGAAAGACCTCCATAATAAGGACAATCATAGCGGAGAATCCGCTCCACAAGGGCTCAGGCTCTTCATGCGGCTATGACCTCGTGGATATCCGCGAAAAGGACATTCCGTTCCTCAGACGCAAGATGGGAGTTGTGTTCCAGGATTTCCAGCTCCTGATGGACAGAAGTGTGGAGGAGAACCTTCTCTTCGTGCTTCGCGCCACCGGCTGGAAATCAGAGGCCGAAATGCAGTCCAGGATCAAGACTGTCCTCGAAGCGGTGGGAATGGAAAGAAAGGCCCACAAGATGCCTCACCAGCTTTCCGGAGGCGAGCAGCAGCGAATTGCAATCGCGCGTTCGCTTCTCAATGATCCTCAGGTGATCATCGCCGACGAGCCTACGGGAAACCTCGACAACGAGACCGCAGACGGCATCATGAAGCTTCTCACCGGAATCAACCGCGAAAAGGGCACTGCAATAGTCATGGTGACACACAACAGACAGATATTCGAGAAATATCCCGGACGCGTGATGGTGTGCCGTGACGAGACCTGCATCGAGCAGAAGGAAGAAGACGTGATAGACCTTGAACTGACCATCTGATGAGCACGGCAGACCTCTTCCACAAAGTCACGGAATGGTTCTCGGCCAACATGGAGACTGCCGAGACCGAACTTCACTACGACTCCCCTTTTCACCTGCTCATTGCCGTGATCCTTTCGGCCCAGTGCACGGACAAGAGGGTGAACATGCACACACCGCAGATATTCGCACGCTTCCCCCAGCCCGCCGACCTGGCGTCCGCTTCATTCGAGGAAGTGTACGAGCTCATCAAATCCATATCGTTCCCCAACAACAAGGCACGCCACCTGATCGGAATGGCTTCCAAGCTGGTTTCCGACTTCTCAGGCGAGGTCCCCTCTGAAATCCATGAACTGGAGACTCTGCCAGGAGTGGGACGCAAGACAGCAAACGTCATAGCATCAGTCATATACGACAAGCCTGTCATAGCCGTGGACACCCATGTGTTCAGGGTTTCCCGCAGGATCGGACTTTCGGATGGAGGCACGGTGGAGGCTGTGGAACGCGACCTCACGGCAGGATTTGCCCCTCAGCTTCGCGGAAAGGCCCACCACTGGCTCATCCTGCACGGAAGGTACGTATGCACGGCGCGCAAGCCAAAGTGCCAGGAATGCGGTCTCAGCGAGTTCTGCAGGGAATATATCCTTAACAACGTCAAGATTTGAACCAGCCGTTCACAAACCCGTTCAGATACGAGCCGCATCCCCTTGTGAGGAGAGCGGCGGAGTCAGTCATGGAGCATCTGGACCGTCTGATTTCGGGAGGCATGCTGCCTGAAGAGGTGTGCCGCGGATTTTCTGAGGGAAAGATGTTGGGGGTGCTGGTGTGCAGAGGGACTTCGGAAAACGGCTGTTGTACCATCCCCTGCCCTGAACCTCGTCCGGACGCCGGGAATGGAGTGAGCAGTAATCAGGAGAATGGTCCATACTGCTTTCTGGCAGCGTTTTCAGGCTCTGTCGGAGGGCAAAGCACCGTGGAGGGATTCGTGCCGCCTATCTACGATCTTCTGGACCCGACAGGATATTTCAAGGAACGGGAAGCCGAGATTTCTGCACTGAACGGACAGATTTCCCTGGAGATGAGCGACCTTGGGTTCAAGCGGATAAACCTGGAAGAAAGGAAGGCCGAGCGCGACAAGGAGATCACCGCACTTCAGGAAAGGAAGTCCAGACTCAAGAAAGAAAGGAAACTCATACTGAAGGAATGGGACGCAGACGGGCGCGAGACACTGGTGTACACGGAAAGGTTCGTGCGCGAGAGCCAGCATGAAAACGCCGAATACAAACGCGCCAAGGACAGATGGAAAGAGGTCATCGGGCCTATGGAGGCAGAGGTGAACGAGATGGAGGAGAAGATCAGAACAATGAAGCAGCAGCGCGCCGCCATGTCAGAGGAGCTGCAGAAATGGATATTCAGACAGTATAAGGTGATGAACGCACTCGGCGAAGAGAGTTCGATCCTGGACATATTTGCAGCTGACGGACTCATTCCACCCGGAGGCACCGGTGACTGTGCGGCCCCGAAACTGCTGAACCATGCATTCAGACACGGAATGGAGCCTGTCGCAATGGGAGAATTCTGGTACGGAAAGTCCCCGGACACAGCCGTACGCACTGCCGGGCACTTCTACCCTTCCTGCACCAGCAAATGCGGACCGTTACTTAAATATATGCTCAAGGGGCTGGAGCTTCCCGGCGATGCTGACCCTGATGATTCCACCGAGAGCGGCCTGGATGACAGGATGCACCGGCCTCAGCAACCTTCGTCTGAAGGAAGATCCCTGATTCCGGACGTGATATATGAGGATGAAGCCATACTTGTTGTGGACAAACCGTCCGGGATGCCATCTGTACCTGGACTGGACGGACGGGAATCCGCCCAGGAATGGCTTCAGAAACGTGCCTTAGGGGCACACGAGATTCACGCAGTGCACCGTCTTGACATGGACACTTCCGGTCTGCTGATCTTCGCTAAGACTGGACATGCCGCAGCGAATCTTCGCAGGCAGTTCGAGGAAAGAACAGTCAAGAAGACCTACAGGGCCCTCCTCTGCCCCGGAAAACTCACGTTGATGCCAGGCACGACGGGCACCATAGACCTTCCGCTTGCTCCTGACTACGACGAACGCCCCCGCCAGAAGGTGGACCTGATCCAGGGAAAACAGGCTCTTACCGAATACGAAGTCCTTCGTATAAACCAGGACGGCACAACAGAGGTCCTCTTCCACCCCGTCACAGGCCGCACCCATCAGCTCCGCATCCACTCAGCCCACCACCTCGGCCTTGGACGCCCGATTGTCGGCGACCTTCTCTACGGCGGAGCCTTCCACTCATCACGCCTCCGCCTGCATGCACAGGAAATAAGCTTCATCCATCCAATCACGGAAGAAACCATTGAATTCAAGGCATAAAAAATCGGTCCACAGTATCCTGTGAACCGATCTTGTACCATATGTCTTGGAAGAATTACTTCTTCTTTGCGTATCTCTGATAGAACTTGTCAACGCGACCAGCTGTATCGACGAGCTTCATCTTACCAGTGTAGAATGGGTGAGATGTGTTCGAGATCTCAAGCTTGACCACAGGGTACTCAACACCCTCGATTTCGATGGTCTCCTTTGTATTAGCGCAAGAGCGTGTGATGAAGACCTCATCGTTTGACATATCCTTGAAAGCTACAAGACGGTAGGTTTCGGGATGTATACCTTTTTTCATAACGTTATAAAAATTTAGTTAACTAATTTTGCGGCGCAAAGATAATTATTTTTCTTCAATCTGCAACCCTTTCCTTAAAATATTTCAGTCTGAACCCGTTCGCAGGACTATTTCATTCGATAAGGCTGGTCATCGTAGAGCGAGAACTTCTTCGCCTTGCGGATCCAT
>JAGBAO010000031.1 GCA_017938925.1 Bacteroidales bacterium | reverse complement strand
GTTAAGTACATACGCTATTACAATAATGATAGAATCAAACTGAGGCTAAAAGGAATGAGCCCGGTACAATACCGAGCTCTATTCCAATCAAAGTCCGCCTCTTAATAATGTTAAACCGTCCAACTTTTGGGGGTCACATCAAATTCGAGGCTTTAAATTTTACTTCTTATGATGCTTGTTCTTGCAGTCTTTCCTGTCGCAACATTTCATGTCGTTCTCGATGCATTTGCCGTCTTTCTTAATGTCGGCCTTGAACTTGGCGTCGTGAGCCTTCATGTCGGCTTTGGCGTCTGAAATCTGCTTGTCGAACTTTGCCTTCAGCTGCTCTTTGGTGAGACCCTTGGTCTCCAGCTTGTGCTGCTCCTCCTTCAGGTCATATTTCACCTCATTGTTGAACAACTGGATATTGTCATATAGTTCTGCCTGCTCGATGGCTCTCCTATAGTGACGAAGCGCACTCATCTGGGTCGGGAAGGTATATACTCTCTCGGCTTCCACGCATACATCTCCGTCATAGGTATAAGTCTTCACGTCGATAATTCCATCGAATATATGCGTATAGACAACCGTGTTGCCGATCAGGTCAACTCTCTGAACATCCGGGCTCCGATGACGGATCGCATCCTTCATGAACTCCCTTTCCTGCTTGAAAGGCTCGTCAAGGATCTGCCTTGCCTCTCTGGCTGTATCATTCTTACATGCTGTCATGGCAGCCATGAAGGCCACACATGAGACTAAAATCATTAACTTTTTCATGGCACTAATAATTAATTAAAACACTGCCACGACCAAAGTCAATTTCTGTGCCTGACTCTTCTACATCATATTCCATAATGCACCTTCGACATTACGGTTCTTCTTGGAATTCATCTTGCCGAAGTTGAATGAGACACTGAATAGGAAGAATCGTCCCAGGACATTACTGTACACATCCTCCATATATTCTGCAGATACTGTTCTCTGAAGACTTCTTGTCTGATTCAGGATATCAACCATCTTCAATCCGAGGGTAACGGCCTTGATGTTCTTGCTGATATTGGCATCCCACTGCCACTCAGGCCTTCCGAATCCGTTGGTGTAGCCGTTATAGAATCTATAGGCAAGATTCGTCCCTATCTCCCAGCCTTTTCCCGGCTGATAAAGAACCGTACCCTTCAATGTATTCGTCCAGGTGTTCATATTGGCTGTCGGATCGAGAGAATATCGCGAAATCCTGTTGTTTGTCGTGGCAGATATTGTGGCATCAAACTTATCTATACTGTATTTCAGCTGCAGCTGAGCAGACCAGCTGAATGTATTGGTACGGCTTTCCCCGAATCCGCTTTTACCTGCATAAAATCGGTCACCTTCGGAATTTCCCCAGAAGCCTGACATGAAATCATTGTAGTCAAAGCTTTGCAGATCAAGCCCTTGCAATCTCTGCTTCGTCTGATAGCTGTGACTGCCCGTGAAGATGAAATCACCGGCTGCGGAAAATGTGAACTTACGCTCCTTGCCCAAAGGCCTGTTATAGGACACTCCCAGATATGATTGACTTTGTGGCTTCAAGGAATTTACCGGAACTGCATATCTCACCCCAGAGTCATCCATCCAGCTTGCATATACGGTGCTTCGTGCAGTCATCGTGGCACTGACATATGCATTCATGAACGAGAATGTCTCACGGTTATTTCCGGTGTACGAACAATATAGTCCATGCATGAATGACGGCTTGAGATAGATGTTTCCGGCAGTGATCTGCACGGGATTCGAGACGTTAAGTGCGGGTGTTATTGCTGAGCCAGAAGGCTGGCTTGCCTGCCCATAATAACCAGCATATACCATGTTGCTCCCCTTTTTGTACTCATAACTGAAGAACGGCGCCCAGTTGGTAAGCCACTCTCCTTTTCCTGTAACCGTTTCTATTCCCATCGACTTTGCCTTGATCTCGTTCTGGACAGTCTCCATCCGGACTCCGAACTGGACTGTGCTGGTGTCGTTGCTGTATTGCACTGCCAGCGAGCCTCTTTCGCTGAGATATCTGTTGTCTGTGGATGCTGAATAGTATTCATTATATGTACCGTCCGGATTGGCTGCATTCTTTATATCCGTATTGCGGAATATCCTGCTCAGAACAGTTGCTGAGGCTGTCCACCTTTCAGCAAGAGGTTCACTGTAGCTGAGCCTTAATCCTCCGGAAATGTTCTTGATGTCAGAATTATAGAAAATATCCTTTGATGATTCCTGGCCGGCGGCATTGACCATGGACATTTCATGAGAAGTCTTCCTGGTATCATGATAACCGTACTCCACACCGATGCTCAGGCTTCTGTTCTTCTTTCCAAGCTGCTTGAGCCCGGCATATATGCCTCCATCTGTATGAATCTTGCCTGAAGATGAAGCAGTGGAAGCGGTGGATGAGTTAAGATGCGTCCCTTCTGAGCTTGTATTTGATATATTTGAAGTGCTGACAGACTCTGTCGTATATCCCACGTCTGGCCTTACGATGAGATAGTATCTGTCATTCTCCTTCGCTTTTATCTCCACTGATGCATTGATCACATTCTGATTACCAGTTGCATCGTAGTCACCATCGGTAAGGACATCAGGCCCATCTTCCTGGAATGTGGTGCGTGATGATTCTTTGCGTGAAACCTTGCCGTTGTTCTTGTAGTTCACATTAAGGGTGGTTTCCATGCCCTTGATCCTGGTGGTATTATAGTTTATTCCTGCCTGAGCGGATGAATCAAGACCACGTATTCCACTGAACTCGCTGGCGGAATCGCCATATCCATAGTAACTGAAGGCCTCTCCAGGGGCTGTTGCATTGTATGCATTGCCTAAGAATATTATCTGATCCTTCTCCGTATACCCGGTCACCATGGCATTGCCGCTGTACAGCAGTCCCCTGTCATCAATAAGTCTGCTTCCATTGTCAGGAGTCAACGTAGCTCCACCTCCAAGTTTCGCATTTCCATACCATCCCTTGCTGTATTCATCCTTCAGTTCCACATCCATCACCTTTTCCTTGTCGTCCTTTGTGACGATTCCGGATGCGGCTGCCTCATCCTTGGCCTTGTCCACTACCTTTATCTTATCGACAATCTTTGCCGGGAGATTCTTCAAGGCTGCTGTCGGGTCATTGAAGAAAAAGGTTTTTCCTCCGACCGTTATCTTGTCTATCTTCTCTCCGTTCAAGGTGACAGACCCATCCTCGCCTACAGCCATTCCGGGCATCTTCTTAAGCAGGTCCTCCAGCATAGCGTTTTCACCAACCTTGAATGAGGCTGCATTAAACTCTATAGTGTCCTTCTTGACCACGATGGGGTTTCCTATCGCTGAGATCCTTGCAGCATCCAGGAACTCTGGATTTTCCTCCATTTTGATTATACCAAGATCAAATGCATCCCAATGTGCCTTGATCGCATAGACCTTCTTATGTGGATTATAACCGATCATCTCGGCATTCAGTTCGTACTTTCCCACCGGGACATCCTTGAGAAGGACGTCTCCCCTGTCGTCAGAAAGAGAAAAATGCGTGACTGTCGTATCTCCCTCAGGAATGAGATACACTGAGGCCCAGGAAATCGGATCGGATGATTCCGCATCCATGAGTGTCAGTCTCACATCTGTGTTTGCATTGCGCTGTATCATGTCATATGAGATGACCTGCGCCTTAAGTGAATGTGCCGTGAGGAATAGGCACATCAGAATCAGAAATCGTTTCATTAAGTCCGGTTGTTTAGTCATTTTTTCCTCATCAAAGACCGTGCCTGCCATAGTATAGACGGCGAATTCTCAAAAAATACTATGCCTTTGAGTAAAAATGCAACGACCTATCCATTCAAAACCCTCCTGACAGGCACTTTACACAACCCGCAGATTCAGGAGGCAACGGGTGCGACTGTGGCCTGGACAAAGCTTATCAGGTCGGATGGGGAGATCTCGAACTGCAGGCCGCGGACTCCGGCACTTATGTATATGGTTTCAAAATCTGTTGCTGTGCTGTGGATGTACGTCGGAAAACGTTTCTTCATACCTATCGGGGAACAGCCTCCCCTGATGTAGCCCGTCACTGAAAGCAGGTCCTTCATGGCTATCATCTCCACCTTCTTGTTGCCGGACACTTTCGCCAGTGCCTTCAGATCGACTTCAAGGTTTCCCGGCACGACGCACACGATATGACCGGTCCTGTCGCCGTGCAGGACGAGGGTCTTGAACACTCTTGCAATGTCCTGCCCGAGACTGGCAGCGACATGCTGGGCTGCGAGGTCGTTTTCGTCGAACTCGTAAGGGATGAGATTATATTGCAGGCCAGCCTTATCGAGAAGACGGGCTGCATTGGTCTTTTCTGTCTTCTTTGCCATAATAACTGCAAATTTAGTCAAATTATTCTCCTTAATATTCCTATATTCGCAAATTCTTAAGATTGAAAGCCTATGAATACGACACAGAGAGAAGTCTGGATTGACTGGATGCGGGTTGCTGCATGTTTCATAGTCATGGTGGTACATGCTACCGAGCCGTTCTACCTTGGTGGCGAGGGAACGCTGATACTGACAAAGAGCGATGCCATATGGGCGTCCTTCTTCGATTCGTTCGTCCGGGCCTGCGTGCCTCTCTTCGTCATCGCTTCAAGCTACCTGCAGTTCCCTCTGCACTATTCTGCCGGCGAATTCCTCCGCAGAAGGGCAGCCAGGATATTGATCCCGTTTGCAGTCTGGACGCTGGTCTATGCCTTTCTCTGGGGCGAACCCGTGACAAATCTGAAAAGTCTGCTCCTGAACTTCAACTATGCTGCGGGACATCTGTGGTTCGTATATATGCTGATCGGAATATATCTTATCATGCCGCTTCTTTCCCCATGGGCCGAGAAGGTAAGCAAAAAGGAGCTTCTGGTGTATCTTGGGATATGTTTCGCCACCTATCTCATTCCTTTCATAAGGGAAGCCGCATCGACTCAAACACCTATAATTTATGGACCTACAGGCATTCCTAATCCGGCGAAATATCCGCTTTGGGGCGAAGCGAGCTGGAACTCCTACGGAATGTTCTACTATGTCAGCGGATTCATCGGATATCTGCTGCTGGGACTGTATTTCAGAAGATTTGTCGGTCAGTTGAGCTGGAAGAAGACGCTGGCGGTCGCTTTGCCGGCTTGGGGACTCGGATTTGCCATTGCTTTCGGCGACTTCCTAAGAAGGACCTTCGAATACTGCGGCGGAGTTTTCCCATTTGAGGGCAAGACCGGAGTCGCAGCGATTCTCGAGACTTCCTGGGTGAATGACAGTATAGGTGTTGCACTCATGGCCATCGGTTGGGTGCTCATATTCCGCAAGATAACAGCAACCGGATGCTTTTACGACAAGATTCTCCTGCCGGTTTCCAAGGCATCTTATGGAATGTATCTGTCTCATATGGTTGTGCTTGCTTCCGTTTCAGGCTGGCTGAGAAACAGCCTTGGCTTAGGCGCTGAGGGTGTTTTAGGAATATGGACGACACCTGTGCAGATCATAGGAACAGCCACAATCTCCTTCGTGACCGTGGCTGTTGCAAATGTCCTGATTCAGAAGATTCCGAAGGTCGGAAAATTCATAGTCGGATAATATCACTGATCCCATTCGGGATGTGCCGGATCTTCCGCTTCAAGGGCTTCCCTGAGGGAGAGACCGAGCGCTTCTGCGACCCTTTCACCATATGACGGATCTGCGCGGAAGCAGTTGCGGATATGTCTCTGCTTGATGAACAGTGCCGCATCTCCCATCGCCCTGGCTGTGTTTTCGCAGGTGGCCTTCCTGTCTTCAGGAGTCATCAGGCGCCAAAGCTTTCCCGGCTGGGTGTAGTAGTCGCTGTCGTACTCCCTTTCATCATAGTTATACACATCACCCATTGACGCAAGAGGCGGTTCCTTGGTGGACGGACTGTCCTTCCATTCTCCGTAGCTGTTCGGCTCGTATGATGTCGTGCCTCCCAGATTTCCGTCTGTACGCATCTGACCGTCGCGGTGATAGGCGTGGAACGGGCAACGAGGGCGGTTGACCGGAATGTGATTGTAGTTCACGCCAAGACGATAACGCTGGGCATCACCGTATGAGAAAAGACGTCCCTGGAGCATCTTGTCAGGGGAAAATCCGATTCCTTCAATGACATTTGCCGGGTTGAAGGCGGCCTGCTCCACTTCCGCAAAGTAGTTCTCTGGATTGCGGTTCAGTTCGAGGATGCCGACATCGTGTAGAGGGAAATCACCGTGATACCAGACCTTGGTTAGATCGAACGGATTTATCTCATATTCCCTTGCCTGCTCTTCTGTCATTAGCTGCACCTGCATCAGCCAGCGTGGATAATCCCCTCTCTCGATCGCCTCATACAGGTCACGCTGATGGGACTCGCGGTCCTTTGCAATGATGGCTTCCGCCTCGGCATCAGTGAGGTTTCTGATGCCCTGGAGAGTTCTGAGATGGAACTTCACCCATGTGCGTCTGTTATCCTTGTCGTAGAAACTGAAAGTATGACTTCCGAAGCCATGCATATGACGGTAGGTAGCCGGGATTCCTCTCGGAGACATAGTGATGGTCACCTGATGGAGGGCTTCAGGGAGGAGTGTCCAGAAATCCCAGTTGGAATTGGCTGAACGCATGCCGGTGCGGGGATCACGTTTGATGGCATGGTTCAGGTCGGGGAACTTCAGAGGGTCCCTGAGGAAGAATACGGGTGTGTTGTTTCCCACAAGATCCCAGTTGCCGGTGTCGGTGTAGAACTTCATCGCAAAGCCCCTGATGTCACGCTCGGCATCTGCAGCACCACGCTCCCCTGCCACTGTCGAAAATCGCACGAAGCACGGGGTCTGCTTCCCGATTTCCGAAAAGATCGATGCTCTCGTATATTTCGAGATGTCGTGGGTTACTGTGAAGGTTCCGTAGGCACCGGCCCCCTTTGCATGCATGCGCCTTTCCGGAATCACTTCCCTGTCAAAGTGTGCGAGCTTCTCAAGGAACCAAGGATCCTGCAATGTGACCGGTCCTCTCTGCCCTGCAGTCTGAATGTTCTGATTGTCAGCTATCGGACGACCATTCTCCGAAGTAAGCCGTTTCTTCTTGTCGTTCGTTTTCATACAAATTGATTTTGATGAAACGGCGCTAATCTAAAATTATGCCAGTTTTCGAGTCACGGCATCACGGGCATTTTTACCGGAAAACTGCTTGAGACCAACAGAAATCTACGAGACCTCCGGCAAATCCGGGTGTTTCTTCACATTGTGGGTTACACATTGCTTCTGAATTAAAAGATAGTTCTTAAATTTGTTGGCGAAGAGTTGAACCATCAATTCTGTATATGGAAATATCGACATGGGGTTCTCAGGAGCTCTGGACAGATAAGGACTTTCCACGCTTTTTAAAGTTTATGAAACGCATCATATCCTGCATATTATCGATTCTGGCATTGCTGCTCGCATTCTCACACAATGTGAGTGCGACCAGGCAAGCCCGTGACATCATCATAATTGACAAGGTGGAGCATCGACTGAATAAGGTTCTTCTTTTTCAGCTTGATTCTGTCACATATGATGCTCTTGGGAAGAGACTTGAATTCGATAAATCCTCACACTCTGCTAATTGGAGGGGACATGTTTCCACTTTTGAAGTAAGGGACAATAAACTCTATCTGAATAGTATAGCGACATTCAAGGAACACACCGACTTCTGTGGCCTGTTGGATCAGTATAAGGATAGGAGAGGACGGGTCTTTGCTTCGTGGGTTTCTGGAACATTCATCTGCGGAACAGGGGGTATCATCTTGTTTTCTCCTGACGGAGTGGATGACTTTTACGAACGGGAGACCGAACTTGTCGTCGAGGACGGTGTAATCGTTTCATCACGGACATATACCAATCGGACACGAAATACGCCTGGCGTTGTTTCTTTTGAAGATGTCAGATACCGATTCCCTAAAGAATTCCAATATGACAAGTTTCCAGACGTGAAAGGACGTGTTTTCGTAAAGATGAATGCCTCTGAATTCGATAATGAAGGGAAAATAACAGATTGGGATGTAACCATATTAAGATGCCCTGAGAGTCTGACGGAAGATCAGAAGGAAGAAATCATTGCCGAGGTTACGAGGGTCTTACGCCAGTATGATTGGAAAACCTATATGCGTTGCGGAAACTGGTACTGGAGTAATACCAGAAATAGTCCGATAACCTGGTCTTTGATATTCAAATAATCAGATTTACTATGAAACGAATTGTCCTGATAATTATAAGCATACTTGCTATGTCTGTTTCGTATGGAATAGCACAAACTGAGGATCAGACCACATCTGAGGATACAATCAAATCATTCCTCACCAAGATGTATAACGATAAACTGTATGAGGATTATGACTTCCTGCAGAAGCATTGTTCTGATGAACTTTTGAAGAAACTTCAGGATGCTTATACATACGATTCCGATGGTCCTGCCTATGCTACATGGCTGTTCAGAAGCGGTCTGCAGGATGATATGCCTGGATCAGATGGCAAGTGCATGATGCTGGATATCAAGGCTGACGGTGACTGGTATTTCTACATAGCCTTGGATATGGGCTGGAAGTTCACAAATAGAATCAAAGTGATCAGCAAAGACGGCAAGATCATCATTGAAGATATGGACCTCACTGCTGAATGGGCCAAGGCATTTGTCAGAAATTCATATCTATATCATTGGCATAAGACTCAGGATACAGATTCTACCGTTATGGCGTTTTGTGAGCTGACACAACACCTCATGCCGGCTATTCAGCTTGATCCTTCTGCAATCTGGGCATACATCATGTCGGCAGAAAAGGAGAATGCCATGGGAGAAGATCTTATGAACATGTCTACTGCTGATACATATTATACTCCGCTTTGCAGATGCGACATTTACCCATATATGAAAGAGCAGATGAGCGTAGAAGCCCTGTCTGCTTTCTACAACGTGTACGGTTCATGGAAGACGGATTTCAAGACAGCACTAAGAGCAATCAAGGATAAATGTTATAGAGAAATATCACTTGAAGTGTACGGCAACGACCACGACATAATTGGAAATCGTGAGATTGTCAGATATCTTATAAAGACAGAGGGGTTACAGGATCGTAGATGAGGGTAGGTTCTCTTCATGGCCGACCTCATCGGGCATTTCCACCGTCATCCCCGGCCACGGCTGGCACCATCAGGCGCTGTTTTCGTCTAAACTCTGCCTGTCGGTCCTGATTTTCCCATTTTGACCCACGTTTTAGGTACCGACAGGCACCGAATCAGCCCCAACTCTGCCTGTCGGTCCTGTCAACCAACGATTTCACCTGATACCCCTCATTGGCCAATGCCAACACACCTTCTTTTTGAGTCTTGCGGAGGTCCGGAGTCAATGGATAGCTCACCGTTGGGGGCTTTCGGGGAAAGGCTTCATCGGCGAGACCGCTTTTGCTTGGGATGGCCGGTCTGGGCCGGCCATGATGATGGGATTGATGTCGCTACCGGTTATGTGAGTTGCTGTTGATGCCGATGTGTTTTGCGAGGGTTTTGATGGAGATTCCCGGAGTGCAGTAGAGTTTGTGATGGCAAATTTTAACGGAGGTGCAAAATTGTGGGGTCAGTTTTGTTGCGGGGCTGATTTCATCCGGTCGATCAGTTCGCCGGGGGTGAGGCCGTAGAGGCGGTTGGTGATCTTGCATAGTTTGATGACGGTCATCTGGAGTTTTCCCGCGAGGTATTTGGTGGTTATGTTCGGGAGGGTTGCATAGTATTGCAGATCTTTCCGGAGTCGTTCTTCCATCCATACTTTGGGGGTGGTGCCGTATTCTTCCTTGAATCTTTTGTTGAAGATGTGCTTGGGCAGACCGGAAAGCTGGATCAGTTTCAGTGCGCTGCACTCGACTTCCAGGTAATTGTTCTCTACGAAATCTCTGAAATTTATATCGGTGCTGATGATGGGACGGAAGAATTCTGTCACTTGTCTCTTTGTGTAGTATGTCACGAATGTGATGAAGAGTTCGGTGTGCCAGGCCTGGCAGATTGCTCCGTTTCTTATCTTTCCCTTTCTCACTTGGATCACCATTCTGTCCACTATCTGTTTCATGTCTTCTTTC
>JAGBAO010000015.1 GCA_017938925.1 Bacteroidales bacterium | reverse complement strand
GCGATAGCGGGACGAAGTAGATTGTGGGAGGGGCCGGAGTGAGCGAAGCGAACGGAGTCCTCCGCAATCACTATCATCCTCCCGGTGCAACCATATATATAGAAAAGAGACTGACTAATCAGTCATATAGACTTTTTAGTCAGCCTCATGTGCCTCGGACGGGAATCGAACCCGTACGGCCATTTCTGGCCACGGGATTTTAAGTCCCGCGTGTCTACCTATTCCACCACCAAGGCGAACCGGACGCAAAGATAGTCTAATTTTTGGAAAATTCAATCAAATTCCTACCAGAACCAGGACACTGAATATCCGATCAGGAAACTGTGGATCCACGGTGTGGACGGGAGAAGCCCGATGGAGTCATATTCTGCCAGCGCCTTGATCTTGAAGTTATTGTCCAGCATGAAACTCAGACCGGCTCCTGCTGTGAGATCCATTCCACTTTCTCCTCTCATTCCGGCATATCCGACTCCCGCTCTGGTCTGGAGCTCGAATCTGCGGGCAAACGGGAAGTTCCAGTATCCTCCGACAGTGGCCGAGTACAGCACTGAGGTGTGCTCATCCTTATATGTCATTGAACTGGCTGTAAACCGACCTGTTACACCTGTCCCTGGAATCATCGGGATGTCTGTCTGTAAGCCGGCAAGACTGCCACGGAAAGGAAGGGCACCAGCATTCTTCTGGCTTTCAGAGCCGAGAATGAATCTCCTGGCAAAAAGCAGTTCAGCCACATAGTGCTTCTGCCCGGGGTCATATTCAAAGACAGGCTTTTCATATCCGTCATAAAGGTGCTTGCCCTTGAAGATAAGGTCGGCAAGATAATAACCCAGATGCACGGAGCCAACACCAAGAGCTGCACCGGCAACAACATCGCTCATCCAATGTCTGTCGTTAAGAATTCGGGATACACCTGTCACTGCTGCCACCGTATATCCTCCGATGCTGAACCACGGGCTTCTCCATCCGTATTCCTTGTCCAGAACGGCTGCTGCAGCAAATGCCCTTCCAGAGTGTCCCGACGGAAATGAGGTCCGTTCGCTGCAGTCCGGTCTCATACGTTTCACCGTATATTTTAACCCATATGTAGCAGCGCTGAGAATTCCCAGTGAGAACGCATCCGAGACTATCATGCCTCCCCATTTTGTGCGACTTTCATATCCGCAGGACTTTAGACCCAAAACCAAGGCGGCTGGAGCAAACTGTGTGTAGTCGTCAAAGCTGTAATGAAAAGCAGGAACAGCTGCATTTCTAAGGCTGTGGATGTCTGTGTCTATGGTGAAATCGTCCAAAGATCTCATGCTCGTCGCAATCTGAGCGTCAGCTGCCCAGGCAGCTGAGAGCATGAAAGTAAGTGCCAATGAAATATATATGACGAATTTATTCATAAGAGTCTGATCAGGCTGCAAAATTATGGAATTATATAATTCATTCAAAATTTATAAATTTGCCGTCCGAATCATCCCTATGAAGCCGAATATGCTGAGTTTTGAGACATTGAGAAGATATGAAGACCCGAAAACCGGCCGGGTAGTGCTGGAAGTCGATGACCTGGAGTTTCTGAAGAATCCGAAACACGGCTTCAACTGGTTCCAGAGGCACATCCGCCATCACTGGCTGAAATGGGCTCTGAGACACTCGGATGTAATAATCGCAGCCGACCGGGAAACAGCCTTCGACATCCATCGTTTCTATTTCATCCCTTCAGAAAGGATTTCTGTCAGGCCTTAATGTCAATTGAAGCGCTTAACAGGTTGAAACCCAGTACATTAACCAATTGTCCTGCGTTCCGAGGAAGGCAGGACAATTGCGTAATTATTTCAACTTCAAATAGTTGGGTGAAATGGTTTAAGCCTGCAACCATTTATGTTTCTCCACACTGTAGATAGGAACGAATGGAAGAAGGATAGGGGTTTTCTTTATATATGCCTGATACTCAGGATCCTGTCCGTAGGCTCCGTTCTGGCGGATTTCAAGTCTGCGTGCTCCGCTGAACATCACATATACGATTCCGATGTAGCCGATTGCTGCGATGACCCACTGCCATACTGTACAGCATGCTCCGAAGCAGACGATGAATGATCCGGTCCAGATCACGAGCTCGCCAAGATAATTCGGGCAGCGAACCAGCCTGTACACTCCAGTGTCCACGAATCTGTGCTTGTTTATCTTCTTGGCGGCCTTTTTCTGTGCGTCCGCAACGCTTTCAAGAATGACACCGGAAGCCATCAGACAGGCTCCCACCCATGCCCACACTTCATTCACCGGAGCTCCAGAAGCCTTGTTAGCAAGGAAAAATGCCACAGGGCTGACCTGACCGACATAGAGCAATGCGCAGAAAATCCACACGGTGATCACCACAAACAGCGGTTTCTTCTTCGCTGCATCAGGTCCGTAGAGAATCTTCTTATATTCCGGAGACCTTTTCTCACGGGTAAGAAGGTAAAGCCCGAGTCTGCATCCGAAAATGAACATCACGGCGCAGAGAAGAGCGGTCGGAACCGTCAGCACATCCCAGAAAAGTGCAGCAATGGCCACTGCCAGTGCCGACACACCAAATCCATAACCGATGCTGAAGAAATAGATGAAATAGATCCATCCCAGTCCTGAAACTGCCATCGAAACGGCAAGAAGAATCAATAAATAGTTCATAATATCCTTAATTTAGAGATCAATATTCAACCACTCTTCAAATTTAGACATTTCTTCGGAATCACGCCCCAATCCACCCCTATTTATGCAATGCATGAATCATACCGCCACAAAAAAGTGCAATGCACCATCCATTCAACGGTATAATTGGAATATGCAATAATGATGCAGTAAATTTCTATAATATATGCATCTGGCGCCTACGCCCCTCCCACAAACCCCAGGGTGGCCACACTGATGCGGACGGAAACGGGCAGGACGGCGCGCAGGGCCAGGAAACAGTTGTGGAGGGTGGAACCGGTGGTGAAGACGTCGTCCACCAGGAGGATGTGGCGATATCCGTCTTCCTGTGCGCGTGCTTTGTCAGCTTCGAATGCGCCTTTCACGTTGGCGGCCTTTTGCTCGGGGGAGACCTTGGTCTGGGTGCGGGTGCGTCTGCGGCGGCTGAGAATGTCGGTGCGCATGAAGACCCCCAGTTCGCATGCGACCTCCTCTGCGATGACTTCAGCCTGGTTATAGCCTCTTTTCCAGCGGCGGCTCCAGTGCAGGGGAACAGGGATCACTGCATCCACATCCTTGAAGCACTCCGAACGCTTGAGCCGGACGCCCAGCATTCGTCCGAAATGGCGGCCGAGGCTTAGGTTGCCGTGATATTTCAGCTGATGGGGAATTCTGCGATAGTCTCCTTCTCCGTCATAGAAGAAGAGTGCTGCTGCGAAGGCATATCTTTCCAGCCTGCCCTCGGTGAGACAGGAATCCACTCCTCGTTCGATCAGAAGGTTCAGGCGGTCTGCCATCGGATTGTGGGACCTCTCCCAGAAATGAGTCAGAGGCAGCTCCGCCATGCACTGCAGACAGAGATGCCTCTCGTTAAGATTCAGTCTTGTTCCGCAGACCGTGCAGGTCCTGGGCAGTATCACATCAGCCGCCGCTCTCAATCCTTCTGTAATTATCTCTCTCATCTCCCTCACATCTGCCTGGACCATTATCAGTCCGGATGTTTATGAAAATCAGCAGCCCATTCCTCCGCAGCAGCTGATTACCTGTCCTGTCACATAGCCGGCAAGGTCGCTGGCAAGGAACACCGCCACTCCGGCCACGTCCTCCGGCGTGCCGCCGCGTCTCATCGGGATCTGCTTCTCCCATTCCTTGCGGATGTCTTCCGGAAGGGCTCCGGTCATGTCAGTTGCAATGAAGCCCGGTGCTATGCAGTTTGCACGGATCCCGCGAGGTCCCATTTCCTTGGCGATGGACTTGGTCAGTCCTATTAGTCCGGCCTTGGAAGCGGAGTAGTTGCACTGCCCGGCATTTCCGGACACTCCCACTACGGACGACATGTTTATTATGCTGCCTCCGCGCTGGCGTGCCATGACCGGAGTGCATGCATGGATGAAGTTGAAGGCGGATTTAAGATTGGTGTCGATCACAGCGTCCCACTGCGCCTCGTCCATCCTCATCATCAGTCCGTCCTTTGTGATGCCGGCGTTGTTCACCAATATGTCTATATGTCCGAATGTCGCCTTGACGTCATCCACCACTTCGTGAGCCATGTTGAAGTCGGCTGCGTCTGATGTATATGCCTTTGCGCGCACTCCCATGGCCTCGATCTCGCTGACCAGAGCCTGGGCCGCTTCATGCTGTGACCTGTATGTGAAGGCTACGTCAGCGCCTTCCGCTGCGAACCTCAGGGCGATCGCCCTTCCGATTCCCCTTGTCGCCCCCGTCACGAGAGCCACTTTTCCTGTCAAAAGTCCCATATCCATATGTCTTTATCTCCTGCAAAATTACCCTTCTGCCTCAGAATACCAAAATATTTCACCCCAAGATTGGCCAAAACCGGACCGATGTGGTCAAACCTCCCTTTTCTGTGGTCAAACATTTTGCTCTTAAGGTATGGTGATTTTGGGAAGGGCAGATATAAAAAGAGAAAAATGTGACGAAAATCTGTGACTAAAAAATTTTTTATTCAGACTAAAATAAATTTTATCATATCTGATTCTGCTGATTTTCAACAATAAAAAGACTATCTTTGCGGCCGATTATAAAAGACTGATATATGGCAAGCGAAATCAGAGATCCTCAGCTTTGGCAGGACGGCAGGCTGAAAATAGACTGGGTAAGACATCATATGCCTCTTCTCAACGGACTGGAAGAGGAGTTCAAGGCCACTCTCCCTTTCAAGGGACTCAAGGTGGCTCTTTCGGTGCATCTTGAGGCCAAGACAGCATACCTCTGCGAGGTTCTCGCTGCTGGTGGAGCCGAGATGTATGTGACGGGAAGCAACCCTCTTTCGACTCAGGACGACGTTGCGGCAGCCCTCGTGAAGGCCGGCCTGAATGTGTTCGCGTGGTATGACGCTACGCCTCAGGAGTATGAGGAGCACATCAGAAGGGTTCTGGAAGTGGGGCCGAACATCATCATAGACGATGGCGGCGACCTGGTGAACCTGATGCATACGGAGTATAAGGATCTGATCCCCGGCGTGATCGGAGGCTGTGAGGAGACCACGACAGGAATCCTTCGCCTGGTTCAGCTCAACAAGGCGGGCGCCCTGCAGTTCCCGATGATGCTTGTCAACAATGCTGACTGCAAGCACCTGTTTGACAACCGTTACGGCACAGGCCAGTCGGTATGGGACGGAATCAACCGCACGACGAACCTCATCGTGGCAGGCAAGAATGTCGTAGTTGCCGGATATGGCTGGTGCGGAAAGGGAGTGGCGATGCGTGCCAAGGGTCTGGGCGCAGAGGTTATCGTGACCGAGGTGGATCCTATCAAGGCTATGGAGGCTGTGATGGACGGCTTCAAGGTGATGAAGATGGAGCAGGCAGCGCAGGTCGGAGATATCTTCGTGACTGTGACCGGCTGCGACGCAGTGATAACCAGGGACCATTTCATGAAGATGAAGGATGGAGCGATCTGCTGCAATGCAGGTCACTTCGATTGCGAGGTGGATGTAGCGGGACTCCGCGAGATCGCGAAGGAGGTCAAGCCGGCCCGCAGGAATATCATAGGATATACTCTTGAGAACGGCAACAGGATATATGTGATTGCAGAAGGCCGTCTTGTGAATCTCGCAGCAGGTGACGGACACCCTGCAGAAATCATGGACATGTCATTTGCCATCCAGGCGCTCAGTGCGAAATATCTTGTGGAAAACCGCGACAGGATCAGCCGCGAACCGGGAAAGATGGTGAACGACGTGCCTCTGGAAATCGATCAGGAGGTTGCGCGCCGCAAGCTCACCTACTGGGGCTGCGAGATCGACACCCTCACCCCTGAGCAGCACCGCTATCTGTTCGGAGAGTAAAGATGTCTCGACACCACTCGGCATGACAGGAGACAAGTCGGGTGTAAATTCATATGGAAAGTATTTCTAAACAGGTTTTAGAAATACTTTCTTTCGTTACGGTTGAGGGCGATGAAGATGAAGAGCATGATGGTGAAGGCCCACATCGACGAACCGCCGTAGCTGATGAACGGAAGCGGGATACCGATGACCGGCATAAGGCCTATTGTCATGCCGATGTTGATGAAAAGGTGCATGAATATGCAGCAGGCCACGCAGTAGCCGTATATGCGGGTGAAGGCCTCTCGGCTTCGTTCGGCGTCGTGTATGATCCTCCAGATCAGGAACACGAACATCAGTATCAGAAGGGAGGTGCCCATGAATCCCCATTCCTCTCCCACCGTGCAGAAGATGAAGTCGGTGCTCTGCTCCGGTACGAATCCGTATGTTGTCTGTGTGCCTTTCAGATAGCCCTTTCCGAAGAATCCTCCGGATCCTATGGCGATTTTGGACTGGTTCACGTTATATCCCACGCCCGACGGGTCCTCCTTCATTCCCAGCAGCACCTCGATTCTCTTGCGCTGGTGGTCCTGGAGCACGTCGTTGAACAGGAAGTCGGTCGAGAAGACCAGAAGTATGCCCCCGATGAAGCCAAGAAGAGCAAGATATGTGAACCTGTTTCCTTCGCGGAATGCCTGGAAGGCGAAAAACGGCATGGCCAGAATAGAGCATCCCAGCAGGATGTAGAAAGGCTTGATCTTCATCACAAACGGCATAGCGACTTCTTCTCCGGCCTCCAAGGCTGCGGAAATCGAAGCCATCTGCTCGGCACCGACCACCCACTCGGACAGAAGCTCCATCAGAGACGGCAGGAATGCGAAGAGCACAATCATGGGCACAACAGCAAGAAGCCACCATTTGAATCGTCCCGAATAGAGGAATATGCACAAGGTAGCGACGCCGACAAGCACCAGGAGTGCCACATAAGGCGTGGCCGTCAGTGTGAGGATGAACAGCAGAATAGCCATTCCGACCATGAAGATCAGCCAGCCGGACAGCCCTTCGCGGTATAGCATGAATATGAAGCCCACATACACCAGGGCAGATCCTGTCTCACTCTGAAGCACGATTATCATCATCGGCACCAGGATGATAGCAGCGGTTATGATAAAGTCCTTCATGCGTCCGATCCTGTAGCCGAGCTGACTCATGACGGTCGCCAGAAGCAGGGATGTGGATATCTTGGATATCTCGGCCGGCTGGAACCGGACCGGGCCGAAGGCGAACCACGACCGTGAGCCCTTGACCTCTATTCCCAGGAAGATCACCGCAATCAGCAGCAATATGGTGAAGCCGTATATGAAAAGAGACAGCCCTTCATAGGCCCGCGGAGGAATGACGAACAGAATGAGTCCGGCCAGTCCCAGGGAGGTCATCATCCAGATGAACTGCTTTCCGCTGCGGCTGTCGAAGTCGAAGATGGATGACGGCTCGGACGAGTGGATGGATGCATATATGTTGGCCCATCCGATCATTATCATCAGGAACCAGCAGGCCACCAGCCACCAGTCTATGGTCTTTGCAAGACCTCTTCCTCTATGTCCGCCCAGATCTCTCATTTGCTTATTTCACTTTTACCCTGTCCATGAGGTCGCCCTCCAGGACTCTTGTCTCAAGATACTTCCTTTTGTCTGAAATCTCACCGTTGAGGTATTTCTCCACCAGAAGAGATGCTATCGGAGCCGCCCAGGTCGCACCGAATCCTCCATTTTCGACATATGCCGCCACTGCAATCTTAGGATCATCCATCGGAGCAAAGCATATGAATATCGAGTGGTCATGTCCGTGAGGGTTCTGAGCCGTACCCGTCTTTCCGCATATGTCCAGACCATCCACCGCAGCTATGCTGGCTGTTCCTCCCGAGCCGAAACCACTGTTGACGGCACGGTACATTCCCTTGATGACCTTAGGAAAATGAAGGGTGTCCACCAGCGTGTAGTTGCGCTCCTTGTATTTCCGGTCTATCTCCACATGCTCGGAGTCCTTGATTATATGCGGTATGTGATAGTAGCCGCGGTTGGCTATTGTTGCGCACAGGTTCGCCAGGTGGAGAGGGGTGCAGCCGAGCTCACCCTGTCCGATGGACAGCGAAATCACAGTGGTCGCCTTCCAGCCGCCCTTGCCGTAAACCTTGTTGTAGTATCTGGAATCAGGGACAAAGCCGCCAAGCTCTGACGGGAAGTCGCTTCCAAGCTTTCTTCCGAATCCGAAACTCTTGACATATTCATTCCATCTGTCCATTGATTCGTCGAAGGATCCATATTCCGGATTTTCCAGAAGGTCGCGCAGGACATAGCAGTAATATGCGTTGCATGACATCATTATGGATTCCTCCAGATTGATAGGGGACCTGTGTTCGTGACAGCCCAGCTTGTTGCGTCCGAAATGATAACCCATGCGGCAAGGATACTGGGTCCCGGGATATACCACTTCTTCTTCCAGGCCGATGAGGGCATTGACCAGCTTGAAGACCGAACCCGGAGGATATGGCGCCTGCACGGCACGGTTGAACATAGGCTTGTATGGATTGGCGGATATCTCGCCATAATGTTTTCCGATGTCCGCCAGCATCTCCACGTCTATTCCCGGGCTGGAAACCATGGTAAGGATCTCGCCGGTCGAAGGCTCGATAGCCACGAGACTTCCCACCTTGTTGTTCATCAGCTCCTGTCCATAGTGCTGCAGATGTGCATCAATGGTGGTGGTTATATCCTTTCCCGGCACCGCCTCCTTGTCCTCGGCACCGCCCTCATATCGGGACATGATCTTGTTGCGTGAGTCGCGCAGCCAGATGTTGTATCCTTTTTCTCCCCTCAGTTCCTTCTCCCGTGCAGCCTCGATTCCGGTCTTTCCGGCATAGTCTCCTGCCTTGTATTCGTCCGGATGTCTTTTCATGAATGCGGCATCGACCTCGGAAACATAGCCGAGAAGATTTCCTCCGGCATTGAACGGATATTCGCGTATGCTTCTGGCCTGGCCTCGGAAGCCGGGAAACTTATAAGCCACTTCGGCGAATTTCATATAGGTTTCCTGAGGCATCTGTTTGATCATCACGACTGTCTGCCAGCCGATCTTTCTGCGGAACCTGCGGTATTCTGCCATCTTTTCCTTGATGAACTCCGGAGTGACGTCAAGCACGCGGCTGAGGGCGAGCGTATCGAATTCCTCCACCTCACGTGGAGTCACCATCAGGTCATATGCGACCTTGTTCCCGACAAGGATCTCACCGTTCCTGTCGTGGATTATGCCTCGGGTGGGGTAGATGGTAGTATATACCATCGAGTTGTTGCGGGCATCCAGCTTGTATTCCTCATCAAGTATCTGGATGGAGAAAAGCTTGGCAATCAGGATTGCAGCGGCTGTGCACAGGCCGATCAGGAGTTTGTTCTCTCTGTTAAGTTTCATCCGATTCCCTCCTATCTCCTGTCGTCAGGTGTCAGAATGTCTGTCACCAGCATGGCAAGAATCATGTTGGCGGCAAGCGATGCAAAGAAGCGGGCTGTGCAGAACCAGAACGGCCGGGTGCCGGCTCCGTCAAGGAAGATGTACACAAGCAGAAAGACTGATGTGGTGGCAGCCATTACTATGGATATCTTGCCTGCACCATTCCTTCTGACTGAGAAACTGTCCTTTCTGTTTATGATGTCTTCACCGAGGAAGATTCTGATGAAAGTGCTGCGGAGTGCCGCCACGGGGATGAGAGATGCTGCGTTTATGCCTATAAGTCCCTCGGAAAGCCAGTCAACGGCAAGCCCGCTGGCAAATGCAATCAGCATGCAGGCAGGAGTGCTGATTGTCAGAGGAATGCATATGACCATGGCAGGAAGAAGGGTCAGCATCAGATATGGTCCGAGCGCGGCATAGTTGCAGATGGCTATCTGACAGATCAGCAGCAGAAGATACAATATGAAGAAATTCTGTCCTGTTCTCATCGCTGTTCCTCCTCAAGTCTGTTCATTTCCTCCTTTCCCATGTTGTCGACTACGGTGACGTGTCTGATGGCTCCGAAATCCTCGAAGAGATCCACGGATATTTCGAATGTCGCTCCATTCACAACCTTTGAATGTCCTAGTGTTCCGAGCGGGATGTCAGGAGGAAAGATGGAGGAATATCCGCTGGTGTATATGGTGTCTCCCTCATGGAACTCCACATGATGCGGTATCTCTTTAAGAATGGCCCTGTCCCTGCTGCGTCCGTCCCATTCCATAGGACCGACCGAGCCTGACTGTCCTATTCTTGCACTGATGCTCATTCCGAAGTTACGGAACGACCGGGCATATGAATAGTTGTCGCTGACGGCATCCACGATTCCCACGGCACCTTTGCCGGTTATGACTCCGGAGCCGACGGTGATGCCGTCATCCGAGCCTTTGCCTATGATCATGTAGTTGTGCTGGGTGTTGTTGCTGATCTTCACGATTGATGCGGGAATGAATCTGAAATCGCCCGCAGTCTTCGCTGCTCCCGGGATGCTGTCTTCCCATATCTCCTCTTCCTGCAGTTCGAAACGTGCAAGTCTTGTCCTGAGTTCGAAGTTTTCCTGTGCAAGAGCCTCGTTGGCCTTGCGGAGTGAGAAATAGTCCTTGATGCTCTGGGTACCTCCCCAGACTGCTCCCATGAAGGCATGCGTGCCTCGTGAGAACCAGACGCGCTGCAGCTGACTGTTATGGTTGAGCATACTCAACGCTGCTATCTCCAAAAGAATGAAGATAGCAGCGTTGATAAGTGTGCCTATGAAATTGCCTCTGCGCAAGATGTTATCTCATGAGGAATGTGTAGTTCTCTGTGTTCTTGAGTGCAAGGCAGGTTCCGCGTGCCACAGCCCTGAGCGGGTCTTCCGCCACATAGAACGGAATGTTCACCTTCTCGCTCAGACGCTTTGCAAGTCCTCTGAGGAGCGATCCGCCTCCCGCGAGGTGGATACCGTTCTCCACGATGTCGGAATAGAGCTCTGGCGGAGTCTGCTCCAGGACATGAAGGATTCCGGTCTCGATTCTTGCCACCGACTTGTCGAGGCAGTGAGCGATCTCCTGGTATGTGATGGTGGCGTGTACCGGGTGTGCGGTCATCAGGTTCGGGCCTGTGATCGAGTATGGCTCCGGTTCATCATCCAGGTCAGGAAGGACCGCTCCTATGGCAATCTTTATCTTCTCAGCGGTGATCTGTCCCACCCTGATGTTGTGCTGCTGCCTGAGGTACTGCTGGATGTCGTTGGTGAACACGTCTCCAGCCACTTTGATGGAGTCCTGGACCACGATGCCTCCGAGGGAGATGACTGCAATTTCAGTCGTACCTCCTCCTATGTCCACGACCATGTTGCCCTTAGGCGCCTCCACGTCGAGACCGATACCGAGGGCTGAGGCCATTGGCTCGAAGATCAGATATACATCACGTCCTCCGGCATGCTCCGATGAGTCACGCACGGCTCTGATCTCCACCTCGGTACTTCCCGAAGGAATGCCGACCACCATCTTGATGTTAGGTGTGAAGAGCGATCTGCGGCGGCTGTTCACCTGCTTGATGAAGCCTCTGATCATCATCTCGGCGGCGTTGAAGTCCGCGATGACACCGTCCTTCATAGGACGCACGGTCTTGATGCCAGGGTTCTCCCTTTCCTGCATCAGCTTGGCCTTCTGTCCCAAGGCAATCGCCTTGCCTGTATTGTTGTCGATCGCCACGATGCTCGGCTCGTCAAGCACGATCTGGTCATTCTGGAAGATGACCGTATTCGCGGTGCCGAGGTCCATTGCGATCTCCTGTGTCAAAAATGAAAATCCCATATTTTTACGTGCAATTTTTCGGTTAATCCAAACAGGGCGTAAAATTACAAAATATATCTCAATAACGAAGACAAAAAATTGTTAATTTTGTCTCCGGTTAAAACACGGTTATGGATAGAAAGAAATATGTCATCATCATGGCTGCGGGTAGCGGCACGAGAATGGGGGCTGACAGGCCCAAGCAGTTTCTGGAACTGGACGGAAAGGCAGTCCTGCAGAGGACCATCGAGGTCTTTCTTGAAGCCTGTCCGGGCATATCGGTGGTGACTGTGCTTCCGGAGGACTTCATAGGATACTGGAAGGATTACTGTCTGAAACACAATTTCATCTGCCCTCAGATTCTTGTCAAAGGAGGAATCACACGTTTCCATTCAGTGCGGAATGCCCTTGCAAGGATCCCGGACGGAGCCCTTGCTGCAGTCCATGACGGTGTTCGTCCGCTGGTCACTCCGGCAAAAGTCCGTGAACTGTTTGACCGTGCGGAGAACTGTCCTGGGGTGATTCCCGTGGTTCCCTGTGTCGACACCATGAAGATCCTTACGCCTTCCGATTCAAAAGATATCTGGAAGGAAAACGACGGACAGAATGTGGACAGAAGCGTACTTTTCGGAGCTCAGACTCCACAGGTCTTTCAATCTGAAATCCTCAAGGCTGCATATGACCTGCCATATGACACAGCCTTCACAGACGATGCCTCGGTGGTTTCAAGATATGGAAAAAGCCTCTCCTATGTAATGGGGGAGAGGCTTAATATAAAGATCACGACTCCGGAGGACCTGATCCTTGCCCGGGCTGTGACGTCGCTTCTGGAACAGGGTTACTCCTTGTGATGCTTCTTCGCTTCCTTGCTCTTCTTGACGCTTGCGGAGAAGCTTGTATTCTGATATTCCTTCACCCACACCTGACGCTCGATCGCCTGGTCGAGTGATATCTGAGTCTCTGTCTGCTGAACATACGGAATCTTCTGGATGGTGTTCAGGAGAATCTGCATAAGATGGTCATGGTCAAAACAGTAGATCTTGATCAGAAGATTATGCTTGCCGGTTACGAAATGGCACTCCACGACTTCTGAAATCTTCTTGAACGCCTCGATCACTTCAGGATACTTGTTTGCTTCCGAAAGCGACACGCTGACATATGCACACACGTTCAGACCAAGGGCCTGCGGCTTGACAAGAAGACGGGATCCGGTGATCACACCATTGGCTTCCAGCCTCTTTACTCTCTGATGGATGGCGGCTCCCGAAACATTACACTCACGTGCAATCTCAAGGAAAGGCATTCTTGCGTTCTTGACCAGAAATGAAAGGATCTTCTGATCGATCTGGTCGATCTGATAGCTGTTTGACATGATACTTACGATTTAAAACGATTTCGACCGCGAAATTAATGATAAAATGTAAATTATCAATAAATCGCGGCCAAAAATTTAAAATTCTTAATATTATCTGCGTCTTTTCTTACGTCCTGTAGGCTCAGAGGACGAAATGATCTCCTTGCACTTATCTTCTGTAAGTGACGATGCGTCTATCCCTTTCGGGATCTTGTAGTTGCTTCCGGCATGTTTGATATACGGGCCGTAATTGCCGTCTATCACCTGAATGTCAGAGTCCTTATACTCGGCGATGATGCCTCCCTTGGTGTTGTTCATGCTGTCAGCTATAAGCTTGATGCATGTCTGGAGATCGACTTTCAAAGGATCGGTTCCGCGAGGGAGTGATACATTCTTGTCACCATATTTGATGTAAGGGCCGAAACGTCCCTTGGTGCAGATGATGTCAGTTCCGTCGAGCTGTCCCACAATGCGTGGAAGTGCAAACAGCTTCAGAGCCTCTTCCAGAGTGATGCTCTCGATGAGCTGGCCAGGTGCAAGACTTGCGTACTGCTTCTTGTCCCCGTCTCCCTTCTGCACATACGGACCATATTGTCCGAAACGTGCGACGAGCAGCTGTCCGTCAGACGGATCAGTTCCGAGCTCGCGGCTTACATTGCTGTACTCGCGGCTGCTCATGGTCTCCTGGACTGTGGCATGGAACGGTCCGTAGAAATCTCCGATCATGCTGTTCCAGACAAGTTCTCCTTCTGCAACCTTGTCGAAGTCCTCCTCCACGTTGGCAGTGAACTTATAGTCCAGGACCTGCGGGAAATTCTTCACGAGATAGTCGGTAACTATCATTCCAATATCCTGTGGAAGAAGGCGGTTCTTTTCCGCTCCGACCGTCTCAGTCTGTGTCGAGGTCTTTATCTTTCCGTTCTTGAGCGAGAGGTTGGTCACGGTGTGCTTCTCACCCGGTTTGTCGCCCTTTACGACATATCCCCTTGCCTTTGTCAGCGTGGTGATGGTAGGGGCATAGGTGGAAGGGCGTCCGATCTCCAGCTCTTCAAGTTTCTTGATAAGTGATGCGTCCGTATATCTTGACGGTGCAGCGGTATATTTGCATTCTGCGGTGATTCCGTTTTCCGTCATCCTGTCGCCTATGCCGAGCTCCGGCAGGATCACCAGCTCGTCGTCCTGCTGCGGATCGTCAGTGCTCTCGATGTAAAGCTTGAGGAATCCGTCAAAGAGGACCTGACTTGCCTGGACATTGAATTTCTCCTCGCCTTTGTCTGATGCCACCTTTATGTCCGTCTTGAGGACGCGGGCGTCTGCCATCTGAGAGGCCACCGTACGTTTCCAGATCAGCTCATAGAGCCTCTTCTCCTGCGGGGTGCCTTCGATAGTGGTGTTGTCGATATAGGTCGGGCGGATGGCTTCATGGGCTTCCTGGGCTCCCTTGACCTTTCCCCATTTGTTCCTCATCTTCGAATATTCCTCGCCGAAGTTGTCGCAGATGAATTTCTTTGCGGTGCCGAGAGCCAGGGCGGAAAGATTGGTGGAGTCGGTACGCATGTAGGTGATATATCCGTTTTCATACAGCTTCTGAGCGATGCTCATTGTCTGACTGACGGAGAATCTGAGCTTGCGTGCCGCCTCCTGCTGGAGTGTCGAGGTTGTGAATGGAGGTGCAGGAAAGCGGTTTCCTTCCTTCTTTTCGATGTCGCAGATGGAGAATTCCGCGCCAATGCATTTTTCCAGGAAGGCCTTGGCAGACTCCATATCCTTGAACTTTCTGTCAAGAGTCGCCTTCACCAGAGTTCCCTCTGCTGTTCCTTCCGGGTGGAACATGGCCTCTACCTTATAATATGCTTCATGGTTGAACGCCAGAATCTCCCTTTCCCTGTCAACGATCAGTCTGAGTGCCACTGACTGGACACGTCCAGCCGAGAGTTTCGGCTGAATCTTTCTCCAGAGCACCGGTGAAAGTTCGAATCCCACAAGACGGTCGAGTACGCGACGTGCCTGCTGGGCATTCACGAGATTCATGTCGATTTCGCGGGGATTCTCGATGGCGTTGAGGATTGCCGGCTTTGTTATTTCCTGGAAGACAATACGTTTCGTGTTTTCCTTATTGAGTCCGAGAGTCTCGAAAAGATGCCATGAGATAGCCTCTCCCTCCCGGTCGGCATCGGATGCCAGCCACACTGCCTTTGCTTCCTTTGCTGCCTTCTTCAGGTCTGCAACCACCTTTCTCTTGTCTGCGGGAACAACATATTCCGGTTTGAATCCGTTTTCTACATCTATGCTGAGGCCGCTTTCGTCAAGGTCGCGTATGTGTCCGATGCTGGCCTTGACCATATAGTCGCTTCCGAGTGCCTTTTTGATTTTGTCGATTTTTCCGGGTGACTCGACGATCACAAGATTGCTTTCCTTCATGTCTTACTCTCCTTATTTATGACTCTTTTTCAAAAAGAATGTGCAAAGTAAGGCACAAACCGGGCAATTTTCCAAATTTTGTTGCTACTTTTGTCGTCTTGTGCAGTTCTTACCTTTAGGTAAAAATTATGCAGGAATTTTAAATGAAAAACATTTGACGATGACAGAAGATACAAGAAAGAAGATAGTGAAGTGGTTCTGGATCCTCTTCTCGGTTCCGGTGACGCTGGTCATAGCCCTGATTCTGCTTGTCTGGGCTTTTGCAGACATTCCTTCATTTGAGGAACTTGAGAATCCGGAAAGCAATCTGGCCACTCAGGTAATTGCCGAGGATGGTGAGATACTGACGACATTCCATATCGAGAACCGCTCATATGTGACTTATGACGAGCTCTCTCCGAATCTTGTAAATGCGGCAGTGGCTACCGAGGATGTACGTTTCTATAACCATTCAGGCATTGACTTCAAGAGCCTGGGCCGAGTGATGTTCAAGACCCTGCTCGGAGGTGATTCCAGCCAGGGAGGAGGAAGTACCATCACCCAGCAGCTGGCAAAGACCCTCTATCCTCGTGAGGATGTCAGCAGCAGGATTCCCGGAGTGTCTATGCTGAAGATGGTGTGGATCAAGCTCAAGGAGTGGATCACGGCGGTCAAGCTGGAGAGGAACTATACCAAGGCCGAGATCATGACCATGTACATGAACCAGGTCTTCTTCGGCAGCAATGCATACGGAATCAAGGCGGCGGCTCAGACCTTTTTCGGCAAGGCTCCGATAGACCTGACTGTCGAAGAGGCGGCTACCCTTGTGGGAATGGTAAACAAACCGACCCGCTACAATCCGGCTCTGAATCCGGACAAGTCCCTCACCAGAAGGAACTTCGTTATTTCGCAGATGGAGAAGGCCGGATTCATAACAGAACAGGTGCGTGACTCCGTCCAGCAGGTTCCGATTCAGCTCTCTTACAAGGTGCAGGACCACAATGCCGGTCTCGGGCCATATTTCCGAGACATGCTCCGCCGCACCATGAACGCCAAGGAACCGAAGCGTTCTTCATATTATCAGTATGAGGATTATGTCGTGGACTCGCTTCTGTGGGCTAATGACGGATTCTACGGCTGGCTGAACAAGAACCGCAAGGCTGACGGCTCGAAATACAATCTCGACAGGGACGGACTCCGCATATACACCACCATCAACTACAAGATGCAGAAATATGCAGAGGAGGCTGTTGAGGAACATCTCGGAAAGGATCTTCAGAGAAGTTTCTGGAGGGATCTCAGGTGGAAGAAGAACAAGCCTTTTTCGGACGATGTGCCGGAAGAGCTCGTGGATCAGCTCATGAAGCAGGCAAGGCGCTGGAGCGACCGCTACCGCATAATGAAGAACAACGGGGCATCAGAGTCTGAAATCCGCAAGAGTTTCGGGCAGAAGACGAAGATGAGGGTTTTCGCGTGGAACAAGAAGGGTTATATCGACACCGTGATGACTCCGGACGATTCGATCCGCTACTACAAGTCGCACCTGAGGGCGGCCTTCATGGCGATAGAGCCTCATACAGGTCATATAAAGGCATATGTCGGAGGTCCGAACTACAGATATTTCAAATATGACAATGTCCGCCAGGGCAAGCGTCAGGTGGGATCGACCATCAAGCCATTCCTCTACACCCTCGCGATGCAGGAGGGCATGAGCCCTTGCGACAAGGTCGTGAATGTGCCTCAGACCTTCCTTGTCCAGGACACCACATGGACGCCTAAGAGTACAGACAGGGATGAATGGATCGGCCAGACGGTGACACTCAAATGGGGACTGACCAAGAGTTCCAACAACATTTCCGCCTATCTGATGAAGCAGTACGGTCCTCATGCGATGACCGATATGATGCGTAAGATGGGAGTGGGCAGCTATATAGATGAGACCTATTCCCTTTGTGTGGGCTCTGCCGACCTCAATGTGTATGAGATGGTATCGGCATACAACACCTTCCCGTCGAAAGGTGTGTTCGTGGAGCCTATATTCGTCACCCGAATCGAGGATAGTAACGGAAACGTCCTGGGCGAGTTCAACAACCGCAAGCGTGAGGCTGTCAGCGAATATACGGCATACCTTATGGCCAACCTCATGCAGGGAGTCGTGAACAGCGGAACAGGTATCAGACTTCGCGCCAAGTACGGTCTCAAGGGTGAGATCGCAGGAAAGACAGGAACGACCAACGACCAGTCGGACGGATGGTTCATAGGATATACTCCGTCACTGACGGCAGGTGTCTGGGTCGGTGCGGAAGACCGTCAGGTGCACTTCGAATCACTTTCTCTCGGAGGAGGATCCAATATGGCCCTTCCGATCTGGGGAATCTTCATGAAGAAAGTGCTTGCAGACGGTACTCTGGGAGTATATGAAACCGATCGTTTCATTGCTCCTCCAGGAATCTCGCTCAACCTGGATTGTGACGGAAGTGATGCGGATGCGGAAATGAAGGCAGAAGAGGACGACTCCTTCTTCTTTGAATAAGAGATTATGAAATACAATAAAATAGCAGTAATATACGGCAGCGACTCCTCAGAGTGGGAGGTATCATGCCGAAGCGGCGAGTTCACCGCCTCCAGGATCGACGGAGCGAAGTTCGATGTATATGAAATCTTTGCCCGTTTCGGCCGGTGGACCCTTGCGGCGTACAGGAAGAAGAACTCCATGAGGGTGGTCATTCCCGAAGGAGAACGTCCTGTCATCGACAAGAACGACTTTTCTGTCACCGTGGCTGGGGAGAAGGTGAAGTTCGACTATGCATATATAATGCAGCATGGCACCCCTGGCGAAAACGGTCTTATGCAGGGCTACCTTGAGATGCTCGGTGTCCCTCACAGCGGCTGCAACGCCTTTGTGGCAGCAATGACCTTCGACAAGTTCTCCTGCAAGAGCTATCTTAAGGACGTGGACTTCGTCAAGTGTGCCGAGGATATGTTCATCCGCAAGGGTGAGTCTCTGGAAGGACTGGCTGAAAAGGCCGTGCAGAAGCTCGGACTGCCGATGTTCGTCAAACCGACCGACGGCGGCAGCAGCTTCGGAGTCACCAAGGTCAAGACAGTCGAGGACTTCGACAAGGCTGTCGAGTATGCCTTCTCCGAAGGAAATATGCTTATCGCGGAGTCTGCTGTAGTCGGCAGGGAACTTACCTGTGCGGTATATTATAATGGTAAGGAATATGTCGCTCTTCCTGTTATCGAGATCATAACGGAGAACGAATTCTTTGATTATGAGGCAAAGTACAACGGCCACAGCCGTGAGGTCTGTCCGGCAGAGATTCCGGACAGTCTGCGTGACGAGATCCAGGAGGTCTCGAAGAAGGTATATGCTCATCTTGGCTGCTCAGGACTGGTCCGTGTGGACTATATAAGTTCTGAGGACGGGCTGTACTTCCTTGAAGTCAACACCATTCCGGGAATGACAGCAGCTTCTCTCGTTCCTCAGATGGTAAGGGCTGCGGGCCTTGACATGACAGACTTCCTCACCACCGTCATCGAAAACTGATGTATCTCAAATCGTTGATATACAGTGGAACACAGACCATCTCCCGCCTCTATCCTGAATCAGAGGCCCGGGAGATGGTTCTGGCTTATTTATGTGACACACTCGGAATCCGGAGGCATACCCATATTCTGGAGCCGGATTATGAAGTCACTCAGGAGCAGTCGGATGCGGCGGTCAAGGCTTTTGAACGCATGGCATCGGGCGAGCCCCTGCAATATGTGACGGGGAAGGCACCCTTTTATGGAAGGACCTTTCATGTGACCCCAGCCACTCTGATTCCCCGCCCTGAGACGGAACTTCTGTGCAGACTCGCTCTGAACGCCTCCCCGTCGAAGTCCCCTCGTGTGCTGGACATGTGCACCGGAAGCGGCTGCATAGCCTGGACCATGGCTCTTGAACTGCCCAAGTCTGATGTGACTGCTGTCGATCTTTCGGAAGGTGCCCTCGAAATCGCCTCCGCTCAGGATTTTGTTGAGGAAATATCCCGCACGGGAGCTTCTGCTCCGGAGTTTATAAAGGCGGATGTCCTTGCTGCTCCTCCAGCAGCCTTTTCTTCAGGATCCTACGACCTCATTCTCAGCAATCCTCCTTATGTCATGGACAAGGAAAAATCTCAGATGCGTCAGAATGTCCTTGAACATGAACCTCACATGGCACTTTTCGTTTCGGATGATGATCCTCTTCTCTTTTATAGAGCTGTTGCATCATGGGCTTCTTCTCTTCTTGCTCCCGACGGATGCGGTGTAGTGGAAATCAATGAGGCTTTGGGACTTCAGACTGCGGAAGTCTTCCGCTCCGCCGGTTTTGCTCGTGTGGAGGTGGAAAAAGATCTCAACGAGAAGGACAGATTCGTGACATTTGCACGATAAAACGTAACGTTTCAAGACGGAATTTTACCATTGAAGACCCCTTGTACTGCACTCAGTCCGCGATTTCTGAAATTAGCCGTATACTTTTTCGGTATACGGCTAATTGTCTTGACCTTTGCAGCAGAAAAAAGGTCGTCGTATGAAGAAGATAGAATTGCTTAAGGGAATCTTTCCAGTAGTGCTGGCTGTGGCGTCAGCCTGTGAAGTGGTGGACAATGACATGGAAAAGCATGTGGACACGCAGAATGACAGTAGTTATGTAGCCTTGCAGGAAGTGGCTTCCATACTGTCTGCCGTGCCTTTGGAGGGAGAACATCTGTACGAGGTGCATTCTGCTGTGACATCTTCTTCGGGTAACGGCTATGATGAGGAATATACTGTCAGGGATATGTTCTCCGTTCCCGGGAAAGGTGTGGGGGAGAACCAGACACGCTCAACCAGGATTTATGACAATCCGTTGAAGAGTCTTATCGAAAATCATGTGCGTTCGGAAGCCTTCACAAAATCTGCAGGTGAGGCAAGGAATGCGGAGGACTTTCTCAATGCCCTGATGTCTTCCGACATACAGATATACTGGCCGTTTTCGGAAGATTGGGACGGATCGGCGCTGCCGGTCATAACTTTCGATCCGGAGGATGGGTCGGAAGTCAATATAGGATACAGGATAGAGGTCGATGATGATGGCTCCCGCCGGATACGTGAGATAGCCGTGGATGAGGACTTGGCGAGGAGGAATCCGGTGTGGGTGGTCAACAGGAACGAGGATGCAGAGTACACTTCACTGGAAATACTGAGAAGGGAAGATGAGAATTGGGGAGAAGGGGGCGGTGCCATCATTCTTGAGCCTCAGTCTGTTTCCCCGTCTGCCGTCCGGTCGAAGACAGATGGCGGGGCAGGGGATGAGGCAGGAGGAAAGACCCTCATACTGAAAGAATTCACCATGAAGAGGAATTATGATTCGTGGTTTGCCGGAGCGTCGGAGTTTTTCGTCAAGGTCGGTTCTGTGGAGGACTTCACTGCAACGACGGAAGCGGAGATGAAACTCTATGTCCCGGCGGTGACCGATTTCATGATTGTGGTCAAAAGAAGCCAGGTGGGTAAGCCCCAGCCGTTCAATGCAGTCCTGGTGTCTGACTGGACAGATCAGATGCTCAACTGCGCTTTCTTGATTACTGAGGATGACGGAGGCACCAGGACTGATTGGAACTGCACGGCGCTGGTCCGTGTGGCATCCAAAAGCTATGGCGTGGAAATGAAGATCCCGTTCAACTCCCGCGACGACATAGTCTGGCGTGGCCAGCTGGCTGCCAAATGGCTCCAGGCCAACAGCAATATGGTCGGCCACTTCGGCGATGTGGACCTCACCTTTGAGGTGGTGGAATATTGAGGGGCATGTGAATCTGAGTGCGGGGCTTTTCTTCTGCATCATCAATGCATTTGGGATAGTCAAGCCGGTCAGGACGAGTGAAGACAAAGCGATGCTTCTGAAAAATCATGCTGCTGGCGGTCTGTCGGCAGCATGAAGTTTATAGTGCCGCAGTCAAAGAAACGCAGTCCCCATCTATCTTCTTCATCCAGCTGGAGGAGAGAGAAAAGACCTTCGTTCTCATTCTCATAACCTTCAGTCATGGCAGGCATGCCAAGAAGCTTGAAGCCGAATTCTGTTTCTGCTACAGTTTCAAAACCGATCTTCTCAGCAGTCAGTACGGCTGGCTCGCCATCTTCCCGGAAGTACTCGTGAGTGCAGAGGTCGGTGCAGTCTTCGCTGTACAGGACCTTGAATGTTCCTGGACTCCAGTCTCCGGTACCTTCGCATGGCGCATCAAGGTCTCCCAGAAAATAATCAAGTTCTGCGAAGAACCACAGCATGCCTTTATGTGGCAGTATGCCGGCGGAATCGTATCCTGCAATATCTTCCAATCGTATCTGGCATATGAATGTCAGCAGTTCTCCGTCGTTGCTGCAAGGCCATTCCAATGCTTCCGGAAGGTCAGGGAAGCCCCACCAGTGGCTCTGTCCGGTGAGGTCTTCCGTTGTCGGTTGTATGTTGATCTTTATCGCCATAGTCTATGCCCAAGTGTCATATGCAGGAATATGATACATTTCCATCTCTCTTGCAAATTGAGTCAGACGTCCTCTTCTGTAAGCCTCCACAGCAGCCACGAGAAGTTTCCTGTTATGAAGTCTGGCGCCGTTGACTGCGCAGAGATCCATTGCGTCCTCCCTGTTCATTCTGCCAAGTTCAATCTCCCCATCATGGAGCATGTCGTACATCTTCTCGAAGCAGGACTCATGCATGAACTCGGAGCCTTTCACATAGTACTCCCATGCTTTGACAGGATCTGCCGGAATGCCGATCCTGCCCTCATGGAAGATGTCTCCAAGGAGACTGAAAGACGCTGGCAGACATTGCTCTGCGCATATTTCAAGTGCCTGGATGATCAACTCGCGGTAATTGTCACAGGTTTCTGTGTCTTCCGGATCGATGTCGTCATATTCAAACATCCTTTCCAGAACCATGTAGTACATGCACATCGGATCGCCCATCCCGTCGCCTTCCACCAAAGCTTCAAGGTAGGTGTCGCGGTCAGTGAACTCTCCGTTGTCGTTCATGCCTCTTGCCAGCGCAAGATCTCCACATGCACTGATCACTCCTCCTTCAACCGCCTTTTCAAACCATGCAGCAGACTCCTCGATCCTGCCTATATAGAAAAGAGCGTCTCCTTTAAGGCTGTACCAGTATGGGTTGTCACTTGTCGCGATGAGGCTGTCCAGAGTACTAAGGGCAAGCTCCACATCCTGTCTGACACCGAATCTTCCATAAATCAGGTTGGCCAGCTGGAAATATGCCGCGTATTCGCTATTGTCTTGGAGAGCATTCTCCAGCATCTTTGCTGCACCGTGAGGATCATATGGCTCAATTCCCCCTCTGAACATCATTGCTGCTATAACAGCCTCAGCATCAGCAATCCCTCCCTTTTGTGCCTTGAGAAGAAGTTCATGGGCTGATTCCAGATAATCTTCACAGTCGTGCAGAAGCAGGTGTATGCGTGCCAGCTCATAGCATGCGGCCGGATCACCTTCCTGAGCCTGTCTCCTGATCTGTTCCATTTCCTCTTCCGGAATGGACAGGACGTCTTGCAAATGGTATAATCGTTTCATGTCAATGTATCTGATTAGTCAAACATAACCCTTGGATTCATGGAAGACGGACTTCTCCACTGGATGCCTCTGCGCTCCAGAGCGGCGCGTTTGGCACTCCAGTATCCAAAGCAGAATCCCATTCCGCGAGGCTCGTCCTTGAGTTCTTCCTCCACCTCCTTCTCCACCTCATAGATGACGTACTCCCACTCGGGGGTAGCCTGAACGATGTCCACCTTGAGCATCTTTCCAAACCAGTCCCAGCACTCCTGAGCGTATCCGCTGGCAGGATCGTCCATTATCCATGCAAGATGGTATATCCATTCATCCACATATCTGAAGTAATACTTGTCGAACTCCTTGTTCAGATCTTCGTCATAATCCTCACTCAAGCCAAAGTCAATGTAGAGCCTGTACAATTCGCAAAGAGACTGGAAAAGGCGAGGAGTGTCTGTCTTTACCAGATAATCATTCTTCAGGATACATGAAATGTAATGAGCCTTGCAGGCGGGATTTACATCTTCAGACCTGAAAGGAGCGACATCCTTGAACTCGTGTATGATTTCACGCAGGAGAGGGATGTTCTTCCATATCTGTCCCTCGTCATTGTTCCCGTTCATCCGGATGACAAGATCCGTGATATGCTTTTCCGTCCAGTCGCATATATCTTCCTTGCTCCTGCTGAAATGAAAGATATACCTTTCCTGCTGGGGGATATACTCTCCCTGCACACCGTATTGAGGTGTGCCCAGTACCTGCCAGTATCGGTTGATTCTGAATGTCTTGCCTCTGTAGGTGAACTCCATTTCGTCCTCGTCCACCGAAACGATGGTAAGGTCGTGACCATAAATGTCGAACACATACCCGGGGATCAGGTCCTCGTTGTCAATCCATTCCCATTCCCGATAGCGATTCCCGACTCCATGGTCCATGGAGGTGTTGATTTTCACAATGTTAAAGATCTGTTTCATATCCATGATGCAGTGAATTGCTTTGACCTCAGGACAATTCATTATCAGCCCTGGCGGACGCACAAATATAAAAGATTATATCCCGGATACAATATCAAACGTTAAATCATGCCGTTCATTAAAACAATTTTGTCGGATTTTATGCCAAAGTTACTGTCATCTCGCAGTTGCGGCAGTCAAAGTGAAGGGCAAAGCGCTGGCCGTTGTTCAGAAGAAAGAGCGGGCCGCTGTCCTTGGCGCCCTGATGGATCGGGCAAAGTCCCAGTTCGTGGCGGATGCAGTATTTCGTGCGCATAAGTTCCGCTCCGTCCTTATGGGTGAGTTCGTATGCCTTTTCAATGGAGGCTGCTCCCGACGACTGATATACTCCCTCTGACAGCCTGTTGGAAATGTTCTGCCTGTATGAGGCCTTACCCTCGGGGAATGCTGCGGCCTGTGTGCCCAGAGAACGGTTGAGCAGAGGAAAAGCCTTGCAAGGGATCGCGTCCAGCTGCTCCGCAAGAGCCCTCCTGACTGCATTCAGCGCCGACGAACTCATGAACGGGAGACCCTCCTGAGCCTCCGTGTCGGCAAGACGGAACCTATAGTGTCCGACGCTTTTACCTATCTGTGAGGCAAGCATTCCTGCCATCCTCTCCTGATTGTCTGCCTTCTGATTTCCTGCGTCAAGTGAAAGTCCGGCAGAGCGGCCGTCTTCAGAAACTGCCGAGGCGTCAAGCCTCCATGCCCCGTCCCTCATGCTGAACGAAAGTCTGGTGTCAACCAGTATTTCACGTGTGCATGCCTGTCTTTCGATCTCCCTTTCGAAGGCAGTGTTGATGTTGCGGTAGAGGGCTGCCCCCACAAAGAGTGCCGGCACAATCTTGCACCTGATGGAGTTCCCCGCGCACACATCTCCGCGAAAACCCTCCACCTTTCCTTGTCTTGATACGAAAGAAAATCCGTCGCCGTTGTTGAGGCTGACCCCTTTCGCGGCCTGAATCCGGATTTCTCCCTTTCCGATGGATGTCACGGTTCCGACAGGTTCTCCCATGGATTTGGCTGCATCCATTGCTGCCCATTTGCCGCGCTTTCCGTCCAGGAACAGTTCAGTGTAGCCTCTGTTGAAGGTCTTTGCAGTGTCTGGTGTGAAACCTCCCGTAACTGAGCCGAACGATTCACGTGCATATTTCCCGTGTCCGCTTTCAACCAGGTTGTCCAATGCGATGGAGTAGTCCCGGACAACATTTCTGACATATGACTCGTTCTTGAGGCGTCCTTCAATCTTGAACGAGGTTATTCCTGCGTCTGCGAGATCCTTCAGCCTTGAGCGCAGGTTATAGTCCTTCAGAGAAAGCAGGGCCTTGTCGCGCACCAGCACTTTGCCGTTTGAATCCACAAGGTCATATCTCGATCTGCAGGCCTGGATGCATGCTCCTCTGTTCGCACTCCTGCCGGAAATCTTCTCGGAAAGATAGCACTGACCGCTGTAGCATACGCAGAGGGCCCCGTGAACAAAGAACTCCAGTTCGCAGCTGACAGCCTCGCGGATTGCCCTGATGTCTTCAAGGGAAAGCTGTCTTTCAAGAATCAGCCTGGAGAATCCAATACTTTCCAGCCACATGGCCTGCTGCGGTGTCCTGATTGCGCACTGGGTGGATGCGTGGAGGGGAATCCTGATATCTTCGCGAAGGTTCCCGATTCCTCGTTGCGCCATCTCCACAACAGCCATATCCTGGACTATGATGGCATCTGCGCCAGCCTCCTGCACCTCCAGCATGAACCTGTATGCGTCTTCCAGCTCGGAGTCATACAGAATGGTGTTCAGGGTTATGAATATCTTGGCGCCGAAACGGTGTGCATATTCGCATAGCCGCCTGATATCATCTATGTCATTTCCGGCAGCCTGTCTTGCTCCAAACTGCGGTCCGGCTATATACACAGCATCGGCACCGCAGTCGATTGCCGCGATGCCGATATGCATGTCTCTTGCCGGAGCAAGCAGTTCAAGATGTCTCATTACTTGCTGAGCTCAGCGATCTGATACTTTGCAAATTCAGCGAAGTTAGGGTCGCCGAGAATCATGTTGTAGTACTCGATGGCCTTTGCCTTGTCACCCATTGCCTGAGCGGCAGCTGCAATCTTGTACTTAAGCTGGTTCACTGCCTTTGGCTTAGCCTCAGGAAGGGCCTGCTCATAGTTTGCAATAGCCTCAGCATCCTTGCCAAGACCCTTGAGCGCGTCACCTGCGGTCTCATATGCAGCCGATGTGCTGTCGTAACCAAGTGAAGCGTTTGCATTGTCAAGTGCCTCCTGATAGTTCTTAGCCTTGAGGCTTGCCTTTGCCTTCATGAGAGAGATGCTTGCAAGTCTTGGGTTGGCTGCCTTCTCCTGGCCGTTCTCCTTAGCCTGAAGGAGATATGTCTCAGCCTCAGCGAACTTCTTGAGTCTGTAGTAGCTGTCACCGAGGTTGAATGCAGCCGCACCGTTGGTCGGATCCATTTCGAGAACCTTTGTGAAGTTCTCGATGGCTCCAGCATAGTCCTTGCTCCTCTTTGCTGCTGTTCCTGCAGTGTTGTACATGTTCATCTGGCTGTTCTTCACGAGCTCCTCTGCTTCAGCAGCCACTTCTGCATTACCATAACCTTCAGCCACTTCCTTAGCCTTGTTGAAGGCCTCGATCGCTCCTGCAAAGTCCTTTGCGTTGTAAAGATCCTTTGCCATGGAAAGAGTCACGGAGCAGATTGCGTTCTTACAGTTTGCAACGAGGTCTGCAGCTGGCTCACCGAGAGCCTCACCCATCTGGAGGGCAGTCTGGAAATATGTGAGAGCCGCTTCATTGTTGCCCATCTGGAGCTCGGTCGCTCCGCTGTTGTAGTTTGTTGTCGCTTCGTTGATGTCCTGTGCGGATGCAATTCCCGCAGTCATCACAACTGCTGTAATCAAAAGAAAAAATCTCTTCATCGTACTATCTTTTTGTTTAACATTAATTTCCTAAATGTCGCAGAAATGCAAAAATAGGAATTTTTTATCGTATTTTTGCAAATCCAAACAGGAATGAAGATGAAAAAAGTATATAAGTACATATATATATGCGTTTTATGGCTTCTGACAGCGGTTTTTTCCGCAGCTCAGGATCTGCCTCTGATGCCCCCGGACCCGGCTGTCACCACCGGTGTCCTGCCCAATGGCATGACATATTATCTTGTCGCAAATCCCTCTTCAAAAGGGCTGGCTGACTTCGCGCTGATCCAGAAGACCGGAAGGCAGACGGTTTCCTCCTCCGATGCTTCGAAGGTGGTGTCCGCTTCCCAGGAGGCACTGGCTTCCCTCCCGAGAATGAAATCCGTGTCACCTCAGGCCTTTCTTACGGCGCATGGAGCAACACCGGGAAGGGATGGCTTTGTCAAGGTGTCCGACAATGCCACGTTATACCATTTTGACAATGTGGTCGTTTCGGCAGAGGAGACGGTTGTGGATTCGACTTTGCTTCTTCTGCTGGATATCGCTGACAGGGGCAACTGCGCTGGAGATGCTTTTCTGAGCAGGTGGTACGCTCCGGCAGATCAGGCTGTCATCATTTCCGGTGATATAGATGTGGTCTCGCTTGCAGACAAATTGAGGATACTTTCCCTTATGACTCCGTCGGCAGAGTCTCAGGACAGGGATGAATATGTCTGGCAGAATGCGGATGAGGCTGTCTTCGAGACCTCTCCTTATCATGACCGCAATATTGCCACGGTTTCTGCGACATGGACCACTCCCAGAACGCCACGTGAATATATGAACACGATACAGCCGGCGATATACCGTATGTTCGTTGCGGAGCTTGGAATCATAGCCAAGGAACGTCTGACCCGCCTTCTCACTACGGCGGGAGTACCGGTAGCGGATATTTCATTCGACCATATAGACAGTATCAGGTCTCTCGGTGACGAGAGCTTCACCATAAGCCTTTCCGTAGCACCGGAGGATGCAGATGCAGCGATAGCAGCCCTTGCCGGAGTCATGTCGTCCCTGGATTCTGCCGGAGCTGCCGTGCACGAGGTTGAGATTGCGCGCAGGAGGTATATTGCTTCTGTTACGGAGCGTTCTCTTGAGCCTTTGAAATCGAATTCCGAATATGTTTCCAGATGTGCAGCTTCGTTTCTGTACAACTCCCCGCTGTCTTCCGAGAAGGAGATCCTCAGGTTCCTCAAGTCACGTGATCTTGACGGTGAGACAGAACAGCGTCTTTTCAACAATGTGGCTGCTGCCCTGCTGGACGGTCAGAAAAATCTGACGGTTGAATGTCGCGTGGGAGGAGGCAAGGATATGGATTCTGACCATCTGAGGCAGCTTTTTACCTCATCCTGGAATGAGACGGGACAGGCAGGTCACCTCGTGTGTGTCCAGCCTGTGGACAGCATGCCGTTGCCAGGCCCTGTGGAGAAGATCAAGGTGAAGTCGATCCGCTCCGAGCATCTCACAGGAGGATCGGTATGGACCTTTGCCAACGGATTCAGGGTGGTCTACAAGAGGCAGGACACCGGTCGCAGGATGTATTACTCTCTGGCAATGAACGGGGGATTTGGAAACATCCGTAATCTTTCCGCCGGAGAAGGCGCATATATGACAGATTATCTGAATCTGTGCCGTGTGTCAGGAATGTCGGACAGAGACTTCCGCCTTGCGCTGGAAATGAACGATATCTCCATGAAGTCTGAGGTGAATATATCCAATATGATACTGAGCGGCTCAGCACGAGAGGCTGACGTGGAACTTCTGGTGAGGATTCTTCTGGCCATGGCAAATGAAAGGGAACCCGATGCAGAGGCATTCTCATATTATATGGCCTGCGATAAGGTAAGGCACGAATTCGTTAAAGGAAGCTTGAGAGACAGGATAACTGCAATAGACAGCCTGATGTGTCCGGACTATGTGTATTCGACCTTGAAGACGCCAGACAGTCTTACTCCGGCTTTTCAGGAAAAGGCGGAGACTTTTCTGGCCGCACAGTCCGGCAAGATGAATGACGGAATCCTTGTTCTTATAGGAAACATTGAGGAGACCAGACTCAGAAAGCTCCTTCAGACCTATGTCGGGGCATTCCGGACGACGGAAAGGTCGTTTCCGAGGACTGTTGTCAGATATCAGCCGGTATCCGGCAGCGCTTCATATAAGGTAAAGGGCCGGGAAAACAGTGTTGACATGGCAATTACGCTTCGTCATCCCCTCACGGCAGACAACTATATGACTGCTCAGGTCGCAGCGGAAATCCTCAGGCAGAAGGTGAATGAAGTCATGGACGGAACCGGCGTGTATGTAAGACTGTCTCATAACAACAGGATATATCCGGATGAACGGTTCAATGTCATGATCACGCTTGAAGAGGCATCGCCGGAAGGATTTGCGGCCGGCTGTGAGCTGACTGGCTTTGAAGAGGCTCTGGACAGACTGGAAAAGATGGTCGAGGAGCTTGCCGTACTTGACGTGACCGAGGAGGATGTGGCAAAGTACAAGGCTTTGCTGAAAGGTCGTATCGAGGTGAAGATGACCGACCCGAGATACTGGACACGTGCCGTGACCATGAGGTATCTCGACGGAAAGGATCTGACTACCGGTTATCAGACAAAGATCGATGCGGTGACCCCGGAAAAGGTCAAGGCATTGCTGGCGTCTCTCTCCGACGCCGGAAGAGTGGAATATATAATTGAAAAATAATACAGGATATGTATCACGGAACCATAATCCAGATAGACGACTGCCTCATTTCGGAGGAAGTGTTCACGGAATATTTTGCATGCGACTACGAAAAGTGCAAGGGCTGCTGCTGTGTGATAGGCGACAGCGGTGCTCCGCTTGAGGAGTGTGAGGCGGAAGCCATAGAAAAGAATTATGAGATATTCTCCCCTCTGATGTCGCAGGAAGGACGTCTTGCCGTGGCAGACAAGGGTTTCTTTGAGATAGATATAGACGGTGATATGGTGACTCCGCTTGTCCCTGGCAGCGAGGAGTGTGCATATACCCTTTTCGATGAGGAGGGGAACTGTTTCTGTTCGATGGAGCGCTGCTGGTTCCAGGGAAAGGGCGATTTCCGCAAGCCGATATCATGCTGGCTCTATCCTATCCGTATCACCCAGCTGAGCAACGGCACCCGTGCCCTGAACCTTCACCGCTGGCACATATGCCAGGATGCGTTCGCCAAGGGCAAGAAAGAAAAGGTCCGCGTCTATGAATTTCTGCGCGAACCTATCGAACGTTATTTCGGAGAGGAATTCTATCAGGCGATGTGCGCCGCTGCAAAGAGGATCAACGGCTGAGTCTCTACTCAGCAGAGTAGAACCTGTGCTCCAGTCCTGATGCAAGCCTGATCACATCCTTTCTGAGTCCTTCAAGCTCGAATCCTCCTGCGGTTCTTGTCAGAGTGATCCTGTCCTCGTACATCTTGGGCAGGCGGCCGGAAATACCTCTCAGTCGGAACGTCACCTGGTCGGGAGTCTCGGTTTCGATTACGTATCTCCTGTCTGCGAAGAACTCCAGGATCCCGCTTCTGACTTCGTTCCAGTCCTTTTCTACAGGCACCTCCCTGCGGATGAATCCGAGCTTGGGATATATCGCCGAGACTGCTGCAAAGAAGACGGCTATCTTCCAGATGGAGCCCCATCCGCCCTCGAATATGGAGTCTATATTTCCTTCAACGGCTCCGATAAGCACGAGTGCCCCAACGATAAGGGTGGTCAGAAGTGAAAAATAAATGAAGTATTTGATTGCTCTTACGAAATATTTCATGGCTCTATATTTGCTGGGCGCATTCCTGCGCCGTGGTTAAATCACGCAAATATAAGAAAACTCCGATATTTTGCTATCTTTGTGCCCGTTAAAAGAAAAAGATATGGAACAGAATGGATTGAAAAAGGTGATGTATCTTCTCATCATGGTGGCTGTGCTTCTTGCAGGAGCTCTTGCATATGTGTGGTATCAGCAGTCTTCACTCGTGAAGGAACTCACCATCGATAAGGAGAATCTGACTCAGGAAATGATTGCTCTTCAGAATGACTATGCCTCACTTTCATCTGATTATGACACAATCAACTCGCAGCTCGACTCTTCACGCGAGGAGGTGTCTCAGCTCATCGAAAGGATAAAGAAGACAGAGGCAACGAACAGGAGCAAGATCCGTCAGTATGAACGTGAGCTCGGAACTCTCCGCAGCATCATGAAGAACTACATCGTTCAGATCGACTCGCTCAACACACTCAACAAGAAGCTTACGGCAGATGCGGCGGCAGCTCGCCGTGAAGCAGCCGAGAGCCGTCGTCAGAGCGAGGAACTCAGCAAGACTGTGGAAAGTCTTTCGGGACAGGTTGCTGCCGGCTCCGTGCTCAAGGCACGTGGGCTCAGAATGGAGGCCTACAACAGTTCGGACAAGCTCACAGACCGCAGCAGCCGTGTGGTACGCCTTCTTACGACGCTCAGTCTCGTAGAGAACGACCTTGCAGCAAAGGGTCCGGTGAGAGTATATGTCAGAATCAAGGGACCGGATGGAATCCTGCTTACCAACAGCTCCCAGAGGACATTCGAGGTGAACGGCGAACCTATGATCTGCTCAGCTTCACGCGAGGTGGACTATCAGGGCAAGGAGGTCGAGCTCAGCATCTATCTGAACGACATCCCTGAATATGTAAAGGGTATCTATACAGTCGAGGCCTACACGGAGCAGAGCAAGCTCGGTGAGGCGGAAATGATGCTCAGATAGTCGTGATATACGTCCATGTCCCTTTCTGCAGAAACTTCTGCACCTATTGTGACTTCTATTCGGAGGTTGCGGCCAGGTGCCGCAAGGCAGAGGATATCTTGAAACAGGAGAAGCTTTTCGAGGAATTTTCACAGGCTCTTTGCGCCGAGGCGGTTTCCAGGGCAGGGGAGATTTCGGACGAAGTGAACACGTTATATATAGGAGGTGGCACCCCGTCGGTGCTGCCTCTTTCTGCTTTCAGAGCATTGGCCGGCACTTTGAAAGCCCTGCGCCTGGGCGCCTCCGGAAGCGACCTTGCCGATGCGTCGTGTCCGACGTCAGGAAGGAGAGAATTTGAAGAGTTCACGGTCGAGGTGAATCCGGAAGATATAATAGAGAAAGGACATGAATATGTCGAGGGATTGCTGGAACTCGGGGTGAACAGGATCAGCATGGGTGTGCAGTCGTTCGATGATAAGATCTTGCGTTTCATGAACCGCCGGCACTCCTCGGAAGATGCTGTCAAGGCATATGGGATTCTGGAAGAAGCCGGGGTCAGAAACATAAGCATCGACCTTATCTTCGGTCTGCCGCAGCTCTCCCTGGATCAGTGGAAGAACACGCTGGACAAGGCGTTGAACATATCTTCTCGTGGCACTCTACCTCAGCATGTGTCATCCTACCAGCTTTCCGTAGAGCCTGGCAGCATGCTTGCCCGCTTTGCAGAAAAAGGGGTCTGGTCAGAAGCGTCGGATGAGGTCTGTCAGGAACAGTATTCCGCTTTGTGTGAGGCTCTTGCCTCGGCTGGATACCATCACTATGAAATCTCGAACTTTGCACTTCCGGGATATGAGGCTGTTCATAATTCGGCATATTGGCGCCACGTGCCTTATGTGGGTCTGGGGCCGGGTGCTCATGGCTTTTCACCTCTCGATGCCTCACGTCAATGGAATGCCGATGACCTTCAAGCCTATCTTGACGCGTATCGCAACGGTGATTTTTCTGCAATCCGTGAAGGCGAAACCCTCACTCGGGAGCAGCTGGTCCTGGAACATATAATGCTGGGACTACGTACTTCCGCCGGTCTTCCAGCAGATTATCTTCGTGCTCACTGTGAGCCTGCAGCTTTTGACCGTGCGCTTGACAGCGGTGACCTGCAGGCTGTGCCGGGAAGTGAGCGCCTTCGTATTCCTGAATCCCGCTTCTTCGTTTCGGACTCCATAATATCCTCGCTTGTCTGATAGTTGCAGCAGGCGGCACGATTTATACTTAAAAATTATTACATTTGCCGGATGTCCGGGAACCGCTCCCGGGTCAGGAATAGAAAAATCAATCCTAATATATTATGGCAAAGAGAGTTCTGGTTTCCGGTGGTGCCGGTTACATCGGCAGTCATGTGACTGTCGAGCTTATCGAGGCCGGCTACGAGGTGGTAGTGGCCGACAATATGTCAAACTGTGACATGACCTGCTTTGAAGGTGTGAAGAAGATCACCGGCAGGGAAGACATCCCTTTCGAGCAGATCGACTGCTGTGACGCTGCCGCTGTCGAGAAGCTGTTCACTGACTACAAGATAGACGCTGTCATCCATTTCGCGGCATATAAGGCTGTGGGTGAGTCGGTTGCTGAGCCGATCATGTACTATCGCAACAACCTTGTGTCCTTCCTCAATATTCTGGAATCATCCAAGAATCACGGCGGCTGCAATGTGCTCTTCTCCTCTTCCGCTACCGTTTACGGAGAGGCTGAGAAGCTTCCTGTGACAGAACAGACACCTCGTCTGCCTGCAACATCCCCATACGGAAACACCAAGCAGATGTGCGAGGACATTCTCCGCGACACCGTGAAGGCGACAGCTGCCTATGGCGCAGAGGTCAATGCCGGAGCACAGCAGCTCGGACCAGTCAAGGGAATCGCCCTCAGATACTTCAACCCTATCGGAGCCCATCCGTCAGCACTCATCGGAGAGCTCCCGAGAGGAGTGCCGAACAACCTCGTTCCATTCATCACACAGACTGCCATCGGCAAGAGAGAGTGCCTGAGCATCTTCGGCAACGACTATCCGACAGAGGACGGAACATGCCTTAGAGACTATATCGATGTTGTGGATCTCGCAAAGGCTCATGTGGTAGCTGTTTCAAGAATGCTTGACGGAAAGATGAAGGAAGACTACGAGATCTTCAATATCGGAACCGGCCGCCCTGTCTCAGTTTACGAACTGGTGAACGCATTCGAGAAGGTCAACGGTCTGAAACTCAACTATAAGTTCGCTCCGAGACGTCCAGGCGACGTTGTTGCAATCTGGGCTGACACCCAGCTCGCCAACAACGAGCTCGGCTGGAAGGCCGAGCGCAGCGTCGAGGATACCCTCGCCGCCGCCTGGGCCTGGGAAAAGCGTATCGCCGGCAAATAACATCGGAATATAAACACCAACCGCCCGGATTCCAGTGATGGATTCCGGGCGGTTGGTGTGAAACGGATCCGGGAGGTTTGTCACGATTCCGCTGAGCGACTCAATTCGCTCTAAACCCTCCTAAATGATAGATCCCGCCGCTCACTGGAAACTTTTTTCTTCCGCTGAGCGGCGAGATCTTATGCAGGAACTCTCAGTGGCACTTCCCCCCGCTCAGTGGTCTGTCACCTTGGACTTTCGTGGGCTATCTCCCACACATCCCACACATCCCACACATCCCACACATCCCACACATCCCCTCACATCCCCTCACATCCCCTCACATCCCCTCACATCCCCTCACGTCATCCCTGCATCATTTCCAGCACATCCCCTCACGTCATCCCCTGCATCATTCCAAGTACATTCCGCACAGAGTTCAGTCGCCTGGAGTTCTCATGGATCATTTCCTGTTCAGCAGACTGCCATCCGGGGGAGGGTGACCTTTGTTCAGCTCTCTTCATGTTGTCAGATGAATCCTTCAAGAATCTTCGCATCGAGGTGCAGCATGCGTGCAATCTGTTTGCGAGTGGAGGAATATTCCTTTCGGAGTGTTCTTGCCAGCTTGAGTCGTGAACTGACCGACAGCTTACGGATGTCAGGTTCGCCGAACTCCTTAAGGCATAGATCGCTTGTAATGATTCTTAGATCTTTGTCCGAAATGAAGGAATCATGCCCTTGATTCAGGGTCATGTCTATTTTTCCTTCTAACTTCTTGGTGACGAAGTACAGATATCTCACTGCTGAACGGAATAGATTTTCTACTTTCTGCCACTCGGTGAAGCATGCCGGATTCAGCATTCCGCGTTCGTCAAAGGTCCATTCATCCGGAAGCGTCACTCTTGTTTTCAGAAGGTCCCTCAACTGATTCCTGGAAAAATCACCTACTTTGAATTCTCCTGCAGTCACCTTGCAGTCCTTCTTGAATAACAATCTTGAAGAAGACCATTGATATTCATGCGGAAGCCCTTTGAAGCCAGCCATCATTGCATTGCGGTCAATGTAAGCAACGACTTCAAGGATATCTTCTTCTGTCTTGAGTGGTATGATGGATACAGGCAGATTCTTGATGTGCTTGTTCTGATGGTGCCTCTGTGCAATCCGGATTCCAGTAAGAAATTTGTACTTGTTTATGAATTTCAGGCATTGGGCGTATGTGCCATATAGGAGGAAGTGAACGTGGTTGTCCATCAGAGAGTAGGCGAAGACCATAACTCCGGCTATTATTTTACATATGCCTATGCGATTAATTCCGGAGATGAAATCCGGTTCGTCCAAGAACATCCACGGCAGAACTGTGCCATTTGTGCATACATGGTAAAATCCACTGCGCCTCATATCTTCCATCGCTGTCTGTGTTTGCGGGTTCAGGTCTGTTTACAATCTCCCTCCTCAATCTCCACTCAGACCTTCAAGTGGATTCTGAAGCTGATGCAAAGGTTGCAAATCTCTCTCTCAATTCAAAATTTCCGACTAAAATTAAATCCACTGAGCGGGTAAATCGTCAAATGAGAGCTTGAGATGCACTTTCCCCCGCTCACTGGCAACAAATTTCCGCCACTGAGCGGACGAATCCGTATCAGACCCCACTATGACACATGTTCGTCCGCTCAGTGGATTCCCGTCTCCCCGCTGACTCCCGCCGCTCAGCGAATTCCCTCCGCCCTCCGCCAATTCTCATAAAGATTGAGAACCTCTCTGTGCTGGCCACATTAAAGGAGGTCCCGGCTGGCGGTTTCCATAGATCGAGTCTTTCCGTCAGGAGCCTATAAACAATAACCGCCCGGATTCCAGCGATGGAGTCCGGGCGGTTTATCTTGACGATGTCCGATCGTTATGCCTCAGCAGCTACAACTGTGCTGAGCTTCTCTGAAAGCTCGTCGAGCTTCTCGAACATAGCCTTTGTGAGACCTGTGTAGTAAGCCTTCTTGTTTCCTTCCGGATGAGCGGCCTTCTGCTTGAGGTCGTTGTAGAGGTCAACAGCCTCCTCGATTATCTGGTCAATCTTCTCCGCGTCCTTATGAGGGTTGAGGAGAACGAAAAGCTCGCAATCCTCGATGAACTCGCCGATGAAGAACTCGATGTCTTTCTTGAAAACTCTAAGATTCATGATAAATACGTATTTAAATAGGTTTTTGTTATAACGGGACAAAGATAGCAAAAAATCTGTAATCGTCTTTTTTTCTTGAAATTTTCATTGTTTTTCCCGGGGGGGGTAAGTATATTTGCAAAAGGTTTTAGTAGTTAGGCGTCGGTTTGGAATGAAGATGTACAGGAAGCTCCCCATTGTTGCGATTCTTTGTTTTGTCCTGGTTCTGTCAGGGCAAAATTCTTTCGCTTGCGCGCAGGGGCGCGACGCTGCTGTCAGAGTGGATTCCATCCACAGCGGAATGGTCGTTGAGGAGTTTGCAATATATTACCGGGTCAACAAGACTGACATCGACACCACCTATCTCGACAATCCGAGCCAGATAAGGCATATTCTCAGATACATTTCGACTTCCCCGAAGATCGATAGCATCGTCATCTATGCTTGGGCATCACCCGAGGGATCATACAGGTTCAATAAATACCTTTCGATAGAGCGAGCCAAGGCGGCAAAGAGGTTCCTCCTGGAACATAGCCCGGATTCCTCCCGATTCAATTCCGAGAAGATCAGGATAAGTCCGCTGGCAGAAAACTGGCCGGGTCTCCTCCGTCTCGTGGAGGAGAAGTATCACCGTCACGACCGCGACAAGGTAATATCCATCCTGAAGGAGAAGGGAATCGGTGATGAAACCAGAAAATGGCGGCTCAAGCAACTCGACGGAGGTTATACTTGGAGTTTCCTTATCCGCAGATATATGCCGGAACTGCGTGCCGCCACATGGATCAGCGTATGGAAGAAGATCATCGAGCCGGTGAATCCGATCACAGACCCGAACCTCCCGATGGTGATGCCTCAGGACTCCACCTTCACCCGCATCATACCGGAGAAGCCGGTGTTTAAGAAGCAGAAGACTGTGGTGGGACTCAAGACCAATCTGCTCTATGATGCGGTGACTGCATTGAACTATTCGATTGAGGTACCATTCAACAAGCATCTTTCCCTTCAGTTCGAGCAGCACACCCCATGGTGGTTGGCCCGCAGCAATAAATACTGCCTCCAGTTCCTCTCTCTCGGAGGAGAGTTTCGCTGGTGGTTTGCTCCGCGCACAAGCGAGAATACCGGCGACAGAAAGCTTCGAGATGCCCTTGTGGGCCATTTCCTCGGACTTAACGTATGGGGAGGAAAGTCCGATATCCAGTGGGGCAGAGACTTCGGTTGCTATCAGTTTGAATTCATGAGCGCCGGCCTGACATACGGTTACTCAATGCCGATAAGCAAGCACCTTAATCTTGAGTTTTCAATAACTGCAGGCTATGCGCGTGTCCCGTACCAGCATTACATCCCTACCGACGACTGGCAGATCCTGATCAAGGACAAGAACAATGCGGGAACCCTTCACTATTTCGGACCTACGAAGGCTGAAGTAAGCCTGACGATTCCGATCAGGGCCACATTCAAGACAAAAGGAGGTGCAAGATGAGGAAACTGATTCACATACTTGCCCTTAGCCTGCTGTTTACGACTTTGTCGTGCGAGAGGAGACCTTTGCTGGAGATGTCCAATACCCACTATATCAGGGTGTACATAGATGAAGTGATTCCGAACGTGACCACAGGATTCTACAATGAAAGCAACAGGAGACCGACGTACAATGCTCCGGGCATTCTGAGAGTCACTCTTGCAGACCCGGAAACTGGAGCCGCAAAGGCCGAGCGCTTCCTGCGAAATATGGGAATGGACGAAAATGGGAGGTATTATGACGGTTATATTGTAGCAGCCCCTGGTATATATTCACTTATGGTTTACAATTTTGATGTTGAAACCACCCAGGTGAAGGATATCAATAATCATTTTGATGCAAAGGCCTTTACGGGAGAAATCGCGTCCCACCTTAAGTCTAATATTCCAAGCCGCTCCAGGCGTAATTCTACAAAGCAGAAGAACCAGGGCTTTGACAAGGTTGTGTATGACCCGGATCACATGTTCCGCGTCGCCTGTCCTGATGTCCTCGTGCCCTATGTGGACTTTGTTGACACTCTCAAGACACCGGAGGGGAAGTATTTCAGGGCAGAGAGTATGGTACAGTCATACTACCTGCAGGTAAGGGTAAAGGGGCTTGAGTTCGCCTCATCTTCCGTAGGTTTGCTCACGGGAGTAGCCGGTTCCGGCTGGCTGATAGACGGAAAAATGGACGAAGAAGACCCTGTGACGGTATATTTCGATATGTTCCCCGGACAGGGACCGGCATCTGGAATGGTCAAGGGAGACGAGGGTACTGTGACCGTATATACAACGTTCAACACTTTTGGAAAGATTCCGGCCCAGCAGAACCATCTGGAGGTAACATTCGATTTCCTGACGGTGTATGGAGACCCATATAGTGAGACTCTGGATATCACTGATGTGTTCGCCACAAAGGAAGCACAAGAGAACAGGTGGCTGCTGATAGATCATACTATAGAGATACCAGAACCTCCAAAGGTAGGAGGCGGCGGATTCGATCCTGGATTGGACGATTGGCAGGATGTTGAGTCAGATGTAATAATTTAACATGAGAACAACAAACAATATATATAATAATAATTTATTAACAACCAAAGTTTTACAATCATGAAAAAGTTATTTTTCATCGCAGCGATTGCAGGCGTAGCGCTTGCAGGCTGCACCAAGAACGAGCCGGCTCCTTCAGTTACTGATCAGCAGGCCATCACATTTGCTGCACCGGTTGTCGGCCTCAACACAAAGGCAACCAACGAGGTGTGGAACAACTATCCTACCGGCACTGCTTACGATTTTGCTGTGTGGGCGAAGTATTACGTAGATCCAGCGGATGTTACAAATGGAACATATTCTACCTGGACAGAAGGTAAGACCTATATGAACGAGGTGACAGTAAGTTATAGTGACAACACCTGGGCACCGGCTCAGAACTACTACTGGCCAAAGAACGGTTCCCTCACCTTCATCGCTTATGCTCCTGCGGGAAAGGCAGAAGCAGCTGCAACTGAAAGCGGAATCACTTTCACTGACTTTGAGGTCACACAGACTGTCTCTGACCAGGTGGATCTTCTTTTCAGTGAGAGAGCATACAACAAGAAGGCTGTCGATGATAATGAAGTGGGATCAGAAGGAACGGGCGCTGAGGCAGGAGTGACTGCTGACATCTATAAGGGAGTTCACCTGTCATTCAAGCATGCTCTTTCTTCTGTAGCCTTTACAGTGAAGACTCTTGCAGACTACAGCGGCAGCACCAAGATCACTCTTAACAAGATCGAACTTCTCAACGTGGGCTCAAAGGCTTCCTTCGACCAGAATCTTAAAGATGAAAATAATGCTCCAACAACTGCAGCATCATGGACAGCGGCGGCTGAGCCTAAGAATTACCTCGTGGATAACTCTGATAATCTTAATTATGATGTTGACACAGAAGCTTATTGGACTGCCTCGCATTCCAAGACTGCGCCTGCAGCTGCCGACGGCCTCCGTGCAACAGACTTCATCCTTCTTCCTCAGAATCTCTCAGGAATCAAGCTCAAGGTCACTTATACTCTTGCTAACAATGGTACAGGTAGCGAACAGCTTGTTCAGGTGATTGAGAAAGATCTCCAGACAGCTGCCATAGGCAGTTGGGAGATGGGCAAGCGCTACATCTACAACATCATCATCGGTCTTGACACCATCTACTTCGAGCCATACGTAGCTCCTTGGGTTGATGTTCCAACTAATGGTCAGGACTTCAATTTCTAATAAACCATTTAACTCCCGGAGGCCTGACCGCCTCCGAGGGTTCCGATAAAGAATTATGAAACGGATATCTGCATATTTTCTTGCCGTAGCGCTCATGGCCCTATGTCTTTCCTGCACCAAGGAGGACAGCAGGGAGCCTGTGTCCGGTGGCGAACGGATCCGTTTCGCCACAAGTCTCATATCGACAAGAGGCGCAACTGTCTTCGATGGGGATGATCCTTTGAAGAACACCGAAATCGGAGGCGGAGACTTTTCTGTCAATGCCTACGTCTGTGAAACAGGCACCTGCTATTTCAGTGATGCATGGGTGAAGTTCTTCGCAGGCGGTACGGATAAGTGGCAGTTCCGTGACGACGGCGGAACGCCGGAGGATATTACAGACGACGCCTATGTGGATTACTACTGGCCGAAGAACAATGATCTGAACTTCTTTGCATATATGCCTTATAAGCAGAATATGGAGAAGACCTATGTGACGATAGGAGAGCACACACTTGCTGACGGCCCTTCTTTCTCTTGTAATCTGCCTTTGAATAATCTCCAGGACAGCATGCAGGAGTTCATATATGCCTATGCCACCGATCAGAATCCGACGACCCAGGGGACAGACGGAGTCAAACTGAGATTTGTCCATCCTTTCTCTTCTGTGGTGGTAATCCTCAAAGAGTCTTATCGTATGACCATCAAGACGATAGCCTTTGAGAACATATTCGGTAAGGGAACGTACGCCAACAGGTTCAGCACAGTGGATTTTGGTGGAGATTCTGCAGCAAACTTCACCAGTGGCAACTGGACTACTTCAGGAGAGAGGTCGGACCTTGTTCTTGAAATCAATGAACCGGTGCCGGGAGAGAACATTAACTTCGACACTCAGATAGGAGGTCCATACATTGTCGTGCCTCAGAGTCTCTCGGAGGTGCAGTTTGCGATAACATATGAAAGAGATGACATCGGAGCGGAGACAAAGAGGATAGCTGTGGCAAGCCCTTCAGCCACCAGTTGGGAGCCAGGCAAGAGATATACATACAATATCAAACTGGGAGACCCTCAGGAAGAGATCCTCTTCAATGTCCGTGTCGATGAATGGGACGTGGTGGATTATAAACAGGAAATAGACGTACAATAGGAAGATGAAGACTGCGCTTTACATATTGCTGTTCTCTGCTTTGACATTTGCAGCTTGCAACAGAGACTATGATGACCCTTCGCCATGTGATGATTGCGGAGTCTATATCGCTGCATCTCTTCAGGATGATGTCAGGACAAGGATTCCATATGTTCCGTCTGACGATGATGATGTCGAACCTGATATGCCTACCAACGACTGTCCTTTGAAAACGGAGGTGTGGGCATCATCGACTTCAAGACTGTTTGCAGACAAAAGGCTTGACGGAACTCAGTACGATCCGATCAACAATCCTGGGGTGCCTTATGAGGTGGCCTACCATACCCAGGCTCATTTTCAGAGCGGAGGGCCACAGCTGCTCGCCGAGGTCATCTACTCAAAGGTGGATACTCCTCCTATCTATTTCGTTGCCATGACCCCGGAGTCCGGATGGACTACCGAGGATGGAAGGTCTGCCTTCTATCTGTTCCATGGATACGAGGATGTCATGTTTGCTCCTCAGGTGGACGGTTCTTACGGAAAGAAAGACTCAGAAGGCAATCCTGTCTGGCCTACCCTTCATTTCCGTCATCTCCTGACCTGGCTGCGTCTGGAGATAAAGGCTGAAAGCGAGGAAGTTGCTGAAGTCTGGGGAAAGATCACAGACATCACGGTCAGAGCAAAGGACAAGGTGTCGGTGGATCTTACGAGGCAGTATGATCCGTCGTCATGCGTTTCTTTCTCCGGATCTGCAGATATGGACTTCCGTGTTACCGACTCTGATGAAGAGTATCCTGCTTCGGGAGGAGAACGGATCCCTTATCTAGCTATGGAAGAGGTTGCATACGTACTGTGCTCTCCCGTGACAGCCTATGCCAGGGACGCCCACTCATTGGAGAGGGTTGCCGAGTACACGTTGGACATAACAACCGAGAACCGTCCTATATCGGTTCCGGTTGACCTCAAGACAGCAGCTGATGAGTGGTTTGAGGGAAGTACCATGGGAAAGCAGTTTACTATTTCGCTTACCTTCAGGATGGGTAACAACATCACCACAAGTGTTGTGGTCAATGACTGGATTGTGGAAGGTGTCGCAGGAGGAAATCTATATGAATAGGATATTTGCATATATTGTCGTTTTACTGCTGGCCTGTTCAGCCTGCACGGGTTTGGAAATGCACGAGAATGACGGAAGCATAAGACTTTCCGTATGTGTTGACAAGGTGGATGTCTTGACACGAGGTACACAGGTGGCTCATCCTTTCGAGGGTACCGTACCGTCTCCGTCCAATCCTCTGGAGGCCGCTCTTCTGTTCTCGATGACCTCCGGAGTGTATCAGCATAGCCCGGCTCTTCCTACGTGCCTGCCATGTCACACGACCATAAAGTATGAGAATGCGGTTCCTAAGGATCCTGACCCTTGGGAGGGAAATAATCTGAAATACCCGACAGATGATGCTCCTGTTTATTGTGTGGGACTATGTCCGAAGACAGGGTGGGACATTTCCGATGATGGAAGAACTGCGACGTATGATGCTTTGGACGGTTTCACTGACGTGATGTTCTCCCAGCAGATATCAGGCAGCTGGAGCAGCCATTTCGGAGTTCAGACTTATGACCATCTTCTGACGTGGCTTAAAGTGTGTCTTGTGGCCGTGGATGCAGAGGCGCCTCAATTCTGGGGCAATGTCAGGAAGGTTTCCATCGAAACAGAATCACAGGTAGATATAGTGTTATATGATGCGGAATCAGCCGATTCCAAGGTGTCATACTCCGGCAGCATCGAACCTCTTGTATATGAAGGCGATTATGAATTGACCACATCGATTTTTGAGGTCGGCTCTGTCCTTTGCGCGCCGGCAACGTCTTATACGCTGAAGGTCAAGGCTGAGAATGAAGAGAGGACTATCGAGGTCGCTCTGATCGACAAGGAGGGAGAACTTCTGGATTCCCCGTCAGATGCAGCCGGCAGACAGTTCGTCATAGAACTTTACTTCCACCCGTTCTCTGTGATAGAGGGAGAATGCTCTTTGGCATCGTGGGAGTACAAGGATGATAATTTTTATTTGAAATGATGTTATGAGGATGAATATCAGACACATATATGCTTTGCTTACAACTACTCTTCTGTCGGTGTGGGCAACGGGATGCATTGATGAAATGGCAGATGGCACTCCTCAGACATCTGCAAACAGCCACATATCATTCCAGACAGCCCTGATGCCACAGGTCAAGTCATGTCAGGACTATTGTTTCGGCTACCTGTCTGTCCAGGAGGAAGATCTGGCTCTTGTTTCAGGATCTGCTGAAACAAAGTCTGCCCCTAAGACCTCTTTGAACGGGCTTGAGGCAAGCGTCAGTGCATATATCTATGATACGTGGGATGAGACCGCAAGTCCGGAAGTCTGGGATAAATTGACGGAAAAGAAGTTTGTCTTCCGCGACTACTTTCTGGAGGCCGAGGCTGATCCTGTGACCTGGAAATCTGCTGCCTCCGAGGCCGGAACAACCATGAGGGTATATGCTGTTTCTCCTTGTGGCCTGGATATGGGTGTGGATAAGGACCTGAATCCGGATAACGGCATTGGAATCCCGACTGTAGATTATAAAGTCGATACGGACCCTTCGAAACAGACAGAACTGCTTGTCGCCGTAACTCAGGTGCAGAGGAAAGACTTCTACCATAACGTTCCACTGGAGTTCCAGCATGCATTGACAGCTGTGCGTTTCAAGATGGGATTTGCATGCAGCGTGGAGTCGATAGTTATGGAGGGCATCTGCACAGAGGGTACACTTACTCTGGGAACCTCCGATTGGGTGGCTTCCGGTGAAAAGACATTTACTCTGTCTTTTGCGGGGGGAAAATCCTTCAAAGAGGGAGAGATTGTAAATGATGGTGATGACATCTATATGATGATTCCTCAGATGTTGGGAACCAATGCAAGCCTGACGCTGACCTATGACGGCGGAAAGACCCTCAGTGCCGATCTCAGTGGTGTGAGATGGGACCATGGCAAACTGATTACATACACTCTGAACGAAACCGTGCAGTATTCTACCGTACAGTATTTCGATCTGGCGGCGGGAGATGTTTCCATCAAGCCTTCCGGATATTCGGGATATGTATACGTCGGCGGTGTTGCTACTGCAGTGAAGGGACCTCATGTGGATGGAAATATGTATTATGTATATCAGTCCTCTGAGTCACAGACCGCCACGAATGCGGCAAATACAGGATGGGAAACCCAACTCCGGGTGGGTAAGTGTCGTATTCCTGAATATGAAAGAGTCGAGTTTAACGGGCAGAAGTGGAGCGACTACATCACAAACAACCAGGTGGTTGAGGATGTCATAGAGAACTGGGACAATGAGGCCGGAACTGCCGGTGCTGTGCGTTCGGTAGGAAGGGCACATACTCCTTATTATATAGACGTGGCTGGAGAGATAAAGTGCAATCTTACCATAGATAACCTATACTCAAGATTTCAACAGGCATCAGTAAGCAGAACAAAAGGTGGAGTCGGTTTCATACCTAGCGGTACGGGTTCTTATCTTTCCATAAACATCGTGGGAGATAACAGGTTCGGTGCGATCCATTATAGCAACACAGTAAAGAATAATGGTTGTCAGCTGATATTTACAGGTACGGGCTCTCTGACTGTTGCCGATGTCGATTATAAGAAGAGCAAGGCTGATTCTCAGGCTAGTGTAGTCGGAGATTGGGAATATGGCTATTACTCAAACCACTGGTGCGCAGCAATAGGCAATAATGACTCCAGCGACCAATGCTATGGAATAGTCTTCGAGGGAGGGGTTGTCTTTGCCGGAACGACAAAGGCTGAGAACTGCTCAGCAATAGGTGGCGGTGGCAATGGAAATAGTACTATAACTATAAAGGGCGGTGACATCACAGCAGTAGCATCGACTACCGGTACTGCCATCGGAGGAGGTATCGGCTTTAATAGCCAAGGTGGAGCAGGAACAGTTACGATTTCTGGAGGTAATGTCTATGCATACAACAAGGCAAACAGATGGGATATTCCGAGTTCAGCCATAGGAGGAGCTGGTTCCAAGGCCAAGCATGGCAATAGTGGAACGGTTACGATTACTGGCGGAAATGTCTATGCCCAGTCTGCCATAGGAACCGCCATAGGCGGAGGCAGCAGTTATAATTCCTATGGTGGAGGAGCGGTCATAAAAATTACAGGTGGTCATGTGGTGGCAAGGAGTGTGGCGGCAGAAAGTGGTCTGAATCCAGGGGTTATAATACCTCCTGGAGCCGGTATCGGTGGAGGCACGGGTTGTACAAGCGGCTCTGTCGCCAATCTGAACGGTGGTTCCGCTACTGTGACAATCGAAGGTAGTCCTGTCATCCGTACAGGCTCTATCGGAGGTGGACAAACGAACAGCCCCGGTGGTAAGATTGGTACGGCAAAAATCTATGTTCGCGGTGGAGATATCCAGGCACAGTTCATCATGGAAAACACCGGCTCGGGACTTGAAGAGGATAGGCCTGTGTTTGAAATGAACGGTGGTGTGATAAGAAACAGTGATGTCGATGATCCGGATTATTATCATGTGCAGAGAAACGGAGGTGCGGTATATATGTCAGACGGAATCTTTTCCATGGTTGACGGAGTCATCAAGGAGTGTTTTGCAGAGTCAGGTGGCGCTGTGTATATCAAAGGTGTGGCAAAACCTATGTTTTCAATGACAGGAGGAACGATCAGCGGATGTCGCTCTGAGTATAACGGAGGTGCAATTTATCTGGAGGACGGAAAAGTAAATCTGGGCGGCACTGGAATCATCACTTCCTGTGAGGGAAGAAAGGGAGGAGCAATCTGTATCCTCAAGACATCTTCAAATGTGCCGACCTTCACGATGACCTCAGGAACAGTTGCGGAGTGTTCCTCTGTTTCTGATGGTGGCGCTGTATACCTCGAAGGTGGCCTCGTAACTGTTTCAGGAGGTGAGATTTCCGATAATATTTCAGTAGGAGGCAATGGGGGAGGTGTGAGCATTGCAACAGGAAACTTCATCATGCCAGAGGGCGGCACGGCTTCAATAACTGGCAATACCGCCTTGATTGATGCGTCCAAAGGTGGCTGTGGAGGAGGAATATATGTGTCATCAGTGACTTCAGATGTTTTCGTGGATGTCTTCTCTGGTGAGATCATGGACAATACAGCAGATCGTTTCGGCGGAGGCTTGTGTGTGGATATGTCCGAGTCAGGTGGGGCCAAAGCCGATGTGGTGGTAGGTGTTACTTCAGGAGCAGACGATTCTCCAATGATTTCACACAACAAGTCACTTCTTCAGGGTGGTGGCCTTTACGTTGTGGGTCATAATGCCAGCATAGAAATCAACAGCGGAACAATCCTAGGAAACACCACTGCTGCTTATGTCGCCAATGAGGATGTAGCCAACGAACTGGGTATGGTGACTCTGAACGGAGGACAGGTCACCCATGTGGTTGTAACTTTCCATGGTAACGGAGGATATCTCAACGGTGCGGATACTGCTGTCCAGAATATCGTGACAGCGACAAACAGTGTGCTCGTCCAGCCAGCCACTATCAACAGAGCCGGTTATCGGTTTCTTGGCTGGCACACTCGTGCAGACGGAGATGACAACAAAGGAAAGCGATATGCCAATGGTGATGTCATGAACCTTTCGGCTTCCCTTGACCTCTATGCTCAATGGGAACTCCAATAGTCCCCCAGCCGGCATCCCCCGATAAGCCGGTGGGCATTCTCGTAGTAGTTGTCCGCTTCCGGATCAAGGGAGTTGATGCGGACCAGATGGGACGAGTGGATGATTTCACCGTTTCCCAGATATATTCCCACATGGGTCACCCTCATCGGCTTTTCAGCTGTGGCAGGAGTGCCGAAGAACACAAGATCACCTCTTTTCAGGGAGGTGATTCTCTTTTTCATCTCCCTGCTGAAGGCCTCCTTGTCCCTTCTTGCCTCTTCACTCCAGAATGCCGGATCCGCATTCACCTCCACCGGCTTTCCGCATCTGATCTGCTGAGATGCATTCCGGGGCAGCAGGACTCCGTTCATGATGCAGCTTATTCTCACCAGACCGCTGCAGTCCACTCCTTTGGCTGACATGCCTCCCCATAGGTACGGAACTCCGAGAAGCTGCCGTGCCGAGGTGATGATATCTTCCATCTTTTCCTGGCTGACCTTTCCTTCCGCCGCATCTCCCATCCTGATGTCTATGAGTTCGCCCAATGGACAGACGTCTTTCCTGAGCACCCAGCCGGTCTTTCCTGAAGGCAGCATGACCTTGGCCCATTTCCCCTTCACGACAGGCTTGCCCTTCTGTCCTCGGGCTTTATCTTCGGTCGCATCTCCGCGCTTGCCAGCTCCGTCCCTCTCACCACTCTGTCCTGCCCCCTTCATGACGACCCTCATCACATCTCCTCCCACAAGGTCACATATGGTCGCAGACTTCCCGCTAGGTTCGGTGAATATATGCCCGTACAGTCCGGTGAACATATATTTCGGGGCATCTTCATATTCCCTGATCTGCTCCGGCGTCATCTCCACGAGCGTCTTCTCTGTCGTCCAGGCTTTATATGGCTGCGGCGAAACAATCTCCCGCCAGTATCCCTTCTGCCCGACAATCTCCACGACGGTTCCCATAAGTTCTTGAGTCTCAAGCGCCGACTCATAGTCCGGCATCAGTCTCATATAGCATGTGGACGTCTCCACCACCGCCATTCTCTTTTGGGCTTCTGGTCCGGAGTCCCTATTCTGAGCGACATTGGCCGACATTGCAGCCATCAATATTATAGTGAAGAACATTTTCATAGTATATTGTATTGTGTTGATTCTCAGTGTTTTATGCGTTTGTCCTGCCTTCCTTTCCATGCAGGACAAACATCTAATTGTTTGAATATTAGCGCTTTGGGTGACACGCATCCCTCTACAAAAATATAAAAAATATGACTATTTTTGCACCCATGTCACAGGATTTCGAGAAATATGCCTTCCCGGACGGGAAAAGATACAATTCCTTTGTAGGATATTTCAAGCGCAGGTACGGCGAGCGGCTTCAGAAGATCGTTCTGGATGCCGGCTTCACCTGTCCCAACCGTGACGTAAAGGTGGGAAGGGGAGGCTGCACATATTGTGACAACGCTGCCTTCCACCCGGCCTACAGCACCGCCGGCAAGTCCCTCCACCAGCAGATGGACGAAGGCATCGAATTCCATAAGGTCCGCTACAGGACTACTGAGCATTATCTTGCATATTTCCAGTCATTCTCAAACACTTACGCTCCGTTGTCCCGGCTCCGTGAACTCTATGAGGAGGCACTGGGTCACCCTGATGTGGTCGGCATCGTGATAGGCACCAGGCCAGACTGCGTGGATGAGGAAAAACTGGATTATCTGGCAGACCTCTCGCAGGGAAAGATCCTGGCAGGCTGGTCGCGCACTGTCGCCTCCCAGGTCCGCACGGCACCGATAGTCATAGTGGAATATGGCGTGGAATCATGCTATGACCGGACTCTCCTGCGCATCAACCGCGGACACGATTTCGAGACGGCCCGCAGAGCCATAACCATGACTGCAGAGCGCGGACTGGATGTGGGGGCGCATTTCATTCTCGGTCTTCCGGGCGAGAGCGTGCAGATGATGCTTGACAGCTGCGAGCAGATAAACTCCCTTCCGCTTCGTTCGGTCAAATTCCACCAGCTGCAGATAGTAAAGGGCACCCGCATGGAAAAGGAATATGCAGTGTGCCCTGAAGATTTCGTGAGATTCTCCCTTGAGGAGTATCTGGATTTTTTCGTGGATATGCTCGAGCGTCTTCGCCCCGACCTGTTCATCGAACGCTTCGTCGGCGAGGTGCCCCCACGCTTTGTGAACGAGACCCCGTGGGGACTGATCCGCAATGTCGAACTCCTCCGTCTCCTGGAGCAGCGCCTCGCCACCCGCGCCACCTGGCAAGGCCGTCTCCTCTGATTCCCTTCTTCCTGTTCGATTCAGGCTTTTGTTAGATAATGAATGTTCAGGAGGTCAGGCAATCCATGTGCAAAACACCTAATTCCCTGATAGTGAGGCAATCACCTGGTTGTCCTGCCTTCCTTTCCATGCAGGACGATGATGTAAATGTTTGAAAATCAATTACTTGATTGAAACAGTATACACATAATATAGAAGATTTCCCGGATCCATTGCAAGATATAAAAATATTTTCGCCACATTTTTCTCTTTTTTATCATCAGGTTCGTTGACTTCATCTACATTCGCAGAAGCAGGTGGCACAGGGCCATGTCGGCTAAAGCATTGATATACAATAACATGTGGCTTTGTCCTGCATGGGGCGGAAGGCAGGACGTCAGCATAAGGATTTGTGTACTAACGATTTGGCAGATCTGCAGAAAGTATAATCTTAAAGAATGTTAAAATGAAGTACAAAAGAAGAAGATTTGTGTCAGGAGAGTGTATGCACATTTATCAAAGGTCAGTCGAAGGATTCAATATTTTTTATGGGATTGAAGACTATCTTGTGTTTTTCATGATTTTTTCTGTTGTTGCCAGATTGTACAAAGTGACGATTCTGGAACTTTGCATTATGATTAATCATATTCATGTGCTGCTGGCGTCGGAGAAACTGAAGGAAGTCAGTGATTTTATAATGCATTATACTTCGCTTTTTGCCAGAGAATTCAATCGCGATTCGGGTCGTCGCGGACCATTGTTTCATAAAAGTTTCGGCAGTGCTCCAAAGACAGGAAGCAAAAGCATACGATCTACGATAGTATACATCGGGAATAATCCCGTAGAGAAAGGAATATGTGCTTCTGCTGATGGATATAGGTGGAATTTTCTGTCATATATAAGGCGTATGAAATCAGGAGTGCGGATACCTGAAAGAGAATTGAGCCGACGGCTACTCAAGTATATGAAAGTCGTAGATGGTATGAACTCGCGAGATCAATATATTTCATATATGGGACTACAAAAGATGATGGCTGACTTGAATGCGTCGGAAGTTGATATGTTGGCAGACCATATAATCATGACTTATTGGCCATTTGATTCAGATTATCTCCTTGAGTTTTATGGCAGTTATGAGAATATGATTATGGCTATGCGTAGTACGTCTGGGAATGAGTATGATATCAAGGAACTTTATTATCCGGAATCGGATACTGTTTATAAGAAGATGATAACGTTAATGAGGAATGAGTTGAAAGTCGAATCCGATCATCAGGTTAAAGTTGTTCTGACTATGACTCCAGAAGAGAAGTTTCGCCTTGCTCAAATTCTGCAGAGACACACTTGCGCAACTTTGAACCAGATATCAAGGTTCCTTCATTTGCCGATAAAGTCATCCACTAGTCGTGACACTTAATGCGCTGTTTTCCTGGTAGTTGTGAACTTGTCCTGCATGGCGAGGATGGCAGGACGTGAGTCTAAGCAACTGACAGTCAAACGAATGGGTGTGGCGGGTTCATGTCTGCCTATCTGCCAGGTGTCCGTGCATACGTGTCTTAAACTCTCTGCTGACCTGGTTTGAGCTGTTGGGCAAGGCCAATAGAAGTGCAGTTTGTGGATATGCGAAAAAATGATTACATTTGCCCAATTTTATACGGATATAATTTAACAGCTTCATACAGATGCAGACATTTACCAATTCTCCGATCATTGAAGGACTGACCTTCGACGACGTTTTGCTGATTCCGGCACATTCTGAGGTTCTCCCAAGAACTGTTGACGTATCGACAAAGTTCACAAGAGACATCACTCTTCAGACACCTATCGTTTCTGCTGCAATGGACACTGTGACAGAGGCTGAGCTCGCAATCGCGATGGCTCGTGCCGGTGGTATTGGTGTCATTCACAAGAACATGACCATCGAGGAGCAGATGAATCAGGTACGTCGTGTGAAGAGGGCAGAGAACGGAATGATCTATGACCCTATCACCATCCATCCGGACGCGACTGTGGGACAGGTTCTCGGAATGATGGCCCAGCATCACATCGGCGGTATTCCTGTGGTTGATGACAACGGATTCCTTGTGGGAATCGTCACAAACCGTGACCTCCGTTTTCAGCGTGACTCCAAGATGCCTGTTTCTGAGATCATGACCAGGGAGAATCTTGTGACTGCAAAGAAGGGCATCAGCCTTCCTGACGCGACAGACATCCTCCGACAGCACAAGATCGAGAAACTTCCGGTTGTCGATGCAGACGGAAAGCTTGTGGGACTCATCACCTACAAGGACCTCATGAAGATCAAGGACAACCCTATCGCATCCAAGGACAGCAAGGGCCGCCTTCTCGTGGCAGCTGCCGTGGGCGTGAAGTCAGACACTATCGAGAGAATCGAGATGCTCGTGAGTGCTGGTGCAGATGCAGTCGTTGTGGATACGGCTCACGGTCACTCCCAGGGCGTCCTCAACGTGATAAAGAGTGCTTGCGATGCGCTTCCAAACGTGCAGATAGTAGCAGGAAACGTGGCTACTGCGGAAGGAGCGAAGGCTCTGGCAGATGCAGGTGTGAGTGCTGTGAAGGTGGGAATCGGACCGGGATCCATCTGTACTACCCGTGTCATCGCAGGTGTCGGAATGCCTCAGCTTTCTGCCGTGATGATGGCATCAGAGGCTCTCAAGGGTACGGGAGTTCCTGTAATTGCAGACGGTGGCATCCGTTACTCCGGTGACGTGGTGAAGGCTCTCGCAGCAGGTGCAAGCACAATCATGGCCGGCTCGCTCTTCGCAGGAGTCGAGGAGTCTCCGGGAGAGACGATCATCCTGAACGGACGTAAGTACAAGTCATACCGAGGCATGGGCTCGCTTGAAGCTATGCAGCAGGGATCGAAGGACCGCTACTTCCAGGATATGGAAGAGGACATCAAGAAGCTCGTTCCGGAAGGAATCGTGGCTCAGGTTCCTTACAAGGGAACTCTCAACGAGGTGGTTTACCAGCTTGTAGGTGGTCTCCGTGCAGGTATGGGTTACGTAGGTGCTCCAAATATTGAGAAGCTCCGCGACGCGAAGTTCGTGCGCATCACAAATGCTGGATATCTTGAGGGACATCCGCATGATGTGACCATCACTCGCGAGGCTCCGAACTATTCAAGATAATGAAGAGGCTGCTCAATATAATAGCAGCTATGATGATCGTCCTGCCGGTACTTCCGTCGTGCAGGGCGATTTCATCGTTTCTCAGAGGAGGCGAAGTGGTTGCTGAAGTCGGTGGAGAAAAGCTCTACAGGAGCGATCTGGACAAGGTCATTCCGAGGGGGCTGCCGGCTGATGACAGCACCTTCCTGGCAAAGCAGTACATCAACACCTGGGCGACAGAGCTCGTCTTTCTCGGGATAGCGGAAGAACAGCTTTCAAAGAGTGAGAAGGATGTCACCAAGGAACTTGAGGATTACAGAAAGTCCCTTCTGAAGTACCGCTACGAGCAGCTTTATGTGAACGAGAGGCTCGACACTTCGGTCACCGATGAGATGGTGGAGGAGTACTACAATGCCCATCAGGACAAGTTCGTGCTAAGCCGTCCGCTGGTCAAGGCGCGCTTCCTGAGCATATCGGCCGATTCTCCGGCCAAGGACCAGATACGCAAGCGCATGATGTCAAGCGATGTTGAGGATCTTGTCGAGGCGGACAGTCTGGCATATTCGTCAGCTCTGAAGTTTACGACATGGTCGGACAGATGGATAGACGTCACGGCTCTGGCGCGTGAATTCCCGATGGACTACACGGTGATGCTAGCCCAGATGAAGAACAGCTGGATCGAGCAGACGGACACTCTTGGTGTTGCGAGACTGGCATATGTGCCGGAAATGATGCAGAAGGGGCAGGTGGCACCATTGGAATATAGTGCTCAGACCATCAGGGATATAATAATAAGCGCAAGAAAGCAGGCTCTGATATCCACTTTGGAACAGGATTTGCTTAACGACGCGCGCGAAAACGGAAAATTTGTAATTCATTAGATATGCGATATCTTTACAAAGGTGTGGCTTTAATGGCCTTTGCTGTCATCTCGTTGGCAGCATCCGCTCAGAAATACCCTAACGGAATCATAGACAAGACAATAGCCGTAGTAGGAAACGAAATGATCATGATCTCGCAGCTTGAAGAGGAGGTGCAGATGATGAAGGCTTATGGCATGATGTCGGACAAGACAGGACGTTGTGAGATCCTGGAGTCTATGATGGCTTCCAAGCTCTTCCTCATGCAGTCAAGACTTGATTCCCTGTCCGTAAACAACGACATGGTGGAGGGACAGCTCAGTCAGCGTATGGATCAGGTCAGGACATCTCTCGGTGGAGATGAGGAAGTGGAGAAGTATTTCGGAAAGCCTGTCCACAAACTGCGTCAGGAGTGGCGTCAGGCCATAGAAGACCAGACACTCACTCAGCAGATGCAGCAGGAGATCGCGAAAAAGGTTCCGGAACTCACTCCTTATGATGTCCAGAAATATATCGAAGCGACTGATCCCGAAGACCTTCCGATGGTTCCGATAAAATATCAGCTGAGTCAGATCTGCGTATATCCTGACCGCGAGGCGGCAAACCTTGCAGTAAAGGAGCGCCTGCTGGCCATCCGCGAGCGTATCATCAATGGGGAGAAGTTCTCGACACTTGCCAGAATATATTCTCAGGATCCCGGCAGTGCACGCAAGGGAGGTGAACTCGGAATGGCCTCAAAATCAATCTTCTGGCCAGCATTCTCGGATGCAGCAATGTCTCTCAAGCCGGGTGTCGTATCCCAGATTGTCGAGACTCCTGACGGCTTCCATATCATAGAGGTGATAGAGAAGAAGGGAGACATGTTCAACGCCCGTCACATTCTTTTGAAACCGGAATATACTTCCGAGGACCGGGAGAAGGGCTTCAAGCTTCTTGACAGCCTCCGTACCGAACTTGCAAACGAGGCTCTGACTTTTGAACTTGCTGCAAGATTCTATTCTGAGGATCCGGCAACCAGGACCAACGGCGGACAGATGGCCGATCCGATGACAGGTTCTTCATATTTCGAGATAGACCAGCTCAAGCCTCAGGACTATGCTGCCATAAAGAATCTCAAGGAGGGCGAGATTTCAGAACCTATCGAGTCGCTCGACAATGAGGGCAGGGATGGAAATCTGGTGTATAAGATAGTGAAGGTCGACAAGATCATTCCGGCGCATCCGGCGACATTCCAGAATGACTACACGCTTCTGCTTGACCAGGCGTCCCAGGCGCAGTCGGAAAAGGCGATTGATGAATTCATCGACTCCAAGATAAAGTCAACATATATAGTCATTGATCCGCTGTTCAAGGATTGTGTCTTTGAACGTGAGGGATGGAGCGAAAAATTCCGTAAGGCAGAATAACCGGGATGCACATTCTCAAGAAAATATTCCTTTGTGTGCTTGCCGCTATGGCAGGCTTTCCTCTTTTTGCCCAGCAGGAGCAGGAACAGGACAGTCTTGTCGTGCTGATAAGCGCGAAGTCGGCCCAGATGGTTGATATTGAAGGAGCAAGCTACAGAAAGGTCATAGGACCGGCCCGTTTCCTTCACAACAATACATATCTCCTTTGCGACACTGCATTGTGGAATGTTGAGACGCGAATCATCGATGCCTGGGGAGATGTCAGCATACTTCAGGAAGAGACTGTGCTCACCAGCGAAAAACTGACCTATCTCATCGACAACGACCTCGCCCAGTTCCGAGGCACTCTTGTCCAGCTGGTGGACAAGGATCATAACACGCTGAGGACCAGGCATCTGGATTATAACACAAAAGACTCTGTAGCCGTGTTCATGAATGGTGGAGCCATGCGTGACAAGGACGGTCAGATCGTGGAGAGCCGTAACGGTACATATGACTCCAAGGTCAAGACCTTCACCTTCGAGACGGATGTCAATATGTTCACGGACTCCATCTTTGTCAAGACAAAGGACCTGAAATATGAGTCAGATCTGAATCTTGCAACTTTCGGAAGGGCGACAAATGCCTGGAAGGACGAGAATATGCTGTCTTCGGAAAGAGGATGGTACGACCGTGGCAAGGAACTGTTCTTCTTCACTGACATGGTCCACGTCATGTCCCAGGATCAGGAAGGATGGTGTGACAGTCTGTATTTCGACAGAGTGACCTCTGGAATTGAGATGCTCGGAAATGCCCAGGTGTCAGATACCACGAGAAACGTGTATGGCCTGGCAGGCCGTCTGGAATATGTGGACTCGCTCGCAAAGGTTACAATGACCAGAAAACCGGCTGTGATTACACAGACGGAGAACCCGGACGGTTCGATCGACACCGTTTATCTTGGGGCCGAGAAACTCGTCTACTACACCATCAAGAAGTGTGACATTGACTCCATGGTGGTTGTCGATGCCGGAAAACGTCTGGAGTCTTTGGCAATAGACCCGGTGGGTACGTTCCGTAAGAAGGCGGCAGAGGAGGCTGCAAAGGCTGCTGAAGAAGCGGCAAAGAACGACCCGAACTACAGACCGAAGGGAGCAGCAGGCGGCCCGCAATCTGGAGCAGCCAAACCGGCTCCAGGCTCGGCCAAACAGGGTCCTGCCGCAAAAGGTGCGGCTGTCTCTCCGGCGAAATCAGCTCCAGGAGCAAGTCAGACGGCACAGAGAAAACCTGCTGCAACAGCGGCTCCGCCGGACAGTCTGACACTTGCCTCCGATAGCCTTAAAATAACTCCGGACAGTCTGGCTGTCACGTCAGATACACTGGCTGAGCCTCGCCTTAGGACTCTGTCAGATACACTCCCATCAGCAGACTCTTTGGTAAAACCTGCTTTGCCGGACTCCCTCTCTCTGCCGGATTCCCTCGCCGTGACAGACTCATTGGCGTTATCCGATTCGCTGGCATTGGCAGATTCTGTTGTGGTCGTTCCGCCGGATACGACAAAGATCGGTTTCCTCGAAGCAATAGGAAAGGTCAAGATATATAAGAAGGATATGCAGGTGGTATGCGACTCCCTGCTTTATTCCGATCTGGATTCGCTGGCCCGCCTTTTCAAGGAACCTATAATATATCAGGAAATATATCGCCAGTATACTGCGGACAGTGTATCGCTTGTGGTCCGTAATGGGGGTATGGAGAAGGCCAGTCTTATGTCCAATGCCTTCATTGCCATTCAGGAGGACACTTCTCACTTCGACCAGATCAAGGGAGCGGAAATGCTGGCATATTTCGATGACAAGGGCGGCCTGCGGCGTTTCGATGTGCTTGGAGGTGCGAATGCTTTGTTCTATCTGGAGGAAAACGATGCTCTCGCTACAGTCAACAAGGCTGAATCCAAGATGCTTTCGGCAACCTTCAAGGAAGGCGAGCTCCAGAGGGTGTATTATTTCGATCAGGCCAAGAACGATGGCTATCCTGTGGTCCAGCTGACCCCAGAGGAATTGAAGCTCAAGGGTTTCAACTGGCAGCCGGAAAAGCGTCCTGCAGACAGGAATGCCGTGACTCCGCTGTCTCTGAGGCCGAGCCAGAGAAAGTCGTATGAGGCTCGTCCTCGTGCCACTTTCGTCCAGACGGAAAAATACTTCCCGGGTTATATAGGCGACATACACCGTCAGATAGAGGTTCGTGACTCTCTTCGTGCAGTAAGACAGCGCGAGAAAGCCATAGCCGAGCAGCGTGCTGCTGAAAGAGCACGGCTTGACAGTCTTGCCTTGGCAGACAGTCTTCAGCTGGCTGACTCGCTGGCTGTTCTGGACAGTCTTGCTTTTGCTGATTCTCTAGCTGCGGCAAGGATTGACTCGCTTGCACTTGCAGATTCGATAAAGGTGGCGGCAGACAGTCTTGCTGTGGCTGATTCTCTTGCAGCTGTCGCGGCGATGACTCCGGAAGAACTTGCTGCTGCTGAAAAGGCTGCGGCCAGGAAGGCTGCGAAAGAGGCCAGGATCAAGGCTCGTGAGGAAGCAAAGGCTGCGCGCGATGCGAAGAAGAAAAAGAAGCAGGAGGAACGTGAGGCCAGATGGGCTGAACTGGACAAGCGCGATGCCGAAAAACTTGCTGCCAAGGAGGCGAAGAAACTTGAAAAGGAGCGCAAGCGAAAGCGGAAGGCGTTGATTGATGCCGCCCGGCAGGCGGAAAAGGATGCGCAGTACCTTGAAAAGTACCGCCGCAAATACGAAGAAAAGAAACGCAAGGAAACCGGAAGGTAGTCATTGCTATCCGTAATTATAAGGGAAATCCCGGACAGAAGTCACAAAATGATGTGCGCCCCTTTTGTTGGACGGTTTAACTTTTATTTATTTTCGGTTCGTGGCACAGAGCAGGCGGAGCAGCCCTTGGGCTGAGCTGCGGAGCTTGCTCTGAGCGGCTGGCTGGCGTATTTGCCAGCCGCGTTGCCTT
>JAGBAO010000014.1 GCA_017938925.1 Bacteroidales bacterium | reverse complement strand
CGTCATTGTTGGGATACTACGAAAAGTATCATCGGATGTAAGGAACCGCCGTATGCGGACCCGCACGTACGGTGGTGTGAGAGGTCGGTAAACGAAAGTAGGAGATAAACTCCATTACTTTCGTTTACCTCCTACTCGATTATGCCCGGCATGGGCTTCTATATTTCGCAAAGAGGCAGTTTAGCAGCAACCTCCGCAGCAGCAAGCCATCACGCTGCCTGGGATGATTCCGTTAGCCACGAGATATGCAACCACTGCAGTCACTGTAAGCATAACGAAGAAGAGAGTTGCGAGAACTGTACCAAGGCACATGAGTCTCTTTTCCCATACCTTGTTGCTCCATCCGATTGTCTGAAGTGCGCTCCAGAAACCGTGTGTGAGGTGGAACCAGAGAGCGGCGAACCATACGATGTAGATTGCAGTCATCCACCATGTTCCGAATGTCTTCTCAAGAAGGAAGTATGCCTTCTCAGGAGCAACGTGCTCACCCTTGAACCACTCTACATACTGCATCTCGGCCCAGAAATGACTGAGGTGGAATGCGATGAATCCGAGAACGATGAGTCCGAGAACGAACATGTTCTTTGCAGCCCATGACTCAGCCTTTGTCTTGTTTGCCACAGCATAACGCTCTGTTCCGCGTGCCTTCATGTTTCCGTAAGTGAGGATGCATGCATATGCGATGTGCACGAAGAAACCGAGGGCCAGGACAGGAACCATGATGTCGATCACCGGTGTTGCCATGAACCAGCATCCGCTTGCGAACCAACCTTCACCTGCAGGTGCACCCCAAGTGCCCTTGAAGGCGTCGATCACTGAAAAGAAGTTGATTGTCGAGTGGAGGAGCAGGAAGAGGATAAGGAAAAGTCCGCTGATGCTCATGATAAGCTTCTTGGTAATAGAAGAAAGTGCCATAGTTGTTATAATCTTTTATAGTTAATATCCGATTAGAATATGCTCATCTAACATGCAAAGATATATTCTTTCTTGGAAGTTTCATAATAATTCGATACTTTTGTTTGTTGGAAAAACGAAATAATCAAAGATATGGGAACATATAAGAGAGTCCTGCTCAAATTGAGCGGAGAGAGCCTTGGAGGCCCTGCAGGAAAAGGTATTGACGAGAACTGGCTTGCCGCATATGCAGAGGAAGTGGCCGCAGCCGTGAAGAACGGACTTCAGGTGGCTATCGTGATCGGAGGTGGCAACATCTTCCGTGGTCTTCAGGGCGTAGGAAAGGGATTCGACAGGGTGAACGGCGACAAGATGGGAATGCTTGCCACCGTGATCAACTCTCTCGGACTTGCAATGGCCATCCGTTCAGCGGGTGTCGAGGCAGAGGTGTTCACTGCCACCCCGATGATGCCGGTAGCACGTTATTATATGAGGGATGACGCTGTGGCTGTGATGGAGAAGGGCGGCGTGGCCCTGATAGCAGGCGGCACAGGAAACCCATATTTCACTACAGACTCAGGTGCGGCTCTCCGTGCTCTCGAGATCGGAGCGGATGCCCTGCTCAAGGGAACACGTGTGGACGGCGTATATACGGCGGATCCGGAGAAGGACCCTTCGGCCGTCAAGTATGAGGAACTGAGTTTCGACAAGGCTATAGAGGACAGGCTCAAGGTCATGGACCAGACCGCATTCGCCCTCTGCCGTGAAGGCAACATGCCGATCATCGTGTTCGACATGAACCAGAAGGGCAACCTCACAAAGCTGGTCAAGGGTGAGAAGGTCGGAACATTGGTTCATGTATAGATGGCCAGTCGAGCTGGCCATGACGAGGTATGCTCCTGACACGAGCCACTCTTTCTGACTCACGCAGGTTATCCCCGGCTGATGCCCGTCATATCAGACAGATGCCCGTCATTCCCGGCTTGACCGGGAATCTCCACGACAACAAGAAATCAATACAACAACGATACTATGATTACAAAGGCTAAAGAAATTCTGGCAGCAGCAAAGGACAAGATGTCGCATGCTGTCACACACCTCGACGAGGAACTCAAGACATATCGTGCCGGCAAGGCTAACCCGCTCGTTTTCAACAACGTGATGGTTGACTACTACGGCTGTCCGACACCGCTCCCTCAGGTGGCTTCAGTGACCACTCCTGATGCGAAGACCCTCATGCTCCAGCCATGGGAGAAGAAGATGATTCCGCTCATCGAGAAGGCAATCCTTGATGCAAACATCGGTCTCACTCCGTCAAACAACGGCGAGAGCATCCGCTGCACGGTTCCGCCTCTGACAGAGGATCGTCGTAAGGAACTCCTCAAGAGGGCAAAGGGTGCAGGTGAGAACGCAAAGGTGAGCATACGCAACTCGCGCCGCGACGCCATCGAGCAGCTCAAGAAGGCAAACAAGGAAGGTATGCCTGAGGATCTCCAGAAGGAATACGAACAGCTCGTTCAGAAGGAGACTGACGCTTTCTCCAAGAAGGTTGACGAACTTGTTGCCGCAAAGGAGAAGGAAATGATGACAGTGTAAATTTTTTACTATATTTGTAACCGTTATGGGAACTTATCGATTTAGCAGCTTCGGTTTTTATTTTTTCTATTTCCAGAAAAGGTGATAGACCGGGCGTTGCATGTCGAACAATATAGTGAATGATATTGGGCTGTCCGGTTTTTCCGGGCAGCTTTTTATTGAAGGTTGGGCACTCTTTCCCCGTAAAATGGTGCCAGCTACAAACAAAGGATTATGAAACGAATAGCGATTCAGGGTGTGAAGGGCTGCTTCCATGAGCAGGCGGCAAGGCTTTTTTATGAGGAGCACGGGCATATTGTGCCGGAGATCGTCGAGTGTGCGGCGTTCGACGACCTGTACAGGAGTCTCGATGCGGAAAGGGCGGATGCTGCCGTCATGGCCATAGAGAACACCGTCTCGGGTGGACTCCTGCCGAACTTCGAACTTCTCAGGAAATATGACCGCAAGATCAAGGGAGAGGTTTTCCTGCGTATCAAGCAGAACCTCATGGCCCTTCCTGGCCAGAGCATAGAGGACATCAAGGAGGTCAGGACGCATTACATGGCGATCAACCAGACCCGTGAGTTCTTCAAGAACTGCCCATGGATCCGTCTTGTGGAGTCGGAGGACACGGCGAAGAGTGCTGCGGAGGTGGCTCAGGAAGGTCTTATGGGTGTCGGAGCTGTGGCATCGGAACTTGCCGCCGACCTGTATGGCCTGAATATCCTTGCCCCGAGCATAGAGACATATAAGCAGAACTTCACCCGCTTCCTGATTCTGGATGATGCTCTGGAGGTGGACAGGTCCCGGGTGAACAAGGCGTCAATGTGCTTCACACTCTCGCACAAACCCGGCTCGCTGGCCCATGTGCTGACCATCCTGTCTTTCTACGACATGAACCTGACCAGGATCCAGTCGCTTCCGATTCCGGGACAGGAGTGGCAGTACTTCTTCTATGTGGACATCAAGTTCGACGACTACCTCCGCTATGAGCAGGCACTCGCGGCTGTGCGCCCGCTGATGGAAGACCTTAATATATTGGGAGAATACGTGGCGGCTATATAAAAAAGATTGTTACATAGACCGTCAGGCGCTAAATCGGCTGAAACTCTGCCTGTCGGTCCCCGAAAACGGGCAAAACAGGAGGTTTTGACCACCGTCAGGCGCTAAATCAGTCAAAACTCTGCCTGTCGGTGTCGCATAATAAACTTATAGGTAAAGTCTTGCTGAACTATTTGTGAAAATTGGAACGATATATAAAGATGTCTCCACTACGCTTGATATGACAGGCGTAAACTGATATATAAAAAAGAAGACGATGATAATAAGACCAGCAAAAAGGACGGAGTCCGTCCAGGAATACTATTTCTCCCGCAAGCTGAAGGAGATTGCGCAGATGAACCTCGACCGCAAGGCCGCAGGTGAGGCCCCGGTGATCAATCTCGGCATCGGTTCTCCGGACGGGATGCCGCCGGTACCTGCCGTCGAAGCCCTGTGCGAGTCAGCCATTCAGCCGGGCAACCACGCATACCAGAGCTATGTGGGACTGCCCGAACTCAGACAAGCTTTCTCAGACTGGTATTCCCGCTGGTACGGTGTGGAACTCGATCCTGCAAAGGAAATCCAGCCCCTGGTCGGATCCAAGGAGGCCATCCTGCTGATATCGCTTGCGTTTCTGGACAAAGGTGACAAGGTGCTTGTCCCGGACCCCGGCTATCCGACATATTCTTCGGCTTCTAAACTGGTTGAGGCAGAGATAGTTACATATGATCTACGTGCAGAGAACGGCTGGTGGCCCGATTTCGAGGCATTGGAGAGGATGGACCTTAGCGGGGTGAAGATAATGTGGACCAACTATCCGAACATGCCGACCGGTGCGCCCGCCTCAGAGCAGCTGTATGCAAGGCTTGTGGACTTCGGCCGCAGACACGGAATCCTCATATGCAACGACAATCCATATAGCTTCATCCTGAACGACAGGCCTCTGTCGATTCTTGCCCAGCCGGGAGCGAAGGAGTGCTGTCTGGAGCTTAATTCATTGAGCAAGGCCCACAATATGGCTGGCTGGCGAATCGGAATGGTGGCGGCTGATGCCCAGGTCATATCAGAGATTCTGAAAGTGAAGAGCCAGATGGATTCGGGAATGTTCAAGCCGTTGCAGCTGGCTGCTGTCCAGGCACTTGCCCAGGGGCCGGAGTGGTTTTCTCAGCTGAATGAGGAATATCGTCGCCGCAGGGTGCTGGCCGGAAGGATCTTCGATCTGCTGGGAGCGGAATATGACCATAATTCCACCGGAATGTTCCTGTGGGGACGCGTAGGAGATCTGCAGGAGTCCCCATGTCATTTCGAGCGACCGGAGGGAGTCGGGAAATCTGCCGGAGAACAGTTCTCCGACAGGATTCTCCACAAAGCAGGAGTGTTCATCACCCCGGGCTTCATATTCGGAAAGAACGGCGAGGATTATATACGCATATCCCTCTGCGCGAAGCCTCAGGTGCTGGAAGAGGCGTATGACAGAATATCTGCCGTGCAGGCGAAGTTGTTGTAAGCCAGTTAGTTAGATGTTTGTCCTGCATGGAAAGGATGGCAGGACAATTCCATAAAGTATTGGTTTGTAGATAGTTAAGTGAAATAATGAAAGTAGGAATCATAGGACTTGGACTGATCGGAGGGTCGATGGCGGTGGATCTCAGACGCAGAGGCTTTGCGGACGAGGTGCTGGGAGTCGAGTCGGACCCTGTGAACGCTGCCGCAGCTGAAAAGATCGGACTGGCGGACAGGATAGTCTCCTTCGAGGAGTGCGTGGACGAGGCGGATCTCGTCGTGCTGGCGGTGCCGGTGGGAGCAGCCGTGAAGATGCTGCCTCAGGTGCTGGACCGGTGTGTGACACAAAGGCCGGCAGCAGGACCGGATGGGAAGAGCATAGAGCATCAGGACGCAGAATCCAGGAAGGTGGTCATCGACGTGTGCTCGACCAAGGAGCAGCTTGCCCGTGCGGTAAAATACCACCCGGAGAGGAGGAGATATGTGGGGACGCATCCGATGGCAGGTACGGAGTACAGCGGCCCGTGGGCGGCGATGCCAGGACTTTTCGATGGCCACGCAGGCATAATCTGCGATGCCCAGGAGTCGGATCCGAAGGCGGTGCGCACGGTGGAGTGCCTGTACGAGACATTGAATATGAGGACAATATATATGGATTCCTCCAGCCACGATGTCCATACGGCATATGTGTCCCACATCTCGCATGTAACTTCCTTTGCCCTGGCCCTGACGGTGCTGGACAAGGAGAAGGATGAAAAGCATATATTCGACCTGGCATCGGGAGGATTCTCATCGACCGTGCGTCTGGCAAAGAGCAGTCCCGACATGTGGACCCCGATCCTGACCCAGAACAGGGACAATGTCCTGCATGTGATCGATACATACATCGACAAGATGCAGGCGTTCAGGACGGCCATCGAGGAAGGGGATGAGGATGCGATACGCGGCCTTATTGAGGAGTCCAACAAGATCAGGAGAATAATAAGATAACAAGTTTATAAATATATGGCAGACAAGAAATTAGATATAGTGCCTCTGTATGAGTGGGGCATGTTCACGGAGCCCAGGCCGAGTGTTGTGGCAGGACCGTGCAGTGCCGAGACCGAGGAGCAGGTCATGGAGACGGCCAAGGGCCTGAAGGAGATGGGAATCAACGTCTATCGTGCAGGAATATGGAAACCTCGCACCCACCCGGGCTCGTTCGAGGGCGTCGGTGCTCCCGGCCTGAAATGGATGCAGAGGGCAAAGAAGGAATATGGCCTGAAGATATCCACAGAGGTGGCCAGCGAGAAGCATGTGTTCGAGTGCCTGAAGTATGGAGTCGATCTTGTGTGGCTCGGTGCGCGCACCACTGCCAATCCGTTCCTTGTCCAGGAGATTGCAGATGCACTGAAGGACACTGACATACCTGTCCTGGTCAAGAACCCGGTCAATCCCGACATCGACCTCTGGATCGGTGCGCTGGAGCGTCTGAACCGTGCCGGAATCAGGAAACTCGGAGTCATCCACAGAGGATTCTCGACGGCAGATAAGATCAAGTACCGCAATGATCCTCAGTGGCAGATGGCCATCGAGTTGCGCAGCCGCCATCCGGAACTGCCTTTCTTTGTGGATCCGAGCCATATGGCAGGCTGCAAGGACTATATCCAGGAGCTAAGCCAGAGGTCTCTCGACCTGGGTTTCGAGGGTCTTATGATCGAGTCCCACTGCAATCCGTCATGCGCTTTGAGCGATGCGAAGCAGCAGCTGACCCCGGACGAGCTCAGCGACCTTCTCTACAATAAGATCACCGTAAGAGATTTAGATTCAGACTCTAAGGAGTGGAAGGAGAATATAGACCAGCTTCGTGCGAAGATCGACATCCTCGACGAGAACCTCCTCTACACCCTCGGAGCCAGAATGAAGGTGAGCCGTCAGATCGGAGAGTACAAGAGGGCTAACAATGTCGCCATCCTCCAGACTTCACGCTGGGACAAGGTGCTGGCAAAAGTGGTTGCAAAGGGACAGGAATACGACCTTCCGGAAGACTTCATCAAGGAGGTCTTCAACGCGATTCACGAGGCTTCGGTGGAAATTCAGAACAAGGTCATTTCAGGAGACCGTTCAGAGTAGCGGCAAAGACCGTCTGCTCGGCTTCTGAGAGGAAGGAGGTCTTGATAGGAGTATAGAACATACGCTGTTTAAGGTTGTCAGGGAGTTTCTTGCAGTCGCGGACTCTCTGGCAATCTTTTTCTGTGGTCATCACGACAGAGGTTGGGAAGGCGTTGGCCTCCTCACGTATCGACATCATGTCCGACCACGAGAACCTGTGGTGATCCGGGAAGTCGAAATGACGGACTATCTTGTATGAACTGCTGAGGTAGTGCCTCAGAGGCAGGTCGTTGGCGATTCCCGAGAAGAGGATGAGCCTCTTGGCATAGACATATCTTGGGTCTCCTTCAGGGAAGACTGCCTCCGGGGAATCATAGGTGATGGTGGTGAAGAATATGAACTGCCTGCGGCCGTCCTTGCGTATTCCCTGGCATAGTGAGGCGTCATAATGTTCCACTCCGAGAGCCTCCGCCCATGTGCATTTCTGCCATGCATTCATGTCCTGTGGGCATTTCGAGACGATGATGATATCAGCAGCTCCGATTCTCTCGGGCAGGTCGCGAAGGCGTCCCAGCGGCATCAGGTGGTCGTTGAAGACAGGCCTTTCGTGGTTTACAAGAACTATGGAAACCGTCGGTTTGAGCGATCTGTGCTGATATGCATCATCCAGGATTATAAGATCTGCCGCCGGCAGGTTCTTGTCCTTGCAGCGGCGAGCCTTCTTCGATGTCTGAAGCTTGTCCGGGTGGCTCAGGAAATCGCAGCCCTCAGCTCTGGACTTGTCCACGGCCACTGTGATGAACGGAAACTTCTTCTTTATCTGCATAGGTTCGTCTCCGTACTCCCTGGCGGTACCGTCAGCGGTCACCTGCTGGAAGCCGCGTGTCTTTCTCTTGTAGCCTCTCGACAGGACAGCGATATTCTTGTCAGCCCAGACGGAGTCCTGAAGAAGGGTGCGCAGCAGCATCTCGGTGTGCGGAGTCTTACCTGTGCCTCCGACGGTGACATTGCCAACGCAGATGGTAGGCACGTCCGCGCTGCGGACCTTGCGGAGTCCGTGGTCGAACATGAAGTGCCTGATCTTCAGGGCAGCCCAGTATGGAAACAGTAATATCTTGTCTATCATAGTTCTATGTTAAATATGCAGATGAGATCCGTTACACGTTGTATATGTTGGAAGCAGGCGGTGCCTCGTATGAGCCCCAGCGGTCGGCAATCCCGTCAAGAGTGGCGAAAAGTTCCGCCGGGTCGTTGAGCGTGACCAGTCTGAGCCTTGTCTCCTTGAAGTCCGGAAGTCCCTTGAAATAGCACGAAAGATGTCGTCTCATCTCCAGCACTCCTACGCGGTCTCCCTTGATTTCCAATGACTTGGCCAGGTGCCTCTTCGCCAGCTCCACCCTGTCTGTGACACTCATCGGCGGGAGCAGTTCGCCCGTCTGCAGATAATGCTTTATCTCCTTGAATATCCACGGATGACCATATGTCGCACGGCCTATCATTATTGCATCGACGCCGTATCTGTCAAACGCCTCTGCAGCCTTCTGCGGTGAGGAAATATCTCCGTTTCCGATGATCGGGATGTGCATTCGCGGATTCTCCTTCACCTTTCCGATCAGGGGCCAGTCCGCCTCGCCCTTGTACATCTGGCAGCGTGTGCGTCCGTGGATCGTGAGAGCCTGGATTCCGACATCCTGAAGCCTTTCGGCCAGTTCGACGATGATCTTCGAGTCCTCGTCCCAGCCCAGACGGGTCTTCACGGTGACCGGCAGCTTCACTGCGTCCACCACCATCCTGGTGATCTCCACCATCTTGTCCGGCTCCCTCATCATTCCCGACCCGGCCCCTCTGCGGGCTATCTTGCTCACCGGACAGCCGAAGTTGATGTCCACCAGGTCAGCCCCGTGGCCTCCGGCAATCTCCGCCGCACGCTCAGCCATCACTGCCGCATCGACCATCGCTTCAGGGATATTGCCATAAATCTGGATGCCTATAGGAGCCTCATAATCATAAGTCACGAGCTTCTCGAGCGACTTGCGGGCATCACGTATCAGCCCGTCCGACGAGATGAACTCCGTGTACATCATGTCGGCCCCGAACTCCTTGCATATGAAACGGAAGGATGCGTCAGTCACATCCTCCATCGGCGCCAGAAACAGCGGCCTCTCTCCCAGTTCTATGTTCCCAATCTTCATACAGCGCGCAAAAATAATTATTATTGCGTCCCCTTGCAAATGCGGAATGCAATATTTTCAGGCTATTATATTGAAATTCTTGAGGAAATGATTATTTTTGTGTGTTTTGCCGTGGTAGGCAGATATATGTGCAGAAATTATTTATCAATACAACAAAAGATTATGAAGATTAAAAGTTTATTTGCAGCTGTCATGGCCTCTGCCATGGCATTTGTAGCGTGCGAAAATGAGAAGGCCGATCTCGGCACTCCAAGCATCGCATTGAGTCTGGAAGAGGTGACATTGGAAGCAGCCGGTGGAGAGGCGACTGTTGATGTTACTGCGACACGTGACTGGACTGTGAAATTCGACGAGACTGCCGATTGGCTTGTTGTCGACCCTGCTTCAGGAACAGCATCGGCTGATGCTCAGCAGGTGACCGTTTCCGCATTGTCAAATGAGGGTTATGACCGTGAGGTCTCTGTAGAGTTCTCAATCGGAATGCAGACCAAGTATCTGACTGTGAAGCAGGCCGGCCCTAAGGGTTCTGCAGATGCTCTGGTGATCTATTCTAATGACTATGACAAGGACGTAGCTCAGAAGACAGGTACTTCATGGCCATATCTTGATCAGTTCGAGGGCTGGAAGAACCAAAAGGGAACAGGAGCGGCAAACGTGACTTATGCATTCAGCGGAATGTCGGCACGTTCGAACTCCACATCAAACAGCAGCTATTCAGACTATCCTGGATCAGGTAACAACAACATGTTCTTCGGAAAGTCTGCATATCTTGCAACTCATGGAATTGCCCTTGGTGAGGCAAAAGATCTTGAACTCACTTTCGGAACAGAGAAGTACTCTCAGGACAACGGAAGCCTCTTCAAGAACGAAGAGTTCCATATCTGGCTCAGTGCTGACGGTGGAGCAAAGTGGGTTGAGCTCACAGACTACACATTTGCAGGCGGTACAACAGAAGGCCGTTGGAACGTGGCTACAGCAAACTTCTCTGTGCCAGCAGGTACGGCAGCCCTTTCAATCTGCATGGCAGTTGATGTTGCAAGTTCATACCGTATGGACGACTTCAAGCTCGTGGCTTCAGCTAAGGAAGGAACTGCAGTTGACTTCTCAAAGGCAGTAGCAAAGGACTTCGGAGCCGGCTCTACAGGTGGTGGCAATACCGGTGGAGATAATACTGGCGGAAACACACAAACATGGCCTACAGATGTTTACACAAAGGTTTCTCAGGTTACAAGCGGTAAGAAATATGTGATTTTTGCAGAGGGAATCGTTGCAAAACCGATAGAGGCATCTCGTACTTATGGCTATCTTTATGAGAATTCTGTGACTCCTGATTCAGAAGGAAAGATTACAACTTCTGATGAATATGGTTTTGTGTTTACAGCTGTTGAAGGTGGATATACCATAATGCAGTCAGATGGAAGATTCCTTTATGTGGCAGATGACGATTATAAGAATTTCAATGTTTCAAAGGAACCGACTTCCGGTCATGTGTGGAAAGTTGAGGCTCAGTCAGATGGGACATTCAAGATCACTAATGTCTTGGCACCAAAGTGGATACAGTTCTCTTCTAATTATAACTCTTATGGAGCATATAGAGAGACTCAGGATGCAAGTTTCCTCCCATACTTGTATGAGGGAACCAAGGATCTTACCGTTCAGGAGGGAGACAATACCGGTGGCGGTAATACCGGTGGTGGCAATACTGGTGGCGATGTTGAGATAGAAATACCTGCCGGAGCAGCAACTATCTCTTTTTCCGATGTCGCTAATAGGACAACGTTAACTACAAGCCAGCAGGTTTGGGAACAGAATGGAATTAAGGTTGTCAATGATAAGGGTGCTTCAACTAGCAATGTTGCTGATTATTCGAATCCTGCAAGATTCTACAAGTCGTCAAAACTTACAGTAGAGTGTTCGGGAATGACAAAGATTTGGTTCGCTTGCAATAATGAATCTTATGCAAAAGCACTTAAAGAATCGATTACGACTGGAACGGTTGCAATAGACGGTAAAACAGTGCAAGTTGACTTAACTGCTGCGGCAGATTCGTATGTGGTTGAAACTTTGTCTGCTCAGGTGAGAATGGACAGCATTACAGTTTACACTGAGTAGTAGAACAGTATTATAAAGTATCTTAAAAGGGACCGACCAGCAGGCCGGGCCCTTTTGATGGTCTAAAAGAGGATGATGAAAATCAATAAAATATTGGGGTTTGCAGTGGCTGTGACAGCCGTCTGCTGCCTTTTTCTGACTTCCTGCGAGGAGCCGGAACCGGCTGTTGTGGCCGAGGTGTCTGTCAAGACTTCTCAGGTGACGGCGAAGGGTGGCTCCTTGTTCGTGAATGTCATATGCAGCGGAGCCTGGGAACTTTCCCTGAAAGGCGAGGATGCTGCCATCGATTGGGCGGAACTCTCCCCGACAAGCGGAACAGGCAACAAGGCCAATGTGATTCTAAGATATGACGACAACACTTCCGGCCAGACTCGTTCTCTCGAAATCGTCATCACCTCAGGCACGCAGTGGAGCACATGCCAGGTGACCCAGTCTGCTTCTGATGAACCGGAGGATGACAGCCAGGAAGATGACCAGCCGGCTCCTGAAGACATGGACCTGACCAAGGCGGCCTGGATGGAACTGCCGGCTCTGGATGACAGGAGCCTGAGCTACTATGCTCACAGCTTCAAATTCCCGAATGACGGCAAGACCTACCGCAACTACTCCTTCGGCTGGAGCCAGGATGATCTTGTGGCTATGTGGGTGGCATATCCGCTCTGTAAGTTCTACACGAACAAGACGGTAGGAAGGACGGATGCATGGGCATACGACCCTCTGCTGGGATCAGCTTATTCTTCCGCTCCGTTCGGTGGTTATGGCGGTAGTTACGCACGAGGCCATCAGCTTCCTTCAGCGGACCGTCTCTGCTGCAAGGATGCAAATGTGCAGACCTTCTACGGGACCAATCTCACGCCTCAGTTGAACGGACATAACGAAGGCATATGGCAGGCTCTGGAAGACAGGGTCAGAACGATAGCCAACAACTCCGACACCACGTATGTGGTCACAGGATGCATGGTCAGGAATCCTATAGGCACGACAACCGATTCCGATGGAAAGAAGATGAGTGTGCCGTCGCACTATTTCAAGGCCCTGCTCAGATACAGCAAGGCTTCGACCCTTGGCCAGTGGAGTGCGGCCGGCTTCTATCTTGAGCACAGGAACTATTCCAAAGGCTCTTCCGGATATGACTTCAAGGCAGTCAGCATGTCCATCGACGAACTTGAGGAGAAGACCGGTCTGGATTTCTTCGTGAACCTCCCTGCAAAGGTCGGTGAAGAGACGGCTGCCAGGCTGGAGGCTCAGGATCCGGCGAACTCATCGGTGTGGTGGTAGATAAACATTTTATATGAAAAGAATACTGACAATACTGGCAGCGTTGATGCTCGTCACCTCTGCTGCCGATGCCCAGGAAAAGGGCTCAAAGAACTATGTCATAGGATTCTATAACCTGGAGAATCTCTTTGACACCTATAACGATCCTGTCAAGAACGACGAGGAGTTCCTCCCAGAAGGAAAGAACAAGTGGACCGAGGCGAAGTATCAGAAGAAGCTTCAGAACATGGCCAAGGTCATAAGGTCCATGAAGGAGGAGAACGGTGCCTGGCATGCTCTGCTCGGAGTTTCCGAGATCGAGAACCGTCTCGTGCTGGAAGATCTGGTGATGGAACCGCAGATCGCTGAGGCCAACTATCAGATAATCCACTACGACGGTCCGGACAGACGTGGAGTCGATGTGGCTCTGCTCTATAAGCCGGAGGTGTTCAAATATCTGGACAGCGAGTCGATTCCGTTCACCTTCGAGGGAAGTTCCATCGATTTCGTCATGACCAAGGACCAGCAGGACTATTTCAAGACCCGTGACATCCTTATGGTGCATGGAACCATCGACGGAGAGCACTTTGCCATATATGTAGCTCATCTTCCGTCCCGTGCTGGAGGAAAGAAGGGAGGCAACCAGCTCCGTGACCGTGGAGGCGAGATCATGTACAACCACGCGATGATGATGCAGGAGAAATATCCGGGCATCAAGATCGTCTGCATGGGTGACATGAACGACAACCCTACAGACCCGAGCATGGCGGAGTATCTTCACGGAAGGGAGACCAGAGAGGAGGTCACCGACAAGGGCTTCTTCTCACCGTTCACTTCCATGCTGAAGGCAGGTTTCGGTTCTCTGGCATATCAGGGAGTGTGGAGCATATATGACCTTCTGCTTGTGAACAATGCCCTTGCAAATCCGCAGGACGGCACTTTCGGACTCCGTCAGCTCCATAAGAAGGGATACTATGGACGCATATACAATCCGAAGTTCCTGACCAACCAGAAGGGTCAGTACAAGGGTACCCCGTTCAGGACTTTCTCCAACGGATCCTTCATCGGAGGATACAGCGACCACTATCCGACTTATATTGTAATTACTAAATAATATGATAAAGAAAGTATTACTATCAATTGCAGCAGTGCTCTGCGCATGCAGTCTCTTCGCTCAGAAGAGTGACTGGGGCGGCGTGAAGGCAACGGTGGTGAACCGTGCCGGCAGGGCCCCTATTGCATCAGCAGTCATAATCCTCTCCCAGAACGGAGCGGAACAGGCGACTGCAACTTCCGATGCTGAAGGAAAATTCCTCATCGAAGGCCTTCCGAACGGCATCTATGACATGATCGTCAAGGCACCAGGCTTCCTGGATGCCAATGTGAACGTGACAGTCGAGGGCTATGTGAAGGACCTCATCTTCGTGGGTATGGTTGTCGAGCAGGTCGTGACCGATGTCGATGACTCGAACTTCGCGGAGTTCGATATGGACGACTCGGGCTTCGAGGACGCTCCGTCCATCCTTTTCGGAAGCAACGACCCGTTCACGAACATAGCCAGCTTCGGCTTCAGCTCGATCCGATTCAAGAACAGGGGATACACAAACGAGTCTCAGGACGTGTACCTTAGCGGAATCAGGATGAACGATGCCATCACAGGCTACTCTCCGTATTCTCTGTGGAGCGGTCTTAACGAGGCTATGCGCAGCAAGGAGACCACAGTCGGAAACGAGGTGTCGGATTATGGCTACGGCGGATACAACGGTGTGACCAACATCCACGCGATGCCTTCAAGCGTACGTCCGGGCTGGCGTTTCAGCGCACTAACCAACAGCGCCCTCTACCGCCTCCGCCTCATGGCGACCTATGCTTCCGGCGAGCTTGACAACGGCTGGTCATATGCATTCAACGTCTCTGCACGTATCGGTGGAAACGACTGGGTGAAGGGAGTATATTACCGCAATTTCGCATACTATGCCGGAGTCGAGAAAAAATTCGGCGACATGCACCGTCTCAGCCTCGTGACCTTTGCGGCACCGGGACAGCGTGGAGCCCAGAACGCTTCGACCCAGGAGGTGTATGACCTGATGGGTGACAACATGTACAACTCGAACTGGGGTTATCAGAACGGTAAGGTGCGCAACGCACGTGTCCGCAAGACCTTCGAGCCAGTGACCATCCTGAAATATACTGCAACTCCTTCAGACAATCTTGAGGCTTCTGCCACAGTTCTCTGGCGCACAGGTAAGAACGGATACACTGCGATGGACTGGTACGATGCCGCGGACCCGCGTCCGGACTACTACCGCAACCTGCCGAGCTACTACTACATGGACGACCCGGACTATGACCGTGCAAACTTCGAGAAGTATGCCTGGGCCAAGGATGCCTGGATGCAGGATATCCCTCAGTACACCCATCTGAACTGGGACCGTCTGTACAATGTCAACTATAACAACTTCGACGCAGAAGGCCGTCGCCGCTCGAAATATGCAATCGAGGAGCGTCGCGTTGACCAGAATGACATCAATGTCGGAGCTCACGTGAAGTGGAATGCAGCGAAGATATTTACTCTTACCGGTGGCGTGAACTTCAAGTGGAACCGTACTGAGTACTACAAGAAGATGGACGACCTTCTCGGTGGTGAGTACTATCTGAACATCGACCAGTTCGCCGAGCGCGACTTCGCTTCCTCTCCTGCCATGGTGCAGAACGACCTGGATTACTATCTTGCAAACGGAGGTGCGCAGGTTCTCCACAAGGGCGACAAGTACGGATATGACTACTATGCCCATGTGCGTAATGCGAACCTTTGGGCAAACGGAGCCCTTGATCTCGGCAGCTTCAAGGCGAATCTCGCCCTGGAGGCTGGCTATGCGACATTCTGGAGAGAGGGACTTGTTAGAAAGGGACTCTTTGCCGGTCTGAACGATGACGGAAGCGAGTTCATCATTGACGGACAGAACTTCACCACTTACGAGATGGTGAACGGTGTGAAGACCGCCATCACTTCAAAGGGAGAGTCGGCTCGTCCGCAGTTCTTTACATATTCCGCAAAGCTCGGCCTTCAGTACCATATCGAAGGCGGCCACAGGGTATATGCGAATGCAGGCTATTTCAATGACGCTCCTACATTCGCCCAGTCGTTCATCTCTCCACGCACAAGGAACTCCCTCGTGCCTAACCTTGAGACGATGAAGACCCTTTCGACAGATATCAACTATCAGTTCAGCAACAACGGCTACAATGTCCGCGTGACAGGATTCTTCACCAAGATCATGGACCAGACCGACATGATGAGCTTCTATGACGACTCTCAGAACTCGTTCACCAACTTCGCGATGAGCGGCATCGACCAGCGTCATATGGGTATCGAACTCGGCTTCAAGGTTCCGCTTCCTGTCCAGGGACTCTCTGTCGAGGGTGCAGTGAGCTGGGGTGAGTACATATATACTTCAGTTCCTCGCATGACCCAGACAGTGGACAACAGTGCGGAGGTCATCTTCGACAATCAGATGGTTCCGTTCTGGGCGACAAGCCCTGTATACAGGAAGGACGATGCAGGACAGTATGTATATGCTGCCGGCGATCTCGATGAGAACGGCCTTCCAAGAGCGGGTGCTATGCCTGAGGTGGAGAAGTCCCAGAAGCATTATGTGCCTTCGACTCCGCAGCTTGCGACCAACCTCGGACTCAACTACAGGACCAATTCATACTGGTTCTTTGAGATTGACGCTCAGTACTTTGCGAATTCATACCTTGACATGAACCCTCTCTACAGAACTGACATGGCTGTGGCTGGACCTGACAAGATCATGACCCCTGTGGAGATCGAGTACATGACAGCTCAGGAGAAGTTCGACCCTGTCTTCCTCCTCAATGCAAGCATCGGAAAGTCATGGTACATCGACCGCAAGTATAACTTCGGCTTCTCGCTCAATGTCCAGAACATCACCAACAACCGTGGTGTGAAGACCGGTGGATACGAGCAGACACGTCTGATCGACAGCAAGAGCATGGAGAGATACTACCGCTTCGACTCGAAGTACTTCTACATGCAGGGTATTAACTATATGTTGAACCTCTATTTCAGATTCTAGCACTTGTCATCCTGAGCAAAGCGAAGGATCTTTACAATATGATTATGAAAAGAATATATATAGCAATATTAGCAGCGGCAGCCCTCTTCACAGGATGCGAGGAGTTCCAGCCCGTCTTCACCGGCGAGTATGAGAACCCTGCAGACCAGAAGATATATACTGACGCGGACTTCGGCAAGTTCACAACTATTGCCGAGGTGAAGGATATGTACAAGGCCAACGGCAACAAGCCGTACAAGGTGGAGAAGAACTGCGTGATCAAGGGTCAGGTGACCACGTCGGATCAGGTGGGCAACCTCTACAAGAGTCTTTATATCCAGGATGAGACAGCCGGAATCGAGATCAAGATAGGAAAGAACGGTCTCTACAACGAGTACAAGCTCGGTCAGTGGCTCTATGTCGACTGCTCCGGACTGACTGTAGGAGACTACAACGGCATGATCAACATCGGCTATGAGGACCCTACCGGCGAGTATGAAACAGGATATCTGGAACATGCATATATCATTGACAATCACGTGTTCAAGGGAGAATATGCAAAGGCTGTAGAGCCTGTTGTCGTTACTGAGGCAGACCTTCACAAGAAGGAGAACCTCGGACGTCTGGTGACGATAGAGAACCTCAAGTACGGCAACCATATCTTCATCCTTGCCTATGTGGATCCTAACGGTAACAGAAAGGACTACACCAACAACGGTATCTTCATTGACGAAGAAGGACCGGACAATTATGGCGTGACCACATGGGCCTGCTCGGAGGTGAAGTGGAAGGAATATCTCAATGCAGGAAACTTTGACTCAGTGGAGGCTGCCGGAGGTACTGTAGGTGGTCTGAAGAATCCGGACGGAACGTATAACATAGGTTCCATGGCATACTCGGTGAGCCAGTACTTCAAGATGGGAGCGTCAGATGTCCAGGTGCGAAGCAGCGGTTATGCCCGTTTCGCGGATACTGAGATTCCTGAGGAGGTTCTTGACGGCACGGCGACAGTCTCTTTCACCGGAATCCTCACAGAGTATAAGGGAGCTGCCCAGTTCACACTCATCGACCTCGACGGCGTGAAGAAGGCCGACGGCACTCTTTGGTATAAGTAGCAAGAGATCCCCGGTCAAGCCGGGGATGACTTTTTAAAATATACATATATGAAGAAAACATTACTCATCACAGCAATAATCATGGCATCAGTATCCTGCACGACAACCAACCCTTTCCTCACCGAATGGAACACCCCATACGGAATTCCTGATTTCTCGAAGGTGAAGGAAAAGCATTATGTGGAGGCTGTGGAGGCAGGTGTGGCCCAGCAGCAGGCAGAGATCGATGCAATCATCGCCAACACCGAGGCTCCGACATTCGAGAACGTCGTGGCAGCCTATGAGCGTTCAGGAGCCATCCTCGACAGAGTGACAGGAGTCCTCTTCAACCTTTCCGAGACAGACGGCACCGAGTCGCTCCAGAAGATAGTCGAGCAGGTTCTCCCTATGTTCTCAGTCCACTCGGACAACATATTCATGAATCCTGATTTCTTCGCAAAGGTGAAGGTTCTCTATGACGACATTGACAACCTCGGTCTGAATCAGGAGCAGAAGATGGTCCTCAAGAAACTCTATAACGCCTTCGTGAAGAACGGTGTGGCCCTCGGTGAGGCAGAACAGGCGCGCATGAGGGAGATCAATATGGAGCTCTCCTCCATGTCCAACACCTTCGGCAACAGGCTTCTCGCTGAGAACAATGCCTTTGCAGAGGAGTTCGGAGTGGCTATTTCGGAATATGGCGGAGCAATGGCTACGACAGATGATCGCGCCCTTCGCGAGAGGATGTTCAAGGCATATTCATCACGTGGAAACAACGGCAACGTAAACGACACCAAGGACCTCATAATGAAGATGATGGCTCTCCGCATCGAGAAGGCGAAGCTCCTTGGATATGAGAACCCTGCCCAGATGATCCTGGCAGACAAGATGGCCGGCGATCCTAAGACAGTTGACACCTTCCTTGCAGGCATCATGGCTCCGGCAGTGAAAAGGGCAAAGGAGGAGATCGTGGATATGCAGGCCGTGATGAACGAGGACATAGCAGCGGGCCTTCTTCCTGAGGGTTCGGTGATCGAGCCGTGGGACTGGGCATATTATGCAGAGAAGGTACGCAAGGCGAAGTATGCCCTCGATGAGGAGCAGACAAAGCCGTATTTCCAGATGGAGAATGTGCGTGCCGGTGTGTTCAACACTGCTCACAAGCTCTTCGGCCTGAACTTCGAGAAGCTTGAGGATATCCCTGTATATCATAATGAAGTGGAGGGCTTCAAGGTGACTGACGCAGACGGAAGCCTCATCGGAGTCCTTCTTACAGACTATTTCCCTCGCAGCACGAAGAGGGGAGGAGCCTGGATGAACAACTTCGTGAATCAGGAGGTTCTTGACGGAAACGACATCCGTCCTGTAATCGTGAATGTGGGCAACTTCAGTAAGCCTGTGGACGGTAAGCCGGGTCTTCTTACCCTTGACGAGGTGGAGACAATGTTCCATGAGTTCGGCCATGCCCTTCACGGCCTCCTGAGCCAGTGCACATACAAGAGCGTTGCGGGAACTTCGGTTGCACGTGATTTCGTGGAGCTTCCTTCACAGATCATGGAGAACTGGGCCTTCCAGAAGGAGGTTCTTGCAGACTATGCCCGTCACTATGAGACAGGCGAGGTGATCCCGGATTCGCTCGTGGCAAAGATCAACGCAGCCGGCAACTTCAACCAGGGCTTCATGACAACGGAGCTTGCTGCCGCTTCAATCCTCGACCTCAAATGGCATATGCTTTCAGAGCTGCCTTCAGCAGAGACCTCTTTCGTAGAGGAATTTGAAAAGAATGCCTGCAAGGAAATGGGCCTGATCGACGAGATCATCCCACGCTACCGCAGCACATATTTCGCCCATATCTTCAGCGGCGGATACAGCGCAGGCTACTACAGCTACCTCTGGGCCGAGGTTCTGGACAAGGACGCTTTCGAACTCTTCATGCAGAAAGGCATCTTCGATCCTGAGACAGCCATGTCATTCCGCCACAACGTCCTCGAAATGGGTGGCAGCGACGAGCCGATGGACCTCTACCGCCGCTTCCGTGGCGCCGATCCCGACCCCGCAGCCCTCACCCGCGCCCGTGGCCTCTGATCCGGGCGAGCCATACATCCTGACTGGGTTTCGTTCTGAATGTTATCCTGATGACGATGCGAAATCCAGGATGATGGCGGGTTGATAGCAACGGAATACAACGGGTGCGACACGAAAGTGGGAGTTTCATGTACAACCCGCATGTAAAACCCCCGCAAAACGACGAAAAATGAGGCGGGTGCTACACGAGAAACGCAAAATCGTGTAGCACCCGCTTCATTTCACCCGTATCCAGTCATCACGTTCGTCTCCTCCCGCATCCTGTCACCCGCATCCTGCCTCCGTATCCTGCCCCAGCAGTTCACACCATCACCAGACATCTTTGGAGCTGTGCATTGGTGGGATGGTGAGTTTTGCGCAGCTGATTTGCCAGACTCATCTTTTCTTCCGGCGACAGAAAATACACCGAGTGCTTTTTCAAGTCTTCCCGGACAATCCTGTCTATGATTCCGCACAGCTCAATGTCAGTGATTCTGCGGTAGTTCCCTCTTCCACTCTCGTTGATCAGCATCTGATCTACTGGATCCATTGAAACGTTGGATTCTATGGTTTCCAAAGTAATGGGCAGCATGCTGTTGTTGTCTTTGCTCTGCTCTTTGACCCAGTCCTCGGAAGTCTTTCTGCTCATATAGTAGTCGAATGCTCTTGGAGAGGCAAACATATTCTCCACCTGCGGAATGTCAAGGACACTTTCCCGGAGGAACAGCCCAGAACTGCTCATCTTGTAGGAGTCTGGGAAATCGGCCCGCCTTCCGATATGTCTGTAGTAGGAGGACGGAGAAATCAGATCTTCAACAGGCCGCTTTCCCATTTCCCTCTGAAAGATTACGTTTACAGAAGAGTGCGGGTATGCGTATGGAATAGATACCACACCATGGTGCAGAGCATTTCTCAGGATATAACTCATCGCTGCCAGGTGATGATAGAGGCCATTCACTTCCAGCACGAAACACCTCATCTCTCCCAGTTTGCCGCTTCTTCCATATTTGTAGTTGAAGTACTTGGCGTAAGGCATTCTGTATGCTCCGATCAGCCCTTCCGGATATTCGCATTGTGCAAGGAGATGTGCATGATTTGACATGAAGGATTCCACCAGTCCGGTAGAATCCGTCTTGTAGAGCGCAAGGGCAAAGCAGTTGAATCCTCTGTCATAGTCTTCTTCATCCCTGAACATGACTTCACTCTCTGAAGACAGACATATATGGAACGACCGTTTCATTTATAGTGATCTTTTTAATTCTTCCATTTCAGCCTTGGAGATCAGACCATATAGATAGTTACGGGCTTTGAGGCTTTCTGGGTTCCTGCGACTGATGTCCTTGACCAGCATTGCCAGTTCCAGTTTCTTGGTCTCGTCGTCAATCCCTTCTCCATAACGTATGAACTTTCTTGTAAGTGGCAGGAAATACCCATCGTGTTCTACATCCAGCATGTATAGAAGCGTAAATGTATTATTTGTGATTGTGTTATTGAAATACAACCTTATTCCAAGTCTGCGGGCATTTGCATAAGCGTCATACCATGTTTTATAATTCTGATTCATGCGGCAAGAGGGGAATTCTATGTAATCCTGATACATATAGAAGTTGATGTTGTCTCCGATATAAAGTATTCTATGTGAGAACAGGTCATATTCAAGATATGGAATACTGGATTTTATAGCCTTTACTATGTCCCATAGTCCGTTCAGAAATCCAGGGGATAATATATGTTTAATGTCGTGTCTGTCAGGGTATGATTTAAGGGCATCTTTTTCGGAATAATCATTATATGCAAACCGTCTGATGGCACCCTCGAATGTTCCCTCGAAATCAATGTCATCAAATACCTTGGAGCGTACTTTTATTGTTCTTGCGCTCAAGTCCATATAATAGGATATGTCAATAATATAATCTAAGCCGGATTTTTCCAGTCTCAGTCTTCTTTCGAATGTCTCAAGACAGAAATCATGATCTCCTTGAGGGAAATTCATAAATACTCCCGCATTTTCACTGGGATATCCATCAAGAAATCTATAATACTGATGAGTCTCTCCATCATAATCTGTGATTGTAAAGTGTGCGACGGTTGCCATGATAAATTTGTATAAATATTATGGGTGACATCTTCCGACGCAAAACTGGATGATGACGTCGGAAAATGTGTGAACATGAATGTCTGTGGACTGATTACTGTCGTCTGAACGGACGTTTCAGGCGGATATCGGCACGATTGCACTTATGCCTGTCTGCAAAATAGTCTATTGCATCCTGAAGTGTCCATCCGGAGGCGTACAGCAGATGGTTGTCTTTGTGCACATAGACAGTATATGCAGTATGCTCACAAAGCTTTTCCGTGTCGAATGCGGGCACTGTCTTGACGTTGAGATAGATTGGTGTTTGATTTTCCATGATCAAGTGGTGTTATGTCATATGTGCCATTTGATCGTGGATGGCGAACCAGAACAGTTCAATACGGAACAAATATAAATGAAAATTATAATTCCTTGCAATTTTTAATGGATTTTTTGCTCGTCTGGTCCGGGTGATGGCAAGGATGGATGCATTCAGGCCGGAAGAAGGCTTGGTTACTCGCAACCAGCAGCGCTTGATCTGCTGTATGTTCCAGCGACGATGCAGCGGGTGCTACACAAAAGCGGGTGTCTCGTGTACAACCCGTATGTAAAACCCCCGCAAAACGACGAAAAATGAAACAGGTGCTACACGAGAAAAGCAAAATCGTGTAGCACCTGCTTATAGAGGAGAAACGGGCTGCTCTCCTGTGTATGCTTATACCAGCGGAGTTCCGGTCATGGCAGCAGGCTGCTCGATGCCCATCAGTTTGAGGATGGTCGGAGCCACGTCTGCGAGCTTTCCGTTCTTGACCTCTGACACGGCGTCACCTGCGTTGATCACGATGAATGGAACATCGTTGAGGGAGTGTGCTGTGTTAGGGGTGCCGTCGTCGTTCACTGCGTAGTCTGCGTTTCCGTGGTCTGCAGTCAGAAGGATCACATAACCCTGTGCCTTTGCAGCCTCCACAACCTTCTCTACGCAGCTGTCCACTGCAGAAACTGCCTTGCGGATGGCCTCGTACACTCCTGTGTGGCCGACCATGTCGCCGTTCGCGAAGTTGAGGATGATCAGGTCGTTGCGGCCTGTGTTGATAGCATCCACGAGCTTGTCGGCAACTTCAGGTGCGCTCATCTCAGGCTGGAGGTCGTAAGTGGCAACCTTAGGAGAGTTCACGAGGATTCTGTCTTCGTTCTCGAAGAGGGCCTCTGCTCCGCCGTTGAAGAAGAATGTCACATGGGCATACTTCTCTGTCTCTGCGATACGGAGCTGGTTCTTTCCTGCCTTTGAAACGACTTCTCCGAGAGTCTCCTGAACGTTCTCCTTGTCGAAGAGGATATGAAGACCTGTGAATGATGCGTCGTATGGAGTGAGGCAGCAGTAGTAGAGCGGAAGGGTGTGCATTCCGAACTCAGGCATGTCCTGCTGGGTGAGGACAGCTGTGAGCTCACGTGCACGGTCGTTACGGAAGTTGAAGAAGATGACTGCGTCGCCTTCCTCGATCTTTGTAAGAGGTGCACCGGCAGCATCGGTGATGACGATCGGCTTGATGAACTCGTCGGTCACGCCTGCGTCGTATGATGCCTGGATGGCCTCAGTTGCAGAAGTTGCATATACTCCCTTGTCTTCAACGAGAAGGTCATATGCCTCCTTCACGCGCTCCCATCTCTTGTCGCGGTCCATTGCATAGAAACGTCCGCAGACAGAAGCGACCTTTCCTGTAGACTTCGCCATTTCGGCCTCAAGGGCCTCCACGAAGCCCTTTCCGCTCTTAGGGTCAGTGTCGCGTCCATCCATGAAGCAGTGCACGAACACGTCCTCGAGGCCATATTCCTTGGCTACGTTGAGGAACTCGTACACGTGCTCAAGAGAGCTGTGAACGCCACCCATTGAAGCAAGTCCCATCAGGTGGAGCTGCTTGTTGTTTGCCTTTGCATAATCGTAGACAGCCTTGATCTCAGCATTCTGAAGAAGCTTGTGCTCACGGCATGCGATGTTGATCTTCACGAGGTCCTGGTACACCACGCGGCCTGCGCCGAGGTTGAGGTGACCCACCTCTGAGTTACCCATCTGGCCGTCAGGAAGACCTACGGCCTCGCCGCATGCCTTGAGAGTGGCCATAGGATAGTTCTTGCGGAGGCTCTCGATGTAGGGAGCTCCCTGAGTGTAGATGACATTAGACTCATCCTGTCTGCCCTCGCCCCATCCGTCGAGGATCATAAGTAGAACTTTCTTGTCCATAGTATTGTAATTTTAAACATTTCAAGTATATATGCCGTCCGGCTGAGGATGTCGGTCCCGCCGCTCGCGGCTTTGCCGCGCAAAGATACAATCTTTGCAAGATTTGCGCAAGAGTGTGGGGCTTGTGCACATTTTTTGTTTTCGCGTCAGGAAGTATGTAGTGTAACTCTAAATGGTTTTCTTATGTTAAATCGTCTGATTCCAGTGGCACTGGCGGCATGTGTGTTTCCGGTGCTTGCGGGTGCTCAACCGCAGTTCGACAATTCCACAATCCCTTATTTCGATTTGAGCAGATATCTGGGAACATGGTATGAGATTGCAAGATTCGACCACAGTTTTGAAAGAGGCATGGACAATGTCGTGGCCGAATACCAGCTCAGGGACGACGGCCATGTGAGGGTGATCAATTCGGGATGGAAGGGAGGTAAATACAAATGGGCTGAAGGCAAGGCAAAGCAGCCTGACCCGAAAGGAGACCCGGCCAATCTCAAGGTGTCCTTCTTCCTTTTCTTCTACAGCCCGTACAGGATCATGATGCTTGATGATGACTATCAGGTGGCCCTGGTGGGCAGCAAAAGCCCGAAGTATCTCTGGATACTTTCGAGAACTCCCGAGCTGAGTCCGGAAATTATCGAAGTCGTGCTTGAAGAGGCTCAGGAGCGTGGCTATGACACTTCACAACTGATCTGGGTGGACCAGACCATGAATATCGATCAGGTCAGAAAGGACGCGCAGGTCATGGAAACCGGCCAGCCGGAAAACAAGTAAAAGGTCTAGCGTTTGCGGAAAGTGGCCATCAGATATGTTCCATGCTCCGTAGCCACAGGCTTTTCAGAACCGTATTTCGTGCCGGACTCCAGTTCCGGCATGAAGCCTTTTGATGTGTGGTCGATGAAATAGAATTCCATCATGTCGATCTCTGTTTCCTCTTCCGTGACCTTCATCAGATGTACTCCGACAAACGAGAGGCTGTCTTCACTGACTTCGGTCTCAGAGAAATACCTGTTTGTCTTGTCAAGGGACAGCATCTGTAGTCTTTTCGGATTCCCCTCAGTGTCAGTGATCTGCACCTCGTCACCAAAGCTCAGCTTGGAGTCCCCGTTGAAGAAGTTTTTCAGGCCGGAACGGAACACAGGCTGGAAGGACGCGTCTTCAAAAGATATTTCAAAGGAATCTGAGGAACTGAATTCAGGAACGAGTTCATATCCGGTGCACTGTTCACCCCAGATCTGCTCGAAGTAAAGCGAGTCAGTGACCAGTGTGTCGATCTTCCAGTTCCCATCAAGTACGTTGAACTCAGGCTTGAGGATTCCCAGTTCAAGTTCAGGGAACATGCCCGTGTCAAATTTGTCGTCAGACTCCACTTTCAGCACGATCTTATCCCTTCCTTTCTGCAAGGCTCCTGCGATGGGGGCGATGGTGAATTCTGCTGAGGATCCGCCTCCGGCGATTTCGATAGACGATCCCCCGATGAACTCAAAGTCAGTTCCTTCGACAGCGGTGGATTTTTCCTTGTCAACAGCGAAGGATATAAGCGAGTTCCTGCTGAGCACTCTTGCAGCGCCCGTGCTGTCGCTGAGGCTGACAGTATATTTCGTGGTGTCTGCAATATATCCTCTCTGAGAGCCGAAGCTCAGCTTGCCGTATTTGCCCTGCAGCTTGAATTCGGAGGATGGATATTTCCCCGCGACGAAGCCGTCCGGTATCTGCAAGGTGAGGCTGACTGTCTTTTCAGTTCCAAGTCTCTTGGTGGATATTACTATGGAATCAGTCGGAGATTCGCTGCTGAAAACAAAGTGGTCGGCCGAGGCCTCGTAGTCGCTTCCAGCTTCTGCCGTGCCCCCGAACACGACAGGAATCCTGACGGAGTCAGCGGACGAAAATGACTGCCCGATCACTCTGAATATGGCTGTCTCTTCCAGTATCTCAGGATCAGGAGTCAGAAAAGATATGCCGGGAGTGAAGGTGATATCTTCCGAGCACGCGGCAAGCATTGCCGCCGATATGATGATTGCTGATAATGCTCTTTTCATATTCTGCATATTGTCGAACTCACAAATATAATCATTATTCTTTTCAACTCTCCCCATAAGTGGTTAGAGCGTCAGAGATTTCTCATATTCTCTCGTGATATTTCGCCCTTTCTTGCACGTGGGTGGTAGTTTTTTTGTACTTTTGCACGGCATGAAACTATCGGAGTTAAAGACAGGTGAGCGCGGTGTGATCGTTAAGGTGAACGGTCACGGCGGTTTTCGTAAGAGGATAATCGAGATGGGCTTCGTCAAGGGAAGCAAGGTCAAGGTCATCCTCAATGCTCCGTTGAGGGATCCGATCGAATATGAGGTCATCGGCTACAAGATATCCCTGCGTCGCGAACAGGCCGCCAAGATCGAGGTCATAAGCGAATCGGAGGCAAAGGAGACGCTCATGTCAAAGGAGGACCTGCCGCCCCTCGAAGGAGATCGTGAGGTCTGGCTGGAAAGCGAGATGGACCGCCTGGCCGAGCAGAGGGGAAAGGTCATCAAGGTCGCTCTGGTGGGAAACCCGAACTGCGGCAAGACCTCCCTCTTCAACATCGCTTCCGGCAGTCACGAGCATGTGGGAAACTACAGCGGAGTCACTGTGGACGCCAAGGAAGGCTCCTTCGAATACGGAGGCTACCGCTTCCTTCTGGTGGATCTTCCCGGCACATATTCTCTTTCAGCATATAGTCCTGAGGAACTCTTCGTGCGCAAGAACCTTCTGGAGGATATGCCTGATGTGGTGATCAATGTGGTGGACGCATCCAATCTCCAGCGCAACCTCTATCTCACCACCCAGCTCATAGACATGAACCTGCGTGTGGTGATGGCCCTGAATATGTATGATGAGCTGAAAGCTAAGGGAGATAAGCTGGATATCAAACAGTTAGGCTACCTTCTCGGAATGCCCGTGGTGCCGACTGTGAGCCGCAGCGGAGAGGGTATAGAGCATCTGTTCGACACCGTAATCCAGATCTACGAGAAGAGCGACCCGCGTCTGGCCCGTCACATCCACATCAATCATGGAGCCGAGCTGGAGCAGAGCATAGACCGTCTGAAGCATCTCATATGGAAGAACCTCGACATCCAGTACAGCTATTCGACCAGATATCTCGCGATCAAGTATCTTGAACATGACAGAGAGATCGAGAAGATAGTGGAAGCCCTTCCGAACCGAGACGAGATCATTTCAGCAAGATACGAGGAAGACCAGAGGATAAGAAGCCTTATGGGATCCGGAGCGGAATCGTCTATGGTTGTGGCGAAATATGCCTTCATCCAGGGCGCCCTCACCGAGACCTATGAACCGTACAAGGGGGTCAAGAAACGCAGTACGATAACTGACAAGATAGACGCAGTGGTGACCAACCGCTGGGCAGCCTTCCCGATATTCTTCCTCATGCTCTATGTCGTCTTTGAGGGCACTTTCGTGATAGGCGACTATCCGATGCGCTGGATCGAGTGGCTTGTGGAGCAGGTGGGTGCCTTTGTCGGGGCGAATATGGCGGACGGCTGGGTCAAGGACCTCATGATCGACGGAGTCATAGGCGGAGTCGGCAGCGTGCTGGTCTTCCTGCCTAACATCCTGCTGCTGTATATGTTCATATCCCTGCTTGAGGATTCAGGATATATGGCCCGTGCGGCCTTCATCATGGACAGGCTGATGCACAAGATAGGGCTTCACGGCAAGTCCTTCATTCCTATGATCATGGGATTCGGCTGCAATGTGCCGGCCGTAATGGCCACCAGGACCATCGAGAGCCCGAAGAGCCGCCTGATTACCATGCTGATAATCCCTCTGATGTCGTGTGCCGGACGAATGCCGGTATATATACTCCTTGCCGGAGCCTTCTTCCCGCGCCGGGCCGGACTTGTGCTTCTGGGACTATATGCCCTGGGAATCCTGCTTGCCATCGTGGCGGCGAGGATAATGAGCCGCTTCTTCAAGGATGACGACCTCCCGTTCGTGATGGAACTCCCGCCGTATCGTGTTCCGACCGCAAAGTCCATATTCAGACACACCTGGGAGAAGGGAAAGCAGTATCTGCAGAAGATGAGCGGAGTGATCCTTATCTTCTCGGTGGTGATATGGTTCCTGGGATATTTCCCTAACCACAATGCCTACGATTCGGTGAAGGAGCAGCAGGAACACTCGTTCATAGGATATATAGGAAAGGCCATGGAGCCGGTGCTCGAACCTCTGGGATTCGACTGGAGGATGGGAGTGGGCATCGTGGCCGGTGTCGGAGCCAAGGAGCTGGTGGTCAGCACTCTGGGCGTTATGTATGCTCCGGAGGAACCGATGGAGGTGTTGACTTCTGGTGATGGGGCTGACCTGGTCTTGGCAGAAGGCTTGCATCCGGAAGCCACTTATGTCCATCTGGAACAGGATATGCGTCATGCAGGTGAGGAATCGGCCGGCGACACCCGTCTGCAGAAGGCCCTCCTGAGGTCTGTGACCCCTGCCGCAGCCCTTGCATATATGGTCTTCATCCTGCTTTATTTCCCGTGCATAGCCACATTTGTAGCCATAAAGAAGGAAAGCGGAGGCTGGAAATGGGCGATATTCACAGCGGTATATACCATTGTCTTGGCCTGGGTGGCTGCCTTCGTCACATTCAGAATCGCCCTGCTTTGCGGGCTGTAGTTTTCCGTGACGGAGCATCTCTTCTTTTCGCAAAATCGCTATATTTGACAAATAATTTGTAATCATTATTATGGGAAACGACAGGATAGTTTTTTCAGAGTCGATGAAGCTTGCGGATCTGATAGAGATGAACTGGAAGCTGCTGAATGTGCTTTCGCGGTTCGGAATAGGTCTGGGATTCGGTGAGAATACGATCAATGAGGTGTGCCATAGGCAGGGAATAGACGTGCGGTCCTTCCTGCTGATATGCTGCATATATACCTACGAAGACTATATCCCTTCTTCCGAGATGCTTGCTGAGGCGGATCCGCTCACAATAGTGGACTACCTGCAGAACTCCCATTCCTTCTATATGGACAAGGAGTTCAATTCCCTTGAAAAGAACATAACTGCCATGGTGGCCTCGTGCGACCAGATGCAGAAGAAGATTGTAGCAAGGTTCTTCACGGACTACAAGACCCATGTGGCCAACCACTTCTCCTATGAGGAAAACGTCGTGTTCCCTTATGTCAGGGCTCTGGTAGCGGGGAAGACTCACGAGGGATATACGATCGAGCAGTTCGAGGAGAATCACAGCGATATCGACGAGGCGTTGAGCGACCTGAAGAACATAGTCATGAAATATCTTCCGGACACCTGCGACACGGTGCTCCGCAATGAGGTTCTGTACAGGATCTTCCGTCTGGAGGAGGACCTTGCAAAGCATACGGTTCTGGAAGACGGGGTGCTGATCCCGATAGTCAACAGGATCGAGGGTGAATAATCAGACAGGTAGAGGCTTATGAAGACACATGCAAAGAAAGTCCTGCTGATCGTCCCTTCCAAGATTGTGGCAAGGGGAATTGAGGCGGTGCTCTCTGAACTGGGAGAGTTCAGGGTGGAGGGCATCCTTACAGACTTGTCACACGCCTCGCAGATGCGCCTGAGGAATATAGATGCCGATGTGATCGTGCTGGATCCGGTGGTGTTCGATTTCGTGTCGCGCTCGTCCGTGCGCAGCCACATATCCGAGTATTCCGATGCCGCAGTGGTCGGATTGCAGACCATCCCGATGGATGACGAGCAGAAGAAGCAGTATGATGCCCTGATCGGTCTGAATGACGATCCGGTGCTGATTGTCAGAAAGTTGAGGGAGTCTCTCGACTCCAGACAGGACAATCCCGAGACGGAGGAATATGACCTCTCGGCACGAGAGAAGGAGATCCTGGTCTGTGTGGCCAAGGGCATGCTGAACAAGGAGATAGCAGACGCTTGCAACCTGTCCATCCATACGGTCATCACCCACCGCAAGAACATAACCCGCAAGACCGGCATAAAGACAGTCGCCGGCCTGACGGTCTATGCCCTCCTGAACAACCTCATCGACTCCAGTTCCATTGACCTCTGATCTCCTGCCTTTCTCCCTTCATTCCTCCCTTCCTTCTCCCTTGTCCCTTCCTCCAGCCTCCTCTCCGACCGACAGGCAGACTTTCGCCCGAAATTCCGCCTGTCGGTTCCGCTTTCGCGCCTAGAACCCTCGTTTTGAGCACCGACAGGCAACTTTTTGCCTCAAACTCTGCCTGTCGCTCCCGATCCAGGGCATCCGGGTGTCTTCGAAAAGGGTTCCACGGACGAGATCTTTGTTGGATAAACCTATGTGCGATGCTTTCGGGAGGACATTAATTTGATTAATTTTGTGTCCCAAATCTAAACAGATATGAAGATAGCAGTACCAACAAGAGACGGACGCGTGGACGATCATTTCGGCCATTGCGCGTATTATACCATATTTGATGTGATTGACGGCAAGGTGACCGGCATCAGCAGGATGGCTTCACCGGAAGGCTGCGGATGCAAGAGCGGAATCGCCCCTGTGCTCAGGCAGATGGGTGTGGCTGTGATGCTGGCCGGCAATATGGGCCAGGGAGCGAAGAATGTGCTGGAGGCCCAGCGTATCGAGGTCATCAGAGGATGCAGCGGCGATGTTGAGGAGCTCGTGGCCGCCTATCTGGACGGCCGCATCAAGGATAACGGCGAGGCCTGCGACCACCACGACTGCCACTGATCCTGGTCTATGAATACTTCCGCGGAAGGCGGAGGAGGATGGCGCCGAGGGCGAAGACCCCCATCACGAACGGGTAGTAGAGATATCCTATGATGGATATGGATGAGATTCCTGCAAGACCTGCTGCCATCAGCAGCTGGGCACCGTAAGGTATGAGACCCTGGATCAGACAGGAGAAGGTGTCCAGGATGCTGGCACTCTTGCGAGGGTCCAGGCCGAAGCGGCGGGTGATGTCGCGGGCGATTTCCCCTGTGGTGATGATGGCTATCGTGTTGTTCGCCGTGCACAGATTGGCCAGGGATACGAGCCCTGCTATGCTGAGTTCAGCACCGCGTTTCCCTCTGATATGTCTTGTCAAGCCTCTTACGATGAAGTCCAGACCGCCGTTCTCGCGGATGACTTCGAGCATTCCGCCGGCAAGCATCGTCACTATGATCAGGTCTCCCATTCCGCTGATTCCGCTTCCGATGCCTTCAAGCCACCCGCTCCAGTCCAGGCTTCCCTGAGCGAATCCGATCACTGCATTCACAGCAATTCCTATTGCCAGCACAGCAGAGACATCCACACCAGTGATGGCAAGGATTATCACAAGTATATATGGAATCAGCAGCGCAAGCTCCACAGCACCGGCCTCAGGAACCACGGAAACGCTCTTTCCGAGGAAGATATACAGCAGTGTGACCACCACGGCGGCCGGACCCACAATCCTGAAATTGACCTTGAACTTGTCAGACATGGAACACTCCTGTGTGCGTGTCGCCGCAATGGTCGTGTCAGAAATGAACGAGAGATTGTCTCCGAAGAAGGCTCCTCCCACGATTATGGCAGTGATCATCGCCTCTCCCGCCCCTATCTCCTGAGCGATTCCCGCTGCAACAGGAACAAGGGCTACAATGGTGCCCACGCTTGTGCCGATGGACATGGATATGAAGCACGAGGCCAGGAACAGGCCGGCGTACAGAAGTTTCCCTGGCAGTATCCTCAGTGCAAGATTGACTGTCGCATCGATGGCTCCGATCTGTTTGGCTGTGGCGGCAAATGCTCCTGCGAGGACAAATATCCATATCATCAGCAGGACATTCCTGTTGCCGGCCCCCCTGGAGAATACGCTCACCCTTTCTTCCAGACTTTTTCCTCTGCAGATGAGGATTCCGTAGATGGAAGCCAGGAGAAAGGCAGCCGAGATCGGAATCCTGTAGAAATCGTTTGCTATGATTGAAGATACAAGATAAAGGCACAGGAAGACGAAAAGGGGACTGAGGGCCAGCCAGCCGCTCATCGGGGTCTCGTCATATGCCTTCTTCCTCTTCTTCAGGCTCCGGCTCAGTTCGGAGATGTATCTGTCAGGAATTATTCCCATAGTCAGTTCGTTTTATGAAGCGGCAAAGATACGAAAAATGCATATCTTTGCGGAGCCATGGCAAAACAAAAAGAAATATTTCAGGTGCCGCTTGGGGAGACGAAGGTTCTCCTTCACACCTGCTGTGCCCCATGTTCGAGTGCCATCATCGAGTGTCTGATGAAACACGGGGTCACTCCGGTCATATATTACTGCAATCCAAATATCTACCCTCACGAGGAATATGAGATCCGCAAGAACGAGTGCACCCGCTATGCCGAGTCCCTCGGTCTGGAGATCATAGATGCGGACTACGACCACGAGAACTGGCTTGAATGCGTCAAGGGCCTTGAAAACGAGCCCGAAAGGGGAGGACGCTGCCTCAAATGCTTCAAGCTCAGGCTCCTGCGCACAGCGGAATATGCTGCCGCCCATGGCATCAGGGTCATAACCTCGACTCTCGCTTCATCGCGATGGAAGTCCCTCGATCAGATCAACGAAGCCGGTCAGTGGGCCTGTGAGCAGATAAATAGCATGCTGTCATCCGGAGAAATAGGGGATTTCCCGGACAATTTGGAAAAATATCTGCCGCCATCCGGAAAAATGGGGAATTTCCCGGACGAACCATCAGATTTGCTCGCGCTATCCGGGAAAACAGCCGAATCCCCGGATAGGAACTCTCCAAGTGAAAGCCCAGGCGTGACATGGTGGCCTCATAACTGGAAAAAAGGCGGGCTCCAGGAGCGCCGCCTTCAGATCATAAAGGAATACGGTTTCTACAACCAGCTCTATTGCGGTTGCGAGTTCAGCATGAACGCCAAGCCCGGTCTTTAAAGGAAAGGCTTCCAGTATCCATCCTCAGATTTGACCACAGTCTCGCAACTGGCAGTGACCTTTTCCGGAATGCCACCGTCCACTCTGGTGTATGTCTCAGTAATTCCAGCCGCCGTGAGTGTGAAGACGTTCTTGTCCTCGCTTCTGAATTCATAAGTGGTGCCCCAAGGAGTCCCGTCGTTATATTCCCCGCTCAGGACATATTCCGCACCCTCGCCTGTGCCGGCAGAAAGTACATATGTGCCGTTATATACTCTGAATGCGCCCTCACCGATCTGCTGGTAGAGGACGAAGGTGTTTTCTGCCCTGAATGTCACATATATCTCTGCGTCTGTGGATGTCGATGTGCAATGCCAGTCTCCGACCAGTTTCTCAGCCATGGTCAGTTCCTTTTCGCAAGATGTCAGCAGGCAGAGCGCCGCTGCACATATATATAATAGTATCTTCTTCATATCCGTCTTATATTAGAACCATCCTCCGTTGCTGGCGGCATAAGGTCGTGAAACAATGGAAAGTTCGCGTGCAAATGCCATCTCTCCGATTCCGTCCTCCATTGCGGTGTCCTTTCCGACAGCCGAACTCAGAGTGACCTTCCCGGCTCCGATCTTGGTGCAAGTGAGCTCCAGCATTCCGTCCTTGATCACAGGATCTTCCGTTAAGCCGAGTGAGGCCTTTGTCTGTTCATCGATGGAGATTTCATATTTCATGTTCATGACACTGCCTCCGAGGCACTGGGACAAGTCTATGGATGTCTTCTCCCCGGCCTTGATCATCACTGAAGGAGTCCCCTCGATGGCCATGAGGAACTTCCATGCATCCACAGCTCCTGTTCCCATCTTGCCCTTGTACTGCGACAGAGGAATAGTCTTCCCGTTATATGACTTGTTGCCCTGGACGCAGAACTGGTCGATATCGTTCACGGATGTAAGGAGATACGAAGTGAGCTGCTCGTTGGTGAGTTTCTTTCCGAGTTTTGCAGCATATGAAATACCCAGTGCCACGACTCCTGACACATGAGGACAGGCCATCGATGTTCCCTGCATATAGACATACTGACTGTCGATTCTGCCGTCATCCATTATCGCTCCCGGCGATCCCTGAGCGGCGTTGGCAACACCGGTAGAAAGCACGGCTCTAATCTTGTCGTTGTCGGAGGTCATTTCTCCGCCAGGTGCGGCAATCTTGCAGCCGGGACCGTAGTTGGTGTAGCCTCCAGGAAGGAAATCCAGACCGAATGAGGTCACTGAAATCACATAAGGAAGTGCCCCCGGGTAGCTTGAATACGGGTTGCTGTGATTTCCGGCGGCAAAGATCGCGATGTTCCTTTCCAGAGCCGGATGATGACAGTTCTCCGGATCCAGGAAGTATTTGAGGGCTGCATTTTCCATAGGAGATCCCTTGATGTCGTCAATGTCATCACCGCTTCCGTTGATATAGATGTCGTCCTGGGTGATCGTCATTGAAGTTCCGTATGAACACTGTGCTATGCATGCTCCGTTATCCGCAGCATAGATGAAGGCAGCGGCACTCTGGGCGTCGCTTGTCGCCTTGTTTCCCTCGAAGATCTGGCATGTCATCAACCGCACTCCGTCACCGTTTCCTGTTCCTCCTGCAATCGAACTCACGCCCTTGCCGTTGTTGTTTGTCGCTCCGATGATTCCGGCTACATGTGTTCCGTGTCCGCTTCCTGCATGCCAGTTGAGTGCATTGCCCTGGACAGCATCGGTGACCTTCTTGCCGTCAAGCCTGTCGCTGGCGAATTCTTCAGTGATGCGGAAGCAGCCGACAAAGTTGAAACCGTACTTGTCATCTATATATCCGTTGCCGTCATCATCCTTCCCGGGAGTTCCATTGATTTCAGCCTCGTTCTGCCACAATGCATCAGCGAGATCGGCATGCATGCTGTTCACGGCGCAGTCAAACACAGCGACCACCACGCTCGGGTCGCCTCCCGTCAGTCTCCATGCGTCGCGTACTCCCACATCTGCACCCTCGACAGCGTCTTCTGTAAGCGTTCCGTCATTGACCAGATTCCACTGCCAGCGATAATAAGGGTCGTCGAACGCATCTGGGTTCTTCGGCGGGACGGCGTCTTCCGACTTCGTCTGTGCCGGAATATCGAACGGGACAGACATTCCGTCTGTTACAGGCTGGACATATCTGGTGTACTGCAGGGACTTCACGAGCGGTGCTGCTGCCAGTCTCTCTGCCATATCTTCCAGCTTGATCTGCGGGTCAAACTCAACTGTAAACCACAGATGGAGACCATATTTCCTGGCCACCTCCATATTCTTTGGCTGGACAGCAAGTGCAGGGGATACCTTCAGGCCCTCGATTCCGTCAAACACGCCCGAGCCGTTGCTTCCGACCGCTGAAACTGCCTCGTCTTCAAGTCTGACCAGCAGGCTTCCCGGAATCAGTTCTCCCTGAGTGCCTCCGACCAGCTTGGTCATGAGCGTCTGCTGCTGAGGTGTCATCTCAGCAGCGTTTTCATGCAGTTCCTTGGCGCATGAGATGCAGACGGCACCTGCTGCCAGCAATGCAAAAATCGATTTTTTCATATATGTCTTTTTGTTTATTCTTTAAACGCGTCGAGAACAGCTGTCGCCTTTCCGTCCTTGAAAGCGCCCTTGTCATATGCGTTCCAGCCAAGAGCAGCATAGCTTGACGGTTTCCACACTCCGTCTGTCTGAGGCTCCCAGTAGAACACTCCGTGGCAGCTTTCGATCTCGCGGGTGCCGTCCAGAATCATCTTCACGGCCTCCTTGGACATCTGCGGCTCGCTCACCGGCACTCCTATCTCGCAGATCATCACCGGCTTGCCGTATGTGCTGCTGAAATTGCGGACGTTGTCCAGACAGTTCGAGATGACGCTCTTCCATCCCGCATTCCATCCGTTCGAGCCGTTTTCCCACCAGATAGGGTAGAGTGACATTCCGATGATGTCATACTTGACTTTCTGGACCTTGAGCACATTCAGGAACCAGGCGAACTTGTCGGTGTCTTGTCCGTTGCTCCTGTGCAGGATGACCTTGGCTTCCGGATAGACTGCCTTGACTGCGTCATATCCGGCATTGACGAACTTGACAAAGTTCGGGATATTGGCAGGCTGGGTTATGTCTCCGAGCGGATGCAGCATGCCGCTGTTTATCTCGTTGCCCACCTGCACCCATCCCACCTCTATGCCGACTTCCTTCATGGCTTGGAGAACGTCTGTCGTATGTCTGGCTACGGCCTGGGTCATTTCATCGGCCTTGTATGACTTCCACGCTGCAGGCGGTGTCTGGTTTGAAGGATCTGCCCATGTGTCGCTGTAATGGAAGTCGATCATCAGTCTCATTCCGAGATTATATGCCCTGAATGCCTTCTCGAGCACATCCTCGCTGTTGCACCATCCGTCTTCCGGATCCACCCACACGCGCAGGCGTATCGAGTTGAATCCCAGCTCCTTCATCAGTTCGGTGCACTCTGTCTCCTTGCCGGTCGCATTATAGAACTCCACCCCGTCTTCTTCCATCTGTGTGACCCAGCTGATGTCCGCTCCCTTGGCGAATGTCGCAGGAACGCTCACTTCCTGATTGTCATCCCCATTGCCCGGAGTCTGTCCCTGATCGTCGTTGTCCGGTGTCTTTTCGCAGGCGGCAAACCCTGATATGATCATTGCTGCCACCAATATAAGTCTTCTGTATTTCATGGTATTCAAATAAATTCCAAATCCCACAAATTTAAAAATATTCCTCGGATACGCCGATTTTTTTCGTCATATTTTTGGTCTCGGCGCTAAAATGTCTGGTGCAGAAATGCAAGAATATAGGCGGAAAGGAAGCAGAACTCACAATCTGTAGCCCTGCGGGACCGACAGGCAGAGAAAAGAGCTAAAAGGCGCCTGTCGGTGCCCGAAACTAGGCCGAAAGATGGGTTTTTAGGACCGACAGGCAGACTTTGGGGCAATTCTCTGCCTGATGGTCAGAAATGGCCGGTGCTTTTCCGGGATACTCAGAAATTTCTGAGCAAAAAATGCATTTTTTTTGAATTTTCAGAGGTCACAACTTGTCGTTTTTTTGTATACTTTTGCCGCGCAAAAATTAAAACGGATGAAAAAATTATCAGTGATTGCAGCAACTTTGATTGCTGCCTTTTTTAGTGTCAGTTGTGGCCGGAATCAGCAGCAGGGCCACCAGAATCAGGCTTCGGCTCACAAGATGATGACGGTCGAAGCGACTCAGACAATTCTGTCCGAGACCTATCCGGCATCCATCGAAGGACGTCAGGATATTGCGATATTCCCGCAGGTTTCGGGCACAATCTCAAAGGTGTGTGTGAAGGAGGGACAGCGCGTGAAGAAAGGACAGTCACTCTTCATCATCGACCAGGTGCCGTTCAAGGCCGCCCTTCAGATGGCTCAGGCCAATGTGGAGGCTGCGAATGCCGGTGTGGCTACGGCTCAGCTGGTGTATGACAGCCGTGTGAAGCTCTTCGAGGAGAAGGTGATCTCGGAGTTCGATCTGCTCACAAGCAAGAATCAGCTCCTTACAGCGAAGGCAGGACTCGCCCAGGCTGAGGCTCAGCTTGTCACAGCAGAGAACAACATGACCTACACCCAGGTCCTCAGCCCTGTGGATGGAGTCGTGGGTACCATTCCGTTCCGTGCTGGTGCCCTCGTCTCGCCGGCAATCCCGCAGCCTCTGACCACAGTGTCCGACAACTCCCAGATGTATGTCTATTATTCGATTTCAGAGATCCAGCTTCTCGGTCTGACCGCCGAGCACGGGTCGATGCAGGAGGTGCTTGCAAGCCTTCCGCCAGTGAAACTTCAGCTTGCAGACGGCTCATTCTACGGTGAGGAAGGATATATCGAGACCATCAGCGGAGTGATTGACCCTCGCACCGGAAGCGTGTCGGTGCGTGCAGTCTTCCCTAACGAGGGCGGCATCCTGCACAGCGGCGCGTCGGGAAACATCATCCTGGCAAGGACGCTGGACAGCAGTATCGTGGTTCCGTGCAGGGCTACTTTCGAGATGCAGGACATTGTCTGTGTATATAAGGTCGTTGACGGCAAAGCCGTCCTGACCCACCTCCAGGGTGTGAAACTCACCGATGACGGCAAGGGATATGTAGTGAAGGCCGGTCTCTCGGCAGGAGATGTCATTGTCGCCGAGGGCGTCGGCATGGTCCGTGAAGGCCAGACTGTCATTCCGAGCGAGCGCAGCGAGTTGAGCGAATCTAAATAAAGGAGGTCCCCATGAAGTTAAAGGTATTCATAGACCGCCCCGTGCTGTCGAGCGTGATCTCGATAGTCATAGTCCTGGCGGGCTGCATCGGTCTGGCGACCCTGCCTATCGAGCAGTATCCTGACATCGCTCCTCCAACAGTAATGGTGATGACCCAGTATCCGGGAGCCAGTGCCGAGACCATCCAGAAATCAGTGATCGCCCCTCTCGAGGAGTCCATCAACGGAGTGGAGAACATGGACTACATGAAGTCCACCTCCAACAACAACGGCTCGGTGTCGATCAACATATATTTCCGTCAGGGAACCGACCCGGACATGGCCACCGTCAATGTCCAGAACCGTGTGTCCATGGCCTTAGGCTCTCTCCCTCAGGAGGTTACACGAATCGGTGTGACCGTCATCAAGAGGCAGACATCCATGCTTAAGATCGTGGATATCCACAGTCCGAACGGAACATACGACGAGCGTTTCCTCGCCAACTACATGAAACTGAACATCGAGCCCGAACTCAAGCGAATCAAGGGTGTGGGAGACGTCGTCCTGCTCGGTGCCCAGTATTCGATGAGAATATGGTTCGACCCGACAGCAATGGCCCGTCACCATCTCATTCCGTCCGATATAGCCGGAGTGCTTGCGGAGCAGAACATCGAGGCGGCGACCGGCTCCTTCGGAGAAAGTTCAGGCTCGACATATGAATATACGATGAAGTACCGCGGACGCAAGATGACTCCGGAGGAATTTGACGAGATCGTCATCGCGGCCCTGCCAGACGGTGAGGTGCTTCGTCTGAAGGATGTTGCCAAGACCGAACTCGGCATCGAGTCGTATGGATATAACTCCCGTCTGAATGGCCATCCGGGCATCCAGCTCATGGTCTTCCAGATCGCAGGATCCAATGCCACAGAGGTGGTCAACAGCATCGACGAACTCATCGAAAATGCGAGCAAGGACCTGCCGGAAGATGTTGAAATCGACACCCTTATGTCAGTGAACGACTTCCTCTATGCCTCTATGGAAGAGGTCTTCAAGTCACTCATCATAGCCTTCATCCTTGTGGTGCTGGTGGTGTATTTCTTCCTTCAGGACCTTCGTGCCACCCTGATCCCGACCATTGCGATCGTGGTGTCCCTCGTGGGAACCTTCGCATTCATGGCGGTTGCGGGATTCACCATCAACCTGCTGACCCTCTTCGCCCTTGTGCTCGCCATCGGAACGGTGTGCGACAACGCCATAGTGGTCGTGGAGGCTGTCCAGGCCCGTTTCGAGGTGGGATACAGGTCTTCATACCATGCGACCAACGACGCGATGAACGGCATTATGTCCGCCATCATTACCTCGACTCTGGTCTTCATGGCGGTGTTCATCCCGGTTTCCATGACAGGAGGTACTTCGGGAATCTTCTACACCCAGTTCGGTATCACCATGGCAGTAGCTGTGGGTATATCCGCGGTGACCGCCCTCACGCTCTCTCCAGCTCTCTGCGCCTTGCTTATGAAACCGTATGTGGGTGAGGACGGAAAGGTCAAGGACACCTTCTCCAACAGGTTCAGAGAGAGGTTCACGGTGGGTTTCAACGCCATCGTTAACCACTACAAGTTCGGAGTGATCTATTTCATCCGCCACAAGAAGACGATGTGGGCTGTGGTTGCAGTATGTATAGGACTTCTCGTGTGGCTCATGATCACAACCCCAACCGGTCTGGTGCCGAACGAGGATATGGGAACCATCATGGTGGACGTTACCATGCCTCCGGGAAGCTCGCTCGAGAACACCGACAGGACCTTGCGCGAAGTGAATGCAAGGCTTGACGGAATGAAGAATATAGAACTATGTGCGGCGGTTTCGGGATATGGAATGATCGCAGGAGAGGGTACTCCATATGCCCAGCTCATCCTCCGTCTTAAGAACTGGAGCGAAAGGCCTGGAGACGAAAACAAGGTGGACGCCATCATTGGGGATATTATGGCACGCACAGCCGACATCAAGGATGCACAGATCATCCCTATGGCACCTCCTGTGATCATGGGATACGGTACCACCAATGGTTTCGAGATGCACCTTCAGGACAAGCTCGGCGGGGATGTGCAGGAGTTCTACTCAGTTGCGCAGCAGTTCCTTGGAGCCCTGAACCAGCGTCCGGAGATTGCCATGGCATATACGTCCTTCAACCCTAACTTCCCGCAGTATGTCGTGGATGTGGATGCGGCAAGGTGCAAGAGGGCAGGAGTCTCTCCGGCAACCGTGCTTGCGACACTCGGAGGCTATTACGGAGGCCAGTATGTGTCCAACATCAACCGCTTCTCCCACGTGTACCGCGTGATGATTCAGGCTGCTCCTCAGTACAGGATGTCGCCTGAGACCCTGAACAGGATCCATGTGCGTATGGACAACGGCCAGATGGCTCCTCTGTCTCAGTTCGTGGAACTCACAAAGGTCTATGGAGCGCAGTCCCTGGCGAGATTCAATATGTATAACTCCATAGCTGTCAACGGCTCTGCGGCTCCGGGATATTCGTCCGGAGATGCCATCCGCGCCATCAACGAGGTGGCGGAGCAGGTGCTTCCGCGAGGCTTCGGCTTCGAGTTCGGAGGTATCACCCGTGAGGAGGCACGTTCGGCTAGCAGCTCGATGATCATATATATAATATGTATAGTCCTTATATATCTGATCCTCTGTGCCTTCTATGAGAGTTTCCTGATTCCGCTCGCCGTGATCATATCCGTGCCTTGCGGCATCATGGGATCCTTCCTGTTCGCCAAGTTCTTCGGACTTGAAAATAATATCTACCTCCAGACCGGAGTCATCATGCTCATCGGACTCCTTGCCAAGACAGCCATCCTCATCACCGAGTATGCAGGTCAGCGCCGCAAGGCAGGAATGAGCCTGACCCAGGCGGCTGTGGGTGCGGCGAAGGTGCGTCTTCGTCCTATCCTCATGACTGCCCTGACGATGGTGTTCGGTATGATTCCTCTGATGTTCTCCAATGGCGTGGGTGCAAACGGAAACTCGTCGCTGGGAACAGGTGCAGTGGGAGGTATGCTTGTGGGTACCCTTGTGCTGCTCTTTCTTGTGCCGTCGCTCTTTGTGGTCTTCAAGTGGATCGAGGAGAGGTTCAAGCCGGAAGAGTTTGAGAGGGGGGATTGGCAGATTCAGAGGGAGATTGAGGAGGTCAGGGAGATGAAGAGAGGGAAGGGTGAAGTGGATAATACTGTGAGGTTATGACGTATCGACTGATTTCGGGTGGCATTACAGCGACCCCCGCCTGCCTACGGCAGGCACCCCCTAGCCGGGGGTGGCATGTCGCTTACATGCCATCCCTAAATCAGTCTGGCTCCCCTTCATCTTGAGAGATTGTCACTCTTCATCTCAAGGTGAGAAACGTGGGTGAGAAATGATATATAGCAGATTTATGAAAAGAATAGTAATGATGTTGGTGGCGGTGATGATGGTCACTGGCTGCGGAATATATAAGAAATATGAGAGGCCGGCTGAGGTCGTGACCGATTCCCTGTTCGGGGAGAGGTTTCAGACCGCTGATACGTCTTCGATTGCCGATCTGGGCTGGAGGGAACTCTTCACGGACCCTCAGCTCCAGGTGCTGATCGACAGCGCTCTGGCCAGAAACACTGACCTGCGTACTGCCCGTCTGAGGGTGGAGCAGGCGATGACCGGACTGAAGATAGCCCGTCTGGACTATCTCCCGTCCATAAACTTCGCTCCGGAAGGTGCCGTGAGCGGATTCAATAACTTCGAGAATGTCACCACCGGAGCAGGCTGGACATATACAGTCCCTGTTGCAGCGTCCTGGGAAATAGACATCTTCGGAGGAAAGACAAATGCAAAGCGTCAGGCGCAGTCCGCCGCAGCTATGGCTCAGGATTATGAACAGGCTGCAAGGACAGGACTCATTGCCGGCGTAGCGACCCAGTACTACACTCTCCTGATGCTGGACGAGCAGTTGAGGATAGCGAAGCAGACTTGCGAGAAGTTCTCCGAGAGCGTACGTGTGCTGCGTGCCATGGTCGGTGCCGGAATGGGCAACGAAGTGGCTGTGGCCCAGATGGAAGGCGCCTGGTATCAGGTGGAGGCAGCGGTCGAGGACATAAGGAAGGCGATAAACGAACTGGAGAACTCCATGTCCGTGACCCTTTGCCAGACACCTCGCTCCATCCATCGCGGAAAACTCTCGTCGGCGGTCTTCCCTGACCAGTTGGCGACAGGGGTCCCTGCAGCCCTTCTTTCACGCCGTCCGGATGTCCGCGCAGCGGAGAATAATCTTGCTGCCGCATACTACGCAGTGAATGTGGCCCGTGCAGACCTCTATCCGTCGCTCTCCCTGAGCGGAGTCCTCGGGTGGACCAATAATCTCGGCAGCACGGTGATGGACCCTTCCGGTCTTCTGATGAATGCTGCGGGATCCCTCTTCCAGCCGATATTCAATGCCGGTGCCCTTCGCGGAAAGGTGAAGATAGCCCGTGCCGATCAGGAAGCGGCAGTCCTCGCATTCCAGCAGACTGTCCTGGATGCAGGAGCAGAGGTGAACAACGCCCTGACCCAGTACCAGACGGCTCTTGCCAAGGAGCAGTGGAGAAACAGGCAGGTCGAGGCCCTTCAGACGGCCCTGACCAAGACCGAAAAACTGATGCAGTACACCTCCACCACCTATCTGGAGGTCCTCACCGCCCAGCAGTCTCTCCTGCAGGCCCAGACCTCACAGGCCCAGGACACCTTCGAGAAGATCTCTGCCGTGGTCACCCTCTACCGTGCCCTCGGCGGCGGCCAGGAATAGCACCGTGTCGCAAATGAAATAGGTGCTTCCCCTCACCAGAACCTCCATACAGCACCGTCAGGCGGGAAAATGACTGATTTCCTGCCTGACGGTGTCATTTTGTCTCTTCTTAGGACCGACAGGCAGAGAAAAGTGCTGAAAGGCGCCTGTCGGTGCCCGAAACTAGGCCGAAAGATGGGTTTTTAGGACCGACAGGCAGACTTTGGGGCAATTCTCTGCCTGATGGCCTCAAAGCAAATAAAATGGTATGGCTAGCATGGCAAAGATAGCTAGTTCGTTGTTTATCTTGCTGGCGGTTAGTGAGTTATGAGTCGCGCTGGGATAACGAGGTGAAGTCTTCAGTCGCCATGTAGCAGAAATCTTCAATCACCATGTCGCACAGAGGTTCTATCACCTCGCGCGGGAAGGATGTTGCGAGTCCCACGACATAGGCTCCGGAGGCGCGTCCGGCTGCAATACCGTGGAGGGAGTCTTCGAAGACCACTGTGGTCTCCGGTCTGCCTCCCAGTCTTTCCATGGCGTTCAGGAAGCATTCGGGATCAGGCTTGGACTTTGAGAAATGCTCGCTGGTGAGTATGGCGTCGGCCAGCTCGAGCAGTTCGGGATGCACCTTATAGACCTTTTCCATCTTGGCGTCGTTTGAACTGGTCACGATGGCAATCGGAACTCCTGCTTTCTTGAGCTTCTTCATGAATTCAAGTGCACCCGGGATATATTCGAACGGCATGGTCCGCTCGAATTCGTTGAGTCTGGGAACAATCTCCGCTTTCTGGGCATCCATTCCTTCGAAATACTTCTCGAATATCTGGATCAGTGTCTGGCCTTTGATGGTGTGGCCGAAATCTTCCAGCCCGAGATATTCCTCTCCGAGCATGCTCCAGAATTCGGTGTACAAGTGCTCGGTGTCCATGATCACACCGTCAAAGTCAAACAATGCTGTCTTAAGCTCCATGCCTTCAGTTTGTTTTATGACCATCCTGTCGTTTAATTCATGCCGGGTCATTTTACAATCAGAGGAGAGACAAGAGCCTTCTTCAGCTGCTCGTCATACCTCAGACGCACCTTGACACCGGCCTCCTGGAACCAGTAGCGTGTCGCGATCTCCTCCTCGATGAACGGAACGATCTCCTCCTTCTTCAGGCGGATGAACCTCTCCTTATCCATCTCCAGAGCCTTTTCCATCGCCTTGAGCTCGTCAGACATGGCATCTGCCAGACCGTCCTTCTCCAGTTCCTTCTTCATCTGGTCATAATAGGTCTTCGCACTGCTGCGGTAGTCGAACTCCTGAGTTCTGGCAAAGGCAATGAAATCTTCGAAATCCTCGTCGGTGAAATGGAAATCATCAACTGCGGGAATCGATTCGTGACCTCGTGCGTAATTGATTACATACTGGTCGATGACGCCTCCCAGCACGAGTGAATATACAAGGCGGCTGTACTGCGGCACCTCTATGTCCACATCCGGGGTGATTCCGCCGCCGTCACGCACCGTCCTTCCGGCAGCTGTCTTGAACTCTCTGGTCAGAGAGTCAGGGATATGTCCCACGCTTCCGTCATCGTTCCTGTTGGCATAGTCTATCGCCTGGACGCAGCGTCCGCTTGGAGTGTAGTATTTCGAGGTGGTGATCTTCATCTGTCCGTTGTATGGCAGAGGTCTGATAGACTGCACGAGTCCCTTTCCGTAACTGCGCTTGCCCATGATGGTCGCCCTGTCCATGTCCTGGAGGGCTCCGGACACGATTTCAGACGACGATGCCGATCCTGAATCTATGAGGACGATCATCGGAATCTCCGTGTCCACAGGCTCAGCGGTTGTATGATATTCCTTGATCGAGTCCTTGGTGTTTCCCTTGGCGGTCACCACAAGAGAGCCCTTCGGAACGAACAGCGACACGATGCCTATGGCTTCGCTCATAAGTCCGCCTCCGTTGCCCCTGAGGTCAAGGACGAAACGCCTCATACCCTGCTTCTTGAGGTCAAGGAACTTGGCACGCAGATCGTTTGAAACATTCTCGGTGAATCCGCTCTGGAGGATATATCCGGTGGTGTCGTCCAGCATCCCTGCATATTCTATGTCCGGGAAATGGATTCTTTCGCGCACGACGGGGATATCGAGAGTGTCACCCGTGCGCACCTTCTTCACCTTGAACACCACGGTGGTGCCGGGCTTGCCCTTCATGCGGTCGCTGCTCTCCTTTGTCTCCAGCCCCTTGGTCGGCAGACCGTCGATCTGAAGGATCTCGTCTCCGCACTGGAGTCCGTACTTCTGGGCAGGGGAGCCGGCATAAGGCTCGTTTATGATCACATTCTCATCCTTCTTCTTGTGGATGATCGCGCCGATGCCTCCATACGTCTTGGAAAGCATCATCTGCAGGTCCTCGTTCTCCTCCTCAGGAATATAGACGGTATATGGGTCCAGTTCCTCCAGCATGGCATCCACCCCGGCCCTCATGATCCTGTCCACCGGCAGCGAATCCACATACGAGCGGTTCAGCTCCATCACGATGGCATTATGAATCTCGGACCATTGTCCTAATCTGAACCCCTTTGACTGTCCCTCGGCGGTCACTCCCGCCATAAAAAACATGGCCGCAGCCATGAGCATATATATTTTCCTCTTCATATTCCTTTTAATGATCTTATAAGTTAATCATATGGCACCGACAGGCAGTTTTTTGCCCGAAACTCTGCCTGACGATCCCCGAAAACGGGCAAATTGCCTTGTTTTTTATACCGACAGGCAGAGTTTTAGCTGATTTAGTGCCTGACGGTCGATGTCTCTCCTTCCCTGTCATCCTGGCTCCTTACCCTCTTCTCCGGCTCCATTCAATCTCCCCCCCCTACATCATCCCTGGTCCGTCTCTGTCGTTCCCAGCTCGGCCGGAGATTTTCCATCGATCCAGTCGAATCATCAATCGCCCGATTTTTGCACCGGACCCCACTGACACCAATTCGCAAAGTTATGAAATTTTTATACCTTTGCACCGGTTTTTAGTAGTAATAATAAAGCAGTTTTATGATGAAATTGGTATTTGCAACGGGCAATAGCGGCAAACTGCGTGAAGCATCAGAGATTCTGGGCGAGGGATTCGAGCTCGTTACCCCCGCAGATTTCGGTATTACCGAGGGTATTCCTGAAACAGGAAATACATTGAGAGCCAACTCATTGCAGAAGGCTCAGTATCTATATGAAAAGTGCGGCTGCAACTGTTTTGCAGACGACACCGGACTTGAAGTCGATGCTCTCGGAGGTGCCCCAGGGGTGTACACCGCACGTTATGCCGGAGAAGACAAGGACTTCAACAAGAACATGGACAAGGTACTCTATGAACTTCAGGCCCTTGAAACGTCTGCCCGTATGGCGGCAGAATATGGATTGAAGACAAAACCGGTCTCACGCCGTGCACGCTTCAAGAGCGTGGTGACCCTGATCATTGACGGAAAGGTCCAGATGTTCGAAGGAACCCTGGAAGGCGAGATCGCCCGTGAGAAGTCAGGAAACGGCGGTTTCGGATATGACCCTATCTTCATCGCTGACGAGTATCCCGGCCAGACCCTGGCAGACATAACCGAGGAACAGAAGAACGAGATATCCCACAGGGGCAAGGCTCTCCGCGCCATGGCCGCCTGGCTGAAATCCAATAAATGACCCTTCCCTCCAGTCCTTTGACTTCAGGTCACTCCGTCTTCACTTCCGTAAGTGTTTTCGAGACAGGATAAGTATCTGAGAGATAGGATTTTGTGAATATTGGTGCGTATTGATTATGGTAAACACGGAGCTGATAGTTCTCCATACCACGAAGTTTGGAGAGAATTCCATCGTCGTCCACACCCTCAGCAGGGAATACGGGCGGCGAAGTTTTCTTGTGCGCGGTGCAGGCAAACGCCTGATGTCGCTCTTTCTGCCCTTGAATATTCTGGAAGCCGATGTGCAGGAGTCCACGAAATCCACCTTATTCACTGCCCGCAATCTCACCGCACGTCACCCTCTGCTCGGAATCCGAAGCAACGTCTTCAAGAACTCCATGACCATGTTCATGAGCGAAGTCCTCTACAGGGTCATCAAGGAAGGCGCGGCAGAACAGGGCCTCTATGAATGGTGCGAAAGGAATATCCTCCTGCTGGACGCCGTGCAGCACGACTTCAGCAACTTCCATCTGAGGTTTCTCCTCGAACTCACCGTAGCCCTTGGTTTCAGTCCGGAATCCCGTGATCTCCAGCCGTTTGTCGGCGATCACTATCCCACCGTCGAACGCTTCATGCAGACCTCCTTCGCCGAGTCCATGCTCATCCCCCTCAACGGCACGGTAAGAAATGAAATTGCCGAGGAGATCCTCCGCTACATAGAATTCCACACCGAATCCTCGGTCAACATCAACTCCCTCAAGGTCCTCCGCGACCTCTTTTCCTGAGTCGTGCTTCGCACAACCCGTTCAGCTCCTTTGAAATCAGTGTTTTAGAAAATCAGTGGGTCAGGGCAGTTGAAATGTTGCAAAGGTCTATTTCACCGGGTGCTACACGAACTCTGCGTTCTTATGTATCACCCGCCCTCAAAATGGTGCTCAAATCCCGAAAAGTCATGCGGGTGCTACACGAACTCTGCATTCTTATGCATCACCCGCAAACAAAAAGCGGAAAACAGTCATCAACCGCTTTCCGCCTTCGATATGAGTCAGGGTAAACTATTATAAAGCTTCAATCTCCTCCACAGACAACCCCGTCGCCTGAGAAATAGTCTCGATTGCTACTCCCAGTTGTTTGAACTTTAAGGCATTATTCCGCTTTTCTTCCTCTCTTCCTTCCTCACGTCCCGTAGCCAGACCTTCTGCCATGCCCATTTCAATGGCGGCCTTCATTTCGCCTTTGCGTCGTTTCTCGTCGTACATGTCACTGTCGTATTTATTGCGTTTCTCCTCGCTGAAATCATCTATATGACAAGCGTTGAGGAGTTCTGTGTAGTTTTCCTGTTCCGACCATGCCGGAGGGACTCTCAACTTGCCGGAGTTCTTCAGCAGATACAGCATCCTGTCCTGCCGGGTCAGGCACTCTTCCTCGCTCTTGTCAAACTTCGTCAGCTCGGCAAATATAATCACAATTGTCTCTTCAAGCAAGTCATGACAATCTTTTTCCCTGAAAGTATATTCAGAAATATACTTGTCCTTCCAATATTCCTTGTCCGGATGCATGATCGGCACTCCCATCAATCCGATCAGATATACAGGAGGAACGTCATAATCCTCTCCGCTTTTGTTCTGTCTGTCGTATGCTCTGCTTGCATAACTGACGCATCTCTTGAACCATGCCGTCTCATAGTACTTCTGCAGCTCGACGATAAATACCACCCCCGAGGAATCACGGCATCTGAAATCATAACGAAAGTCTTTGCTGTATCCGATAACCGGTCCGAATTGTTCGGTGGGCATGAAATCGATTTCCACCACCTTCCTGTGCTCCGGCAGAAGTTCATTGATGATTGTCATCACCTCCGCCTTGTTTTTCTCGTCTCCGAAGATGGCATTGAATCCACCCAAGCTGAGTATGTCCACATACTTCTGCTCCATCTCGCTGTTCTCTGCTGTTTCCATATCACATTAAGTATTTGTTCGGACAGCAAAGTTCCGAAGGATTATCAGTTTACCGAAAAAGTATTCGGCTATTTTGAAAAATCAAGCTCACAGGCCCATAGACGGTCGAATCCGTACCAAGAATGTACGATAAAACGTAATGTTTTTACCACAGTAACATCCCGCATACAAAAAGCCACCCCGAAAAGGAGTGGCTGAAATGCTTTGGAGCGGAATCTTATATTCCGGAAAGTGAAAGGCCCCGCATGTCAAAGTCCCCGCTTCCGGTCTGAGATATGCTCATTATGGCGCGGGCTGTTCCGCTGAGAGTCACGTCGCCGCTTCCGGATAACTGGATGTCCAGACTTCCGGAATCCTTCAGGCCGAGGGTGCAGTCACCGCTGCCTGAACTTGAAACGTGTACCTTTTCCGCTGTCACCTGTCTGGCGTTGATGTCTCCGCTTCCGCTGGTCTCAAATTCGGCATCTGTCGCGGTCATGCCGGCTACTGATGCATCGCCGCTTCCGCTCAACTGAATACTGATGCTTTCTGCCGTGATGTGTCCGTCAACCTTCAGATCTCCCGATCCGGACAGGTCTGCGCTGAAGTCACCTTCGACAGATAAAGGACCGTTTATATATAGGTCTCCCGAGCCTGACAGGTCAACACCGGTGAGGACCGGGGAGCAGACTGTGACGTATGTGTCGGTCTTGGTTATCAGAGAGAGTGACGGCTTGGTCGCCACCACGAGTGTACCGCTTTTAACCGTGATTGCAAAACGCTCGATCAGATTGCCGTCGCATGTCAGGGTGACGCTCTGACCGTCCGTGGTCTGAGTGTAACGGACATCCACAAAATCAGGCACGTCGATCCTGCTGAATTCCCCGACCTCAATCTCCCTGGTCACAGAAACTCCGTTGCCCTTTTCTCCGAACAGGCCGGACTCACATGCCACAAAGGCCATCAGCACCGTCATAAATATTCCGATTCCTTTCATCACAACTTTTTTTAAAAAAACACCTTGTGAAAATCAGGTTAGATGTCGGACTGTTCCTCAGCCCAGATATAGACCTTGTCCGAGCGGCGCAGGCGGGTCACCTCAATGGCCTTGCAGGCGGTTTCGCTGCAGCCGTCCCCGCACAGTCCGAGAGCTTCCTCACGTGCACCCGGCACCACCTTGCTCCAGTCGATCGGAATCGAGCAGAACACTCCTTTGGATGCCTCCTGCACAGGTTTGAGGTCCACGCGGATCTCAGGGACAGTGTATTCCACACAGCCGGAAGTCGGGCCTATGATCAGGATCTTGTCTCCGACCTTCAAGGAATATGATTCCACAAGGATTTCCGCAACTCCGAGCTTGCCGAACCAGTTGGTCACCTTGCCGCAGTATGCCTTCTTGCGTGCGGCAGAGCTTCCGTACACCTCGCTCCATTCGCCCAGGCGCGCTCCCTGATAGTATCCGTCCCAGAATCCTCTGTTGAATACGTCGCTCAGCTCCTTCTTCAGCGCGGCTCCCAGCTCTGGGGTATATGTCCCTTCGCACACGGCATCCGCAGCACGGCGGTAGCATGATGCCACCCTCTTCACATATTCAGCCGAGCGGGCGCGTCCCTCGATTTTGAAGACTGTCACTCCCGCATCGATGATCTTGTCCATGAACTCTATGGTGCAGAGGTCCTTAGGTGACATTATGTATTTGTTGTCCACGGTCAGTTCCCCTCCCGTCTCCCTGTCGCGCACGTCGTATGCACGGCGGCAGATCTGGTAGCATGAACCGCGGTTCGCGGAAGCCCCGTATTCGTGGAGACTGAGATAGCACTTCCCTGAAATGGCCATGCAGAGTGCTCCGTGGGCGAACATCTCGATCTCCACCAGACGTCCTGATGGTCCGCAGATCTGGTCGCGGTCGATGATTGCCTTGATCTCCTTGACCTGACCGAGGTTCAGCTCTCGTGCCAGCACGATCACGTCGGCGAACTGGGCATAGAATCGCAGGGCCTCGGCGTTGGATATGCTGAGTTGTGTGGATATATGCACCTCCACGCCTATCTGACGGGCATACATGATGGCAGCCATGTCGGAAGCGATCACGGCAGTCACCCCGGCAGCCTTTGCCGCCTCAAGGGTGCGTTTCATGTCCTCGATATCCTCGTTGTACAGGACAATGTTCAGTGTGAGATATGTCTTGACCCCATGCTCCGAGCATATGCGCACGATCTCAGCGAGGTCCGTCATCTTGAAGTTGTTGGCCGAGTGCGAACGCATGTTCAGCTTCTCGACTCCGAAATATACGGAGTCCGCTCCGCCCTGTATCGCCGCCTGCAGACACTCGAAATTGCCCGCCGGCGCCATTATCTCCAAGGATCTGGCCAAATCCTTCCCTTTGCTCAAAATATCTTTCTGTTTCATTTTCGTTGTTCCTCTATTTCTTTCGTCCGATCAGTGCGGCGGCATAATTCTTCAGCAGCGCCGTGCAGTCGGGCGTCAGTCCAAGCTCAGCCACATATCCCATGGCCTGCTCATGCAGACGCACTATTTCCTTCTTAGCGTCCTCTCCCACATTGAGACTGTCATATATGCTCTTGACGGCAGCTATCTTCACAGCCTTCTGCTTGTCAGTGTCGACAGGCAGGGCCATGGCCAGCTGCAGGGCCTCATACTCCTTCTGCGAGGCCTTCTCAAGGGCGCGGATCATCAGCCAGGTCTTCTTGTTGTTGAGGATGTCACCTCCGATAGCCTTCCCGAACACGGCCGGATCTCCGAATGTGTCCAGCCAGTCGTCAGCCATCTGGAATGCAAGTCCCACATCGTATCCGAACTTATACAGAAGGTCGCACTGCCGGGCCGAAGCGCCTCCGATGATTGCACCCATCTTGGCAGCACAGGCGATGAGCACTGCGGTCTTCAGACCTATCATCTTCATATAGTCCGCCATCGGCACCTGCTGCATGTTCTCGAAATCCATGTCATACTGCTGTCCCTCGCACACCTCTGCGGCTGTCTCAGAAAACAGCTCCAGCACCTCTGGGAGCACATTAGCCGGAGCCTTGGAGATGAGCTTGTAGCTCTCGATGGACATCACGTCTCCCGAAAGGATGGCAGTGTTCTCGTCCCATTTGCGGTACACAGTCGGCACTCCACGGCGGACGTCAGCCTTGTCCATGATGTCGTCGTGGATGAGGGTGAAGCTGTGGAACACCTCAAGCGCAGCGGCAGGGGAGAGGATCTCCTCAGAGAAACTGTCCTTGAAAAGGGAATATGCCGTCAGACAGAGGCGGGGTCTGATCCTTTTGCCTCCGATCTCCATCATATATCTGAGCGGGTCATACAATCCTGCGGGTTCGGCAGTGAACCTGAGGTTCGCAAACAGCTCCTTAAGAGCCTCTTCGATGTGTTTTTCCTGTATCATGTCGTATATATGCTTATGCTCAATCCTACAAAGGTAATGAATATTTCATTATCTTTGCAGTCCATCATTTCCTCTCGTTCGGAAAAACTAAGGTACCCCCGGATTACCACCCTTTAAAAGCAGACGCTGTCCGGAAAATCGGGGTAAATCCAGGACGAAGGCACCAAAAAGACGGTGTTATCCGGAGAAACGGGGTAAATCCCGGACGAAGGTAAAAAAAGGAATATATGACAGTTAAAGGAGAAGCGACGGTAGTCAAACATACGGGAAGCCACTACATGCTGGCTCAATTGCCCCAGTGGAATCTTTTCCCGGCGGTGCTCAGAGGAAAGATCCGCCTGAAGGGAAGCACTGCGACAAATCCTGTGGCTGTCGGCGACAGGGTGACCTTCGAGGCGGACATTCCGGAGGACGCTCTGATGTGCAAAGAGCCGTATGATAGTTCCGCCGGTCAGACCATTCAAGATACAGACGGAAGAAGCTACCCGCTGGACTATCTGAACCTGGAAAACCCTGCGGCAATCACGTCGGTTACCCCCCGCGCCAATTATATAATCCGCAAATCCACAAACCTTTCGCGTCAGTCCCATATCATCGCCTCCAATCTGGACAGGGCCTTCCTGGTGGTGACCCTGGACTTTCCACAGGTCAAGCTTCCGTTCCTGGACAGGCTTCTGGTGACCTGCGAGGTCTATAACGTGCCGCCTGTGATAGTCCTGAACAAGTGCGACCTGTATGGCCCCGAGCACGAGGACATGAGGGTGGCCTTCCATGAGATATATGAGGGTGCCGGATATCCTGTCATCGAACTTTCGGCTCACACAGGCCAGGGTGTGGATATGCTCAGGGATATGGTGGCCGGAAGGATTCTGCCTGACGGGACGCCGAACCCGGAATATGATCCTTCGAAACCGGTCGTCTCGCTCTTTTCCGGAGTCTCCGGAGTGGGCAAGTCGTCGCTGATAAAGGCTCTTGATCCGGCTCTGGAACCGCGTGTGGGCGAGATTTCGGATGCACACGAACAGGGACGCCACACCACGACCTTCTATGAGATGTATTCCCTGGCTACAGGCGGCTTCATCGTGGACACCCCTGGTCTGAGAGGCTTCGGCCTGGTGGACCTGAAGAAGGAGGAGATAGCTCTTTATTTCCCTGAGATGCTGAAGGCTGCACAGGACTGCCGCTTCACCCCTTGCACCCATACTCATGAGCCGGGATGTGCCGTCAAGGAGGCTGTGGAGAACGGCGACATCACATATGACCGCTATTCTTCGTATCTCGGCATGCTGGAAGAGGAAGGCAAATACAGGTAGAAGATTGCCGGTCAGGCCGGCAATGACGTTTATGAAAGCAATCAACAGAGACATACTGAAACTGGCAATTCCCAGCATCCTTGCCAACATAACCGTCCCGATTGTGGGAATGGTGGATGTCGCCGTGGCCGGCCATCTGGACGGGGCGGTGGCGACCATGATCGGCGGAATCGCCATAGGCACGATGCTCTTTGACCTGCTCTACTGGAATTTCGGTTTTCTTCGCGTCGGAACAGGCGGACTGACGGCGCAGGCCTTCGGAAAGGGTGACAGAAAGGAGTGTGCAAGGATCCTGACCAGGGCCCTCGGCATATCGCTCGCCTGTGCCCTGGCTCTGATAGCAATCCAGTGGATATTCGTCAAGGCAGCCTTCCTCGTGGTGGACTGCACTCCCGAGGTGCGGGACCTGGCTTCGGAATATTTCTTCATAAGGATATGGGCGGCTCCGGCTACTCTCAGCCTGATGGCGTTCAAAGGCTGGTTCATAGGCATGCAGGACAGCGTGAGCCCGATGGTGACGGACTTTGTCGTGAACGGAATGAATGTGCTTATTAGCATAGTACTTGCCCTCGGCATCCCAGCCGGAAGTCCGGACGGAAACATAAGGTGGCTTCTCACCCCTATGGGTTTCAACGGAATAGCGGCAGGAACTGTCGTGGCCCAATATTCCGGACTCCTGACAGCCCTCCTCCTGCTGGCATTCAAATATGTGCGCAGCACCATATCCACCCTGTCCGTAACCGACCTTAGGGAAACTTTCGCAGGTGCAGAGACCCGCCGCTTCTTCGTGATGAACACCGACCTTTTTGTCAGGTCCCTCTGTTTCATAGCAATATATATAGGCTTCACCACCATCTCCGCCCGCTATGGTGACCTTCTGCTGGCAGTCAGTTCCATCCTGATGAAACTTCTGATGATCTTCTCATATTTCACGGACGGTTTCGCATATGCAGGGGAGGCTCTGACTGGAAGATATATAGGTGCAAAAGATGGCCCGATGCTGCGTCAGACCGTGAAGTGGACTTTCGTGTGGAGCATGGCTATTGCGGTGATATTCATGGGGATATATCAGTTTGCCGGCGTGCCGATGCTCCGGATCATGACTTCCGACGCTGCGGTGATCGAGCAGTCCCGCGAGTTCATGCCATGGCTCCTGCTCATGCCGGTGATAGGCTGTGCCGCCTTCACGTGGGACGGCATATATATAGGTGCGACAGCCTCTAAGGAGATCCGCAATGCGATGCTTTGGGCGGTCGTGGCCTTTGCCGGAGTATGGCTCGTCGGAATGGCCTGTCTGGACCATATCCCGGCGATACGGACTGAAATCGCCACTCAGACAGCTGCCTTCCGCCACGATGTCCTGGCGATGCACATCCTGATGGCTGCATATTTCGCCCATCTTCTTGCCCGCACCATCTACCTTTCTGCGAAATATTCAAGAATAAAATTCTGAATCTTCCCATTCTTTTATAACTTTGTCTCTGATGTCCGGGTCTCCCGGCATATGAACATGACCGCATGGGACTATACACGTTCTACAGAATAAGCAAGCCGTCCGCCGACAAGGTTGAACCGGACAAGGTGGACCAGACATACATATCGTTGCGCCGCAGGACGTTCTGGGGTGCGACGATTGCTTATAGTCTGTATTATGTCTGCCGCATGAGTCTGAGCGTGGTGAAACAGCCCCTCATCGACGAGGGAGTGCTGACTGCCGGCGAACTGGGACTCATAGGATCGGCACTTCTGCTGGTCTATGCAGTGGGCAAGTTCATGAACGGCTTCATCGCCGACTACTGCAATGTGCGCCGTTTCATGGCCACAGGTCTTCTGATTTCCACTCTGGTGAACCTTCTCATGGGAGTCTTCGGGCTTCTACAAGGGCCAGCCGGACTGCCTTCCGTGCTCATCTTCGTTTCGTTTGCCGTGCTCTGGGGCGTGAACGGCTGGGCTCAGTCGATGGGCTCGCCTCCGGGAGTGATCAGCCTTTCGCGCTGGTTTCCTCAGTCCAAAAGGGGTACGTACTACAGCATGTTCAGTTCCAGTCCGTATATAGGCGAGTTCCTGTCCTTCATCATCACAGGATTCGTAGTCGGTGCCTTGGGATGGGAATATGGCTTCCTGGTGGCCTCTCTGGCCGGTCTGGTCGGATCCCTGATCATCCTTCTTCTTGTTAGCGACACTCCTGAGAGCAAGGGCCTTCCGCCTGTCCAGACCCTGTCGGGCGAGCAGGTCACAAAGCAGGACAAGATGCCTACCAAGGAACTTCAGAAGATGATTGTGAGGCATCCGGGGATATGGGTGATAGCCCTTTCAAGTGCATTCATATATATAACGAAATATGCGATTGCCGGTTGGGGAGTGCTCTTCCTTCAGAAAGCGAGGGGATTCTCCCTCGAGGATGCCACTCAGGTAATCGCCTTCTCTGCCGCATTCGGGGTGTTGGGAACCGTGCTGGCAGGATGGCTTTCAGACAAGGTCTTCAGGAGCGACAGGGTGAAACCTGCGCTTCTGTCCGGAGTGCTGGGTCTGGCGTCGCTGGGATTGTTCCTCTTTGTGGGTGGGGGCTTTGTACTCAATATATTTTATGTATCTTTGTTCAGCCTGTCGGTGGGTGTGCTGTATTGCATAGTCGCCGGCCTTATGGCTGTGGATATAGTGCCTCGCAAGGCGACCGGAGCCGCTCTGGGAGTCGTGGGAATCTCAAGTTATGTGGCGGCTGGTCTGCAGGACATAACCAGCGGATACCTGATCCAGGGATTCATGACAGAGGTGGAAGGTGCGGATGTGTATGATTTCGGACCGGTGTCGTGGTTCTGGATGACCGCTGCCCTTATTTCCTTTGTGCTGCCTGTACTGAACTGGAAAAAGATGAGGAAATAATGGTTTCTCCGCAGAAAGGGCGCTTTTGATGGAAACTGTGACGGAGATAGAACAGGAAAACACAAATATATAGTAAACAGATATGAAATTACAGGTAAAAATCAACTACAACACCGCCTGGGGTGAGGAACTTGTCCTCTGTCTGGGCGGAAAGCGCTATCCGATGGCCTGGACCGGAGAGGGCGAGTGGACCCTCGAGGTTGCACGCTTCAATCCTGAGAAGGCGTCGGAGTACACTTATGAGGTTGTCCGCGATGGCCAGACAGTCCGCACCGAGTGGAGAAAGCATCTTCTTGCACTCCCTGAGGGTGCTGCACCAAAGACCCTGGTGCTTAACGACAGATGGCATGACCGCCCGGCAGATGCTCCTTTCTATTCTTCTGCATTCACAGGTGCGATCTTCGGAAGAGGTGCCGAGAAGAAGGCAAAGGCTGTAAAGGACGCGAATGTCGTTCTTTCTGTTCAGGCTGCGAACATCCGTCCGAACGAGGTTCTGGCACTTGCCGGAAGCGGAAAGGCTCTCGGAAACTGGAAGAAGGTCCTGCCTTTTGACTCAAGCGCATATCCTCAGTGGACTCTGGCTCTGAATGTCAGCGAGGTGTTCGAGTACAAGTTAGTCATTGCAGACAGGAAGACTCTTGAGCCGCTGGCTTGGGAGGGATGTGAGAACAGATGGTTCACTACAGTGCCTCAGAAAGGCGAAATGGTGGTGGACGGCACAGTCCAGACATGTTTCTACGGAAGAAACTGGAAGGGAGCCGGAACAGCGATCCCAGTGTTCTCTCTCCGCAGTGCAGAGGATTTCGGTGTGGGTGAGTTCTACGACCTCAAGAAAATGGTGGACTGGGCTGCTGCGACAGGCCAGAGCATCCTTCAGCTCCTCCCTATCAACGACACCACAATGCTCGGAACCTGGGAGGACTCATATCCATACAATCCTAACTCTACATTCGCACTTCATCCTCAGTTCCTTCACCTGCCGGCAGTAGGCGTGAAGGTGGATGAAGAATACAAGGCCCTTCAGGCTGAACTCAACGCCCTCGACCAGATCGACTACGAGAGGGTGAACAACACAAAGCTTGCATATCTTCGCAAGGCCTTCGACAAGACATTCAAGAAACTCTCAGCAACTGAGAAATATCAGGCATTCGTTCAGAAGAACTACGACTGGCTTCTTCCATATGCAGCCTTCTGCGTCCTTCGTGACCTTAACGGAACCCCTGACTTCTCACAGTGGAAGGGATATGCAAAGTATAACAGGAAGAAGGTGGCGGCATTCTGCGAGGAGCACAAGACAGACATCGACTTCTGGTGCTTCGTTCAGTATCACCTTGACCTCCAGCTTTCGGAGGTATGCGAATATGCCCACTCACACGGAGTCGTGTTCAAGGGTGACCTTCCTATCGGAATCAGCCGCACCAGTGTGGATGCATGGATCCATCCTGAACTTTTCCACATGGATTCTCAGGCGGGAGCACCACCTGATGCATTCTCTGCAGACGGCCAGAACTGGGGCTTCCCTACATACAACTGGGAGAAGATGGCCGAGGACGGATTTGCATGGTGGAAGGCACGTTTTGCGAAGATGGCGGAGTACTTCGACGTGTTCCGTATCGACCATATCCTCGGATTCTTCCGCATATGGGAGATTCCTCTCTGGTCAAAGAGCGGACTTGACGGCTACTTCAGCCCGGCACTGCCTTATCCTGCACACGAACTTGAAAACCAGGGATTTGATGTCCGTGACGGCGGCCTCTTCATCGAGGACCCGCGCAAGACCGGTCACTACCATCCTCGCATCGGAGCACGTGACAGCCAGTCATACCAGTGGCTTGACGCTTACCGCCGTGCTGCCTTCGACCGTCTCTATACTGACTTCTTCTACTATCGTCATAACGATTTCTGGTACCACACAGCAATGCAGAAACTTCCTGCACTCCTCGATTCCACAGGCATGCTCGCCTGCGGTGAGGACCTCGGAATGATCCCTGCATGCGTGCCGAGCGTGATGGACGGACTGAAGATCCTCTCTCTTGAGATCCAGCGTATGCCAAAGTCTGTTCACGACAACTTTGCGAACCCGGCGTGGTATCCATATCTTTCAGTCTGCACGACTTCAACCCACGACATGAACCCTATCCGTGCATGGTGGGAAGAGGACAGACAGGTGACCCAGCAGTTCTACAACGAGATGCTCGGCGGTCAGGGGGATGCTCCATACTTCTGCGAGCCTTGGATCTGCCGTCAGATTCTCGACCAGCACCTCTGGTCTCCTGCAATGCTGACCGTGCTTCCTCTCCAGGACTGGCTCTCCATGGACGGCGCCCTTCGCCGCAGCAATCCTAACGACGAGCGCATCAACGTGCCTGCCAACCCTCGCCACTACTGGCGCTACCGCATGCACCTGACCCTCGACCAGCTTGCAGCAGCAGACGACTTCAACGCAACCCTCAGCGGCATGATCGCTGACAGCGGCAGAAAGTAACGCTCTTTTCGTACTCGTCCGGGAATATACTGTAAATCCCGGATGACTCCTCGAAAAAACGACTGTCATCCGGGGAAATGCAGTAAATCCCGGATGGCTTCTTCGAAATACGGCTTTCGTCCGGGAAAACATGCGGTTTCCCGGATACAAATAAAAATCTCCCGATGTCATCTGGCATTCGGGAGATTTTTCTATAACCGTCTAAGTGATTATCTCTCAAGCCACTTGAGGAAATCATCCACGCGGGAGCGGCTGACAGTCATCTCGAAGTCAGGTTCTGGTCTTGCCACGATGCGGAGTCTGCTCCCTGCCTGCTTGATGATGCTGACAATGGCCTTGAGGGATACGATGCAGCTGCGGGACACTCTGAAGAACTGCTCGGGATTGAATTCATCTATCACAAGATCAAGAGACGAGTCTATTATATATCTCTGCTCGTCAAAGGTCACGAGGTAGTTGTTCTTCTCCTCGGAGTATATATAAGCAATGTTGGAAGTCTCCAAAGGAACGATGCGGTCATTGAACCGGACGATATATCTCTCTTTGTATTCCTTCTTTGATTCGCCTCCGACAGCTTTCAGCAATGCCTCCACATCTATCTGACCTCCGCTCATCCGGCATCTGGCAACAGCCCTCTTGAGTGCGGCTGACTCCACCGGCTTCAGCAGGTAGTCCACGCTACCCGCTTCAAAGGCTTTCAGAGCGTAACTGTCGTATGCTGTGGTCATTATGACCTTGGCCTTGACTTCCACCTGACGGAAGATCTCGAAGCAGACTCCGTCAGACAGCTCCACATCCATGAAGATTATGTCTGCCGAGTTGCCTTCTGTCCTCAGCCAGCTGACCGTGTTTTTAATCGAATCGGTGTATCCGACTATGCTCATGTCTGAGAAGTTCTGCATTAGGAGTCGGGTGAGGCTCTTCTGAGCCATGATTTCATCTTCTACAATCAGGACCTTCATCATAACTGTCTTATATTAATGGCAATGTGACACTGAATGTCTCATCGGTATGTTCAATCACAATATTCTTTCCGCAGATATCCAGGTACTGCTGGCGGAGATATTTGAGTCCCAGTCCGGTGGACTCGACCCGGCCGACCTTTGGATTGATATTGTTGGTCACCCGGATGTGATTATTGTCAGCCACGACCTTGATGGTCAATGGCTTCTCTGTGTTTACGGCATTGTGCTTGGTGGCGTTTTCAATCAGCAGCTGAATGGAACACGGAAGCACGAAGCTTCCCATCATTTCTTCCGGGATGTCCATCTCGACATTGAATCCCTCCGGAAAACGGATACGAAGCAGGTCGACATACTGACTGACGAACAACAGCTCATCTCTGAGAGGAACGACCTCCTCGTCCTCGCTCTTGATCATGTACCTGTATATTCCAGCCAGCTTATGGATGTACAGACTTGCCTTTTCGTTCTGGTCTTCGCAGACAAGACAGTCAAGGATGTTCAGAGAATTGAACAGGAAATGGGGGTTTACCTGCTGTTTGAGCTTCATGTAGCGGTACTGGGCCATGTTGGCCTTGCCGATTTCCTTCTGCATCTTGTTGCGGGCGTTCAGTGCATAGTTGCTCATGAATACGACGCAATACACGGTGATCTGCACGAGCAGGGAAATTGCGAACATTGAAGGGAAGGCCTTCCAGAATCCAGCTACCTTGTCTGTCGTCACCTCCGACACCACGAGTGTCTCCAGCAGACTCACCACCAGCATGAATGTCACCAGAATCGTAACCCTAAGAGGACGTGGCAGCCTTCCGATGAACCGTTCGCTATACCTTATATATATAATGTTGATGCAGAATATTGTTATCAGAGCCCATGAATTGGAGAACACCTTGATGACGGCATTCACCAGATCCATCTTTGCAAACGGCTGGTTGGAAAAAAGCAGGATGATACCTACTCTGAATACAAAGATGCCTGCAATAGCCGTGATTGTCCATTTGAGGTACGACTCTGTCGAGGTGCCTTCCGACTTTTTCCTGTCGTAGCTGAATAGCCTCGAAAACAACACTGTTCCCCATCCGAGGAGTTCGGTCGTTATTGCTGTGGAAAGGGCATGGACGGCGTATGGTGAACTTATGAACTTTTCCAGGATTTCGGCTCCGATGTTTCCCAGCAGGTAGCCGATGACATTGGCCACTATCACACTGGCGGCAGAGAATTCGATGCTGAACTTCTTTCTAAGGCAGATAAGAAGCACCATCGCCATGGTCAGAATGGTAAGGAGCAGTTCGTCCTCGATACCGGCCAGACGGCAGGTCAGAGCGACCGCCGCGTGGAGAAGTGCGAATGTGTGTATTATGAAAGCGATGTTATGTCGTCTCATCTGTTTTCGAATCTCTAAACATCCACGAAGTTAGCCTTTTTGCTCTGATATTCCAAAGCTTCGTTGTTTTTCATCCCCAAAAACCGACCGTTCGTCGTCTTTTTCCGGACATTTCGTCAAAAAATAAGTCTTATCTTGCAATTAATATTTATATTTACAAACTTAACGAATGCTAAAAATAGTAACCAAAACCGCATAAAAATGCAAAAAACGAAACTTACTTTCTGGCAGATGTGGAACATCAGCTTCGGATTCTTCGGAGTCCAGATAGCATATTCGCTGCAGAATGCGAATATCAGCCGCATCTTCGCCACACTCGGTGCGGATCCGCACAATCTCAGCTTTTTCTGGATCCTTCCTCCCCTCATGGGCCTTATCGTACAGCCTCTCGTAGGAAAGTACAGCGACAGGACATGGACCCGTCTCGGCCGTAGAATCCCGTATCTCTTCCTCGGATCGATCATCGCCATCCTCGTGATGTGCATGCTTCCTAACGCAGGCAATTTCGGTCTCGCAGTCAGTGGAGCGATGGTCTTCGGACTCTTGTCGCTCATGCTTCTGGATACATCCATCAACGTGGCCATGCAGCCGTTCAAGATGCTCGTAGGTGATATGGTGGGCGAGAACCAGAAGGCTCAGGCATATTCCATCCAGAGCTTCCTCTGCAATGCTGGAAGTCTCATCGGATATGTGTTCCCGTTCATCTTCGCATGGATCGGAATCGCAAACACCGCTCCTGAGGGACAGGTCCCTGACACTGTGAAGTATGCATTCTACATCGGTGCGGCCATCCTCATCCTCTGCGTCCTCTTCACCACCTTCAAGGTGAAGGAGATGCCTCCGAAGGAATATGCGGAGTTCCACGGCATCGACACTCAGAAAAAGGCCGAGGAAAAGGCTCCGAGCATGTTTGCCCTTCTCAAGAATGCGCCAAAGACATTCTGGACAGTGGGACTCGTACAGTTCTTCTGCTGGGCTGCATTCCTTTATATGTGGACATACACCAACGGTGCCATCGCTGATACCTGCTGGGGCACTACAGACGTGGCTTCCGAGGGCTATCAGGAAGCCGGCAACTGGGTGGGAATGATGTTCGCTGTCCAGGCCATAGGCTCAATGCTCTGGGCTCTGCTCATCCCTAAGTTCAAGAACATCAGGACTGCATATGTCGTCAGCCTCCTTGTGGGAGCTGTCGGCTTTGCTTCAGTGTTCTATATCCATGACCAGTATCTCCTCATCGCTTCATTCCTTCTCATAGGAGCAGCATGGGCAGCAATGCTGGCAATTCCTTTCACACTCCTCACCAACTCTCTTTCGGGAGACCATATCGGAACCTACCTCGGTCTGTTCAACGGCACAATCTGCCTTCCTCAGATCGCGGCTGCAGCATGCGGAGGATTCATCCTCAAGCTTGTGGGCGGTGCTCAGGTGAGCATGTTCCTGGTTGCGGCTGTGCTCCTCGTGCTTGGAGCCCTGTCAGTGCGTCTCGTGAAGGAAAAATAATCCTCAATTGCACCAATTAAGGAAAACATAATAACAAACAATCTACTAACCAAACAAAATTCTTATGAATAGAATCATGACACTATGCGCATCATTCCTGCTTTCATGCATTATGGGCGCATCTGTATTCGCTCAGGGCGGATACGAGGTGAAAGGAGTAGTTGTTGACAACGTCGGACCGATCATCGGTGCGACTGTTATCGAGCAGGGAACCACCAACGGTGCTTCCACTGGTCTCGACGGCGACTATGTCCTTAATGTTTCAAGCGCGAATGCTGTTGTGGAAATCAGCTGCATCGGTTATGCGACTCAGACTTTCACAGCATCTGCAGTTCCTGCTGTTGTGACTCTCGCAGAGGACACTCAGTTCCTTGATGAGGTTGTCGTAATCGGTTACGGTTCCGTAAAGAAGGAAGACATGACCGGTTCGATCACTGCAATCAAGAGCGAGGAACTCAACCGCGGTGCTGTGGTAAATACCCAGGACATGCTCAAGGGTAAGGTTCCGGGCCTTCTCATCACCCCTGGTGACGGTGGTCCAGGTTCAGGATCTACAATCCGTATCCGTGGTGCCGCTTCCCTCAACGCATCTAACGACCCACTCATCGTAATCGACGGCGTTCCAATCGCTCGCGAGGGTGGTTTCGGTATGTCTAACCCTCTTGATATGATCAACCCTAACGACATCGAGTCATTCACTGTCCTCAAGGATGCTTCTTCGGCAGCCATCTACGGTTCACGTGCGTCAAACGGTGTCATCCTCATCACAACAAAGAAGGGTAAGGGTAACCGTCCGCAGATCTCTTACAGCGGTAGCGTGAGCGTCCAGCAGAACTCAAAGCAGCTCCAGGTGCTCAACCCTACAGAGTTCCGTGACTTCATCAAGGAGAATTACGGCATCTACTGGGAAGGCGACCAGCTCATGGGCGACCTCTCTACACCTGCAGGAAAGACGATCGGCTCGCGTCTGAGCAAGGATCAGAACATCAACTATCAGGATATCGTGTTCCGCACAGCCATCACTCATGACCACAACGTGAGCGTGAGCGGAAACGTGAACGACCGTATGCCTTACCGTGCATCTCTCGGTTACACTGACCAGTCAGGTACCCTCGTAGGCTCGACTTACGATAAGGGAACGGTTGACTTCAGCCTGTCTCCTAACTTCTTCGACAAGCACCTCACCATCAACCTCAACGCAAAGGGTGTATATACATACTCTAACTATGCTGACGGTGGAGTGGTAGGAAACGCTGCCTTCTTCAACCCTACTCAGGATCCATATTTCCGCAATGAGGACGGTACAGTGGATATGACCACATGTAACGGTTACTTCAACTACGGTACAGGTCGCGGAGATGCATTCGCACCTAACACACTCCTCGGTGTAGGCCCTATGTCACAGCTGTATGAAAGAATCAGCTACGGTACTTCACGCCGTTTCGTCGGTAGTGCAGGCATCGACTACAAGGTTCACGGTCTTGAGTCACTCAAGTTCAACGTGACTGCTTCAATGGACTGGTCTGACTACAACAACAAGAACGGTGTCGAGGTCGGCTCATATCAGGCATGGTCTGACACTGAAAACCGTGGAGTCGGTCAGTACTCTACTGAGTGGCAGCTCCGTCGCAGTACTGCTCTCGAGGCATACGCCAACTACAACGAGACTTGGGGAATCCATACTCTCGACGTGATGGCAGGTTACTCTTGGCAGAACTTCTATGGTGCTAACAAGACCATCAGCTACTTCAACATCACTGACGAGCCTAAGCTCAAGGAAGACGAGACAATCGACGGCCGTTACCCTACATGGAGATGGGAGAACTACCTCGTTTCATTCTACGGACGTATCAACTATTCTATCGCTTCGAAGTATCTCTTCACAGTGTCACTCCGTAACGATGGTTCTTCACGCTTCTCTCCTGCAACCCGTTGGGGTCTCTTCCCATCAGGCGCATTCGCATGGAACATCAAGGAGGAAGGCTTCCTCAAGAACGTGAAGCCTGTGTCACAGCTCAAGCTTCGTCTCTCTGCCGGTATGACCGGACAGCAGGACGGTATCGGTGAGTACGCACACCTTGCACGCTACGGTCTCTCTACTGACGTTTACCAGCAGTACTACATGGGTGCACAGGGCTTCCAGTTCATGTGGACTCCGGGTGCTTACGATCCGAACATCAAGTGGGAGACTACCACTACATACAACGTCGGTGTTGACTTCGGTTTCCTCGGTGACAGAATCACAGGTAACGTTGATGCATATCTGCGTAACACAGACGACCTCCTCAACAACGTCCTCACTCCAATGGGATCGAACTTCGGTAACCAGGTGCTTACAAACGTAGGATCTATGCAGAACAAGGGTATTGAGTTCGCTCTCAACGTGATCCCTGTTCAGACAAACGACTGGCATCTTTCTATCGGCGTGAACGGTACATTCCAGGACACTAAGATCACCAAGCTCAACGCAACAGACCAGGAAGGATACTACATCCAGACTTCAGGTATCTCACACGGTACCGGTTCTTATGTAGGACGCCATCAGGTGGGTTACGCTCCATATTCATACTGGGTGTTCCAGCAGCTTTATGATGCTGAGGGCAAGCCGGTTCAGAATGCATTCGTTGACCGCAACGAAGACGGCGTGATCAACAACGACGACAAGTACTGTGCAGGTGACGCTAACCCTGACTTCTACTATGGTGTGAACGTTAAGCTCTCATACAAGAACTGGGACTTCGGTTTCAACGGCCACGGTTCAGCAGGATACAAGGTGTTCAATGACTTCGCATCCAACAACTCTACAGCATACTTCGACGTGAACGCAGGAAACCTTCCTAACTTCGCAAAGGCAGCTGTCAAGTCTGGCTTCAAGGCGATCAGCGGTGACTACCAGTTCTTCTCAGACTACTACCTTGAGAATGCTTCATTCTTCCGTCTTGATGACATCAACCTCGGTTACACATTCAAGGATCTCGGCAAGTGGGCAGGTAACATCCGTATCGCAGCTTCATGCCAGAATGTATTCGTTCTCACAAAGTACTCTGGAATTGACCCTGAAATCAACAGCACCGACGGTGTTGACAGATCTTTCTGGCCAAGACCACGTACTTACTCTCTCCGTCTGAACATTAACTTCTAATGAGGATAGACATGAAATTGAATATTAAAAATATATTTTCTGCTGTGGCTGCAGCCGCAATGCTCACAGCTTGTGTCGGTGACCTCAACACCGTTCCGTTGAACCCGACAGACGTGACTTCGGAGACTGCATATGGCGCAGATGAGGCCGGCTATCTCCAGGGTCTTACCAAGATCTACTTCCAGCTTGTTTCCAACAACACTCAGGACCTTCAGGTTGCCGACGGTGGTGCATCTGAGTTCATCCGCGCATTCTGGTCGACTCAGGAGGTAACAGCGGATGCTGCAAAGTGTGCATGGGGAGACGCATGGGTGAATGACCTCAACAACTGTACATGGAAGGGCGACGTCCTCAACGATGCTGTCTATGCAGTGTATGTACGTACCCTCCAGGGTATCACTTACGTGAACGAGTATCTCCGTCAGACTTCTGACGCAAACCTCGACCTCAGAGGCGTACCTGCAGAGGTCAAGGCTAAGGTTCAGGAGTTCCGTGCAGAGGCCCGTTTCCTCCGTGCATACTTCTACTGGGCAGCCATGGATACATTCGGACAGGTTCCTTTCTCAACAGAGGACACTCAGTTCGGTGGTGGCTACAACCCTCCTCAGACTCCACGTACAGAGATCTTCAACTATGTCGTAAGCGAACTCGAGGATCTTGCATCCGATGACAGCAAGATGCCTGCAGCTCAGTCGAACTATCCGCGTGCTGACAAGGGCTCCGTTCTCGGTCTCCTCGCACGTGTATACCTCAATGCCGAGGTTTATACAGGTGAGGCCAAGTGGGCTGAGGCAAAGGCAACTTGCGAGAAAATCTACGGTCTGGGCTACGCTCTTGCTCCGACTCATGCAGAACTTTTCCGCGGTGACAATGGTGAGAACCCTGACGCAAGAAAGGAAATGCTCTTCGCTGCTGCTTATGATGCAGAAAACACTCAGTCATACGGTGGTACAACATACCTTACACTCTCTACCCTCTCGGGAGATGATGGTGCAGTAGCTATCATCGGTATCAACGGTGGATGGGCTGGTAACCGTGTTCCTGACCACTTCGTTCAGAAGTACTTCGAGCCTGTTTCTGCAGACTTCGCAACCGGTAACTACAACATCACCGACAAGCGTGCATATTTCTATATCAAGGGCCGTACACAGTCAATGGAAGGCCAGCTCAACACCTTCCTCAATGGATGGTCATGCATCAAGTTCAACAACGTGCCTCATGACTCAACAGCAGTCCAGTATGCTGCTACCGCTGCAACAAAGAACTTCAGCGACATCGACTGGCCTCTCATCCGTCTCGGTGAGATCCACCTTATCTATGCTGAGGCTTGTATGCATGCCGGCGGAAACGCATCTGCACAGCTCAAGGCTCTTGCTGACCGTGCAGGCGTAGCTGCTCCGACAACTGTTGACGAGGACTTCCTCATGGCAGAGCGTGCTCGTGAGCTCATGTGGGAAGGCCATCGCCGTACAGACCTCATCCGCTACGGAAAGTGGATCAAGGGATACAACTGGACATACAAGGGTGGTGACTACGCAGGAAGAGACCTTCCGGCTCACTTCAACATTTTCCCTGTTCCATCAACTGAGCTCGCTACTAACCTTGAGCTCAAGCAGAACCCAGGTTATTAATGGTCAAATAACTGTTATAGAATATGAAAATTACAAAATATATCCTTTCATTGGCTGCGGCGATCGGCATGATCGCCGGTTGCCAGAAGGCGGAATTGGTGCAGATGCTGCCTGCTGACCAGGCTGTGGCTCCTGTTCTTTCGGATCTTCCTGATACGATCAAGATCACTCCGCTTAACATGGCTGTGGATTCAGTTGTATTCAACTGGACAAGCGCAGACTTCGGCGTGAGCACTCAGGTGACTTATGCAATCGAGGTGGCAGAGAAGGGTGGCGCGACAAAGGCTATCGTTTCTTCGGGCATCACCGACACAACAGCAGTCCTCTACTACGAGACCATCAACGTGGCTCTCTTCGAAGGACTTGAACTTCTTGATGCAGTCGCTACAGACGTAGAGTTCTATGTGAGCGCATACACAGGTGAGTCTGCAAAGATCTACTCTGCCGGTGTTCCTGTCAATGCTACTGCTACTGCTGCTGAGAGGGATTACCCTAAGATGACAATTGTGGGTCAATATCAGGGCTGGACTCCTGGAAAGGGACAGTATGTGTTTGATTTCGCAGGTGCTGATGAGACATATTCCGGTATTATCGGTTTCGGAATCAACGACTTCGATATGACCACAAATGAGTTCAAGATCACAGGAACTGACTGGGGAGCTGACAATGGCGAGCACTCTGTTCCAGAGGGTACTGAGGTTGCTGCTGAAGCTGATAAGATTCCGCTTACTAAAGGAGGTGGATCCAACATTGCTGCTTACCAGACCAAGAAGTTCTATCACTTGACATTTGACAAGAAGACTCCTCAGCTCATCAAGAACTTCGCATTCGATCAGGTTGGCGTAATCGGTGTCAACGGTGACTGGGATAATGACGTGGTGATGAACTTCCATGTTGCAAAGCAGAGATTCTATGCTGACGTAGAGTTCACAGCTGACGGAAACTTCAAGTTCCGCGCGGACGCAGGTTGGGATCTCAACTGGGGCGTGAAGGACGGTGTGGTTACTGCTGGTGGCGACAACATCGAGGCTAAGGCCGGCAAGTACCGCGTATACCTCAACCTCAACAACCCTGACAATATCACATACGAGCTCAACGCAAAGGCATACGGCATCGAGGAAGGAACAACTCCTGCACCGGAGCCAGAGCCAGAGACACCGGTAGAGGTCAAAGGCTGGAATCTAATTGGTGTTGGCGGCAACTGGGATAACGATGTGCTTATGAGCGATGTGTCTGGTTTCCGTGCAGCTCTTGATGTTGCTCTTAAGGCCGGTGAAGGCTTCAAGCTCCGCCTTGACGGAAAATGGGATGACAACAGAGGTCTCAAGGTAGGCGAGGGTGTTGAAGAAGAAAATGTAACTATCGCTGTCGGTGATGCACTTGATGTTGTTAAGGATGGTAAGAATATGACTGTCCCAGCAGATGGTAACTACGACATTTACTACGATAACGCAAACGAGAAGCTTTATGTTCTGACAGCAGGATCGAATGTTCCGGGCAGTGATTTTCCAGTGTCAGAGTGGGGTATTATCGGTGTTAACGGCAACTGGGATACAAATGTAACAATGTTTGAGAACGGTGACTGGATTTTTGCAAAGGGCGTGACTTTCGCGGCCAATAATGAATTCAAGTTCCGTAAAGGCAACACATGGGGAACTGAACTTGTTTATGAAGGCGATGTCATTGCTGATACCGGATATCCATGTGCTGCGGGTTCTGGAAACAGTAAGATGGTTGCTGGTGGTACATATGACGTGTACCTTAAGGCTGATCTTACTATGTTCTATCTGATGACAGAGGGAACGACTCCTGATGGTGCGACTGGTGAAGCACCTGCACCTGAGAAGCCTGCTGCACCAGTTGTTACTGAGAACTCCATAGCGACTGGCGTTACAGCTCTTGAGGAAGATTCAATCTATGGTGTCATCGGAGTGAAAGGCTGGGAAGCTGCAGACGATATCATGATGAAGAAGACAACAGATGCTAACGTATTTGTGGCGACAGGTGTTGAAGTCACAGGAGGCTTCAAGGTCCGCAAGGCAGGTAGTTGGGACGATAACGCAAACTTCGGACTTGAGAGTTATGGCGAAACTCTTGAGGCAAACAAGGGCTATGTCGTGATCACTTCAGGTGGTTCCAAGGATATGAAGGTACCTGCAGGTACTTATGATATCTGGTTCCATCTTGAGAAGATGCATGTCTATGTCATGGAGGCTGGCAAGCATCCTTCTGAAGCAAAATAATTCTTTATAGGTCTGTGGCCCCTGACCGGGCCACAGATTACCAGTTTTAGATAACCATACAAATATGAAAAGAATCCTATTTGCATTTGCTGCAGTTCTGATCGCTCTGGTCGGCTGCAAGAACAATGAGCTGGACGGCTCGCTTTCCGTGAGTCCTAGCACTCTTGAGTTTGGCGGAGACGCCGACACGCTCACAGTGACCGTTACGGCTGAAAACGCATGGGCGGTTAAGTCCAGCGCAACATGGTGTACGACCACTCCAACCTATGGCAAGTCCGGCATGACCGTCAAGGTGATGGTGCAGGCCAATAGTCCGAAGGAGCGTACCGCAGAACTCTCGTTCAGCGGATCGGGAAGCCAGCCGGTGATTGTTTCCGTGATCCAGGCTCCAGGTACAGCAGCCGAGAAGGGTGAGTCCTATCCTGATCCGACATCAGGCATCGAGGTGGATCCGGTTTGCCCGGACGCAGACTCTCCTGCAACCATTATCTTCAAGCCAGCTGCTGACAACCCGCTTTACGGACACACCGGTGAACTTTACGGACACCTTGGAGTTGTGGTAGAAGGCGAGTGGATGTATGTGCAGGGTGAGTGGGGACAGCCTACCGAGAAGACACATTTTACAAAGGTTGCAGACAACCACTGGGAACTCAAGCTCGAGCCTACAGTGCGTGAATATTTCGAGAGCGGCGAAACTCCGATCACTAAGCTCGCAATCATAGTGCGTTCGGAAGACGGCAACACCAAGAGCCACGAGGCAGACCAGTTCTGCTCTGCAATTGACAACAAGTACAAGCCGGTGCCGTTCGAGCCGCATCCGCTCGTGACCGCAGAACTTCCTGCAGGTGCAAAGCATGGCATCAACTACAATGCAGACGGCACGATGACCTTCGTGTTCTACGATCAGGACACTGCAAAGAAGTCACACAAGTACTGCTATATCGTAGGTGACTGGAACGAGTGGAAGAGAGTTGAAGAAGGCTGCATGAAGTGGGATCCGACAGCAGGTTGCTGGTGGATCACTCTCGGCGACTTCGACGCCGACAAGGAGTACCGTTTCCAGTACCGTCTCGGAAATGAATCGGGAACCGATACTTATGTGAGCGATCCATACTCCAACATAGTCTATGACCAGTGGAATGACGCATGGGTTGAAGGTGCACCGGAGTTCCCTGCAGGAGCCAAGGCTCTCATTTCTGCATTCCAGATCAACCAGCCTTCATATTCATGGAAGGTGACAGATTTTGAGGTCAAGGATAAGAACAACCTCATCATCTATGAGATGCTCTTCCGTGACTTCACAGAGACCAGCGACATAGCAGGTGCGACTGCGAACTTCGACTATATCAAGAATCTCGGAGTGAATGCGGTTCAGCTCATGCCTATCCAGGAGTTTGATGGCAATGAGAGCTGGGGATACAACCCTAACCACTATTTCGCCCTTGACAAGTACTACGGAACCCGTGAGGAGTACAAGCAGTTCATCGACCTCTGTCATGAGAACGGAATCGCTGTCATCGTTGACGTCGTTTACAACCATGCTACAGGATCACATCCTTGGGCAAAGTTGTGGTGGGATGGTGACGCCACTGCTGACAATAACCCTTGGTTCAACAGAGCACCTACGCATCCATACAACGTATATCATGATTTCAATCATGAAAATCCTATGGTCAAGGAGCATGTGAAGCAGAGCCTCGAGTATCTCCTCACTGAGTACAAGGTGGACGGTTTCCGTTTTGACCTTACAAAGGGATTCACTCAGACCAAGACAGATCCGGATGTCGGAAAATGGGGACAGTACGATGCAAGCCGTGTAGCTATCCTCAAGGGCTATGCGGACCATATCTGGTCAGTCAATGACAAGGCGGTTGTCATCTTCGAGCACCTTGCTGAATATAGAGAGGAACTTGTCCTTGCACAGCATGGCATACAGCTCTGGAGAAACATGAACCACACTTACCGTGAGGCTGTTGGAGGAAAGGTCGGAAACTTCTCAGGCTCATATGAGCAGAACGGCCCTTATGGCGGTTGGGTAAGCTACATGGAGAGCCACGATGAGGAGCGTCTCTGTGCAGGTGTGACCACACCGGAAGGCGTGTCTGTCGAGTGGGGACTCATCGGTGTCGGAGGTAAATGGGAGGCTAAGGATGATCTCAAGTTCTCAGCATCAGGAGATATCTTCGTTGTCAAGAATGTTGCTCTTACTGCAACAGATGAGTTCAAGGTGCGTAAGTTCAATGATGACAAGTGGACATCTGCATACAATTGGGGTGCTGCTGCAGAAGGTGCAAAGGCATCTGCCGGCAAGGCTGTGGATATGGCTACAGGTGGCGGTAATGTGGGAGTGGCAAAGGCCGGAACATATGACGTCTACTTCAGTCCTGATCTCAAGAAACTCTGGCTCATGACTCCAGGTCAGAAGCCTAATGCTACTGTAAACAAGGAGCAGAAGGATATCACGGTGCCGATGCGTCGCGCAGGTGCTTCCGCTGCATTCTTCCTCCTTGCACCTGGTCCTAAGATGATCTGGCAGTTCGGTGAGATCGGCTACGACTTCTCTATCGAAGAAGGCGGCCGCACAGGCAACAAGCCGGTTGTGACTGACAAGTACATGGCAAATCCAGCCCGCAAGGGTCTCTATGACACGTATGCAAAACTGATCAAGTTCCGTAACGACAACCCAGAGTTCTTCTCTGGCCAGTCAGGAGTGTTCAAATGGAACGCAGCTTCTGATGTGAAGACCATAGAAGGTAACGCAGGTGGCAAGAAGTTCTATGTTGTGGGTAACTTCAAGACATCTGCAACAACGGTGACCGTTCCATCCGGAACCTGGAAGGACTACTTCAACAACGGAGCATCAGTCTCAGGCAGCATAACTCTCCAGCAGGGTGAGTTCAAGCTCCTGACCAGCTTCTAAGTCTGATCTACCTTTATATAGATCCCCTGATGGTGCCTTTGGCTCTGTCAGGGGATTGCCTTTTTTGTCCCATCCGTGATTCCCCGCCTTTCCCCGGATGGCGGCACTGAAAAGTTTCTCCCATCCGTGATTCCCCGCATTTTCCCGGATGGCGGCACTGAAAAGTCTCTCTCATCCGTGATTCCCTGTGTTTCCCCGGATAGCTTTGCAAATCTCTCGCTCCCGTCCGTGATTCCCTGCGTTTTCCCGGATGGCGGCACTGAAAAGTTTCTCCCATCCGTGATTCCCTGTGTTTCCCCGGATGGCTTTGCAAATCTCTCGCTCCCATCCGTGATTCCCTGTGTTTCCCCGGATGACTTTGCAAATCTCTCGCTCCCGTCCGTGATTCCCCGCGTTTCCCCGGATGACGGCGTTGAAATCTCTCTCCCGTCCGGGATCCCCTGTGTTTTTCCGGATAGTTTAGCGATTAGCTATGGAAACATCTCATTAAGAATCTGGATATCCAGACGGGTTATCCTCCGGATCTGCTGGTTGGTCGCTCTATATCTGAAATGCAACTCTTTAGCGAGCATGATTTTCTGATCCGGACCAAGCATGATCACTGATTTTGTTCCGAATTTGCTCTCGGCGTAATTGACAGCTGCATGGAAGAGCTCTTCATCAGTCAGGAATACGGAATCTTTAAGTCTTTCTGCAATCAGACTGAATGCCTCTGAATTGCGAGTAAGTGAGTTGAAATAGCTTCGTGCGTCTGGAAACATGCGTTCTCCCAATGATATGTCGCAGAATGATGTGACCAGAACTCCCAGCTTATCCTTCAGACGCAGTTTGCCCAGTCCGCTTATATCTCTGCAATGGGCCACCTGCCTCTTCTTGTCATAAGTCAACTTCTCGAACTCAATGGCGTCTACATGTTTAATCAAAGGGCAGAAGTATGCATAACCTCCTCCCCATGGATAGTTGGAAGGGGTATGGCTCGGGTTGGCTACAAAAGCGTTCCGGTTTACGTATATGATTTCATTCCTGAGCGCTTTTAGAGTTTCGATTGGAATAATATCAGCCTCAAAACTATCCCATTTTATGATAACCCCCGCTTTCTTCAGAACTCTTTGCAGTCTTGTTTTATAGTCATTGAACAGATTGAGGCATTCTGTGCGCTGTCCGCTTGCTATTATGTGCAGGTGGTTGGTCATAAGTTCGAATGTCACAACCTTGACTTGCGGATGTCTGCAGCATGAGACTGCCAGCAAGGTTTCAGCCAGTTCAAAGATTTCATCTGTCAGGAACATGTCCTGCATCTTTCTGCCGTCAGTGTACAGGTGCCAGAAAGGCCCAGACGTCTCAAATTCTCTTTCACAGATACTCTCCTTCTCTGAGAAAGTCAGTGTACGTAATTCGGTTTTCATGTATTTGTATCATTGAATCCCGTCCGGGAAATCCACTATATTCCCGGATAGAATGGTGAAATTGCGCCTGTTGTCCGGATATATACCTGATTCCCCGGACGGGAGAACGAAATTGGAGGTCCCGTCCGGGAAACAAGGTAAGTCTCCGGATGCCTATTGTGGTCGGAAAGGGCGGATAAGCCTGAGTCTGGCAGGATCATATCCATATAATCTGGCGAATAAATGTATAGCATCACGCAAAGTCCAGCCGGATGCAAATCGAAGTCCGTCGCCGTCTGTGCTGAAGACGGTGTAGGCAGTGTGTGGAAGATGGTGTTCGGGATCTATTGCCGGAACAGTCTTGACGTTAAGATATAGAGCCTCCATGATCTTAGTTATGGTTTGCGATGTTATGCCATTTGATCGTGGATGGCGAACCAGATAGTTCTCAATCTCTGCCAAAGATAGGGTTTTCAAATGATATCCGGGATATATTTGCGGCAAAATCTTTCGGATTGCCTGGAAAATGTATTACGCAGCCTTTCGCCGTCCGTGATTCCCCGCGTTTTTCCGGATAGCTTTGCAAATCTCTCGCTCCCGTCCGTGATTTCCGGCGTTTGCCCGGATGACGGCTCTGAAAACTCGCTCCCATCCGTGATTTCCAGCGTTTTCCCGGATGACGATCCCGAAAATCGATTCTCGTCCGGAAAGCGAGCCATGTTTCCGGATGAAAAGTTTAGGCAGCGCGCCGGCGGGTTTGGTCTGAGGATTGTCTTAGGTTGTGCTGGTTTAGAATAATTATAAATTAACACGACAAGGATATGAACAGATCTGTATATATTCTGGCTGCGCTGGCCCTGTTTCTGGCCGGGAGCGCCAGGGTGTCCGCACAAGGCGGATATTCGGTGAGCGGAACTGTCCAGGACCAGCTGGGACCTGTCATCGGTGCGACCGTGGTGGAGCAGGGAACCGCCAACGGAACCTCCACCGGAATCGACGGTGGATTCTCGCTGACGGTAAGCAGTCCGGACTCTCCGGTGGAGATCAGCTGCATCGGCTATGTCTCCCAGATGTTCCAGGCGTCGCAGGTGCCGTCCACGATAACCCTGAAGGAGGATAACGAGTATCTGGACGAGGCAGTGGTCATCGGTTACGGCACGGTGAAGAAGGACGACATGACCGGCTCCATCTCGGCCATCAAGGCAGACGACCTGAACAGGGGAGCTGTGGTGAACACTCAGGACATGCTCAAAGGCAAGGTGGCGGGACTTCTCGTGACTCCTGGTGACGGAGGACCTGGCTCAGGGTCGCGCATCCGCATCAGAGGCGCAGCCTCGCTCAACGCCTCCAACGACCCACTGATCGTAATAGACGGAGTGCCTGTGGCACAGGGTGCGGGAGGTGCGATGTCCAATCCTCTGGACCTGCTGAATCCCAATGATATAGAGTCTTTCTCGGTTCTGAAGGATGCCTCGGCGGCAGCGATATATGGCTCGCGTGCCTCCAACGGTGTCATCCTGATCACGACGAAGAAGGGAAAGGGCTCCAGGCCTCAGGTCTCATACAACGGTTCTGTGAGTCTGCAGCATATCTCTCAGAAGGTGCCGGTGATGTCTGCGGCTGAACTGGTGGACTTCTATTCCCAGGTCTATCCTTCCGGGACCGCGACCGGAGACAAGGTCGCCCAGCTGATAGGCGACAAGCAGACCGACTGGCAGGACCTGATATTCAGACCGGCCCTTGCTACCGAGCACAATATAAGCATATACGGCAATGTGAAGGACCGCATGCCTTACCGTGCCTCTGCTGCCTACACCGGTCAGCAGGGTACCCTGCAGGGATCTCAATATGACAGGTTTACGGCTGATGCTGTCTTCTCGCCGAACTTCCTTGACAAGCATCTGACTCTGGATTTCAGCTTCAAGGGAGTATATTCCGGCCAGGACTATGCGGACGGAGGCTCGGTGGGCAAGGCCGCCTTCTTCAACCCGACCATGGATCCTTACTGGAGGAATGCTGACGGAACCATAGACTATACGACCACAAACGGCTACTGGAACTACGGAAACGGCCGCGGAACAGCCTTCTCGCCTAATGTGCTGGTGGGTCCGAGCCCGCTTTCGATGATATACGACGCCATAAGCACGGCGGATTCATATAGATTCATCGGCAGGGCAGCCGCGGATTATAAGGTTCACGGCTTGGAGGATCTGAGCTTCAATGTCAGTGCTGGCCTGGACATCACAGCTACATATTCATATAACGGAGTGCGTCCGGGCTCATTCCAGGCATATACAGATACAGCTAATCTCAGGGTAGGACGATATACGAAAGGATATAATCTCAGTCGCAGCCAGCTCTTCGAGTCCTATGTCAATTACAGCCCGACTTGGGGAGTCCATAAACTGGATGTCATGGCCGGTTACTCATGGCAGAACAACTATTGGGCGAACCGCGACATCAGGTATTTCAACATCACTCATGACATGGACCTCAATCCGGGAGAGACAGCTGAAACCAGATATCTGTGGTACCGCAACGAGAACTATCTCGTCTCCTTCTATGGCAGGATCAACTACTCTCTGGATTCCCGCTATGTCTTCACCTTCACGGCCCGAGGCGACGGATCCAGCAAGTTCGCCAGGGATCACCGCTGGGGATTCTTCCCTTCCGGAGCCTTCGCATGGAACATCGCCAAGGAACCATTCATGAAGTCTGCATGGCCGGTGTCCACCTTGAAACTCAGACTCTCTGTGGGACTGACGGGCCAGCAGGACGGAATCGGAGACTATGTCCATCTGGCACGCTACAGCTTCAACAACAACCCGTCCTATACCTACGACATGGGTAATTCGGACTTCGTCAAGCTTCTGACCCCTCAGGCCTACGATCCGACCATCCGTTGGGAGACGACGCTGACATATAACGCCGGTCTGGACTTCGGCTTCTTCAAGGACAGACTCAGCGGAAACATAGATGCCTATATCCGCGACACCCGTGACCTTCTGAACTCGGTGCAGATCCCTATGGGTTCCAACTTCGGCAACAAGCTGATGACCAACATCGGTTCCATCAGGAATATGGGACTGGAGTTCGCCCTGAGCGGAGTGCCGGTGCAGACGGGGGACTGGAGCCTTCAGCTGGGCTTCAACGGTACATTCCAGAACACCGTGTTCACCAAGCTGAACCCGACCGAGGATGACAATTACTATATAGAGACAGGCAATATATCCAAGGGAACAGGCGGCTACCTCTGCCGCCAGATGGTGGGCTATGCCCCATATACATATTATGTCTACAAACAGAAATATGACGCCGACGGCAGGCCTCTCCAGAATCAGTTCGAGGACCTGGACGGTGACGGAAATATCACGGAATCAGACAGATATATGAGTGGCAAAAGTGCCTCGCCGAAGTTCTTCTACGGAATGAACGTCAAGCTGACCTTCCGCAACTGGGATTTCGGAGTGAACGGTCACGGCTCGGCCGGAACATGGGTATTCAACGACTTCGCATCGGCCAACTCCACAGCCAGTCTGGACCTGAATGCCGGCAACCTGCCGAACCAGGCCCGTCTGGTCAGGAAGACAGGATTCACGGCTCCTAACAGCGGCCAGCAGTGGTACTCGGACTATTTTCTCGAGAACGCATCCTTCTTCCGGCTGGATGACATAAACCTCGGATATACCTTCCGCAGGATAGGAAAATGGGAGACCGACATCCGTCTTGCCCTTGCGATGCAGAACGTCTTCATCCTGACGGGCTACAGCGGCATGGATCCGGAGGTCATCTCGGAGAACGGCATCGACGGCACCATCTGGCCTCGCCCTCGCACCTACTCCTTCCGAGTCAATGTCAATTTTTAACATAAAGGATTATGAAAAAGATAATATACATACTGATAGCGGCGGCAGCAACAGCCTCCTGCGTCAAAGATCTGGACACCCTTCCGCTGAACAGGACGGAGCCGATTGCGGAATATGTGTATGGCAGCGACGAGTCGGCATATATGTCCGGTCTGGCACGCCTCTACTTCCAGTTCGCCTCCAACGACCTGACAGACCTCCAGCAGATGGACGGCGGTGCCTCTGAACTGGTCCGTGCCTTCTGGTCTGTCCAGGAGACCACTGCAGACGCTGCAAAATGCTCCTGGGAGAATGACGCCTGGGTGCGTGCCCTGAACACGAACACCTGGAACGAGACCCAGAACGATGCGGTCTATGCAGTCTATGTCCGCACCCTTCAGGGCATATCATACGTCAATGAATATCTCCGTCAGACCACCCCGGACAAGCTCGCTTCAAGAGGCGTGGACGAGGCCCTGGCGGCTAAGATCAACACATTCAGAGCCGAGGCCAGGTTCATAAGGACCTATCTCTACTGGATCGCCCTGGACTGCTTCGGCCCGGTTCCGTTCTCCACCGAGGAGTCCCCGTTCGGAGGCACATACACCCCGCCGCAGGCCTCCCGCACGGAGATCTTCAACTACTGTGTGAGCGAACTCACCTACCTGATGTCAGACCAAAGCCCTATGCTGGCTCCCCGCTCGCTTTATCCTCGCGCGGACAAGGGCTCGGCTGCCGGACTTCTCGCACGTCTGTATCTGAACTCTGAAGTCTACACCGGAGTGCCCCGCTGGGCTGAGGCCAAAACTGTCTGTGAGGCTATATTCGACATGGGATATGCCCTCTGCCCTGACTATTCGGCACTTTTCAGGGGTGACAACGGCCAGAACCCGCAGGCCCGCGGCGAGATGCTCTGGACCATAGCCTATGATGCCTCCAACACGGAATCCTACGGCGGAACCTCCTACCTTCTCTCCGCAACTCTCGCTTCCACCGACATCACGGACACATCGAAGCCGAACGGCCAGGTCAACGGCTGGGCAGGACTCAGAGTGCCGTATGAATATGTCGAAAGGTTCTTCGAGGTCAGCGGCCAGGACTATGAAAGCGGAGCCTATGACGTTGAGGACGAGCGTGGCAAGGTGTTCTACATCAAAGGCCGCCAGGAGTCCATGGACGGGGCTCTCTATAATTTCATGAACGGATGGTCCTGCCTGAAATTCAATAACATACCTCACAACCAGACCGAGCAGGAATATCTTCCTACGGCGAACACCAACTCCTTTGCCAACGTGGATTTTCCGATGATACGTCTGGGTGAGATCTACCTGATCTACGCCGAGGCCTGCATGCATGCCGGGGGAGATGCCTCCTCCGAGGTGGCAGCCCTGCGTGAAAGGGCGGGTGTCTCACCGGATGTCACGCTCGACAGGGATTTCATAATGGCTGAACGTGCACGCGAACTCATGTGGGAGGCTCACCGCCGCACCGACCTGATCCGTCTGGGATTATACGACACGTCGGAGTATCTCTGGCCTTATAAGGGAGGGGATTCCTTCGCCGGCCAGTCGTTCGAGTCCTATAAACGCATATTCCCAATCCCTCCGACAGAACTGGCAACCAATAAGACTCTCGTGCAAAATCCTGGCTATTAGCCACTTGCTTTGGCAGACCTGCGGCCGGTGGAGCAGGTCTGCCAAACTGTTTTGCTGTCGGATAACGGATCGGGTGCCGGTCTGCTTCGTCCGTAAAATCCGACCATCTGTCCTAATTATCGGACATTTCGTCTATTATATATGTATATGTCTTAAAATCTTCGTATATTCGTAGGATGTATAATTGTGTCTTTGGAAAGACAGATAACGATAAAACTGATAACGAAATATGAAGATCTTTAAGACGTTGTTAATGGGAACGTTGGCTGTTGCTGCGCTCGCATCATGCGCATCTGAAAACGCTCTGCCGGTGCCACAGGCACCTCTCGAAGAGTGTGTCTACTTGGGTGACAGGACTGAATTTGCAGTGTGGGCTCCTACTGCTGAGGCTGCCCAGCTGAGACTCTATCATTCGGCTTCCGACGAGGCTGCCTTCAAGATCGTGAACATGAAGTACTCAAGGAAGGACGGACTCTGGAAGGCCACTGTGAAGGAGGATGTCAAGGGTGCATTCTACACATTCCAGATCAATCAGAACGGAACATGGCTCGAAGAGACCGAGGGTATCGCTGCCAAGGCTGTCGGAGTGAACGGCATGCGCGGAGCGGTGATCGACTGGTCTGAGACAAATCCTGAAGGATGGGCAGAGGACAAGAGTCCTGAGATCAAGCCGTCCGACATCATCGTTTATGAGCTCCAGCACAGGGATTTCTCCATTCATGCGAACTCCGGAGTGCAGAACAAGGGTAAGTATCTTGCTCTGACTGAGGAGGGTACGAAGAATCCTGACGGTCTTGCGACAGGAATCGACCATCTCAAGGAGCTTGGAGTGACATATATTCAGCTTCTTCCTTCGACAGACTTCGCGACAATCGACGAAACCCGCCTGGAGGACAACCAGTACAACTGGGGCTACGAGCCTCTGAACTACAACGCTGTCGAGGGCTCCTTCTCGACGGATCCATACAATCCGGTTACACGTATCAAGGAATTCAAGCAGATGGTGCAGGCCCTCCACAAGGCAGGCTTCCGTGTGATTCTTGACGTGGTGTATAACCACACCACACATGCTCCGAACACAGGTTTCGAACGCACCATGCCGGGATATTTCTACCGCATGCGTCCTGACGGAACCTATTTTGACGGTTCAGGCTGCGGCAACGAGACAGCTTCCGAGCAGGAGATGTTCCGCAAGTATATGATCGAGTCCCTCGAGTGGTGGATGAAGGAATATCACATCGACGGCTACCGCTTCGACCTCATGGCCATCCACGACATCGAGACCATGAACCTCATCAGCGAGCGTCTCCATGCTATCGATCCTGACGTCGTCATCTACGGCGAGGGATGGGCGGCCCAGGCTCCTGCATATCCTGCAGAGCAGATCGCCCTCAAGGCAAACACATACATGATGGACAAGGTCGGAGCGTTCAGCGACAACATCCGTGACGCCGTGCGCGGACCTCTCGGCTGCGAGAATGCCGGATTCATGGACGGAGTTGCCGGAAACAAGGAGAACGTGGAGTTCGGAATCGCCGGCGGAGTGGAGCACCCTCAGGTGAGTGTGGAGCGCTGGACCAACAATCCTCTCCAGCACGTGAGCTATGTGAGCTGCCACGACGACCACTGTCTCCGTGACCGTCTTGAGGAGGCGACAAAGGCTTCCGAGAAGGAGCGTCTTGCAATGGTGAAGCTCGCTCAGACAGCGGTCTATACCTCCCAGGGCATTCCTTTCATCTTCAACGGTGAGGAACTCTACCGTCATAAGCAGGGAGTCAAGAACAGCTACAACAAGCCTGACTCCATCAATGCCATCGACTGGACATACAAGACAAAATACAAGGATCTCGTGGACTATTATGCAGCTCTTGCAGCAATCCGTCACGCACACCCTGGCTTCTGCCTCGGAGATGCTGACCTTGTGCGTGAGAAGCTTCAGTTCATCGAGACGGATGATCCGTGTGTGGTGGCTTTCCGCATCTCAGGTCTTGAGGGGATCGACCCTGCAAAGTCTCTCACCGTACTTCTGAACGGTTCGAAGAAGCTTGCCACGGTGGCTATCCCTGAGGGCAACTACACCGTACTCGCAAGAGGCGGCAAGGCTGACGTTGACGGCATCACGGCATATTCAGGCAACTGGATCACGGCAACAGCCACTTCCGCTACCATCCTTGCTGAAAACTAAGATAATATAAAACAAATATGAAGAAGATAATATTTGCAATATGCGCAGCCCTGGCAGTGCTTTCATGCACTCAGGCTCCAAAGCAGCAGCCACTTGAAAACTCGGTGGTATATGAAATGAACGTTCGCCAGTACACTCCTGAGGGAACATTCGCAGCCGCTCAGCAGGAACTTCCGCGTCTGGCTGAGATGGGTGTGGACATCGTATGGCTCATGCCTATCTATCCTATCGGAGTGGAAGGCCGTAAGGGAACTCTCGGCTCATACTATGCAGTGAAGGACTACTGCGCGGTGAATCCTGAGTTCGGAACCCTCGAGGACTTCGACAACTTCCTGGCAGAAGCTCACAGACTCGGTCTGCGTGTAGTCCTGGACTGGGTGGCCAACCACACATCACCTGACGCTGTCTGGGTGACAGGACAGGACCCTCAGTGGTACGAGCGTGATGCAGAGGGCAACACCACATTCACAGCAGACTGGTCAGACACCGCCAACCTCAACTACGAGAACAAGGACGTGTGGAAGGGAATGTCAGACGCAATGCATTTCTGGATGCAGCGCGGAGTGGACGGCTTCCGTTGCGACATGGCATGCGAGGTTCCGCTCGAGTTCTGGCAGGAGACAATCGCAGGCCTTCGTGCCGCATATCCCGGAATGTATATGCTTGCAGAGGGTGAAGAACCTCTTCTGCACAGCCTTTCAGACTTCGATGCTTCATATTCATGGGAGCTTCACCACATGATGAACGCGATTGCGCGCGGTGAGAAGAATATCCCTGAACTTCTTGAATATCTTGCTAAGGACGCGGAGAGACATCCTGCTGATGCATTCCGTCTCATGTTCACCTCGAACCACGACGAGAACTCTTGGGCTGGAACCGAGTTCGAGAGAATGGGCGATGCAGCAAAGCTCATGGCTGTGCTCACCTTCACCCTTCCTAACGGTCAGCCTCTGATCTACACAGGTCAGGAGATGGGCTGGAACAAGAGGTTCGAGTTCTTCGAGAAGGACCATATCCCAGCATGGGAGAAGAACGAATATTTCGACTTCTACAAGTGGCTCATCGACGTCCGTCATGCAAACCCTGCGCTTGCGGCAGGTGACAAGGGCGGCGTGTTCGAGGTGGTTTCGACAGAGGACAGCACCCTCGTCTTCACCCGCACACTCCCAGACAACAAGGTGACCGTAAAGGCTGAGCTCAAGGCTCCTTGGTCATATGAAATCATAGCAGAATAATATGAAGAGAATAATAGCAGCAATAGCAACAGCAGCCCTCCTGGCAGCCTGCTCAGCCCCGTCATTCGACCCGTCATCAGTGGCAGATGCAACCAGAGACCAGGTGACCCGAGTGGAGCCGCTCTCATGGTGGGTGGGCATGAAGACCGACCTCCAGCTCATGATCTACGGAGCCGGAATCTCGGAGTACGATGTAGCACTCGAAGGCGGCAAGGGCGTGTCTGTAGAGAAGATTCATAAAGCGGAGAGTCCTAATTACCTCTTCATGGACGTGAAGGTCGCTCCGAACGCCAAGCCGGGCACATATTACATAGTCTTTTCAAAGGACGGCGAGTCATTCAAGTATCCATATGAGATAGCAGCCCGCGCAGAAGGTTCTGCCGAGCGCAAGAGCTTTACCACGGCCGACATGGTCTATCTGATCATGCCTGACCGCTTTGCAAACGGCGATGCTTCGAACGACTCCACTGAGGATACTTCCGAGAAGGCAGACCGCGCAAACGGTCATGGCCGCCACGGAGGAGACATCCAGGGCGTCATCGACCACCTCGACTACATCAGCGAGCTCGGTGCCACATACATCTGGACGACTCCGTTCCTCGAGGACAACGATCCTCAGGGCTCATATCACGGATATGCAGCTTCTGACTACTATCACATCGACTCGCGCTTCGGCTCGAACGAACTCTACAAGACCCTCGTCGACAAGGCTCGCGAGAAGGGACTGGGAATAATCATGGACATCGTTCCTAACCATTGCAGCTATGTGCACTGGTGGATGAACGACCTTCCGTTCCAGGACTGGGTGCATCAGTTCGACACATATACAGGAACAAACGTGGCCTTCTCGACCAACATGGATCCTAACGCTTCTGCTAAGGACCTCTATATCCAGGAGAGCGGCTGGTTCGTGCCTACGATGGTCGACATGAACCTCGACAATCCTTACGTCCTCCAGTATTTCATTCAGTGGGGAGTGTGGTGGATCGAGTATTCAGGCCTCAACGGCTTCCGTGTGGACACCTACCCTTACAACGAAAAGGGTCCTGCATCAGAGTGGTGCAAGGCCATCATGAACGAATATCCGAACTTCAATATAGTGGGAGAGTGCTGGACCTCGTCCATTCCTCAGCTTGCCTACTGGCAGGGCGGCAACGCCAATAAGGACGGCTTTGACTCGCATCTTCCGTCCATCATGGACTTCCCGCTTCACGATGCTCTTCGTGATGCCCTCGATGAGGACTATGGCGGATGGGGAGCCGGCATGAGCAAGGTATATGACATCCTCTCGCACGATTTCGTATATCACGACCTTTCGAAGATGCTCATCTTCCCTGGCAACCACGACACTGCCCGCATCGGTGACTGCGTGCGCAAGGATCCGCGTGCCCTCAAGATCGCCATGACGATGATGGCCACAATGCGAGGCATACCTCAGATCTTTGCCGGTGACGAGCTCATGTTCGTTTCCACCAAGCCGGACAATATCGGCGACCACCCAGGTCTCCGCGTGGACTTCCCAGGCGGCTGGGAGGGAGACAAGATCGACCTCTTCACAGACGAAGGACGTCAGGCCCAGACACATAACACTGACGGTCTCAAGGTCGCTAAGGGCCAGGCAGCAGACCTGTTCAACCATGTCAGCCGTCTCTTCCAGTGGAGAAAGACAGCAGATGTCATCCACAACGGCAAGACCATGCACTTCATGACCCGCGACAACACATACGCATATTTCCGTTATAATGACGAGGCTGCGGTGTTCGTATATGTCAACAACAACCTCGACCCGGTGAACGTTCCTTGGTCTTACTATTCTGAGATCACCGAAGGCCTCCACGGCGGAGTCGATGTGCTCACGGGCGAGCCTTTCGAAGTGTCGGACGCAACTGTCGTCGCTCCTAAGACTGCGCTGGTGGTGGAATATAAAAGGTAAGCCGTCATCCCCGGCTTGACCGGGGATCTATAAGTGAAACAGTAAAATATAGTATATATGAAGAAAATCCTTTCAGTCCTGACAATCGTCATCCTTGCAGCATCCTGCGCAAAGCAGGGCCCGGTGACCGACGTGCAGACCCTGACCTCTCCGTCAGGCAACATGGAGATGACCTTCCAGCTGACAGCTGACGGCACACCTCAGTATGCCCTCAACTACGGTGACCAGAAGGTGATCCTCCCTTCAGACCTCGGATATGAGTTCCGCGGTGTCCTCAAGGCCCAGAAACTCATCTACAACGCTGACGGAACGATCTCAAAGGAGGACCGTGAGCCTTGCTACTCCTTCCATGACGGCTTCGCCGTGGAGAGCGTGGAGACTGCTACCTTCGACGATACCTGGGAGCCTGTATGGGGTGAGGAGGCAAAGATCCGCAACCACTACAACGAGCTCCTCGTGAACCTCGTGCAGACCTCTTCCGACAAGAAGATGTCCATCCGCTTCCGTCTCTATGACGACGGTCTCGGATTCCGCTACGAGTTCCCTTATCAGAAGAACCTCAGCTACTTCGTGATCAAAGAGGAGATGACACAGTTCGCCCTCGCCGGTGACCACACAGCATGGTGGGTGCCGGGAGACTATGACACTCAGGAATATAACTTCACAGAGTGCCGTCTCTCTGAGATTGCAGAGAAGATGCCTCAGGCAGTGAACCCTAACGATTCGCAGACTCCATATTCTGTGAACGGCGTGCAGACATCCCTCCAGATGCGCACTGACAACGGCCTGTATATCAACATCCACGAGGCAGCCCTTCTCGACTACCCGTGCATGCACCTCGAACTGAATCCTAAGACAATGACCTTCACATCCCACCTGACACCTGATGCACAGGGATGGAAGGGACGTCTCCAGACTCCTTGCAACTCTCCTTGGAGAACAGTCCAGGTCGCTCCAAGCGCTACAGCACAGCTCGCTTCACGCCTTATCCTCAACCTCAACGAGCCTTGTGCTCTCGAGTCCACTGACTGGATCAAGCCTGTGAAGTACATCGGAGTGTGGTGGGAGATGATTTCAGGAAAGGGTTCATGGGCCTACACTGACGATTTCGCATCAGTGCAGCTCGGCAAGACCGACTATGCATCTGCAACCCCTAACGGCCGTCACTCTGCAAACAACGAGAAGGTCCGCAGATACATCGACTTTGCTGCCGAGCATGGCTTCGACCAGGTTCTTGTCGAGGGCTGGAACGAAGGCTGGGAAGACTGGGCCAACTGCAACAAGGACTATGTCTTCGACTTCGTGACCCCGTATCCTGACTTCGATATCGAAGCGCTTAACAAATATGCACACTCAAAGGGCGTGAAGCTCATGATGCACCACGAGACCTCGTCGTCAGTGCGCAACTACGAGCGTCACCTCGACCAGGCCCTCGACCTGATGGACAAGTATGGCTACAACTCCATCAAGAGCGGATATGTGGGCGACATTCTCCCTATCGGAGAGCACCACTACAGCCAGTCCCTCATCAACCACTACATGCATGTGGTGAAGAAGGCAGCAGAGCATAAGGTTATGCTCAACGGACACGAGATGGTACGTCCTACTGGTCTGTGCCGCACATATCCTAACCTCATCGGTGCAGAGGCTGCACGCGGAACAGAGTATCAGGCTTTCGGTGGCACAATGCCTCACCACGTGACCATCCTTCCGTTCACACGTCTGAACGGTGGTCCGATGGACTACACTCCTGGTATCTTCGTGATGGACCTTGCGTCTGTGACCGATGGCAGGAACACTTCATGGGTGAATGCTACGATCGCCAACCAGCTTGCACTCTACGTTACCCTTTATTCACCTCTCCAGATGGCTGCAGACCTTCCTGAGCACTATGCTCAGTTCATGGACGCATTTCAGTTCATCAAGGATGTGGACATCGACTGGATCCAGTCCAAGTACCTCCTTGCAGAGCCGGGTGAGTATGTGGTGATCGCACGTCAGGGCAAGAAGAACGGCCAGTGGTTCTGCGGTGGTGTGACCGACGACCAGAAGCGCACCCTCGAGGTTCCTATGAACTTCCTCGACCCAGGCAAGACCTACGAGGCTACAATCTATGCCGATGACGTCGAGAACGGTGCCGACTACAAGGAGAATCCTCAGGCCTACAAGATCTGGAAGCAGAACGTGACAGCCGATGATGTACTCACGATGGACATGGCGCGCGGCGGCGGCTTCGCGATCTCATTCCTGGAAAAATAATCCCCGCACTCCGGCTGTCAATCTATTGTCATTCGGAGTGCCGCAAAGAATTTGAAACATTCACTAACCAAATTTCAATATTATGAACAAAATTAAAATGACCACTGCTGAATCTACCCTCAGATCCAGCAGCTACGCATCCCCGGAAACAATAGTTTCGGAGATGCATTCTGAGGGAGTGTTGTGTGCCAGCTCTATCGGTACTACATTGTCTGTTGAGGACTGGGAAGCCGGAACATTTTCATGGTAATATGTTGAACTTAAATCTGAAAAAGACAATGAAAAAGTATTTTATATTTTTGGCATCTGCAGCGCTTGTGATTGCTGCATCATGCAATAAGGAAGAAATCAAGACAACCGGTGAGACAGAACTTATCACCGTACAGCTCAATCCTGAGACAAAGACTGCTCTGGGTGCTGAGGGCACAACAACATGGACATCAGGCGATGCTGTCGATGTAATCGTTGATGGAAATAATGTGGGAACTCTTTCCCTCGTTGAAGGAAGCACTTTCAGCGGAGAACTTACTACCGTAGGTCTTAACGGTGAGGCGACTCTTAAGTATCCGGCTGGTGTAGCTGCAGTTCCTGCAGAGCAGGAGGCTGTAGAGGGCTCATTCGCAAACGGAGCGGCTCTCCTTAAGGGCGCAGTGGACCTTGATGTACTTCGCGCAGGCGAGGGTGCGACTCTCGCAAACAAGACTGCACTTCTTCTGTTTACTCCTACTATTGCAGGCGATGTTGCTTTTGCAATAGGAGATAAAACCTATACTGTAAAAGGTTGTGAGGCCGGCAAAGAATATTATGCTTGTGTGGCTCCTGTTGCTGGAAAATTGAGCTATACTGTAGGTATTGTACTCGGAGCTAAGGAAAAGGATGAATTTGCTCCTGAAGCAGGCAAGATTTATCCATTAGGAGAACTAACTCTTAAAGAGAATGCGACTTATGCTGTAGTAGGTGATTATTCTAACGATGGCTGGAGCACAGATAAAATGATGTACGAAACAACTCAAGATAATTTGTTCGTTGCTCATAATATAAACTTTGCCGCTAAAGGAAATTTCAAAATCCGTAAAGCAGGAGTTTGGGATGATGCCTATAATTTTGGTAGTGCAAACACTACGACTAAGACAATAAATAGCGCTATCGGTGTGTTTACACATGGCTCTTCAGCTGATATAACTGTCAATGCAGCAACTTATGATATTTACTTTGATCGTCTTGCTGGACAGGTTTATATTATGGAACCTGGTAAATCCTATACTGAAGCAACAATGCAAACTAAACCAACAACTACATATAGTTTGATAGGCTCTTTTACAGGATCAGGTTGGGCCACTGATTTTAATATGGCATACTCTGGTGATGGAATTTGGACAATTGTGCAGAACTTTAAAAAAGGAGATGCATGGAAAATTAGAAAAACAGGAGACTGGGATAACACCTATACTAATGTCTGGGTAGGGTATGATAATAAGTCAAATGATAATGACGGAAATTGTGTGATGAATGCAGCAGGAGATTATGTGATTTCCTATATTGAAAAAAACAAGAATAACGATACAAGTATTATCACTCTGATGAAGAAATAAGACTTTGTTATGAGGTAACATTAAAGTGCAACGCACAATCAGTTTAGATTCCTTAGAATCAGCACTTTAGAAAAACCGTGATATGAAGCCCGGGGCAATTTGCCTCGGGCTTTGTCGTGACGTTGACAGAAAACTGTGCACAACTGGGCCCAACCCATGGACTCCGGGAGGTCGCTGCAAAACTTATTGCGACGGGAATGTCTAAAGCCCAAGTGGCATCATTGGTAGGACTTTCTGAGGAGGATTTGGAGTCATGACACGAAACCTTCCAGACAAGTCTCTTGTGGATGTGATATGACGGGGAATGAAATGATGCAGCAATGCTGGAGGGTTAGGATTTGCAGCAGATGGCAGCAGGTGAGGTGCTGTATATCCGGCGATTAAGCGGGTGCTACATGATTTTAACGTTTTCATGTAGCACCCGCTTAATTTATCCGGTTTTATCCCCCATTTGGAGGACAGGTTGTACATGAATCACACGATTTCATGTAGCACCCGCGTGAATTTGAACGGAAGTGCGATGCTCCATCCGTATGGATTCTTGTTGATCTGTGCTTTAGAAAAATAGTGGCGAGAAGCCCTGAGCATCACCTTGTACCCTGTCGTGCTGGCGACGCAGAAAAATCAGCCATTTTTTCTGCGTCGATTGCTGTTTGTAACGAAATTTGAACTGCGCCCCAAAAGTTGGACACAATGTCAACGGGTATGAAAGATGACAAGTATCAACTCAAAGCACGCGCAGTCTTGATGCGCAAGTCTGGGGTTAGTATTAGAAAGATTTGCAAGGAGTTACGTATTCCTTATAGT
>JAGBAO010000013.1 GCA_017938925.1 Bacteroidales bacterium | reverse complement strand
CGGGAATCGATCCTCTCCGTCTCCTGCTTCACAAGGTCGAGCATAGCATTCACCTCACGCTCTGAAGTAAACACCTCACCGTGAGCCGCCACCCTCTCCTTCGACTTGATCTGGTGGTTCATCCTGCGCTATTTGCAGCGTAGGCTATCCCTTCGGATGAAAGACCAGATAAGTGCATTAAAAAAGCATGGACTTCACAAATCCATACTCTAGGCACTTGGCCTGGCCTTTCCTATGGGATAAGTTCCATCCACGCTATAGCGCAGACGTTCACTGAACTTATCCGGATATAGGAATTCTGTTAACGGCCAAGTTTTCAGAGTATTCCGAATAAATAGCAAACGCTAATTAATATTATCAAATTCGTGACCAGATATCTCCAATCACTATGCAAAGTTAGTAATCTTTTTAATATGGATAATAGTTATCATATATAAGTTCAGAAGTATGTACGTTAGCATTGTTCGGTTATCTGAAAACTTTTCCTTAATTTTGCAAGTTAGTACTTTTAAAAATGCTTGCACCTAGAATCATAAGTAGTCTTCATCGTCCGTTTCATCGTCCGTTGTGGATGGTGAAATTATTTTGTCGATTTCTTGTGAAAACTTCTTGTGTTACATATTGCAAGGAAGATTTGAATGTAGAGTTTTATTTCTTTTTATTGAATTACCTGCACCGTAATTATCCTAAGAATTCCGATGGCGTTCCTTCAAAATTAGCTGTCGATTCTGTTTATGGTTACTTTTCTGCGTATAATAAAACGTTGAGAGTCTCTATGCTTAAACAAACTCTCACAAAACAGAGAGAGACTGAAATAGAGAAACAGATTTATTCTACATATAAAGCATCATCGTACTATGTCAACTTGGCTATTGATAAACTACATTTTGTAGATAAAGATTGGAAAATTTTAGGATGGGATATTATCAAATTGCAAAAGTGTAGAGTATCATCTGTAATCAATAATGCCGACAGAAGATTATATTTGAAGCAAATATTAGAGTATGATATTCATTTCTTCTTGTCTCAATGCATGTTATGTAAATATGCAAGGCGCTATTCGTTGGATGAAGAATCATTAGTATTTGACTTTGTGGCCAGATACTATCCAAATTTTAAGTTTGACTATACACATAGTAGTCATACCAATTATTATGTTGTTCGTAAAGGGTGGATTGAGGATTTGAAGGCATTAACTAGTAGTAATGGTTTGTCATCACTTCTATTAACTTGTATAAAAGAGAATGACCAGTTTAATGCAATATATTCCGATATTATTTGTAATATTAGTCAGTTTAAAAATGAGATAGTTCAAAAGGGTAAGTTGCAGACAAAAAAGAAGCTGTTTCTAAAGGCATATAATGCAATCCTAAAAAAACAGGTAGATTTGAATGATTATGTTAATTTGTATGATATCTGCGCCTATATGAAAATGAGTTACAAGTCCTTCAATACCTTTTTATCTTGGTTTTATGAAGAGGAAAGAATGCGACTCTCAATATTTTTCATAAATATTGTATCCACGATTGATCAACGAAAACGCTTTTATATAAGAAACACCCCAGTACTTAAAATTAAAATAATAAAGTTATGATAAGGTTACCAAATCTGTGGGATCGTCTTACAATAGACCCAAGCAAGTTGGCTACAATTGCAAAAGATTGGAGTGAAGGTAAGGTTCCGGACTTGCCATATGTAATTATAGGCCAAGAAAGTGCGAAGTCTGCTATTGCTGCTAAAATATCAATGATAGATGGTGATAGGATGGTAAACTCTATTATCCAGGCGAATTATGGAGATGGTAAAACTAATATTATCAAATATCTCAAACTTTATTTTGATCTCCATCCAGAACTTAATGTTAAAATGTTGTATTGTAGAGCAAACCCAGATCAAACGGATTTATGCTTGTTTCTGATGCAGCATATACAATTTGCATTATTGGATGATATAGAGAAAGAGATTACTCGTCTTAAGGAGTCTGATGACTATGATTACAAGGCATTAGTCTCTAATTTCGATGATGATTTTGCAGCTATAAAAGAATATACTGCGAAATTGTTTGATGCTTCGATAGATGCTGAGGCTTTGCGTGAGTTGCTATATATGGGAACAGGACGTTTGTACTCAAAAGGTGTTTTTTCTAAATATGGTTTGCAACAACTTACAGATTTTAATAGGAGAGAAGTTTTGGTCTTGTTCCTAAATATCTTGGCGTCGGCGAGGATATATGTGTTATTCGCTATAGATGAGTTGGAGAAAATTCGTGATAAGTCTCCTAAACGTATGGCTCATTTTTTCACTTCATACCGTGAATTGATCGATTTGTTTAGTAAGATACGTGGCCACTATTTAATCAGTTGCATAACTAAAGGTGTGGAAATTAATCTTTTGAGTCCTCCATTTTATAGCAGAGTGGAGCCGGATATTGTGGTTTTGCAGCCTTTGACATCAAAAGAAGAGATTACTGAACTTGTAAAGCTGATTGCAGAACTGAATGAGATTGATGTTACAAATACAATTGATGATTACGTTTCTAAACTACAGAGAAAGAGAAAGGTGATTGAAAGCAATCGAGCCTTATTACAAGAAATATCAACTTTGTTGTTCAAACAGAAGAGATTGCCGTTTGATAGTTGTAGTTTATTAGATACAAATGTGACCTTGAAATCATTATATGATGAAACAGAGCAGAAACTTCTATTAGAAGGCGGCTTTGATAATTTAAGTCGTGTATTTTTTGATCCTCTCGAGTATTATTTGGTCGCAAAAGGGTTTGATACAAAGAAAAGTTTGCTGCGTAGAGATTATCAGGCATTTATAGATACGACATCTAGTAAGGCCTACTTTTTTTTGTTTAATGACAAGAGTAAAGTCGCAGATAGGATAGGAACTTTTATTGATGAGAAGAACTGTGAGAAATTTGTAATCTTTGCGACCCCTAATATGGAACTTTCATATGCTGAGTTAAATTATCCAGATGTAGATATTAAGATTATAGAATATGATCCTAAGAAGCTATTTATATTGCTAAATATGTTTAAATGGAACTTTGATCAGCAAACCTCGATTTCAAAAATAATAGATGATTTAACGCAAGCAGTTTTTGAATAGCCATGTTTGAGAATGTAAGCAAGTTACAACAGTACTATTATAAGTTAGATCTTGATGGCCTATTGGCACCGATAATTCATCTTATAATAGAGATTGCAGGTATTAAGCATCAAGATGACTCGGATTTGACTTTTTCTGAGTTAGTTCCTAATGTGTTTAAAGTTGATGTTATCTATGAAGAAAATTATCCAGCGGATTTGGACGAGGATGAACTGTGCTCGGACATCATTAGTTACATCGAAAAGGATTTTATATCTGGCTTAACTCCATCAAAAGAATCCGATATAAAACTTCTTTATAAAGACCATAATTTAGTTATTCAAAATGTAATAGGAGGAAAGAATAATAAAACATTGATGGGAATGCTAAAGTCGTATGCTCCTGTGTCAAAATTATTTTCATTAATAGATGAGAGTGTTAGACATTATGAGAGCCGTTTATGCACTTTTGTTCTGGATCAAAATTATTCTATGTCACTTCGTATTGTTGACTCTTCACCATCAGATTCGTTAATCTTGCCTATCTCCTGGGTTGATTTGTCGTCTTTGACTAAAGCTCCAATTGACCCGGAATCGTTATATTTATCTGATGACTGGAAAAGTGCGTGTCAATATCAAGATGTGCTTACAACTTATGCATATTACGAAAACGATAAGTTAGTTGCTTTAGCTCATGGTGAGAAGTTAATAACAATTGATGATATATCTCCATATGTAAATAAGAAAGAAAATGCACTATTTATGTGGGAAACAATATCCTTGCAATATAGTGAGACGAAACCATGTATTAGTGTTAATTCTCCATTGCTGGCAAATTTCAGGGAAGCGACTAAAAAGGTTGATTTTAGTCGTCTTCTTTCTCATTTGAAATGTAATTTATTTATTTCATCTGATGGTCCTAGTATTAAAAGGCAATATTCAAAGTTCTTTGAGAATGTTTATGAGATTAGGCAGATTAAGGAGTTGGAGAGATTCCATTTTTATGTTAGCCCTAATAAAGAATGCGAACATACCTTATTAGGAGTATACTCTTTGGATAAAATAGGGAATGATTATAATCTTTTGCATTGGGTGAATGAACTACCTGATGGAAAGCATTATACAAAAAATGGTAACAAGGACGCTTTTGTTAATAATAAAGGCAAATCTGTATTGGCATTACATCCAGATTGTAGCTACTATTTTATAAGTAAATATTTTGAGGATCGTTTTGAAGATGTAGTTAAATCACTAGGGTGTCGATCCTTGCATAATTTTAGCTTGAGAAAAAAGGGACAAAGCGAGTCTTTTATAGAAATAGATTCTATGGTTTTGTCTTCTTCTAATGAGATTTGTTTCTTTGAAGAAAAAACCAGATTGACGAAATTCAATATTGAAGAGACTATTCAGAAGATTGTAAAATTTCATACATATTTTCAAACGAATAATCCAAATATTGTCTTTAGATATACATTAGTTGCGCCATATTGTGATGGCTCAGTTGAATCTACATATAAATTTTTTATTGATAAGAAAAAAGGGTCGACATCAGCTAGAGATGGTTTAGCTCATAAAGTATATGATTTTCTAATACCTATAGCCCAATTTGATAAATTGTTTTTAAGGTGTATCGTAGAACCCGAATATGGAAAATTAAAAAGAAAAGTCAAGTCTATTGTTAAATGAAATTACCTGTAACTAGATATTACGGATCAAAAAGGAAATTAGTAGAAAAGATCTGGGCGATATTGCAACAAGAAGGAGTTGTATTCAATTCCTTCTTGGATTTATTTGGGGGAACAGGGATTGTGTCATATTTTATGGCACATAAAAGGAAAAATGTGATGTATAATGATATTCTTCTTTTTAATTGTACAATAGCCCATGCCCTCATAAATTGTCATAAGAATACATTAACAGAAGAAGAGGCCGTAAGGCTATTGGAACCGATTCCAGGGAGAGATTATCGCTATATTATATCAGAGAATTATCAAAATATTTATTATACAGCTGCGGAGAATGAGATTATTGATATTGCGGTGCAGAATATTCAGAACCTTCCTTTGAATCAGCAAGCATGTGCATATTATGTTTTGTTCCAAAGTTGCATGATAAAAAGACCGTTTAATTTATTTCATCGTAACAATCTAAATCTCAGAACAAACTTTACGAGTGCAAAGTTCGGTAATAAAGTGACTTGGGAACAGTCTTTTAAGGATTTGTTTGTTAAGTTTACACGTGAGTTGAATGAGTTTCAACCGGATGAGGATTGTAATTATACCATCTCGAATCAAAGTGCATTGAATTGCCAACTGAGGGCCGATTTGGTGTATATTGATACGCCATATTTTTCTAAGGCTAATAAGGGAACAATAACCTATCATAATCGTTATCATTTCTTGGAAGGATTGATGCATTATGGAGATATTATTCCTGCTATCAACTTTAATAAAGTCAATAGGGAGATAAATATTGGTTGCAATAGAGAATTTGAACAGAGAGGGACATATTTAGATGAACTTGAATCTTTGATACGAATTCACCAAGATTCTATAATTGCATTATCGTATACTACGGAAGGATATCCTGATGTAGAGACAATCAGAAATATAATTGCGCGCTATAAACCAAATACGCAAGTTTATAGCCTCGGAAAACATAGTTTTGCTTTGAATCGACATAATGCAGAACGGTGTGAAGTGTTGATTTTAGGCCGATAAACTAAAAAAATGTCCCTAAAGTCACTAAAATTCAATATTTTCTTCATGTGGGGAAAATGTGGGGAAAGAAAACAGAAAAACCCTCGTAGAGTGCGTTCTACGAGGGTTTTATGTACCCGGAGCCGGGATCGAACCGGCACGGATTGCTCCACTGGTGTTTGAGACCAGCGCGTCTACCGATTCCGCCATCCGGGCTGGTGTGGTTCGGGCCTGTGGGCTTTCCTTCGGGAGGATTGCGTCTGGGCTGGAACCTGGCCGGAGAGGCTGGGCCTTCCGGTTGAGGAATGCAAAGGTATCTGATTTTTCGGAAAATGCAAAATATTTATCGTGGGCGTGGGGACAAATGTGTATATTTGTAGGCTTAATGTGGGAGCTTATGGAACAGATTGATATATATCACGATGGAAAGGAGGTCAGCCGGGTGGTGGTCGGTGACGGACTGAATCTGGATTCCGGTCTGGGGGATTGCCTGAAGCCGTATAGTCATGTTTTTGTGGTGGTGGACAGGCAGGTTGTCACGAAGTCCAGGGCTGTGTATGACCTTGTTCAGGAGTTCATCATCAAGGCGGTTCCGGTCAAGGCTGTCGATGTGTCTGAGACGGTCAAGACCATGGAATCAGTGATGGATATCTGTTCATGGCTTCTTGACAAGGGTGCAGACCGGGATGCTCTTGTGCTTGCTGTCGGCGGTGGCATAACCACTGATATGTCCGGTTTCGCTGCCACCATATACAAGCGCGGAGTGCGTTTTGCCTATATTCCTACGACTCTTCTGGCTCAGGTGGATGCCGCAATCGGTGGCAAGACCGGGGTCAATTTCGAAAAATATAAGAATATTCTCGGTGTGATCCGTCAGCCGGAGTTCACATATCTGTGCCCTCAGGTGCTTGAAAGTCTGCCTGCCAGAGAATTCCTTTCGGGCGCAGCCGAGATGCTCAAGACCTTCATTATCAGTGATGGGGGGATGTATGACAAGGCTGTGGCATATCTCAAGGCATATTCGCAGGACAGAACTGCGACCTTGGAGCGGAAGGAAGTGGAACTGAAAGAGCTGATAACTGCGGCCGCTGCCGTAAAGGCGGGCGTCGTGTCCCGTGACCAGTTTGAGAAAGGGGAGCGCAGGGTGCTGAATCTCGGGCACACTTTCGCTCATGCGATTGAAACCTTGTCGCAGAAGGAGGAGCGGATGCCGGTGCTGAATCTTAATGGAAAGGATGCCGGAATGACTCACGGAGAAGCAGTGGCTGTCGGGATGGTTATGGCTGCTCGACTGGCAGATGAACTGGAAAAGTCCGGACAAGGACTCGTGAATCGTATCGCAGGAATGTTCAGGAAGCCGGAGGACGGCCTGGCTGAGAAACTGGTTGCGGATCTTGCTGCATGCGGATTGCCGTCCGAGAGCCCGTATTCCATCAAGGAGATGGCTCAGGTGATGAGGAAGGACAAGAAGGCGGAAGGAGGAAAGGTCCATTTCGTGCTGCCTAAGGCGATCGGTTCGGTCGAGGTGGTGGATCTGACGGTGGACGAGGTGGTGAAATTGTTGAAATAGATTATGATTTGTACGACTATACAGAACAGGACGGCTGAGCAGATTCTTCAGTTGCTCCAGGACTGCGAGATGGCAGAAGTCCGTCTGGACCGTTGCCGGCTGACAGACAGGGAACTGGACGAGGTGTTCTCGTCAGATGTGCCTCTCGTGGCCACATGCAGGATCTGCGAGGTGGCCTCGGCGGAACCGTCCCTGCAGGGACTCCCGGAGCAGAGCCGCATGATCAAGGCCATGCAGATTGCCAAGAGAAGGCTTATAAGGGCGATTGAGGCAGGTGCGAGATATGTGGACGTGGAGCTTGAGGCTCAGAAGCAGATGTCCAAGAGGGTGCGTCAGGCAGCTCATGAGAACGGTACGGTCTTCATAAGGTCATATCATGACTTCGAGGGGACAGATTCGCCGGAGGCGTTGAAGGCCATAGTGGAGAAGTGCGTATATCATGGTGCCGATATGGTCAAGATCGTGACCACTGCTCATTCTCAGGAGGATGTCGCAAAGGTCCTTGGACTATATGACTGGTGCAGAGGAGGAAGCCACTCGGATGAGAGGATCAGTGCCCTCGCCGACGGCGGGCTCGTGGCGTTCTGCATGGGAGAGACCGGAAGGGAGTCGCGTCTGGAGTGCCTCAGGCATGGCGCGCCATATACATATGCGGCTGTGAATGAGCAGGAGGCTGCAGCTCCTGGGCAGTGGGCAGCGGAAGATATGAGGAAGACGGTATATGGGGACTTCTCTTTTATGAATATGGAGTCAGCTGTTATGCCATGTTCGAAGAGTTTCGCCCAGCGTGCGATCATCGCTGCAGCCCTTGCGGACGGAGAGTCGCACCTTAGAGGCTACACCTCTTGCGGCGACAATGAGGCTGCACTTCAGGTGGCACGTGCTCTCGGTGCAGAGGTGAGTGTGGACGGCATGGAGATCGTGATCAAGGGAATATCTGCGGAAACCGGAAATCTGACCTTGGAGAAGGACGCTGACGGAAACTCTAAGCTCCATGTGGGCGAGTCCGGACTGCTGACCAGAATGGTGACCCCTCTGATGGCTCAGTTGAGTGCAGGCCCGGTGACATTGACCGGGGAAAAGACCCTTCTCGGACGTCCGCTTACGGGTGCAAGGGAAATCATGGAGGCTCTTGGCGCGGAAATATGCCCGGTTTTGCCGGACGCAGCTCCGGACAGACCGGTGAACGTGCCGTTCCGAGTGAAAGGCCCCTTGAAGGCAGGTCGTGCGGAGATCTCGGGAAAGCATGGTTCTCAGATCATATCAGGTCTGCTTATGGCACTCCCGTTTGCAGAAAGGAATTCGTCGCTGATTGTCAAAGACCCCAAGAGCATTCCATATATATTCATAACCCTTGAGGTCCTCAAGAAATTCGGCGTCAAGATCGGAAACGAAATGCTTGGCGGGCGGGATTTCCTGGAGTCCGACGGAGACTGGTCTCTCTGCACGGAGATGGTCTTCAAGGTCAGAGGCGGCCAGAAATATAAGGCTGCGGACATAGATCTTGAAGGTGACTGGAGTGCTGCTGCCAATTTCCTGGTGGCGGGTGCCGTGTTCGGAAAAGCTGTTCTTAAGGGACTGGATACCACTTCATTGCAGGCAGACCTTTCTGTTATGGATATCCTGATGGATGCTGGTGCGAGTCTTTCCCAGCTGGATGGCGCCAAGGGTGACATTACGGTTCAGAGGGCTCCGCTCAGGGCTTTCAGTGTGGATGCCTCCAACTGTCCTGACCTTTTCCCGATCATATCGGTGCTGGCGGCATTCTGCCAGGGCACGAGCAGGCTGGCGGGAGTGGGAAGACTGGCCAATAAGGAAAGCGACAGGGCGAAGGCCATATTGGAGATGCTGGACCGGATGGGGGTCAAGGCTTCTGTAGAGGGTGACGAGATGGTGATAGAAGGCCAGAGTCTGGTTCAGAGAATCCTCAGAGGCGAACTGCTCAAGGGTGGCGCATATACGTCGCATCACGACCACCGCATGGTGATGGCGCTGAAGGTGGCAGAGCTCGGTGCGGATGGCCCGATAGAGATTGACGATGAGGAGTGCGTCGCAAAATCCTTCCCTGCCTTCCGTGAGGCGTGGAGCGCAATCGTCTGAGATTCAGTGAAATATGGAAAGTGCGTGCCGCCAAAGGGGACCATGCAATGTGTGTAACATGCAGAGAGACAATCAGTTAAGTGTTGCTAAAAGTTGATATATGAATACATTCGGCAGAAAATTCAGAGTAAGCATATTCGGTGAGTCGCATGGCGAACTCATCGGAGTGGTGTTGGACGGTGTCCCGGCCGGTCTTGAACTGGCACAGGAGGACTTCACTAAGGATATCCTACGCAGGAAGAGCGGAGCGAAGGGTACCACGCCCCGTATCGAGGCAGACAAGCCAAGAATCGTCAGTGGAGTGTATGAAGGCCACACAACGGGAGCACCTTTGACCATCGTTTTTGAGAACACGAACACCAAGTCTAAGGATTATGCTTTGTTTGCTGACATGCCTCGTCCGGGGCATGCAGACCTTACTGCCGCCCTTAAATGGGATGACTGTCAGGATCCTCGTGGCGGAGGACATTTTTCTGGTCGCCTCACCTTGCCTGTAGTTGCTGCCGGAGTGGTTGCGAAGAAGATACTGGAAGACGCTACTATACTGGATGATACGCCGGTGAATGCTGTAGAGGCTCGCATTGTGGAACTTGCTGGCATCTCTTTGCTGGGAGTGACAGACGAAAATCAGACTCAGTGCAGCCAGAGCACCATCCCTGCGGCATGGCAGCAGGCGATAGATCAGGCAATCCAGGAAGGGGACAGCCTGGGTGCGGTCGTGGAGTGTGTGGTTCCGTCCATCGATCCGGGATATGGAGAACCGTTCTGGGACAGCGTTGAGTCTCTGATAGCTCATGCCGTCTTCTCAATACCTGGCGTTCGTGGCATCGAATTCGGAGACGGATTCAGGGCTGCCGCGATGAAGGGTTCCGAACATAACGACCCTATAGGAGCCGACGGACGTCCGACCAGGAACGGAGCCGGCGGAGTGAATGGAGGAATCACGAACGGAGCCCCTCTGACTTTCCGTGTTGCGTTCAAGCCGACATCCAGCATAAGGAAACCACAGCAGACCTTCAATTTTGCCAAAGGAGTAACCGATACTCTGGAGGTCCCTGGCCGTCATGATGTGTGCTTTGCGCTCAGAGCTCCTGTCGTGGTGGAGGCTATGACTGCCATCGTTCTTGCCGACCTGGTTCTCCTGTCTGACAGGTAATCTGGAATACGGTGGAGCGTAAGCGCTTGATTATCAGCGAGAAACAGAAAGTACGTGCCGCCAAAGGGGAGCACGCACTTTCTGTAATGTGCTGTGGGACAGCTTGTTGCCTGCCACCGCTGTGTCTATGAGGCGCTGTGGCTTATGCCAGTTTATGGATAGCCAGTCCGCTGCGGAGCTTAGGCTCGAACCATGTGGTCTTCGGAGGCATGATGTTGCCTGAGTCGGCGATGTCCACCAGCTGCTTCATTGAGACAGGATAGAGAGCGAAGGCTACAGCCATCTCGCCGCTGTCCACGCGACGTGAGAGCTCGCCGAGTCCGCGGATTCCGCCCACGAAGTCGATTCTCTTGTCTGTGCGAAGGTCCTTGATTCCCAGAAGCTTGTCCAGCACAAGGTTCGAGAGGATAGTCACATCGAGAACCCCGATAGGGTCGTTGTCGTCGTAGCGTCCTTCCTTGGCAACGAGGGAGTACCATTTTCCGCCGAGATACATCGAGAACTCGTGAAGTCTTCCTGGCTTATAGATTCCTGTACCTTCCTCCCTGACTTCGAAGTCCTCGCCAAGAGCCTCCACAAGCTGCTCTGGAGTGAGCCCGTTCAGATCCTTGACCACTCGGTTGTAGTCGATGATCTTGAGCTGGCTGTCAGGGAATGCTACAGTCATGAACCAGTTGTACTCCTCCTCACCAGTGTGGTTCGGATTCTGAGACTTCTTCTCTGCCCCCACAAGAGCGGCTGCTGCTGTGCGGTGGTGACCGTCAGCCACATAGAATGCTGGAATCCCGGCAAAGAGCTCGGTCAGACGGTCGATGTCAGCCTGGTCGTCGATCACCCAGAAATGGTGTCCGAATCCGTCAGCTGCCACGAAGTCATATTCCGGCTCCTCGATGATATACTTGTTGACGATTGCATCAACCTCATCATTGTCCGGATAAGAGAAGAACACTGGCTCGATGTTCGCGTTCTGGATGCGCACATGGATCATGCGGTCCTCTTCCTTGTCCCTGCGAGTAAGCTCATGCTTCTTGATTGCTCCGCTGGCGTAGTCATCAGTATGTGCACATACCACGAGTCCGTACTGTGTGCGGCCGTCCATGGTCTGAGCATATACGTAATAGTATGGCTTCTCATCCTGCACAAGCCATCCCTTCTCCTGCCATGCGCCGAAGTTCTCGACAGCCTTGTCATATGCAGGCTGGCTGTGCTCGTCGATGATAGGGTCGAAGTCGATCTCCGGCTTGGTGATGTGGAGGAGGGATTTCTCGCCTGCCTCAGCCTTTGCTTCCACTGAATTGAGGACGTCATATGGCCTTGCCGCCACTTCCTCGACATATTGTTTCGGCGGACGTACCGCCGCGAATGGTTTGATCCTTACCATTTGTAGAAGTTTTACTATTTGTTAACCTGGAACCTGGTGCATCCTGTCTCGAAGAAGGCGACGATCTGGTTGGCCGCTGCAAGACCTGCATTCATGTTGGCCTCGGCAGTCTCGGCTCCCATCTTCTTAGGGGTTGCATAGATCTGCTTTCCGTACTTCTCCTTAAGCTCCGCATAGGCCACGGGAGCGATGTCTGTGGCGTATTTGAGGTCAGGTCTTTCGGCCAGTGCCTTGTCCAGCCCTTCCTCGCACACGACTTCCTTGCGTGCTGTGTTGATGAGGCAGCCTCCCTTCGGCATCTTGGAAATGAGGCCATAGTTCACGCAGCCTTTTGTGAACGGAGTTGCAGGAATGTTCACTGACACGAAGTCGCATGTGCTGTAGAGACCTTCAAGGGAGAATGTGGTGTTCCACCTCTGATGCTTCTCCTTTACCTCGTTTGTGTAGATGAGGACATTCATTCCCAGAGCGACAGCCTTCTTTGCAACCAGCTGACCGATGTTTCCGAATCCCTGGATTCCGAGAGTCTTTCCGCTGAGTTCGCAGCCGGTTCCTGGGTTGAACTGGTTGCGGGACATGTACAGCATCATGGCGATGGCAAGTTCAGCCACGGCATTGGAGTTCTGACCAGGAGTGTTCTCTGCCACTATGCCGCGTTCTGTGCAGGCCTTGAGGTCGATGTTGTCATATCCTGCTCCTGCACGGACAACCACCTTGAGCTGCTTTGCCGCCTCGATGACTTCTGCAGTAACCTTGTCAGAACGGACGATGAGGGCGTCTGCGTCTGCCACAGCTGCAAGAAGCTGCTCCTTTTCAGTATATTTCTCGAGAAGTGCCAGCTCGTGGCCAGCCCCCTCTATGATATCACGAATGCCTTTCACAGCAGCTGCTGCGAAAGGCTTTTCTGTTGCTACGAGTACTTTCATGACGGGTATATTGAGATCCCCGGTCAAGCCGGGGATGACTATCATACTATTTGTGTAACTGTTCGAACTCCTTCATGCAGTCAACCAGTGCCTGCACGCTTTCCTTAGGACATGCGTTGTAGATGGATGCACGGAATCCGCCCACAGACCTGTGGCCCTTGATGCCCACCATGCCTCTTTCCTTTGCGAATGCCATGAACTCGTCCTGGAGGTCCTCATGACCCGGAGCCATCACGAAGCATACGTTCATGAGCGAACGGTCTTCCTTGGCGGCTGTTCCGACGAAGAGAGGGTTGCGGTCGATCTCGTCATAGAGAAGAGCTGCCTTCTCCTTGTTCATCTGATATACGGCCTCGACTCCGCCCTGAGCCTTCACCCACTTGAGGGTCTCGTTCATCACGAAGATTGGGAATACTGGAGGTGTATTGAACATCGAACCGCCGTCGATATGTGTCTGGAGGTTGAGCATCGTAGGAATATAGCGGCTCACCTTGCCGAGAAGGTCCTTCTTCACGATGAAGAATGTGACACCAGCAGGGCCGACGTTCTTCTGAGCGCCACCATAGATCATTGCATATTTGCTCACGTCCACCGGACGGCTCATGATGTCTGACGACATGTCGGCGATAAGCGGAACAGGACAGTCGAGGTCTTCGTGGATCTCGGTTCCGTAGATGGTGTTGTTGGTAGTGATGTGGAGATAGTCCAGATCAGCCGGAATCTCATATCCCTTAGGAATATAGTTGAATGTAGTCTCTGCTGAAGAAGCCACGGTCACAACGCTTCCGAGGCCCTTTGCTTCCTTCTGAGCCTTCTTTGCCCAGACACCTGTCTCGAGGTATCCGGCCTTGTTCTCAAGGAAGTTCATCGCTACATAGAGGAATCCCATGCTGGCACCGCCGCCGAGGAACACGACCTCGTGAGTGTCAGGAATGTTGAGGAGTTCCTTCCAGAGTGCACGGCACTCGTCCATCACGGCATCCCACTCCTTTGAACGGTGAGAAACACAGATTACAGGCATGCCTGTTCCTTTGAAATCCTTGAGAGCCTCCACTGCAGCGTCGACTGCCTGCTGTGGCAATACGCATGGGCCGGCGTTGAAATTGTGAACTTTTTTCATGTTGTTCTTATGTGTTAGTTAATATTTTAAACCAAAAGCGCCTTAAAGGTAACAAATTATTTTAAAGTGCGTGCTTTATTTCGGTAGATTTTTCGCAAAAATGGCACAAAAGTGAAATTCTGTTATCTTTTTCGACGGTTGCGAAGCGTGTCTGTATAGGCTGATGGTTGGTCACGCATTTAGGATTGCGGCATTTTGCGATGCCTATTACTTCCTTCGGCATGGAGAGCTTCTTCTTCTCCACCACCTTGAAGTCTCTGATGATGTTCACGGTAGCCTGAGGTGCTATGAGGGCAAGCTTGTTGAGCTCCTCGTCCTCGAAGAACTTGTCCTCTACCTTGATGATGCCCTTGCGTCCCTGAGCCTTGCTGTTGAGGTTGATTCCTATGGTGATCTGGTTCCCGATGCCCTTGAGGTCAAGCAGGTCCAGGGCCTTATATACGTTTTCCGCAGGAATATGGTCCAGTACGGTGCCGTTTTCCAATGCGCTTACTACCAATTCTTTTCTTGTCATATGAATTAAAGATTTCTTCAGTTTAACGATACCCTAAAAGATATGAAATGATGGCCATGCGGACATAGAGTCCGTTCTCCGCCTGCTTGAAGTAATATGCGTGAGGATTGTCATCGACATCCTGGTCGATCTCCGTCACTCTTGGGAGCGGGTGCAGGATCTTCATGTTCTCCCTCACTCCGGACAGCATGGAGGCTTCAAGACGATACACGTCCTTCACTCTCTCATATTCCATCGGGTCTGTGAATCTCTCCTGCTGCACACGGGTCATATAAAGAATGTCGCAGTCGTTCAGGTGCTCGTCCAGTGATGTGGTCTCTATGTATTCGATGCCCTTGCTGTCAAGGAAGTCCTTGTATTCCTGCGGCATCTTGAGCTCTTCGGGAGCCGTGAATATGAACTTGGGGTTGAAGTGGGACATTGCCTGAAGGAGCGAATGGGTGGTGCGGCCGTATTTGAGGTCTCCCACCATGTTGATGGTCAGTCCTTCCAGGGTGCCCTGGGTCTGAAGGATGGAATACAGGTCGAGGAGAGTCTGTGAAGGGTGCTGGTTGGCTCCGTCTCCTGCGTTGACGACCGGAACCGTGGCCACTTCGGAGGCATATCTTGAACTTCCTTCAAGAGGGTGACGCATGACGATCATATCCACATAGTTGGAAACCATGATTATGGTGTCCTTGAGCGTCTCACCCTTGCTCTGGCTGGTGTTTGTGGCGTCCGAGAAACCGATCACCTTGGCTCCCAGGCGGTTGATGGCTGTCTCGAAACTGAGTCTCGTCCTGGTCGAAGGCTCGAAGAAGAGGCTGGCTATCACCTTGCCTTCGAGGAATTTCTGCTCCTTGTTCTTCTCGAACTCCTTTGCCGTTTCAAGCACATGCAGGATCTCCTCCTTGGTGAAATCCCTGATTGAAATCAAACTCTTTTTACTCATATATAGATGTATTTATATTTCCTCCACATTGCACCCTTCGACATCCCCCATCCTCTCTAGAAAGGCCTCCACCAGAGAAAGCCTCACGGTGGTGTCTATGCTGCATTCCATGTCGAACTTCTGGTTCTTCTGCTCCAGGCCCATGTCCTTGAGCACCTTCATCACCGAGTTCATGCTCATATATCCGAAATGTATCCTGTATATCTTCGAGGCGATCTTCTCCACTATCTGTGCGTTGGCTATGGCATCGGCGGTGGAGGTCTTATATGCCCGGATCAGTCCCGGAATGCCCAGCTTTATGCCTCCGAAATACCTCACGACCACCACCAGGATGTCGCTGAGCCCGTTCGAGTCTATCTGCCCGAGCACAGGCCTTCCCGACGAGCCTGAAGGTTCTCCGTCGTCGTTCGCGCGGAACTTGTCGCCCTTGTATCCCAGGCGGTACGCATACACATGATGCCTTGCGTCGTAGTACTCCTTCTTGAGAGCTGCGACGATTTCCTTGACTTCCTCTTCTGTTTCAACGGGATATGCATGGGCAATGAATCGGCTTCCATTGTCCTTGAATAGACCACGCGATTCCTCCGCGATGCTCCTGTACGAATCCTGGATCTGAGTGTTGTCCATACCGAAAATCAAATGTAGTGATTTTTTGGTTGATATTGAAATTTTTTGTTGGCTGAAAGAAAAAATATTATCTTTGGCTTCGCTTCCAGAAAGTCTGGAGGCTGATTTTTTGAAAGAACTATTCTAACTGTCTATGATACTTAAATATAGAGTTTCTCTCCCGGGATTGAAGGGATTTGCAAGAGTTTATGAAGTCAAGGAGTCCACATCTCTTTACAGTCTGCACAAGCAGATGAGGGCTGATATGGATTTCCCTCAGGATCAGGTCGTGCTTTTCAAGGCTTTCGATGCAGACGGCAACGTCGCGGCCAGGTACAGCGTGTTCCAGGATTTCGGCTTCGGAACCATCGACAGCGTCACAGCCGGTGAGGTTCACAAAAGGGGAGAGGACAAGTTCATATATTTCTATGACACCACCAATGTCAAGAGCGTGATCGTCACTTTCGACGGCGAGGGCGATGAGCGTCGCAATGCGATATATCCTCTTCTGGTGGAGACAAAGGGTCCGAATCCTATAGAGTTCGAGAACGGCTATGTGGCCTTTGAGGACCTTCCTGACGACAAGAAGAAGGATCCGGACGACGAGGACTTCGATGATGACGATGACATCGATGTCAGCGAGGAGGAGGATGACGACGAGACCGAAGAGATCTACGGCGAGGATGAAGATTAGGCGTGAGTAGAAGGCTGATCATAATTCTGGGCCCGACTGCTGTAGGCAAGACTGACTACAGCATCGAGACTGCGCTCAGATACGGTTCGCCGATAATTTCCTGCGACTCCCGTCAGATATATAAGGAAATGACCATAGGCACGGCTGTGCCTTCTGCTGAGCAGCTTGCGGCTGTTCAGCATTATTTTATCCATTCCCATACGGTGACTCAGCTCTATACAGCCGGGAAATACGAACTGGAAGCCCTGGAGGTGATAAACCGTCTTTTTGATGAGGGACATGAGACCCTGGTCATGGCGGGAGGCTCGGGATTCTATATAGATGCTCTGGTGAACGGACTGGATGATTTCCCTTCTGCTGACCTTCAGCTCAGAAACGAACTGATGGCTCGTTTGAAGGAAGAAGGGGTGGAGGGGCTCAGACAGGAGCTCCGCCATCTGGATCCGGAAAGTTATGCGACCATAGACATCGCCAACGGGCAGAGGGTGGTGCGTGCCCTGGAAGTGTGCCTGATGACAGGAAAGCCGTTCTCGTCGTTCAAGACCAGCCAGGCCAAGCGCCGTGATTTCAAAATAGAGAAAATCGGTCTGACGCGCCCTCGTGAGGAACTTTACGACCGGATCAACCGCCGAGTCATCCAGATGGTGGATGAGGGACTGGTCGAAGAGGTGCGGGGACTGACACAGTACCGCGACCTGGCAGCCCTCCAGACTGTCGGTTATAAGGAAATATTCGACTGGTTTGATTATGAGGCGGGTCTTGTGTCCGCTGAAGGCTGGACTCCGAACACTCCGGGTGACGGCCCTGTCACATCTCTTGACCGTGCAGTGGAACTCATTCAGCGCAACACCCGCCACTACGCCAAACGCCAGCTCTCCTACTGGGGCCGTGACAAGTCCATCCGCTGGCTGACCCTCTGACCGCAGGTCTTCCTGTCGGGATGGCCAGGTCAGCATCAGTTCGCCACCTCGCAGAGAAACTTGATGCGGACTAGACGCACTTCGAACTCGTCGTAGTCGTCCTTGAGGTCTTCCATCACTGTCGCCAGGTCGTCTGACTCGGCCTCGTCGTGGAAATAGTCATATATCTCTTCCACCACATCATCGTCGAGCGTCTGCTCGATGTAGTAGTCCAGATTCAGTTTCGTTCCGGAATATACGATGGCTTCGATCTCGCTCAGAAGGTCTTCCATCTCCATTCCCTTGGCATCGGCGATGTCCTCAAGCGGAAGCTTCCTGTCGACGCTCTGGATGATGAACACCTTGTTCACTGACTTGTTCACGATGGACTTCATCACGAAGTCGTCAGGACGCTCTATCTCGTTCTCCTCCACATATCTGGCAATCAGTTCGAGAAACGGCTTTCCGAACTTGCGGGCCTTTCCTTCACCGACTCCCTGGCAGTTCTTGAGTTCGTCAACCGTGATAGGGTACATGATGGACATATCTTCAAGTGAAGGGTCCCCGAATATCACCCAAGGCTGAAGCTTGAGCTTCCTTGCCACGCCCTTTCGAAGGTCCTTGAGCATGGCCAGCAGCTGTTCGTCTCCTCCTCCGCCACCTCTGGCAGCAGATGCTGCAGCTATGTCGTCATCGTCGTCCTCTCCGTCGGCGAATTCCCTGTCCTCGGTCAGCATGAGTTCATATGGTGCGTTGAAGAATGCCGCACCTGCTTCCGTGACGGAAATCAGACCATAGGATTCTATGTCCTTATGAAGAAGGTGCAGTATGAGTCCCTGATGGATGACGGCGCTCCAGAAACGGACGGAGTGGTCCTTTCCGGCTCCGAACATCTCCAGCTTGTCGTGTTTGTATGATTTGATGATGGAGTTCTGCTCGCCTGCAAGGATGTTGGCGATGTGCTCCATCTTGAAACGTTCCGGCAGCGACTGGATGAGCTCGATGACCATGGCCATCTCCTCTCTTCCGTCAAACTGTTTTTTCGGGTGCAGACAGTTGTCGCAGGCTCCGCAGTTCTCTTCGTGGTAGTCCTCTCCGAAATAGCTCAGCAGCAGCTTTCTGCGGCAGGAATTCGACTCGGCATATGCTACGGTTTCCATCAGGAGCTGCTTTCCGATCTCCTGCTCGGCGATCGGCTTGCCCTGCATGAACTTCTCCAGTTTCTGGATGTCCTTGTAGCTGTAGAACGTTATGCACTGGCCTTCACGCCCGTCTCTTCCTGCGCGTCCCGTCTCCTGATAGTATCCCTCTATGCTCTTCGGAATGTCGTAATGGATGACGAACCGCACGTCAGGCTTGTCGATTCCCATGCCGAAGGCGATCGTCGCAACAATGACGTCGATCTCCTCCATGAGGAACCTGTCCTGATTCTCGGCACGTGTCTTCGCGTCAAGGCCTGCGTGATATGGCGCTGCCTTTATTCCGTTGATGTTCAGCAGTTCGGCAAGCTCCTCCACCTTCTTGCGGCTGAGGCAGTAGATGATGCCGGACTTGCCCGGATTCTGCTTTATATACTTGATTATGTCTCTCTTCGGGTCCGACTTGTCCCGGATCTCATAATAGAGGTTGGGGCGGTTGAAGGATGACTTGAAGACGGTGGCGTCCGTCATGCCCAGATTCCTTATGATGTCGCTCTGCACCTTAGGGGTGGCTGTCGCGGTCAGGGCGATTATCGGAGCTACGGAAATCTCCTCGATGATCGTGCGGATGCGCCTGTACTCCGGCCGGAAGTCGTGTCCCCACTCGGAAATGCAATGAGCCTCGTCCACGGCATAGAATGAAATCTTTATCTCCTTGAGCATCGCTATGTTCTCCGCTTTGGTCAGGGACTCGGGAGCCACATACAGCAGTTTGGTCGCTCCTGACAGCAGATCATTGCGCACTTCCGCGATCTGAGCCTTGTTCAGGGACGAGTTCAGGAAGTGTGCTATGCCGTCGTTTCCCGCTACGAATCCTCTGATTGCATCCACCTGGTTCTTCATAAGCGCAATCAGAGGTGAGATCACGATGGCCGTGCCCTCCATGACAAGCGCCGGCAACTGGTAGCACAGTGACTTTCCTCCTCCCGTAGGCATGAGGACAAAGGCGTTGTTGCCGTCTGTGAGATGTCTGATGATGCGCTCCTGGTCGGCCTTGAACGAGTCAAAACCGAAGAACTCTTTCAGTTTGGCGTGTAGCAATGCGGAGTCGATACTCATGGCTCAAAGTTTTAGCATACTAAGTTAACTCAAAAATCCTGACATTTCAAAATCTTTTTCGCAATAATTTGATGCTAAGACCTGCGGTCAGTGGAGCAGGTCTTCAAAAATATATATGGGATTGCAATTGCGGATAAATATGTGTATTTTTGAAAAATTTGGTGACGGGACCGCGTGACAGGTGCCGCAGAGATAATTAATGAATATGAGAGACTGGCAGGAAAGGACAGCGATGCTGGTGGGAGAGGAGATGCTTGAGCATTTCCGTAATTCGACGGTGGCAGTGATAGGAATCGGCGGCGTAGGGGGATACGCTGCCGAAATGATTGTACGTGCGGGTGTGGGACACCTGATAATTCTGGACAGCGACGAGGTGTCCGTCAGCAACAAGAACCGTCAGCTTCTGGCTATGGATTCCACGGTAGGAAAACTCAAGTGCGAGGTGCTGGCAGCCCGCCTGAGGGACATAAATCCTGAGCTGGACCTGACCGTAATTCCGGAATACCTTGAGGCAGAGAAGGCATCAGAGGTTCTCGGCGGCTATAAGATCGATTTTCTCGTGGATGCGATAGATACGCTGTCCCCGAAACTGCACCTTATAAAGTATTGTATGGACAACGGAATCCCCCTCGTCTCGTCGATGGGGGCGGGCGCGAAGTTCGATGCCACCAAGGTTCGCCTGACCGATGTCTCCAAGTCCTTCAACTGTCCGCTGGCGTATATAGTCCGCAAGCGTCTCAGGCATATGGGCATAAAGAAAGGCTTCCAGGTTGTCTTCTCCGAGGAACTTCCTGACAAGGATTCGATAGTCCCTTGCGAGGACCGCAACAAGAAATCACAGGTCGGGACAATCTCATATATCCCAGCTGTCTTCGGCTGTGTCTGTGCCCAGGCTGTAATACAGGGACTTATGAAGTCGGAAATGGAATAATTTTACTATATTTGCGCGATTTAACAGAAACATATGGCAGATAATTCACTTTTGGAGAAGGTATTGGGCCTTCAGGAGAAATTCGATTCGCTTCAGGAGCAGCTTGCTGACCCTGAGGTGATTTCAGATATGAAGAAGTTCGTTCAGCTGAACAAGGAATATAAGGAGCTTATGCCTATCCTCGAGGCCGGAAATGAGTTCAAGAAAATTCTTGAGAACTATGAGATGGCCAAGGAGATCCTCGCGACCGAGAAGGACGAGGACCTCAGGGAGATGGCGAAGGAGGAAATCGCGGAGATCGAGCCTACTCTTCCCGAGTGGGAGGAAAAGATCAAGCTGCTGCTGATTCCGGCCGACCCTCAGGACAGCAAGAACGCAATTCTGGAGATCCGTGGCGGTTCGGGTGGTGACGAGGCTGCCATCTTTGCGGGAGACCTCTTCCGTATGTATTCGAAATATATCGAGACACGCGGCTGGAGGCTTGAGGTGACCAACCAGGCGGAGGGTGCTGCCGGCGGTTTCAAGGAAATCGTCTGCAAGGTGTCGGGAGACGGAGTTTACGGAGTCCTTAAGTATGAGTCAGGAGTGCACCGTGTGCAGCGTGTGCCTCAGACCGAGACTCAGGGCCGTGTCCACACATCTGCCGCTTCCGTTGCAGTCCTCCCTGAGGCCGATGAGTTCGATATCGAGTTGAACATGAATGACATCCGCAAGGATACATTCTGTTCTTCAGGCCCTGGCGGACAGTCTGTGAACACGACATATTCGGCAATCCGACTCACCCATATCCCTACAGGTCTCGTGGTGCAGTGCCAGGACGAGAAGTCGCAGCTCAAGAACTTCGACAAGGCTCTCGCCGAGCTCCGTACCCGTCTCTACAATATGGAGTATGAGAAATATCTTGCTGAGATTTCAGCGAAGCGTAAGACAATGGTTGCCGGCGGAGACCGTTCAGCAAAGATCCGCACCTACAACTATCCTCAGTCGCGCGTGACAGACCATCGTATCAACTACACGATGTACAATCTTCCTGTGTTCATGGATGGTGCGATCCAGGACGTCCTCGATCAGCTTCAGATCGCTGAGAACGCAGAGCGCCTCAAGGCTGCAGAATAATCTAATCTTCCATAGGCTCCAGCAAGGGGCTGGTCTCAGTGAAGTGGCTGAGAATCATATCGGTATATGTCTTGGTGACGGGAATTGGCTGAATGTCCACATTGTCCAGATCCAGGACATATCCGTCATTCTCCTTTCTTAAGGTGCTGACCTTGTTGAGGTTGACTATGTATTTCCTGTTGCATCTTACCAGGCCGCTGCCCTTGAAGCTTTCTTCGACTGTCTTCAGACGGCAACGCAGGATGTACTGCTGCAGCTTTCCCTTGCTGTCCGTGTACCAGACCTTTATATAGTTGTCGTCAGACTCGATGTAATACAGGTTCTCCGGACTGACCGAGAGCTTCAGTGTTCCGCTGTTGTCGAACAGGGTGATCTTCTTTGCACACTCCGGCTTGGGTGGCTCGTCCGTCACGACATTCTCGTAGTTCATCAGCCGGATCGTATTGTTCTTGTCGATGATGGCGAAATACATCCCGGAAATCAGATAGGGGATTCCAAGTGCGATGGTTCCGTAGAGGAAGGATCTTCCGAATACCTGAAGCTGGGTCACGCCGGCATGAGAGATGTCCATTGTCAGCTTTGTGTAGAAAAGGCTGATCAGGAGGATCTCCATGATGCACCATATCGTATATTCCAGATATGTCATCTCGAACAGCCTCTTGGATCTGTACATCAGTATCCTGCTGAGTATCAGTATTAAGATGGAAGCAAAGACAAAGACGACTGTCAGTGAGAAGGTCACTGAATCTCCGAGTCCGAACCATGCCGTTTCCGAGAACGGGATATATATGTTGAGGAATACGATGGCAAACAGGACCGAAAAGGTCACAGTGCCGATAAGCTGGTATTTACCCAGCAGATATGATGGTAGTTTCTGGTTCATTAAGTACACGTTTGGCCGGACTTCTCAGTCCGGAGTCAGGGCAAATGTAGAGTTTTTGATCCAAAAATCAAACTTTGCCGTGTCTTCTGCGGCGTGAAGACTTGACCGATCGGACGGCAGATATTGTCATTTCGTCTACTAATGAGCGCTTTGCGGCCATAAAGTCAAGGGTGGCTGCGGCAAGAGGAAAAAGTGCAGTGAGGGAGAATGTCATCTCATTGTGGAAGCGGATGAAGTCAACCGCCAGCCATATCTGGAATCCCACTGCCATCAGAGCAGCAATCACGCTCACACGGGCCTGAAGGAAGAACGCCTTGAAACTGGCTGTGGCCGCCACATGTGCTGTAAACAGCATTATGAGCATTGCCAGATATGGTATCTTTTCATGATAACCTATCGTCAGTTCTTCTCCTGCAGGACCTATTATCGTTGCGAAGGTGCAGAAGAACATAGAGAATATGAGGGCAGTCGAGATGCCCAGGTATAGTGTTTGGATTCTTTGCCACATGGTGAAAATCGTTATTACCTGTGCAAAAATAGGAATTTTCAAAGGAAAAATCTATATTTGAAGGCTAATGACTTAAAAGGAACAATCATGAGAATAGCAGAATCAGAACTCATAATCAATGGTGACGGATCGGTGTTCCATCTTCACCTCCGTCCTGAGGAACTGGCAGACAATGTGATCCTTGTCGGAGATCCCGGTCGAGTGGACATGATTGCCGAGTATTTTGATGAAAAGGAATTCAGGCACGCTTCGCGCGAGTTCGTGTCAGTGACAGGAAAATACAAGGGAGTCAGGATGACTGCGCTCTCGACAGGAATCGGAACAGACAACATCGATATCGTGATGAACGAACTTGATGCTCTTGCCAATATCGATTTCGAGACGAGGGAAGTGAAGCCTCAGCACCGCTGCCTGAACATATTGAGAATCGGTACATCAGGTGCCATCCAGCCGGAGATTCCTCTGGGTGCCTTTGTGTTCTCGCATATTTCTGTGGGCTGTGACGGCCTGTTGAACTGGTATGCGGACAGGGACAAGATCGCCCTTCTCGACATTGAAGAAGCCTTCAAGAAGCATACAGACTGGAACAAGCATCTTCCTGACCCATATTTCGTCAGGGCGGGAGAGAAGATGATCGAAAAGTTCCGCGACTGCACTTATAAGGGAATGACCATCGCAGCATCAGGATTCTACGGTCCTCAGGGACGCGTGCTCCGCATGCCTCTGGCAATGCCTGACATGCTTGACACATTCGAGAGCTTCCGTTTCGGGGACGAGAAGGTGACCAATTTCGAAATGGAAGGTTCTGCGATTGCAGGAATCGCTGCTCATCTGGGACATAATGCCGGCACTGTCTGCTGCATCATCGCTCACCGCCACCATAAGGCCAGCAATCCTGACTACAAGCCTCAGGTGCGCAAGCTGATCGAACTTTGTCTGGAGAGACTTGCCCAGTAGCGGATGGCAGATCTGGCAGCGTGGCTGCCCAAGGAAATGAAAAAGGTCTGAAGAGTCAAAACTCCTCAGACCTTTTAAAGTATTGACAGGCCGCTTAGTCCTGAACGTTCTGGAGTGCTTCACGGATCTTTGCCTCGATCTCGTCGCAAAGCTCGACGTTGTCGGTTAGGAGGGCCTTGACTGCCTCACGTCCCTGAGCGAGCTTGCTGTCTCCATAGCTGAACCATGAGCCGCTCTTCTTGATGATGTCGAACTCGACTCCGAGGTCGATCACCTCTCCCACATGTGAGATTCCCTCTCCGAACACGATGTCGAACTCGGCCTTCTTGAACGGCGGAGCCATCTTGTTCTTGACGATCTTCACCTTTGTGCGGTTTCCGAGAGCCTCGTCTCCGTCCTTGATCTGGGTGGTGCGGCGCACGTCCACACGTACAGATGCATAGAACTTGAGGGCATTACCTCCTGTTGTGGTCTCCGGATTTCCGAACATCACTCCGATCTTGTCACGGAGCTGGTTGATGAAGATGCAGCAGGTGTTGGTCTTGCTGATGTTAGCTGTGAGCTTTCTGAGGGCCTGGCTCATGAGCCTTGCCTGAAGTCCCATCTTCGAATCTCCCATCTCTCCTTCGATCTCCGCCTTTGGAGTGAGGGCTGCAACAGAGTCGATCACGATGATGTCGATCGCTCCTGAACGGATGAGGTTGTCTGCGATCTCGAGTGCCTGCTCTCCGTTGTCAGGCTGCGAGATAAGCAGAGTTTCGAGGTCGACGCCAAGATTCTTGGCATAGGTGCGGTCAAATGCATGCTCCGCGTCGATGATGGCGGCGATTCCACCCTGCTTCTGAGCCTGTGCGATCGCATGGATTGCAAGGGTCGTCTTACCGCTGGATTCCGGTCCGTAGATCTCGATTACCCTTCCGCGAGGGTATCCTCCGATGCCGAGTGCGGCGTCAAGCGCAATGGAACCGCTCGGAATGACCGAAACCTCCCATTTTGGCTGATCTCCCAGCTTCATGATCGTACCTTTTCCGTAGTCTTTCTCAATCTTGTCAATCGTCGCCTGCAGCGCCTTGAGCTTTGCTGCATTCATGCCGGTACTTTCCTGTACTTCTTCTTTAGCCATAAATGTAAAATATTTAAAAGTTATTGCCATCGGAACTATTCCTCAAGCGGAGCAAAAATAATCAAAAAAGCGGAACATTTCCAACTTTTCGAATGCAAAATTAAAGGGCTCTTGTGCCAAGTTGCAGCACAAGAAAATATTGTGCGAAAAAATGTCTATATTTGACTTAAAATATTGCTGAATGAAGATAAAGCTTTTAGGAAAGAATCTTGAGGAACTCAAGCGCCTGGTCGCTGACGAGGGACTGCCTGGCTTCACTGCCAGGCAGATAGCCCAGTGGCTGTATGTCAAGAAGGTGCGTTCCATAGATGATATGACCAACCTGTCCAAGGCTGCGCGTGCGGCACTCTCTGAGAAGTACGAGGTCGGTGTGACTCCGTATGCCGGGCTGCAGGTCTCGTCGGATGGCACCAAGAAGTATCTTTTTCCTGTGAAATGTTCGCACAAAAGGGGACTGAATCCCGTATGCCAGGAGGAGGAACTCGAGGCAGGAGCCATTGAGGCCGTAATGATTCCGGATGACGACCGTGCGACCCTCTGCGTTTCGTCCCAGTCGGGTTGCCGCATGGGCTGCAAGTTCTGCATGACGGGACGTCAGGGCTTCCATGGACATCTGTCCGCGGCAGATATAATCTCGCAGTTCATCGCGGTGGATGAGTCTGACAGACTGACCAACACCGTCTTTATGGGCATGGGAGAGCCTCTGGACAATTACGAGAACGTCATGAGGGCTATAGAGATCCTGACAGCGGACTGGGGCTTCGGCTGGAGTCCGAAGAGGATAACTGTTTCGACCATCGGTGTCCTTCCGAACCTAAAGAGATATCTGGACGAGTGCAAGTGCCACCTGGCAGTCAGCCTCCACGATCCTTTCGGCCCGGAACGTCTGAGCATGATGCCTGTCCAGGGCGCATGGCCGCTCCAGGATGTGATAGACCTTATAAAACAGTATGATTTCACCGGTCAGCGCCGTGTCAGCTTCGAGTACACGATGTTCGCCGGATTCAACGACACCAAGGTCCATGCGGATGCCCTCATAAGGATGCTCAAGGGACTGGAGTGCAGGATGAACCTTATCCGTTTCCATAAGATTCCGGATTTTCCATATGAAACGTCTCCGGGCGTGATTATTGAAAATTTCAAGCAACGTCTCAACAATGCCGGCATAACTACGACAGTTAGAGCTTCACGTGGTGAAGATATACTTGCTGCCTGCGGAATGCTTGCCGGCGAACATGGAAAACAATAAAGATGAAACGCTTTCTCACATATCTGATTCTGACGGTCTGTGTGCTGATGAGTGCCCGGACCGCCTCAGCCTATGGTATAGACCCCAAGGAGGATTCACTTGCCGTGCAGCGCATGCGCCAGAGGATGGATCAGATAAGGAAGAAACGTCCGACAGTGGCGCTTGTGCTCAGCGGAGGAGGTGCCAAGGGAACCGCCCATGTGCCGATAATAAGGTATATCGAGGAACTGGGAATCCCTGTGGACCTTGTGGTGGGTACAAGCATGGGTGGTCTGATCGGAGGCCTCTATTCCCTCGGTTATTCGGTGGATGAGATGGATACCCTCGTCAGGAACATGGACTGGAGCTGGGCTCTGAGTGACAAGTTGTCGAGAGAGTACATCACGTACACCGACATGAAGTACAAGGAGAAATATCTCCTGTCCATCCCGTTCTATTACGAGCGTGACTACTACAAGATGAAGCTTGCCGACGAGCATCGTTTCGACCATATGAAGAAGCATGAGATCCTTCATATCGGTGCTGACAATGAGGATGGTCCGGAAATGCTCAAGCACAATCTTCTGGGAAGCCTTCCGTCAGGATATATATATGGTCAGAATGTCAGCAACCTTATAAGTTCGCTGACGATCGGATATCAGGATTCCATTGATTTTCAGACTCTGCCGATTCCGTATGCCTGCATTGCGACAGATATGGTTTCAGGCAAGGCGAAGATATGGCATAGCGGCAAGATGAATGACGCCATGCGCTCTACCATGTCCATCCCCGGAGTGTTCGCTCCGGTCAAGACTGAGGGAATGGTGCTGGTGGACGGCGGTCTGAGAGACAATTATCCGACTGCTCTTGCCCGTGCTATGGGAGCAGACATAATAATAGGTGTGGATCTGGCTCAGGGACGACGGAGCTATATGAGCGTCAATAATATAGCGGATATCATCGTCCAGGGAATAGACATGCTGGGAAGGGATTCATATGAAAAGAACATCCTTATTCCTGACGTGACGATAAAGCCTCTTCTCCCGGAATTCAACTCCTTGAGTTTCAATAAGGATGCAGTTGATACCATCATGATGCGTGGCTGGCAGGCGGCCCAGGCTCAGGATTCCCTGCTGAGAGAGGTAGCCAGAAGGACACGCGAGGATTATGTCAGCATGAGAAAGCCTAAGGCCTTCGATTTTCATGCTGATTCGCTGATGATTGCGGAGGTGGATGTGAAGGGAGTGCTGCCTAAGGAGAAGGAAATGCTCAAGAGCAGGCTGCACCTGAAGTTCGGGCAGAAGATTAGCCGGGCCGATCTGGATCACATAGTCGCTCAGATCTACAGCACCCAGGCATATGATTATGTCACATATGAGCTTCTTGGAGAAAAGGAGCCTTTCCGTCTCGTGCTGAACTGCAAGAAAGGTCCTGTACATCAGCTGGGACTGGGAGTGCGAGCCGATACCGAAGAGATTGTGTCAGTGCTGCTGAATCTGGGATTCAATGCGCACAGACTGCAGGGACATAAGCTGGATCTGGTGGGAAAGGTTGGAGCGAATCCTTATATGCAGATTCATTGGTCTTATGACACTCCGAAGATTCCGACTATGAACGCAGCTGCCTCGGTCCGCTGGACTGATATGAATCTGCTGAATTTCAGAGAGAATGACCTGAATTTCAACTTCCTTAATGCCCGTCTGGAGTTCTACGTCTCCAACATCAAGTGGAAGTGGCTGGACATCAAAGGCGGAGTGAGGAGTGAGTATTTCAATGTCAGAAATCTCAAGTCCTCACAGATAATGGGAGATTATGACATGGGGCTTGTCAGGAATAATTTCAGCTCCTTGTTTGCAGATGCCAGGACAGATACATTTGATGACGGATATTTCCCCACGAAGGGAGTCAATGCAGGTGCTTCATATTCATGGACTTTTGCCGGTTTTCCCAACCATGTGCGTGGATTCCAGACAGTACAGGCTGATGCCAAGGTCGTTCTTCCTGTGGGACGTCTGTTCGCCTTTATCCCATCCTTCAATGTCAGGTTCCTTCTTGGAAATGAAATCCCTGTTCCGTATTTCAATGCGGTCGGAGGTTCTTTGGCTGGAAGATATGTGGATCAGCAGATGCCGTTCATAGGCATAACCAATCTGTCTGCCATGAAGAACATTCTGACCATATTCAGGACTGACTACAGGTTCAGGGTCGTGAAGAACCATTATATCACAGGAATAGTGAATTATGCCAGGGATTGTGACTCTTTCAGAACCTATGGCAATGGACTGGGATACTTCGGAGCTGGAATAGAATATGCCTTCGACACCATTTTCGGACCTTTGAAGGCGAATGTGCACTGGTCGAACCTGACAAACCGTGTGGGCATCTACCTTAGTGCAGGATATAATTTTTAGAATGAAGGATAAGTTGTTGAACAGGCTGCGACGGCAATGTTCCCGCAGGGAGTATTGCAGTGCGGACATATTGAAGAAGGCTGGTGAGGCCTTGGATGGTGACCGTGAAGGCGCAAAGGAGATTCTGGATGCGCTGGTTGCGGAAAAGTATGTGGATGATCTTCGCTACGCCACTGCATATGCACGGGAAAAGTCGATGATTTCCGGTTGGGGCGGGACAAAGATCAGGTATATGCTTTCCGGCAAGGGAATCCCTCGCGAGACCATATCCCTGGCCTTGGCGGAAATTGATGAAGCCAGGGCGGGCCAGCGGCTGGAAAGGCTGATGGCGGCCAAGGCGAAGTCTCTGAAGGATGATCCGCAGGCCAGGTTGAAGCTTCTTCGTTTTGGACTTGGAAGAGGGTATCAGTACGACGAAGTAGTTGATGTAATTGATAAATATAAAACGGACATATGAAAGATGGACAAAGATTCCTCACCCCTGAGGAAATAGAGATATTGAAGTCTCAGTCCTGCACAGCGGAAGACTGGGGCAGGATAAAGGTAGCTGAAGGTTTTATACCGAAATATGTGAGGAACGTGCGCTTCTCCGGAGATATCCGCATGGGAGTCTTCAGCAAATGTTTCGATATGCCTGGAGGTATCAGGAAACATTCGGGAATATATAATGCGACCTTGCATAATGTCGATGTCGGTGATGACTGCTGCATCGAGAATGTAAAGAACTATATAGCTAACTATCAGATAGGAAGTGATACCTTCATAGAAAATGTGGACATCATTCTTACAGATGGATTGAGTTCATTTGGAAATGGTGTTGAAGTCGCCGTGCTGAACGAAACAGGCGGGCGCGAGGTCATGATCTATGACAGGCTGACAGCCCAGACGGCGTATGTGATGGCACTGTACAGGCACCTTCCGGAGATGGTGGCCAATCTGCGTGCAGCCATAGGAAGATATGTGGACAGTGTCAGCTCCGATATCGGATACATCGGTTCCAATGTGACCATCGTGGACTCAGGCTATATAAAGAATGTCAAGGTGGGGGATTATGCAAAGATCGAAGGCTCTTCCCGTCTGAAGAACGGAACCATAAACAGCAATGAGCATGCTCCCGTGCATGTCGGAGTCAATGTCATCGGAGATGACTTCATCATATCCAGCGGATCAAGTGTCGAGGATGGAGTGACTTTCTCGCGCTGTTTTGTAGGGCAGGCATGCCAGCTCGGACATAACTATTCGGCGACCGATTCGCTTTTCTTCGGCAACTGCCAGGGAGAAAACGGTGAGGCATGTGCCATCTTTGCCGGTCCTTTCACAGTCACCCATCACAAGTCCACTCTCCTGATTGCCGGCATGTTCTCCTTCATGAATGCCGGTTCGGGATCCAACCAGAGCAACCATATGTACAAGCTCGGGCCTATCCATCAGGGAATCATGGAGAGGGGAGCCAAGACTGCATCTGATTCATATATATTATGGCCGGCCAAGGTGGGAGCCTTCTCGCTGGTGATGGGACGCCACGTCAGCCATCAGGACACGTCAGATCTGCCGTTCTCCTACCTCATCGAGCAGCAGAACACCTCGTTCATAATGCCGGGAGCCAATCTCAAGAGTGTGGGAACCATCCGTGATGCAAAGAAATGGCCTCGTCGCGATGCCCGTCAGGATCCGGACAGACTCGACCAGATAAACTACAATCTCCTCAGTCCATATACCATCCACAAGATGCTCAAGGGCGTGAAGATCCTCAAGCGGCTCCAGAAGGTCTCCGGTGTGAATTCGGACGCCTACACATATCAGAGCGGAAAGATCAAGAGTTCGTCCTTGAAAAACGGCCTGAAGTACTATGGGATGGCCATTGATAAGTTCTTGGGTAACTCCCTGATCACCAGGATAATGAATTCAGAATTCTCTTCCATTGAACAGCTGCGGGCCGCTCTTGTGCCTAAGGTGAACTTCGGTGAGGGAGACTGGGTGGACCTGGCCGGAATGATAGCTCCGAAGAATGCTGTATCTGCACTTCTGGATGATGTTCAGAACGGTGTGCTGGCAGACGTCGAGGCCATCAATGCTCGTTTCGCCGATATTCATGCGAACTATTATGAATATGAGTGGAAATGGGCCTACAAGGTGCTGGAAAACGAATATGATGTAGATCTGGCTACGGTTTCTGCCGAGAAACTGATGGAGATAGTCAGCAGATGGAAGAGCTCGGTGGTCGGTCTGGACAACCTCATATATGAGGATGCTCGCAAGGAGTTCTCTCTCAGCGTGATGACCAGTTTCGGTGCGGACGGAGACGAGGAGGAAAGGATGGAGGACTTCATGCAGGTGCGCGGCTCCTTCTTCGAGGCGAACCCTTTCGTCACCTCGGTCAAGGACCACATCCGTGTCAAGTCCGAACTGGGTGACCGGGTGCTGGAAATCCTTAAGGCTTTGTAGGTTCAGGTCCCTGTCATCGTTGCAGAAAAATCCCCCAATTCTTCTGCAACGATGGCCGAAAACGGGGCTCCATCCCCAAAAATAACAATCGTCGCAGAAAAATCGGTGTGTTTTTCTGCGACGATTTGCTTAAATTGAGTCAGTGTCAGATGACCCATTTTTTTTCAGTGAAATTGTATACTTTTGTGCTGCTGGCTTTACTTCCGTATTTGTTTGATAGAACAATACCAACATATACCATCTGGCAGCCATTGCCGGAGTTGTACCATAACCAGTCGCTGAGGTCTAATTTGTAACTTGTTGATGTCCCGCTGATGGTGGTGACAGTTTCATCATGTCCCTCTGTGTTTCTGGCTCTGATTTCAATCTCGTCAGGGGTACCGTAGCCTGTTCCCGTCGTAAAGCTCCACCTTAGTGTCATGCTGTATCCGCTGACAGTGCAACTGCCCCACTGTGCTGGTCCAGGAGCGGCCGCATTCGGGTCATATTCAACAAAGGCATAGTTGCTCTTCGCGCTTTCGCCAGCAGAGTTGACAGCTGTGACCTTGTAGTAATTCTTGCCTTTTTGGACATTTTCATCGCTAAAGCTGGCAATTTGCGACTGTCCTATGCGCGAGTAGTAGCCTGTAGCTGATGTACTCCTGTATATGTTGTAGGAGTCGGCTCCTGATACGTATTCCCATCTGACTGAAACATATGGATACATTAGAGGACCGTTAAGTTCGGCTGTCACACCAGTAGGAACTGAAGGCTTGCTTGTGTTGCCGTTGTCATAGTCGCCGTAATCGTCGTCTCCGCTGCTATTGTTTCCTCCGTTGTAGTCATCGTTGTCTCCATAATTGCCGCCTCCATAATTGCCGCCTCCGGTGTAGTCGTTCCCGCTTCCGCCATTGTCTTCTTTATACGAGCCGTCACCCTCATAATCATCGTCACCATTATTGCTGCCTTCTCCGCTGATCGACACATAGTCAGAACGCTCGCTTTCTCCATTATAATTCGACGCTGTGACGCAAAAATACAGTGTGCTGAAACCGTCGTATGGTATAACGACGCTTGTCTTACTTGAGAAGGCTACACCACTCCAGGGACCATCTGGTGAATCAGATTGGTATACCGTATAAGTTGAAGCCTCATAGACATATTCCCAAGCGAGATACAAAGATGAACCCATTTGGCGGATATATAATCCTGACGGAGCACTTAAGTCAGTTTCAGAGCCGTCTTCATAAGAACACGAAACAGCCAAACCGATACATATCAGGAATAGGAAAATATTTAATATTCTTTTGTTCATATCAAGTGATTTTAATGTGACTTACCACCTGTTTCGCCTTACTTCCGGATTGAATGAGAATGATGAAAGGAGCTTTTCAAATTCCTTGTAATATTTGCTGCCTTTACCACTTAGCTCAATTTCAAATATGTATCCATTCCATTCGAAGCAATAGTGTCTATGATATTCTTTATGAGAATACTTGAACTCGATGTATTTGGCCGGTATGCCGTTGATATCTCCATCAGTTACTTCTGATTTGTATAGGAGTTTCTTATCTCTGGAATTCATACTTTGTTCCATTATGGCTTCAGCTTTCTTCTCCAATTCGCTGGCAATGACCTGTCCGTTTCGACTTTTTCCAGTCTTGGCAGTCATCTCATACTTTGCCAGAAAGATTTTGAAATCATCTTTTACACCGATGATACAATTTGGTGAACTGCTGAATTTCCACCCCTTGCCATATTCAAATCCGACTCCGTCATAGTAGAATGACTTGGCTGAGCAAATAAGGCCTGCTATGCAGACGAGGATGAGTGTAAGTATTGTTCTTTTCATGACTGCTATCTTAAAGCGTTAACTAAATCTTCAACAGCCTGCTTGTACTTCTTAAGTACCCTGTCCCATTCCTTGAAACACTGATCATCCAGGCCGCAGTCATTCCAAGCATATTCAGAGCGTAACATGACTTTGTACCTGAGGTCATCCTGGCCTGGTACTTCTTTAATCTCGATTCTTGTTCGGATCGTGCAATAAGCAAAGCTCTGAAGTTCCCATGAACTGCGTATCCATCCGGCAGACTTGTCGCTGATTTCCATGTTGGGGAACAGGTCGGATGTGTAGTATATTATTCTTTTCCATACATCGTCTGCGCTCAAGCCATCTCTGACCACGACGCTCATTGATTTGTTCGCCAGATCGCTACTTGTCTCTGAGGCTGCCCATGAGTCATCTATTTCGAGTTTGAATGTCAGGGTCTTGCTTTTGTCTGCCTTATATACTCTGACTGTCTTGTCTACGTAGCCGGGTGCACTTAGTCGGAGCATTACATAATCCTGTTTTCCCATCTGCAGGTTGTAGGTTCCGGTCGCGACTTCCACACCTCCTATCATGATGCTTGCGTTGTCTGGAATAACATTGATTGTCTTCCCCTTACCGAAAATCTGCGCCTGAACGTCCAAGGATAATGCACAGGCTGCCAATAAAATAAGTAATACCTTCTTCATGATAAATTTTAGTTTACATTCTTATGCAAAGGTATTACTGATGATCAATCAAAAATTCTCTTATGCGTCAGTAAGTTATACGCTTCCGTCAAATATTTTTACGGTCTTGCGTCTGGACGGTTTCGCGGGAATAGTAACTGAAGAAGTCGTGGTTCAGAGCAATGGATATCTTAAGGAGAAGTTCGGTGTTGATGGAAGGCTGCTGAAATATGTAGTATATGTTCGGACGTTCGCAATTGATCTTTCTGGCCAGCCAGGTCGGAGTCCGTTCCTGACTTTCCATAACTTCCTTGATTATGTGGCCGATATGTATCATAAAGGGTGGAACCATTCATGTCCTATCATCAACTGGGGCACCGCCAAGCGCCTGGAGTACAGATAAACACAAATAATTCACACCCGATTAACAGGTATGAACATTCATGCCTTACTCTCGTACTCTTCAAATTGGCGGTTTTCAGTTGAGAGAATAAGAACTAGAAGTTCAAGCAATATGCTTTTTATGTCTTTGCAAACATAATCAAATTATGGCAATAAAATAAATTTTAGTCTGTATAAAATTTATTTATATTCATGTCATTCGTCACTCTATGTGGATTTTAGTCACATTTTTCTTTTTCTTGATCACGAATTCCATCCTACTTCATATATTTCAGCAAAAACAATGAAGAGAACCTATCATCTTTGTCTTTCTGCGGGGAATGAAAATATGTTCAGAGATGAAGCAGATTACATCCATGGAGTCAATTGCCTGTGTCTGGCTGCGATAAAAACGGATTCGATAATACTTGCTTATTCATTTATGTCCAATCATGTGCATATTTGTGTGCGTACAGCGGACCCCGACAGGTTCATGAAGGCATTCCGCTATCCATATAACAGGTATTTCAATAAAAAATATATGCGGAAAGGACGGATCGGGGAACGTGACTACTTTCTTCTGAAAATAGACGGGTTGTATCATCTTCTCACAGCAATCGCATATGTCTTGCGCAATCCTCTGCATCATGGAGTATCTGCCACTCCTTTCGGATATCGTTTCTCATCAGTCAATGCAATATTCAGAAAGGAGTTGGGACGGGATGATGTTCCGCAAATCCTTCCGGAAAAATCCTGCTATCTCTATCTGCCGAGTCGGGCAACCTTGCCTAAGGGATATTTCATGGGGCCGGATGGCATGATACTTCCGGAAACCTTTGTGGATGTTGCAGATCTCCAGCATAAGTTTGCAACAGCCAGAACTTACCTGTATTATATGAATAGGCTCAGTGGAGAGGCCTGGGAAAAGGAACAGCTGCAGGACAATACGAATCAGGTTCCGATAGGACTTGATAATGTCGAACAGGGAGTCTGCGGACTGGATATGCACTCCATGCTTGCCAACGAACATGGCCGGGCAAACTATATGGCCATGACAGATATGGAAATCTGTACAGAGATAGATTCCGGGTTGAGGCTCTCTGGAGAAACAGTCTATACGCTGACTCCGGATAGGTTGATTGAAATGGCCGGTGTGCTGAAACTCAGATATCCGTCATTGTCGAGACTTCAGTTGACGCGATGCCTTGGCGGCTTTCTTCTGGATCCTGACATAAGTGCTTCGGCACGTTGATTGAGTGCTGGCCCCTGTCATCGTTGCAGAAAAATTATGGGATTCTTCTGCAACGATGGCCGAAAACGGGGCTCCAACCCTAAAAATGACAATCGTCGCAGAAAAATCGGTGTGTTTTTCTGCGACGATTGCTGTGTGATTGTATATTCTAGAGAGTGTTGAGACACTCGGTGACGTTCTTTTCGATGCGTGAGGCTATGTCGCTGCCTTCTGCCTTCTCGAACTTCTCTCCGATGATGTTCTCGTAGAGCTCGATGTAGCGCTCTGTGATTCCGTTCACGATTTCCTCTGTCATTTCAGGAACCTGCTGGCCTTCCTGGCCCTGGAAGCCGTTTGCCATGAGCCACTCGCGTACGAACTCCTTGGAGAGCTGCTTCTGCTTCTGTCCGGCAGCGAGGCGCTCTTCATATCCTTCTGCGTAGAAATAGCGTGATGAGTCAGGGGTGTGGATCTCGTCCATGAGGTATATCTTGCCGTCCTTCTTTCCGAACTCATATTTTGTATCCACAAGGATGAGTCCCATCTTTGCGGCAATCTCGGTTCCTCTCTGGAAGATGGCACGTGTGTATGCCTCAAGCTGCTCATAGTCCTCGCGGCTCACGATGCCCTGGGCGATGATCTCTTCCTTGGAAATGTCTTCGTCATGTCCTTCTGCCGCCTTTGTGGTAGGGGTGATGATAGGCTCAGGGAACTTCTGGTTCTCTACCATTCCTTCCGGCATCTCGACACCGCAGATTGTGCGCTTTCCTGCCTTGTACTCTCTCCATGCATGACCGGAAAGGTATCCGCGGATGACCATCTCCACCTTGAACGGCTCGCACTTGTGACCGATAGTCACCATAGGGTCCGGAGTCGCGATCTTCCAGTTGGGAAGGATGTCGCTTGTGGCGTCCAGGAACTTAGCAGCTATCTGGTTGAGCACCTGGCCCTTGAACGGAATTCCCTTAGGAAGGACCACGTCGAATGCAGAGATGCGGTCGGAAACGACCATTACAAGATATTCATCATTGATGCTGTACACATCGCGTACTTTTCCTACATAGTGGCCGGTCTGTCCTGGGAAATTGAAATCGGTCTTTACAATTGCTTCCATTTTGTCTTAGTTGTTTTAATTCGGGCGCGAAGATAGTGATTTTTATTCGTAGTCCGTCAGCTTGAGACGGAATTTGTTGCTTCCGAAGTTCCGGAAGAATCTCATTCCCGGTTCCCCAGGCATTTCTGTCTCCGCTCTCGTCATCCCCGTTCTCTCTTCCGTCATTCCCGGCTTGACCGGGAATCTCCTCCACCGGTCGTCGACAGCGAACATGACCGGCTCCTTCGTTCCTTCCAGCTCAAACCCCAGTCTCCTGTACACATCCCCCTTGGACCATTCCAGGTCCGCATAACTCATCAGGTCATCCGGACAGACCTCCTTGATGAACGTCTTCATTAGCCTTCCCATGCCCCCGCTCAGCCTCACCTCGGGGAGGGATGCATACCTTGTCCACTCATATGACCTTATGGTCCGCTCTCCCTTGACCCATTTCCTCGCATTGGAGAAGGTCGCCACTGCCATCAGGGTGCCGGACATGTCTTCACGGCTCCCTGGCACATCCTCCTCAATGCCTGACATGTCCTTCCTGCCGTTGTCTGCGAAGCCGCCCTCCATCATCTGCGCGATATGCCCCGTGTGCCTCTTGAAGAAAAGTCCGTAGCAGTATCTGCATGCCGCATATCCGTAACTGTGATTCTTCTCCAGAAATTCCCGTGCGGTCGTTTTGTCTATCTTTCTGACCTCGCAGTTGCGTGCATATATAGGAAGAAAGAGTTCCAGATGTGCCAACAGCCTTTTCTGCATCATCTCCCTCTGCCTTTCCCATCTGTCCCGGGTGATGATCAGCGGATATTCCCCGTCATATGAATTTATCATGCGGATGCTCTCCAGTGCATCTTCCGCCTGTTTTTCGGCCTCAGACGGGGTGCCGCCCTCAATCTCGAGGGGAAGGATGACCCTGTCGTGATGCCCGTCCAGCGTGACAGTGCACACGACCTCCAGCCCGTGCCTCATCTGGACGGAGCATTCGAATCCGGCATCTTTCAGGAATCCTGTTATTTCTTCGGTCAGTCTTCTCATCGTCCGGCAAAGATAGCAACTATTGCTTTTTCAAAATCTCATTTTGGGGCTCTTTTGAGTTTTAGAACCCAAATTTATGTGTCAAAAACTCATTTCGGACCTTTTTTGAGTTTTTGATTTACTAACTTTGCAATATGCAAGATATACCAGAAAAGAATATTGACTCTCAGGAGTCTCTCCCTCAAGAGATTATGCCTAAGGACCAGCTCCCGGGACTGGCCCAGTCGGGAATCCATGCAGGGTTTCCGTCTCCTGCCACGGATTATATGACTCAGGCGATAGACCTGAACCGCGAACTCGTGAAGCATCCTGCCGCCACGTTCTATGGGCGTGTGGTCGGGGACTCGATGATTGATGCGGGGGTTGAGGAGGGAGATATACTCGTGATAGACAGGGCCTTGGATCCTAAGGACGGGGATATGGCCGTGTGCTTTGTGGACGGGGAGTTCACCCTCAAGCATCTGAGAATCGAGGACAGAGGACTCAGGCTGGAACCGGCGAATCCTAAATATCCGGCCATCGAGATCACGGAGGGAGTGGAGTTCAGGATGTGGGGAGTGGTGACATATATCATTAAAAAGGTCAGGTAGGTATGCTTCGACGGGCTCGACATTACATTCAAATGTAGGAGTGACAGGTGATGTACGCATTGGTGGACTGCAATAATTTCTTCGTCTCGTGCGAAAGGGTCTTCCGTCCGGATCTGGAGGGAAAGGCTGTCGTCGTGCTGTCCAACAATGACGGGTGCATAGTGTCACGGAGCAATGAGAGCAAGGACATGGGAATAAAGATGGGAACTCCCTTCTTCAAGGTGAAGCATCTGGCTGATGCCGGACATCTCCATGCCTTCTCCTCAAACTATGCCCTTTATGGGGACCTGTCTGACAGGGTGATGTCCATCCTGGCAGATGCTGTGCCCAGGATAGAGATATATTCTATCGATGAGGCCTACCTTCATCTCGAAGGAATCGATCCGGGAAAGGTTCCTCAACTATGCCGCGAACTTGTGGACAAGGTGAGGAAATGGGTCGGGGTGCCGGTCAGCATAGGAGTGGCGCCGACCAAGACCTTGGCTAAGATCGCCAGCCACTTTGCAAAGAAATACAAGGGTTACAAGGGAGTGTGCATGATGGACACAGAGGCCAAACGTCTGAAAGCCCTGGAACTGACCCCGATCGGTGACGTGTGGGGAGTGGGACGCCGGCTGGCTCCGAAGATGCAGCAGATGTCTGTGATGACGGCACTTGATTTTGTGAACAGGCCTAAGGACTGGGTCGAAAGGACTTTCAGCCTGCCCGTGGTCCGGACCTGGGAGGAACTTCAGGGGCATGCATGTGTGGAAGAAGAAAGGGAAGAGCGCAGGAAAACCATCTGCACGTCACGTTCATTCGCAGATATGATAGAGGATGAGAACGAACTTATGCTGCGTGTGTCCGATTTCGCAGCTTTGTGCGCGAAGAAACTTCGCGAAGAAGGCTCGGCGGCCTGTGATGTCACGACGTTCATGTACACCAACCGTTTCAGAGAGGATCTTCAGCAGTATTTTCCATCGGCGACAATCCGTCTGGATGTGGCGGCCAACAGTGCCCAGGAAATCGTGGGGGCAGCTCTCAGAGCATTCCGGACAATATACAGGCCTGGTTTCAGGTACAAGAAGGCAGGAGTGATCGTCAGTAATATAGTTCCCTCTGGTGCGGTACAGGGAGCTATATTCGGCTTCGACGAGGAGCTCCGAAGCAGGCAGGACCGTCTGTCCGAGGTGATGGACAAGGTGAACCGTGCAGCTGCAGGAGGAACGGATTCTTCGGGAAAATCACTTATAAGGCTTGCTGCCCAGCGGCCAGGACATTTCGCGGACGGAATACGTCGTGATTTCTGTTCAAGGCTTTATACGACCTCTCTGGATGACATCATCGAGGTCCGCTAGTTGGAAATTTTTCAAATAATCCTTAACTTTGTCGGGTTGTGCCGTTTTGAAAACGGGCAAAAGTGTTGGAAACGTATATAAATCATTTTAATATGGTAAAGGTAAATCTGGGAGGATGCAGCTCCTTTATAAAAGATGCAGAATACAAGGCTTATGTGGAGAAGGCTCTCTCCGCACTTGAAGTTCTTGAGAACGAAACAGGTAAGGGAAACGACTTCCTCGGCTGGAAGCATCTCCCTTCTCAGACCCTCGCAAGCGGACTTGTGGCTGAGTGTGAGGCTGTGAGGGATGCATGGAAGGCAAAGAACATAGACCTGGTGGTGGTCATCGGAATCGGTGGCTCATACCTCGGAGCCAAGTGCGCCCTCGAGGCTCTTTCACACCAGTTCGCAAAGCAGCTCAAGACCAAGGGAGAGGCTCCTGAAATCGTGTTCGCCGGACATAACCTATCTGAGGAATATATGTGCGAGCTCATGGACCTCGTGCAGGAAAGGAACGCGGCATGCGTAGTGATCTCAAAGTCAGGTACCACGACAGAGCCTGCAGTGGCTTTCCGTCTTGTGAAGAAATATCTTGAGGATACATATGGAAAGGCTGAGGCAGCAGAGCGTATCGTAGCAGTGACTGACAAGGCACGCGGAGCCCTCAAGTCACTCTCGACCCAGGAAGGCTATAAGACCTTTGTTATCGAGGACAACGTGGGAGGACGTTTCTCAGTCCTCACTCCTGTGGGAATCCTTCCTATCGTGCTTGCAGGCTTCGACATGAAGGCCATGCTCGAGGGAGCTCTCGAGATGGAGGAGGCTTGCGCAAAGAACTGCGAGTGCAACCCTGCAGTTCAGTATGCAGCAATGCGTAACGCCCTCTATGGCCAGGGCAAGAAGATCGAGATCCTCGTTGCATACAACCCTAAGCTCACATTCCTCGGCGAGTGGTGGAAGCAGCTCTACGGTGAGTCGGAAGGAAAGGACGGTCTGGGAATCTTCCCTGCATCAGTGAACTTCACGACTGACCTCCACTCAATGGGACAGTACATTCAGGATGGTGAGCGCACCCTCATGGAGACAGTGGTTTCAGTGGAGAACAGCAACCGCTCCATGCTCATCGAGAACGACCCTCAGAACCTTGACGGTCTGAACTTCCTCACAGGAAAGCACGTTGAGGAGTGCAACGCGATGGCAGAGCTCGGAACAAAGCTCGCTCACATCGACGGCGGAGTTCCTCAGATCTCCCTCAGCATCGAGCGCATCAACGAGCACAACCTCGGAGCCCTCTTCTACTTCTTCGAGAAGGCATGCGGAATCAGCGGCTATATGCTCGGTGTGAACCCGTTCGACCAGCCGGGCGTAGAGGCCTACAAGAAGAACATGTTCGCCCTCCTCGGCAAGCCAGGCTACGAGGCACAGGCAGAAGCCCTCAAGGCTAGACTATAGACTAAACGTATCTGGCACACACTTTGCAAATATGCGGGTACGGTTAGTTTAGTTGTTAATAATAGGGTTTTGGTTCATCTCTCCGGCGGTTTCTCTGTCGGGGAGATGTTTTTTGAGAGAATTTTACATTGTGGAGAGATTTTAGTATTTTTGTAGGCTCGGTATTTCGGTATCGGGCCTAAATCCGATTTGTATGGCAGAAGAAGGAAACATCATAGTCCGCAGGGCGAAGGTCAACAATCTCAAGGATGTCACCGTGGAGATCCCACGTGGGAAGTTTGTCGTAGTGACCGGAATATCCGGCTCAGGCAAGTCATCCCTTGCCTTCGACACCCTGTATGCGGAAGGACAGAGGCGTTTTGCAGAGAGTCTCTCTTCATATGCCAGACAGTTCCTGGGCCGTATGTCGAAACCGGATGTGGAACTGATCGAGGGCATTCCGCCTGCGATAGCAATAGAGCAGAAGGTGAATACCCGCAACCCCCGCTCGACCATTGCCACCAGCACGGAAATATACGACTATCTCCGCATGATCTTCGCCCGCATCGGACGGACATATTCACCGATTACCGGAGAGGAGGTCAAGTGCCATACGACCAATGATGTGATGGAGTATATCTTCGAAGGAGGAGCTTCAGCTGCGTATATACTTGCTGATCTGAATTGGAAAGACCGTCCGGACAAGGTGGAACTCATGCTTCAGCTCAAGGAGGAAGGCTATTCCAGATTCTTCACCGACAGGGTGGTGCGTATAGAGGAGATCATGCAGAGGGCTCAGACCGGGGATTATCCGGCTCAGCTTTATCTTCTTGTGGATCGTCTCAAATTGAACGCAGAGCCTGACGAAGATCTCAGGACTCGTCTGCATGCCTCGATAGAGACTGCCTTTGACAAGGGAGCGGGGACTATCTATGTCAGGAAGGAGGTACAAGCCCAGACAGGCGACGGCGCGTCAGATGTTCAGGTTGAGACGAAACAGTTCATCAACCGCTTTGAGGCGGACGGAATGGTGTTCGAGAAGCCGGATGAGTATCTTTTCAGCTTCAACAGCCCGCTGGGGGCATGCCCGGTGTGCGGAGGTCTGGGAAAGATAATCGGCATAAGCGAGGATCTTGTGATTCCGGACAAGAGCAAGACGATATACGATGGCGCAATCGCCTGCTGGAGAGGCGACAAGATGGGATGGTTCAAGGACCAGATCGTTCGAAATGCCTCGAAGTACGGCATCCCGATCTTCGAACCGTACTGCAATCTCAGTCAGGAGGTGAAGGATCTTATCTGGAAGGGACATACTGCGGATAGGGAAGAGGATTCGATAATCGGTATCAACGAGTTCTTCAAGTGGGTTGAGGCCAACAGATACAAGATCCAGTACAAGTATATGCTGAGCCGTTATTCCGGCAAGACCGTGTGTCAGGAATGCGGCGGAAGCCGTCTTCGCAAGGAGGCTCTGTATGTCAAGGTGGGCGGAAAGAATATCCATGAACTTCTGAGCATGAATGTCGAACAGTTGCTGGAGTTCTTTGCCAATGTGCAGTTGACGGATTCAGAACGTCAGATAGCTGCCAAGGCAATTGAGGAGATCGTATCTCGTCTGAACTATATAAATGATGTCGGTCTGGGATATCTGACCCTGAACCGTGCATCCAACACGCTTTCCGGAGGTGAGAGCCAACGCATAAACCTTGTGACGGCTCTAGGCAGTTCTCTTGTGGGCTCGCTCTATATCCTGGATGAACCGAGCATCGGTCTCCATTCCCGTGATACCGAGAGACTTATCGCTGTGCTCAAACGTCTGAGAGATATCGGTAACACCGTAGTGGTAGTCGAGCACGATGAGGAGATTATGAGGGCGGCAGATCTGCTTGTCGACATAGGACCAAAGGCGGGAATCAACGGAGGTGAAATAGTGTTTCAGGGATGCATAGGGGATAGAGTGGATGCGAGAACCCATGAGCGTTCCCTGACCCTTCAGTATCTGAACGGTGACCGCCAGAGATATATGAGGAAACAGCGTAAATGGAACTATTCCATCACGGTCGAGGGAGCAATGGAGCATAATCTCAAGGATATAAACGTAACCTTCCCTCTGGGCGTGCTTACCGTGGTGACAGGAGTCAGCGGAAGTGGAAAGTCATCGCTCGTGGGAGATATCCTCCATCCTGCATTGTACCGCCATCTGAATCAGGCCGGGGCCGCTCCAGGTACGTTCCGGGGACTGTCAGGAAATCTGGACAGGATCACGCAGGTGGAATATGTGGATCAGAACCCTATCGGAAAGAGTTCCCGTTCCAATGCCGTGACGTATCTCAAGGTGTATGATGATATAAGGAAGCTCCTGTCGGAGCAGCAGTTCGCAAAGCTCAACGGCTTCACTCCGTCTCATTTCTCATTCAATATGGACGGGGGACGCTGTCCGGAATGCCAGGGTGAGGGATTTGTGAAGATCGGCATGCAGTTCATGGCAGATGTCACGATGGTCTGTGAGGCCTGCGGGGGAAAGCGTTTCAAGCCGGATATCCTGGAAGTCAGATACAAGGGACTCAATATAGATGACATCCTGAATATGAGCGTGGAGGAGGCCATAACCTTCTTTGCAGCTCAGGAAGATCCTACGGCCAAAAGGATTGCGGAGAGGCTTCAACCGCTTATCGACGTCGGTCTTTCGTACATCAAGCTGGGCCAGAGCAGCAGCACCTTGTCCGGAGGAGAAAGCCAGCGCATCAAACTCGCTTATTTCCTCTCAATGAATGATGTTTCGGTAAGCAGGTCCAAGCAGCAGAAGATCCTCTTCATCTTTGACGAGCCGACCACGGGACTTCATTTCTATGATGTGGAGAAACTGCTGAAATCATTTGATGCTCTTCTGGCCAAAGGACATTCCATTGTCGTGGTAGAGCATAATCTGGATGTCATCCGTGCGGCGGACTGGGTGATAGATCTCGGACCCGAGGCCGGTGACGAAGGAGGACATCTTGTCTTCGCAGGAACTCCTGAACAGTTGAAGTCTTGCAAGGGCTCTTATACGGCGAAGTATCTGTAACTGTCTCTGGTCCTGGAGGGAGATTCACTTCTATGACCCACATGGCAGCCTCATTGACAGGACTGCCGGCCTCCATATAGACGATACCTGTGCCCGGTCCGGTCAGAATAAGCCGGACCCCGTGGCCGTCTTCATCGATGATGTAGTCATAGATGCCTTCCGCTTTGTCGTACTCCAATTCTTCCAGCCCGACGTCGAAAGGAGCATGAGGGGGATAGAACTCGCATCGCAGATGAAGGGTGTCTCCGATGTCTCCCTGAATGTAACTTTCTGGGAATGACGCAAATCTTGATGGTCCGAACTCCTTCAGATTTGTCTTGTCTATCCTCCAGCCTTCTGAACTCAAACCGTCTCCGATGGGGCAGATCGAAATCTTATGATGTGTGTTGCGTCCTAGGTCACTGCACCAGAGACTGTCACCGATATGCAGACGATAGATCAGAGGACCATCTGACGTATAATGGGAACAGGACAGGTAATCCATACGGATTTCCACATGGATGCAATCTTCTCCGGCAGGATCAGCTGACATCGCCTCATGCCGGAAAGTCTCTTCCGGTACGTAGATTGTCACTTCTCCCTGTTGCTCCGTGCCAGTGATGTTCATATTCATGACATACTCATGCGGCCATGAAATATCCCGCCGTTCTGCCGGTCTGACATTGTCGGTCTCATTGAATATATAGGAATAGGCTGGACAGTTGCAGATGTCGAGCCCTGTCACATTGAGGCTCACATCATCATCCAGACAGCTTCTGTCCACGCTAAGGCTGACCTTTGCCAGAAGATGTCCGAGTTCCATGCATATATCCATGTCTTCTTTGATGATGACATCCTTCAGGAAAGCATAGCGAGGCAAGCTCATCACCTTTTCGGTCATCAGTCTGGTGTAGCTGAATGTGAGTTCATCGATTTCGCTTATGTCATCTGCATAGATCTGATATCCGAAGCCGGCAAAAGCATAGAAGGAGTAGGGTTCTCCTGAAATCAGTTTCAAAGTATGCTGGCTTTCGGTTGTGTAGATGTTCTCCCCAGCTTTGCCGAATCTGTCGAATACAAGCAGACTGATATCATTGATCTGGTCTGAATCATCGACCGTAGTCCGGGTGCCGGTCTCCTGCTGAACAAACCTTATTGTCGTGACTGTCTCTCTGACACCTTGATGGGATGCCGGATCTGTACATCCTGTCATAAAGACTGAAGCTGTCAGAACGATACTATATATGGCTCCTGCTCTTCCCATTCTTTTTCGCTGAATGTAAACTCTGTATCTGTAATGCTGGCAGGGCAGTCCGGATCCCTGCTCCCTTTCCTTCGTATTGTCAGATTATATACATATTTCCCGGATCCTGTTATACCGTTTTCATCTCCGTCCCTGTTGATGGTCTCTGCCCAGTAATATGTCTCTCCTTGAACTTTGCCTTCGATGACAAGCCTGGTGTATGGTGAGCCGAATCCTTCTTCTGTACCGTGATTCGGGCAGCAGCACAGATGGATATCCGGAAATAATCTTTCCTCCCCTATTTCTGAAGGCAGGTCCTGCATGATGAGAGCCGGTTCGGAGAACTTGAAGATGTCTCTTTCATTCAGAATGCCTACATTGGCGAGTTTTGATGGATTCTTGTCTGAATCGTTGAATATCCTGCCCTGAGTGTTGACATTTATCAGATAGATGCGACCATCCATGATCTTTTCCCCCTCATAGGGCTTGCCCCTGAAATCACAGTTTATGGAATTAAGCATGATTTCGCTGGTCAGCCGTTTAAGGCTGATTACAGCGCATGAGTCGATCCCGGCCGAAACTGATGCTTGTCCTGACATGACTGGATGGTCACGTCTTTCGGACTCCAGTTCATAGGTGAAGTCGTAGAGCCCTGATACAGAATGTACCTTCATCCAGTCACCGGACTCATACTGACTGTTGGCGCAGGCAAAAACCTGCTTGTCTCCGGCAGTACTCGCCAGATATATCTTCTCAGTGAGAGGGCCTTCAAATCTCTGGTATGCTTCAAGCCTTTGCAGGCTGTCAGTGCCGAAGACCAGAATGTCCAATGTCTCTATCAATACATTTCCCATCCCTGTGTCGATGGCCAGGGAAAATGTTTTGATGACCTTGTCCTTCTCATCAGTTCCCTGAGTCTGTTCTGGGTCAGTCTTACTGCACGACAAGGCTGGGGTCAAAGCCAATACAGATATGCCCATGATGAGCTGTAGTATACATGATAGACCAGATATTGTTGTGCAAGGTGCTCCCGATCGGAGCAAAGGATATGGCCGATCCCAGCCCTTGTATGCAGTGTCCTGTTTCATTTCCTAAAATATGTATCCGATTCCTAATGACAGAGGCTCTCCTGTCACTTTGCCTTTCTTATATGAGTTTATAATGTCGATTCTGCTGAACACTCTGGCAGCAACCCCTTTCCATATCCTGACGCAGTAGCCCGCTCCGACAGCCATGTCAATACTGGAATCTTCTCCGACAGAGCACCCTGCATGAAGGAAAGGACCTTTATATGCATTGACCGGCCAGTAGACTGCTGATATGAGTCCGAGGCTCATGCCGGCGTCGAAACAATAATTTTCGGCAGAATCTGACAGAAATCCTTCATGTGACTTTTCATCTTCTGTCTTTGACTTTGTCCTGCCCAGACATAATCCGGCGGCTGCTTCTATCGTCCAATGCTCGGAAAATTCATGACTCAGGTGGATCTTCAGACTTTCTGCAATTACTGCGGCTCCGATATCTACCATTATGTCTGTCTTTCTGTGAATCTTTTCCTGTGCATCGCAAAGGATTCCTCCTATCATCAAAAGCAATGTCATAAGTCCCGGTTTCATCTTTTTCCGCAAATCTATGGCTCGGATTCTGAAGGATTGCACGATTTAAAAAAAGATTTATCAGATTTTTCTTTTTTTTATGATTAAAGATTTTTTTTAATCGTATAAAGATTTTTTTTAGTCGGTTAAAATTTATTTTAGCCTCCTGCAGCAGGCGGTTTTAAAGGATTTTGCCATGATTCTGTATGCCGGTATTGTAACTTTTTATAAATTTGAAGTTTGCAATAATTGATGAACAGATGGATATTGTCATAACATATGTCAACGGTCTTGATCCTGTGTGGCAGGCCGACTATCAGAAATATACGGGCAGGCCCATTCTGGCAAAACGGTTTCGGGACTGGGGAACCCTTCATTTTCTTTTCAGAGGGATAGAAAAGCATATGCCCTTCATCCGAAAGGTCTTTCTTGTCTTGTCGCATGAAAGCCAGGTGCCGGAATGGGTGAACCGAGAGACCGTGAATGTGGTACTGCACAAGGACTTCGTACCAGCTGAGTATCTGCCTACATTCAATTCCAACACACTTGAAATGAATCTTCATCGTATTGAGGGACTTGATGAGGAATATCTTTATTTCAATGATGATCTGTTCCCGGTCAGAGATTGTTTTCCGGAAGATTTCTATAGGGATGGAAAGGCTCTTATCGGTTTCACAAGACATTTCTTCTGCTTCGGAATGTTCAAGCGCATATGCCGGAATTCCGACAGACTTGCAAGAAAGGCACTTGGTATGACGCCTTCATGCTCTTTTGTCAGGCCACAGCATATATGTGCCCCTATGCTTCGAAGCGAGTGCGAGAGGCTGGCAGAGACAGTAAAGGATGATATCTCTGCTGCCTATACGAGAATCAGGGAGGCTGGCAACTATACTCAGTACATGTTTACAGATTATCTGTTTTATCAAGGCAAGGCATTATCGGAAAAGATTTCAAGCAAACATCTTTCTGTTGCAGTGTCTTCAAGGAAACGTATCTGTTCGGCGATAGAGAAGCCGTCTAGAAACATCATATGCATCAACGATGTGAATCTGTCTGAAAAAAGATTCGAGGAACTCAGAGCAGCTGTTCTGGAGTCCTTTGAAAAGAAATTCCCGTCAAAATCAAGATTCGAACTATGATGAAGATAGATGCCGTCATCACGTGGGTGGACGGAAACGATACTGAGCATAGACGCAAACGGGCTGAATACGGGTCGGACAGCTTGTTCAAGATCAAGGATATCGCCTCCAGTACCCGCTACGCAAGCGTGGGAGAAATATTCTGGTGTGTCGCCTCCTTAAACAGATTTGCACCCTGGATACATAAGATCTACATAGTTACCGACAATCAGGATCCTGGTCTTGATGAATTCATCAAGTCCAGATTCCCGGACTCATGCATCCCGATGGAGATAGTGGACCATAAGGTTATATTCAGGGGATATGAAGACTATCTTCCGACGTTCAATTCCATTTCTCTTGAGACGATGACATGGAGGATTCCCGGACTGAGCGATCATTTCATCGAGTTCAACGATGACCTGATACTTACGGCTCCCGTCCAGCCGCAGGATTTCTTCACGCAGGATGGAAAGGTCATCTGCTATGCCCGGAAGAGCAGCATGCATCTGACCAGGCTGACCAGATTGTTCAAGCCTGTGAAGTTTGGAATCAAACCGGTCACCACAAAAGGCTCCCATATGAACGGTGCACGGCTTGCAGGCAGCCGGTTCTGGTTCCTGAGACTGGCGCACTGCCAGAAGGCGCTCCGTCGTGATTTCTATCAGGAGTATTTCTCAGAGCATCCGGAAGAGCTCGTCAGAAACATTTCGCATCGTTTCCGCTCTGCAGAGCAGTTTACTCCGCAGGAACTTCAGTATATCACGCTTTATGACAGGAGAGAGTGTGAACTCAGATCTCCTCGAAAGGATTTTTTCTATTTCATACCTAAGTCGAAACGTGGCTATTTTGAGGGTAAGATGAAGAAACTTGAGCATTTCTCCGGTAAGTTCGCCTGCTTCAACAACGTTGATCTCGCTACAGCGGAACAGCTCAAGAGACTCATATCCTGGATAGAGCGGCTTCTGGGTGTCTCATTCGACTAACGCATCAATGAAAAATTGCCCCCGGTCTTCTGCAAGGCCGGGGGCAAGTTTATGTACTGCCGGAGATTATGCTCCGAAGTTGTCGTAAAGGATGTTTTCAGGCGGCACTCCGAGTGAGTCTAGGAGGTTTACAACCGCACCGACCATCATAGGCGGACCGCACATGAGGTAAAGCGCATCCTCTGGGTTCTCATGCTGCTTGAGGTATGTCTCGAACATCACGTTGTGTACGAAACCAGCAACGTATGGAACACCTGCTGCATCAGCCTCCGGATCCGGTCTGTCAAGGGCGAGGTGGAACTTGAAGTTAGGGAATTCCTTCTCGATTGCATGGTAGTCATCGAGGTAGAATGCCTCCTTAAGCGCACGTGCGCCATAGAAGAAGTTCACCTTGCGGTCTGTCTTCTCTGTCTTGAACAGATGCATGATGTGGCTTCTCATCGGAGCCATACCTGCACCACCGCCGACGAAGATGAGCTCTGTCTCCGGTGAGAGATCCTTTGGAAGGAAGAACTCGCCGTAAGGACCTGAGATTGTGATCTTGTCGCCTGGCTTGAGAGAGTAGATGTATGAAGAACAGATACCAGGGTTTACATCCACCCACTTGCCCGCAGCCCTGTCGAATGGAGGAGTTGCGATACGCACGTTGAGCTTGATGATGTCGCCCTCTGCAGGGTAGCATGCCATTGAGTATGCACGGACTGTAGGAGTAGGGTTGACCATCTTGAGGGTCCTGAGTCCCATCTTCTCCCAGTCTGCCTGGTACTGCTCGTCCACGTCGATATCCTTGTAGTCCACTGTGACAGCAGGTACGTCGATCTGGATATATCCGCCGGACTGGAAGTTCAGGTGCTCTCCCTCAGGAAGCTTCACCACGAACTCCTTGATGAAGGTAGCCACGTTGTGGTTTGAAACCACCTCGCACTCCCACTTCTTCACGCTGAGAGCGGAAGCCGGTACCTCGATAGACATGTCCTCCTTGATCTTCACCTGACATCCGAGACGCCAGTTTGCAGCAATCTGCTTGCGGTTGAAGAAACCGACCTCGGTAGGGAGGATCTCTCCGCCACCCTCGGTCACGCGGCACTTGCACTGTCCGCAGGCACCCTTTCCACCACATGCAGACGGAAGGAAGATCTTCTGTTCTGCGAGAGTAGAGAGAAGGTTTCCGCCAGGAGTGACCTCGACGATCTTGCTTCCCTCGTTGATGTTGATCTTGACTGTTCCTGAAGGTGTCAGCTTCGTCTTGATGAAGAGGAGAAGCGCCACCAGAATGAGTGTGACGATCACGAAGACGATCACAGCAAAAAGTATTGTTGTCTGTAGCATATGCCTGTCCTCCTATATTAAAGCTGAATACCCATGAATGTCATGAACGCGATACCCATCAGACCTACGGTGATGAATGTGATTCCGAGTCCCTTGAGGCCTGCAGGCACGTGTGAATATGCCATCTTCTCGCGGATAGCTGCGAGAGCCACGATGGCAAGCCACCAGCCGATACCTGAACCGAGGGCATAGACCACAGGTTCGCCGAAGTTCACGAAATCCCTCTCCTGCATGAAGAGCGAGCCACCGAGGATCGCACAGTTCACTGCGATCAGCGGAAGGAAGATTCCGAGCTGAGAGTAAAGGTTAGGAAGGAACTTCTCCACGACCATCTCCACGATCTGCACGATGGCAGCGATCACTGCGATGAAGATGATGAAGCTGAGGAAGCTCAGGTCAAGGCTCGCATATTTCTCGCCCATCCATGCCAGAGCACCTGGCTTGAGGATGTACTCGTTGAGGAGATAGTTCACCGGAAGAGTGATCAGAAGCACAGCGATCACGGCGATTCCGAGGCCGTTTGCTGTCTTCACGTTCTTTGATACCGCCAGGTATGAACACATACCAAGGAAGTAGGCGAATATCATATTGTCGATGAAGATCGACTTTACAAATAAGCTAATATAATCTGCCATAATTTTCTTTAGTTATGTGTTATTTTTCCTGAAGGTCCTTCTGGATTGACCTCTGTACCCAGATGACGCATCCGAGGAGGATGAGGGCCATCGGTGGGAGGATCATAAGACCGTTGTTCATGTATCCGAAATCGTAGACTGCCTGCGGGATTACCTGGAATCCGAACAGGGTGCCGCTTCCGAGAAGCTCACGGAAGAAGGCAACGATAACGAGGATCATTGCATATCCGAGACCGTTTCCGAGTCCGTCCATCAGGGATGCGAAAGGCTTGTTGCCGAGAGCGAAAGCCTCGATACGTCCCATCACGATACAGTTGGTTATGATAAGACCGATGTACACAGAGAGAGTCTTGCTTACACTGTATGCATATGCCTTGAGCACCTGGTCCACAAGGATCACCATCATTGCCACAACTACAAGCTGCACGATGATACGGATTCGGTTAGGAATCGTGTTCCTTAGAAGTGAGCATATAAGGCTTGAAATACCTGTTACTATTATTACTGAAAGGCCCATCACTAACGCACCCTTCAGCTGTACAGTAACCGCAAGTGAAGAACAGATACCGAGGACAAGGACAGAGATAGGGTTGCCCTTGAATATCGGATTCAAAAATGTTTCCTTAATGTTTGCCATATCTTATTCCTCCACAGAGTTAACTGGTTCAACATCAATTACTGCATCCACGACTTCAGTGATGCCGTTCTTTGCAAAGTAGTTCTGATAAAAGCCGAACCACTGATCGAGTGTCTTGCCAAGCGCCTGTGAAGTGATTGTAGCGCCTGAGATTGCATCAACTCCGTTGTTTTCGGTCTGACGGTTTGCAGGCTTTGTCACCTCGAAGATGACTTCACCTTCACCTACGGTCTTGCCTACGAATGCCTCAGCAAATGAAGGCTCGTCTGAAATCTTGGCTCCCAGACCCGGAGTCTCTCCCTTGTGTCCGAAGCGTACTGCCTTGATTGTCTTGAGGTCCTTCTCAAGACCTACATAACCCCAGATCGGTCCCCAAAGTCCGGCACCGTAGCATGGAACTACCGTCACGCCGTTCTTGAAGATGTACACAGGCAGAGCCTTAGGGTCTGCTGTAATCTGTCTCTTGAGGTCTGAGTTGCCGTAGACTTCGCACTCCTCGATGTTGAGCTCTCCGACCTTGTTGCCGTCGAAGTCAACGAGGATTGCAGATTCGATTTCCTGCTTGTATGTGTCAAGGATTGCCGCATCCTCTACTCCAGGGAATGTCGCAGCTGTGAGAATCTGACCGATTGTGTCCTTCTTTACGTTTGCGTCCTGGGTAGGCTTGAGGAACATTGCCGCAAAGGCAAGAACCGCAGCGACTATCACAACGAGGATAATCGAATATATGACTGTATATGTATTACTGTTTGTATTCATACCTTATATATATTAAGCGATTTTTACCTTCTTTGCCCTTCTCTTGAGAGATGCCTCGATCACATAGTGGTCGATGAGCGGTGCAAATGTGTTCATGAGGAGGATGGCAAGCATCATTCCTTCAGGGTATCCCGGGTTCCACAGACGAACTGTCACTGCAAGAGCACCCACGAGGAATCCGTAGATCCACTTGCCGCACTCTGTCTGAGCAGAAGTCACAGGGTCAGTTGCCATGAATACTGTTCCGAAGAGGAAACCACCCATCACGAGCTGATAGTATCCTGGGAGGTCAGTAGCTCCTACAGCGTATCCGAGATATCCGATTGCAAGACCTCCGAGAACAGACGATGCCATGATCTTCCAGCTTGCGACACCTGTCCAGATGAGGAGGATGGCGCCGAGGAGGATGGCGATCACTGAAGTCTCTCCGACTGAACCTGGGATTGTTCCGAGGATCATGTCCCAGAGCTTAGGCTGGAGGTTTGCAAGGGTTGGGTCTGCAAGAGGAGTAGCTCCTGAGAAACCGTCCACCAGACCGTTGCCTGCCTGATATGCCACACCCTCGTTCATGAATCTCTCCACTCCGCCTGTCCAGACTGTGCTGCCTGACATCTTGCTTGGGTAAGAGAAGAAGAGGAATGCACGTGTGAGGAGTGCAGGGTTCCAGATGTTCATACCTGTGCCACCGAAGACTTCCTTGCCGATGATGACTGCAAATGCAACTGCAATCGCGAGCATCCAGAGAGGAACGTCAACAGGGACGATAAGCGGAATGAGCATACCTGAAACGAGGTAACCCTCGTTCACTTCGTGGCCCTGGATCTGAGCTGAAACGAACTCGATACCCAGACCTACGAGGTATGAAACGATATAAAGAGGAAGTACCTTTACCAGACCGTAAAGTACGATGTCCCAGAAGCCCCAGTCGAGGCCGAAAGCGAGGCTGTGCTGATATCCTGTGTTCCAGATACCGAAGAGCATTGCAGGAACGAGGGCGAGCACTACCATGATCATGACTCTCTTCAAGTCGACGCAGTCCCTCACGTGAGCGCCGCGGCGTGTCACTGTGTTAGGGACGAAGAGGAATGTCTCGAAAGCGTCGAATGTCGAATGAAGGAATCCGAGCTTGCCGCCTTTCTCAAAGGTCGGCTTGATCTTGTCTACAAAATTTCTTAATCCACTCATATTCTTAGCTTTTTAGCACATTTCCTTTAACATGAGAGCGATACCGTCCGTGATGATCTGCTGGATGTAGATCTTTGACGGATCGACGTATTCGCAGAGAGCGAAGTCTTCCTCGAGAACCTCATAGATTCCGAACTTCTCCATCTTGTCGATGTCGTTTGCAAGACAAGCCTTGAGGAGATGTACAGGGAAGAGATCCATAGGGAGAACCTTGCTGTAGGTGTCGTTCACCACGAATGCACGCGGACCTCCGTGGAGGTTGGTGTCCATGTCATACTTCTTCTTAGGAGTGAGCCATGAGAAGTATGTGCGTGACGCACTGAACTGGCTGCATCTTACAGGCTTTGCCCAGCCGAGAAGCTCATACTTGTCTCCTTCCTCGAGGATCGAGATCTGGTTGTCGAAGAATCCGAGGTAACCCTCTGCACCTACGTTTGTTCCTGTGAGGACGTCTCCGCTGATGAAACGGAGGTTCTCCTGAGCGTTGTAGAACTCGGCTACATCCTTGATGGCGATGCCAGGATAACCCTCCACATATGCAGGGTTGATGGCCTTAGGACCGGTCACTGCGATCTTTCTTCTCACATCGTACTTTCCAGTGTTGAAGAGCTTGCCGATGGCAGCGAGCATCAGAAGCGACACTGTCCATACTGTCTCTCCCTTGCGGATCGGGCTGATGTGGTGGATCTGAACTCCGACATTGCCGGCAGGGTGCTTTCCTGTGAAAGTGTGCTGGATCACGTTCTCGATCTTGTGGAACGGAGTTCCTGCATAGTTAGCAGAGTTGAGCGAGAAGTGCACGCCGCCGTCTGTGAGCTTGCCGAGAGCGTTGATCGCTGTCTGGATGTGCTCGAGGTCTTCTCGGAGGGCATACTCAGGACTTGCAGCCAGAGGAGCTGTAGAGAATGCAGAAACGAAGATGGCCTTCGGCTTGACCTCAGGGTTTGCTATGATGCCGTATGGTCTCTGAGTGAGAGCCGGCCATAGACCTGCTGCCAGAAGGGCTTTCTTGATCTGCTCAGCAGTCATGTCTGCTACCTTTCTGACGCCGAAGTCTACATACTCCTGCTCAGCATCAGCCTTGATACGGACTTCAAGCAACTTCCTCTTTTCGCCTCTTACAACCTCTGCTACAGTTCCGCTTACCGGAGACGCGAAGAGGATGTTCTGAGACATCTTGTCTGCCAAGACAGGAGTACCTGCGAGGACCTTGTCGCCTTCCCTGACGAGAAGCTTCGGAACGAGGCTTCTGAAGTCGGTCGGCTTCACGGCCACAACGTCAGGAACGATCACCTTCTTGGTGTTCTGGGCCGCCGTTCCATTGATCGGAAGGTCGAGACCCTTTTTCAAATAGATGTTGTTTGACATTATATAAACCGTTTTGAGTATAATTTTCAAAATGCGCCCGCGAAGTTAGACAATTTTTCCCTATTTACGAAGTAAAAGACGCCTTTTTTATAATAAGGTATCACCCTCGCGGAAGTGTTGAAATCTTTTTCAGAAATCTTCTCGGTAATTCCCTCGTTTTGTCTATTTTTGTGCCCCGCCATTCATGCGAATGGTTCCTGGGGCATTGAATTTTGGAACATTGGTGAAGATATGGAGAACAGCAACAGAATCTTAGAAGGGCTGAACAGCGAGCAGAAGGCTGCTGTCAGCTGTGTGGACGGACCGGTGCTCATTGTTGCGGGTGCGGGATCGGGAAAGACAAGGGTGCTTACCAGCAGGATTGCCTATATCCTTTCGGAAAAGGATTGCGATCCGGCAAGCATACTTGCATTGACGTTTACCAAGAAGGCAGCCTCGGAAATGAAGGAGAGGATCGCCCTTATGGTCGGGGAGAAGAGGGCAAGGAGGCTTTATATGGGCACATTTCACTCTGTGTTCATCAGGTTCCTCAGGGAATTTTCTGAGTCACTGGGATATCCTCAGGCTTTTACGATATATGACACAAGTGACTCCATCAGTGCGATCAAGTCATGTCTGAAGGACCTCCAGCTTGATGAAAAGATATATAAGCCGAAGGATGTACTTTCGCGCATATCGATGGCTAAGAACAACCTGGTGACGGCAGAGGCGTATCGAAGGAATCCGACGGCTCTTCAGAACGATGCGTCTGCGAAGAAGCCGAGGATATGTGACATCTATCAGCTCTATGCCCAGAAATGCAGGCAGGCCGGAGTGATGGACTTTGATGATATCCTCCTGAATATGAATATCTTGCTAAGGGATAATCCTGCTGCTCTTGAATCGATTGCCGGGCGTTTCAGATACATAATGGTGGACGAGTACCAGGACACCAACTTCGCTCAGTATCTGATTCTCAAGAAGCTGAGCCAGTTCCATAAGAACCTTTGTGTGGTCGGTGACGATTCCCAGTCCATCTATGCATTCCGCGGAGCCAAGATCGAGAATATCCTGAACTTCAAGAAGGACTATCCGGACCATCATATCTTCCGTCTGGAGCAGAACTACCGTTCGACAAAGGTCATTGTAGATGCAGCTAACTCGGTGATAGCCAGAAACTCCGCCCGCATTCCGAAGGAGTGCTACTCCATGGGCGAGGAGGGAGAGAAGATCAGGTTGATCCAGGCATACACCGAGCAGGAAGAGGCGCTTCTCATTGCATCGTCCATTGTCTCCCGTATACAGTCCGATCATGCTGAGTATCAGGATTTTGCGATATTATATAGGACAAATTCCCAGTCCCGTGCACTTGAGGAGGCTCTCAGAAGAAGGAATATTCCTTATGTGATCTATTCCGGCAATTCGTTCTTTGAAAGAGCCGAGGTCAAGGATATGATGGCATATTTCAAGCTGGCGGTGAATCCCAATGACGACGAGTCCTTCAAGAGGGTAGTCAACAAGCCGGCTCGTGGTATCGGCGACACCTCACTTGCTGCCCTTGCAGCTGCGGCCGTAGAGCATAAGACCTCTTTGTTCAAGGCCGCCTTTGCCGATGATCTCGAAACGTTCGGCCTCAAGGCTGCGGCTATCAAGAAGATCCGGGAATTCTGCGAGATGATGGGAAAGCTCTGTCTTCGCGGACAGAAGGAAGATGCATATACTGTAGCTGCCGCCCTGGCCATGGAGTCTGGGCTGCTGATGTTCTACAAGGGTGACAACAGCATTGAAGGACAGTCCTGTCTTGCCAATGTCGAGGAACTCCTGAACAGTGTCAAGACGTATATAGAGGAAAAGCAGAACGAATATTTCGAGGATATGCAGGCGGAGGGAATGGTCGATGAGGGAGTGGAACTGACTGCAGCTGACCTCCCGGTCGTGCTGTTGGGGGATTTTCTCGAGAATGTCTCGTTGCTCAGCGCTGTGGATGTTGAGGATGATGAGAACGGCTCCAACAAGGTTACTCTCATGACTGTACACTCTTCCAAAGGACTTGAGTTCCCTTATGTATTCGTGGCCGGTATGGAGGAGAACATTTTCCCTTCCGGTGGTTTCCTTGCCTCGGAGTCGGAGATAGAAGAGGAACGTCGCCTCTTCTATGTGGCGATGACGCGGGCGAAGAAGCACGTGCATTTCTCCTTTGCATCGACAAGAATGCGCAACGGAAAGCACGAATCGAATTCCCCGTCCAGATTCATCAGGGAAGTGGATCCGAAATATATCGCCAATCCTCTGACCAAGGAGGATATGGAGACGGCCCGTGAAGAGTCTTTCGGCGGCTGGGGAACAAGAAATTCCGGCGGGCAGTCACGCTTCGGAGGTTTCGGACGCAATGATTACGGACGTTCCGGAGCTGTTAAGACTGAAAGGACGTCTGCGTCCGGATATCGACGTGAAATGCAGAGGCCGGAACCTTCTGCTGCCAGGAGAACTGAACCGATGCCGGTGAGAAGGCCTCAGAGCGTGCCTCAGCGTGTGCCTGATGCGGATTTCGAACCGACTCCTATCCTTCAGCTCCGCGCCGGGCAGAGGATCGAGCATAACCGTTTCGGCTTCGGTAGGATATTGGAGATAACCGGCACGCCTGCCGACCTCAAGGCAAAGATTGCCTTTGATGATCATGGAGAGAAGATTCTCATACTGAAATACGCTAAAATCCGTATAGCAAAAAATCCGGAAAACTGATTAAAAAACAGAAAAACTTTGACTAAAATTCAGTAAAATCTGCACTAAAAAAAAGAAATTTCAACTTTTTCTTTTTTTTAGTCAAAGTCTTGCAGGTCTCATATACATTTGCCTCGCCGCGATGTTGCGGCAATTAACGAATGAGGAGAATGAATATGAAACCTGTTTTGAGTTTGTTTCTGCTTGCGTGGCCGTTTCTGGTCGCGTGTGAGATCTTGGGTGATGGGAGTTCTGCCGGGGAAGGGGAGCTGAAGATATCTTTCGACAGCAGCCTTACTGAAGATACCAGGGCTTCTATGGAAATTCCTGACACGAATGATTTTCTGCTGCACGTTGAAGATGCAGACGGGAAAGTCATATACGACGGCCCTTATGGGGAGGCTCCGGATGCCGTGATGGTCAAGGCCGGGAGTTATAATGTGCGTGCTCTGTCCGCTGAATTTTCCAAACCGATCTTTTCAGCACCGCAGTTCGGTGATGAACAGTGCGTGGTAGTGGAATCCGATAATTCCGCCCATGTCAGGCTTATGTGCTCACAGATGAATTCCGGAATCCGTCTTAAGGTTGATTCCGGTTTTCTGACATCGTGTCCGGGTGCATCTCTGGTACTGAAGTCCAAGGAGGGCAGCCTGCCGTATTCCTATTCTGAAAAGAGGATAGCGTATTTCCTTCCCGGAAATGTCTCTCTTGTCATGTCAGAAGGAGGCACTGACAAGAGTCTGATGACAAGATGGCTTGAGCCAGGAGAGATTCTGACACTTGGCGTTAAGGTTTCGTCGGGTCAGGCAGGCTCATCGTCAGAGACGTCAGGCCGGAAGGATATTTCAGTGTCAGTGGACACATCCAGGGTGTGGGTGGAAGATATCTATGTCATCGGTGAGGGGACGGAAAAGGGTGAGTCCCCGGAGAACGCAATGGGAATAACCCAGGCAATTGCTTCGGTAGGAGAAAATGATGTGTGGATATGCGGCTATGTTGTCGGAGGCGACCTGTCGTTGTCATCGGCGTCTTTCGATGAACCGTTCTCGTCAAGGACGAATATCCTTCTTGGACCCAAGCAGGTTACGACGAGACGCTCTTCCTGCCTGGCTGTACAACTGCCGACCGGCAGCGTCAGGGATAATCTCAATCTGGTGGATAATCCGGGACTGCTCGGCAGCAGGATACGTCTGAAAGGGGATGTGGTAGCATCATATTATGGACTTGTCGGAGTAAAGAATGTGAGTGATTATGTGGTGGAATAAACTGTCTTTTAAGGCTTTGCTGCCTTTGGCGATGTGGGCGTCGGTGACGTCTTGCCAGGTGGAACCGAAAAATGAGGAACTGGATGTCGCTTGCTCAGGAATGGTGGAGGTCCGTCTTGCCGTCGATGGGCAAGAACAGGTCAGGAGCATTCTTCCGGAAGAATCGATTGAAACAAAGATCAGTGATGTCACCCTTGCCTCCTATGATTCGGAAGGAAGGCTGGTGAACACCATCTTTCATGAAAGAACAGAAGCTAAGCTGGCTTTGTATATAAGCGGAACCGGTATCTGTAATGTTTATGTTGTGGCAAATATGGGAAATATGACCTCCAGCTTTCCCGATGAGGAGTCCGGGCTGGAAAACATGGTATATACCCTTGGCTCTTATGATGTTGTGGCGGCGAGGGGGATTCCGATGTGCGGAAGTCTCAAAGGATGTACCTATGAGGGAGGCAAGGTCGTGACGATTCCTATGGAGAGGCTCTTTGCCAAGCTCCGGACACGTATTCTGCATACGGGGCTAACAGGCTCGTCTCCGACATCTGTCAGTGCATATACCTTGTGTAACAAAAGCATATATGTCCGTCAGGCTAACCGGCGGCTGAGACCCTTTTCGCAATCAGGTAGTGCTGCCGAGACGATTGAGGATGTGATGAACAAGTCGGATTACAATCCTGACCTTGCCGATAAGGATGCTTATGAGGGATCGTTGAAATCCCAGTACTGGGGACCAGGGCTGGGTTATTTCCAGGATACGACTGTGGTGCTTTATGTGCCGGAGAACGTGCAGGGAGTCCTTCTTCCTGCAAACGCCGACCCTTTTGCAAAGACTGCTGACAATATCTCGGACATCGGAGGTAAGGCCTATGATGCCCTGTGTACATATCTGGAATTTACTGCCAACAAACCAGGGAAGGGTGATGGATATGGAGGAGATATAACCTACAGATGCTATCTTGGCAAAGATAATGTGTCAGATTTCAGCATCAGGAGAAATACCCGCTATGATCTCACTATGAATTTTACGGACGAGGGATTTCTGCTTGACAGCTGGAAGGTATTCAGAGGTGAAGGATGGATGGATACCAGGACCCTATGCTTTGTGGAAGGCCCTCATGTCGTATATCCGGGAACCACGACAGATGTGCTGGTCCATTACAATCGTTTCAGTACATCGCTTGAGACAGATTCGACTGGACCTCTGTCTGACTGGACGTATGAATATGACGAAACGGCAATGAAGAATGCAGGTCTGACATGTTCCTTCTTGGGATCGACAAAGGTAAAGGGGCAGAGAGGGTATTCGGATCATTGTTTCAGGATCACAGCTTCCTCGGAGGCAAAGGTGGGGGAGGCGTTTCCGATAAAGGTCATGATGGCTGACGGTTCCGGTTCCGATGTCGCTGCAGTACATGTAGCAGAAATCGGACAACTTGCAGCAGCCTGGGATTTAAAGCCTGAATACGTTTCCCAGAAAGGGACTCTCAAGCTGGCGGGTGCCGTTCAGGCTTTTCTCCCTCTGACTGCCAGTGTCGCAGACCCATCTGTGGTAAGCTGTACGAGGGACGCTGATGATACCTTTCTTCTTACAGCCTTGCGTAAAGGGAAGACAGATGTGACCTTCAGTAATTCGGACGGATCGCAGACCTTGACTGTCACAATGGATATTGCCGCTCCGAAACTTCATGTTTCCGATGTCTATATTGCATTGCCACCGGACGGAGAGTCGGGGTACCTGGATTATTACTATGCTGATATTCATGGAAATCCGATAACAAATGTGGATCCGGATGTGTATATGGAATATCTGAAGCCGTGTATGTCAGGCTGTCGTTATGTTTCCATGGAAGTGGGACGTAATTCTATGGAAGTCTACTTGGGAAAACTCTATGATTCAGGAAAACAGATCGGTCTGGGATCATACTATGATGTTGTCGTGGAAGCTGCGGATTGCCCGGAGGCCGGAATCCATGACATGAGGGTATATGTAATAAATCCGTTCAATGGACAGACTGAGCATGAACTTGAACGGATTGATGACTACACTCTTTTTATGCAGGGAGGCGTGCCGTCAGCAGTAAAATCCTATTTTGCAGATGAGAATGACGACTGGACTGATATCTCTTATTGCATTCCTCCTGTTGATGCAGATGAAGCATATGTCACAACATCGATGGAACCGGAATGGAAGGGAGCGTTCAGCAACGATAATGGTGTCTATTATTCAGAATATGATCATTCTGATTCCATGTCTCCAAACGGAGCTTCAGTGACGGTCGGACGTGGATATGTGTCGTCTTCAGCCAGCCATAGCGCAGGTCGTCATGCCCTCAGGCTGCATGTGAGAAACAGACATTCGGACGAACTGGTATCTCATACTCTGGGGAAGATAGATGTTTATGTGCATACTGCTATAGGAGCAGAAGCTTCTTTCGGAACTTTGACAGCAAATTCGCCATCAGGAGGAACTGGCCCGACCGTGGCAGGTATCTATAATGCCATTGCCGGACAGCCCGTTTTCGCCACTACATCTTCCAGTTTGATACATTACATGGATGTCTCCATGGAATACCTGACGGATATCAGCGGAGTCTATGTGTTCAGTCGGATGGAAGAAGGGACCTTGTCATATCTCAATGTCATGAATGGTCTGGATATAGTGAGACCTTCGGTCGGCGACGGTGAGATGAATGTCAGCAAGAGAATGCTGTATTCTGTATGTGTCGGAGGCGGACAAAGGGTGGGCATGTGCGGTGAAGCATATGGAATGCGGAAAGGAATAGGAACGGTCCTATACAGAGCCCTATATATGTACACATATCCTGATGTCCAAAGTGATTCAAAGTTAGAGGAACTGTTCCTGGGTTATCACCGGACTAATGGAGAGGCCTATGGCAGCTACGCACCCTGCTACACCATGCATGACATGAATGTGAGCAGTAATATGAGTGACAATACAGTCAGTAAGAACTATCCGTATTACTTTTCTCCCACATCATGCAGCTCATATCGGGATGCTTCCGGGAAAGGCTATCATGTCATACATACGCTGGACGCAATTGCCCCGGGTACAAAGGGCTGGATAAATCTTTTATAATATTTTTGTCATACTTCATAATCCATTTCAGGAGGCGGGCCGTGACGGTTGCTGCCTCCTGTCATGTAAAATTGCATTAATGGATAACAATTAGTATCTTTGCGGGCTTTGTGTGGAAGAAAAATATAAAGATAGATAGATGAAAAAATTGTTCAAATTGTTATTGACTGCCCTGCTGGCTGTCATCGGGTGCATATCCGCTGATGCTCAGGCTCTTGTGAAAGTCAGCGGTGTGGTGACCTCGTCTGATGACGGGCTGCCTATGATAGGTGTCGCCGTTATGGACGGAGCAGGAAACGGTGTAGTGACATCGCTTGATGGAGACTATCTGATAGAGGTCGCTCCTGGAACGCAGCTAACTTTCTCCAGCATCGGATTCCTGGATGCCAAGGTGGTTGTCCCTCAGGCAGAAACGTTCACGCATAATGTGCAGATGCAACCTGAAAGCATGAAGCTTGATGATGTAGTCGTGATTGCCTATGGAGTCCGCAAGAAAGGAACGGTGGCCGGTTCTGTCTCGACTGTCAAGTCCGAGAAACTGGAGAACACTCCGACAGCGGCCTTTGATCAGGCTCTGCAGGGACAGGTGGCAGGTCTTACCGTGCTTTCCAGCACCGGTGAACCGAGCTCGTCGGCGACGATGACCATCCGAGGCACGAACTCCATCAACTCAGGCACCGCACCTCTGTATATCCTTGACGGTGTGGCTATCTCCGCTTCGGACTTCAATACGATCAATCCTGCTGATATCGAGAGCATGTCAGTGCTTAAGGATGCTTCTTCGACTTCCATCTACGGTGCCCGTGCAGCAAACGGTGTGATCGTGATCACAACAAAGCGTGGCCGTAACATGGACCAGCCGAACATCAACTATCGCATGCAGATGGGATGGTCTGCCATGGCTCACGGAAACTGGGACCTGATGAACACCCAGGAGCGTATCCAGTATGAGAAGGAGCTGGGTCTGACATCGGGACAGAATTATGACTACCTGTCGACCATCGATGTGAACTGGATGGATGTGGTCTTCAACGACTCGGCGATGCTGCAGAGCCACGAACTCTCAGTGTCAGGTGCGACTGAAAAGACAAACTATTACTTCTCAGGTGGTTACTACGATCAGGAAGGTATCGCTCCGGGATCTCAGTTCACCCGCTATTCGATGCGTTTCAACATAGAACAGCAGATGGCCAAGTGGCTTAAGATGGGAACCAACACCATGTTCAACTACCAGGACATCATGCAGGCGGACGAAGGAGCCTATACTCTTGTGACTCCTATCTCGGCAGCGCGTTTCATGCAGCCGTACTGGAATCCGTACAAGGCTGACGGTTCTGTCGCATCACTTGCAGACGGTTCATGGCTCGGTCAGGGACAGAATCCTCTCGAGTGGCTGGCTAACAATCCGCTGACATACAAGAAATATAAACTGTTCTCCACTGTCTTTGCGGAACTCACTCTGTATAAGAACCTCGTGTTCAAGTCACAGTTCGGTGTGGACTTTTCGCATACTACCGGCTTCAGCAAGTCATATCCCGAGTATATACCTAACCAGGGCGAGGGAAGTGCAGCAAGAAGTTCAAGCGACGGACTGAACCTCCAGATGTCAAATACGTTGAACTACCGTTTTGATATCGATAACACTCACGACTTCAACTTTCTTCTCGGTCACGAGTGGCAGAACTACCATATGGAGGCGTTCAGCGTCAGCACTAAGGGACAGAACAACGGAAAGCTCACGGATATATCCACAGGAACAAGGGCCACTTCATGGACCAGCACTGCAGATTCTGACTATTCGCGTGTGTCGTTCTTCGGACGTGGTGAGTACAACTATGCGGACAGGTACTATGGAGAGTTGTCGCTCCGTACTGACGGTTCCTCCCGTTTCGGTGCCAATAACCGATGGGGAGTCTTCGGAGCAGTCGGCTTCATGTGGAACCTGCGTAACGAGGATTTCATGGCATCAAGCCGCGACTGGCTCACAATGGGACAGGTCGCTCTGAGCTCCGGTACTTCAGGAAACTCGGAAATTCCTAATTATGAACACCTTGCTCTGGTAGGTGGTGGTTCGGACTATGTCGGTGATGCCGGCGTGGCACCGATTCAGCCTGGTAATGAGAGCCTTACGTGGGAGAATACATGGACAAGCAACCTGGCCTTCCATTTCGGTTTCTGGAACAGACTCAACGTGGACCTGGAGCTATATAACAAGAAGACCACAGACATGCTGATGGCGGTTCCGCTTGCATATTCGCAGTCCAACGGTTACGGCTACATCTGGGACAACATCGGTGCGATGGTGAACAGGGGAGTCGAGCTCAATGTGAATGCGACCGTGTTGGCTGTCAAGGACTTCTCTTGGAATGTGAATGCCAATGTCGGATATAACCACAACCGTCTGACAGAACTTTATAACGGTGTGGATGAATATGAAACGGCCAACACCAGCACCAAGCTCGTGGTGGGACATCCTGTCGGAGAGTTCTATGTCAACCGCTATGCGGGTGTCAACCCGGCAAACGGAGATGCCCTCTGGTACGACAAGGACGGAAACATCACCAACGAACTCCGCGACGAGGACAAGGTCATGATTGGCAAGTCCTATCATGCTCCTTGGCAGGGTGGTTTCGGAACTGCACTTTCGTGGAAGGGACTCAGCCTTTCCGCTCAGTTCAGCTGGGTGGGGGACCGCTGGATGATCAACAACGACCGATATTTCGATGAGTCGAACGGTCGTTTCATGACCTACAACCAGTCACGCAGGCTCCTGAACCGCTGGAAACAGCCGGGAGATGTGACTGATATCCCGAGACACGGTGAATATACAGAGTTTGACAGCCGTCTTCTTGAGGATGCTTCATTCCTTCGTCTGAAGAACCTGATGCTTTCTTACTCCCTCCCTAAGAACCTGCTGAAGAAGACAGGATTCATAAGGGGGCTCAGAGTGTATGCACAGGGACAGAACCTCCTGACCTTCACCAACTTCTCCGGTCTGGATCCGGAAGGAACCAGAAATGTGTATGCGGCTCAGTATCCTATGTCGCGTCAGTACACCTTCGGACTCGACCTGATGTTCTAATGAAAGCTATGATGAAGAATATACATTATATATTATCGAGGACGGCTGCCGTGATCGCGGTTGTCTTCAGTCTGAATTCCTGCCTTGAGAAACTTCCGGGAGACTATATCCTCGAGGAGGAGGGAATGCAGACCTTTGCCGATGCCGAGCAGACGCTCACTGGCATTTATACGGCATATATGAGCAGCTCCCTGTACAGCGGGTATCTCACTCTCTGTCCGGACATCCAGTCTGACCTCGTATATGCGGTTCAGGGTAACTCGAACACCTTCGGAACCCACTGGCTCTGGGACATACGTTCGACAAATGCAGAGATCGAGGCCATATATGCATCCCTTTACACCGTTATCGGCCGTTGCAACTACTATCTTGACAAGGTGGAGGCTCTCAGGGCCCGTCTGACCGACGACGAGCAGATAAAGTACCTTGATTTCTACACAGGCGAGGTGTATTGTGCAAGGGCTCTTGCATATTCCGAACTTCTGAAGTGTTTCTGCAAGGCGTATGATCCGGCAACAGCCGAAAGCGAACTTGGTCTTGTGCTGGCGGACTCCTATTTTGGAGACAAGCCACAGACACGTGCAACCCTCAAGGCTTCCTATGATTTCGTCATCGGTGACCTGAAGAAGGCTGAGGAACTTCTGGATGAGGAGAACGACTATTTCGATGCCGCCTATTTCACCAATGCAGCCGCCCATGCAATCCATGCGAGGGTAGCCCTCTACATGCAGGACTGGGATGCAGCAGTGGAGCACTCCACGAAGCTCATCACCTCGGATGCCTTCCAGCTCGCCACTGCAAGAAGCTATGTGACCAGCACCCAGACTTATCTTAACTATCTCTGGACCAACGACACCTCGTACGAGAACATCTGGAGGATAGGATATACTACCACTTCATACGGCGGTGCACAGGGTTCGGTCTTCCTGAACTTCTCCAACGACTTCACCTACTATTATCCGGACTATGTTCCGGCTCAGTGGGCTCTCGACCTCTATGCATCGGGAGACGGTCGCTATAACTCGTATTTCGCAAATCTCCAGACCGGTTATGCCCATGGACTGACCTGGCCTCTGCTTGTGAAATACTATGGAAATGAGGTGCTTGTCTCCAGCATGATCTACCATGTGAACATGCCTAAGCCTCTGAGACTTGCAGAGCAGTACCTCATCCGTGCGGAGGCTTATTGCGAGAAGGGAGATTTTGCCGCAGCTTCTGCAGACCTGAGCACCCTCAGCGAAACCCGTCACACTGCAGGAGGTTCGCTCTCCGTGAATGCGTCAAACTGGAAGCAGACCATTTCTGATGAGCGTGTGAAGGAACTCTTCATGGAGGGCTTCCGTCTCCACGACCTCAAGCGCTGGGGAATGGGATTCGAGAGGACCCCTCAGGCTCACACCCAGGAGGAGGGAAGTTCGCTCAAGATCGAGGCCGGCAACCCTCTGTTCGTCTGGCCGATTCCAAATCAGGATATTGTGGCCCCGGGCTCACAGATCCAGCCAAATGAAAGTAACCGATAAAGACACGATATATGAAGCAGATTATAAGATATATGACACTCGCTCTTCTGTCAGCGGCAGCCCTCTGCAGCTGCAAGGAGAGATATGTGACTTATTCAGATGCTGAATATGTCATGTTTGCCGACACCCTTGCAACCTATCCGGTCCAGAAGGATGTCGAATATTTCAACATCCCTGTGGTTTCGACGGTGGTGAAGGACTATGACAGGACCTTCGGAGTCGAGATCATCGACAAGGGCAGCAATGCGGTTGAGAACCTGCATTATCGCTTGAAATCCAACACCATAACCATCAAGGCGGGAGAGAACCGAGCTGATGTCCTGGTGCATGGCTACTATGACAATATCGAGGCGACAGACTCTCTCGGTTTCACCCTCCAGCTTGTCATGGCTGACGAACTGGAAATGCCGCTTTACGGAAAGCAGGCTAAGGCCGTCCTGATGAAGAGCTGTCCTTTTGACATAAACAGCTTTACAGGATACTGCGTCCTGACCTCCATGTTCCTGTATCAGTACAGCGTTACAGGAATGTACCAGCGTCTTGTCTATACTGAGAAGCATCCTACTGAGGAGAACATGATCATATGCCGCAATTGGATAAACGACGGTTATGACGTGACCATGACCTTCAATACGGAGGATATCATGAAACCTTTCGTTACAATGGAGCAGGGTCAGGTGGCCAGCGACGAGGGATCGTTCTTCGGTATCGCTCACGGAGACGACAAGATTCTTGTCGCAGGCAGCTCGCTTTATGATTCGATCTTCTATCCATGTGGCAACTACCTCTACATCTGGACGGAAATGTACGTGGAGAACCTTGGTGAGCCTGTCGGCACGGTGGGACACTTCTATAACATAATGGAGTGGATCTCCGATGAAGAGGCCGAGCGCCTGAGAAAGGAAGAAGGAATGTAGAACCTGAAATATCTTGATTATGAAGACAAATAATATTTGTAGACTTATGGCTGTCCTGGCAGTTTCAGCACTGACGATGTCGTGTGATGACGACAGCAAATTGAATGCGGACGGTGATAACGGGCAGGATGGAATCCAGAATGTGGTTCCGGTGTTCCCAGATCTTGTAGAAGATTATGAGGTCGAACCAGGTTCGACTCTTGAACTGGTGTTTACCCCTAATCTTGATTGGACAGTATCGATTCCTTCGAAGATAAGGCAGTGGTTCTGGATAAACGATGAATCATTCAAGGTGACAGAACTGTCTGGAAAGGCCTCAGAGGATCCTGTAACGGTGCATATAGGAGTGACTGAAAATGCGGAATTTGATAAGAACTATTCCTGTGAGGTGACTCTGGAGATGGGTGATTCATCGGCAGTCATCGCCAAGTACATGCTTCCGGCAAAAGAAAAGTCCCTGGAAGTCTATGCGGCCAAGACAGATGCTGACGGATCTTTCGTGATGGCTGATGACGGAGTCTCCTACGTCTATTCTGATGAGGTCGCGACATCTTTGAGGCTTATCTGGTCTGAGGATGATGCTGATTTCAGAATACCGGTGAGAGTGATCTCTAACTGTGAGTGGAATGCGGAACTTCCGGAGTTCGCTCAGATGAATGTGCCTGAATCTACGGTCGGCATTATGGATATTGTTATCACCGGTGAATCTTTGGATAATGATTCCGGGATGATTAGATTCACTTCCGGTGAGGCGGAATTAATTGAATTGGTATTGAACGTTCCGTCATGCAGAGGCGTCGAGGTATATTCTGCGATACTTGATGAAGGTGAATTTGAATATGGAGAAGGTGGCGAATACGTCTGGACCGATTCTCCGGTGAAGGAAGTGAGTGTTGCTTGGATGGGAAGCGATTTCAGAATGCCTGTCAAGGTAAGGTCAAAATGCAACTGGACTCTTGATCTGCCTGAATGGCTGGATGTGGAACTTCCCGACAAGACCTCAGGAGAAATATCCTTCACTCTCAAGGGGGTACCTTCGGAATATCCACTTGAAGATGCTGCCGGTAAGATTATATTCAAGAAGGATGGTGTGGAGTTCTATGTGATTACGGTAAATATTCCAGGTTGTAAGGATATCATGACTTTCTCCATCGATATGGGCATGACCGCATTGGATTTCAATAACCGTGGTAAGATCAAGACTGCAACAGGGTTTGTTGAAGCTCAGGTGGCAGCACATCTGACCGGAGTCAAGGGTGTGCGTGTAGTTGCTGTCGAGACCACGGGAAACAAGGTCGGAAAGGAAAACCCTGACTGGTTCGAATGGTCGCTTTCTAACTGGAATACGGCTTCTGGCGCCGATGTGATTCAGGAAAGGACGATGTCATTCAATGTGAAGGATAATTATGAGGATGGAGTGGAAGGTGAAGACAGACATGCTGTTCTTTTCGTTCTTCCTCCAAGCATTACAGCCAAGACGGCAGACATGTTTACGGAAAATGCCCAGGTGAAGGATGATTATGTGCAGTGGTCTACACCTATATCTCAGAAACACTATTCTTTCATCACTATACCAGAGGTGCAGGATCCAGAGTATGCCCATACTTTTGAGGTCGCGTCAGCTGAAAAGAAGAACGAACTGTCATCATTGGGGGAGACTGACCATGTGTATGTACTGACATATGAAAGTCCTTACAGCCGTGATGATGCCTTCATGTCGATGTCAGAGCCGTATTCGTCCTTCTCGATATTTGCCAGGAATGACAGCGGAGAATTCATCGACAAGTCTGAAGATCCTGACTTCTGGTTGAAATTCATCAGCATTTCGGAATCGAATGATTCGGGTTCCGTAGGTATGTATGATGACATCGAACTTCCGTATGATGAGCCATCTGTCGGATATGTCGTGTTCTATAAGGAGACAACCGGGGACGGTGAAACCTCTAAGGAGGTTCTTGCCATTGTCGAGTGTGTCTCGCCGTTCCAGCTGACACCTGACCCTGTGCTGGAACTTGATACTGAAACAATTGTTTTCACACCGGAGACCCTGACAAAGACGTTTGCAGTCACATCCAATGTGGAGTGGACGGTGGAAAGCAGTCAGGACTGGTGCAAGGTAAGCCCGGCTGCTGGAGAAAACAATGGTGAGGTGACAGTTTCAGTGGAGGTTGCTGACGCCCCACGTGAAGCTGTGGTGACAGTCAGGACTGAGACATTGAGCCGTGAAATAAAGATATCCCAGAAGGTGGATGAGGTCCTGGAAGTCGACCAGACGTCTCTGGAATTCGGCTTCTTTGCAAGTGGTAAGAGATTGAAGCTGACATCGAACCTCGAATGGACTGCCACGAGCAGCGAGTCTTGGTGTACTGTGACTCCAGGAGATGGCAAGGGCGAAAAGGAACTTGAGATCAGGGTTATGAAGAACGGTGCTGTGACATCAAGGACTGCAGTTGTCACAATAAGTTCAGACGCCAAGACAATAACTGTTCAGGTAACTCAAAGAGGAGATGACGGCACTCAGACTACCGACCTTGAGGATGAGTATGGCAATGTATTCGACATAGATAATTCATATCTGACATCTGAGGTTATAGGTGCGACTGTGTACAGGTGCAAGGCAGGTCCTTATTATGAGCAGTATGATGAGTACGGTTGTCCTATAATCATTCTGGAATATGCTTCTGCTGATGTTGCAGCAGAAATCAAGTTACCGGAGGCGGTAAGGCAGTGGTTTGTCTACTTACCGTCATATAGTGACTATGTTTCTGTGGATGACAAGACATATGCAAATACCTCAGGCATGATGACGTCAGCCAAGGATAAGGTAACTGTCAGAATGACGGGCGATGTCTATGACAAAAGGGAGCAGATTGAAAATAATGGAGGCCTCAAGATCGCTTTCCATAAGACAATGGCTGCCCAGGATCCGACTTTGGTGGTCTTCTGCCGCATGGAACAGGAATAAAATCAGAAAAGATAATTTTTCAATATGAAGATTTCATTATATAGGATATTATTACCGCTGGCATTTGTTGCTATGATGTTGTCTGCCGGCTGTTCGAATGTTGTGGAGCCAGACTATACGGATAAGGACTATGGCCATGTCCAGTTCAAGCTTTATAAGGAGGCTTCCTATCTTTCGACGAAGGCAGTGACAGATAAGTTGGATTTCCTCAGTGATGTGTCCAAACTGAAGGTCACTATGAGATACGATGAAAAGGACATATCCACCACACTTGTCATGAACGCGTCAGGCAAGGAAACTGCTGAATATGGTCTGAGGAGTGACAAACTCAAGCTCCTTGCAGGAAAATATGAAGTGGCCATGTTCACTTTGTTTGACAGCAAAGACGAGCCTCTTTATGAGTCGATTCCTTCAGACGAGTATGCCTCCTTCGAGGTCGTGGCAGGAGGTCTGGCTGTCCATGACCTGCTAGCTACGGCAGTGGAACGTGGAACGGTCCGCTTCTCGCTGGTGAAGGATATGTCAGATTTCAGTGAGACTCCCAAGACCAAAGCAGCAGATGAGGAGTACACATTTGACGAGATCAAGTATGTGTCCCTTTCGGTAAGAAAGGATAATACCACATATGATTTTACAATGCTTCCTGCTGACTTCTCGATTCACTTTACCGATGATGGAGTTGAGGACGGGTATCAGACCTCGTCAATGGAGTGCGACACTCTTCTGACACTGACTGCCGGAACCTACAATATCGTGTCATATATAGTCTATGACGAAGGCAAGAAGATTCTGGAAACATCCTCTGATGTGGATGCGGTCTTCGAAGTCTCAGACAATGTCACCACAGATGTCGATGTCCCAGTGAAACTCCATGAGTCGGATGAGTATATGAAGGATTACTATGCTCTGTATGAGATATGGAAGTCACTTCATGGAGAGGATTGGTATTATGTTGGAGAAAATTTTCCTGATGGTGCCAACTGGGATTTCAACAAGGATCCTGACCTTTGGGGTGACCAGCCTGGTGTCCAGCTGCATGCGAATGGTCGTGTGGCTCTGATAAATCTCAGTGATTTCGGCTTTTATGGAGAGCTTTCTCCTGCCATAGGTCAGCTGACCGAGCTTGTGGAACTCTATCTTGGAAACCATAATGACATCAATCTTATCGGAGTAGATCCGCTTGCTACGCCTGGTCTCAGCGGAAGGAACCGTATGGATATCCATAAAGCCTTCATGAAAAGGCTCAATCCTCCGACTCAAATGGCAGAGCCTGTGGCCCGTGCATTTGCTGAGAGAGGAAAGACGATTCCTGAGGTCGAGATGTACAACAGCATGACTGAAGATCAGATTATAGAAAAGGGAACGGGAAGTATGAAGGTAAAGCCGATGGATATGATCTCGGGAAAGATCAACAACGGATTGACCAAGCTTCCTGATGAGATCGGAAATCTTGTGAATCTTGTCCAGCTCTTCATCGCCAACGGCAAGCTGGAAAAGATACCTGCAACTGTAAGCAATCTGGTTTCCTGCACAGATGTCGAGATATACAACTGTCCTATGATGAAGGAGTTCCCGATGGAGATTGCTCAGATGCCGAATCTTATCACCTTGAATCTGGCTAACAACAGACAGTGGAGTGCGGAAGAGGCTCTCAAGGGCTTCAAGGCCCTTGCAACCGGGCCATCGAAGGAAAATATCCAGATTCTTTATTTCAATGAGAATAATCTGGAACTCATTCCGGCAGAAATCACAAATATGAAGAAACTGGGACTGATGAACTTCTCGTCCAACAGGATTGAAAGGATCGAGACAGCCTGGGGTAAGGACATCAAGCCTGTCCAGCTCCACCTCGACAATAACAGACTTTCGGAATTCCCGGTAAATTCGGAAGGCGTGTTCTGTTATATAGAGGATGCGGAGACCTTCAATGTGAGAAACAACAAGTTTACTGAATTCCCGGATATCTTTGATGCGAAGTCGCTCTTTGCTGCGGTATCGATAGATTTCTCATATAATCAGATCAGTAAATTTCCGGATGACTTCAAGGGTGTGTTCGTCGAGACTCTGACGCTCGCAAACAATCCTCCGCTTGAGGTGTATCCGATTCAGCTCAAGGAGTCTGACTCCAAGATCATGAATATCAACATGAGAGGGTGCAATCTGAAGGAATTCCCGGACAGCTGCTTCACTTATCCGAACGCCGTTCATCTTCAGTCTTTCGACTTCTCCTATAACGATCTGAAGGATCTGCCTAGGGATATGCATGCCGGAAACATGCCGTACCTCTATGGGGTCGAGCTGTCTTACAACCAGTTCTCAGAGTTCCCTTGGGAACCTCTCGATTCTCAGTATCTGACGGTCTTTGCAATAAGGGGACAGAGGAATGAGAAGGGCGAAAGATGCCTTTCGGATTGGCCTGAAGGACTTTTCAACCATAGAGGACTCAGAGGTTTCTACATCGGGTCAAACAATCTCGGAAAGATAGAGGATACAATCTCGACCCTTATCTATTACCTTGATATCAGTGATAACCCGAATATTGTCTTTGACGCATCTGATATATGTTATGCAGCCCAGCAGAATGCATACTATCTGATATATGACAAGACTCAGGATATACGAAACTGTGACTGGATGTTGAACTAATGATGAGGATGGAAATGAAGTATATAAATATAGTATCAGTTGTTCTTGCATTTCTGGTTATCTCTGCGTGCCAGCAGGAGGAAGAAATTGCTTTCGGTGTCGAAGTTGGCACTGAGGATGGAAACATAAAGATAGGACCGGAGGGTGGCCAGAAGACCATCAAGGTCTCTGCCCAGGAAGAATGGGCCGCTTTGACCGAAACACCTTGGATCATGGTGTCGCCCGCAAACGGACGAGGAACGCAGGAGTGCCATATCAGTATTGACTCTACCATCGTGAATGTGGAGAGGAAAGGTGCTGTGCGTATTCAGAATCTTAAGACAGGTGATAAGAAGGACTTTTCGATTACTCAGGAAGGATTTGAATATCAGATAGTACTAGATGATCCAGAAGTGGAAATCGAGGATTTTGCCGGATATGAATCAAGATCATTTGATATTGAGGTCATGGCCAATGTGGATTTTGATGTTGTACTGCCTTCAGATTCGGAGAACTGGCTTTCATTCACGAAGTCGGAACTTGTGCTTGACAGAGGTGTGCGTCCTCGTAAGGTAAAGGTGCATTTTGACTGGAAGGTTAATTCACGTGATACCCAACGTGCTGCCAAGGTTGAGTTCAAACCGTTGGAACAGGTTGAAATCGCACGTCATGATACACTCAATGTTGTCCAGAAAGGGGCTCAGCCGATTCCTGCAGGGACACCGGCGGGTGATTCGCTGGCTGTGCTGGCAATCAGTCGTGCTCTCAATATGTATACGGAATGGAATACTGCTGAGAAGATGGAACATTGGAATAATGTCAGAGTGTGGAAGGATGGTCCGGACAAGGGACGTGTCAGGTATGTGCAGTTCTTTATATTCAACACCAAGGAACCTCTTCCGTATGAAGTGCAGTATCTTACTGCAGCAGAGGAAATTGTATTCTATTCGAATGCGAATCAGTTCCTGAAGAGTCTTGATACAGGCGAGTATATCACCAAGCTGACTCAGCTTAAGCGCCTCACGATCGGAGCCTATGGACTCACCAGCCTGCATCCGGATTTTGTAAATCTTAAGAATCTGGAGTTTCTTGATTTAAGTTCGAACTGTTTTCAGACTATTCCGGAAATACTGACCCAGGAGAATTTTCCTAAGTTGCATTCACTCATCCTGAATGCCAACCAGAGGTACAGCATCTATGATCTGAGCAATGACAACAGAGAGAATATCGGAGGTTTCGTTGATGACAAAGGTCTGAGAAGATTCAAGGATATCCTGAAGTGGAATAATCTGGATACGTTAAGACTGTCAGTCAACTATCTGCAGGGCGAGATTCCTGATATGGAATATGAAGGATTGCCAGAATGGACTTTCGAGGATTTGAAGGATTCATTGGCGACAGGCCGTACATCATTGCCGGAAGAACTTGTCGGCCTTCCGAAGGTTCTTCCTGACACGAAGTTCTTTGCCATCAACTTCAACCGTTTTACAGGCAGACTTCCGGATTGGCTGCTATATCACCCGAATCTTGACCTGTGGATTCCTTATTCGCTCATTTTCTCACAGGAGGGCAAGACCAAGGAAGGAAAGAATGCAGGATTCACCAATGAACCGGTAAGTCTGGATTACTACTATAACATTTATCCGAACAAGAAGTTCAACCCTAACAGGAAAGACAAATGATGAACATCAGAAAATACATATTTTTTACAACAGCTGTCTTGGCGGCAGGACTGGCGGCGTGCTCGGTTGAGGTGCAGAAGGTCACTACTGATGCCGTTGTCTCCGATGTGCCTGAGCTCACGGCGGATGTAGTCGAGGGACAGCTTCTGGTGCGTTTTGATGCAGGAGTGAGTGAGGTTCTTGACAAAGCAGGACTAACCAAGAGCGGCCCTCTCATGCCAATGGACCGATCAGGCATTCTGAGTGTGGATGAAATCCTGGATCTTGTGGACGGCTATAGGATTGAAAGAGTCTTTCCTGCCGACAGCCGCAGCGAAGCGAAGGCCCGTGAGGAAGGTCTCCACCTGTGGTATGTGGTCAGCTTTGATGAGAAGCATCCTGTAGAAAAGGTGGCTGCAGACCTTGCAAGACTTGGCGAGGTGAGCCGTGTGGAGTTCAACAGAACCCTCAAGAGGGCATCTCATAAGCCGGCTGTGCCTCTGACTGCAGTACAGCTCGCAGATGCAATGACAAGGTCAGCTCAGCAGAAATTCAATGATTCATATCTCCGCTATCAGTGGAATCTGATAAACGACGGAAGTCTCAATAATGATGAACTTACACAGAAGAAGTTCATCCCTGGTGCTGACGTGCAGGTGGAGAAGGCCTGGGAGCTCACGACAGGAGATCCAAGCATCATCGTTGCTGTCCTTGATGAGGGTGTTGATGTGGACCATGAGGATCTTCAGGCCAGCATGTGGGTCAATGAAGGTGAGATCTGGGCCTCACATGAGGATAATGACGGCAATGGATATGAGGGCGATGTGCATGGATACAATTTTGTCGCGAAAAATGGCGTGATCTCATGTGAGAGCATTTACGATACGGGACATGGAAGCCATGTGGCCGGAGTTATCGCTGCAGCGAACAACAACGGAAAGGGTATAAGCTCCATTGCCGGAGGAAATGCCTCCGTGCCGGGTGTAAGGATCATGTCATGCCAGATATTCTCAGGAGCTTATGCAGGAACTGTTCTTGAAGAGGTGCGTGCCATCAAGTATGCAGCAGACAATGGAGCAGTTGTCCTTCAGTGCAGCTGGGGATATATTTCCGGAGCGGCAAACCCATATGAATGGACTCCTCAGTATTCGACAGATGAGGAGTGGCTGCAGTATAATGTCCTCGAAAAGAAGGCTCTTGACTACTTCGTGCATAATGCAGGCTCTCCGGATGGAGTGATCGACGGAGGAATCGTCGTTTTTGCCGGTGGCAATGAGGCTGCCCCAGCTGCCAGCTATCCTGCGGCATATAAGGACTATGTGTCAGTTGCTGCGACTGCAGGTGACTTTACTCCGGCAGTCTATACCAACTACGGCCCTGGTACCACGATCAGTGCTCCGGGAGGAGATCAGGACTATTATTATGAGGAGAAATACAGATATCCTGCCTTTACGGAAGATGGTGGACAACTTGGCTATGGTGACATCGGATGCATCCTGTCAGCGCTCCCGAAGCATCTCAGCCCAAGCGGATATGGCTATATGGAGGGAACCTCGATGGCTTGCCCGCATGTCTCGGGCGTCGTAGCTCTCGGACTTTCATACGCTGCCAAGCTCAGAAGGCATTTCACCGCGGATGAATTTAAGTCCCTCCTTTATGAGACCGCGACTCCTGTTGATGAATACATGGACGGTACGAAGTTATACAAGAAATATGTGATAGATCTTGAAGAGTCTTCACCGCTCATGTCATTCAGCAAGAATGAGTACAAGGGCAAGATGGGCCATGGTCAGGTAAATGCATATGCCCTTCTCAAGGCGATAGAGGGAGCGGGAACAGAGATGACATTCCCTAACCTGTTCGTTGCCGTAGATGGGCAGAAGACCGTGGATCCGTCAGTATATATGGCCGGAACGTCATTCACGGTGGATGTGGAGGACACTTCTGTGGCTACAGCCCAGATGATCGGAGGAGAACTGGTCGTAAAGGGACTCAAGGAAGGTCAGACCGAGGCTTCCATAACAGGTTCCAGAACTGATAAGTTTGTCATCACAGTCCGTAACGGTGCTGCTGGAAACGGCTGGCTGTAGAAGATATGCGTATTTCAAGAATCATATTTTCGTTTGTCCTTGCCTTGTGCATTCTGCCTGAGGCAGGAGCCCAGCTCAAGCTTGTATCCAAGGAGAAGCTCAAGAGCGTGAATTCGCCTCAGCTGTCCAGGGACTCCGCGTCTGTGTCATTTGTGACAAGGCATATAGTGGCAGAACGGATGACTGAGGACGATGCTCCGAAGACCTTTACATATGAGTTTACCAATGTGGGCCGCAGCAAGCTGGAAATCAAGAGACTGGTTTCGACATGTTCCTGTGCGCAGGCCATATGCACGAAAAAGGTCGTGGCACCGGGAGAGAAGGCGTCAGTGATGGTGACCTATAATCCTAAGGGACATCCCGGCAGATTCGAGAGGAAGATTTTTGTATATACGCAGGAGGGAGACGCCCCGGCTGCAGTACTGAAACTTTCAGTTGACGTCGAGAACTCAATGGACATTTCCGGGCAGTACCCGGTTTCAATGGGTAAGATCAGACTTAAGAGAAGGACTGTCAGGTTCAACGAAGGTTCAGATGCAGTGGAAAGACTAAAATTCATAAATGTCAGCGGAAGAGTCCTGAGATTTGACTGCGACAGGGCTTTCCTGCCTGAATGCATACAGTTCTATGCGCCTCCGACACGCCCCCTTGAAGAGGCTGAGATGGTGATAAGGTATGATTCTGCCAAGCCTGGCGTCAGGGAAAAGATGACAGTCTTCCTGAATGATCTTGGAGTTTCCCCAAGCCAGTCTTCGGTAACGATATATGTTGAGTAATATAAGAAGATATGAATATAATAAGAAAATTCTCTATTTTGATCCTGGCGATCGCCTCTCTGGCTTCATGCGTGGAGAAGGAGGAACCGATAGTGTATCTGGATGTGAATGCGCACAACATATCCGGCTCGTGGAAGCTGGCGCAGTGGAACGGTGCGGCACTGAATGATTCGACATATATGTATGTCGAGTTCGTCCGCAATGACAAGACCTTCACGATCTATCAGAACCTTGACAGTTTCATGAACGTTCCTCATAAGGCGACAGGTTCTTTCTATATCGACTATGATATGGAACTTGGTGCAGTCATCAGAGGGCAGTACGACAATGATTCCGGCGATTGGGCCCACAGGTACATCGTCAGGGAACTGACAGCGACCTCAATGAAGTGGGTGGCCAAGGACGATATGGAATATGTCCAGGTCTTCGAACGTGTCGACTCCATCCCGATGGCACCGGTACAGAAGTAGCGTAATAACGAAAAATGGTTACGCAGTGTAGCTATATCATGATTTTTGGCGATTCCATATAATGTGGCTCAGGCGTATCTTTGCCACCCGAAAATCAGACATGTGATACAGATGAAAAGGACTATTCTGCTTTTAGCGCTATTCATATTGATGCCTCTTTTCTGTGGGGCATCTGAAAGGAGGCATCCGGAGGCCAGTGTTCACGGCCATGTTATCGACAGAAACACGGGAGAACATGTGCCCTTTCTTGTGGTTTCCTTGAAGGGAACAACCGTAGGAACCAGCACAGGCGACACAGGACACTATTTCCTGGAGCATCTTCCTCAGGGAACCTTCATACTTCAGGTCTCAGGAGTCGGATACAAGACGGCCAGTCAGGAGATAACACTGAAGGACGGAGTCGCTCTGGAAGTGAATTTCCTGGTGGAAGAGGATAATGTCATGCTCGACGGGGTCGTAGTCTCTGCAAACAGGAGCGAGACGACAAGAATGATGGCCCCGACCCTGGTCAATGTCGTGGAAATGGCGACTTATGACAAGGTCAATGCGACATCCCTTTCCCAAGGCCTTGTCTTCCAGCCGGGAGTACGCGTGGAGAACAACTGCCAGAACTGCAGTTATCAGCAGGTCCGCATAAACGGTCTGGACGGACCTTACACTCAGATACTTATCGACTCCCGTCCTATATTCAGCGCCCTTGCCGGAGTCTATGGCATAGAGCAGCTTCCGGCAAATATGGTGGACCGTGTGGAGGTCATGCGTGGCGGCGGATCAGCACTTTTCGGTTCTTCTGCAATCGCCGGCACCATCAACATTATCACCAAGGAACCGGTCCGCAATTCGGCTTCCATATCTCATACAACAAGCAGCATCAACGGCACTTCCGCCTTCGATCACAACACCTCTCTCAATGCATCGATAGTCACAGAGGACAACAAGATGGGACTTGCCGTCTTCGGCCAGAACCGTCAGAAGGACGGGTATGACCATGACGGCGACGGCTTCACGGAACTCACCGAAATGAGCGGGCAGACCCTTGGAATGCGGGGATATGTGAAGACCGGCCTTTACAGCAAGCTCACTGCAGAGTATCATCATCTTCAGGAATACCGTCGTGGAGGAGACAATCTGCATCTACCTCCTCACGAGGTTATGATCGCAGAACAGGTGCGCCACAGCATCAACACGGGAAGCCTCAAATATGACTGGTTCTCTCCGGATGAAAGGCATCGTTTCAATGTCTTCGCCTCGCTCCAGCACATCAATCGTGAAAGTTACTACGGGGCGGGTATGGACCCGAACGCCTATGGCGAAACCATGGACCTGACCTGGGTCGCAGGTGGCCAGTATGTCTATAAGTTTGAGAACTGCCTCTTCATGCCGGCAGACCTGACTGCAGGTCTTGAATACAATCAGGACCATCTGCAGGACAATATGTGGGGATATGACAGGGTGACTGACCAGATGGTGCGGATCGGCAGCGCATATCTTCAGAATGAGTGGAAGAACACGCGCTGGAGTTTCCTTCTGGGAGGACGTCTGGACAAGCATAACCTCATGGACGGCGTGATTTTCAGTCCTCGTGCGAACCTGCGTTTCAATCCGACTGAGAAGATCAACCTCAGGGCAAGCTATTCCTACGGCTTCCGTGCTCCTCAGGCTTTTGACGAGGACCTCCATATAGACAATGTGGGAGGAATAGTTTCCATGATACGGCTTGCTGACGATCTCAAGGTCGAGAAGTCCCAGAGCGTAAGCGTGTCGGCCGATATGTACGCACAATGGGGTGACTGGCAGGGAAATCTTCTCGTCGAGGGGTTCTACACGGACCTTTTCGATGTGTTCGCCCTCACTGAAATCGGAGTAGAGGACGGTGTGCTTATCAAGGAGCGTCGCAACGAATCAGGTGCCAGGGTGTTCGGAGGAAACCTGGAGGGCAAGCTCGCATACAGGAGCGTCTGGCAGATCCAGGCAGGAATGACCTTGCAGAAATCTGATTACAAGGAAGCTCATGCATGGGCTGAGGATGTCGAGGCTGTGACCACCATGTTCCGCACTCCGAATCTGTATGGATATTTCGTGACGTCTTATAATCCTCTGAAGCAGCTGATGCTCTCCCTCAGCGGCACATACACGGGAAGGATGCTTGTGGAGCATCATGCAGGGTGGATTGATGCGAACCGCACGGAGAGGACTACTGATTTCTTCGACATGAACTTCAAGGCGGCCTATGATTTCCGCCTCCATGGAAATATAAAACTCCAGCTCAATGCCGGAGTCCAGAACATCTTCAACGCCTTCCAGAGAGACTTCGACCAGGGCCCGGACCGCGACTCAGGCTACATCTACGGCCCTTCCGCCCCAAGATGCTTCTACCTGGGCGTGAAACTCAGTTATTAGCTCCGTCATCTGACCTTCATACGAGTGAGGCGCCCGTCTTTCCATGAGAGAGAGACGCTGGCGCCTCCTCTGACTTTGAATCCTCTCAGACTGCCCTCTGACCATTCGGACGGAAGGGCCGGGAGGGGATTGATGAAGCCTTCATGGCTTTGGAGAAGCATTTCGCTTATGCCGGCCGCTCCTCCGAAGTTGCCGTCGATCTGGAACGGCGGGTGAGCGCAGAACAGGTTCGGATACGTTCCGCTTACGTGCTGAGGCTGCGTCCTGTCACCGGCTTTGCTGGAGTCGTGGGACTGCTCCGGATAGACATATGCCGGATGCAGCAGGCTTCTGAAAAGTTTCAGAGCGCGGTCGCCGTCGCCGAGGCGGGCCCAGAAATTTATCTTCCATGCGCGGCTCCAGCCTGTGGCCTCGTCTCCGCGTCTTTCCAGCGTCTTGCGGCAGGCCTGGGCCAGCTCCGGTGTCCTGGACGGAGATATCTGGGAGCCCGGATGCAGGCCGTACAGATGTGACACGTGGCGGTGCTGCGGATCGACCTCCTCATAATCCTCCAGCCATTCCTGAAGATAGCCGTCCGGACTTATCCTGTGAGGAGGCAGCTGGGTGAGCGCCGTTTTCAGCGAATCTATGAACGGTCCAGCCCCGGCATTGAGTGTCTCATGCGCGGAGATGGTGTTCGAGAACAGTTCCCTCACCAGCTGGACATCCATCGTCGGTCCCATGCAGATGCTCACGGCACGACGCGGAGCCTTTTCCGGTCCTGAGGTGATGCCTTCGGGGCAATAAAAGGCATTCTCCGGTGAAGAGCTCGGAGCAGTTACAAGATAGCCGCACCCCGGCTCGCGGATCATGGTCGAAAGGAAAAACCTTGAAGCACCTTCCAGGGCAGGATAGACGCGTTCAAGATATTCCGTGTCTTCGGTATAAAGATAATGCTCCCACAGATGTGCACAGAGCCATGCGCCTCCGGTGTTGGTGGCTCCCCAGGACGGATGCTCGCCCGGTGCTGTGTAGTTCCAGACATTTGTCATCATATGCTGCACCCATCCCTTTGCGGAAGGACCGTAGAAGTCCTTGGCAGTCTTTTCTCCGCTCGGAATCATCCTCATCACCAGGTCGGTAAGCGGAAGATGGAGCTCGGACAGGGCTGCCGGCTCGGCAATCCAATGGTTCATCTGGACATTTATGTTGGTGTGGTAGTCACCGTTCCACGGAGTGTGTCGTGTGTTAGCCCATAGACCCTGAAGATTCGGCGGCAGGCTTCCCGGACGTGTACTGGAAATCAGCAGGTAGCGTCCGTAATTGTAATACAGTACGGCAAGCGAATTGTCCTTCGCTCCCTTGGCATATTCTTCCAGACGCTTGTCTGTCGGCAAATCTTCGGTGCCGCTGTGTGAAGCAAGACGCAGCTCCACCCTGTTATACAGTTCCTTGTGTGCCTTCACACTTTTTCGGTACATCTTCTCCTGGCTGCACAAGACGGCCTTGTCCAGCAGTTCACGTGCCTTGGCATCATATCCCTCTCCCTCAAAGAAGCTTGTGGCAGCCGAAACTATGATCCATGCCTTGTCGGCCCTGCACACGCTGTCTGCACTGATGACAGCATCCTTTCCGTCTGCTATCAGACGCATATATGCACTGTAACGGACTCCCTGCACGCCTTCCACTCCGCTGTCCATCTCTCCGCTCATCTTTATCAGACCGTCTTCAAGAATCTCCGTCACAGCATTCCACGGACGATAAAGGTTGGCTTTCAACCCCACCATGCCATTCCTGTCTGCACTGACCTCCACCACCATCACGTCTGCCTTCCTGTCCACGTGGTATCTTCTTGTATATGTGGTTCCGCCCATGGTGAATTCAGTATATGCCGTCGCATCCCTGAGGTCCAGCCATCTGCGGTATTTGCGGTCCGTCCTGTCCTCAGAAGCACGCATAGCCTCTTTGTCACCTGTTGATGAATCCTGTAACTGATAGTCAAGCATCAGTCCTCCCAAGACCTGATAGGACCCGTAGGACTGTTCGTCCACAGCCTTGCGCGGCACGAACCTCTCATACATCACATCCTGAGCCTCGGCATTCCTGCCCTCCAGAAGCAACTGCCTGATCACAGGCAGGCTTGCGGCAGCATCAGGGTTGGCATAATCCCTCTCGCATCCGCTCCATAGCGATATCTCGTTGAGGATGACCATCTCCTTGTCAATCCCTCCCTCTGCCATCATTCCCAGGCGCCCGTTTCCAAGGGGAAGCGTCTCCTCCCACCACTGTGCTGGGGAATCATACCATAATATGTGGTCGCTGTCTGACGAGGATGCGCCGCATCCGCAGAGCATGTTGCAGACGGCCATGCAGAGAACCTGCAGGAGTATTCCGGATTCTTTTCTCATGATTATAAAAGCTGTCTGCACAAATATACGAATTTATCCCTATATTTGCCTTTCATGATTTTTTGAGACATGGGACTTAGGCAAAGAATAATGAAATGGCGTGAGAGGAAACCTTCCATCAGGAAGAAGGTCTGTCTCAGCCTGGGCTCGCTGGCGGCTATCCTGCTGCTCTCCGGCGTGCTGTCCATTCTGGAATATCGCCGCATGAGCAATTATGTGTCGGACCTGATCACTTCGAACATCAACAGCATCGTCCTTTCTCAGCGTCTTTCCGACCTGACTCAGGAGCATAACCACCAGATGCTTTCGGTGGTCGTTATGAACGACATCTCCCTGATGCCGGAGTTTCACGAGATGCCTTTTGTCTCTATAGCAGACTCTCTGAGGACGACCTTCACTTCGGAGAAGGCCCAGCCGATGCTTGACAGCGTGGTCACTTCATTCAACGATTTCGTCAAGACCTCCCGTAAGTTCGATGAGGTCTTCCTTGCAGATACTGTCAACACCGGAGAGTGGTTCTTCGGAACCCTTCAGCCTAAGTACAACTCGCTTATCCAGAATCTGGGCAAACTGAATGAACTCATTCACGAAGACCTCAAATTCAACTCAGAGAACTTTGATGCCGGATTCTATCGCAGCATTATCCCAGGAGTCGTTTCTGTCGGAGCCGGACTCATGCTCATCCTCCTTCTGCTCTATTTCACGATGGCCAACTATGTCAGACCTATATACAGGATATCGGAAGGAATAGATGCATACCGTGCTTCCGGCAGGCGTCACGCCTACGAGATGGACTCTGATGACCAGCTGGCAAATGTAAACGCCGGAGTGACGGAACTCATTGAAGAGAATCTTGAACTGAAGCGCCGCGTCAAGGCACTCAAGGAAGAAAGGACGACTGATGATTAATGTAAAGGCCATATCGACAAATGTCGGAAAGGCCCTGCTGGTCAGTGCCTTCTTCATGTTCGTGTCCCTGCTCATATCGATTGCGGAGGGATGCGACTCAGCGTTTACACCCCTTCTTATCAGTTTCATAATCACTGCAATAGTTGGTGCTTTCCCGTTCATATTCGTCAGGAATGCATCTTCTTTGTCGCTCAGGGACGGCTATCTGACCATTTTTGTCGCATGGTTACTATCTTTCGTATTCGGTATGCTGCCGTATGTGCTTTGGGGAGGAGAGTTCACTATCGTGAATGCATGGTTCGAAAGCGTCTCGGGATATACGACCACCGGTGCCACCATATTGAATGATATAGAGGCTCTTCCAAGGAGTCTTCTCTTCTGGCGTTCGTCAACCCATTTCATCGGAGGTCTGGGAGTCGTTGTCTTTCTTCTGATGGTCATGCCTTCTGCAAGCCCGTTCCGTCTGAAACTGACCAATATGGAGATGTCTTCGCTTTCCAAGGAGGGCTACCGGTATAACTCGTCCAAGTTGGTCCGGGTGATCACATCAGTATATATATGTCTGATAATTGCTTCGTGTCTGGCCTTCTGGGCTGCCGGCATGTCTCTGTTCGATGCCGTCAATCATGCGTTCAGTGTCGCATCAACGGGTGGATTCAGCACAAGGAATCTTTCCATCGCATACTATGACTCGGATGCGGTCAATGTGGTGGCGATTGTCTTTATGGTTCTTTCGGCCATGCATTTCGGACTGATATATTCAGTGTTCGTGACCCGCTCTCTCAAGCCGATGAACAATCCTGTGGTCATATATTATCTGTCATCCATTATTGTGATGGCGGCTCTGGTGACCTTCGTCCTGATGAGCAGAGGCGGATATGATTCACTTGGTACTGCCGCCATGCATGCGTCGTTCAACGTCGTGAGTTATATGACCACGACAGGTTTCGCAATATGTGACAACGCCTCTTGGCCGTTCCTTGCAGATATGGTTCTTATGATGGCGGCCATACAGTGCGGATGTTCCGGCTCCACGACCGGAGGTCTCAAGGTCGACAGGGTGGTCATCGCGTTCAAGGCCATTATGAATGAACTCCGCCATAAGCTGCATCCTACCTCCGTCTCAAGACTTAAGATGGGACGGCAGTATCTTCCTGACAGTATGGTAGGTGCGGTGTGTCTGTACATCGTCCTGTATATGATTGTAGTACTGATATCCAGCATACTTGTGATGCTGACAGGAGTGGAAGCAATGGAGGCCGTCTCAGGCACATTTGCGTCAATCGGAAACATCGGTCCCGGACTTGACAAGGTCTCGGCCATGTGCAACTACTCGATGCAGCCGGCTATGGCCAAGCTCATCTTTACCTTCGACATGTTTTTGGGACGATTGGAGATATTTCCTGTCCTGATAGTCCTGTCCTTCATATTCAAGCGTGACAGGTAATGGGAAGGGCTGATTTCTTGTATAGAGGCTTCCTGTCCCGTCTCAGATTCGAGCCGACCCCATGTCAGGACAATCTTCTCAGAAAGCTTTCCGACTTTGTCAGTTCGGACGAAGATGACATCTTCATTGTGAACGGATATGCAGGAACCGGTAAGACCACTGCAATAGCCTCTGTGATAGACACTCTCGTGGAGTTCAAGACAAAGTGCGTGCTTCTGGCACCGACCGGCCGTGCGGCCAAGGTACTTTCCTCCTATGCGGGTCGTCCCGCCTTCACGATCCATAAGCATATATACCGCCAGCGCGCTGTCGGTGGCGACGGATTCGGACAGTTCTCCCTGGCTCCGAACAAGGACAAGGAGACTCTTTTCGTGGTGGATGAGGTGTCTCTGATAGGAATTGACGCAGGTCAGCAGCAGTCCACGGCGGCTTTCGGTACAGGAAATCTCCTTGAAGACCTGATCACTTTCGTCCGTTCCGGGGTGTGCTGCAAGGTGATCCTTATAGGGGACTCGGCACAGCTTCCGCCAATAGGTCTGGATGCTTCTCCGGCGCTTTCGAGGGATTATATGGCCATGATGGGAGGAACCGTCTTTGCCGAACTTACCACGGTGGTGCGTCAGCAGCAGGAGTCTGGAATCCTGCACAACGCGACCCTGATCCGCAAGCTCATCTCGGAACTGGACTATGGTCCGGGAGTCATGGACCTGTGCGACCTGGGACTTGAAGTGTCCGGGTTTGATGATGTGCATCGCATCGGAGGGGGAGAGCTGATAGATACGATTTCTGATGCCTATTCCCGTTATGGTGAGGATGAAACAGTGATCCTGTGCCGTTCTAACAGGCGTGCGATCAAGTATAATCTCGGAGTCCGCTCGACAGTGCAGTTCAAGGAGGAGAAACTGGTCCGCGACGACAAGCTGATGATCGTCAAGAACTGCTATCAGTTTGTTGAGAATATAGAAGGGATGGACTATATCGCCAACGGTGACATCGCCAAGCTGGTGAAGATCTCCAACTATGAGGAACGCTACGGGCTTCATTTCGCCCAGGCCCGCATATCCTTCCCGGATTATGACGACCAGGAGATCGTGGCCAAGGTGATCCTGGACACTCTTGAGTCGGAGAGTGCGTCTCTGACCTATGAACAGTCGAACATGCTGTATCAGGGTGTGAATGAGGACTATGCACACATAACGACCAAGAAGAAGAGATATGAGGCGGTCCGTGAGGATAAGTATTATAATGCCCTGCAACTCAAATATGCCAATGCCATAACCGGGCACAAGTCGCAGGGAGGCCAGTGGAAATGCGTCTTCATCGACAATCCGTTCTGGCAGGAGGAACTGACCGTGGACGATCTGAAGTGGCTCTACACCGCCATGACCCGTGCTACGGAAAAGGTCTGTCTGGTCAATTTCAAGGATGAGTTGTTCTGTGAGTAGCCATGCTGAACGGTATCTCACCCAACGCCTGTCAATGACCGGAATAAGTCCTGTGTACCACTCCAGTGACGCACAAAAATATGGCTGTTTTTCCGCGACGACTGTCATTTTCGGGGTAGAAGGTAGGAAAAGGGTATATGACGCAGAAAAAACAGCTGATTTTTCTGTGACGATTATAGAAAAATAAATATAATATGAAAAGAATAGCTCTGATGATAGCAGTGATGCTGCTGGCTGTGGCGGCCGGGGCTCAGGAGTTCAACAAGGTGCCGCGTGCATGGAAGTGGATAAGTGACAGGGAAGTGGTCTTTACCTATGACGGAACATATCAGGACAGCACAGCCTTCAAGGTGGATGCCCGCAGCGGACGTCGTACGGAAGGATTCAAGGCTCCGGAGAAGTATTCCGACTTTCCGGTCAGGCCGGAGGGTGCGGTGAACCTGACATATTCTCCTGACTCCACCAGACTGGCCTTTACAAGGGATAATGACCTGTATGTGGTGGATATCGCTTCGGGACAGGAGATCCGTCTGACTCACGACGGTAGTGACCTCATCCTGAACGGTTACGCCTCATGGGTGTACTATGAGGAAATCTTCGGCCGCCCGTCACGTTACAGGGCATTCTGGTGGTCGCCTGACAGCAGGAAGATAGGTTTCTACCGTTTCGACAATTCACAGGTACCGCTTTTCCCTATATATTCGGCATTTGCCGACAGCACTGCAGCTGCTACACGCTACAGCAGTCCGAAGGTGACAGACCTGGCTCTCGGCGGTTCCCTCAGCGAGACCCGCTATCCGAAGGCCGGCCAGACCAATCCTCAGGTCCGCATCGGTGTCATCGACCTGTCGGTTCTCCTTCCGGATTCTTCTGCCATTCCAGGCAAAGGCCAAGTCTCCTCTGTCATTCCTAGCGAGGCCGAAGGCCGGGTCGAAGAATCTATAATCTGGGCCGACTTCAATCCGGAGGAAGACCAGTACTTCGGCATCCCGTTCTGGAGCCCGGACAGCAAGGAGTTCTTCATCGCCCGCATGCCACGTCTGCAGAGCACCCTCGATCTCTACAGCGTGAATGTAGCTGACGGCTCGAAGAAGCATATATATAATGAGACCTACAAGACCTGGCTCAACTGGATCAATCCGGTGATATTTACCGAGAAAGGTCTCTATATGGCCCGTGAGTTCGAGACCGGATGGCAGCAGATCTACTTCCTTTCGTATGACGGAAAGGAATTCCGCCGCCTGACAGACGGAACCAACTGGTCTGTGAATCTGCTCCGTGTGGATGAGAAGAGGGAAGAGGTGTATTTCACTGCAAAACGTGATGCTACGGTCCGTCAGGCGCTGTATAAGGTTGATGCCAAGGGCGTTGTGACTGCTTTGACAGATCCTGCATATCATGTGACAGGGGTGAAGTTTTCTCCTGATGGAAAATATTTTGCCGCTTCTTATTCGAACGTCACCACTCCGACACGAGTCGCGGTCTTCCCGACTTCAGGGGGCATGGTCTCTAAAGGACATTGCGGTGACATTGAACCGGCAAACCTCAGAGGCCCTCAGCCTGCACCAAAGAAAGGTCATGGGCTTCAGGGACTTGTAGTCGCAGATATGAAGGGGCCGGACTATGACGCTTCGAAATATTCCCTCGGCAGCCTTGTCCATATGACTACCCCTGACGGATTCACTCTTCCGGGAATGATCGTCTATCCTTATGATTTCGATCCGTCGAAGAAATATCCAGTCCACGTGGATATATACGGAGGTCCGGACACTCCGCTTGTGCGTGACAGGTGGTCGACTCCGAATGAGGACAACCAGTGGTACTCCGCAAACGGAATCATCCAGATCACTGTGGACCCGCGTGCCGGAGGTCATAACGGTAGGGAAAGCCTCGACATGATCTACCGCCAGCTCACCGTCCATGAAGTAAAGGATTTCTGCTCATGGGCCGATTGGCTTATGGAACTTCCTTATGTTCAGGATGATAAGATAGGAGTGGAAGGCTTCTCCTTCGGTGGAACCATGACCTCGATGCTGCTCATGCAGGCTCCTGACAAGTTCCACTACGGAATCGCAGGCGGCGGTGTCTATGACTGGGCTCTGTATGACTCACACTACACCGAGCGCTATATGGACACACCTCAGAACAACCCTGAGGGCTATGCCGTGTCCAGGGTCCTGAACTATGTCGACGGCTATCCGGTGTCTTTTGACGCATCCCTCCCTGTAATCTCTCCTGAGGGTGCCTCGGAATCAGCTTTTGCGACTGCCTCGGCGACTGCTCAGATTACCTCTCCTGAGGGTACTCCGTCGGCTGCCCCGGCCACCGCTCCGGTAATGCTGAAACTGACTCACGGCACCGGTGACGACAACGTCCACCACCAGAACACCCTCCAACTTCTGGATGCCTTGCACAAGGCGGGAAAGAACTTCGACTTCATGATCTACCCCGACGGTATGCACGGCTACTACGGCTACCAGGGCGACCACTTCAAGAAAGCCAACCGCGCCTTCTGGCTGAAACACCTGAAGATGCGGTAGGGTTATTTCCCCTTTCCGCTATATCCCTCCTTTCTCTCACTGAGATATCTTCTTTGTCTCTCTGTCACCCGACTATATCCGGTGACAGGTTTCCTGTATCTTTTGATGGTAAGGATTTCTTCCCCAAGAACCGCTTCTATCTTTGCGATTGTGTTGATAGTAAAGTTATGCCCTCCGCCCATCCACTTTGAAATCTCGGGCTCCTTCTTTCCCATGGCTTTTGCCAGATCTGCCTGAGTCCATCCCTTACGCTTCAATATCTCATCTATACGATATCCAATGCCGAAAAGCAGAGTCTGATGTCTCTTGATTTCCTGTGGCACGTCAGCCAACAATTCGTCAAACAAGGGGTCAGAATAGTATATTGTCGCTTTTTCCATATCGTTATATGTTGATTGTCAGATTATTTATAACCGAATTAACATCTAGCCCATCTTCTTCCAGCCTTTTTAGTTCCCTATCTATGAGTTGTAGTATAGTGACCTTGTCGGACAGCATTTGATCTTCTTCATACGTTTGAGTCTTCTTTTCTCCTCCGCCTCCAAGTATAAGGAACTTGTCTGATATTCTGATGCAGTAAAGTCTCAAAGTCCCGTGCTTCTTCCTGTTTCTTTGTATGGTGTAAAGGGGAAGTGCATATACCCTATCGGAAAACCTGCCCTCCGGACGGAAGTGGTACTCTTTGATTCCTTGGGTAGTAAGAATATTAAGAGTATTCAGTATCCGATGGAAATCATCGGCGAGATAGTTGTCACCAGAATTCTTGAAAGTCATCATAAACTCATGAAACTCAGTCTTCTCCTTTCCATCAATTCGTATTGTATATACGTCTGCGGCCTCTGTCAGTCTGAATGGCACAAATTCCACCTCTGTCATTTCTATCTTCTTTTTCTGCAAAAGTATGTATAATATTCTGAACAACAAAGAAAAAGTGTAAGTAAAACTTAATTTATAAGTTAAGATATATACAAAAGCTATGGTCAGAGCACTATGCCTTATGTTGGCTGGGCTGTGGAGGTGATTGCAGAGGCGTGTCCACCCTCGGACACGGGCAGGGGGTGGGGCCCGCAAGATACGAGTTCCGCGATAGCGGGACGAAGTAGATTGTGGGAGGGGCCGGAGTGAGCGAAGCGAACGGAGTCCTCTGCAATCACCTCCATAGTCACAGAGAATTGAAATGCAACACACTGTGCGTTCAGGTTGACGAGTATCAATGTTTTGGAAAATGGTGTTGAGACGATCAGCACAGATGCATGACAGGGTAGAAGGGGAGGGCTGTAATCGCATCATGATACACGAATTCCGAGTTTTTATGTACAACCCGCCATGCAAAATGGGGTAAAATGCCGAAAAATTGAGCGGGTGCTACATGAAACAACGACAATCATGTAGCACCCGCATAAACTAAATTCATTTCCCTCGGGCAATCTGCCACGGAATGGATTTCCGGCGTCAGCAGGCGCCAACTCAGCAGCGAAATGGCTTACCAGCGGCCTCCGGCACCACCTCCTCCGAAGGAACCTCCTCCGAAGCCTCCGAAGCCGCCTCCAAAGGAACTGCCGCCACCGAACGATCCGCCGCCTGGACGTCCTATGATGATCGGGCCGGTGTAAACCCCGCGTCCGCCACTTCCGCCGTTTCCTCCGTGGCCGCCTCCCTTGCCGTTCTCATGGGCAAGGAGAATCACGAACACAAGAATGCAGATGATGCTGATCGCCACAATGCCGGCAATAAGTCCCGCTTCGTCGTCATCCTCCCGCAGTTCGCTGATCTCTCCGCTGGCAAGCTTCATCAGCACGTCGCAACCGGCAGCAACTCCTTCGAAGTAGTCTCCTTCTCTGAAATGGGGAATGATGACCTCCTCGATTATCCGCTTTGCATATGCGTCAGGGATGGCTCCTTCGAGTCCATAGCCGACAGCTATGAATATCTCTCCGTCAGAGAACGCTGTCTTGGGCTTGACCAGCATCACGACTCCGTTATCGAATTTCTCAGAGCCGACCTGCCACTCCAGACCTATTCTTGTCGCATATTCTGCTGCATCGTAACCTTCAAGACTTTTGACGGTCACCACGGTTATCTGGTTTGAGGTCGTGTCGTCAAAAGCGACGAGTTCGTTCTCCAGCAAAGCAGTCTGCCTGTCGCTGAACAGCCCGGCAAAGTCGTTGACCAGACGTGGAGGCTCAGGACGTGCTGGTGTTGCTGCCGCCTCCAATATGAAAGCGGCCCCGATTATCATCAGGGCCACGGTTCTGTATATCGTCGAAATCCTTTTCATCATCAGAATTCCACCTTAGGTGCTGTCTCCGCTCCCTCCTGTGCTTCGAAATATCCCTTCTTCTCGAAGTCGAACATCGAAGCGATGATATTGTCCGGGAATCTGCGGATGAGGGTGTTATAGCTTCTTGCTGCCTCGTTGAACTTCATCCTTTCAGTTGCGATCCTGTTCTCAGTGCCTTCGAGCTGTGCCTGAAGGTCACGGAAATTCTGGTTGGCCTTGAGGTCAGGATAGTTTTCTGTGATCATGAGCAGGCGTCCGAGGGCGGAAGAGAGCTCGCCCTGAGCCTTGTTGAAACGTGCTATGTCTTCCGGTTCCAGGTCGCTCGGATCCACAACCACCTGAGTCGCTCTTGCACGTGCGGCGGTCACTTCTTCGAGAGTGGTCGCCTCGTGTGCGGCATATCCCTTCACCGTAGCCACCAGGTTAGGGATGAGGTCAGCCCTGCGCTGATACACGTTCTCCACCTGAGCCCATGCCGCGCTGACACCTTCGTCAGCAGTGACCATTCTGTTGTATGTTCCCTTGATCCAGAGGAATCCACCCAGCAGCACAGCTGCCGCCACGATGGCAATGATAAGTCCTTTCTTCATAATATTTTAAGTCAGTTTGTTACTGTGCGTCGCGTACGCATCTTACCGATGCACCGAAATTGGCCTTGTCGCCCTTGCTTATGAAAAGATCCGGCTGAGTGGCCATCATATATCTGTAATATGCCATTCCTTCCTCTCCTTCCACAGAGTCGGCAGTCCAGAATGCGGCATACTCATAGACACCGTAAGAGGAGGATTCCGGATATTCTCCCGTTTCGTTTCTGGTGCCGAGATTAAGGTAGCCGGCAGGAATTGCTGAGAATCCGCTTTCATTAGTGATGGTGCCGACAGCAGGCCAGTAGTCCCACATGGTGACTCCGTTGAACTTGGCGTCAGCCATGAGTCTGGCAGCGACGCCTTCGATCACTTCATATTTCTCGCTCTCGGCTCCGGCTGCCTTTCCAAGGGCAAGCCAGTCTTCTTCTGTAGGAAGTCTCCAGCCCTCAGGACATGCAGCCATTGCGTCCTCATGGTTATAGAATCTTCCGAACACGTCTGACATTATGTCTGCATTTCCGTAAGGTGCTCCTCCTTTTCGGACTCCCAGATTGTTCCTGAACCATTCGAGATTGCCGATCTTCGCGTAGTAGTAGTCCTGACCGTCCACGGTTATGTGGGCATCTGACGGACGTATTCCTGTTGATGTAAGTGAACCCTCGAGGCCAGGCTTCACGGTGGTCACATACCTGCTTGATGATGTTCCTGTGTAGTCCTCTGCAAAGGCATAGCAAGTCACTGTATAGACCGCAAGAGAGTCAGGGAAGGTGTATGTGAACGATCCGTCCGACTCTTCTCCCTCAGGAGAAAGTCCGTTCTCAAGTCTGGTCGTGTCGCTGGATGTCATTGCAGGAGTGACCTTCCAATAGAATCCGATCCCTTTGTCTTCAGGATGGACAAGTCCTTTCGGGGTCATTGTCAGAGTCTGTCCCGGCTCGATGAACTGCGGTGCATGGAAAGACAGATTGCCTTCCAGGCTCGGCAGCACTTCCGCTTCTTCCTCCTCCTTCTTGCATGAGAGAGCCGCCAGAGCAGAGGCGGCGATTATGATCATTGAAGTCAGTCTTCTGATATTCATCTTTCGTCCGTGTTGATTAAATCATGCAAATATGGTCATTTTAATTTGAAAAACCGCTACCTTTGTACAAATACTTTGCCATCGACAAGGCTCATCAATCATCCGATCATGCATATAAATCGAAATATTCCGTTTGTTGTCAAGGCGGCAGTGGTGCTTCTGCTGCTATGCTGCAGCTCATGCGCTCCGAGGAAGGGCTATGTCACCATCACCGGATATGCTCAGGGCGGTACCTATGCCGTCAAGTTCAATATGGACGGGGTCTCTCAGAAGCCGGAGGAAATCCGTGACTCGGTCGAGGCCATTCTCCACCGGATCGATTTCTCGCTCTCGGGATACAATAAGAATTCCCTTCTGAGCCGCTTCAATGCAGGAGAGACCGTGACCCCGGATTCCCTCTTTGCGGATATATATTCGCATGCATATAAGTTCTGGGAGGAAACAGACGGACTTGTGGATGCCGCAGCTGCTCCTCTTTTTGACCTCTGGGGCTTCGGGTTCAGGAGCGGCGAAATGCCTTCCGGCGAGATGGTGACCAGGACTGTGAAGGAGTCTGGAATGAAGAGACTCAGGGCAGATATCCGTTCCGCAGTCGGTGAGGACGGAACTCTGGAGCCGTCAGACCTGCTGCTGGATGAACTTTCCGGAAACGCCTCCTTATCGGAAACGGCAGTCGCTCCTAAACTGAACTATAATGCCATTGCCCAGGGCTACAGCTGTGACCTTGTGGCTGCATATCTATATAGTCTGGGCGTCAAGGACATGATGGTGGATATAGGCGAGATATATTGCGACGGCGTCAATCCTTCTGGACAGCGGTGGACCATCGGAATTGACCGCCCGGTGGACGGAAACAATGAGCTTGGAGCGGACATCCAGGGGATATTCAGAGTCCCTGCCGGTCCTCATGGAGTGGTCACTTCCGGCAACTACCGCAAGTTCTATGTCAGGGACGGGCGGAAGTATGCCCATACGATAGATCCTCAGACCGGTTATCCTGTCAGCCATTCTCTTCTGAGTGCGACCGTCCTCGCCTCTGATGCCATGACGGCCGATGCCTATGCCACGTACTGCATGGTGATAGGTCTGGATGCAGCGAGGGCTTTCATCGAGTCGCACCCTGATCTGGAGGCCTGCCTGATCTATGATGACAACGGGGCTTTCGCCACATGGTGCTCTTCCGGCTTCTCTCTCGAAACCGCCGCTACATCGAGGCGATGACCTCCAGCGACCAGGTCAGGAGACTGACCAGCCATTCTGTGACAGAGACCATGAATGCCGGGCAGCAGCCGAGGCCTGAAAGGCCGAGGCAGGCCAGCGCGCAGGGGATGATGAACCCGGTCAGTGGCAGGGATATGAGGTTGGTCAGCAGGAAGTGCTGAGGGAAGGTGCTGAAATACAGATATGCGAGAGGTCCCGTGGCAAGCTGACAGGATATGGACAGAGCTGCTGAGTTCCATATCCACCGCATGGCCCTGACCAGTGCCCTTCCGCACGAGTCGTCTCCGGCTTCCCCTGACGGCCAGAAATCCCTGAGCCAAGGATATATGAATGCGATTCCGGCTATGGCTGCATATGAAAGCTGGAAACTGACGGACCGGACCGAGAGCGGATCGATGATGACCTGTATCAGAAGCGAGGCCATCAGCAACTGTCTGAGACTGTGCAGGCGTCCGGTCATCCGTGCAGCCTCTCCGAGAAATATGAATATGAAGGCCCGGACTATCGAGGGTACGGCTCCGGTGGCCAGGGTGTAGAATCCGCAAAGAATGACGATGACGGCAGACCGCATGCGTCTCCCGGCCACGCTGTTTCCCGTAAAGAAGAGGACTTTTGAGAAGATTCCGTAAATGATGCCGAGATGGAGACCTGACAGGGCGAGTATATGGGATGCCCCGCTGTCACGGAAGGCTTCGGTGAGTCCGGCAGGCAGAGTGCTCCTTTCCCCTGTGAGCAGGGCTTTCAACAGTGCATTGGTCTGGGCTGAACTGAACGGAATCGAGTCGATGATATTCTGCATCCGGATTCCGAATCCTATGGCATATTCTTCAACGGAACTGCAATCAGCAAAAGGAATATGATATGCCGAAACAGCTCCAGAAAGCGCCCCGCAACTGCATAAGGAAAGGATCAGGAGAGTCCGGACGGCTCCATCACCGAGGCTCAGCCTCTTTCTGAGCAGGAGCCCGCACAGACTCATAAAGCATGCGGCAAAGGCCAGTTCATGAACGACAAACCCTCCCGCGCAGAAGAATTTCACGGTGCAGACCGTGATGACAGCTCCGATGGTAAAAGGCAGTGCTATCCCTGCAATCTCTCTCTCCACGTCCATAAGCTATAGAATTCCTGTTTCTTTTTGCTAAAGTAGCGATAAATTTTGTAACTTTGCAAGGATTGACTTTTAAATTTTAAGTTTTCAATCGGAAAAGCAAACAACAATTAAAAATTAACATAAAATGATCATCTTAGTAGTCAATTGTGGAAGTTCTTCTCTGAAGTATCAGCTTCTTGATATGAAGAACGAAGAGGTTTACGATCTGCTCGCGAAAGGTCTCGTCGAGAGAATCGGAATGGAAGTGGGCTGCCTCAAGCATCAGGCGACCGGAAAGGAGAAACTTGAGAAGGAAATGCCGATAGCAGACCACACTGTTGGTATCCAGGCTGTCATTGATGCTCTTCTTGACAAGGAATACGGAGTGCTCAACACTCTTGAGGATATCGAGGCTGTAGGTCATCGTGTCGTTCATGGAGCGGAGGATTTCGTGTGCAGCCAGCTGATTACGGACGAGGTTATCGCGCAGCTTGAGAAATGCTCTGTGTTCGCACCTCTCCATAATCCTGCAAACATCCTCGGTATCAGAGCGGTAAGTGCAGTGCTTCCGTCTGTTCCGCAGGTCGGTGTATTTGATACGGCCTTCCACCAGACAATGCCGGCATACGCCTATATGTATGCTCTTCCATACGAATATTACGACAAGTACCGTATCCGTCGCTACGGCTTCCACGGAACAAGCCATAAGTATGTCTCTGCAAAGGGTGCGAAGTTCGCAGGTCTCGACCTCGGATATTCGAAGATCATCACCTGTCACCTCGGTAACGGAAGTTCTATCGCGGCTGTGGTGAACGGAAAGTCCATTGATACGACCATGGGATTCACTCCGCTTGAGGGTCTTCTCATGGGAACACGAAGCGGAAGCGTCGATCCTGATGTGGTTACATATATCCAGGAGAAGGAAGGTCTCAGCGCTGCAGAAATGAGCAAGGTGCTCAACAAGAAGAGCGGTTTCCTCGGTCTGTCATGCGTGTCATCCGACGCACGTGACCTTGACGCGGCAGCAAATGAAGGCGATGCAAAGGCAAAACTCACACTCAAGAAGCTCACCTACGAAATCACAAAGTATATAGGTGCTTATGCAGCGGCAATGAACGGCGTGGACCTCATCGTCTTCACCGGCGGTATCGGAGAGAACAACAGCCGTCTTCGCCGCAGGGTCTGCGAGAACCTGACATATCTCGGAGTCAAGTTCGACTATGACGCGAACGTTGCAAGGGGAGAGGACACGATGCTCACCCTTCCTGATTCCAAGGTCAAGGTGGCCCTCATCACGACCAACGAGGAGCTGATGATTGCCCGTGACACTATGAACATCGTTCAGAACGAAGAGTAATTGTCAAAATTCACATGTATAAAAGTTTCGAAGAAATAATAGCCGCACTCCATGGCAGCGCCGACCGCAAGAGGATGGTCGCTGCCTGGGGAGTCGACGGCCACACTATCGCTGCTGCGGCAGAGGCTGTAAAGCAGGGTATTGCAGACGTTACCCTTGTGGGTGACAAGGATATGATCTCCAAGGCATGCGCGGATGAGGGCGTTTCTGAGCACCTCTTCACGGTTGTCCATAATACTGATGAGATGAAGTCCATCGCTCAGGCTGTCCAGATGATACGTGACGGAGAGGGTGACTTCCTTATGAAGGGACTCTGCTCGACAGACAAGTTCCTTCGTGCTATCCTGAACAAGGAGACAGGACTCCTTCCTCCTAAGGGCACCCTGACTCACTGCACCACTCTCGAAATTCCGAGTTATCACAAGCTCCTGTTTGTGGGAGATGTGGCTGTGATCCCGGCTCCGGACATCAAGCAGAAGCAGGTGATCATGGAATGTCTTGTCAGGACTGCAAAGGCAGTGGGCGTGGCAAAACCTAAGGTGGCCATCATCGCGGCAACCGAGCAGGTGCTTCCGAGCCAGCCGGCCTCCATTGACGCCGCTCTCCTTGCAAAGATGGTGGACCGCGGACAGATCAAGGGCTGCATAGCTGACGGCCCGTTGGCTCTTGATGTGGCGATCGATATGGAGTCAGTGAAGATCAAGGGACTGGTGAGCGAAGTAGCTGGCGATCCGGACTGCCTCCTCTTCCCTAACATAGAGTCAGGAAACGTCTTTTACAAGGCGAATTCGAAGCTCGTTCCAGGAGTGAAGCAGGCAGGAATGCTCGTGGGTGCAAAGGTCCCATGCGTCCTTTCAAGCCGTGCTGACAGCATCGGGACCAAGCTCAACTCCATCGCAATGGCTGCAATGGCTGTGCGATGACAAGACCGCATAATAACCAAAACTAACGACCACTATAATATGAAAGGTAGAATACTGGTGATCAACACCGGCTCCACCTCCACAAAGATCGGATTCTATGATGCCGGAGAGAAACTTTTCGAGCAGAATCTGACACACAGCGCAGAAGAGGTAGCGCTGTATCCGTCCGTAATGGACCAGACCCCCATGCGCCGCGACACCATCACGGCTTTTCTCTCAGACAGGGGAATCGCATTGGAATCCATAGACATATGCATGGCAAGAGGCGGCCTCATAACTCCGATAAGGACAGGAGTCTATGAGGTGAATCAGGAAATGCGCGATGCCCTGATGTCCGGCAAGGACGGAGTGCATGCCTGCAACCTGAGCGCCCTTATTGCTGACGATATCGCACAGGAAGTGAACGAGGCCCGTCAGAAGAAGGGAATAACTCAGAAATGCCGCGCTTTCATAGCAGATCCTCCTATGGCGGACGAAATGCTTCCGGAGGTGAAGGTGGGCGGTATCCCTGAATTCGAAAGAAGGACTCTTTTCCACGCTCTTAACTCGCGTGCCATGGTCCGCAGATATGCCCGCAGCGTGGGTAAGACCAATAAGGATGTGACGGTCATCGTTGCCCATATGGGTGGTGGCTCGTCTGTGTCGCTTCATAGGAACGGCCTTGTGATAGACACAAACGACGCCCTCGGAGGCGACGGCCCGATAAGCCCGGAAAGAGCAGGCTCCGTGCCCGGATTCCCGCTCGTGGAGATGTGTTTCAGCGGAAAATACACCAAGGACGAGGTCAAGAAGAAACTTGTCGGCAAGGGTGGTGCTGTCGCATATTTCGGAACAAACGACATCCGTGAGATCGTAGCCCGTGCCCAGGATGGTGACGCTGAGTGCGACAGGTTCCTCAAGGGATTTGCAGTTTCAGTTGCAAAATATATAGGTTCTCTCGCTACCGTCGTGGGTGGAAAGGTGGATGCCATAGTCCTCACCGGCGGAATAGCCCATGCCAAGGATATCGTAAGGGACATCACCGACCGTGTCAGTTTCATCGCTCCGGTTGAGGTCTATGCCGGTGAGAACGAGCTCGAGTCCCTCGCGGAGAACGGCTATGGAATCCTTGCGGGAGAGTTCGAAATCAAGGAATACAATAGGGACAGGATAATCTCTTGACCTCTATGAAGTATCTGCTGCTCATCGTTTTCATTGCTCTGTCCTGCTTCTCATGCGTGCCGGACAGAGATAGTCAGGACAGTGATCTGGAGGATGCTCTGGAGCTTCTTGACAAGGAGATAGAGAAGTTTCCCCAGACGATGAGTGATCATTATCGAAGAATCAGGAGCTTGCAAGATGATCTGATGTCCACGGCCGATGTGGACTCAAAGCTCCATCTCTATTCAGAGCTTGTGGATCTTTATGCGAATCTGTCTGTCGATACTTTGGCGATGTACTCGGAGCAGATGCTTACACTCGCCGAAGAAGTAGGAGACAAGGATTCTCAGATGCATGCAGTCATGGCTTTGTCCACAGTCGCTCAGATGAAGGAGGATTTTCTTGGAGCGCTGAACAGGATTGAAGAATTTGATGTGTCCGGACTTTCAGACGACGGATTGTTGCACTATTATCACAGGGCCGAGTCCGTATATTATTCAATGTTTGTCCGTGCGTTCAATGCTCCTGGAGATGTGTTCCTCAATCATCCGGCTTCTTATTATCGGGACAAACTGACTGCCTTGAGGAAGGCGGCGCTTGATATAGATTCGACAAGTTTCAAGGCATATCAGATAAGAATCTCCGAACTTCGTGATGGAGAAAGATATGCAGAGGCTCTGGAAATGCTCAAGTCCGTGAAGCATATGGCAGACAACGATCGCCGGCTTGCTTCGTGGCATCGCTATAATGCGGTTCTGTATGACTTTCTGAAGGAACCGGACAAGAGGCTGGTGCACCTTGCCATGGCTTCTGTCTATAATCTCAGAGAACCGACACTTGACAACCTGTCTCTCATTTCATTGGCAAGGTCTCTTCGCAAGCGCGGGGAATTGGAGGAGGCATCCCACTACATCACATTGGCCATGACCAACTCGTTCAAGTATAAGCAGGTGGCTCGAATGAGTTATGCGCAGAGCGCTTCCAATAAAATAATGGATCTTCTTGCAAAGGAGGAGAAATCATCACGTCGTGCATTGCTGGTATCTCTTATTGTCCTTGCGATGCTTCTGGTCATCTCTGTCTTTGCACTGATCTATAATTTCAAACTCAGACTCAGACTGGAGGACTCTTATCGCCGGCTCCGTGAGGCAGACATGATCAAGAACAATTACCTGTTTGAATACATGGTCAGTTCAGCAAGCTACATCGATTCTGCCGATCAATATCACAAGGAGTTGAGAAAGATGGCCAAGAAAGACGGGATAGACAAGGTTTACGATGTCCTCAAATTTCCGTCCCGCTTTGAAGATGACAAGAGGCGGTTCTATGCTATGTTCGATGAGAATTTCCTCTCCATGTTCCCGTCATTCGTGGATCGGGTCAACGAGATGATGAAGGAAGGATCTGAATACCGTATAGTCAAGTCGGGTCAGATGCCCGTAGAACTCAGGGTACTGGCTATCATGAGGATGGGAATGACGGACAGCATGAAGATTGCCAGTTTCATGAGTTATACGATTTCCACGGTTTACACATATCGTTCGCGCGCGGCCGAGAAATCCAAGTATTCAAGGGAAGAATTTGAGCGAAGACTAATGCAGATTCCTTTGGAATAGTCTTGATAAAGTTTGATGTTAAGGTTGACGGAGATATTACAAAATGCCTTTTGACGTTTGTCTGAGGCATTTTTTATTTTTCATGGGGTTTGATGTTGGCTTGGATATGGGTCTGAAGTGTTCGTCGGGGGGGGCAACTTGCTAACTTTGCATCAGACGTAATCAGTCACCCTTAAGACAACCAATTAACAATCCATACTTATGTACACTTTAAACTTTAATCGGAGTAAATCCGTGAAATCAGTGGAGTACGCTGCTCCGCAGATTCGAACCCTTGAAATGGTTCCGGAAGGAGTCATCTGTTTCAGTGCTCAGCAGACTGAGCAGTATAATTATCTGGAATTCAGCTGGGAATAGGAGGAAATACTATGAAGACAACTAAATCAATTCTTTTGATTCTTGCACTTGCCGCTGCTGTTTCATGTGTCAAGGAAGAAAATCCTCAGCAGGAGAATGAGGCGATCGAATTCGGACAGTTCTCGTTCACTGCTGTCAGGGAGAATGTCGGTGATATCACCCCATCATCCAAGTCTCAGCTGGATCCGAACGATACGGATGATACTGACGGCCGTATGGTGCATTGGAAGAGCGGAGATGCCGTGATAGTTTTTGAGGCATCCGATGAGAATAATATAGTTACTGGAAGCAATCTGCCTACAGATGAGGGAAACTGGTATAAGGGATATAAATTTGCTACCGAGGGGGCCGGCCTGACAGCAGATTTTACCATTACAGCCGATGACAAAAAGGGAGCATCCGAAGATTCGTTCAATCCTGCTGCCGGCAAGTATATCATGCTTTACACTTATTCGGAGACATACTATTGCAATGTTGAGAAGTCTTTTGCAAGATTTTATATCTCTCCGAGTCAGACGGCGACAAAGAATAGTTTCGACAAGAACCGCGGATCTGCAATTGCAAAGGCCAGCAGCCTTGAAGAGAATGTTTCTTTCAAGAATCTCGTTTCTCTTCTGAAATTCACTGTGCCGGAGGAGTTCGCCGGAAAGGTGGCTTCCATTGCCGTATCAGGAAATGGCACGGAACATATTGCCGGTGATGTCTTTGTTGATTTCTCTTCTGCTGAACCTGTACTTCAGGCTTGGCATGCGAAGTATGGAAACACAAGTGCAAGATATAGTGTGACGCTTAGTGATGCAGATGGAATGGAGCAGGGAGATTATTATATTGCGGTGCTTCCGACCAAAGTTTCAGAAGTCAATGTGACTGTGACTATGACTGACGGCCAGATATACACGAGGTCAAAGGTCGGAGAATATGAATTCAAGAGGAACACCATTCATTATATGGGTGCGATCAGTGATGCCTATGCCCATCTGACTGCAACAGCATGTGAAACGACATCATCTACAGCTTCGTTCACATGGACCTGCGGGACAAGTGTGAAGGATGATGTCGCAAGAGATTACAAACTCTATCTGTATGATGCTGATGATAATCTGGTGGTTTCATATCTTGTGCCGCATGATTATTATGATTATAGTAAAGTCAGTGATCTGTGGAAAGATATGCAGCCTAAGTGGGTGTTCGGAGGTCTTGCACAGAATACAGCATATAAGTTCAAGGTGACAGATATTAACAATAATCTGATAAGCAATGTAGTGACTTGTACTACCACTACATTTGAAAATGTGACAGTCCCTGCTTCTGAGGCGAAAGTCGGAGAAGTGATCCTTGCTGAAGATTTTGCAGAAATCGTAGGAGGAGCTGAGACCGTAGCTGGGGCAGCCGGTGCTACTAAGAAATCTGCAATGGAGGCAATGACAGGAGAATGTGAAGCTGTAGATGCCAATCTGGTGTATAGGGCATTCAGCAGTGATGCCAATGGTTCTACGAAAAATGAGACATTCCGTTCAGCATTGGCTGCTACGTCACGTCTGAAGGACTGGGCGTATTATAGGAATAATGGCACCACATATATGTTTGGTCACTGTGGGTACTTTAAGTTGGGTTCAGGATCATATACGACATCCATTGTAACTCCTGAATTGACTGCAATACCTGATCGCAGCACAGCAACATTGGAAGTCAAGGTCACTATGGCTCGCAGAGCAGATGACAGACAAAACGAATTGCATATGGCTGTGTCGAGTATGACGGGCACACGTCAGGATGATCTGCATATGGATAATGTTACCATTAACGGGACTTCTGATTCTCAGCAGTTGACAAATTATGGTAAGTGGGAGAAATATACTTTCACGATAGACGGTGTAGAAAAAGGTGACAGACTCAATATAACTCCTGTTGCAGGTAAATACACCAACGGCAAAGCCGTACATTATATCAACGACGTGACAGTAACCGTCAAAGCTCTTACACCGGTTGCTGAGTAATAATCCGTAACTATGATATCTGTAATCAGGAAATTGATTGCGACGATGAGTGTCCTGCTGCTGTGTGGCGGGGCGCTCATTGCGCAGAACAGGGCAGTGACCGGAAAGGTTTTGGACGAGAACGGCGAGCCTCTGATCGGGGCCGGGGTTATCGACAAGAACAATGTTTCCAACGGCACTGTGACAGACATTGACGGAAGGTTTTCCATCAATGTTGCAGAAGATACTTTTCTGGAGTTCTCCTATATCGGTTATGACACGAAGATCGAGCAGGTGAAATCCGGAGGAAAGGAACTTGAGGTCCGTCTGTCTCCCAAGACCAGCACCCTCGACGATGTGGTGGTGATCGGATACGGAACATCCAAGAAAGGTGACCTCACCGGAAGTGTCTCAGTGGTATCCATGGACGACATGCAGTCATCAGCTGCATCCAATGTAGCCCAGGCACTTCAAGGTCGCATTGCCGGAGCCGAGTTCTCTTCCCAGACCGGAGCGCCAGGCGAGGCGGGCACTATCCAGATTCGCGGGGCACGCTCCATTTCTGCCGGAAACGAACCTCTGATAATCGTGGACGGAATGATGGATGTTGTGGAAGACCTTTCTGAGATCAACCCTTCCGACATCGTTTCAATCTCCATTCTCAAGGATGTGTCTTCCACCGCAATCTACGGTTCCCGCGGAGCAAACGGTGTGATCCTGGTGACGACAGCCGCTTCCTCCCAGGACAAGGAGAAGCAGGTGGGCTCCTTCAGGATAAAGTTCAACGCGAAGGCCGGCGTGTCTTCCATAGCGAACAGCATCGACATAATGGATGCAAGCGAGATTGCCCAGTGGAGGAACATGGTCTATTATGCCCGCGAGTTCTGGTCTGAGGATGCCGTGAATCCTCCTTATGCAGATCCCGCTGCCATGGGAACCGGAACCGACTGGGTCAAGACCCTCAGCCGTAATGCTGTCTATCAGGACTACCATGTTTCCCTGAACGGAAACTCCGGAAAGTCCAATTATTCGGCCTCTCTCGGATATAACGACGAGCAGGGAGTCATCATCGGTTCCGGAAACAGGAAGATCAGCACGGTGATTTCCTACAGTGTCAAGCTCAAGCCGTGGATGCAGGCGGGAATACGCTCATCGCTGACCAATACGCGCACGGACTTCACCTCTGCACAGATTTCCGGTACCAGCTCAAGTGCCGCCATATACCTGAGTCCTCTTCTTACAGTCAAGGACGACTGGAACCTGTACGGAGACGATGAAAGCAGCGGAGGTGCCATATTCAACAATCCGTACATTACAGCGATGAATTCTACAAAGTGGCTCAGACGCAACACGATAGTTCTTGCTCCGTGGCTCAAGGCTGACATCGTGAAGGGGCTTAAACTCAATGTCAAGTTCTCCTACGCGCGCAACAATACATGGAATTTCAGCTATTCTCCTTCATTCCTTCCGACTGCTGCATACAACAATCTTGGAGGTACAGCTGCGCGTGGAGCCTATCTGAAGCAGACCTTCGTGAATGAGAACACCCTGAACTACAGCACCAAGATAAAGAAGAGCTCCATAGAGGCCATGCTCGGAATGTCATTGGAATACAAGAAGATAGACAGTGAGAATCTGACAGGAGCAGGCTATCTCGACGATAATGTCGGATACGGCAATATGAACGCCATAGTCGATTACGGCAATCTTGTGCCGAAGAGCAGCCAGACCATAAACAGCAAGATGTCATTCTTCGGAAGGGTGAATTACTCATGGAACAGAAGATATTACCTCACTGCGACCATGCGTACCGATGCCGCTTCAAACTTCGCGGTGAACAGGAAGTGGGGCTATTTCCCGGCCCTTGCATTCAGGTGGTCAATCGTCAATGAATCGTGGTTCAACAATGCCTACTGGCTTAATGACCTTTCGCTCAGGCTGAGTGCGGGACGTTCCGGAAACGATGCGATATCCAACTACATGTCCCTTGCCACTCTTTCCACTGCAAAGACTCACTGGACATTCGGAGACAGCAGGTCCGTGGCATACACTCCCAACAAGCTTGCGAACAGCAATCTCACCTGGGAGACCACGGATTCATACAATGTCGGCCTGAATTTCGAAGCCTTCAGAAGCCGTCTTTCTATCGAGGCCGACGGATATCTTTCATATACACATGACCTTCTGCTCGCAATGAGGAATTCTCAGGTCACCGGATATGAAACATATTTCAATAACGTCGGCTCCACACGAAACATCGGTGTGGAAGTGACTGTAAAGACCAAGAATTTTGTCAGGAGGAACTTCAAGTGGAGCACGGCTGTTACCGTGTCGCATAACAGGCAGATGACCCTGGACATAGGCGAGGGGGATGCAGTGGTGCCGACATATCTCAATCCTCGCAACAGCGGCCAGTATCTCTACGGATATCGCAGAGGATATCCTGTGAATGCGCTCTGGGGCTATCAGTATGAAGGTGTGTGGAAAAGTGCGGAAGAGATTGAGCGCAACAACAGCACCCATGCCTATACTTCCGGATATATGTCCACAAGCGTGGAAAGCAATCTCGGACGCTCGAAATATGTGGATGTGAACCATGACGGACTTCTCGATGAGGAGGATGTCGTATATCTGGGCTGTTCTGATCCGATAGTGTATGGAGGTATCTCAAACGATTTCACAATTGCCAAGCGACTCACGCTGGGTGTGTATTTCGCCTACTCGCTGGGAGGAAAGATGTACAACCTTTCTGAGCTTTGGCTCGGAACCGGTTCTTCATCCTACAACAAGTACAGGTATATGCTTGATGCCTGGACTCCGGACAATCCGGACTCCGACATCCCTGCTCCATATCGTGAAGACCTTTATGGCTGTTCGCGATTCATTCACGACGCCTCTTATCTGCGTCTGAAGACGGTTTCGATAGAGTACAACATACCTCTTCCAAAGCAGGCTATGAAATATATCAAGTCCTTGATTGTGGGCGTCTCCGGAGATAATCTCTGGCTGCTGAAGAACTACAACGGCTTTGACCCTGATGTCAACACGTCCTCTGCAGTCTATCGCCTGGACAATGGCTCGTTCCCGCGTCCGCGCACTGTAATAGGAAAGATTTCAATGGTATTTTAGTATGAAAAAGAGAATATTATACATATTGTTCCCGTTACTTCTCGCCTCATGTTCGTTTCTGGATGAGAAGAACACGACTTATGCGACTTCCGACTATTATACCAGTCCGGAGCGGATTGTAACCGGTCTCAACGGCTGCTATGACCCGGTGAGGTCCATATATTCTGCCGCCATGCTGCAGATGACCGAGTGTGCTACGGATGTCATGTTCCTGTCCTCCTACACACGTCCTGACGCCAACTGTGTGATTTCTCCGGCCAAGCCATGCCACGGAAAGACAGTCTGGAAACAGGGCTATCTGGGCGTCATGCGCACGAACGAACTGTGCAATGTGATAAACCGCACCCTGGAGGAAGGAAAGATCACTGAAGATGAATATGCCGTCCTCTACGGAGAGGCCACGGTGATGCGCGCGATGTATTACTACGTCCTGACTTCCGTCTTCGGCGATGTGCCTTTCTATCTTGAGGCCGTCACTGAGGACAACAGGAAGGATATAGCTCATCTTGAAAGGACTCCGGCAGCCATCATCAGGGATACGCTTGCAAACGAGCTGCTGGATATCCTGCTTCCTTATGACCGCGGCGGAAAGCAGTATATGCCGCTTGTCAGGAGTTATGCAAGCGGTACGGATTATCGGGCAGGAGCGTCCCTGGGTCTCATGCTGGCTGTCAAGTTCTGCATGTGGAACGAGCGCTGGGAAGATGCCATTACCGCCTGTGAGGTCCTTGAAGACATATACGGCCATTTTGCTGACGCCCCGTCGGAATTCGGACAGACCTATCCGCTGACAGACATTCCGTTCTCAAACAAATGGACTCCTGAGAGCATATTCGAGATATCCAACAAGGTGGAGGAGTTCGGTCAGCAGGAATACTCTTCCATAGCAAGCTACTGCACTCCGTCGCGCTCGAATATCGAAATTGAGGAGGATGATGATGAGACAGATGAAAGTGCGTCTGTGGTCTCGAACAATTACAACGGCATAATCATACCGGAGATGAGTGCATACGCCCGCACCTACAAGGCTGCAAGGCCGACAAAATATTTCCATGGCACTCTGATGAAGGAAAGGAATAAGGACCTCAGAGCTGGAGAATATACGGAGTCTGATGTCCCTCGTGGAGGATCCGGTAATCTTGCATGGCGCTGGAAGGGATATTCGGCGGAGTCGGACCTTGATCAGGAAAGGGATACCGTCATGTTCTTCAACAGTTGCACATCATACAGCAGCAGGCCATGGCTCGGCAACAAGTTCTGGTGCCCGACGATGTACTATAACCGTGATTCGAACAATCAGAAGGTGTTCCGTTTCGCCGGAGCCCTTCTTAACAAGGCGGAAGCCCTGCTGATGACCGGTGATCTTGAGGAGGCATGCAGATATCTGAGCATCACCAAGGTGAGGGCGGGACTGGATCCTGTGCAGCCTATCACCTTTTCATATGATGCGGACCTGATCATGGAGGAAATCAGAAAGGAGTGTGCCGTCGAACTTTTCGGAGAGTTCCAGAGGAAGTTCGATCTGGTGCGCTGGGGAATATGGTATGAAAGGACGCTGCAATACAACAACAGCTACTATCTTCCTTTGTACATAAAGCCATACCACAAGTATTATCCTGTTCCTTCCGATCAGGTGGCTTATTCCGATGGCGCTTTGAACAATAACGATTACATGGAGTGATATATATGCGCAGATTATATGCAATATTGGCAGCCGTCATCCTGACGGCATGCGTCCAGGAGGTCGAACATGTGACCGTGTACGAACTTGGGTGTCCGGAAAGCACTCAGGAGGCCGGACCGGAAGCAGCGTCTCTTGGCTTCAAGATATATACGAACGGAGAATACGAAGGTACTGTCGAGTCCGACTGGCTGAGTGTGGCTGAGTTCCCAGGAAAAAGCGAATTCGTTACATCAGCAGACAGCCTGACTCTCGTCTTCGGACATAATGAGGGTGATACCAGGGAAGGAAAGGTCATCCTGACCATGGAGACCCGCAAGGTGGAGCTGAAAGTCGTGCAGAAGGGTGACCTCACCAGGGAACCGGAGATTTTTGTCGAAAAAGTGGACAGTACTTCATCGACGCTTACATTCCGTTTTGGAGAAGGTGAGACAGCGGCGGAGATGATTGCCCGTCCATACATCTTCGGACTCTTCCGTGACGAGGCTCTCACTGACACCGTAGTCTGTCATTATGTGGCGGCAGGCTCCTCGATATGGAACAAGGCGGTTCCTGCCTTCACTTTCGGAGGACTTGAAAGCGGAACAAGATATTATTTTCATGTCTCGGACACATCTTCTGTCACTCCGCTGACAGATTCGACCTTCCTGGCAGTATGCAAGTCGAGCGATGTGGTGTCGCTATCCACAACCGCCTTCACCCCCGTGCAGACGGGAAGCGGATCGGTCGCAGCAGGAAGTGTAATTCTTGCGGAGGATTTCTCGGAGATACCTTGGAACGGTGACGAACTCAATGCGGCGGCCGGCTTCAGAAGCAGGAATGTGGAATCTTTTGTGGCTCCTTCAGGAACAAGACCGGAAGGCGGCTTCGGCAACAAGGGTTTTGAGTGCCAGCTGTTCGACACTACCGGCTTCGGTGTGGCAGTGCAGGAGAGCCGCCTTGCCGGATGGAGTGCCTATCCGCAGAAAGGTGCTGCAGACAACCGTCAGAAGATGGTGTTTGCAAGGGTTGGATATCTGAAGATGGGAGGCTACAGCTATGCTTCCGATCTTGTCACTCCGGCACTGTCGGATATACCGGCCGGCATGGTGGCCAAGGTCAAGGTGGACTTCCGCGCTTCGCGCTATTCGTCTGACAGCCAGGCCATGGTTGTGGCAGCTGTGGAAGGTTCCGAAGAGAACAATGTCTTTGCACTTACAGATACATTGAGCTGCAAGAGATTTGACCTTAATCCGGTGGCTGGTTGGAACCCGTATTCTGTCGAGCTTACTAAGGTACAGCCTGATACCCGCATCCTGATCGGTCCCGATTTCGAAAAGTCGGGGACAGGCAACGGCAAGAGCCAGCATCGAATGTTCCTGGACGACGTGGTTGTGACAGTCCTTGAAGTGAACGACAATGGAATGAAGGTGGAGGCAGAGCATATTGCCTCGTCATCATCCACTCTGATATTCAGGTTCGGAGAAGGAATTGACGACGAGCAGAAGCGTTCATACGGATATTCGTTCGGACTTTACAGGGATGAGGCCATGACAGATCTTGTTGTCAGACATTCCATTCCTGCAGGATCGACATTGTGGTATGACAAAAATGCTCCGACCTTCGTCTTTGCCGGTCTTGAAAGGAACACGGAATACTGGTTCTCTGTGACTAACACTACGACGGGCAAGTCCTTGGACACTCCTCTGAAGGCCTCGACGACCGACTTCACTCTTGTGAATACGGCGGTTGGTCAGGTGGAGCCAGGAACAGTAATCCTTGCAGAGGATTTCTCAGTGCTTCCATGGCATGGCGACTACCTTCATAACGCTGTGGGCTGGATCAGTTCGGATGTTTCGGAATATGTGTCTCCTTCCGGAGACTGTCCGTCAGGAACATACAAGAATAGGGACAGTGAGGACCAGCTCTATGGAGGAACTCTCAAGGATGCCTCCCTGCTCAGCCGTCTGGCCGACTGGAGCATATTGAGGCAGGGTAAAGACAACGCGGGACGCGTATATGCGAAGTCAGGTCATCTCAAGCTTGGCGGCGGATCCTGGTGCGCCAATATCGTGACCTCTGAACTTCAGGTGCCTGAGGACTATATTGCAAAGGTAAGGGTGGATTTCATGGCTTCACGCTATGGCAGCGATCCGGTTGCTTCGATCGTGTCCGCTGTCGGAGGAACATCGACTGACAATGCTTTTGCCGTGACTTCGCGGGAGGATGTCAGATTTGAACTTTCCGGAGCAGCAGGCTGGAGTCCATATTCATTTGAGTTCGAAAATGTGCGTCGGGGAGCGAGAATCCTCATCGGACCTGATTTCGAGACTTCTGGTAAAGGAAGTGGCAAATCACAGCATAGAATGTTCCTGGATGATGTCAAGGTGACAGTTGTGGATATAATCAAGGATATATGGAAAGTGGATGCTTCGCACACGGCAGCATCTTCATCCACACTGACATTCAAGTTCGGAGAGGGTAATGCGCCTAAGGATTATGGATATACATTCGCACTTTACCGTGACGAAGCCCTGACAGACCTTGTTGTCAGCCACTCTGTGCCGGCCGGATCAGCAATATGGCCATCATCTGGTCCAGCCTTCACATTCGGAGGACTTGAACAGAATACAACCTATTATTTCCATGCGACCAATCCGGAAACCGGCAATATCATCAGGACGGTGGCGGCTACGACTGATTCCTTCACTGTCGTGGAACCGGGCAATGTCTCATCTGCAGGAGTCGGAACAGTAATCCTGGCAGAGGACTTCTCGATGCTGTGCTGGAATGGTGATGCCTTGAATACAGCTGCAGGCTGGAGAAGTTCAGACCTGTCCGGATTCAATTCTCCTTCCGGGGATTGCAGCAGTTCCGGAACGTATGGAAACAGCAGCGACGAATGTCCGTTGTTCTATGCTGATGGTGGTCTGGGCGGCGCAGTCGGAGACAGCCGTCTGTCCGGATGGGGCATGAGGATACCGTCGGATGCGGTCAATGCGCAGAAGTCCTTGATCTCCCGTGTGGGATATCTGAAACTGGGAGGATATTCTTATGCTCCTCAGATAGTCACCCCTGAACTTTCATGCATACCGGAAGGCAAGAAGGCAAGACTGAAGGTGGAGTTCCTTGGAGCCAGATATGATGCAGATGAGGCAGAGAATGTGCTGGTTTCAGCCATGAAGGGTACTATGGGGGAAAACCATGTGTTTGTACCTGATAGACGCAATGATGTCAAGATGAAGATGGACATTTCTTCGCCAGACCTGAAACAATACTCTGTGGAACTCGAGGCGGATGCCGCATCAAGAATCGTGATAGGTCCTGACTTCGATACAACAGGTAAAGGAAAGGGCTCAAGTCAGTACAGAATGTATATTGATGAGATCGTCATAACTATATTGGAAATTTCAGATATACAATGAACAGAATATTTACCTTGATTACGGGTGTCCTGCTCCTTCCGGCAGCCTTGCTGGCGGAGGAGCCAAGGACAAAAGTGGCAGATGACGAGCTGAAGGTGTTGTGCTACAACATACGCTCCGACATAGACGGCAAGTTCTCTGACGGTGACAACAGCTGGTGCTACCGTCAGGAGGCTTCATATGCGATGTTCAAGGAGATCGCACCCGATGTGTGCGGAATGCAGGAGGCCCGTCCTCATCAGCTTTATGATATGGAAGCGGCCTTTCCCAAGTACCGCAGGATTGGTGTCGGCCGTGACGACGGCAGGAACAAGGGTGAACATGCAGCCATAATGTTCAACAGGCAGACAATAAAGCTTCTTGACTGGGGGACCTATTGGCTTTCGGAAACTCCAGATATTCCTTCCAAAGGATGGGATGCTTCATATCCTCGTACAGCAACTTGGGCAAAGATGAGGCATATACCTTCCGGAAAAGAATTCTTCATTGTCAACACCCATCTGGATCACAGGGGACAGCAGGCTCAGAGGAACGGCCTTGCCCTTGTCAGGGAGAGGATAGCGGCCATGAATCCGGAGAATCTTCCGCTCATACTCATGGGAGACTTCAATATGCTTCCTGATAATCCTTGTCTGCTCGAACTGGACAAGGAAATGGACAGTGCCAGAAATGTTGCGGAGGATTCCGATACGAAGAATTCCTACAACGGATGGGGAAACGGCAGAGACAAGATTCTGGATTATATCTACTATACCGTCTTTTCCTCCTGCCCTCAGTTCAGGGTCATCGACAAGACATATAAGAATATTCCTTATATATCCGATCATTATCCTATTTATACGATTCTGAAATTCTGAATATGAAAAGATGGTCACTATACCTGATCTCAGCATCGATGTTATTGTCCTGTGCTGAGAAGGAAATCCTTGAAACCGTTGCGGATACTTATCTGTTCGAGGCCACAAGGGAGGAGTACGGCCACCCTGGAACGAAGACAGTCCTCAGGTCAGACTACTCTGTGGACTGGCTTTCCGGAGACAATGTGGGCTTGTTTGACGGAAGTCAGATAGAACGTTCAGACTATTCCGTGGCTGACAAGTTGAAGGAAGCAGGGTGGACCCTGGCCTACAGGTTCAAGGCAGCCACATATGGGCGTACTTCCAGATTTTCGTATAATTATTATAGTAAAGATCCGGAGAACATCAAGGAATATGAGGCTCCATCTGCAGAGGGAAACTATCTTCTTGTATATCCATGGAACACCAATTTCATTGCCAGCCTCGCCACATCGGAGGTCAGGACATGGATCGATGACGATCAGACTCCGTCTGTCGGAACATATCAGGCAAGCCGTGGCTTTGCTGTGGCAAAGACAGACGATCTGTCAAAGGCAGTCCTTTTCAGAAACGCCGTGACACTGCTTGAATTTGAGATTCCGGCTGAAATGGACGGAAGGATAGTCAAGGTTGCCGTCAAGGGCAATTCCAAGGAAGTGCTGGCCGGAGACATCCTTATAAGATATAACGAGGACGGAGCCGTCTCCACGACCTCGTGGGATGCCACCTACAAATCCCTTGAAGACAAATCTGCATATACGGAGGTCCGGTTCTCAAAGTCGTCGGGTGCTGTGCTTGATTCCGGTCTTGAGGCCGGCAGATATTATCTTGTGGTCATGCCGCAGACTCTTTCGGCAGGACTGACCGTGACCGCGACGGATGTGGATGGGGTGACATATGTACGTAAGTCGACATCAGCTGTGGAACTGAAGGTGGGAACCATCTACGGCATGGGAAAGATCAGTGCAGAGAACTATGCCACCGGCGGAGTTACCGGCTTGCCGTATATATTCTCCTTCTATGCCAAGTCCGGCTCCGGAAACTCTCTTAAGTACCTGACTTCAGCAGATTATACTTATGACAGCTCCACCAGGTTCTGTGACAGATATTATTATGACGATAAGGTATCTGCATCATTGCTGGTACGCTGCGCGAGTACGAAGGAGGAAATGACCAATACAGACAATAAATATTGGTCGAACAAGGATGGTAACGACTACCTTGTCTGCAAGTCATTTGTTACGGAAGAATCAGTCGCGGTATCAAATACATATAGTGGAGATTATCCGGGAGAGACAGGATATATGTTTGCTGTCCCGCTTCTGACCGATCTTCCCCAGACATTCAACCTGTCCTTCGGATGGTATGCAACGAATGGTGCCATAGCGGATTGGAATGTCTATGTTTCGAAAAATGGAGATGATTATGAACTGGCTGCTTCGTATGTGGTCAAGCCAAATTACCATCATCATTATACAGTCACGCTTTCTCCTTCTTCCCGCTTCCTTTCTGGAGAGACCTTATATCTTAAATTCGTTCCAGCAGGTAAGCGCAAGGCATCCGATACTGCCGCGACCACTCACGGTTGGAATGCCAACTCCGGATTCAGCGGGGCACTGTGCATATGGGAAACGCCTCAGGGAACGACGGCGTCTCCTTCGGAAGCCGTATATTTCGAACCGTTCGACGGTCTTGTTGGAGGCTCGGATTACCTTTGGGGTGAAAGAATCGCATCGATGCTGAACTATTGCGGGGATGAACTGTCCGGGAATGAAGGCATGGACTGCGTCAATGTCAGACAGAGACATGGCTATGCTCAGATCGGCTGGGTGAATTCCTATCAGGCCATCGACAAGTTCGTCAACAATCCAGGAACACTGACTACTCCGGCATTGAACGCAGAAGGTACATTGCTTCTGGAATTCAAGGCCATGGCGTATCTTACAGCTGCAGCCAGAAGGCCGGACTACAGGAACACATTGCTGGATGCCGTCAATCCTGATGTCAGGTCAGTTGTTGTAACGGTTCTGAACGGGGGAACGATCGACGGCAAGGAGTCTGTCACTGTCGAGGGACTCCCTGCGGACGGATTCAGGACTTTCAGGCTGGTGGTCAAAGGTGCCGGTCCTGACACAAGAATCCGTTTCGGCAGTCCGTCCGATGCATTGTTCTCACGTTGGTTCATCGACGATATCTGTGTCAGCAGATACAACGAGACGACGACAGAGCTGAAATTCATGTCCTTCAACGTCAGCAATTCGACCGATGACAACATCAACTGGAATGATACTGATCCGAAAAACTGGACTGTGCGCCGTCATGCCATAAAGTCGATGCTTTCAACGGAAAAGCCGGCTGTGATCGGAATGCAGGAGGCGACCTCCGTTCAGTTCTCGGAAATAGCCGCCTTCGGCTATGGCTCTTACGGAGTCGGCCGTGCGACTGGAGGTACCGATGTGGACAGTGGAGAGATGTGCCCGATCTTCTACGATGCATCCCAGGTGACAATGTCAGAAAACAAGGGAACATTCTGGCTTAATCCAAAGGGGACCGTAGGAGAAGTCGGCTGGGACGCCAAGTATGTGCGTATAGCCTCCTGGGCGGAGTTCAGTGTGAACCTGACGGGAAAGAGATTCATTTTCCTCAATACCCACCTGGATAATTCAGGATTCGAAGCCAGAAAGAATTCCATCCGAATGATCCTGAGAAAATTGGATGAAATCAATAAAGACGGACTGCCTGTCGTCATCTCAGGTGACTTCAACACCATGTCGGACAACTTCGTCTTCGATCCGTTCATCGGAAGATTCGACAATGCAAGGGAAGTTGCGGCTCAGACAGATAATGAAGCCACATATACCAACTGGGACGGTACCGGAAACAAGATCATAGATCACATCTTCTGCTGCGGATTCGAAGTCAACCGATACAGGACAGTAAACGAAAGAACCTATATAGGCACGGGAAACTTTGTGATTTTTGATACGGATGTTCCGTGCCCATATCTTTCCGATCATGATCCTATTACGGCTATTCTTGAATTGTAATATCTTGATTCTAAGAGTTATGAAGAAATTTTATTTCAGCGCCACCACTTTTTCCACCTGCCTTTTTGCCCTGCTCCTGTCATGCGGCTGCAGGCCGGCTCCGGTAAGGGAAGCCGAGAAGGTCATATCCAGAACATTCGGCAGTGTGCCGGGCAATGTGGAATTTGTGGTCCTGGACAAGACTGACAGTCTTGATACATATGCCATAACAGTGGATGAGAATGTCCTCACAGTCGAGGGAACATCAGTGGTGGCATTGACCAAGGGATTTTATGACTACATAGTCTCAAACGGTTATGGCTTGGCAAGCTGGACCGGAAACCGTCTGGATTTCCCACGACAGCTTGAGCCTCAGCCAAGAAAGGTCGTCACCTCTCCGTTCCGGGACAGGCTTTACTATAATGTATGTACGTTCGGATACACCACTCCGTTCTGGGGATGGAAGGAATGGGAAAGGGAAATTGACTGGATTGCCCTTCACGGGTTCAGCATGCCGTTGGCTCCGGTTGCGGGTGAGGCGATTCTTGCAAGAGTGTGGTCGAGACTGGGTCTGAGCCAGGAGGAAATCGACGCATATTTCACAGGCCCGGCGCACCTCCCGTGGATGCGTATGGGAAATATGACAGCTGTTGATGGCGGGATGTCGCAGGAGTGGCACGATGCTCAGATAGAGCTCCAGCATAAGATCAACGACAGGATGCTCGCACTGGGAATGACGCCTGTATATCAAGGATTTGCCGGTTTCGTCCCTAAGGCTTTGAAGGAGCACTATCCTGAGGTGGATATGATGACCACCCGATGGTCCGGGCACGAAAGCTATATGTTGTCGCCTCTGGATTCCCTGTTCAGCGTGATCGGCACGGAATTCATCAGGGAGTGGGAGAAGGAGTTTGGAAAGGGGAAATATTACCTTATCGACAGCTTTAACGAACTGGATATCCCGTTCGGTGAAAAGGGCTCGCAGGAACGTCATGACAGGCTTCAGCATTATAGCAGGACCATATATGAGTCACTTGCTGCTGCCAACCCGGATGCAGTGTGGGTCATGCAGGGATGGATGTTCGGATATCAGAGAGATATATGGGATCCTCAGAGCGTTGAGGCTCTTCTGAGTGGTGCTCCAGATGATCGTATGATGGTGATAGACCTTGCTGTGGACTTCAATCATTATGTGTGGAGGAATGGAAACAGCTGGGACAATCTGAGCGGATTCTACAATAAGCCTTGGATATGGAGCACAACTCCTAATTTCGGTGGCAGGACCGCCCTGAAGGGGCCCCTCGATTTCTATCTCAACGGACATCTGGAGGCTCTGTCTTCGGGGAATAAAGGCCGTCTCACCGGTTTCGGAACCTCTCCTGAGGGCGTCGAGAACAATGAAATCCTGTACGAACTGATATCAGCGGCAGGCTGGAGCTCACAAAAGACCGATCTGGATGATTTCCTGAAGTCATACAGCAAGGCCCGTTACGGGAAGGAAGACCCTGCCTTTGAAGTGTTCTGGAACGAAATGAGGCAGTCTGCATATTGCAATTTTACAAATAATGCCCGTTTCCTCTGGCAGCTTCGTCCGGCATATCACAGATGTGAGACAATGAACATAAATGAGCATTATTTCAAAGGTATAGAAGCATTCATCTCAGTTGCCGATGACTACAAGGATAATGAACTTTATGTGACGGATGCAATTCAATATGCCGCGCTCTATATGGCTGCCAAGGCAGTGTATGTGCTGAAGGCCGCCAATTGGGCCATTGTGGTCAGAGATACGGAAAGGGCAGTCCAGCTTAAGAACCAGCTTCATGAGATGCTTCTGGAAATGGACCGTCTGCTTGAGTCTCATCCGATACTGAGAATTCAGAGATGGCTTGACATGGCTGATGCAGCTGCTACGAACGTGCAGGAGAAGGAAACATTTGAAAAGGAACTGAAACGTCTGGTGTCCGTATGGTCAGGCCCTTCCCTTAAAGACTATTCGGCCCGCGTCTGGTCAGGACTCATACGTGACTATTATGTGCCTAGGCTTGACTACTATTTCGGGAAGGCTGTCGATGGCGAAGTTGCGGACATGGTTGAGTTCGACGGACGTTTCCATTGTGGAAAGCTGTCATCCGGAAGCCCATATCAGGATCCGTTGGCAGCAGCCTGCGAACTGGTCAAGAAGTACTCCTCAGTGGATTATGATGACAGAGAGTTCAATCCGTATTCACCAGAGAATGAAGCTGCTTACTGGTGTCCTCAGGACTTCGCCGGGAAGTCCGGGCACCGTCTGTATTTTACGATTCCTGCAGCGGATTTTGCAGATATGAAAGGACTCAGAATCAGCAATGCACGCGGGCACAACGTCAGACTTACTAAACTGGAATTCAAGTCCGGACCTCAGTGGCTTGGCCATCTGGATCTGAATGAGAAGGTCAAGAGCCCTGATCATGAAATCGTCATACCGTTCAAAGGTCCTGGCAGCATGGAAGGCCTGGAGAGGGAGGTTGGAGTATATCTCACGATTGAGGGCGGTCCTCAGACCTGGGGCATGATATCAACGTATTAAGTGAATATTTGACAATTAGTCTGCGTTTCGTGATAAAAATTCACATGATTTAAGTCTGTTAATGATTATATTTGCGTTAATCACTAACAGACTTTCTTTATGACCACATTCAACACTAGACTGATCCGTTTGACAGCAGTCATCCTTGCAGGCGTTTCGCTGCTTGCCTGCCGCTCAGATTACGAGTTTGCATATCTCTATGAGGATCTTCCGTTTGAAATGGAGGAGGTCCGCCGTCCTCAGATTCCCTCACGTGAGGTCAATATCAAGGATTTCGGAGGAGTCGGTGACGGAGTGTTCCTGAACACCGAGGCCTTTGCTTCCGCAATTGACGCCCTGTATGAGGCCGGAGGAGGAAGGCTGGTTGTTCCGACCGGCATCTGGCTTACAGGTCCGGTGACGCTGAAGGATAACATAGACCTTCACATCCGCCCTGATGCAGTCCTTCTGTTTTCTACAGACAGGGATCTCTATCCGATTGTGGAGACGGTGTTCGAAGGTCTTGACACGAAGAGATGTCTGGCTCCGATCAATGCTGACGGAGCGAAGAACATAGCCATAACAGGAGGAGGTACCATCGACGGAAACGGTGATTCATGGCGTCAGGTCAAGAAATCCAAGATAGCTCCTTCCCAGTGGAAGGCCCTTCTCAAGAGCGGAGGCTTCACCAATGCCAAGGGTGACCTGTGGTATCCGGATTCAAGTTCGTTCAGGGGATCTGTCGTGAGCGATGCATTCAATGTTCCTCAGGGACTGACCACCGAGAAGGAGTGGAACAGCGTGAAGACCTATCTGCGCCCGGTCCTTATCGGTCTTAAGAACTGTGAGAATGTCCTTCTGGAAGACTGCCTGTTCCAGAATTCTCCATGCTGGAACATTCATCCTCTCATGTGTAAGAATGTGATCATCAATAATATAACCGTCCGTAATCCGTGGTACTCCCAGAACGGTGACGGACTTGATGTGGATTCATGCGAGGATGTCCTTGTCATCAATTCAAGTTTCGACGTAGGAGATGACGCTATCTGCATAAAGTCAGGAAAGGATGCTGACGGACGCCGCAGAGGCAGACCTTGCCGCAATCTCATCGTGGACAACTGCATCGTGTTCCATGGACATGGCGGTTTCGTGGTGGGAAGCGAGATGTCCGGCGGTGTAGAGAACATCAAGGTCTCCAACTGCCGTTTTCTCGGCACCGATGTGGGCCTGCGCTTCAAGAGCTGCCGTGGTCGTGGCGGCGTGGTCAGAAATATCTTCATCGAAGACATAGTCATGATGAACATCCCTACCGAACCTCTTCTGTTCGACCTCCACTACGGTGGAAAGTCCGCTGTCGAGGCAGCTGCGGAAGGTGCTTCTCCTTTCGATGTACCATATGTCGAGGCCGACGAAACCACTCCTCAGTTCAGGGATATCTACATCAGGGACGTGGTCTGCAGCGGCGCTGCAAGAGCTATGTATTTCAACGGAATCCCAGAGAAGAACATCGAGAACATCGTGGTCGAGGACTGCCAGATTGTCTCTACGAAGGGAGCTGATCTGAGGTATTCCAACGGCGTGGTACTCAAGAATATAGACATAACTCAGTCGGAAGGCCTGGGCTACAGCCTGGCCAACTGCCGCAATGTGACCATCGAAGGCTGCACCGATGCCTCTTCATCAGAAAGGCCGGAGGTATTCACCCATAATTCTGAAGTAAGGATAGATTAGTCATGAAGAAGATAACCCTGCTTGCGTGTTCCGTGCTGCTTTCATTTTCGATGGCGGCACAGGATAAGATAGTCCTCCGTCTGATGGGGGATTCCACCATGGCCGACAAGGACCTCTCCTATGAGAATCCCGAAAGGGGCTGGGGACAGCGTCTGAAATCCCATGTGGACACCAATGTCATTGTTGCGAATTATGCCCAGAACGGACGCAGCACCAAGAGCGTGCAGACCCTCGGAATCTGGGACCGGGTGAAGAAGGACCTCAAGGCGGGCGAATACCTCTTCATCCAGTTCGGTCATAACGACTCAAAGGAGTCCGACACCATAAGATATGCCGCTCCGTTCGGTGCCTACCAGACAAATCTGAGACTTTTCATCGACCATGCCCTGGGTGTGGGAGCAAAACCGGTACTTTTCACTCCGGTGTCCCGCCGCTGGTTCGACAGCGAAGGCAATCTCAAGACCGATTGCCATGGGGACTATCCTGCTGCCGTGAAACAGGTGGCTCAGGAGTACGGACTTCCTCTGATCGACGCGAATGCAGTGACCCAGGAATGGCTCAAGGAACTCGGAGATGAACCTTCGCGCAAGTATTACATGTGGGTGGAGAAGGGCACCAACCCGAAGCATCCGGACGGCAAGGTGGACAACACCCACACAAATGTCGCAGGAGCACGCAAGATCGTGAATCTCCTCCTGCCGGAAATAGTCAAGGTCATACCTGAACTCGCCTCGCACGTGGTTGAGTATGATTTCGTCGTAGCCAAGGACGGAAGCGGAGACTTCTTCACAGTCCAGGAAGCTGTCGATGCCGCTCCGGACTACTGCAAGCAGGATGAGACCACCATATACGTCAAGGACGGAAGATACCGGGAGAAGGTCACCATTCCTGCAAACAAGCAGCGCCTGCATCTTATAGGGCAGTCAGCGGAAGGGACGGTGATCACCTGGAGCGACTACGCCAAAAAGATCGGTCCTACTGGATATGAGATGGGAACTTCCGCTACCTCCACAGTCTTTCTCTATGCAGATGACTTCCTTGCAGAGAACATTACCATCGAAAATGCTTCGGGCGAAGGAAAGGATATAGGACAGGCATGCGCCATCACCGTTGACGGAGACCGTGTGGCTTTCGTGAACTGCCGCTTCGTGGCAAATCAGGATACGATATACACTTACGGCAAGGGAAAGAGGCAGTACTACAGGGGATGCTGGATAGAAGGCACCACAGACTTCATTTTCGGAGCCTCCACCTGCTGGTTCGAGGACTGCACCATCCTCAGCAAGAAGGACAGTTATGTAACTGCCGCCTCTACTCCTGAGGGAACGGAATTCGGATATGTCTTCAGGAACTGCCGTCTGATAAGCGATGAGAATACCCGTAAGGTCTATCTTGGCCGCCCATGGAGACCTTTTGCCAAGACAGTCTTCATCGACTGCGAACTGGGAGACCATATCCTGAAGGAAGGCTGGCACAACTGGAACAAGCCGTATGCGGAAAAGACCACCTTCTATGCAGAATACGGCAGCAAGGGCCCTGGAGCGGCACCTCAGTCGGACAGAGTGAAGTGGAGTCATGCCCTGAAGGATAAGGATGTCAGGAAATATACGCCGGTAAATGTGCTCAAGGCCGGCTCCGAAATCGACAAGCATGGTGTGGATGTGAAGGTCGAGTGGTATTTCAAGGTCTTCTAACAGATGAATATCCGTAAGATCATATATGTGCTGGTGACGGTTCTTGCTGCAGCGTGGACCGCTCGTATGCATGTGGCCCAGGCAGAACCTCTGGAGTTCATGTTCGAACACTATTCTTCGGATGACGGACTGCCTCATAATTCCATCTGCGACATACATCAGGACTCACGAGGCTATCTGTGGCTCTGCACCTGGTACGGCCTGAGCAGATATGACGGAAACGGCTTCGTGAACTACACGATGCTTCCGGGAGATTATTCGAACCTCTCCCATAACAGGATACTGTCTGTCAGGGAGGATGCTGCCGGTTATCTCTGGGTCACCACCTATGACTATCATCTGTATCGTTTCGATGTCCGGACCGAGGAATTTGTCGCAGTTCCGGGCGAACTGGAGGACTTTCCTGTGTCGGGAATACAGGTGGGTGACGTGATGCCGGATTCAGCCGGAAACATGTGGCTCAGCATAAACGGCACCGGTCTGCTCAAGGTTCGTCCCGATCTGACCTATGAACATTACTTCGGCAGAATAGGGAAGGATATATCCTCCATCTTCGAGGATTCGCAAGGGACCGTCTATGCGGTCTCCGACATGGGAATATCCATGGTCAGGGACGGCAAGGTGTCCCTTCTCTCACGTGATTCCGATGTTGTGGCCTTTGTCGAGAAGGACGGCTCACTCTTCTTTGCCTGCTCAGATCATCTGCTCAGGGTGGATATGACCTCACGGGAGCAGACAAGGGTGGATTTCGCCAGACTGGGCGTCTCTGAGGCGACATCCATGGTCAAGACCGGAAAATCGCAGACCATATATGTGGGTTTCCGTGACAATGCCGTGGCATCCCTGGACGCTCAGACCATGAGCCTGTCCCTGCGCAGGAATGACATGGGACGTGTAAGATATCTGTTCCCGGATCCGGAGGGCCTTCTGTGGATAGCCACTGAGCGCACCGGAATTTATTCATACGACAGCTCGAAGAACAGGTTCAGACACTACGAGCACTCGAGCAACGTGATGTCATATTATGTGGACACTCTTGCCTGTGTCCGGAATTCCGGCGACCGTCTGTGGATCAAGATGAACAACTACGGTTTCGGATATTATGACCGTGACTCCGATCAGATAGTGCCTCTTAGCAATGTCCGCGAGCAGCAGGACTGCAGGTTCATGAACGGAGTGGCATGCTATGACATTGATGCTTCCGGAGTTCTGTGGATGTCGACGGTGGGCAGGGGACTGGAACGTGTGACCGTCATATCTCCGAATATTGATGTCATAGTCCCGCCGACCCGTTCTCCCGATCCGAAGTCGTCAAGTGAGGTGAGGGCGATGCTGAGGGACAGCAGGGGATATGTCTGGGTGGCGACCAAGAGCCGTGAACTGTACAGGTATTCGTCCGACATGAAGGAGTGCAGACGTTTCCCTGACAGAAGAAGCGGAGATATAGGTGTCATATACTCCATCTTCGAGGACAGGGATGGAAATATATGGCTCGGCACCAAGGGCGACGGACTTCTGCGCATGAGACCGGATGGAAATGACTATGAGTGGACGCGCTACCGCAGGGATCCGTCAGTCCAGACTTCAATCAGTTCAGACAATATCTATTCGATAGAACAGGATATGGACGGACGCATCTGGGTCGGAACATATGGCGGTGCCCTGTCCATGCTTCCGGACGCGGACAGCAGGGAGTTCATAACGGTGGACAACAGTTTCCCGGCCTATCCTCAGGAGGTTGGTGACAGGGTGAGATATCTGCACTGCATGCCGGACGGGCTGATGCTGGTGGCTACAGTCGGGGGCCTGATAACCTTCAGACCAGTGGATAATCCGGAACTTACTACCTTCGACCTTGTGCAGAAGATTCCGGGAGACAGGAAGTCACTCGGAAACAATGATGTCATCCATATGTTCACGGACCGCGGAGGAAATACATGGTTATGCACCTTCGGAGGCGGCCTGAACAGGATTTATTTTGAAGAAGAAGTGCCGAGGTTTGACGTCATAAGCACTGAGGAAGGCCTGGTCAGCAATATCGTTCATTCTGCAGTGGATGACAGTGAGGGTATGATCTGGATTGCAACTGAAGCAGGCCTGTCTTCATACGACCCGTCGAACTCCAAACTGCGCAACTACACAAGCTATGACGGAGTTCCGTCCACCTCATACAGCGAGGCTACATGCACCTGCATGGAAGACGGTTCTGTGCTTTTCGGAACATATGACAATATATATAAGGTAGTGCCTGGCCGGTTCGCCGACTCGGATCCTGATTCCAGAATCGTCGTTTCTGGACTCTATATTGACGGCAGGAGAGTACCTTTCGATGACGAAATGGTCATCCCTCACGACTGCTCCTTCTTCAGGGTGGATTTCGCATCGCTTGATTTCGGCGGACAGAGCGACCTTTCCCTTTCATATATGCTTGAGGGCTATGACAAGACCTGGATTTCAAGTTCGGGAGTCAACAGGGTGACCTATTCACGCATACCTCCTGGAAACTATTTGTTCAAGGTCATGGAGACCTACCCTGACGACCCTTCCGCTGCAAATGTCACCAGTGTGAGGGTGAAGGTGAAACCGTCAGTCTGGAATTCAGTTTATGCCATAGTCATATACGTGCTTCTGGCACTGGGACTTGTCGTCGTGGTATTCCGTCTGGTCTTCATCTCGATGAAACTCAGGACCGACATGAAGCTCGAACAGGGACTCAGCGACATAAAGATGAGATTCTTCACAAATGTTTCGCATGAACTCCGGACCCCGCTGACCCTGATTCTCGGAGGAATCGAGGAGGTTGAGAGGAACACAGAGACCGGGTCCAGAAACGAGTACAGCGTCAATGTGGTGAAGAAGAATGCCAGAAGGATGCTGACCCTTGTGAATCAGCTCCTTGACACCAGGTCGATGGCAGACGGGCATATGCGCCTGAATGTCACCATGTTCGATGTGGTCAGGCTTGTCCAGGATATTTACGATGACTTCCGCGACATGTCCGTGGAGAGGCAGATGGAACTGCGTATAATCAAGTCTGTGGACAGTCTCATGGTCTGGGGAGATGCCATCAGACTGGAGGCTCTGGTGTATAACCTTCTTTCCAATGCCTTCAAATACACCTCGGACGGAGGCAAGATCGAGGTCGGGGTGCTGTATAGGGAAGGAGATGAAGAATTCCGTATCATGGTGAAAGATAACGGAATAGGTGTCGCCAAGGAATATCAGAAATCCATATTTGAGCCATTCAATAAGGGCAATGCCTCGGCCTTCAGAGGAATGTCCAGCAGCGGAATCGGTCTGTCTTTCTGCAAGGAGATTGCAGAGATCCATGGAGGAGAGATCTGGGTAGAAAGCGATAAGGGGGCAGGTTCTAAATTCTTCGTACGTCTTCCTGTCGGTAAGGGACATCAGAGCGAAGCTCATGGGCTGAGCAAATATAAGGTAGAACCGACCTGTCCTGAGGATGCTCAGAAGGTGCTGGTGGTCGAAGATAATGCGGAGCTGCGCATATACATCTATAACAGTCTTTCAGCAAGATACAATGTACGTGATGCCGGAAACGGCAAGGAGGCCCTGCAGGTCATTGCAGAGGGCTGGATTCCTGATATGGTCATCACTGACCTGATGATGCCTCAGATGGACGGCATGGAACTCATCGGGGCTCTGCGTGATGATTTCAACACAAGTCATATTCCTATAGTGATGATAACTGCCAGGCATGAGGATGACACTCATGTGCGGGCCATGAAATATGGAGCGGACGGATATATTGCCAAACCGTTTTCCATGGCTCTGCTTGAGGCACGTATCGACAATATCTTCGAACGCAGGATGCGCCTGATGAAGAAGTCAGGCAGGATCGACGTGTCTCCGGAGGAAATCGTCATCACGGACAGGGACGAACAGCTGATAAGGAAGGTGATGGCATGGATGGAAGAGAATGTCGCCGATCCGGACATCACCATAGATCAGCTTGCCACTCATGTGGGAATGGGCCGCACATCCATGTACAACAAGATCAAGGGCCTGACCGGCAAGGCTCCTGTGGAGCTCATCCAGGAGTTCAGGATGGAAAAGGCCAAGTTCTACCTCAAGAGCGGCCAGTATTCGGTCTCAGAGACTTCCTACAAGGTGGGATTCTCCGATCCGGGCTATTTCAGCCGCTGTTTCAAGAAGCATTTCGGAGTCTCTCCGGCAGATTATATCAAACAGAGTAAAAACAACTGATTATATCGTTATGAAAAGGCTTTTGATGTTACTGTCCGTGGCTGCTGTCACAATCTCTGTGATGGCGCAGGAACCCTATTCGGTGAGGATGATCAGGTCTGAAATGAAAAGGAATCCTGATGCCACTTATCTTGACGGACGCAACGGTGAAAGGAAATGGAACTATACGACCGGTCTGGAGCTCAAGTCCTTCATGGACGCGGCAAAGCGTTATGACCTTCCGGAAGTGGTGGATTATGTCCGTGCCTGGGCTGATACGATGGCCACAGAGGACGGAAAGGTGTATAAGTACAAGATGTCCAACTTCAATGTGGACCATATCTGCCCTGCCAGGATCTATTTCGACCTGCATGACATGTTCGGAGATCAGGACAAGAGGTACCGCAGGGTGACGAGGATGATCCGCAAGCAGATTGACGACCAGCCGCGCACGAAATCCGGGGAGTTCTGGCACAAGCAGATATATCCGCATCAGGTGTGGCTTGACGGCTTCTATATGGCTCTGCCGTTCTATGCCGAATACACGAAGAGATATGCTCCGAAGGAACAGAAGGACTCCCTGTTTGCCGACATCGTCCATCAGTTCTCGGCAGGTGCTGCAAATACCCTGGACAAGAAGACAGGCCTGTTCCGACATGCGTGGGACGAGTCCAGGTCGATGTTCTGGTGCGACCCTGAGACCGGACTTTCCGAGCATGCATGGGGACGTGCCAACGGGTGGTATGCAGTCGCGCTGGTAGAGGTCCTGGATTATCTTCCAAAGAATCATCCGGGAAGGGAGGAGCTGATCGCCCAGCTGAACTACTTCCTTGAAGTCCTGCCGAAGTGGGCGGACCCGAAGACCGGAATGTGGTATCAGGTGCTGGACTGCCCTGAACGCGAAGGCAACTATCAGGAGGCGACCTGCTCGATAATGTTCACCTATGCATTCCTCAAGGGATTGAGGCTGGGATATATAGACCGCAGGCATCAGGACTATATCCTTGGCCTGTATCCTAAATTCATCGACACCTTCATGAGGGAGAACGAAGACGGCACCATTTCCATGACATCATGCTGCTCGGTGGGAGGCCTCGGAGGCAAGCAGATGCGTAAAGGCGACTTTGAATACTATCTGAGCGAGCCGATAATCGAAAACGACTGCAAGGGAACGGGACCTTTCATCTGGGCGTCTCTTGAATGGGAAGCGATGCACAACATCGACTGGCATCCGGACAGAAACGGCTCCGCTGTCGCTTTTGAAGGTGCCGAGGGCTGTGGAAAATACACTGTCGGAGGCCGTGGCGGAAAGGAATATGTCGTCACCTCGCTGGCTGATGACGGATCGGAAGGGACTCTTCGTCATGCCGTGGAGGCTGAGGGCCCGAGGATCGTGACCTTCGCAGTTGAGGGTGACATCCACCTTGCCGGCCCTCTGAACATAAGGAATCCCTATCTGTCCGTCCTTGGCCAGACTGCTCCCGGCAGGGGAATCACCCTCAGAGACCACAACGTGTTCATAACAGCAGACCAGGTGATACTCAGGTATCTGCGTGTACGTCTGGGAACTGCGGCTTCTGTCGAGGCGGATGCCATCGGAGCAAGGCATTGCAGCAATATAATCATTGACCACTGTTCTCTGAGCTGGGGAACTGATGAGAATGCCTCGTTCTATAATTTCAGGGATGCCACCATCCAGTGGTGCATCATATCGGAGGCCCTCAATGCTTCGGTCCATCATAAAGGAAATCATGGATACGGCGGAATCTGGGGAGGCAGGAACATCACCTTCCATCATAACCTCTTCGCCCACAACAGCAGCCGTAATCCGCGTTTCGACCATCCGAGACTCTATTGGAACAACGATCTCCTCCATTTCAGAGGCACGGTCGATTTCCAGAACAATGTGGTCTATAACTGGGGCATGAAGGCTATCTATGGAGGTGAGGAAGGCTGGTTCAATGTGCAGGACAACTGGTTCCGTCCGGGACCGGCCACACGTAATCTTGACGGGGAGTGGCTTGACATAAGCACGTCGCAGACCACATCCATGATTCCGGGCAGCTTCTACATTGATGACAATGTCTATGATGTCTCGGCAGTAAGACGTGGAGGCCTTGACGGCAGACTTCCGGATCAGGGAAAGATTGCGCATCATCAGGAAGAATATGAGAAGGTTTCTGTGGATGAACCTTTCCCGATATCAGTTGCGACTGATGCCCAGGACGCTGATGACGCATATAAGGCGGTCCTTAAGCATGCAGGTGCTTCGCTCAGGCGCGATTCCGTAGACAAACGCATCGTCAGGGAAGTGAAGAAGGGCTCTGCACGGTTCTCCGGCTCGGTGACGGGCCTTCCGGGGCTTATAGACTCCGAATCTGACATTCATATCACGAAATAGTCTTTAAAAGCATCTGACAATGAAGAAGATAATACCGTTCATCGCGTTTCTGGCCTTGTTTGCGGCATGTCAGCCGGATGACCTCACTCCACCGGAAGAGGTAGCGGCACCGACAGGCGTGAGGGTCTATTATGTCGACCAGACATCGATCACTTTCACCTGGACCAAGGTCGAAGGAGCAGACTATTATGTGGGAAGACTCGAAACCGCAGACGGGGCTCTGATTCCGTCCGGACAGAAGTCAGTGAAGGAGCCTGTGATCACTTATGAGGGGCTCACTGCCGGAACTGAATATGCCTTCAAGGTGAGGGCAGCCTCCGGTGATGTGAATTCCCCTTATTCCGAGACTCTCAGTGCGGCGACACTTGCCGAAGGCGAGGAGCCTCAGCCTCCTGTAGGACCTGACCCCGGCACCGACCCTGGCACCGACCCTGGCACCGATCCTGGCAGTGACCCCGGTAGCGATCCCGGCACCGATCCGGGTACCGACCCTGGTGACGGCCCGGCTCCGACTCCTGTCCCTAACGATTATTATGCCCGGTTCAAGATCCCTGCCCATGAGGATGCACACGCCAAGGCTCTTGCCTTCCCCGGTGCAGAGGGTGGTGGAATGTACACCACGGGAGGCCGTGGCGGCAAGGTCATCCATGTGACCACGCTTGCCGATTCCGGAACGGGCTCTCTGCGTGCGGCTTTGAACGAGTCCGGTCCCAGGACAATCGTCTTTGATGTCGCTGGTCTGATAGACCTGAAATCACAGCTGGATATAGCCCGCGGGGATGTAACCATTGCAGGTCAGACTGCTCCCGGTGATGGAATCTGCATAAAGGGCTTCGCCACTCAGGTCAAGACCGACAATGTAATCATCCGCTTCGTGCGTTTCCGCATGGGAGATGAAAAGAATCAGGAAAGCGATGCGATATGGGGACGGTACAACAGGAACATAATCCTTGACCACTGCTCGATGTCCTGGTCAGTGGATGAGTGCTCGTCATTCTATGCCAACATCAACTTCACCATGCAGTGGTGCATATTGACCGAGAGCTTGAGGAAATCCGTTCATGGAAAGGGAACGCATGGATATGGCGGAATCTGGGGTGGCAGGAATGCGTCCTTCCATCACAACCTGCTCGCAAACCACGACAGCCGTAACCCTCGTATAGACCATCCTCAGATATATGGTGATCATGTCACAACCCATCGTGGAAATGTCGATTATCGCAACAATGCGGTATATAACTGGGGCTCGAACAGCACATATGGAGGCGAAAATGGCTGGTTCAACATTGTCAATAATTATTACAAGCCGGGTCCCGCTTCCTCCGACAGGAAATACTTTGTCGATGCATATGCCTCATATATAAAAGATGCAACCGTCTATGCGGACAGGTATCCGGAGCTGTATCTCTCAGGCAATGTGCATGTGAAGCACCAGGATATAACAGCTTCCAATGACGCCGCTGCCATATATTGGCATAACGGAGCCTCATATGCAAACTATCAGGCCCTTATTTCGACTCCGCACAAGATAACAGGACCGTCCTCACAGGCGGTATATACCACCACCCATGTTGCTGCGGACGCATTTGCGCGCATATGCGACCGGGCAGGTGCCTCTCTTTCGCGTGATGCAGTCGATGAGCGTGCCTGCCGTGACGCTAAGTCTGGCAGTGCTACTTTCACGGACGGAGGCAACGGATCAAAGAACGGCTTGATCGACTCCCAGACTGCTGTCGGAGGCTGGCCGGCATATTCGGCTGATTCTTCGGAACTGGCTGCGGTCAAGGATTCGGACGGGGACGGAATGCCGGACTGGTTCGAGGATCAGTTCGGCCTGAACAAGTCAGATGCATCTGACGGAAACGCAAAGACGCTTGATTCATATTTCCGTTACACAAACCTGGAAATGTATCTGCACTACCTCGTGAGGGATATTGTAGAGGCGCAGAACGAAGGCGGCGTTTATGAAAAAATATCATGACAGGGGCACTGCTGTTAAAAAGTACAAGCAATGCGATAAAAACTCCCTGAAGACTTTTTGCTGATTCGATAAATTCGCAATATCGAAAATTCACTAACTACTAAACAATAACCAAAAAAGTTCAATTATGAAAAATCTGACTTACAGGATTTCTCTGCTGATCTTCGGACTCTTTGCCACAGTCTTTGCGGCAAGTGCGCAGGAGATCAAGGGTGTCGTGTCAGACGTCAACGGTCAGCCTCTGATAGGCGTGTCTGTTTTCGTGGACGGCACAACTTTAGGTGTTTCGACGGGTGTCGATGGCGATTATGCCATCAATGTCCCTTCCGCAAAGGGAAAGACTCTCGTCTTCTCAATGATCGGACTGGCAACAAAGGAAGTGGTCATCGGTGACAAGACCACCATCAATGTTGTCCTCGAAGATGATTCGAACTTCCTTGATGAAACCGTGGTCATCGGTTATGCGACCGTTAGGCGTCGTGACCTGATGGGTTCGGTGACATCTGTCGGAAACGAGACTCTCCAGCAGGTGCCGGTGGCAACCGTGGGTGAGGCTCTCACAGGTAAGATGGCCGGTGTCCAGGTCACCACAACTGAGGGTGATCCTGATGCGGAGATCAAGATCCGTGTACGTGGTGGCGGTTCCATCACTCAGGATGCCTCTCCTCTCTACATCGTTGACGGTTTCCCTGTGGAAAGCATTTCTGACATTCCTGCATCCGACATTCAGTCGATCGACGTGCTGAAGGATGCATTCTCGACAGCGATCTACGGTTCCCGCGGTGCCAACGGCGTTGTGCTCGTGACCACGAAGTCCGGTACCTCCGGCAAGATCTCAGTCAACTACAACGCATATTGGGGACAGAAGAAGATGGCCAATGCCGATGCCATCCAGACAGGTTCTCCATATGACTTCGTCCAGAACCAGTATGAGTTCGCGCTCCTCAGGGACAAGCTTGATGATGACTACATCAAGGTGTTCGGCGATTTTGTGGATATGGATCTTTACAAGGATGTCGCAAAGAACGACTGGGTGAAGAAGGTATTCGGAAACACAGGAAGAACATTCAACCAGAATATCTCCGTTTCCGGAGCTACAGATAAGGTGAAGTGGACTGCCAGCTACGCTCATGTGGGTGACAAGGCCATCATGATGAACTCGGACTACAAGAGGGACAACCTCAACTTCAAGACCCAGTACAAGCCTATCAGGCAGATCACTGTCGATATCAATGCAAGATATTCACGCACAGAGGTAATGGGCGCAGGTGCCAACTCCCTCAATGACGGCGGTTCTACATCAAGCAACGGACGTCTGAAGCATGCTGTTCAATATACTCCGTTCCCTATCACAGGTGTAGCGACTGATTCAGACCTTGCGGAGGACTATGGCGACAATGCTCCGCCTCTCCTTTCTGTCGCTGACAACGACAACAAGAGGATCCGTAAGAACTGGACACTCAACGGTGCCGTGACCTGGCATATCATCAAGAACCTGAACCTCAAGGTCGAGGGAGGTATTGATGACTACTCTCAGGAGGACAACCGTTTCTACGGTCTTACAACATACTATGCGGGCAACACTGCAACCATAAAGAACCAGCCTGCCACACAGTATAAGAATGCGTTCCGCACAAAGTACCGTACAACCAACACAATCAACTACAACTTCGCCGAGGTTCTCAAGAACGACAACCACAAGCTCGACGTCCTCCTCGGTCAGGAGTATATCCTCACGAAGTCTAACACCCTGTCTTCGACCATCGAGGGCTTCCCTGTATTCTTTGATTCCCAGAAGGCGTGGAACTTCATGGCCTCAGGTACTCCGGTGGCTTCCAACAACTTCTACAACCCTAACGAGCAGCTCCTTTCATTCTTCGGAAGAGCGAACTACGAATACGGCGGCAGATATGCAGTGTCAGCTACAGTCCGTGCCGACGGTTCTTCAAAGTTCACCCAGGGCAACCAGTGGGGTATATTCCCGTCAGCAGCCGCATCTTGGACAATCTCTAACGAGGGCTTCCTCAAGGATGCATCATGGCTTGACAACCTGAAGCTCCGCTACAGCTACGGTACTGCAGGTAACAACAACATTCCTTCTAATATCTCCAGCCTTCTTTTCCAGGCGAACAACACTCAGTGGATCTCCATGGGCAACACATGGTGGGGTGCAACAACAGTCGGCGGAAAGTCGATCATGCCTAATCCAGATCTCACCTGGGAGACTACGGTGTCTCATAACATAGGTCTCGACTATGCATTCCTCGGAAGCAGGATCAGCGGATCGTTCGAAGTATATCACAACACTACCAACGACCTCCTCATCCAGTTCCCTGTTGCAGGATCCGGCTATGACTACCAGTACCGCAATCTTGGTTCGGTTCAGAACCGCGGTTTCGAGGCTTCAGTCAATTTCGTGATCGTCGAGAAGAAGAACTTCGGCCTCACTCTCGGCGGCAACATCAGCTTGAACGAGAACAAGGTGACCAGTCTCGGAGGTCTTGAGAAGATCGAGGCTACATCAGAGTGGGCATCGACAGAGATCGGTCCTGACTATGTGGTTACAGTCGGCCGTCCTCTCGGAAACATGTACGGTTATGAGTCTGACGGACGCTACTCGGTTGACGAGTTCACGCACGACGGAAAGACGTGGGTGGCAAATGAAGGCACAGTGGATGCATCCGACATCCTCGGATCAGAGTTCTTCCGTCCGGGAGCCATGAAGATCAAGGACCAGAACGGTGACGGAAAGATCACTGTGGATGACAAGGTGGTGATCGGAAACGCCCAGCCTCTTGGTGTCGGCGGTTTCAATCTCTCAGGATACCTCTACGGCTTCGACTTCTCGGCTAACTTCAGCTATGTGTTCGGCAACGACATCTACAACGCCAACAAGATCGAGTTCAGCCACTCACGCAAGTACTCGAACCGCAACCTTCTCACTTCGATGAATGTTGGCAACCGCTGGACCAACATCGACTGGGAAACAGGAGAAGAGATCACGGATCCTGACCGTCTGAACGAGGTGAACGCAGGAACCACAATGTGGAACCCTGGTGCAAACAAGGCGATCTTCTCTGACTGGGCTGTCGAGGACGGATCATTCCTCCGCCTCCAGTCTGCAACCATCGGTTACACTCTTCCTCAGAAGTGGACAATGAAGATCAAGATGCAGAAGCTCCGTTTCTATGTTACCGGAACAAACCTCTTCTGCCTCACCAAGTATTCCGGCTATGACCCTGAGGTCGATACAAGACGTAAGACTCCTCTTACTCCAGGTGTGGACTGCTCGGCTTATCCTAAGAGCATCGGATATGTAGTCGGTGTCAATGTCACATTCTAATTCCTTACATGTCAATCAGAACGACCCGAGGTCATTCTGAACGAAGTGAAGAATCTTTATATAAAAAGGAAAAATATGAAACTTTTAAATAAAATACTGATTGGTGCAGGAATGATTGCGGCTGCGGCACTGACTTCGTGCGAAGACGGCCTCACGACACCTGTGCAGTCATCTTTCGATGCTGAGAAGGTGTTCGCCAACTACACTCTTGCAGAATACAACGTATTCGGAATCTACGAGGTGTTCGGTCACACGAACTGCCATCGTGGACGCTACCTCCCTTGGTACGGCTTCAACACCGATATCGAGCTTTATAACAGCACAAAGGCTGACGAAAAGTCAAGCATAGCAAGGTATTCGTCGACAGCTACCAACGGCCAGCTCAACCTGGCCAACGGTCCGTACAACGAGCTCATGGGCGGAATCGAGAGGGCCAACCTCGCTATCCAGGGAATCCGCGATTACGGTAATCCGGCCGAGAATGCAGACATGGCGGCTCTCCTTGGCGAGGCTCTCTGCGCTCGTGCACTTCTCTACACCGAGCTCCTCAAGGCTTACGGCGAAGTCCCTGCACGTTTCGAGCCTATTTCTGCCGAGACAATCTACATCAACAAGTCTGACAAGGACGTCATCTACAAGCAGCTCCTCGCAGATCTCGAAGAGGCATTCGGATATATGGCATGGCCAGGCAAGAGCGCTGTGACCGCCACAACTGACCGTCCGAGCCTTGCTTTTGCAAAGGGACTCTACGCACGTCTCTGCCTCATGGCCTCCGGCTATTCCCTCCGTCCTGACGAAGGAACAGTGGGAACCGGCAATGCAGGTACAGTGAGACTCTCGAACGATCCTGACCTCCAGAAGGAAGTCCTCTATCCGAAGGCTCTTGCAGCTCTCAAGGATGTGATCGAGAACTCAGGTCTTTCACTTATGGACTACGAGCAGCTCTGGAAGGAGTTCAACAACATGGACATTGCTGCCGGAAAGGAAGTGATCTATGTCATCCCTTCATCAGACACACGCGGCCGCTGGAACTACACATTCGCCATCAGGACAGATGGAAATCCTGAATGGACTTCAGGCCCTACTTCTTCTCGCGGAGGTACAGCCGGTCCTGTTCCGACCCTCTACTGGAAATATGAAAAGGAAGATGTCCGTCGTGACCTCAGCTGCGTGAACTGGAAATGGGTTCTCGGACCTGACGGAAAGAAGAACGTCCAGGCTCTTGCCGGACCGAATGACTGGTATTTCGGAAAGTTCCGCCTCGAGTGGCAGACAAAGGTTCCTTATAACGGAGGTAACGATGACGGAATCAAGCCTATATATATGAGGTATGCAGACATCCTCCTTATGGCAGCCGAGATTGCAAACGACCCTGCATGCGGTGCACGTGACGAGCAGTTTGCAAAGGATTGCCTCCTCAAGGTGCGCCAGAGGGCATATAAGGGCAATGAAGGCATGGCTACAGCATATGTGAACGGCCTCAGCGGCCAGGAGGCTGTCTTCAATGCCATCGTTGACGAGCGTGCGTTCGAGTTCGTAGGCGAGATGCTCCGCAAGCAGGACCTCATCCGCTGGAATCTTCTCAAGACCAAGATGGACGAGTCCAAGGCTGAACTCAAGGCATGGATGGACAATGCTGGCAACGATTTCGGTCCTGCAGTATGGTACAGATATGCAGCAGACGGCTCTCTTGAGACTTATGGATACCATGAAAAGATCACTACCTCCGCTGCACCTGAGGGTGAAGGATGGGAGTGCTACAAAGACTCCAAGGGTGTTGTCTCCACCTATTTCAAGTTCACTTCAGAGGACAAGGAAACAGGTGCCGAAGTTCAGAGCGCTTCAGCACAGGAGAAGCTTGATTCATTCTATGACATTGATCCTGACACACGTCAGTGGTGGCCTATACCTGAGGCAACCCTCGTGAACAGCCAGGGAACTCTCTTCAATGACTATGGATTTTAATATATGACGATTATGAAAAGATTATTTTCAGCTATAATACTCGGAGTATCCATGATCGCTTTCGGAGCAGCCCTCACAGGCTGCGCCGAGGAGATTGTGGACATCAATGACGAGATCACTCTCGGACGTTGCATGACTCCTACAGAGCTCTCTGCCAAGATCATTGACGGTGAGTTCATCGAATTCTCGTGGACAAAATCCAAGGGAGCAACTGAGTTCGTTCTCGAACTGTATTCTGACGAGGAGATGACAGCTCTTGTGCAGAGCTACACCATCCTTGCTGATGAACTGCCATACAAGGTGGATCTTGAAGCCGACATGACCTACTATGCCCGTGTCAAGGCTGTCAATGGAGAAGGCGTGATCGCGGACTCCGAGTGGGCCGTTTACGACCGCGCTCTTGAGACCTATGCTGTCAAGTCATCCCTTAATCCTGAACTTGTGGACAGGTCGGAGACTTCCATCACCATCAAGTGGACCAAGGACCCTGAAGTGGATCACGTACGCATCACTCCTGCTCTCAATGCAGATGAGGACTACACTCGCTTTGACCTCACGAAAGAAGATGTCGAGGCTGGCCAGGCTGAGGTGACAGGACTTAATCCTTCTGTGAACTACACTCTCGGAGTTTATTTCAAGAGTGCAGACCGAGGTCAGGTGATCGCCTGGACACGTCCTTCAATCGAAGGCGCGACAGAGGTTGCTACAGTCGAGGCCCTCAAACAGGCTATAGCTGACGGTGCAGCTGTGATCAAGGTGGCTTACTCAGAGACTCCATATCAGATTGGAAGCGTTGCGCTCACCAAGTCGGTGAAACTTTATGGAGACGGAACTCCTGAAGGCGCACAGCCTGTCATCCAGGGAGGACTCAAGATCGGAGCTGACGTGACAAGCATTCATTGCGAGGCCCTCACATTCGATGGAATGTCTCTGGCTGATTATCCTCATCACCTTACGTTCGATGCTGCAGCGACAGTGGAAAGCATCACAGTGCTGAACTGTAATCTCAACAATTACCTGCGCGGTATGCTTTATGAGAACAGCAAGGCTCCTAAGGTGACATCGATCAGTTATGAGGGAGTGGCCGTGAATAATGTAGGTGGAGACGGCGGTGACTGCTTTGACTTCCGTGGAGCTGCAGTTGTTGGAGATATCTCATTTGAAAACTGTACCTTCAATGTAGGAGGACGTACTTACTTCCGTTTAGATGCGAACACCAAGCTTGAGTCCATCTCTCTTACTCATTGTACATTCAACAACCTTTGCTTTGCCAATAACGGCAACAACAACGGTATCTTCAATATCAGGGCTCTCAATGCAGCCGGTGCTGCTCCGAAGTTCGTGCTGACACACAACGTGTTCCTTAACATGAATGATGCCAACAAGAGATGCTGCCTCGTTGCAAAGAACTCTACTTCCGCGTTCCCTACCGAGCTCTCAGACAACTTCTACTACAACTGCTACGACAGGTTCTTCATCCCTCAGAAAGATGGTTCGGCCCTTGCTGGTGATGAACTTAAGAAAGCGGCAGAAGAGGGAAGGGCAAGAATCCTTGTAGGTGACAGCTTTGAACTCGATTCAGACCCTTGCGTTGACAGCGGCCGTGACAAGTTCAATGTAATCAACAAGGAAGTCATTGCTGCCAATGCCGGTGACCCAAGGTGGTATGCGACTTATGTCGAGATTCCGGAGGACCTCACCCAGGAGGTAACTCCTACAGGAAAAGTTTGGGACCTGACAGATGCTTTGACATTCAAGAAGCTTGCTGACAAGGATATGGTTCGTGACGGCATCCGTTTCTATGTGAAGAACACTCCTATCAACTTCGGTAAGACCGGATTCGAATTCACAGCAGAGGCTTCATTCGACAAGGAGGGCCTTCCTGTGGACGGAGCGATCGGAATCAAGGTGAACCAGCCGGGTTCAGTTGTCCTCTCTGTTGCTGAGGCCCTCGGTCATTCAAGCCTCACTGTAAGCCTTGACGGAAAGGTTTCTGCTTCAGTACCTGCAGGTGCGGAGTATCAGAAGGTGACATTCGCTAACATCAGCGAGGAGAAGATGATCTATATCTATGGCTGCCACCCTGCAACCCTCACCTTCCTCCAGTGGACATCAGATGTTCAGGTGCTTGACAAGGTTCTCGCAACCCCTGTTGTCTCAATCGACAAGACAGTCGTTGACGAGCGTGCAGAGGGCAATATCACCCTCACATGGGAGCCTGTTGACTTTGCCGCTTCTTACAATGTGACAATTGACGGCAAGGTGAACAATGTGACAGAGACAACATATCCTTTCGCAACAGCTGGATATTCTGTGGAGGAAGAAGGCGGTGACTTCAAGATCGAGGTTACAGCCGTCCCTGCCGAAGATGACTACATCCGTCAGGAGTCTGCTCCATATGAACTTTCATTCCATGTGAATGATGTTCCTGTGGAGGATACAGGAGAGATCGTTGATCCGTCTGCAATCACAGAAACATATTTTGTGGAACTCACTGAGGCAGGTGGATTTGCTGCACAGAAGTTCGCAGAGAACAGTGGTGCTGTAACAATTGATAAACTCACATTCGGTGATAGGGCAGAGCTTGATGGCAAGCGTTATAAGCATGGAGGTGCGAGTGAGCTTGGATCAGATAACATCCCGACAAATAGATATGTGTCTTTCAAGATTACCCGGGCGGGTACGATTTCTCACAAGGTGATTTCTGGAAGTAGTTCAGCTACAGATAGAGCATATGCTGTTGCGCTCGTGACAAATGTGGCTGGTACAAAGAACGTGAGAGTTCTCTATCAGGAGTATTCACCGACATCAAGTGATGCTGAACCGGTGAAGACAGAAGTAACTGCTGATATGCTTGCTGGTATTACAGAGGCAGCTGTGGTGTACATCTATACACTTGCTAATTGTAATACATACGCAGTGGGATACGACCCTGTGCCAGCAGCTCCTGCTAAGGTTGACAAGGTCTGGGATTTCTCGGCAGATTTGTGGAAATCCGCTATGAACGCAGTAACCAAGAATACTGATGATACCAATTGGAATATTGATATTGATGGTCTTAAGATGGTTTCTGGAGGAGGAAGTATTAAATGGAGTACTACTAAAGTCGATGACGTAGAATATTACTATTGGCAGATTGGAGGTGCGGGTTCTGAAACAAAGAGATATTTCGAGTTTACCGCAGATGTGGCAGGTACTTTATCTGTCCATTCATCTGGAACAAATGATAACCTGGAAAATCGTAATGTTGCTGTGAAGGTAGGGGATTCTGCTCCTGTTGAAAAATTTGGAGCGTCTAAGAAATCTGAAGGACCAGTAAAGCTTGACTTTGATGTAACTCCTGGAGTTGTGAAGATATATCCGACAGGAGGCTTGATTTTCTACAAGATCGAGTTCCACTCACTCTGATCTGATACAGTATTATGCTAATAGAGGATGGTCACATCATTTTGTGACCATCCTCTATTAGCATATATAGACTTCAAATCCTTGCATAGCGCCTGTTTTGAGGATTTGACGCTAAAATCCCTGCTCAAATCCTTGAAAAGCGCCTGTTTTGAGGATTTGATAGCCAGTTTAATGGGGAAAACTATTCGAAAAGATTCCGGCAAGGAAGCTTGTCGCTGAAGAGCTCGCGGCACTGGCGGAACAGTGCGTCAGTGTATTTCGCCTGCCGCGGGCCTTTCCATGTGCTGGTGTTGCTGATGAAGACCCAGCACTCCCCGTCAGGGAAGAGTTTCACGAGGGCTGTGGTTCCTGAAAGCGTTCCGCTGCGACTCCAGCCCTTGGCGGGATGAGTGTCATTCCATCCGAGCGAGAAGGTGTCCTTGTCGTAGTACCCGGTCATCAGTTCCACGCTTTCGGGAGTGATGATGTCAGGAACTTCCGGGCGGCCGTCGATGGATGCAACGAAACGGGCGATCTCGGCAGGGGAGCCGCACCAGGCACCTGCTCCAGAAAGCAATGGAATATTGTTCCCGCCATAGCACCTTTCCACCATGATTCCGCTGTCGGTGTATTCCTCTATGTATTTCCCATCCCCCTCATGGGTGTAGTAACGCACCTCATTATCCCTTCTGTCCTCATAGTAAGTCCCTGCTATATGCATGTCATAGCAGCCGGCCGGTCTGAGCACTTCGTTTCTGATGAAGTCCTCGTATGGCATGCCGCTCACCTTCTCGATGATCTGGGATAGAAGCAGATACCCGAAATTTGAGTAACTCTGCCAGCTCCCAGGAGCGAACTTCAGACGTCTGTTCAGGACGACTCTATAGAAATCCTCCGCCTCGGGTGCATGATCCAGCCTCAGCTGGTGCTTGACATCGCGTGATGAGAACAGCGGATCCCTGCGGAAACCTCCCTGATGCCTCATCAGATGCTCTACGGTGATCTTGTGATAGTTCCTGTCTTTGATAAGAGAGTTGAATATCGAGTCGTTCAGGATGCCTGACGGACCGAAGACAGTGTCCTGAATGTTGAGATCCCCTCTGTCGTGAAGGACCATTATTCCTGCCGCTGTGATGAGCTTAGAAACAGAAGCCATCCTGAGGATATTGCGTGGGGACATCTCTATCCCGTTCTCCTCGTCTGCCCAGCCGTATCCCTTTGCATAGACGAGCGAATCTCCGCGGGTTATAGCAAGGGATGCTCCCTTCATATGCCATTTGCGCAGGTATGTCCTGATTTTTCTGTCAAGACCTTCAAGCGCAGGTATGTCGGACATTTCGTTGGTCAGGGTGTCGTTGAGCCTGAACACCTTTTCTTCCTCAGTTGGTGCAATACTCTCATGCCGTCCCCCTGCCACGATGGCGGTGACAATGGCTGATACTGCCAGAAATGAAGCTATGATGAGGACAACTTTTCTGTTCATGCCCTAAAGAAGTCCTGCCCTGCGGGCAAATTCGATTATCATGTCTGCTGTTCCTTCATCACCAAGCTTGTCGGAATCGATGCAGAGATCATAGTTGGAGGCGACTCCCCAGTTGCCGAAGGTGTAGTAGTTGTAGTATTCCTCGCGGTTCCTGTCCTCTCTTTCCACGGTTTCCATAGCCTTGGCATAGTCGATTCCCTGTCGCTCTGCAACTCTTGCCGCACGCTTTTCCAACGGCGAGGTGAGGAATACGTCAAGCTTGTTCTCCATGTCTCTGAGGACATAGTCCGAGCATCTGCCCACGATGACAGCCGAGCCCTGTGCGGCAATGTTCCGGATGGTCTCGCACTGGATGCGGAACAGACCCTTGTCACTCATGTAGTTTTCGGTCTCGGAACTGTAGGCTGTCGCAAAGATGGATGACAGGGAAAAGAAACGTCTCTTCTCGTCACTCTGCTCGAAGAATTCGGCACTGAACCCGCTTTCCTGAGCTGCCTTCATGATGAGTTCCTGGTCATACACAGGAATGCCGAGCTTTCTTCCCAGCACTTCGGCAACGCATTTTCCTCCGCTGCCGAACTGTCGTCCGATGGTTATGATGATGTCCTTTTTCATGGTCAACTATCTTAAATCTGGCCTCCGAGTCCTGACGGATCGTCACCGTCCTTGAGCCTGTTGAATTTTCTGAAAAGCCTTCCCAGCATATATATCGACAGGAGAGTCGCAAGCACGTCTGATATCGGGAAACTTGCCCACACACCGTCAGCTCCGTACCATTTCGGCAGTGCGTAGAGGAGCGGAAGCAGGAAGAGAATCTGCCTTGAGAGTGAGAGGATCACAGACTTCTTCACCATCCCAAGACTCTGGAAGAAATTTGTGGATATCATCTGGAATCCGACGATAGGGAATACCAGCATCGTGATTCTCAGGGCTCTTGATGAAAGCGAACTCAACTCCGGGTCGCGTGTGAAGATTCCCACTGCAAGCTGCGGAAAGAAGACCCCGATGACAAAGCATATGGTGGTGACCAGAACCGCAAGCCTTGCCGTCTTCCAGAACACCTCCTTGACGCGTGAGTACTGTCTTGCACCATAATTATATCCTGCGATAGGCTGCATTCCCTGGTTCAGTCCCATGCATATCATGATGAACATGAAGCCGAACCGGTTGGTGATTCCATATGCTCCGATGCCCAGGTCGCCGCTGTACTGACGAAGCTGCTGGTTGATGAAGAGTGTCACGAGACAGGCTGCGGAGTTCATCAGGAACGGCCCCATTCCGATGGCGAGCGAGTCCTTTGCCACCCTCATGTCCAGGCTTACTATTCCCTTCTCGAAGTGGAACGGCCTTGACCTGTCGCTGAAATGGTGAAGCACCACCAGCATGGCAATGGTCTGGGCCAGCACGGTCGCCCATGCGGCTCCTGCGATTCCCATGTCGAACACGAAGATGAATATCGGGTCGAGGATGGTGTTGAAGATTACAGTGAATATGGTCAGCCCCATCGCCTTCTTAGGACTGCCCGACGAACGCATGGCCGCATTCAGACCGAAGTACAGGTGGGTGATGATATTTCCGTAGAGGATGATCTTCATATATTCCTTTGCATAGGGCAGCGTGTTCTCGCTGGCTCCGAAGAAATAGAGGATGGGGTCTATGAATATCAGGGCGACAGCCATGAATATCAGACCGATGATGATGTTCAGGCTGACCACGTTGCCAAGCACCTTGTTGGCCGCCTTGTAGTTCTTCTGCCCGAGAAGGACCGAAAGCATGGTGGCAGCTCCGGCTCCCACCAGGGTTCCGAATGCCGTAGAGAGGTTCATCAGCGGGAAGGTCACCGCGAGACCTGAGATGGCGAGTGGCCCCACACCCTGTCCGATGAAGATGCTGTCCACCATATTATACAAAGAGGAAGCTGTCTGGGCAATGATTGCCGGGAGGGCATATTGCTTCAGCAGCTTTCCTATCTTCTCCGTCCCGAGTTCGGTGGGGATGGCTTTGCTCTTGTCTGCCATGTCGGTTACGGCTTTTTCACTATTTCGATCTCAAAGATCAGAGGTGCATATCCCGGGATGCTGGATCCGCTTCCTGAATATGAGTAGCCGAGCGGCGAATAGAATATTCCGACTCCCTTCTCGAAGGCTCTCATCTGCCATAGGGTGAGACCGAAACCTCCTATTATGCTGGAACTTCCCATCTTTATGTCAGAGTATGACTCTCCCCATGAAACTGAAACAGGCTTGTATTCCTTTGAAGATGAGTATATTCCGTTGTCTTTTGCAGTCCTCTCGTCGGTGGTGTCGAAGACAAGGCCGCTGAGCAGCTTTCCTGTATAGTTTATGTAGATTGTAGTGTCCTTAGGGAAAGACGTGGTGTCTGTAGGCGCAGTGAGCTGCCTGTAGTAGAAACCGTATTGGAGAGAGTCTGCAACAGACAGTCCGAGAGACGGCTCAGCAGCAAGATAATCACCGATATTCCTGACCTCCCACTCATATACATTTTCCGCGAAATCAACGACCTCGATGTCGTATATGGCATGGTCATAGGTCACAGTCGTGTTGTCTTCGTCCTTCTTTTTCTTGTCTTTCGGCGGGTTCAGATAGTCCTCTGCACTGTCATAGACCTTGTACGAAAGAAGCCATCCGGGGATGATCACCTTCTTGTGGCCACCTGCCTTCATGCCCACTATGGCATCAGAAACTCCTGCCTGAATGGTCTCGTCGGTCGTAGTCCACACCTTTGGCCCGTAATAGAAGGTGGTATCGTACTTGCCCAGCTGTTTTGCTGTCTCCTTGCCGGTGTATGAGGATATGTTTCCGTCGAGGTCCCTGATCGTATAATTCACGATGGCAAAGCCGTCTTTCTCCACGGCTGCGCCGGTTCCTTCAGTCTCTTCAAGGACATATATTCCGAGTCCTGAAGGCTCCACATCCGGATGGTTTACGGAAAGCCATGCATCCAGAAATCTCTTGTTGGCATCGTTTACGCCAGGTTGAACTGTCTTTGCACATCCTGCTGCCGCGACTGCCATGAAGGCATATATGAGTGTTTTAAAGGTATTCTTCATTCTCCTACCAAAAATTTAACCGACAAAGATAATAAAAAACTTAATCGTTGGTGACTCCGACGACCCAGATTCTGTAGAGCAGGGCAGTCTTTGCAGGAATTATGCCAAGCGCCTTGTTGCCGAAGCCGTATTTTGCGCTGAACAGGATCTCGCATTCCTCCCCGGCTCTCACTCCTATGAGTCCTTTCTGCAGACCCTCGATGAATCCGCTGTCCTTGAAGTTGATTTCATAGATTTCGAATCCGCCCTCTTCCGTATTCCAGCCGGCTTCTTCCGCACTGGCCTGACGGTTGGTCGTGAACATGTTGGCCGCGCTGACACTTCCGGAAAACGAATAACCTGCATAGTAGAACGACACGTAGCCGTCAGCTGCAAGCTCGTCTCCCGTACCCTCCTTGAGCACCAGCCTGTTGGAACCGCCGTTCCTCACGACGCGAAGAGTGTCTGTGCCACCGTCTTCCGTCTTTACCACCATGTTCTTGGTTATATACTGGTCGATCTGGTCCTCCTGCTTGTTGTAGGTGGTTTCCAACTGGTTCTTCGTGCATGACATACCCGCCAGCAATGCGGTCACAAGAACTGCGATTGTGATTGCTCTATATGTTTTCATCTGTCATGAATCTATGTGTGTGTTCTTCGATATATGCCGCAGCTTCACTGATGCCGGCTATGTCTTTCGGAATATACAGTCTTCCCCCGGCTGCATTTTCGTGTCCTCCGCCGTTGAAATAAAGCCGTGAACATCTGTTTGCGGATATGCCCTTCTTTGATCTTATGGACACCCTTACCTTGTCTCCGTCCTCTTTCAGCAGCAGGCTCATCCTGACTCTGGCGATGCTCAGAGGGAGGTTCACAAAGCCTTCAGTATCACCTTCCTCGATGTAGTATTCCTGCAAGGTCTTCCTGTCCAGCACTATGTATGCCACACCGTCCTTTGTTATTGTCATCAGGTCTTTCAGGACATGTCCCATGAGCCTCATCCTCGTCTCGCTGTACTGGTTGTAAAGACTCGACAATATCATGTTCCTGTCGACTCCTGCTTCAATCAGGTCAGACGCCATCCTCAATGTGGACGGATATACGGAATTGGAGAAGTTGTTGGTGTCTGTCGTCATTCCCGTCATGAGGGCGAGGGCGGAACCCTCCGGCAGTCTTCCAGCATCATTCCCGATCATAGGGGTCTGCATGAGAATCTGATATGTGAGTTCGGATGCCGATGATATCTCTGTTTCGGAAAACGAGAGGGTGAATTTCTCTCTGTCGGGGCTGAGATGATGGTCGATGAGTATCTTTTCCGCCGTCGAGTCCGACAGAACCTGCTCAAGCTTGTCTGTTCGATGGAACGCATTGAAATCAAGGCAGATGATAAGGTCGCTTCTTCTGATGGCATCCTCTGCAGCTGCGGCCTTGTCCTCATGGAAGAGAATATCTCCTGCCACTTCCTTTCCAATCAGAAAATTCAGATAGTACGGAGTTCTGTGAGGCAGAACTACCTTCCTGTCCTGCTTTCCGCAAAGCCCTAGGAAATGATACATTCCCAGACAGCTTCCCAGTGCATCTCCATCCGGCTTCATATGGCTCACTACCGTGATGTGTTCCGCCCTGCCGATGAGGGAGACCAGCATGTCTATGTTATTTGGAGTGATATCCTGCATTGTCTGTCTATGTTTTCGATGGCGCAAAATTACAAAATTATATTGCATTTCATAAATGAAATACCTAACTTTGTCCGGATTTTATTGAAACGCAAATATAAAATTTCAAGATAATGAATTCAATTCTTAAAAAGGTACTTACCTATCTGATTCTTCCTGCATGCATCGCAGGCCTTGCTTATGCACTTGTAGCCAGCATTATGGAACCTGTTCATTTTGAGAAGCACAGAGAATACCGCAAGGGTATCGCGGTGCAGAGACTCAAGGACATCCGTGAGCTTCAGGTTGCATACAAGAACGTGAACGGAAAGTATACTGCTGACGTGGATTCCCTCATCATGTTCTACAAGGACGGAAAGATGAAGGTTGTCATGCAGATCGGTTCTCAGGATGACTCTGTTGCAGTGGCTAACACAAAGGCACTGAAGAGACGTAAGCCAAGAATCAAGCCGGAAGAGATGCTCAAGCTGTACAACGAGGGACAGTCTCTCGTGTTCAAGATCGAGAACGAGGTCGCTGTCAAGGATACGCTGTTCAATGACCGTGAGAACTTCATCGTGGACTCTCTCGCATTCATTCCTTTCTGCGGAGACTCGATCATCATGGCATCGACAGTGAAGAAGGTGTCAGGTGTGAATGTCCCTCTCTTCGAGGCATCGATGCCTTACAAATCACTCCTCAAGGGCCTGAACAACCAGCTCAGAATCAACCTTGACGCTCAGTGCGAGGACCAGGGCAAGTACAAGGGACTCCAGGTGGGTAGCATCTCGGCTCCTAACAACAACGCCGGTAACTGGGAGTAGTCTGAAAATGGTGTCAGAGGCACCGCAATATGACTATGAAACAAAATACAGACAGGATATCCATTCAAGTCGGCTTGAGTGGATATTCTTTTAGGATAGAGGCCGACTCTCAAATCAGTTCATCCGAATGGATGAGCTCGGACCGCGTGTTCACGACTCCCGAGTTTCAGAAACGTTACGACGAGGTCGAGATTGCGGTGTTCACTCCCAAGTTCGCGCTGGTCCCATCTCAATTTTATTCTCCCGAAAACAAGCGTAGCCTTCTGACGGATGTTACGTCTGTAGGGGATGAGGAACCTGTGGATTGTGTGGAGATTCCACAACATAATGCTGTATTGCTGTACTCGAACAGTATAGGGGAGACCCTTTCCAAAGTCCTGGCTGAGACGGTGCTGTGTACGGACGGAACCAAGGCACATCCACTTCCGGTCATGTACTATATGCTCAGGAATCTTGATGGTCTTTCCGAGTACAACAGGATTCTGGCGGCCTATAAGGATGAGGTGCTGTATCTGGTGATAGCACAGGGCAAGACCCTTCTTCTGTGCAATTCATTCCGTGCTCCGGATTTCACCACAGCCCAGTATTTCATATTCCTGGCAATGAAGAAACTCCAGCTCAATCCTGAAATGTCCACCTTGACCTTCATGACCAGACTTGATGAGGAGCAGGAAATGTCGGTATACAGATATTTCAGAAGTGTGGAATATATATAATATAAGTGTGGTATGCGGATCATAGGAGGCCGTCTCAAAGGCAAGACAATTCTTCCCCCTCAGGGCTATAAGGCTCGTCCGACGACAGATTTTGCCAAGGAAGGCCTGTTTAACATCCTTAACAACGAATATGAGATGGAGGGACTCCAGGTGCTAGACCTCTTCGGCGGCACAGGTGCCATTTCATTTGAGTTTGCTTCGCGTGGTGCGTCCAGGGTGTATTGCGTGGAGATGCTTCCCATGCATGCAAACTTCATAAAGTCCCAGGCGGCTAAGTTCGGAATGGACAATCTGACTGTCGTCCGTCACAATGTCTTCGAGTTCCTTGAGATATGCCGCGAGAAGTTCGATATCATCTTTGCCGATCCTCCATATGCACTGGAAGACCTGGCTACGATTCCTGACAAGGTCTTTGCTCAGGACATCCTTCACCCGGGGGCCTATCTCATCCTCGAACATCCGGAGGAATACAATTTCGAGAACCATCCCAAGTTCCTGAAGGAAAAGAAGTACGGCAATGTCCACTTCTCGTTTTTTGAAAAGTAGTGTATAATTATAGTAGTTATGAAACTTAACCTGAATGTAAAAGACGTGTTCCAGCCCAAGCTCTTCGGGCTGTTCAAGAAAGGTCAGTATGACGGAAAGACCTTTACGTCTGACCTTATCGCCGGCATAATTGTCGGAATCATCGCCCTCCCTCTGGCCATAGCCTTCGGTATCGCCAGCGGAGTGACCCCTCAGCAGGGACTCATCACCGCAATTGTAGCGGGTTTCCTGATTTCCTTCTTCGGAGGATCGAACTTCCTCATCGGCGGACCTACAGGTGCCTTCATCGTCATCGTTGCCGGAATTGTGGGCCAGTATGGGATGCAGGGACTCATCATCGCCACCATCATGGCAGGAGTCTTCCTCGTGCTGATGGGGGTGTTCAAGATGGGTGTAATCTTCAAGTTCATCCCTTATCCTATCGTGGTCGGATTCACCAGCGGTATCGCACTGACCATCTTCTCGACCCAGATGAAGGATTTCTTCGGACTTCCTCTTGACCTTGAAGTGCCGGCAGGATTCATCCCTCAGTGGATATGCTATTTCCAGAACGTTTCGCACATAGATTGGGTGGAGCTCGTGATGAGTCTCGTCTGCCTTGCGATCTGCTTCAGCTGGGGCAAGGTGACCAAGAAGGTTCCGGGATCACTCATCGCCCTGATTGTCGGCACCGTGGCTTCAGTACTTCTGAGCAAGTTCGCCGGCGTGGAACTGGCCACCATCGGATCCAAGTTCCCTGAACTCGCGAACGGACTTCCGATGCCTAAGCCGGTTGCCCCGGAGTTTGACTATGAGACCGTCAAGGGACTGGTTTCGCCTGCATTCACGATTGCAATCCTCTGCGCGATAGAGTCTCTTCTTGCTGCAATGGTCGCAGACGGCGCGACAGGAAAGCGTCATCATGCGAACACCGAACTCATAGGCCAGGGTATCGCAAATATCGTGACTCCGCTTTTCGGAGGTATTCCTGCGACAGGAGCCCTTGCAAGGACCATGGCCAGCATCAACAACGGCGGAAAGAGCCCTGTGACCGGAATCATCCATGCTGTGGTTCTGCTGCTGATCTACCTTTTCCTCATGCCGTATGCTGTGTATATCCCTCTTTCATGCCTTGCGGCGATCCTCGTTCAGGTTGCATACAACATGAGTGAGTGGAGGACATTCAAATATCTCCTTCGCGGTGACAAGTCTGACGTGGCAGTGCTGCTGCTCACATTCTTCCTCACTGTGATCGTTGACCTTACCGTGGCTATCGAAGTAGGCGTAGTGCTTGCGATCGTGCTCTTCGTGCGTCGTGTGATGGAGACATCTCAGGTGAAGATGCTTCAGGAGGACTTCGTTGCTGCAACTGAGGATCCAGAGAAGGCCGCTATGGAAGATACCGACCGTCTGGATATTCCGGCAGGAGTCGAGGTCTATGAGATCGACGGACCGTTCTTCTTCGGACTTGCCAGCCGTTTCGAGGAGCTTGAGCAGATGAAGAAGCCTGGAACAAAGGTTCGAATCATCCGTATGAGAAAGGTGCCGTTCATCGATTCGACAGGAATCAACAACCTTCGCAACCTTTGTGAGCGTACCCATAAGAGGGGAGTGACGGTGATCCTTTCAGGTGTGACTGAAAAGGTGCATAATTCCCTGGTGAAGTTCGGAGTGGACCTTGAGATCGGTCCGGATCATATCTTCCCGCACATCGTTCCAGCCCTCGAGAAGGCCAGGGAACTGGTGAAATAGCATATTGCAGACCTGCGTCAATTGACGCAGGTCTATTTGATTAAACTACTGGTAGTTAGGCTGATGTGGGGATTACATCAGGCAGTGTGAGATGTCTTCGCCACGGGCGATGGCTTCGCGGATCTGAGTTGAGGAAATGTCCACCATTTCGGCATCAAGAATCTGAATCTTATATGCAGGATCTTCTTTCAGGAGGTCCTGTTTTATTTCTGTCAGGTCGTGGCCCTCGCGCGGGAAGACTGCCACTCCGAATTCCTTCAGGATGCGTGTGTAGTCGCGCCAGCGGCGGATGTCGGCCAGATTGTCTGCTCCCATGACAAGAGTGAACCTGTTGTCCGGCTCGCGTTCTTTCAATGCGTCGAGTGTCCTTATGGTATAGTGCGGCTCCGGCATATTCAGTTCTATGTCATCCACCTTTACCTTTGCCTCTACTGCCTTGCTGTCATTTCGACCGTAGGCTGAATGTGATTCCTTGTTGTCATTTCGACCGTAGGCCGAAAGTGATTCCTTGTTGTCATTTCGACCGTAGGCCGAAAGTGATTCCTTGTTGTCATTTCGACCGTAGGCTGAATGTGATTCCTTGTTGTCATTTCGACCGGATGCCGGCAGGCCGGAATGGAGAAATCTCCTCTCCACCGCCTCCACAGCGGCCTTATACCTTTCCCTTCCGCTGTCGCTGCTGATTCCGTCCTTGAGGGGATTCTTCGGTGAGACGATCAGATATACCATATCGAAACCGGCCACCTCGATCATGTGTCTGATGATCGCAAGATGACCGATATGCAAGGGGTTGAAAGACCCGCTGTATACTGCTATGTTCTGTGATCCGTAACTCACTGACTATCAAGTATTAATAAGAGTGACCTGCTACCTTTGGACGTCAGGACGATGGGTTATATTGTTGAGTGTCAGCAACTTGTGTGATTGCTTATAAAATCGTTTACCACCTGCTCCACTTCAGCATAAGCAGTTGCAAGGTCATCGTTCACCAGAACGTAGTCGAACTTTCCGGCAGCGAACTCCATCTCGGACTGTGCCTTTGCCACCCTTCTCTCGATCGCCTCCTGTGTGTCGGTTCCGCGACCAATAAGCCTCTGGCGCAATACCTCCACAGACGGTGCCTGGATGAACACCGACAATGCCTGATCTCCGAAGATCCTCTTGAGGTTCACTCCTCCCTGGACGTCGATGTCGAATATGATCACATGCCCCTTTGCCCAGATTCTCTCCACTTCCGACTTCAATGTGCCGTAGAATGAACCGGGATAGACTTCCTCGTGCTCAACGAACTTGTCCTCGGCGATCATCTGCCTGAATTCGTCGGCTGTAAAGAAATAGTACTCGACCCCATGCTTCTCCTCGCCGCGTGGTGCACGAGAGGTGGCGGAAATGGAGAATTCGATTTCCGGATGCAGCTCGAGGATATGATTGACGATTGTGCTTTTTCCAGCACCTGAAGGTGCCGAGAAGATGATGACCTTATTGTTCATTGATTATTTCTTTTAATATTCCGCAAAAATAACTAAATTTGCCAAGATTTTGAGTTAACGAAAACGATTTTTAAAAAATTATACGATTATGATTTCTTACAAGGAACTCGGCCTCGTGAACACCAAGGAGATGTTCGCTAAGGCTATCGAAGGTGGCTATGCCATCCCAGCATTCAACTTCAACAACATGGAGCAGCTCCAGGCTATCATCTCAGCTGCTGCTGAGACAAAGTCTCCAGTGATCCTTCAGGTTTCAAAGGGTGCTCGTCAGTATGCAAACCAGACTCTTCTCCGCTACATGGCAGAGGGTGCTGTAGAGTATGCTAAGGAGCTTGGTTGGGAGAACCCTCAGATTGTTCTTCACCTCGACCACGGTGACTCTTTCGAGACTTGCAAGAGCTGTATCGACATGGGCTTCTCTTCAGTTATGATCGACGGTTCACACCTCCCATATGAGGAGAACGTTGCTCTCACAAAGAAGGTTGTTGATTACGCACACCAGTTCGACGTAACAGTTGAGGGTGAGCTCGGAGTCCTCGCAGGTGTTGAGGATGAGGTAAGCTCAGACCACCATACATACACAAAGCCGGAGGAGGTTGTTGACTTCGTGTCACGCACAGGCTGCGACTCTCTCGCCATCTCTATCGGAACTTCACACGGTGCATACAAGTTCACTCCTGAGCAGTGCACAGTTGACCCTGAGACAGGTCTCCTTGTACCTCCAATGCTCGCTTTCGACGTTCTCGAGGGTGTAGAGAAGGAGCTCCCAGGATTCCCTATCGTTCTCCACGGATCATCTTCAGTTCCACAGGACGAGGTCGCTACAATCAACAAGTACGGCGGTGCTCTCAAGGCAGCTATCGGTATTCCTGAGCCATGGCTCCGCAAGGCAGCTGAGTCTGCAGTTTGCAAGATCAACATCGACTCAGACTCACGTCTCGCCATGACAGCTGCAATCCGTGAGGTGTTCGCTAACAAGCCGGCAGAGTTCGACCCACGTAAGTACCTCGGTCCTGCTCGTGACAACATGAAGAAGCTTTACATCCACAAGATCGTAAACGTTCTCGGTTCAAACGGCAAGGCGGAGTAATCCGGACCTCACCAGCATCTCAGGCAGCCGACCCTTTGGGGCCGGCTGCTTTTTGTATCAACGTACTTGTCCGGGAAAACCGGCCTATCACCGGACGAAACACAAAATTGAGCCGACTTGTCCGGGAAAACCGGCCTATCACCGGACGAAACTCACATTTCAACTGACTTATCCGGGAAAATAGGCATATCACCGGACGAAACTCACATTTCAACTGACTTATCCGGGAAAATAGGCATATTCCCGGATGATAAAGGGGAATTCGGCCTCTGTTTTGGGAAGTCAGTGTGAAAACAATCGTCGCAGAAAAATCCAATGATTCTTCTGCGACGATTGTTGTTTTGCGGGTTGTAACTCGGATTTGGGCCATCGTTGCAGACATTCAGGCTTATTTCTCTGCGACGATGTTATCTCCGGAATTTATTTGCTGGCGATCAGATCCTGATAGTCTTCCATGGAACGCTGGATCACGTCTTTGGCTACGTCCGGGCCGTAGATGCTGATGAACTGCATTCGGCTTGTGTGTTCGCCGGGGATGTCCTTGTATGTGCTGAAATAGTGGATCAGACGGCGGATGATGTCCACAGGGACCTGCTCGATGTCGGTCATCATTCCGTACACGGCGTCGCTCTTGAGAACTGCGATGATCTTGTCGTCTGCCTGGTTGTGGTCCAGAAGCCTCAGACCTCCGATAGGACGGGCGTTCACGATCACGTCTCCATGGGTCACATCCTTCTCGGTCAGGACACAGATATCGAGCGGGTCGCCGTCACCTTCCACGTCAAGACGCACCAGAGCCTTGTTGGTCAGCTCAGCCATCTTCGGACCGCAATAAGTCTTAGGGAGAAATCCGTAAAGTGACGGAACAATATTCGAGAATTTCTGAGGACGGTCGAGGCAGAGGTAACCTGACTCCTTGTCCACTTCGTATTTTACAGTGTCAGTCGGTACGATTTCTATGAAGGCCCTTACTTCATCCGGCACATTTTTGCCAAGGCTGATTCCATGCCATGGGTGGGCTTTGTGAGCTTTATGATAATCCATCTGAATAGTTTTGAACGTGCAAATTTAATAATTATTTCTAATCCAGAGCTACTCCCTCCGTCATTTTGAGCACCTACCTCTGTCATCCTGAGCGAAGCGAAGGATCTTTTCTCCAATGATCCTGGCAGAAATCCCCACCAGTTCCTCGCACGGCCTCTTCTTGTAATATTCCGCAGTCCTGTCCGACGGCTCCGGTGATTCGGCAGGAGCATTCTCCGAAGACCCCATAGGCACCAGTCCCAGCAGCTCCCTGCACACGATGGAGCCGTTCAGAGCCTTGAACTCGCCGGCCACCTCCTGCACAAGGGCATAGTTCCGGGTCCTGTCCACCTTGACGGACGGGTCACATGCAGGAGCGATGAGCCCGGCCAGCATGACCATCCCGCTGACGCTTCCGCACACCTCCCTCATACGTCCCATTCCGCCTCCGAATCCGGATGCCATGGCGGCCGCCGTGCTGTCATCCACCCCGAACAGGTCGTTATAGGCCAGAACCACAGCCTGGCAGCAGTTATATCCCTCTTCCTTGAAGAGTCTCCTTGCTTTCGCCACCCTTTCCTCTATATTCATAATCATATTCTGCTTATCTTCAAGACATTCTTAAGGTTACGTATCTGTGAGGTCACCTTGTCCAGCTCAAGATTGCTCGGCACGGCGATCTTCATCGTGATCTCGTATGTTCCCTGGCGGTCGTTCTCGGTCACGTTGAACATCCTCAAGGATGCCCTGAATGAATTCACGATGTCCATGATCTCGTTGACCACCGACGGCTCCAGCGCGGCAGTCACCCTCAGACCGGTCTGGAAGTTCCCGCTGCTTGGGTTCGAACTCCATCTGACCTTCTGGATCCTGTAAGGATACATGTCCATGAGCCTGGCGGCGTTAGGGCATGACATACGGTGGATCTTGATTCCTTCGGTCCTTGTCACGAATCCGAACACATCATCGCCGAAGACCGGATTGCAGCACTTTGCCATCCGATAGTCAATGCCTCGCACATTCTTGGCGTCTATCACAAGTATGTCGTCGCTTCCTTTTTCCTGGACTACTGCCCTGACCGGCTTCTTCTCCTGCTCGGCCTGCTGCTCCTGGACGCCCTGAGTGATTTCCAGAATCATGTTCTTCACCTCGGCTACATCCAGCTCCTCCTTGCCGATGGCGGCATAAAACGCATTGACCGTCTTGAACTGCAGCTTCTTCAGCATGGCAGCCATGGTCTCGTCTTCCAGCTCCATCTTCCAGTTCTTCAGACGTCTTCCCAGAAGTTCCTTGCCGTCGGCGGCTTTCTGGAACTCCGCCTCGCTCAGCTTCTGGCGGATCTTGTTGCGTGCCTTGGTCGTGACCACTATGTTGAGCCAGTCGGAAGATGGCTTCTGGTTCTTTCCAGCCATGATCTCCACCACATCTCCCGTCTTGAGCTTCTCATTGATTCTGACAGCCTTGCCGTTGACCTTTCCTCCCATGCACTTGAGACCGAGGTTCGTGTGTATGTCAAAGGCAAAGTCCAGCACGGTAGCACCTGCCTGAAGCTTGCGCAGCTCTCCTGCCGGAGTGAATACGAACACGTCCTTTGTAGGGATATCCCTGATCTCGTCTTCGTAATATGCCGACATAGGATCCCCGTCCGACCCGAGAGGACTTTCCAGAGCCCTTCGCACCGCAGTAAGCCATTTGTCCAGGGTCGCCTCATGACGGATCCCCTTATATGACCAGTGTGACGCCAGTCCGCTCTCCGCCATGTCATCCATCCTCTTGGTCCTGATCTGCACCTCCAGATAGCTGCCTTCGCGGTTCTTTACAGTGATGTGCAGGGACTCATACCCGTTGGGCTTGGGATTGGAGATCCAGTCGCGAAGACGCTTGGTGTCGGATTCGTACTCCTCGGTCACGTATGAGAAAACCTTCCAGCAGAGGGCGTGCTCCACGGCGCGGTCCTCCTCGCAATCGATTATGAACCTGATCGCGAACACATCGAAGACACCTTCGAACGACACCTTCTGCTTCTGCATCTTCTTGTATATGGACAGAGCCGTCTTTGTCCTGACTTTCAGCTTATATCGGATACCCTCGTCAGAAAGTTTCTGCTTGAGAGGCTCGATGAACTGTGTCATAAGCTTCTGTCTGTCTCTCTCGGTGCTCTTTAGTTTGTTGGTGATAGCCCTGTACTGCTCAGGATCGGCATGACGGAAATATATATCCTCCAGTTCACTCTTTATATTATATAGGCCGAGCTGATGGGCAAGGGGAATGTAAAGCATCATGGTTTCCAGGACCTTCCTCTCACGGGAGGCTTTAGGGAACATGTCCAGGGAACGCATGACCTCAAGCCTGTCGGCAATCTTGAGCACCGTCACTCGTGGATCGCGGGAATATGAAACGATGAGTCTCTTGTAGTTCTCTGCCTCCAGCCTGGTGTCGCGTGGGTTGATGGTCGAGATCTTGTTCAGACCGTCCACAATGGTATATACATCCTGCCCGAAACCGCTGATGTCGGTCTCCGGGTGAAAACGGGAGGCCTCATGGAGAAATACCGCCGCAATGCACTCTGCAGGAAGACCTATCTCCTCGTCAGCTATGCGTGCCACTGCGACAGGGTGCTCGATGAAAGGATGGCCGTTGCTCCTGGAGTTTCCTTCAAGAGCCTTTTCGGCAATCGAATACGCTCTGCGGATCAGCTCCATGCCGTCCGCATCAAATCTGGGGAAAAGTCCTTCAATCCGCTCCATGTCTTTTCGTTTTACAGTTCGCAAAAGACAAAGTTACAAAATCTCATTTGATAATTTCAAAAGTGTTTTCGTATATTTGCCCCGTATGATGCACGATGACCTCATAAAATTCAAGAACGGGGACGAAAAAGCCTTCGAAAAGATTTATCTTCAGTATTGGAACAAAGTCTTTCAGTTCACCCGGCTGTATATCTCCGATGTCAATGAACAGGAAGAGATTGTCCAGCAGGTATTCGTGCGTCTGTGGGAGAAAAGGGCAATGGTGGATGAATCCCGGGATCTTGACGGATTCCTGTTCATAGTCACCAGAAATATGATCTTCAACCGTTCCCGCCGCTCCTTCAATGAAAAGGCATACAAGGATGCGATGGAGGCCATTGGGGGGGGCAGCTCCTATGATATGGAAGAGCATCTTGATGCATCCGATCTCCAGAAATATATTGATAAACTGATATCTCTGCTCCCGGCCCGTCAGAAGGAGGCGTTCATTCTCAGCCGCAAGGGTGGGTTCTCCACAAAGGAAATAGCCCGGAAGATGGACATTTCCGAGAAAGGAGTGGAAAGGCATATATATCTGGCCTTGAAATTCATAAAGGCTAATCTCCCTTTGCTGATAATTTTCCTTACCATAAAGTAAGGTAATGCATGTAGTGAAATCGAGCGGTTTGTGGTATTTACCATAAACCGCTTTTGTTATGAGAAAACTCTTTCTTGCATCACTCGCTGTCCTGAACGCATGTCTGATCAGCTTTGCTGAAATTAGGATGAATCCGCTTTTTACCGACAATATGGTTCTCCAGCAGAGAACTGAAGTGCCTGTTTGGGGAACTGCTTCTCCAGGAAGTGTTGTCTCTGTCGTATGGAACAGACATACTTATCAGACCCAGGCAGATTCGGACGGCAAATGGATGCTGAAGGTCCGTACGCCAAAGGCAGGAGGGCCATACGAGATGATTGTATCTGATGGTGAGCCTGTTACGATTTCAAATATTCTTGTCGGAGAAGTCTGGCTCTGCTCAGGTCAGTCGAATATGGAAATGCCGGTCAAGGGTTGGGGAAAGGTGAAGGACTATGAAAATGAACTGAAGGAGGCTGACCGATATCCGCAGATACGTCTGATGCAGGTCAGGAGAGTGACGAGTCCCAAGCCCTTGGATGATTTTGAAGCAGACGGCGGAGGATGGCAGGTGTGCTCTTCGGAGTCATTGGAAAAGTTTTCCGCAACAGCATATTTCTTTGCACGTGAAATACACCTGAATGAAAGGGTGCCTGTAGGAGTCATAAACTCATCTTGGGGCGGAACCGTGATAGAGGCGTGGATGAGTGCTGATGCCCTTGAGGGTGTGTCAAGACTGGAAGAGGATGCAAAGGTCATAAGCACATATCCGATATCTAAGAAGGACAGAGCAGAACTGTATAAAAGGCAGGTGAAGGAATGGGACGAGGCTGTACGGCTGCTGGACAGAGGGTTCAGTGAAGGGAATCCGGTATGGGCATCTTGCGGATATGATGATTCGCAGTGGGCCGGGATGGCGGTCCCTTGTCAGATAGAGAGCCATGTCCCGGGATATAACGGACTGTTCTGGATGAGAAAGGAAGTGGACATACCTGCTGAGTGGGAAGGAAAGGAGCTGACACTCAGTCTATGCGCTGTCGATGACTGGGACTATACTTATTTCAACGGAACCCTGATCGGAAAAGGCTATGGTTGGAATGTGCGGAGGACATATAAGGTGCCGGCAGAGAATGTCCATGCAGGAAAGGCGGTTGTCACCGTGAGATGTCTTGACACCGGAGGAGAAGGAGGCATATATGGAAAAAGGGACAGGACCTTTCTCGAAGGACCGGACGGAAGGAAGATATCTCTTGAGGGAGAATGGGCTTGGTGCAGTTCAAGGGATTATTCGCAGCTGCCGGAGAGGCCGACCGATACGTCAAGCAATCCCAACAGACCGACTCTGCTGTATAATGCGATGATAAATCCTCTGGTCCCTTTTGCTGTCAAAGGCGCTATATGGTATCAGGGCTGTGCCAATGTTGACCGGGCATATCAGTACCGTGAACTTCTTCCTCTTATGATAGGCGGCTGGAGACAGGCGTGGGGATACGATTTTCCGTTCCATATTGTTCAGCTTGCCAATTTCAAGGACAGACAGACGGTGCCTGGAGAATCGGATTGGGCTGAACTTCGTGAGGCTCAGATGATGACGGCCGAGACTGTCAGGGGAGCAGGGCTGGCTGTGCTGATCGACATAGGTGAGGCAAAGGATATTCATCCGAAGAACAAGCAGGAGGTCGGCCGGAGACTTGCCTTGCATGCTCTGGCAAACGAATACGGACACAAAGTCGATGCAGAGGGCCCTAAGCTGGAAAGATATGAGATTCACGGAGACAGCATACGCCTGTTCTTTTCCAATGTCGGAAAGGGGCTTGCAGTGCAAGGTTCTGACAGACTGGAAGGTTTTGCCCTTGCAGGGGCAGACAGAAAATTCCATTGGGCTGATGCCGTCATAGAGGGTAACACGGTGGTGGTAAGGTCACAGGATGTGGCAAGACCTCTGGCTGTACGTTATGCCTGGGCTGCGAACCCACTCGGAAATCTGTATAATTCAGCAGGACTCCCTGCCTCTCCGTTCAGGACCGATGAATGGCCTGGTCTGACCTTTGGACGGAACTGATTGCGTGTAGTGTATAGCCGCTCAGAAGGGTATTTATGACGATATCCTGTGCTGATGGAATGTTTCTGTCAGTAGGAACAGAAGGAAAAAATAAATATTTATAAATATGAATACAAATCAGAAATCGGGAAAAGGAGATTTCATATCCTATCTGAAACAGCAGTGGGATGCTTTTTCTATGAATCCCGGCAAGGAGGATGTGCCTGCACGGGAGAGGATATGGCGTAATGTCTCTCTAAGCATCCGGGAAAACAGACGCAGGAGTGTCGTGGTCCGTTGGAGTACAGCTGTTGCTGTCGCAGCATCTTTGGTGCTGGTCGCTCTGGCGGGATATGCCCTCTGGCAGCACAATGAGTCTGTCCTCACAGATAAGGAATATGTCTGGATCGCTTCGAACGGCAATGTCCAGACATTGCCGGATGGAACAAAGGTCTGGATGGAGAAAGGAAGCCGGATGCGCTTCAATGAAAATTTCCTGGACGACAGGCAGGTGTGGCTGGAAGGTAACTCGACCTTTGAGGTTACAAAACGGGATGGCCGTAATTTCAAGGTCAATCTGAAGGATTCTTATGTCGAGGTCAAAGGAACCTGTTTCAGTGTGAAGCAGGATACGCCTGAGAATATAGCCGTCACTCTCTATAACGGTAAAGTGGACTTCGTGTCCACCAGGACGGAAAATGTGGTGACTCTGAAGCCTTCGCAGAAGATAGTCTATAATACATCCGATGATTCGATCCTTGTCAGCGAGACTTCGCGGAACATCTGCTGGTGTGAGGGAAGTTACAAGATGGATGCAGTCAGTCTGGACCAGCTGACGGAATTTCTTACGTGGAGGTATAACGTGACATTCGACAGCTCTGATGTCCTCAGGAGCGGAAAGACCCTTACGGGAATCATCGGATATGATGAATCCCTCAAGACTGTCCTGGACAAGATATGCTATGTCTTCGATATAAGATATGTGGCTGAAGGTGAACTGTATCGCCTGATTGACTAAGAAGGAATTATTAACAACTGATAACCATACAAGATGAAAATGACAGGTTTATTGAGTGCAGTCATGAAGGGCTGCATGATTCTGCTCTTTGCCTTGAACACATCCGATCTGCTTGCTCAGATAAGTGTCAAGGGAAGGAATTTGACCGCTGTCGAGGCGATCAGGCAGATTGAGAAAGGAACTGACTGGACCTTTCTTTACAATGCATCCGACATCTCTGCCTTGAAGGCGAAGGATATGGATGTGAACGGAGATATTGAGACGGTACTGAATGCTTTGTTTGAGGGAACCGGAGTGAGTTGGCAGATCAAAGGAAATGAGGTCATGCTCAAGACGGATTCTTCAAGAGAACCGGTTGCACAGAGTCAGAAAGGCCGAAAACGCGTAGTGACCGGATTTGTGACCGACAGTAACGATGGACAGCCGGTGATTGGAGCAGGCGTATTTGTCAAAGGAACCAATGACGGAACTGTCACGGACGTGGACGGAGCATTTACGATTTCTTTCTCCGGCAAGAGCTGCGAGCTTGTCGTGAGCTACCTCGGATATAAGGACCAGATCTTGTATATCACTGATCAGGGTATGGTGGATGTAGCCTTGACTCCGGACACTGAGATGCTCAGTGAGGTGATAGTGATCGGAGCTGGAACTCAGAAGAAGGTATCGGTAACCGGTTCGGTGACAGCAATCAAGGGCGATCAACTGAGGGCTCCGACTTCTTCTCTGTCAAGCAGTTTCGCTGGAAAACTCGCCGGTGTGATCTCCATGACCACCTCCGGTGAACCGGGAAGCAGTTCTGAATTCTACATCCGAGGCATCAGCACATTCGGAGGTCGTGCCACCCCGCTCATCATTCTTGACGGAGTGGAGATTTCTACAAGTGACCTTGATAATATCCCTTCCGAATCCATCGAAAGCTTTTCCATCCTGAAAGATGCCTCGGCAACAGCAATCTATGGTGCGCGTGGAGCCAATGGTGTGATGATAGTCACAACAAAGGATGGTACGATGAACTCAAAGGCGAAAGTCAATGTGACCCTGGAAAACTCCTTCCTTCAGCCGATGAATATGGTGGACTATGTCGATGGTGCGACCTGGATGGAGATATATAACGAGGCTCAGCTGACCAGAACTCCGGATGCGACTCCTAAGTTCGATTCCTATCTGATCGACCTCACCCGTGCGGGTACCTCCCCATATCTCGCACCGGATGTGGACTGGCAGGACCTCATGTTCAAGAAGATGACCATGAACCAGAGAGCCAATGTGAATGTCCAGGGTGGAGGATCCCGTGTGACCTACTATCTCGGCCTGCAGGCCAACCATGACACAGGTCTTCTCAAGGTGCCTCAGACCCATTCTTTTGACAACAACATCAACCGTTGGCTGTATGTCTTCCAGAACAACATTTCATACAAGCTGACCAATACGACAAAGGTGGACCTGAAGATGAATGCCCAGATCGGACGCTTCAAGGGCCCCGGAACAAGCACCTCGGAACTGTTCAGATATACCTATCTTGCCAATCCGATAAATTTCCCTGCGTTCTATCCGGCTCAGGAGGGTGACACACATGTAAGATACGGATCGGAATGGCTCACTGAGGGTTCGACCAGACTCATCAACCCTTATGCGGAGATGTGCAAGTCGTTCAAGGAACAGAACAGCAGCACTCTTAATACCACCTTGAAGATCAATCAGCTCCTGGATTTCATCACGGAAGGTCTTTCAGTGACTGCGCTGGTGAACTTCAAGTCCTATGCTTCATCATATTATACCCAGACGCTCGAACCGTATTACTATCGCGTGCTTGACGCATCCACGGATGATAACCTCGTGTTTGAGAGGGTCGGCACTTCAGGAACAGAGTATGTGAGCGATTCGCAGATCACAAAGCAGAACAACAGTACCTTATATATAGATGCCCGCATAGACTATAACAGGGTCTTCGGAGGAAAGCATTATGTGACGGGAATGCTCATGTATATGCAGAGGGAATATCGCTCAAGCATATATCCTAACAGGAACCAGGGTTTCTCGGGACGTTTCACATATGATTACCGCCATCGTTATCTGGCCGAACTTAACTTCGGATATAACGGAACTGAGCGTCTTGCCAGAGGAGACCGTTTCGAGTTCTTCCCGGCCATGTCCCTCGGATGGGTGGTCAGCGAGGAACCGTTCTGGAATTCACTCAAGGGTGCAGTGGATTATTTCAAGATAAGAGGATCATACGGACTTGTGGGAAGTGATGAGACAGGTCTGGACAATGGCGCAGCCCATTTCCTGTATCTTGACACGGTGGGACTGAAGAACGGAACAGGATTCCAGACCGGATACGGCTCATATGGATCCTTCCTTCAGGGACCTAAGGTCAGCGCCTATGCCGTGGCCGGTGCCACATGGGAGAAGGTCCGCAAGCTTGATATCGGAGTGGACCTGACATTCTTCGAACAGCTCGACATAACATTCGACTATTTCTATGACCACAGATATGACATCCTGATGAAGCGTGCTTCGTGGCCGGACATCATGGGATATGGTTCGGCAGTGCCATGGAGCAATATCGGTGAAGTGGACAACTGGGGAGTGGAACTCTCCCTCAACTGGAAGAAGGAACTCTTCAAGGACTTCATCATCGATCTGCGTGGTAACTTCACCTACAACCGAAACAAATATGTGAATATCGACGAACCGGACTACCCGTATGTATGGAAGTCTCTGACCGGTCAGCCGCTCAGCCATACCATGGGATATATTGCTGAAGGACTGTTCTCTTCATATGAGGAGATAAAGAATTCTCCGGAGCAGAACCTTGGCAGTGAAGTCATGCCGGGAGATATCAAATACAGGGATGTAAGCGGAGACGGAATGATCACTGAGGATGATATGGTCATAATTTCCGATTATGGCAAGGTGCCGAGGATCCAGTATGGATTCGGCCTCAACATCACCTGGAAGAAGCTGGATGTGGGAGTCTTCTTCAATGGAGCTGCACAGCGTACCATCATGATCAGCGGAATCTCGCCTTTCTTCTCGGATGCTTCATATGGAGAACGAAACCTTATGTCCTTTATAGCTGAAGATTACTGGTCGGAAGCAAATCCGAACCCGGCTGCGAGATATCCTCGTCTGGGTGTGACCAACAGTCAGGTGGCAAACAATATTGTCGAGAGCTCCTACTGGATGAGAAACGGAAGCTACCTCAGGTTCAAGACCCTTGAACTCGGATACCGTTTCCCTCATTGCAGGGTCTTCCTTAATGGAGACAATATTGCGGTCTGGAGTCCGTTCAAGCTCTGGGATCCGGAACTTAACTATAATTCCTATCCGTTGTCGCGTACATTCAATATCGGCGTGCAGTTGAACTTCTAAAAGAAACAGATGATGAAAAACAGATTATACAGACTTATTATTTCACTGGGACTACTGCCGCTGGCCTTTGTGCAGAGCTGCAACTATCTTGATGTGGTTCCCCCGGAACAGGCAGACCTTGACGACAGCATGAGGGATGCGGATGCAGTGCTCCGTTTTCTATATGCATGTTATGGTGAGATTCCGTATCTCCCGAGAATAGACTATCTCTGCGATACTGACGAGCGTGTGGAACCTCAGATCCTGAACAGTTTCGGACAGGTCATCGCCTACAACCAGCTCAATTCATCCACTGTCTGGACGGGAAATGACGAAACATGGAAGGGAACCTATAGGGCCATCGGATATGTGAACCTCTTCCGTCAGCAACTCACTGATTCAGAGCCTCTCGGAGTGACTCCTGAGATGAAGGCAGAGTATCTTGCCGAGTGCAAGTTCATAGTTGCCTATATGCATTTCAGAGTGCTTGAACAGTACGGACCTTGTCCTGTCATCGACTGGTTCATTCCTACAGATACCCCTAAGGAGGAAATTCCGGGAAGAAGCCATTTTGATTATGTGGTAGACTTTATCTGCAGGTATCTTGACGAGGCTGCTGCAGAACTTCCTGCCACCAGAATCGCTGATGAGTGGAGCCGTGCCACATCCACGATGTGTCATGCACTCAAATCGCGTGTGCTCCTTCTTGCCGCGTCCGATCTCTGGAACGGTGGTTTCCCTTATAAGGACTGGAAGAACGTGAACTTCGAGACTCCGGGCTACGGACTTGAACTGGTCAGCAAGACAAAAGACGTCACCAAGTGGGAAACAGCGCTTGCGGCAGCAGATTCGGCTATCAATTTTGCCACTACTACCGGAAAGATCAGACTCATGACCATCGATGACATCCCTACAAGAGCCAGCACGCTCAAGGATCTGTACATTCCAGGAAAAGAGAATGATAAGGATTTTCAGAAACATGTCCAGCTGATGAGCTTCCTGTGCAATTCCCTTCCTTCTGAGGGAAATGAGGAATATATCCTCGGCTTCCGCTGGAACAACAACATCCAGGGTGCTGCGCTGTCATATATTCCGAGATCCGTCATACAGCAGAACGGAGCCTGGGTAGGAGGATATTCCCTCTGTGCTCCGACTCTCTACACCATGGAGCACTTCTATACAGACAAGGGAACTATACCGGGCTATGATGCAGAGTGGTACGACAAGGACGAGTGGCTTCAGTCTGCCGAGGTGGCAGGCCGCCCGGACATCACGAAACTCTGTGTCGGACGTGAGCCACGTTTCTATGCATGGCTGGGATTCGATGGGGGAGACTATCTGTCAATGCTCGTTAATGGCCAGCCACTCACTCTCAATATGAAGAGTTCTTCCGCTCAGGGATACAGCCCGAATGCCAACAGAAACTACTCCGTGACTGGATTCCTTGGCAAGAAATGGGTGGAGCCTGAGCTGAAATACACTTCGAACAACGGAGCAAGCGGAAGCAATGTGAACTATCTCGTGCCGTACATCCGTCTTGCGGAACTTTATCTCAACCGTGCAGAGTGTCATGCAGAACTCGGTCATGTGGATGAGGCCCTTGCTGACCTTAACGTAATCCGCAACAGGGCAGGAGTGCCGGATCTGACAAAGGAGATGGTGGAGAAATCCGGACTGGAGCTGATCGACTGGGTGAGGAACGAAAGATTCATCGAACTCTGGGGAGAAGGCCAGCGCAGATGGGACCTCCGTCGTTGGAAGACAGCACCGCAGCAGCTCAAGGCAGGTGCTCGTGAAGGACTGAACGTTGAAGAAAAATATGATCCGACTTTCGAGGAGTTCAATGTCAGGACAAAGATCAGCCAGCCTTTCCAGTGGGACGACAGGATGTATCTGTATCCGGTATATATAGATGAACTCTATTCCAACCCTCAGATGGTTCAGGCACCGGGGTATTAATCAATAAATTTACGTTGAAAGATGAAAAGAACAATATATATGATTCTTGGGCTCGCAGTTTTGACAGCGATGTCCTGTAACGAGAAGCCTGAAGTAAACTATGAAGGCCTTTTCCCTGAGGAATATCATAAGGTGGTCTATTTCAAGGAAAGCGGAAAGGATGAGTTTGATGTGTTTACCAATGCCATATGTGTCAAGGATTTCACTATATGCAAGGCTGGCTCGGATCCTGCTCTTGCTGCTGACTGCCGGCTTGACGTGATGACTCAGGAGAGACTTGATTCGCTCTACAGCATTCCGGAGGCTACCGCCTATAAGCTTCTTCCTGAATCGACATACACCATCAGCGAGACCTCGTTCCCGTTTGCATCAGGGGAGACCTGGAAGACAGGGCGCGTCACCTTCCATCCGAAGGCAATGGTGGATGTTTTTGCAGACAAACCGGACTCTCTGGTATATGCGCTACCTCTTGAGGTCGTGGCGCTGGATGAAACCACCGTTGTCAATCCCGGCAAGAATGTCATCTTCTACAGGATTTCATCTCTCTCCGAGCTCGTACTTTCGTTTACGGCTCAGAGCCAGAGTCTTCTTGTATCAGACGATATAGCATATTTCGATGTGGCGGCAAAGCTTGAGAATGTGGATGTGATTCCGATGGATTTGACCTGCAAGGTCGTCTATAGTGCTGATGCTGAGGAACTTCTTGCTCAATATAACGATACTTCCGCAGTAGATTATGCTCTCATCCCTAAAGAAGCTCTTCTCATGCCCGAGAAACTTCTGACCTATGTCGAGGGCGAATCGGTCGTGACAGATAATGTGGAGGTGGGAATCGTGAAATCTGCGGTGGACAAGGCATATTCTTATTTCCTTCCTCTTGAACTGTCGGAATGCTCTGATTCCGATATAGTGCTCGGTAACGGTCAGACCGTCCTTGTGGAGCTCGCGCTTGATCAGATTCTCCTGACTGCTGACATGTTCTCAAGCACCCATGGACAGGCAGTAAGACCTGATACTTATAAAGGACATGACGGCAATCTGACTTCCACCGATAACTGCGGTCAGAAGAACAATGATTTCGCAAACCTTCTTGACGGAAAACGCACGACTTTCTGGTCTTCCTGGAGACAATATGTGGGAGAACCTTCTGCCAGGACATGGCCTACCGACGATCCTTCGGTGACAACTCCTCCTGGTTATTGGTTTGATGTGGATCTGGGCAAGGAAATGCGTAAGTTCTATATCTCTTATTCAACTACGAAGAATCAGTATGAATTGGACAATTCCTGTCCGAGAGGAATATTCATAGATGTGAACGGAGGGGAATATACCGAGTGGACCACAGTGGCCAGACTGCTTGATGATGTTGACGGGCTGCCGCTGGAACTCGACAAGGATTTTGTGTCGGAGGTTTATGTGGCGGACAAGTCTTTCACAAAGCTGCGTTTCAGGGTGGACAAGGCAAAATATGATGTAAAGGATGGAAAGGTCAGGGTGGCCACTCCGGGATGTTTCCAGGCAAACCAGGACCTCTGGTTCAACAATCCTTCAGCAAGCCGCGCGACCTACAATATGGCGTATTTCTCGATCAGTGAATTTGGCTTATACGGAATCTGATGAAGAACATTGTCCATATAATATCTTCAGCTGCGGTAATCCTCTTTGCGGTATTTCCGGTCAGCGTCTCGGCCAAGGACTTTCTTGTGAAGTCTCCTGACAGGAACCTGGAATGTACCGTGTCGGTGGAAGATGGCCTGTACTACAGCCTTTCGTATGACGGGAAATCCCTGATCGATGACTCCCGGATCGCCCTGACCCTTGGAGATGGAAGCAGCTGGGATGGCACTCACGAGCTGGTGAAGGCATCACGCAAGTCTGTCAGGTCGGTGATTCAGGCTCAGTTCTATACAAAGAGCCAGGTGTCTGACAGATATTCGTCCCTGCTTCTTGACTTCGGAAGCGACTATGATGTGGAATTCCGTGTCTATGATGAAGGTGTCGCCTGGAGGTTCGTGACCAAAAGAGACGAGCCGTTCAGAATCCTTGAAGAGACAGCTCAGTTCAATTTCGCGGAAGATATGCCTTCCCTTGCTGCAAACGCCAGGTTCTCCCATAAGACTGATCCGTGGCAGTGCACCTTTGAGGCAATGTACACCTCTCTGGATCTCTCGGAGTTCCCATCTGACAAGCTTTATTATTCTCCGGTTCTTGTGAAAGGGGAGAATGTGAGGATGGTCATCGCGGAATCCGATGCCCTCGGATATCCCGGAATGTTCCTTGGCAGAGGGGAGAAGGAACATTCCCTGAAGGCATCGTTCTCCAACTATCCGGAAAAGATGTATCCGCGCAAGGGACATCAGACTCATTATATAATGGAATATGCTGAGGATATTGCACGAATCGACGGACCCCGCAGCCTTCCATGGAGGATTATATGTGTGGGAAAGAATGATGCGGATCTTCTGAACAATGATATGGTTTACAGGCTTGCAGCACCTTCGCGGGTTGAGGATGTGTCCTGGATCCGTCCCGGAACCGCCGTTTGGGACTATTGGAACAACTGGAACGGTGTCGGCAAGGGTGGCTGGACGATGAAATTCGAAGACTATCAGAAGTTCATAGATGTGGCTGCTGAGTGCGGGGTGCCGTATTATATGCTTGACGGAGGCTGGGGAACCTACAGGACGGACAAGATGGAATGGCGCGAGCCTGTACGTCTTCCCGAACTTGTGAAGTATGCCGCAGACAAGGGAGTCGGAATCGTGCTCTGGTGCGGTGCCTCGCTGTTCTCTGCTCATGATATGGAGGCCCTGTGCAAGGAATACTCCGAAATGGGAGTGGCCGGTTTCAAGATAGACTTCTGGGACCATGACAACCAGAGGATGGTCGAAAGGATGGAGGCCAGTGCAGCCATGGCGGCGAAATACGGACTGGTGGTGGATTTCCACGGATGCTCCAAGCCTTCAGGCTTCAACAGGACTTATCCGAATGTGCTGACGTTTGAGGGTGTGCGCGGAATGGAATACAAGATAATCGGTTACGGAAACTATGATATGGTTACATATAACCTCCAGTTCCCGTTCATCAGGTCTCTGGCCGGTCCGGCTGACCTCACTCCAGGAGCGATGGTCAACAGACCTCTGGATGCGCCCGTAGTGAAGGAAGAGGCCAGCATAGGTACAAGATGCCAGCAGTTAGCTCTGTTTCATGTAACCTACAGCCCCTTCCATTGTGCCTGCGACAGCCCGACAAGGTATGCGGCATCTGAGGAGAATCGTGCAAGTCTGGAACTGATAGGTGATATGCCTACCGTATGGGACGAGACCCGTGTTCTGGATGCCGGGATCGATTCCCATATCATAATAGCGAGAAGGTCCGGACAGGAATGGTGGGTGAGCGGAATCTGCGGGCGAGAGCCATATTCGGCAGAGGTGAAACTGGATTTCCTCAGTGGAAAGGATCTGAATATGGAAATCTTCAGGGATGCGGAGGATGCGGATGTAAGTCCGGAGCATTATGTACGTGAAATGAGGAAGGTTTCAAGAAAGGATGTCCTGAATGTAAGCATGGCTCCAGCCGGAGGCTTCGTGGCTCGTATCACGCAGAATTGATCTACAGATGTCATTAAAATACTATAATATGAATATAAGAACAGCAATATCATTGGCCTTGGCCGCATCAGTGGCGGTACTGTCCTGCAAGGATCCGGTAATGGAGGATGACGGAAAGCAGGTGGAGATTCAGGGTGAATATACCATAAAGTCTCCTGATGCCAATGTCGTCTCCAAAATCACGATTTCCGACAGGATAACTTATGATCTCACTATAGGTGGAACCAAGGTTCTGGAAGATTCTCCGATAGGACTTGGTATAGGACGAGGCCTTCTTTATGGAAACAACCCGGTGCTGTCTGAGGCCACGACCTCATCGGTCGACGAGGTCATCAAGGCCGTAAATTACTCTAAGAGTCAGGTCTCAGATTGCTACAACAGGCTTCTCCTTGATTTCGGACCTGACTTCGATGTCGAGTTCAGAGCCTACGATGAGGGACTGGCATACAGGTTCATAATCAACAAGGATGAGGAATATTCCTTCGTGAGCGAGCGTGCGGAATTCAATTTTGCCCAGGACTATTCGGTGATAGCAGCGGCTGCACCTCTCACCAATGAGGCTCTTGACCCATGGCAGTCAAGCTTCGAGGGTCAGTACTTCCCGAACACGATCTCCACATTGGAGGCCGGGGTGCTGTATCAGTCTCCTTTGCTTGTGGACTGTGGCGGCAGAAAGGTGGTGATAGCTGAATCGGACGTGTTGGACTATCCGGGTATGTTCCTGACCCGTCGTGAGGGCAAGGAAACCCAGCTGGTGGGAGAATTCGCCAAGTATCCCGACAGCATGGTTCCAAGACCTGGCCACCCGACCCATTACAACATGACATACAGTGCCTACACATCCAAGCACAAGGGAGAGAGAACCTTCCCTTGGAGGATCCTCTGTGTGGGAGATACTGATGCCGAGCTGCTGACCAACGACATGGTATACAGGCTGGCGACTCCTTCAAAGATAGGTGACGCCTCATGGGTGAAGCCTGGTCTGGCGGTCTGGGATTACTGGAATGGATGGAACGGGAAAGGCAACGGAAATGCCATGACCTATGATGACTACAAGGTCTTTGTGGATATGGCTGCAGACAACGGTATCGAGTACTACCTGATCGACGGAGGCTGGAACCATGGCAGCATAACCGATCTGGCTGCACGCTCTTCTGTGCGCCTGGGTGAACTTGCGGCTTATGCCGCTTCCAGAAATGTGGGACTGATCCTATGGGTGGGAGCCAACCAGTTCTGTGCCTACGATATGGAAAGGGTCTGCAGGGATTTTTCTGCCCTGGGCATAAAGGGCTTCAAGGTCGACTACTGGGAGCATGACAATCAGAAGATGATGAAACTCATGGAGGATGCAACCGCAATGGCGGCCAAATATAATCTTCTGATAGATTTCCACGGCTGCACCAAGCCGTCAGGCTTCAACCGCACATATCCGAATGCCATCACCTTCGAGGGTGTCAGGGGAATGGAATATTCGATGATATATCCGAAGAACTACTATGCTATGGTGGAAAACAACCTGACGTTCCCGTTCATCCGCCAGCTCAGTGGTCCTGTGGACCTGACACCGGGATCCATGGATAACAAGAAACTGGGAATGGCTCAGAAAGGTGTACCTGACAGTGAAGGAACAAGGGCACATAATATGGCTTTGTTCATCACGACATATTCTCCTCTTGCCTGCCTGTGCGACAGTCCGACCAGATATAACGAATCTGCTGAAAACAAGGAGTGCCTTGCATTCATGGGACGCTATCCTACGGTCTGGGATGAGACGGTTGTGCTGGATGCTTCTCTGGGCAATCGCGTGATAATTGCCAGACGTCATGGTTCCGACTGGTATGTGGCAGGAATCAATGGAAACGCACCGATGGAGGTGACTGTGCCCCTGTATTTCCTTGACGGAAGCACATGGTATATGGATCTGATCAAGGATGCGGATGATTCGGATGAATACCCTCAGCATTTTGTTTCAGAATCTTCGGAAGTCAATTCGACCTCATCCATAAAGGTGCGTATGGCAGCCGGGGGAGGCTTCACTGCCATCATCAGCAGAGAAAAGTATGTCGCGGGTACTCCGACCGGACCGTCTGTACCTGAAGAACCTGAAATCTATGAGCCGACAAACCTGCAGATGTCGCTTCCGGACGCCTCCAAGGCTAACGGCATGGCAGTCCTGACATGTCCCGGTGGCGGATATAATTCACATTCGATGACCTACGAAGGAACTGTGTGGAATGAATATCTGAACAATCTGGGCATCGCTAATTTCGTCCTGAAATATGCCTTGCCGAAGGGTAATCCGCAGACGACGATTTCAGATGTCGAGAATGCCATGAGGTATATCAGAGCCCATGCAGATGAGTATGGAATAGATCCGGAGAAGGTGGGAATCATGGGCTTTTCGGCCGGTGGTCACATCGCTTCAACCATTGCCACACATTCTGCCGGCAATGCCAGGCCGTCTTTCCAGATTCTTTTCTATCCTGTGATCACTATGAATCCTTCGGGAACCCATGCTGTCACCATGCAGAACTTTCTCGGAAGCAGTCCGTCGCAGGATATGATAAACCTCTATTCCAACGAGAAGCAGGTCACCTCTTCCACTCCGCAATGCTTCCTGACTTACACTCAGAACGATAAGCTTGTGCCTTATGCGACAAACGGAAAAGCATATTACGACGCTCTGGTTTCGGCTGGAGTACCCGTGGATTTGAAGGCATATGAATCCACATCCTGGCCGGAAAACGGACACGGATGGGCAGGGTATGCCAACTTCCCATACAAATCCGATGTGGAGTCAGCCCTGGCATCATGGCTCAAGTCATTATAGAATATATGACAAGAAAAATCATACATGCACTTGTGGCAGCGGCTCTGTTATGGTCCGCTGCCTTTGATGCCTCTGCACAGGATGTGATCTGCGTGACAGACTATGGAGCGGAACCGGGCAGCCGTAATGATGTCTGCCCGTCTGTAAGAATGGCCCTGGAAGCAGCCAGAGGCCGGGATAATGTGGTAATCAGGTTTCCAAAAGGACGTTATGACTTCTATCCTGAATTCTCAGGGACGTCACGCCCCACGGGCATCGATATCTTCAAACATAGCAACCTCACCATTGACGGCGACGGTTCGGAATTCGTCTTTCATGGAATGATGCAGGTGGCCAAGGTGGACAGCTCCAGCAATGTCACCTTCAGAAATTTTTCAGTGGACTGGGACAGGCCTCTGATGTCTCAGGCAGAAATCGTCAAGGCTGAAGGCTCTTATCTGGATGTGAAGATAGACCGGGAAAAATACCCCTATGTCATCAGGGACAGGAAGATCCGTTTTATCGGGGAAGGATGGGAATTCGGAATAGACACGGTGTATAGCAATCTCTATCGTCCTGATACAAAGGAAATCGTGTACAATACCTGGGATCATCCTCTCGGACATATAACTGATGAGGACGTCGAGCAGCTGCCTGGAGGTGTCGTACGTTTCCATGGCAAGGTCCGCACTGATGTGGAGCCAGGACTGATAGTGCCGTTCTACCACAAGAGATATGCGGTGGTGGGATTCAGATTCCAGAACAGCAAGGACCTGTTTCTCAAGGATATCACCGTCTATCATGTCCAGAGTCACGGCCTGCTGGGTGAGCGTTGCGAGAACATCACCATGGACAACTTCAATATGACCGCCAACGAGGCGAAGGGAAGGGTGTTCAGTATAGTCGCAGATGCCTCCCACTTCATCAACTGCAAAGGTGTGATTACGGTCAGGAACTGCTGCCATACCGGCCAGGGAGACGACTTTATCAATGTCCATGGACGTAATGCCCGGATCGTCAAGGTTCTCGACCCAAAGACAGTGGAAACCATGAAGGATGGCAGATATACGACTCCGGGAGACACCCTTTGGCTTATCAGTCATGCGACTGCACAGAGAGAGTACGAAAGAATCGTTGATGATATCGCCTTCGAGTATGATGAAAGAGGACGTGTCTCAGCATGCCGCATGACATTCACGGAGCCTCTTCCTCCGGAAGTAGACAACACATGGTTCACGGAGAACAAGACCTGGAGTGCAGGGCTTGTGATGCAGAACTGCCGCATTCTCAAGAGGCATCGTGCCAGGGGAATCCTTTTCACGACTCCAAAGCCGGTTGTCATCGAGAACTGCTATTTCAATACGGCAGGCACGGCAATCCTGATCGAGGGCGATATGGACTACTGGTTTGAATCAGGTGCAAACACTGATGTGCTTATAAGGAACAACATCTTCGACAACTGCCTTACATCAGGTTGCAAGACCGGAGACCGCTGGGAATGGGGAGACGCAGTCATAACCATCACTCCGTCGCACAGACCTCAAAGTTCCGGTGCTCCGGCGTATCACAGGAACATCCGCATTGAGGACAATGAATTCCGCGTCTTCGACGTGCCTCTTGTAAGGGCAAGGTCGGTGGACGGGCTGCGCTTTACCGGCAATAAGATCGTCCGGACGTATGATTATAAGCCATATACATGGTTCCGTGACTCCTTTGTCCTTGACGGATGTCGCAACGTCATTATCCGCGACAATGCTCTTGACGAAGAATATCGCACCAGAACGATATGGACTGAGCATATGAAACGCTCTGATGTCCTCTCCAGAGGCTTTGAAGTTAAAATAAACTAAAGAATCATGAGATATTTGAAATCAATTTTCTTTTCTGTCATCATACTCTTTTCTCTCATCTGTTGATCTGAGAGATCTGAGATGGATGTTTTCGTCGATGACCTTCTGTCACGAATGACAGTTGAGGAGAAGATCGGTCAGATGCATCAGCTTGCTCCGGGTCGTGCAGGAATGGAGGCGGATTGGCTCAGGGAAGCTGTGAGAAAAGGAGAGATAGGCACTATGCTCGCTCCCGGAGAGCCTGCCCTTCTTAATGAAGTGCAGCGTATCGCCGTGGAAGAAAGCCGTCTGGGTATTCCTCTGATATATGCCCATGACGTCATTCATGGCTATAAGACAGTCTTTCCGATTCCTCTCGGACTGGCAGCCACATTCAATCCGGCCATAGTGGAAAAGGGATCGGAAATAGCTGCGATGGAGGCCCGCTCGGCAGGTATGAGATGGACATTCGCTCCGATGGTGGATGTATCGCGCGATCCCCGCTGGGGCCGTATAGCTGAGTCTTTCGGTGAAGACCCATATATGAATGCTGTCATGGGTGTGGCCACGGTCCGTGGATTCCAGAAGGACACGACCTCGGAATATCTCAATGTGGCAGCCTGTGCAAAGCATTTTGTCGGCTATGGAGCGGCGGAAGGCGGCAAGGACTATAACACCACTCATGTTACGGAAGACCAGCTGCGCGATGTCTATCTCGCTCCTTTCAAGGCTCTGGCTGATGAGGGGGTGGCTTCCTTCATGTGTGCCTTCAACGATATCAACGGACGTCCGATGTCAGGCAACCGTCCGGTCGCAGTGGATATCCTTCGAGACGAGTGGGGATATGACGGAGTGATGGTGAGTGACTGGGGCTCCATTGCCCAGATGGTGCCTCACGGCTACTGCACCGATCTGAAGGATGCTGCCGGCAGGGCTGTGGAAGGTGGTGTGGACATAGATATGGAAAGCCGTGCCTATGCGACACACCTCAAGGAACTCCTTGAGGAAGGAAAGATTTCCGAAAGGGATCTGGACCGCAGCGTGAGGAACATCCTGTGCATGAAATGGAAACTGGGACTTTTCGAGAACCCGTACACGGAGGTCGGGGGAGAGAAGTTCTGTCTTCCGTCTTCACTTGAGGCCTCAAGGGAAGCTGCTGTGGAAAGTGCAGTCCTTCTCAAGAATGACGGAATGCTTCCTCTTCAGTGCAAGGGCAGGATCGCTGTTGTGGGACCGCTTGCGGATGCACCTGTGGAGCAGCTTGGCACATGGTGCGGAAGGGCGGATGAGGATGCGCCTGTTTCAGCAGTAGAGGCAGTAAGGGCAGAATGCGCGGGCAAGGCTTCCGTGGTGTTCGAACCGGGACTCACATTCAGCCGTGGCCGTTCGGAGAAAGGAATCGCAAAAGCTGTGCGTGCAGCGGAATCTGCAGATGTGGTGCTGTTCTTTGCCGGTGAGGAAAGAATTCTGTCAGGAGAAGCCCGCTGCCGTGCGGATATCACCCTCCCGGGCGCACAGAAAGAGATGATGAAGGCTCTCAAGAAAACGGGAAAACCGATAGTGCTTGTAGTCATGGCCGGACGTCCTCTTGCAGTCGCAGAGGAAATCGAAATGGCAGATGCCGTCATATATGCCTTCCATGGAGGTACGATGGCCGGTCCAGCCCTCTCTGATCTGATATTCGGCAAGGCTGTCCCGTCAGGACGACTTCCGGTGTGTCTGCCTCGGATGGCCGGTCAGATTCCGGTATATTACAATCGCAGGAACACGGGACGTCCTGCCCACAATATAGTCATGCTTGACGACATTCCTATCGGAGCCAGACAGAGCACCCTCGGACACACCAGCTACTATCTTGATGCAGGCGACGGCCCGCTTTATACCTTCGGCTACGGACTTTCCTACACGACCTTTGAATATGGACCGGTGACTCTTTCATCATCAGAAATCACATCCGGAGACGTTCTTAAGGCTTCCTGCGAGGTGCGAAACACAGGAAATGCAGACGCATATGAGACCGTCCAGCTTTATGTACGCGACGATGTGGGAAGCATGACCCGTCCGGTGAGGGAACTCAAGGGATTCAGAAAGATTCTGATTCCGGCAGGGGAAAGCCGCAAGGTGGAGTTCACCCTGACATCGGAAGACTTGAAGTATTGGAACATAGGTCAGGGTTTCATCGCGGAGCCGGGTACCTACACCCTCTGGATTGCCCCTGACAGCGCTTCCGGCACAGGTGTTAATTTTGAACTGATATAATCTTTACTATTATGAAACTACAGCTATCCATTGTTTCGCTTCTTCTGACCGGCATGCTGGCTGCGCAGCCGATGACCGTAAAGGTCCTTCCTGAACCTCAGGAACCGATCAAGGCTCTGAACTGCGGCAATATAGGCCCGAGCCTGAAGAATGCGGATGAAGACTTCCGGAACAACTGGTTCGGCCATATGAAACTCCCGTATGTCCGTCTTCATGATGTCCCGTTCACCAACAGTGCGCTGAAGATAGTCGATATGCATCTGATCTTCGCCAATGATCATGCTGATGCCTCAAAGCGTGAGAACTACTGCTTCGAACCTACTGATGACTATATCAACCAGCTTGTCTCTTACCCTGGCGTCAAGGCCTACTATCGTCTTGGAGTGTCCATCGAGAACATCAAGCAGAAACATTATCACATCCATCCTGTAAAGGACGTGAAGAAATGGGCAGATGTGGCCTCAAACATCATCCGCCACTATACGGAAGGCAAATGGGACGGCTACAGGCACGATATCGAGTATTGGGAGATATGGAACGAACCGGACAATCATGAGACCTATACCGGTACTATGGAGGATTTCACGCCTTTCTATATTCAGGTGGCAAAGACACTCAAAAAGCGTTTTCCTCATCTGAAGATAGGTGGCCCATCCCTTGCTCATGGAGAAAAACACATATACGAGCCGTTCATCCTCGCATGCGAAAAGGCAGGAGCTCCGATAGATTTCTTCTCATATCATTATTACCCGCAGGAGTGGACCACAGGTCCTATCATCCATACGGCCGACAGCATAAGGATTTTTCTTGATCAGCATGGCTACAAGGATACGGAAATCCATCTCAACGAATGGCATCCCATAAAGGACTGGACGACAACGGACATGCGTGTCCTTGACGGAGACGGGGCGGCTCTGGTCGTGTCCATGATGCTTGGCTTTCAGGATTCGCATGTGGACAAGGCCTTTTATTACACCACTCACAATCATCCCAATCCGAATGGTTTTGGCGTCATGAACCGTGGAAAGATAAACAATTCGTTCTATGCGATGTGTGCTGTCGGAGAACTTTATGTGCACAACACACGTCTGAAGATAGAGTCTTCCGGACTTCCGGAAGATACGTTTGCGCTGGCAGGAACGGATGAAGACGGGAATGTGTGCGTTCTTGCCTCATGCTATAAGACCGGCCCACGTTCTCTTACCTTTGACTTGAGCTCTCTCGGAGAGTTCGACCATGCAGATGTCCATATCCTTGACAATACCCGTAAGCTCACCAGGATAGTGACTCTGCGCGATTTCAGTCGTCCGTTCGATGTTGACGTGATCGAAGACTCGGCAGTTATTCTTATCCGCTTGCGAAAATGAAACAGATCAGACCAATTGCATTTATTGCAGCCCTCTTTCTATCCCTCCTGTGTCAGGCGCAGGAAATGATCCGTATCTCCACCTCTGATCATGAGATGGTCATGGCCGCATTCAATGACGGCCCTGTCCACTTTGTCTATTGGGGAGAAAAAGTCCAGGGAGATGCCTTCCCGTTCCAGCCAGGCAAGAACCAGCCTGACACTCAGGACGATATTACGCCGCGCATCTATCCCTCCTACGGCGGACGTCACTACCTGACTCCTGCTCTTCGCCTGACCCATTCCGACGGTGTCCTGACTACAGACCTCGTATATGCAGGGCACACTGTGAATGTTCTTGACGAAAACAGGAAAGAAACGGTTATCTCACTTAAGGACAGAATATATCCGGTGACAGTATCTGTCCGCTATCTGGCATATCAGAAGGAAAATGTCGTAGCACAGAGTGTGACCTTGTCTCACTCGGAACCGTCACCTGTTGTGGTGGAGTCCGTGGCCTCCTCGTTCATCCCTTTCCATGCAGATTCCTATTGGCTCACCCATTTCAACGGAACCTGGGCTTACGAGATGCAGCTTGAAGAGGAAAGACTCACGCATGGCCAGAAGGTCATTGAGTCGAAGAAAGGAGTTCGTGCAACCCAGAGTGAGAATCCTTCATTCATCCTGTCTTTGGATGGCCCTTTGGCAGAAGACAGCGGAGAAGTCTATGCCGGTGCACTCGCGTGGTCGGGAAACTACCGTCTTGTCTTCGAACTGGACGAGACCGGCCATCTTGGGGTTACCTCAGGCATAAATCCTTTTGCTTCGGAACTGATCCTTGAACCTGGAAAGTGCCTTGAAACTCCTCAGATGATACTTTCATATAGTCCTTCCGGTGCGGGGCAGTTGTCGCGTAACATGCACGACTGGGCCCGTCGCTACGGAATGACCCATGGTGATATGCTTCACCCCGTGCTTCTTAACAGCTGGGAAGGTGCATACTTCACTTTTGACGAGAAGACCATCACCGACATGATCGACAAGGCCGCCTCCGCAGGAGTGGAGATGTTCGTCCTTGATGACGGCTGGTTCGGAAACAGGCATCCGCGTAACGGGGACAATGCCGGCCTCGGTGACTGGCAGGTGAACCGGAAGAAGCTCCCTCACGGCATAGACCATCTTGCGGATCACGCCGTTTCGAAAGGAATGAAGTTCGGAATATGGATAGAGCCGGAAATGGTGAATCCGGACAGCGACCTTGCCCATAAACACCCGGAGTGGATAGTCAGAAGTGGAGAAAGGGAAGTGCTGACGATGAGAAACCAATGGCTTCTTGACCTGACGAATCCAGAAGTTCAGGATTTCATAGTGAAGACCTTTGATGAGGTCCTCGGCCAGTCGGATAATATATCCTATGTGAAATGGGATGCCAACCGGCATGTGGATAATGTTGGATCGACCTACCTTCCGGCAGACCGTCAGTCTCATTTCTGGTATGAATATGTGCGTGGACTCTATGATGTCTATGAAAGGATCCGGGCGAAACATCCAGACATCATGATCCAGCTTTGCTCTTCAGGAGGCGGGCGTCTGGATTATGGGGCCTTGAAATATCATGACGAATTCTGGGCTTCCGACAACACCAATGCCCTTGACAGGATATATATACAGCATTCTACCAACCTCCTGTTCCCTGCAATAGCCACCGGCTCCCATGTCTCCACAAGTCCGAATCATCAGACGGGTATGCTGATTCCTTTGAAGTTCCGCTTCGATGTTGCCATGGGTGGCCGTCTTGGTCTGGAACTTCAGCCGAGTTCGCTTGTGGGAGAGGAATATGACTTTGCGTGCAAGGCGATTACAGTTTACAAGGATTTTGTGCGGCCTCTGGTTCAACTGGGAGACCTTTATCGTCTTGAATCTCCATATTCTGGAACAGGATGGTCGTCACACATGCACGTGGCAAAAGATAAGTCAGAGGCAGTTATGTTCGCCTACTGCATGAAATATAACGGCCGTACGACTTATTTCAGCACAAGGCTCAAGGGACTTGAACCTGAATCGGTGTACAAGGTTGAGGAGATAAATGAAGGAAGTGTTCCTGCTTTTCCGGCAGGTACCATGACATGCACTGGTGACTATCTCATGAAGGTTGGCCTTCAGCTCCGTATCAACAAGCCTTTCTCCAGCTGTATTCTTAAATTCTCTAAGATCCAATGTAGTGATTCACAATGATGAAGTGTATTCATCAGGACACTCGGAATAAACAACTTAAAACCTTATGATAATGAACACAAAACTCAACACAACCGGACTAGACAAGATTGTCTATGAATCCCCGATGACCACTCTGATGGACATCTGCACAGACGGCATTCTCTGTGCGAGCGGACAGACTGAAATGCTTTCAGATGATGTCGATTATTGGAACAACTAAACTGATTTGAATATGAAGAAGATTATATTTTTTGCATTTGCAGCCGCTGCGCTTGTCGGCTGTGTTAAGGAAAATTTGAATTCTGTGGAAGAAGGAGCACTCAAGCCGATGACAATTTCTGCTGGAGTTGACGCTGATACAAAGGCTCATCTGGATGGAAAGAGTGTTGTATGGGACGCAACTGACGTTCTGGGAATTTATGACGGTGGCTCTGTAATAAAGAAATTCACTACTTCGGAAGACAAGTTAAATGGAGCATCTGCAGATTTTACGGGTGAAGCTGCGTATTTGCAAATGTATTATGCTGTGTATCCTTATTCGGATGCAGTCAGATTTGATGCCCCCACAACCACCTTCACGACCAGCATCCCTACCACTCAGACAGCTTCTGCTGACAATGGCTTCATGAACGGGGCATATATAGCTGTTGCAAAGGCTGACTGCGCCAGTGGTGAGCCTCTCAGATTCAAGAATGTATGCAGCTATATCAAGGTGACTGTTTCCGAGGCCAATGTGAAGAAGGTGGTGGTGAAAAGCGCTTCCGGATCAAAGCTTCTCACAGGTAAGATCAATGTGAAAGTCACTGATGGTGACCCTGAGACCACTGTCTATGACGGAAGCACGCTTGTATATCTTGTTCCTGCAAGCGGAAGCGACTACATTGCTCCCGGCACTTACTACATCGCTGTTGCCCCTCAGAACCTCAATGCATCCGAGTACTCCATCAGAAAGGTGTATGACTCCACAATGAAGGTGTGGACTGGCACAAAGGCCTTCGAACTCAAGAGGAACACCCCTGTGAACTTCGGTGACCTTGCTGCTGCTAACTTTACTTGGGAGGAGTTTACTCAGGTGGATCTCCATGATTCTAATGTATTCAGTATGAAGATGTATGTGCCAGCAGGGGGATCAAATGGACAATGGAATCTGCTGACAGATGGCAAGGCACAGTCTGGTGCTTTCCTGATGGTTAATCAAGGCACATATACCAGTGGAGATAAATACGGATCTCCTATCCGTTGGGATTTTAATGCTGCTTATAAACCATCTGCACTTATTTTTGAGTATACGACAGCTGAATATTATACAAGTGATAAGAACTCGATTTATTATGGTTATCCGACTTCTGGCTATAATCTGATTCCATGGACAGTATCGATCGCAGATCCTATAGGTGGAACGACTACTCTGATAAAAGAATTGACAGTGGAAAATGATGCGTTGCCATGGGAATCTCTTAAAACCTATACATCGGATATCATTACTTCTACTGATGGTGTGTTGGACAGATTCCAGATATCCTGTCATAGGACAAGAAAGAATCCGGGACCGGGAGTTTCTCCAAAAGATGCGACGGATGGTGTTGAGTATCGTCAGTTTGGAAGTACAGTGTATTCTTGGGCACTTGCAGAACTGACACTCTGGACAAAGAAATAATCAATATGATTTCCAATATCTTCAAGGTGGCCGCCCTGGTGGCGGTCACTTTTTTGATCTCCTGCGCGAGCGAGGTCTGCAACTGTGAGAAGGACGAGTCCTCCTCGGTCTATGTCGAGCATCCCTGGTCTGGCGGCAGAATAGCGTATATAGGTGACTCGATCACTTCTGCAGGCAACACCGCCAGCACGACCAAATACTGGGGATTTCTCGAGCAGTGGCTCGGCACGAGTTCGTATGTCTATGCAAAGAGCGGCCGTGAGTGGAACGATGTCCTGAATCAGGCCGGCAAGCTGGAGGCCGAGCATGGCTATGAAGTGGATGCGATAATGATATTCATGGGCACCAATGATTTCAATGCAGGTGTTCCGATAGGGGAGTGGTATACTGAGGAACAGGCACAGGTGAATGTGAACGGCAGCATGGAGACACGCACCCGAAGGGTTCATATATATGACAAGGGAACCTTCAGAGGCAGGATCAATACTGCTCTTGATGGTCTCAAGAAGATGTATCCGGACAAGCAGATCGTGCTCCTGACTCCGATTCATCGCAGCCATGCTGCATTTGGAGAGAACAATGTCCAGCCGACTGAAGATTTTCAGAACGGATGCGGTGAATATCTCGATGCGTATGTGAATTCTGTAAAGGAAGCCGGATCGATATGGTCACTTCCTGTCATTGATCTCTACTCTCTCAGCGGTCTGTATCCTATGATTGAGGAGCAGCTCGGCTACTTTGCGTCAGATACCGACCGCCTTCATCCCAATGACAAGGGCCAGCGTCGCCTCGCCCTCTGCCTTATGTATCAGCTGCTTACGATACCTTGCGTGACTGCTTCCGGAGTGCCGATGTAGGCATCTGGTCCTGAAATATATTTTATTTATCCTGTTTTGTGACATTTGCCGGAGATTTCCGGTCAGTGCACAAAACAGGATTTCTTTATGCCTTTGGCTCGCACTTTGCCTTGTGTTGTTTTGAATGATTAAAAATTAGTAGTGTATGAAACGAATCTTACTGACCTTAACGGTCTTCGTCGCAGGGCTTTCGATGATTGCCCCCGATATCAACGCACAGGACAACTCACGTGCCGCTGCCCGGCAGGAGAGGATGGACAAGTGGCATCAGGAAATGGCCCAGTTCAGGGCGAAGTCCGAACAGAACCGTGAACTGCGTGAACTTGCCGATTCTCTTGCAGGTGTACAGGCCTTTGCTGCCGTGCGTAATCAGGATTTCGTCCTCGAAGCGGACCAGGTGACCTTCAGGAACGGAATGACCACATTCGTCAACTCCAACACCAACTTCATTTCCGTAAAGGGCAAGAGGGCTGTGGTGCAGATCTCCCCAAGCAACTTCGCTTCCGGCCCTAACGGTCTCGGAGGAGTCACGGTGGACGGTATGATAACCGGCCAGCAGACCATGACAGACAAGAAGGGTCGTGTGACCTATTCGTTCAATGTCATGGGAGTGGGCATAAATGCACAGGTGGAGATATACATGGTTCCGGGAACTAACAACGCTTCCGCCACCATATATCCTAATTTCAATTCCAATACGGTCTGGCTTGAGGGAACTCTTGTTCCTTATGAGAATTCAGACGTGATAGAGGGATCTTCATTATAGGAACGAACTTTAAATTATACAGGACATGAAAAAGATTTTATTTTTCTCAGCACTGGCACTTCTGGCAGTCGCCTGCCACAAGGAGCCTTACCCACAGGACCAGGATTCAGAATATCTGGTGTTTACAGAGCCTGCAAAGGATGTGAACTTTGCTGAATTCCAGACTTTTGACATAGCTGACAGCCTGCTTGTCATCGGTCAGAGCGACAAGCCTCAGTATTCTCAGTCCAACAATGCTCTGGCGCTTATCCAGGCCTACAGGACCAACATGGAGAAGCTCGGCTACATCTACACTCCGTCAAATCCGGATGCGGATCTCGGTATCCAGCTGACCTATGTGATCAAGACAGAACGCTACGTGCAGTACTACAACGGAGACCCATACTGGTGGCTTGACTATCCGGGATACTGGCCTTCAGGCTACTGGGGCAACTGGACAGGATGGTACTACCCGTATCCGGTGACCTACACCTACACGACCAATGCCCTCATTACGGACATGGTTGACCTTACTCCGGCAAGGGACGGCGACACAAAGCTCAAGATCGTATGGTCCTGCTACATCGGAGGTCCGGCAGGCTACAGCGTACAGAATGATGTGGACCGCATGAAGGAATCCATCAATCAGGCTTTCGCTCAGTCTCCATATCTCTCCAGAACAGCTTCAAACAGATAAATTATAAAAGGAAAGCATTATGAAACGTATATTATATATATTGGCGTCAGCACTCGCTCTGATCCTCTTTGCAGGTGAAGCCAATGCCCAGATGGGCAAGAGATATTATGTCAACGGGGGATGGCAGTTCAACGGAACTCCGGGCAATACCTTCGCTAAAAGTGCACAGGGCTATGGTGCCTATATGGAGGGAGGTTATTATGTGACTCCGATGCTGGCGATCGGCGGATTCGCAAGCTTCAACACCAACGACGAGTACCATCCGGAGGAAACCTATACCTTCGAAGACAAGTCGGCACTGACTACTGACCTTACAAGATCCATCTACCAGGTTCCGTTCGGAGGTACGTTGAGGGTGAGATTCCTGCGCGGAATGTTCCAGCCTTATGCTGAGGCCAAGATCGGAACGGAGTATTCGACCCAGAGCATCTACATGTCCACCTTCGTGAGCCGTCAGGACAACTGGGGATTCTACGTGTCACCGGAAATAGGCTTGACATTCTTCCCGTTCGAGAAGACGGATTTCGGATTCCAGATCGCGGCATACTACAGCTATGCCACCAACAGGAACAAGACATACGATCTCAATGGATTGAACAATCTCGGATTCAAGCTCGGAATCGCCTTCTGATGCGATGGCCCGGTTAAAACAATTCTCCCGGTCACAGGTGGTGGCCGGGAGAATTTTCTTTATTCCTGCTGAAGGTCGTAGCCTCCTCCGAGGGCGTGGTAGAGGTAGATTGCACCTCGGATCTCATCGAGACGGTCAGTGGTTTCGCTCAGCTCTGCCTGCAGGAGGTTCTTCTGGGCGGTGAGCACCTCAAGGTAGTTGGTGTTTCCGTGCTTCATCAGGAGCTGTGTGTTCCAGACAGCTGCCTGGAGAGTCAGGATCTGCTTCTTGTTGATCTCCATACGCTTGTGGGCGGTCTGCCACATGTTCAGGGCGTTGTTCACCTCCACACCCGCATCCAGAAGGCTCTGACGGAACCTGTATGCTGCCTGGTCATACTGTGCCTGTGCAGTCTGCTGTCTGGCCTTGTTCACCCCGCGTCCGAAGACCGGCTGGGTCAGAGATGCAAGAAGATTGGAGATGAGGGCTCCCGGATTCAGAACTATGTTTCCACCTCCCGTAGTCCATCCGAGCGCACCGCTCAGAGAAAGGTTCGGGTAGAATGCGGCTCTTGCTATGTTCTTGCTGTAGTGGCACTGGGCGAGTGCGAGCTCTGCCTGACGCACGTCAGGCCGTCTGCACAGCAGTTCGGCAGGTACGCCGGCAGAAAGCTCCTCTGGAAGATTCTGTTCGGCAAGCGTGCTGCGCTCGATAGGCATTGGAACCACGCTCACCAAGGCACAGAAGGAATTCTCCATCTCCATGATCTTTCTCTCCAGCGTGAGCACGTCGGCCTCCACGCTGAGCTTGTTGGCCTTAGCCTGAAGGACAGCGGCCTCATTGGTCTTTCCAGCCCTCTTCAGTGCATCCAGAGTGCGGATGTTCTCCTCCCATGTCTGAAGAGTGCGGCGGCTGATGGTCAGCTGCTCGTCCAGTCCAAGAAGTGTATAGTAGCTTTCCGCTATTGTCGCGACCAGCTGGGTCTGGACAGCCTGCTCATAAGCTTTGCTCTGTTCCAAAGCTGCCTGTGCCCTGCGCTTCCCGTTGCGGTTTGCACCGAAGATGTCTGTTTCCCAGCTCGCACTTACCGATGCCGAGAATGAGCCCGGAAGACCTCCCTGTGCAGTGAATGATGCGCCCGGAAGAAGTGCCCATTTCGCTGAAAGAAGGGCGGCCTCGGCCTCCTTGACCTTAAGCCTTGCGATGTTCAGGTCGGTGTTGTATTTCAGACCGTCCCTGATCCAGCCCTGAAGAATGGTGTCCGTGAAGAACTTGTCCCACGACACGGCGGCAGTGGATATCGAGTCAGGGAGGACCTCCATCCTGCGGTACAGACTGTCCACAAACGGAAGATCCGGTCTGTCATATTTCTTATAGAAACTGCAGCTCCCTGCCAGAACCGTCACAGCGAGCGCCATACATATTCTTTGCAATACTTTCATCTTACTCTAAGTTTCTTTTAGGCATTACCTTCTCCTCGATGTACTGGAACACAATGAAGAGGGCCGGTACGATAACCAGCAGGGCCAGTGTTCCCACAAGCATTCCTCCGACGGTTCCCACTCCGATGGAGATGTTTCCGTTGGCTCCCACACCGCTGGCGAACATGAGCGGAAGCATACCGAAGATCATGGTGAGTGAAGTCATGAGGATAGGCCTGAGTCGGGCCTTTGCGGCAGACATGGCGGCCATTGTAATGGACATGCCTTCTGCACGTTTCTGTGAAGCATACTCGGTCAGCAGGATGGCTGTCTTGGCCAGGAGTCCGATGAGCATCAGGAGTCCGATCTGAAGGTAGATGTTGTTCTCCAGGCCGAACCACCGTGCGAAAAGGAAGCTTCCTGCAAGTCCGAACGGCACCGAAAGCACGATGACTACAGGAATGAATATGCTTTCATAAAGCGCACAGAGAATCAGATATATGAATACTACACAGAAGACGAAGATCACGGCTGTCGTGCTTCCGCCCTGTGCCTCCTCACGTGACATGCCGCCGAATTCGAATCCGTATCCGGCAGGAATCACTTCTTCCGCCACCTCACGCACAGCCTGGATGGCCTGGCCGGAACTATATCCGTCAGCTGCGTTTCCGTTGATGGAGATGGAAGGGAAGAGGTTGAAACGTGATATGGACTGAGGACCATATATTCTCGTGAGTCTGAGATACTGGTTGATAGGCGACATCTCGCCATTGTCGTTGCGCACGAACATGTTCTGGAGGGATTCAGTGTCCAGACGGTGCTCCGGAGCAGCCTGCAGCATGACGCGGTAGAGCTTGGTGAACCTGTTCATGTTGGATGCATAGCTTCCGCCGACATATCCGGCAAGGACGCTCAGCACGTCGCTTTGAGAGATTCCGTTCCTCTTGCACTGCACGGCATCCACTTCCACCAGGTACTGAGGATATTTAGCATCGAAGGAAGTCTTTGCGCGTGACACCTCAGGACGCTTGTTCAGCTCGTGGATGAACTTTTCGGTGATGAAACTCAGGTCTTCAAGCTTTCCTCCCTTGCGGTCCTGGATGTACACCTCGAATCCGTTGGTCGAACCGTATCCTGGAATCATTCCTCGTGTGAAGACCATGATGTCGGCTGCCGTTATATGGCTTGTGAGCCTGTAGATCTCCTCCACGATGGAATCCAGATCGTCACCTTCTCCGGTACGCTCCTTCCAGTCCTTCAGACGGATGGAGTACATACCGTTGCAGGAGCCTGAACCGCCGAGACGGCTGTAACCTGTGGTCCTGGCATATGCCTCGACCTGAGGGATGGAATTTATCACCTCGTCCACCTGCAGCATGACCTTCTCGGTCTCCTCAAGGTTGGTTCCCGGAGGGGTGCGGACATCCACATTCACGGAACCCATGTCCTCCTTAGGGACAAGTCCGGTCTTGGTGGTTGTCATGAGGTAGTAGAGCCCACCGCATGCAATGACTATCAGCAATGCCGTCAGCCATTTGTTCTTGAACATGAAGAGGACTATATGCTTGTATTTGTTCACGAGCCTTCCGAAGGCGGCATCGAACGCATAGTGGAATCTTGTCGAGAAGCTTGCCTTCTGCCCCGGCTTCACGATGTCGTGAGGCTTCATTATGAGGGCACAGAGGGCAGGGGACAGGGTGAGGGAGTTCAGAAGGGATATACCCACCGCGACTGCCATCGTAAGTCCGAACTGCTTGTAGAACGTACCTGTCGTTCCACCCATGAAGCTGGCAGGAATGAACACCGCCATGAAGACGAATGTGGTGGCTACAAGGGCTGTGGATATGCCTCCCATCGCGTCCACGGTCGCCTTATATGAGGACCTGTATCCTACATCGAACTTGGCCTGGACCGCCTCCACCACCACGATGGAGTCGTCCACCACGGTTCCGATCACGAGCACCAGTGCAAACAGGGTGATCATGTTGAGACTGAATCCCGCCACAAGCAGGAAGGCGAATGTTCCCACGAGCGAAACGATGATCGACACTGTCGGGATGATCGTGGACCTGAGACTCTGGAGGAATATGAACACCACGAGAATCACGAGGATGATCGCTTCAAAAAGGGTCTTGATCACGTTCTTGATCGAGGCGTCAAGGAAGTCCTTGGTACTCATCAGGTCGGCGATTGCCAGTCCCTTGGGCAGTTCCTTGCGGATCTCCTCGATGGTCTTGTCGATCTCGGTGATGATCTCGTTCGCATTCGATCCCGAAGTCTGGGATATGTTCATGGTCGTTCCCGGACATCCGTTCACGCGGCCGATGTATTCATAGCTCCTTACTCCGAGCTCGACAGTGGCTATGTCCTTGAGCCTGAGCACGGTTCCGTCATTGTTCGCCTTGATGACCATGTTCTCGTAGTCGGTCACGTCCTCGTAGCGTCCCCTGTACTTGAGCACATATCGGAAGGTGTTCTCGGATTCCATACCGAGGGTTCCGGTAGGTGCTTCGACATTCTGCTCGCTGAGCACCTTGGATATGTCCGAAGGCATGAGGCTGTACTTGGCCATCTTTCCCGGATCAAGCCAGATACGGAGCGAGTAGTCCGATCCGCTGACATCGACTTCTCCCACTCCGGCGATTCGCGCAAGACGTGGCTCGATGTTGATCTTCAAGTAGTTGGCGATGAACTTTCTGTCGAATGAGTTGTCCGGACTGTAAACCGCAAGTGTCTTGATACGGCTGGTCTGACGCTTCTTCACGTTCACACCGCTCTTTGTCACCTCGGCCGGAAGCTGGCTCTGTGCGGAAGCGATCCTGTTCTGCACGTTGACCATCGCCATGTCTCCGTCTGTCCCCTGACGGAAATATATCTGGATGCTGGCTCCTCCCTGGTTGGTTGCGGAAGACACCATATACATCATGTTCTCCACTCCGTTGATGGCCTCCTCAAGCGGGACGATCACACTCTTCTGCACGGTCTCGGCATTGGCTCCGGCATAGGAAGCCGACACGCTGACTGTAGGAGGGGCGATCTCCGGGAACTGCTCGATAGGAAGGATGGCAAGGCTGATGAATCCGACGATCAGTATGAGGACGGAAATCACACCTGCCAATATAGGTCTGTCGATAAAGGTCTTTACATTCATTACAGCGCGCCCTCCTCTGTCTTCAAGGTGTCTGCCTTATGCTCTTCTTCATTCCTGCTCTTGATGACGGCACCTTCCTTTATAAGTCCTGCACCCTCGGCGACGATGATGTCACCCACCTCGAGACCCTTCTCAACGATATATTCCACACCGTTGTTCTGCGGTGACACGAGGATCTCTGTCGATGAAGCCTTGCCGTCGATCACGCGATATACGAATATCCTGTCCTGGAGCTCGTAAGTGGCTGACTGGGGAATCACAATGCAGTCGTTGAGCTCTGAAGGGATGATGATGGTTCCGCTGCCTCCGTTGCGAAGGAGATGGTTGCGGTTGTTGAACACGGCTCTGAGGCTGACGGCTCCTGTGCTTTCGCTGATGGTTCCCGAAATGGCGTTGATCTTGCCCTTGTGCTCATAGACCTGGCCGTTGCTCATGACCAGCTCCACTTCCGGCATCTGCCTGATGGCGGTGTTGAGCGAACCGTACTGCTGCACCATGTCAAGCATCTGGTTCTCAGCCATAGAGAAATATGCATACACGCGGCTGTCGTCCGAAACGGTCACCAGCGGCTGGGTTATGCTGCTGCTCACCAGGGCTCCCACGCGGTATGGAATCATCGAAGCCACGCCGTTCACAGGAGAACGTACCTCAGTGTATGACAGGTTGTTGCTGGCGTTCACCTCCTCGGCCTTGCACAGGGCCAGTCTCGCTTCCGCGTCGATCAGGTCGTTCTGTGCAGTCATGAGGTCGAACTCAGAAACGACATCCTGCTCATAGAGGTCCTTGTTGCTCTCATAGATGAGCTTGGCTGTCGAAAGGGCGGCCTCGGCACTCTTCACGCTTGCCACGGCAATCTCATATGCGGCCTTGTAGGGAGTCTGGTCGATTACGAACAGCACCTGGCCCTTCCTTACGCTCTCGCCTTCCTCGATGAGGATGTCTGTGATCATTCCGCTCACCTGGGGGCGGATTTCCACGGTCTGCACTCCGCTTATGGCAGCCGAGTATCCTGTGGTGAGGACTCTGTCGCTTCTGGTGATCTCCAGAGTCGGATAGTACGTGTCAGACTTAGGCCTGCTGGTCTCGTTCTCCCTGCATGATGTGACGATCAGGGCTGTCGAGATGAAGATGAAAAGTGCGATTTTTCTCATTATATCCGGTTAATTTATTATTCGTGTCTAAAACCACGCAAAGTTACTGTAATTGTATGTTTTTTGGAAATAAAATTTCTTATTTTTGTGTGATGAAAAAATGTTGAATATGTCGAGAAGAAAGAACTCACGCGGCAGGGGCCGCGGAAAAGGAAGAAAGGAAAAGAAGGTGTTCCCGCAGGTCGTGGGTAAGGTGCAGATGACCCGTGAAGGCTTTGCGTTCATAATAGTGGAAGGCGACGAGGACGATGTGTTCGTCAAGGCCTCCAAGACAAGAGGTGCCCTTAACGGGGATATGGTGCGTGTCAGCGTGACCCGCGAAAAGACTGACCGTCAGCGCAGGGAAGGCGAGGTGGTAGAGATTCTGGAACGCTCGCCGAGACCGTTCATCGGCATCCTCCATGTAGTGGGAGACCAGGCGTGGGTGCTCATGCAGAGCCGTTTCATGCCATATGATATATCCATACCGTTCACCGTGTCGGACGCAAAGCGGTACCGCAGGCACAACGTCAAGGGACAGTCGGCTGCGGAGCCGAAGGATGAGACCGGATATCTGAAGCCTCTTTCAGAGGAAGTCTATGCAATCCACAATGTGTATGAAATGACCGGGGACGGTCAGGGACGTCAGGAACTTCAGGCCCGTTCCGGAATGAAGGTGGCCGCGGTGGTGGACGGATGGGAAAGACATGAGGCGACCCCGCACGGACACATCGTGGATGTGCTCGGAGAGCCGGGCGAGAATGACACCGAGATGCATGCCATCCTTGCGGAGTTCGCTCTTCCGTATCGTTTCGAACCGGAGGTGGCGAATGCGGCCGACAGCATCCCGGATCAGATAACCGCCGAGGATATAGCTCAGCGCAGGGATTTCAGGAATATACTCACATTCACTATAGACCCGACCGATGCAAAGGACTTTGATGACGCTCTTTCTTTCCGTGTCCTTGAGAACGGAAACTATGAGGTGGGTGTCCATATCGCGGACGTGACCCATTATGTCCGTCCGGGCTCGGTGGTGGATGAAGAGGCACGCAGCCGCGGCACGTCGGTATATCTCGTCGACAGAACGGTGCCGATGCTTCCCGAGAAGCTTTCCAACAAGCTCTGTTCTCTTCGCCCGAATGAGGAGAAGCTCACATTCTCCGCTGTCTTTGAAATGACTCCGCTCGGACGCATCGCAGGCCAGTGGTTCGGCAAGACCGTCATAAACTCCGATTACAGATTCGACTACGACGGTGCCCAGAGGGTGATCGAGGCAGGCCCTGCCGGTGAACACGAAGGGGTTCCGGAAGAAGTGAAGAATGCTGTCCTTGTCCTTCACGGACTTGCTTCAAGACTCAGGAAGAAGAGGTTTGCCAGCGGAGCCATCAGTTTCGAAAGACCTGAGATGAAGGTCGTTGTGGATGAGAAGGGACGCCCGGTGGATGTGTATCAGAAGATATCCAAAGAGGCTAACTGGCTGATCGAGGAGTTCATGCTCCTTGCCAACAGGACGGTCGCGGAGTTTGTGGCCACAGGCTGCAAGGGAGTCGGCGAGACTCAGGCAAAGGGTGGCAGAAGGCCGGCGAAGACCTTTGTCTATCGTGTCCATGACGAGCCAAACCAGGAGAAGGTTGACAACCTGCGCAACTTCATAGGCAACTTCGGCTACAAGATGGGACCGACCACAAACGGCAGGGAGATTTCCAGGGAACTCAACAGCCTTTTTGCAGCGGCTAAGGACACTCCTGAATACAATGCGATCGAACTCCTCTCTCTGAGGACAATGGCCAAGGCCCGCTACGACACCGAGAATCTGGGACATTATGGCCTGGCATTCAAATATTACACTCATTTCACTTCGCCTATCAGACGATACCCCGACATGCTGGTCCACAGGCTCCTGGCCTCATACCTCGAAGGAGGGGAATCTGCACGCAAGGAAACATACGACAAGCTCTGCAAATATGCTTCAGAGAGGGAAGTCGTGGCGGCTGAGGCGGAGCGTTCGAGCATAAAGTACAAACTCGTGGAGTTCATGCAGGACAAGGTCGGATATGTCTTCGGGGGAAACGTCTCAGGTCTGACCGAATGGGGAATGTATGTGGAGATCGAGCCTACGAAGATCGAGGGAATGGTGCCTCTGAGGGACATCAAGAGCGACTTCTTCGAGTTCGATGCAGACCATTACAGGCTTGTCGGGAAGCGGTCGGGAGTCGTATATAACCTTGGCGACCCTGTAAGGATCCGTGTGAAGAAGACCAATCTGGAACAGAAGCTTCTCGATTATGAACTGATCGAGACCGGAGTTGAAGAAAGGATATATGACCGCATAGAATATGAAAGCGGTCGCGGAACCTCCTTCATCAAGGGAGAGGACGGCTCTTTTGACAACGTGACTGTCGGCATCAACAAGGCTGCCCGCAAGGAGAAGGTGCGTAAGGCCATCCAGGAGTCGAAACGCAGGTCCGGAAAACGTAAGGCGGCTAAGTGATGGCACTTGAAATAGAAAGAAAATTCCTTGTCAGGGGAGACTTCCTTGGTGATGTCTCCTCGTCTTCGCGTATAGTCCAGGGATACCTTGCGGCATCGCCTGTGGCAAGCGTAAGGGTGAGGATCTATGGGGAGAAAGGATATATGACCGTCAAGGGCAGGCCGGGAGAGTCCGGCATGAGCCGTTTTGAATGGGAAAAGGAGATACCTGTGGATGAGGCTCTTATGCTTCTGAAACTGTGCGGAGGGGGAGTGATAGACAAGGTCCGGCATCTTGTCCCTTATGAAGGACATGTCTTTGAGGTGGATGTCTTTCATGGAATGAACGAGGGACTAGTGCTGGCGGAAGTGGAACTTGAGTCCGAAGATGAGGACTTCTCAAGGCCGCAGTGGCTGGGAGAGGAGGTGACCTCGGATGTACGCTACCGCAATTCCATGCTGCTGAAGCACCCGTTCACAAAGTGGTAACAACAACTAAACTATAATGATATGGCATTATTGAACAAGTCGAAAGGCTATGAGTGGAACTTCGAGAGCATCGGAGGAACCACACGTGTGAAGATAACTTCAGGAGAGGACCTGAAGCATCTGGCAGAACTTGATCCAAAGATGTGGACCGTGCTTTCTTGTCCGGTAAAGGGACTTGAAATCGACGAGAAGAGTCTTGCGTATATGGATTGTGACGCAGACGGCAAACTCCGTGTGCAGGATGTCATCTGCACCTCAAAATGGGTTACCGGTGCGTTGAAGAATGCAGATCTTCTTGTGGAGGGCAAGGATTGCATAGATATCGAACAGCTGAATCAGGAGGATGCCTGCGGCGCAAAGCTTTATGCCGCAGCAAAGCAGGTGCTGGTGAATCTCGGCAAGGAGGGAACTGTCATCTCTCTTGCTGACACGGCAGACAGTGCTGCGATATTCGCCAAGACCCGTTTCAACGGCGACGGAGTCATCATAGAGGGCTCTGCTGACGAGGAGCAGGACAAGGCTGCCATTGCCGCTGCTGTTGCCGCGACGGGAGGAACTCTTGACCGCAGCGGAGTGCAGGGCGTCAATGCTGCCCAGATCGAGGACTTCTATAAGGCTCTGGCAGAATATGCAGCTTGGCAGGAGGCGGCTGTGGAGGCTCCATACGCAGACCAGACAGACAAGGCCATAGAACTTTACAATGCCCTGGATGCAAAGGTGAAGGACTTCTTCGTGCGTTCGAAGCTCGCTGCCTTCTCTCCTGACAGCACAGGCTCTCTTGATGTCCAGACAGCCCTCATCCAGTCCATCAGTGCGGAGAACCTGACAGGAAAGACTGCGGAAATCGCCGCCTATCCGATTGCTCGCGTGGATGGAAAGGCTGAGATAGACCTCGGCTCTCCTGTGAACCCAGCATGGACCGCTCAGTTTGAGGCACTGGTGAAGATCGCAATGGATCCCGCTGCAAAGGTGCTCACTGAAGAGGATTGGAATGCCATAGGAGCGAAGTTCGCTGCCTATTCGGCATGGAAGGCGGCCAAAGCAGGTGCCTGTGTCGAAGCTCTCGGACTTGAGGCTGTGAAGGGATTCCTTGCTGCAGACAGGAAGGCTGCTCTTCTTGCTCTCGTCGAGCAGGACGCTGCCCTCTCAGAGGAAGCCGGCAATATCGAGATGGTCAACAAGTTCCTCCATGTCTTCCGTGATTTCTACAGGCTTGTCAGAAACTTCGTGACCTTCCATGACTTCTATGACAAGAGCAAGGAGACTCAGGCCATCTTCCAGTCGGGAGTGCTGATGATCGACCAGAGAGCCTGCCATTTCTGTATGAACGTTACCGACATGGGCAAGCACAACACCATGGCACCTTCCAGCGGAATGTACCTTGTGTACTGCGACTGCACCACCAGGTCGGTAGCCGGAAAGATCACTGTAGTGGCGGCTATCACTGTGGGTGATGTGGGTGACCTTATGGTCGGAAAGAATGCAGTCTATTATGATAACAAGGGACTTGAGTGGGATGCGGTGATCACAAAGATCGTTGACAACCCTATCAGCATAGCACAGGCGTTCTGGTCACCATATCGCAGAATGGCTACTGCTGTGGAGAATCTCATCAACAAGAATGCGGCTGACAAGGATGCCAAGATGATGAAGGAGGCTACGGAAAAGATAAATGCGGCTCCTGCTGCAGCTCCGGCTCCTGGCGCAGCTCCGGTGAAGCCGGCTGAGGCTGCTCCGTTCGATATAGGAAAGTTTGCCGGTATCTTTGCTGCCTTAGGTATGGCAGTCGGCATGATAGGTACAGCTCTGGCCAGCCTGGCAAAGGGAATCTTCGCCCTCAAGTGGTGGCAGGTAATCCTCGCTTTCGTCGGTGTCATGCTCGTTATCTCAGGCCCGGCTATGGTCATGGCATGGCTCAAGCTCCGCAGGCGCAACATCGCTCCGCTTCTTAATGCAAACGGCTGGGCGATAAATGCTTCATCCAAGATCAGCATCATGTTCGGCGAGACTCTCACTGACATTGCGAAATATCCTAAACTCAAGCTCAAGGATCCGTATGCACGCAAGGGACTTGCACCTTGGAAGAAGTGGTGCATATCACTGGCTTCTGTCGTCGTGGTCCTTGCTGTCCTCTGGGTGCTGAATCTCTTCGCATGGGCGGGACTCAGGTCACCGCTCCCACGCTACAACAAGACTGAGGTCGTTGAGGAAGTCGTGGTTGAGGAATGCGTTGAGGCTGCGGCTGACACAGTCGTGGTGCAGTAAGCGTTACCTTCGAGAGCAAAAACAACAGAAAACAGCTCGCGACACCCCAAATCATGGGTGTCGCGAGCTGTTTCATTATTAAAATGCGCGAGGTGCTTCAGATGGTTTCTCCGTTAAGGATGACGCGCTCGATGACAGGGGTCTGATGGCTGTACGGGATGAAGGCGAGGGACGGAACCTGCTTGGTGATGATCAGGTTTGCCTTCTTGCCGACTGTTATCGAGCCGAGGGTGTCGCTCACTCCCATCGCATATGCCGAGTTGATGGTGCAGGCGTTGAATGACTGTTCAGGAGTAAGTCGCATCCTTATGCAGCCCAGAGCCATGACGAATCTCATGTTTCCGCTTGGGCTGGAACCGGGGTTGTAGTCTGAGGCCAGGGCCACAGGGAGTCCGGCTTCAATGTATCCTTTGGCGTTTCCGTACGGGATTCCGAGGAAGAAGGAACAGCCAGGAAGCATGGTAGGCATCGTGCGGCTGCCTCTTAGTGCCTCGATCTCGGCATCAGTGGTCTTTTCCAGATGGTCGACAGACAATGCGCCGTGCTTCACCCCGACCTGCACACCACCGGAAACTTCCAGCTCGTTGGCATGGATCTTCGGAGTTAAGCCGTATTCGGCAGCCTTGCTCAGAATCCTGTCCGTCTCCTGGACAGTGAAGAAGCCCTCATCGCAGAACACGTCCACGAAGTCTGCAAGTCCCTCAGCTGCCACTCTTGGGAGCATTTCGTTGCAGATCAGGTCCACATATTCGCTCTGACGTCCCTTGTATGCACGTCCCACTGCATGGGCTCCGAGAAAATTCGCCTTCACGGTCAGAGGTGCGGTCTCCTTTATGCGTCTGATCACGCGGAGCATCTTGAGCTCATCCTCGACGGTCAGACCATATCCGCTCTTTATCTCCACAGCTCCTGTTCCCATTGCCATGATCTCCCGGACACGCACCATGGACTGCTCGTAGAGGTCGTCCTCGGAAGTTTCATGAAGGAGGTCAGCCGAGTTGAGGATTCCGCCGCCACGGGCCGCGATCTCCTCGTAAGAGAGTCCGGCAATCTTATCCCTGAACTCTCCGTCACGGCAGCCGGCATACACGATGTGAGTGTGGCTGTCGCAGAACGCCGGCATCACCACTCCGCCCTTTGCATCGATATATTCTGTCTCTGAATCTGCTGCACCGGAAACATCGGTGCCACCTGATCCGAAACCAACAATAACCCCATCCTCGATAACCAGATAAGCATCATGCAGACATTCCACATGACTCATCTGCTCTCCTTCCAGTTTCCTCACATCAGTCGGCAGAATTCCCGCCAGCATGCCTATATTATATATTAGCGTCTTCATTACCTGATGAACTCAATGGATTTCTCGATGAGAGGGTGCATGTAGGTGTCATCCTGGATGAACGGCACGACCTTGCGGTATTTTGCAAACATCTTCTCGATTTCCCATGAGGATTTGAGAGGGCGGCGGAACTCGAATGCCTGAGCCGCGTTGAAGAGTTCGATGGCAAGGACACGCTCTGTGTTCTCCACCACGCGCACCAGCTTGGTGGCGGCATTCGCTCCCATGCTCACATGATCCTCCTGACCCTGGGATGAAGGGATGGAGTCGGCAGATGCAGGCATGCAGAGACCCTTGCTCTGGCTTACGATTGAGGCTGCCGTATATTGAGGGATCATGAATCCGCTGTTCAGACCAGGCTTGGCAACCAGGAAGTTCGGAAGGCCGCGCTGGCCGGAGATAAGTTTGTATATGCGTCGCTCCGAGATATTCGAAAGTTCTGAGAGAGCGATGGTGAGCATATCCATTGGAATTGCGATCGGCTGTCCGTGGAAGTTTCCTGCTGAGATTATGAGGTCTTCATCAGGGAATACGGTCGGATTGTCGGTCGCACTGTTTATTTCTGTCTCGATCACAGACTTGACATATCTGATGGTGTCCTTCGATGCTCCGTGGACCTGAGGTATGCAGCGGAAGGAATATGGGTCCTGGACATGGGCCTTAGGCCTTTTGATGAGCTCGCTGCCTTTGAGAAGTTCTCTGAAACGAGCGGCTGTCTCGATCTGTCCCTTGTGCGGGCGGACTTCATGAACCTGAGGGTAGAACGGCTCGATCCTGCCGTCGAATGCTTCCAGAGAAAGAGCACCGATCCTGTCAGCCCAGTCAGAAAGCCTTTCAGCCTGGATCAGCGACCACACGGCATGTGCACTCATGAACTGGGTTCCGTTCAGCAGGGCGAGGCCTTCCTTGGACTGGAGCCTGATCGCCTCCCATCCGAGTTCCTTCCAGAGCTCCGCTGACTGACGCACCTCACCTTTGTAATATACTTCTCCAAGGCCTATCAGCGGCAGACACATATGTGCAAGAGGGGCAAGGTCTCCTGAAGCACCGAGCGAGCCCTGCTGGTACACCACCGGCAGGATGTCGTTGTTGAACATGTCGATCAGACGCTGGACTGTGATCAGCTGAACTCCGGAATAGCCGTATGAAAGTGACTGGACCTTCAGAAGAAGCATGAGCTTCACGATTTCAGGACGCACCTTCTCGCCTGTTCCGCATGCATGTGACATGACGAGGTTGTGCTGGAGCTGGGAGAGGTCTTCCGCCGGGATGGTGATGTTGCAGAGCGAACCGAAGCCGGTCGTCACTCCATATACAGGCCTTCCGATGTCTTCCATCTTGGTGTCCAGGAACTTGCGGCATTTTACTATGGCTGCCTCAGCTTCCTTTCCAAGTTCAAGCTTTGTCCCTGAAGAAATGATCTCCTTTACCTTGTCGATTGACAGTTCCTTGTGAGAAATTATGTGGTTCATATAGAGAATTATTGGTAAATCATACAAATATATGAAATATATGGATTGGGTACGATGGTTTTCTCAATTATAATTATCTTTGTCCGGTCAAATGTTATTATGAAAATGCTTAAAAGATATATATTATTCGTTGTATTTGCTTTGTCTTCCATAGTTGCGGCTGCTCAGGGATGGAGTGTGCAGTGGAATGCGGAAACGGATTTTCTGGGCGGGACCGGAGATTATCTCCCGTTCTGGGCAAGGACAGGCCGTGACGGTATAGTGCCGTATTCGTCTTCTGCTCTTGTGATAGGTGGCGCCGACGTGGAATATGAGGCGGATAACGGACTCTATTTTCAGGCTGGTACGAATCTGGTCGGAAATCTCACATCAAGGAATCCGCTTCAGGAGACACATGTGGGTGGAATCGTCGACCGGCTGTATGTAAGTGGAGGATGGAGGATGCTTCATCTGGATGTGGGAATGAAACCGCACCTCAAGGATTATAATGAACTGTCGGTTACGGGAGGTAATTTCGTGTATTCCGGAAATGCCAGAAACATGCCTGGCATCAATGCATGGACGGACTGGATATATTTTGAGAAAGGACACTGGTTCGGATTCAAGGGAAACTTCTCGCACTATCAGACCCTTGACAACAGATATGTGAAAGGAACCATGCTCCACAATAAGGAGTTGGCTTTCAAGGTGGCTATGGGACGAAAGGTGGATTTCATATTCGGCCTGGAGCATTGGGCTCAGTGGGGAGGAGACTCGCCACGCTACGGTCCTCAGCCATCTTCCTTCAATGATTTCTACAAGGTGATCCTTTCCCTCCAGGGAGGAGATGATGCGACAAAGTCGGACCAGATCAATGCTCTTGGAAACCATCTTGGGCGTGCCTATGTGGAAGTTGACTGGAGAGCGGAAAAATTCGACATGTCATTCAGATACCAGATGCCTTTTGAGGATGCCGGTGGTGTCAAGAAACTTCAGAATGTCCCAGATGGAGTCTATGGAGTGGACTGGTCCTTCAACAGAAGGGATGCATTCGTAACGGATGTCACTCTGGAATTCATCAATACGACATGGCAGGCAGGTGATGTTCATGACCGCCCTGCCACAGAGGAGGAGAAAGCCCAGCAGAATCCGGATAATCCTTTCTACGGAAGAGTGGTCGTGGGAGGACTGGATAATTATTTCGCCAATGGGGAGTATTGTTCAGGATGGACAAATCATGGTCGGGTTATCGGTCTTCCACTTATTCTGCCATATTTCTCAGAGAAGGACGGGATTGTCACATCTATGATGAGCACAAGGCTACGAGCAGCTCACATTGGAATCAAAGGAAATATGATTGAAGATCTTCCATATATATTCAAGGCTACCTATAGCTCCAACTGGGGAAACTATCACATCAAGGAAGATTCATTCTTCTACAGCAGACCTTGGCAGTTGTCTCTTGCTCTCGAACTCGAGTTCGGAAAGGAAATAACGAATTTACCGATGACTCTCGCAGTCGGTGCATACGGAGACATCGGTAAACTCTATCAGAACAGTTTCGGTCTTACTCTCAGGATCAGATACAACGATTCGCGTCGTTTCTGAAGTCGAACCAAAGAAAATCCTGTCTCATCCGTGATTTTGCCTGATATCCCGGATAAGATAGGAAAATCACAGGCCGTATCCGGAGAATGGAGCCATTTCACGGACAGAGGCTCATGCAAGTGCCTTCCGGATCATATCCTCATCAGCGATATTAGGCAGGGTCACCTTCAGACCAGGTGTGCGCTCCATCTCGCGCTTGATCGCGTGGACGGCTCCCTCGTTGCGGGCCCAGCTGCGGCGTGCGATTCCATTGTTCACGTCCCACAGGAGCATCTCGCGGATGTGACGGTCGGAGTCCTCGCTACCGTCGATGACCATTCCGAATCCTCCGTTCATCACCTCGCCCCAGCCGACTCCGCCGCCGTTGTGGATGGACACCCAGGTCGCGCCGCGGAACCCGTCTCCGATCACGTTGTGAACGGCCATGTCTGCACAGAACTGCGAGCCGTCATATATGTTCGAGGTCTCACGGAACGGTGAGTCTGTACCTGAGACGTCGTGGTGGTCACGTCCGAGGACTATAGGTGCAGTGATCTCGCCGCTGCGGATGGCCTGGTTGAATGCAAGGGCTATCTTTGTGCGGCCTTCGCAGTCGGCATAGAGGATACGTGCCTGCGAACCCACCACAAGATTGTTTCGGCCAGCCTCTTCGATCCAGCGTATATTGTCCATCATCTGTCCCTGGATCTCTTCCGGTGCCTCAGCCATGATTTCGCGGAGCACTCGGGCTGCGATTGCATCGGACTTGGCAAGGTCTTCCGGATTCTCTGACATGCAGACCCATCTGAACGGTCCGAAACCGTAGTCGAAGAAGAGTGGTCCCATGATGTCCTGCACATACGATGGATAACGGAACCTGCCGTCTTCCTTAAGGACGTCAGCACCTGCACGAGATGCTTCGAGAAGGAAGGCATTGCCATAGTCAAAGAAGTACATTCCCTTGTCTGCCAAACGGTTGACAGCAGCTGCGTGTCTGCGGAGGGACTCCTGCACGCATTCCTTGAACCTTTCCGGTTCCTCTGCCATCATGCGGTTGGACTCTTCATATGAGTATCCGACAGGGTAGTATCCTCCTGCCCAAGGGTTGTGAAGCGAAGTCTGGTCCGAACCGAGGTCCACGCGGATATCCTCGTCTGCCAGCCTTTCCCACAGATCCACCACGTTGCCCTGATATGCGATGGACACCACTTCCTTGTCATCGACGGCCTTTCTGATTCTCGGGATGAGCTCGTCAAGGTCAGTGTGGATCTCATCCACCCAGCCCTGGCTGTGTCTCTTGTGGGCCGCATGAGGATTCACCTCGGCGCATACGCTCACCACTCCGGAAATCACTCCGGCCTTAGGCTGGGCACCTGACATTCCTCCCAGACCTGCGGTCACGAATAGCATGCCCTTCATGTTCTCTTCTGTTCCTGCCAGGCCGCGTGCCTTGAGCTGTTTGCGGGCTGCGTTCATCACAGTGATAGTGGTTCCGTGCACGATTCCCTGAGGGCCGATGTACATATATGAACCAGCTGTCATCTGACCGTACTGCGACACTCCCAGAGCGTTGAACTTCTCCCAGTGGTCAGGCTTCGAATAGTTCGGAATCACCATTCCGTTGGTCACGATCACGCGCGGAGCATCCTTGTGGCTCGGGAACAGTCCGAGAGGATGGCCTGAGTACATGACCAGGGTCTGCTCGTCTGTCATGGTTGCAAGATACTGCATCACAAGACGGTACTGTGCCCAGTTCTGGAACACCGCTCCGTTTCCTCCATAGGTGATGAGTTCGTGAGGATGCTGGGCCACGCGATAGTCCAGATTGTTCTGGATCATGGCCATGATTGCGGCAGCCTGCCTTGACTTCGCCGGGTACTCGTCTATCGGACGCGCATACATCTGATAGTCAGGACGGAAACGGTACATATATATGCGTCCGTACTCCTTGAGTTCCTGAGCAAACTCCTCGGCCAGCACTTCATGGTGCTCGGCAGGGAAGTACCTGAGGGCGTTCTTTATCGCAAGCACCTTCTCCTCAGCGCTTAGGATGTCCTTGCGCTTCGGTGCATGGCTCACTGTAGTGTCATAGGGCTTCGGCTGTGGAAGCGTTGCAGGAATTCCTGCCAATATATCTTCTCTGAAATTCATGATTCCTACATTTTAGTGTTGACGATTTCCAGGACCTCAGCCTCCTGAGCGATGGCCTGAGCGGCGATTTCAGCGGCCTCTGCACAGAGACTCTCTGCTGCGGCACGGTCTGCGAGGCCTGCGGCATTGATGCGGACATTCAGCTGGGCTCCGAGAACAGCCGAACGTGCGGCAAGTGCACCGACTCCGGCGTCTGATACAGATGCCGGATTGCCCTCTGCAGCCATGGCCTTCACGATAGGGAAGACTTCGAGAGCCGTCTTCATGGTCTTCAAAGGCACTTCTGTCGCATATAAGGTTGCAGCCTCCAGTGCTGCAGCTCGTGCCGCCTTCTCCTCGTCCGAACCCTTAGGCATTCCGATTGCTGCCATGATCCTGTCGAATGCCGCTGTGTCCTCGTCAACCAGAGCGAGGAGCCTGCGCATCACGTCCTGACCCTTGTCAGCCCAGTCCGAGAACTCCTTCCAGCGCTCGTCCCAGCCTGCCTTGTGGGATGAAAGGTTTGCCACCATGGTGCCGAGTGCCGCTCCGAGAGCTCCCATATATGCAGAGATCGATCCGCCGCCAGGGGCAGGGGACTCTGATGCTGTCTCGTTTGCGAATCCCTTGCAGGTCATGCGCACAAGTCTTTCACGGGCAGCAGTCTCCGCTGGGTCCTCGATGAGGAACTCCACCACTTTTTCACGTGGATCGAACGGCTTGAGGTCGTCAAGTCCCATGGACTTCACTGCAATCTTCATGATCTCCTCTTCCGATATTCCTGTCGAACGCTGCTGCTTCTCAAGGAAATAGCGTCCGGCCTCGATCAGCGTGCGCTTAGGGACAAGTCCCACGATTTCTGTTCCGGTCACACGAAGTCCGCGTGCCTGTGCAGCACGACATACTTCGTCAAAGGCCACATGGAGCGGGGTAGTGTTGATGTCGGTTATGTTCATTGACACCTGAGCAATGCCATATTCGTCTATGAACCAGCCGATTGCCTTGCATCCTTTGAGGGTGCCCGGGATCATCACGGTCTTGCCTTCAGAGTCCTTGACGATCTTTCCGGTTATAGGGTTGCCCTCTCTCTTGGGACGTCCCTTCTCACGAACGTCGAATGCGATGGCGTTGGCGCGGCGTGTCGATGTCGTATTCAGATTATAATTGACTGCAATCAGAAAATCGCGTGCTCCCACATTGGTGGCTCCAGCCTGGGCAGCACGCTCGGTGTAGTGCCCCGGACCGAAGTCAGGCTGACGTTCAGGGTCTCCCATCTTCTCGGGAAGCGCCTCATACTCTCCTGCACGGCACACCGCCAGGTTCTTGCGCTCCGGCTTCTGTGCGGCTGACTCGTAGCAGTAGCATGGAATCTCCAACTCGTCATATATCCTCTGTGCAAGCGAACGTGCCATCACGGCACACTCCTGAAGAGTCACACCCGAAATCGGGATGAGCGGAAGCACATCAGTCGCTCCCGAACGCGGATGGGCCCCGTGATGCTGACGCATGTCGATGAGTTCCCCCGCCTTCTTCACTCCCTGGAATGCCGCTTCCACCACAGCCTCAGGACTTCCGACGAAAGTCACCACAGTGCGGTTTGTCGCCTCGCCCGGATCCACGTCCAGCACTTTCACTCCACCGGATTTTTCTATGGATGCCACGATTGCATCGATGATTTCCCTGTTGCGGCCCTCACTGAAATTAGGCACGCACTCGATTATTCTTTCCATTTTGGTTATGTTGTATTTTAATGCTTATTCCACAATGATTCTGTCGTCCAGAGGACCGTCAATGTATCCGTTATTGTTATCTGCAATATGTTTGAAATATTTTCCGAAAAGGTCTCTGACGAATTCCGGACCATCCTTTCTGCTTGTCGCATTTCCCAGTCCATATCTTCCGAGATTAGCCAGATAGTCGATCGTGACCACTGTATATGTTTGATCGTCAACAATCTGCTTGCCGTCTATGAGTGCTGATATTATCTGTCCTCCACTGATTCTCAGCTTTACGTTTCCTCCGAAAGGCAGACTGCCATTGGCTACCGAGCCAAACAGCTCCCAAAGGTCGCTGCCCTTGACTTCAAGGATTGACACAACGTTGTCGAACGGATAGACAGCATAGACATCTCCCAAGGTTACATCTCCCTGAGCTATATCCGCCCTGATGCCTCCGGAGTTGTATATGCTGATGTCGGCATCCACATCGTAGAATTCCTTGGCAATCCAGATGAGTCCGTCTGCTGTGAGATTGCCCAGACGGCTCTGTGCGTTGCTGTTGCGGTAACTGGTAATGTCGTATCTGCTATATCCGAGCTTGACGCCGGTCTTGGCCTTGACCTCAGAAGCATACGCGTCGATTATGTCTGAGAATGCAGGATCCACTCTGTCGTCAAGACGGGAATTGACCGGTATAAGCCTGTATTCAAAGGCAGGTTTCCCGTTTTCATCCAGCCTGATTCTGCAATATCCAAGATTCAGACCTCTGCTTCCGGTCTGGACGACTGGAACAAGGTCCCCGTCTGCACTGCTTATATAGTCTGCCTTTCTGAGCGTGGTGTGTGAATGCCCTCCTATGATCATGTCTATATGTCTGCTGCTCATTGCAATGCCTCTATCGTAATAGTAGGCATCACTGCCTGCTCCATAACCAAGATGAGATATGGCTATGACCATGTCTGCTCCTTGATTGCGCAGCTGCTGTGCATAGGTGTCTGCCACGTTCACGGCATCCTGCCATATGACTCCCTCGCATGCCTTGGGATCCACAAGGTTGAGAAGCCGTACATTCAGACCGATGAACCCTATCTTTAAGTTTCCTGCATCAAGAATCTTCGAAGGAACAACGTAGTGTGCCAGATCTGTATTGCTGAAATCGTAATTCGAGGCAACGACCGGCACTTTGCTAAGGGCAAACATTTCTCCCAGTCCGGTCATCTTCTTGTCGAACTCGTGGTTTCCGATGGTGCGGATATCGTATCCCAGCATGTCAAGCATCTTCATTTCGACCACTCCGTTCAGAAGACTGAAGTAATCAGATCCCTGGACAAGGTCACCGGCGTCAGCAAGCAGCACATAAGGTTCTGCCGTTCTGACGCTGTCCACAAGCGCCTTCAACCGGAGCACGCCTCCCTTCCCGTCATCCGTCGGCTCGATCTGGCTATGGAAGTCATTTGTGAAAAGGATCACGAACTCGCTGTTCTTCACTTCCGGAACCTCACTTGTGCCATCGTCAGGATCCTCCGGTGTCGGCTCCTGGCTGCCGTCTTCGTTCCCCTCCTGGCCATCGTCCGGATTTTCATCCTCCTTTCCATCCTCCTCTCCGCTTTCCTTGTCCTCATCCTTGCCGTTTTCTGTTACGGTGGAACTTATTGTGGAATTGATGAGTCCCTGCTCAACATCAGCAAGGTCACACGAAGCCGTCATAAGCCCGATGACGGCGGCAAAAATAATAATGAACAGTTGTCTTATGATTTTCATAGGGCGCGCAATTATATCCCACAAACTTACAAAATTCTTCCGGTCTTCCATAGGATTTGATGCAAAACCTCCTGTTCTGAACCGGCAGATCGAGCAGGTCTACCTTTCCTGAAGGAGGTAGTCCCGCATTCTTTTCATATGGGTAGCAGTGTGGCTGTAGAACATTTCATAGCCGCGGCACAGGGCGTTGAGCCCTTCCTGCCCGTCTTCGGTGACGGAAAATCTGTGCTTGGGGCACTCTCCGTTGCACAGACGCACCCATTGGCAACTGAGGCACTTCACCGGAAGGGAGTTCCTCTTTGAGATGCCGAAACGGATCATCTCTGCTGAGGTGAGCATCTCCTTCAGGGATTTTTCCCGGATGTTTCCAAGCTTGAACTCCGGATATACGAAATGGTCGCACATATATACGTCCCCGTTATGCTCGATGACTGCATTCCCTCCGCAGGTTTCGGCATATGCGCACGTTCCCGGCTGCACTCCGCACCATCCGGCCAGAGCTGCATCGAAGTGACCGACGAAATACTTTCCTACATCATGCCGGATCCACTGGTCGAACATGTCGCACATGAACTGTCCGAAACCGGTGGCGGACACGGACCACGGTGCTGTTTCCGAACCAGGCGTTCCTGGAGGGACTATCCTGCCGTCCTTGACATGTTCAAGCACAGGCATGAACTGCATGTAACGGCTTCCGATGGACTTGAGGAACTCATACACCAGGGCCCCTTTCCCTTCGGAGGCCTTGTTTATGGTGGTCATGGTGTTGAATTCTGCTCCGGCCTCCTGCAAGACGGCTATTCCGCGAAGAACCTTATCCAGTGTGGGACCACCGCGTCTGTCCCTTCTGAATCTGTCATGGATTTCTGCCGGGCCGTCGACAGATATGCCGGTCAGGAAATTTCCAGCCCTCAAGATGGCCGCCCACTCACTGTCCAGAAGGATTCCGTTGGTCTGCATGGTGTTGTGGATGATCTTGCCGTCAGCATATCTGCGTTCGAATTCCAGCACCTTCCTGAAGAAGTCCTTGCCGAGCACAAGCGGTTCCCCTCCGTGCCAGTTGAAGGTGACTTCGGAAGTCTCGCAGGTCTCAATATATTTCCGGATGACCGTCTCAAGCATATCGATGCTCATGACAGGCTCCCTGCCGGAATATATTTCAGCCTTGTCGAGATAGTAGCAGTAGCTGCAGCCGAGATTGCACAGCGAACCGGCCGGCTTTATCATCAGATTGAAGGACAGGGGCCCTGCCAGCCGTTCGGCGTCTGACAGAGTCATAGTGTCTTTGTGATCTCTCAGGGACATGGGTTGATGGTGTCAAAAACAGAATAAAGGTAGTGTTTTTATGGTTAACGACAAAATCAAAATGTATGGACAAATTTGATATAATTTGAAACAAGATGTGCGGGAACGGCTGAGGTTTATATCTATCTTCGTGCATTATATATAACCGATATGAAAAGATTTATATTGCTTGCAGCGGCTGTCCTTATTTCGGCAGTCACATTTGCACAGGAAAGGAAGCAGAACGAGGTCGTGTGGAAGGAAATGAACGGAGTCACTGTCCCGCTTCCTCCAACCGAACACCCGAGGCTGTTTGTCCGCTCCTGGGAGATACCTGCCCTCAAGGAGAAAATGGAGCATGCGGAAGGAAAGAAGATATTGAGGAAGCTCCGCAAAGCCTCAGTGCCGAGAACTGCTGAGGAGGAAGCCAAGGAAAAGGACCGCGGTTTCAGATATTATGCAAAAATGCGCGGAGTGACCTCTCAGGTGCAGTTGCAGGCGTTGGAATATCTGGTCAATGGAGACGAGTCGCAGGCACGTGCGGCCATCACCTCCATGCTGGACACGCTCAAGAAGACGAATTTCGGAAGAAAGAACGACCTCTCGCGTGCGAGCGGTGCCATGATGATGGTGGGAGGAATGGTATATGACTGGTGCTATGACAAGATGACAGCTCAGGAGCGTGAGGAATATGTGAAGGAGTTCGTGCGTATTGCCGGAACAATGGAATGCCATTACCCTCCGAAAAGGACGGAACCGATCGCCGGACATTCATCGGAATGGATGATTCTCAGGGATATGCTTTCTTGCGGCATTGCCATATACGACGAATATCCGGACATGTATAACCATGTCATCCAGATGCTTTATGAAGACTATATCCCTGTCAGGAATTATACTTATAAAGGCATGAATTATCATCAGGGCAGCGGATATATAACGGTAAGATTTACCAATGACCTCAACTCCCTGTGGATACTGGACAAGATGGGTGCAGGTGCCATATATGACCCGTCGCAGCAGTATGTCATGTATGATCTGATCTATCGCAGGCGTCCGGACGGACAGATGATGCCGGCAGGTGATGTCAATCCTGCCCGCAGGGACAAGCCCCAGAACTATTCGATGCCAGCCATGCTTGCAGCCAGCTATTATGACGATCCTTATCTGGCCTATGAGTATGACAGAAAACCGAATGTGGAGACACATATGCTCATGCTGGAGCTGTTGTGGAGGGATTTTGACCTCAAGGGCAAGGCTCCGGACGATCTTCCGCTTACACGCTACAGCGGCACTCCGTTCGGATGGATGATAGCCAGGACAGGCTGGGGAGCTAACAGCGTCGTTGCAGAGATGAAGGTGAACGAGCAGTTCTACGGCAACCATCAGCATATGGACGGAGGAGCCTTCCAGATATATTACAGAGGACCTCTTGCCATTGATTCCGGTTCGTATCAGGGCTCTGCTGGAGGCTATAACAGCCCTCATAACAAGAACTATTTCAAGAGGACCATTGCACATAACTCCCTTCTCATATATGATCCGTCCGAAAAATTCGCGTGCTGGAACTATGGAGGTGGAGACAAGACGGAGTTTGCGGCCAATGACGGCGGACAGAGGATGCCGGGGGACAGATGGGACACATGCCGCAGCTTCAAGGACCTTCTGAGTGAGAGTTATACGGTAGGCAGGACGCTGGCTCACGAATATGGTCCGGATCAGCACACTCCGGAATATTCATATCTGAAAGGTGACATCACCAAGGCATACACCGGAAAGGTGGATGACGTACGTCGTTCGTTTGTGTTCCTCAATCTTGAACCGGAGGGGAATGCGGACAGGAATCCGGAAGGTGTGGTGACAGATGTGCCGGCTGTGCTTATGGTGTATGACCATGTCGTGTCTGCCGATCCTTCATTCAGGAAATACTGGCTTCTGCACAGCATAGAGGAGCCTCAGACCGAAAAGGACGGGTTTACGGTGGCAAGGACAAAGGACGGTGACAGCGGAAAGCTTCATTGCAGCGTTCTGCTGCCGGAATCTGCCGGTATAGACAAGGTGGGAGGCCCCGGCAAGGAGTTCTGGGTGTTCGGAAATAACTATCCGAATGCAGCTACCACCAGACCTGATCCATGCAATGAAAGGGGAGCGTGGAGAGTCGAGGTGACTCCGGGAAAGGAATCGAAGGAGGATTGTTTCTTCAATGTGATCCAGGTCGCTGACAATTCCGTGGGGAAGATGTTGCCAGTCAGGAGAATAGATGCAGACAAGGTCGTAGGCGCAGCCGTCTCCGACAGAGTGGTCATGTTCAGCCGTGACAGCCGTCAGCTTTCCGATTCCTTCTCTTTCGAGATTCCGAAGGCGGCAGGCAAGCAGGTGAAGATTCTTTTGACAGACCTTGCAGAGGGCTCATGGAATATCATCAAGGATGGAAAGGCTTTCAAGCGTAATGTTACGGTAAATCCTGATACCGGCACAATTTATTTTACCGGTTCTCCCGGAAGATATACTGTTGAGAGATAACGAAATACCGTTCCGGCAACCCCGGAACGGTATTTTGTTATTCAGGAATGAATCTCAGATGTCTCTGGCGGTCAGGCCCCGGAGTGCTCTTGAGCCAGTTCTCCAGGATGGCACGATGTCTGAGCACTTCCTCCTGATACTTTGACTCGACTGCGAGGTTTCTCATCTCGCCCCTGTCTGTCTCCATGTCGAAGAGCTGCTCACGGTATTGTCCTCTGTCATACAGTACATATTTGTAACGTGAAGTCCTCACCATCCATCCCAGCGTTCCGGCTGTCTGGTTGAAGTTGGTTTCAGTCACAATGTAATCCTGTCCCCGGGATCCATCCTCTGCCACAGCCTTGTAACTTTCTCCAGGACGTCCGTGGGGAACTTCTGCGCCTGTCCACTCGCATATGCTTGGAAGCAGGTCTATGCCATTGTTGACGAGGGCTTCGGACACGGTTCCCGCATTCCTGCCGCCCGGCAGGCATACTATCATCGGGACTCCTGCCACTTCTTCATACAGTGCGGTCTTCTGGTTCCACTGATGGGCTCCGTTGCCGTCTCCGTGATCGGATGTGAAGATGATGACAGTGTTCTTCCATAATCCTTGCCTTTCCACCTCCGCCAGAATCTTTCCTATTTCAGCGTCCACCGCCTCTGTCAGCCTGTAGTAGGCATTGCGATACTGTCTCCAGTCGTCAGGGTTGTATGTCGTGGTAGGGTAGAGGCGGTAGTTCTGCTGTTGCTCGAACCTCAGGACAGATGCGTCATAAGGAGAGACTGCAAAGTTTTCCGGGAGGTTAGGACAGTCCTCAAGGGCGGTCTTCGGAACCTTCGCATGAGGTGTCTTCTGTCCTCGTGCGTATTCGCAGATATTGTGAGGATTGATGAACGAAGCGACGAGGAAGAACGGCTGCTTTCTGTTGCGGTTCTTAAGATATTCCACACATGATTCTGCGAGTCCTATATCGCCGTTGTCCTTAATGTTGTCGAATCCGAATTCGTCTTCCGGAATGCTGAGCGTGTTCACATGCCATTTCCCGGCATATGCACAGTCATATCCTGCATCCCTGACCAATGTCCCGAGCGTGTTGTTCCTGAGCGAATCAACAAGAGGCATCTCGTTCTCAATCATTCCGCTCTGGCTCGGCATATATCCCGTGAACATTGCCGCACGCGAGGGACCGCTCAATGGCATGGCGCAATATGCATTGGTGAACCTCACGCCCCTTTGTGCAAGAAGGTCCATATTCGGCGTATGCAGATCTTCATTTCCTGCACAACTCATAGCTCCAGCCCACTGCTGGTCTGTCATTATATAGATTATGTTCGGCCTCTCTGGAGCCTTTGTGCCGTTCTTTGCCAACAGCCCCGTCGGACCGACCAAAGCAGCCGGCAGGACCGCCGCTCCAATCATGATTTTCTTGTTCATAAGAAACGATGCAATCAGTTTTAAACAAAGGTAGTAATTTATATGTTATCACTAATACAATGATTTCATTTCCTTGACAGGATACATTTTTATCATACCGTCTTTTATTTCAGTTCTATCGATGAAATATATTGTGTCATGAGTGTTGATTTCATTTATCAGAGATACTAATTGCTTGTAACTCATTTCTATAGTCTCCTTGTCCCAATCAAGATAGTCTATTGTATCTAAAAACGAGACTGGCTTATATACAATTGGATTGTCTGGACTATTAATTGGATTTTCATACACGTATGTTCGATAGAATTTAACAACTCGATTGCATGGCGTAAAAAAGTGGTAGGGGCATCTTTCCTTCACAGGGTCATAGTCTGTTGCTGATTCTGGCGACAAATGTCCAATACTGCTTACCTTGCTTTTGAAATCTTCAACATGTGTGAAAACTACATAACAGATCTTATTCTGCCCATAAAGACAGCTAACGAAAAATAAAGATATAGCTAATAATGCTATTCGTTTTATAATATTATTCATAATCCATTTCTAGTTATGTAAGACAATATTTGCTTCTGTTCTTGTATTGAAAGGGATTTAAATCTTTCTGAGTTATATGCTCCACCACTCCATTTCCCATATTCATAGAATTCCTCGTCCCTTCCTGGGAAACTTTCCCTCAGCAGCTAGTTGCTAACACCATCCCAGAACTCCTCCATTTGACAACTGGCAAGGAGGAGCAGAGAAAAGAGTATGGAACCATATAGCTTCATGCGCTATTATCAATTTTAGAATAATGATTTTGCCTCCTTGACAGGATATAGTGTCATCATACCGTCTTTGATTTCAGCTCTATCGATGAAATAGACCATATTGCATTTACCTAAATATTGGATAAAAGAGTAATATTCTTTGGCAGTGAATCCTTTCGTGTATTCATCCCAGTCAATGTAATCAACCGTTTCAAGAAAAGAAACTGGCTTACATGTGACAGGATTATCTGTTTGACTATTCAAGTTGGCATAGAAGAATGTTCTATAAATACCTTCTTTTGTCACAGACAGCCTAAAGAAGTGCGGTGGATATCTATAAATATCTATATCATAGTCTTGTGGTGCGGAATGCCGAATTCCTGCCCCTGTTGTATTGTTATTGAATGTAACATATACGACATCTGTCTGTGCATATAATGCCATATTTACCATTGTAAATAGAAATATCAGTATATTTTTCATAATTTATCAGTGTCTGAGTAAGCCTAAATTTATTAAGTAAAGTTGAATTGAATCTTGCACTTCAATCGGTAAAGCATCAAATGCAGATGAGTTAAATGCTCCACCACCCCATTTCCCATATTCATAGAATTCCTCGTCCCTTCCTGGGAAACTTTCCCTCAGCAGCTAGTTGCTAACACCATCCCAGAACTCCTCCATTTGACAGCTGGCAATGAAGAGCAGAGAAAAGAGTATGGAACCATATAGCTTCATGCGCTATTATCAATTTTAGAATAATGATTTTGCCTCCTTGACAGGATATAGTGTCATCATGCCGTCTTTGATTTCGGCTCTATCGATAAAATATATTGTGTCATGAGTGTTGATTTCATTTATCATAGATACTAATTGCTTGTAACTCATTTCTATAGTCTCCTTGTCCCAATCAAGATAGTCTACTGTCTCTAAAAAACGGACTGGCTTATATATAATTGGATTATCTGGACAATCAACTGGATTCGAATAATAGTATGTTCTATAAAAGTTAACTTTAGGATTCCTCGGCCTAAAAAAGTGGATAGGACATCTGAATTTATTGGAATTATAGTCGTTTGATGGTGGCAAATTACTAATCCCTGGATTATCTTGGTCGCAATCGGTAAATACGACATAGATGATTTTTTCTTGTGCTGCTCCTATTATGCAGGCTAATGAAAATATTATAGTAAGTATTGTTTTCATTTGTATTATGTTTTTAGAATAATATTCTAAGTTCTCTTAAATAGGAATAGATACGGTTATGATCTTCTTTATTTAAGTTATCAAATGCCTTTGAGTTAAACGCTCCTCCACCCCATTTCCCATATTCATAGAATTCCTCGTCCCTTCCTGGGAAACTTTCCCTCAGCAGCTAGTTGCTAACACCATCCCAGAACTCCTCCATTTGACATCCGGCAAGGAGGAGCAGAGAAAAGAGTATGGAACCATATCGTTTCATGTGTTGTCAATAATTGTATTTAAAAATAGGCTAATTTCAGTTCTTTGACAGGATATAGTTTCATTATTCCGCCCTTTATCTCTGCTCTGTCGATGAAATATATTGTGTCATGAGCATTGATGTCATTTATTAGAGACACTAATTCTCGATAACTCATGTCGACAGTATCCTTATCCCAATCTAAGAAATCGATAGTCTCTAAAAAACTGACAGGCTTATTGATAATCGGATTATTGGGTTTATTTATTGGATTTTCATACTCATATATTCTATAGAATTTGTTGTCTCTATGGCACGGTGTAAAAAAGTGTGCAGGACATCTTTCCTTCATGGGGTCGTAGGCTGTTGCTGATTCCGGTGGCAAATGTCCAATACTGCTTACCTTGCTTTTGAAATCTTCAACATGTGTGAAAACTACATAACAGATGTTATTCTGCCCATAAAGACAGCTAGCGAAAAATAAAGATATAGATAATAATGCTATTCGTTTTATAAAATTATTCATAATCCATTTCTAATTATGTATTTATTAAGGATGCAGATATTAGTACTGCCCTATAAGAAAGTGTTTTCCCATGTGTGTCTTGCAGTAAAAATAATGCAGACATCAGAGCAACTGACTGAAATCCTCCCAATTGGCAGGGATTTCCCATGAAACCGGTTATAAGGCTTGTACCAAGCCTGCAATCGTGGGAAATAAAATATGAGATTCTTTCAGAGTAGTTTCATTATATGCTCATTTAATACAATGACTTCATTTCTTTGACAGGATACATTTTCATCATACCGTCTTTGATTTCAGCTCGGTCAATGAAGTATACCTTGTCGTATGATTCGAGACTGTGTAGAAATGCGTAGAACTCATCACGTGAAAAATTCATTATTTCACTATTCCAATCCAGATATTCTACAGTATCTAAAAAGGAAATCGTTTGTATCATTACCGGTTCATCAGGTTGACTATTTAAATTAGCATATGAAAAGCTACGAATTACTCCGCTCTGTTTTACTCTGAAAGAATGCGGCTCATACCTGAAAAATAGAGTGTCGTAGCTTCCCCATGCGTCATGCCTTATTCTGTTTTCTGTATCAGTACTCTCTATAAAAGTTACATATAGAGAGTTTGATTGTGCAAACAGAGCAATGCTAAACAAATTAAGTGTTAGAATAAGAAATATCTTCTTCATATATGTAATTTTATAAAAATAAACCTGATTCTCTTAAAAAATTTGCTATCGATTTCTGTCTTTCAAATGGTAATTCTTCAAAGAACTCCCTTGCCTCTTCGATGGTGAATGTTTCCTTAGACTCATCTTTGACATCGTCCCACATCTCCTCAAGCTGGCAGCTGGTGAGGAGTAGCAAGGAGAAAAATATGCTGAGATATCGGGTCATGCGATATGTATATCACTAATACAATGACTTCATTTCCTTGACAGGATACATTTTCATCATACCGTTCTTTATTTCCGCTCGGTCAATGAAGTATACCTTGTCGTATGTATCAAGCATTTGAACGAGTTCGCGATATTCCTGCAGGGAAAAATCTTTAGTATAGACATTCCAATCGATGTGTTCAATAGTCTCCAGAAAACTGGCAGGTTTAATTAGAATCGGATTGTCGGGCTTATTTATTGGATTGTCATACACGAAGGTATGATAAAAGCCAACCCTATCGTCTGTTGATAGAAAAGCATGAGTTTCACATCTATATTCGTTAGTGTCGTAATTAGTTGAATATAAGTGATCAATACCATAGACAGCTTTGTCGGAATCTTGAAAAATAATGTAAGCTGTATTGACTTGTTGTGCATATGATCCAAAACAGATGCACAATATGAAAGTTATAAACAAAGTCTTCATCGTAGTTATTTTATATATAAACCCAATTCTGATAAATATACTATAATCGCCAATTGTTCCATTGATGCTAATTGCTTAAAAACATTGGAATCCATTGCCCCTCCGCCCCATTTGCCGTATTCGTAGAATTCTTCATCCCTACCGGGAAAAGCTTGTCTGAGCAGCTCCTCAGTTTCTTCATCCTCTTCCGGCCAAGGCGATTCTTCTTCACTATCTTCTTCTATTATTCTGGGTGCAGAGCGGCCCCTATAAATAACTTCTCAATGTGCTCCTGGGTGTTATGATTATTGCAGGAACACATTGAGAATAGGATCAATTACAATTATGATTTTACTATCGTTCCACCCAGATAGGGGAGCTCCATGCCCACTGCTGGTCCTTCTGGCGGACGCGGATGTAGTAGAAGTCCGTGTCGTTTTCCGGTTCGCAGTCTTCCATGTAATGCTCGATCTGCCAGCAGCTTTCAGGCATAGCTCTGTTGAACAGTACCGCCTCGCTGAGCCAGCCGCGCATGAAGTGCGAGCGAGAGCCCTCAAGAAGTTCGGCCAGAGTGTGGCTGAATGCCTGTCCGTTGAAATCTGATGTGATGACTCCGTCAAGCGGCATCTCGACATCAAGTATTACGGCCTGGGTTGCAGGAGTCACTGTGTTAGGGTTCTTTGTGGTATGCAGAGCCAGTTCTGCGGCGGTTTCGCTGACACTGACAATCCTGTTGATGTGGGTGTGGAATTCCGTCTCACCCTCCTGAGGAGATGTGAAGGCTGCCCCGCGGAAGCAAGGAGTCACGCTCAGGATCCTTCCCTTGTCGATGGAGATCTTTCCGTTCCAAGGGACATATTTCTCCTCCCTGTTCCAGCCGTATTCCATCTTGATCTTGCAACGGACCGTGTCTCCTGCCGGCATCTGAGGAATCAGAGGACCGTTCAGACGGGCTATAAGCCTGTTGTTCTTGACGATGTCCACATAGTCGATGCAGCTTTCTCCGGTTACATTCAGATATATGCGCCTTCTGTCACCCTTGGTCACGTCACCCATGAACGCATCGTTGAGACGGAAGTCTATGTTTATCTTGTCTCCGGTTGCACAGCAGGTGTGGCGGGTACGCAGACCCTCCCAGATGTTGTCGCGTGTGAGGCTTTCTGCAAGCACACCCACTCGTCCGTCACCATAGCTTCCGGGATATCCTGAATGCTGGTCTGTCGAGCCCATGATTCCGAATTTGTGACCCTGGCTCAGACCGTACTGGATCGTTCCTTCCCACTGACGAGGTCCCATGTCATGGAGATAGTTGATATCTCCCATGTCTCCCTCTGCAAGTCCGTGACGTGAAAGCATCTCCACGAACGGAGTCTGGTCGCCTTCGCTGAAGAAATCCCAGTTATATCCGCGGTATCCTGTCTGATATCCCATGTGGTGAGGGGTCACGAACACCTTCTGTCCCTTGAACTTCTCCTTCCAGTCCTCGATTGAGCTGCAGCCGGTCAGAGGTGCGTCCAGATCATGGTGGAGAGCCACGTGGTCTCCATGCTTCATGCTGTGTGCCTCATAGCCGATGAATGTCAGGAATTCACCTTCCTTGTTATATTCCTTGGTCATTGCCTGATACTTTTCGTATCCTCCCTTGCGGAGTCTTCTGAAAGCATCGGTGTGATAGTCTATCACCCAGCTCAGACGAGGGTCGTTCTTCCCCGGAATGTCCGGCCACATGGCATGTGGTGTGACGCTGACAAAGTCCAGCTGTCCTTTTGCCGCTTCAAATGCATCCCTCATGTCTCCATGTCCATAGGTGAGGTTGCAGTGATTATGGAGGTCTCCCCAGAACATCTTCATTCCGGAAGGAGTCGGCATTATCTTTCTTGCCTCCTTGCTGCCGGGTGTACACGAGCCCAGAAGGCTGCCTGATGCAGCCAGACCAAGCATTGACCATCCGGTGGTCTTTATGAAATCTCTTCTATCCATAGTCTTGTCATTTTGTGGTTGAAGACTCACCTCTGTCAAACAGTCTTCTGTCCCCTTTAAATAAAATCAGTTCTTTTTCGCACGGATCTGTGTCCTCGTATTCCTGCTGCACCTGTTCAAGGATCCTGTGCATCTGAGCCCTCTTGTCGGCATAGGCAGGGTCATCATAGACGTTTCGCATCTCCTGAGGGTCAGCCTTCATGTCGTACATCTCCCACTGGTCGATGTCGTTGTAGAAATGAATCAGCTTGCAGTCGGATGTGCGGATTCCGTAGTGGCGTTTGACGGAGTGTTCGGCAGGATATTCATAGTAGTGGTAATATGCTGCTTCACGCCATCCTGCAGGGATCCTGCCTTTTTTCTCCAGAACCTTCCTGAACGACCGTCCCTGCATCTCGGAAGGGACTTCGATTCCTGCCAGATCCAGAAAAGTCGGCCCGAAGTCCACATTCATGCAGATCGCCTTGGATGTGCTTCCTGCCTTTATCATTTTCGGATATCTGATGACAAACGGCATCCTCAGGCATTCCTCATACATGAATCTTTTGTCAAACCAGCCGTGCTCTCCGAGGAAGAATCCCTGGTCGGAAGTATAGACGATTACGGTGTTGTCAAGCTCACCGATTTCCTCAAGGTATTCCATCACCCTTCCGATGCTCTCGTCCACGCTCATTGCAGTGGCAAGATAATCCCGCATGTACTGCTGGTATTTCCATCTCACCAGCTCATCTCCCTGAAGCTTTCCGCTGCGGTACTCTGCGATGCGTGGGGCATACACGCTGTCCCACTTGTGCTGAACCTCCTCCGGCATCCTTATATATACGTCATGCAGCCTATTGTCTCCGGCGAGTATTTCCTCGCGGGTGAGCAGCTTGAGGTCCCATTCGTCGTCCAGTGTATTCTCAATGTTCATGTCCTGGCTTCGTGCAGCTTCCCCGCGACCTTCATAATCGTCAAACAGGGTCTCCGGCTCAGGAAATACGGTGTCGTTGAATATGCCGAGGTGGCGTGGAGCCGGCATCCAGTTACGGTGAGGGGCCTTATGATGGAGCATGAGCATGAACGGTTTCTCATCGTGGACATCGTCGATGAACTCAATGACCTTGTCGGTTATGACATCAGTCACATATCCGTCTTCCTTTACTACTGTACCGTTTTCATAGAATACAGGCTTGTAGTAGTTTCCCTGTTCATTCTGTCCAAGCAGGATGCTCCAGTGGTCGAATCCCTGAGGCTTGCTTATCAGATGCCATTTGCCCACAACTCCCGTTGCATAGCCGTTTTCCCTCATCACCTTCGGGAATGTCAGCTGTGAGCCGTCGAACGTGCTCGCATTGTCGGTGAATCCGTTCTTGTGACTGAACTTGCCGGTGAGAATGCAGGCACGTGAAGGACCTGACAGGGCATTGGTGGCGTAGCAGTTGTCGAACCTCATGCCTTCGTCCGCGATCCTGTCCATGTTCGGGGTCTCGATCAGATTCCCACCATAACAGGACATGGCCTGCGTGGTGTGGTCATCCGTCATGATGAAAATAATGTTAGGCCGCTCCTGTTCCACGGCATTGCTGCAGGCCGAGAGACCTGCAGCCGCCAGTGGGAGTGCATATGCTGCCTTTATTCTGCTCATATGATTATAGGTTATATTCAAGTGTTCTCTTGTCCTTGCCGCATTTGACCTGCAGCTTGAGACCGCCCTCGTCGAATGTCTTGTCGAGGAACTTGGCGCTCATCTTAGGGTTGTTGCCACCGTTTTCCTTCAAGGCGATGACTGTGATGTAGCGGACCGGCTCTCCGGCTTCCTTCCTGACGTTGTAGCTGACATTCATTCTCTTGTATTTCTTCTTATAGGCAGGGGACTGCCAGCCCTCTTCCTTCTTCTTGGTCATGCCTTCAGGGCCGAAGCACTCAAGCCTGAAGTTGCTGCCTTCCGTGAAGTTTGTTGCGAAATACATTTCTTCTGCCGTGTTCTCGATGGTGGTCTTCCCGCTTCTCGGCATCTGATAGTGCAGATTCACAGAGCCTTTGGCGTCGCCGACAGCCTCATCGACGATGACGAAGTAGCTTCCGTCCACGAAGAATATGCTCCTGCGGTGCTTGAGGTTCTTGTAACTCTGGTTTTCTGTGACGAGAATCTGAATTTCGCCCTCAGGCTGCCACAGAAGTGTCTTTGAATCTGTCGTCTCGAAATTCTTGTTTCCCAGAGTAAGGGTGTTGTGGACTGACGACCGGCGGAACCAGTTCCTCTCCTCCATGACCTCACCCTTTCCAGCATAGATATATGAGCCAGAGTCCTGGAACAGATTCTTGCCATTGTACCAGAGTTCAAAGGTTCCGTTGTCCGGCTGGTTGTGCCAGAATGCAGGAGGACCGGCCTTGACGATCATCTGGATGGCATCAGAGTCCCATGAATTTCTGAACACGAAGAATCCGGATGTGAGATATCCCTTTGAAAGATACTCAGGGAGAGCACCTTCTGCCCCTTCTGTAGCCATGTGTCTTATGAGACCGTTGTCAGGGAAGAGTTTGCTCCAGTTCTGATAGTTGCGGAGCATTTCCTTCTTTGTGACCAGTTTCGCGTCACTGAAGCAAGGGTTGGTGTAGTCTGGGAAGCTGATGTTCGTGTAGAACTCTATCATCTTCTCTATTGTGTCTATGTAGCTCTGAGGGAAAGCATTCCTGAAGCCGTTCACATCGGCGACTTCCAGTGCCTTGATGAAGATGTTGATGGCAGCGAGGTGATAATGCGGGCATAGCTCATATTGTCCTCCGTCATCGTACACCTGGACATTGATCTCCCTGTTCAGTACCTCCACACCGCTCTGGCGCCAGGTCTCGGCCTTCTTGAACTCAGGGAAGAATGTTCCTGCGTAGAGCATGCGCTGAGCTTCGAACAGCAGATGGTTTCCCTGCTTCGAATAGTTGCTGATGATGTGCTCTGCATGTCTGTGGTAGTTCACAAGGAATTCGGTGAGGAATTCGGCTGTGAAGGCAGGGGAGTCGATGAAAAGCTGGAACTGGATCGGCTGGTCCTGCAGACGGTGGCTCACCTCAAGAGGCCTCCATGCATAACGGCTGTTTTCAGCATCATCCTTGAGCTGGCTGTCGTTTGTTATCTCATATTCGGCCTTGCTGATCTTCACATAAGGATTCTTTCTGATCCAGTCTATGTACTGCTTGGTCCACTCTATGGCATATTTCTCGTCTCCGCTCACGCGGTATGCCCTTCCCATCGGGGCAAACCACTTGTGACGATGAAGCTGCCAGCGAAGCTCGTTGTCCTCCACAGGCCAGTAGCGCCAGTTGATGTCTTCTCCATAGTTATATGACGGCTGGTAGCCCTTGTGGGCGAAGAATGTGTGGTTCAAGGCGTCGTCAGCCCACTGCTGCTGCTCCTTGTTGATCTTCACCTTCTTCACGTCACGGATCTCAGGGGTGCGGATTCCCTTGCGGTTCTTGTAATAGTCCAGAAGGGCGGCTGCAGCTTCAGCGTCCTTTCCTTCAGAACGTAGGGCCTTCACCTGTTCCAGTCCGGGACGGTCAAGGTCAAGAAGATCGAACACTTCCGGCTTGAGTTCAGGGACTTGAGCCGCTGCGGCTGAACCTGCAAGGATTGCCACTATCAGTATAAATATTCTCTTCATCATATTAAAGTTCGTTATATTTCAGGCCTCTAATATACATATATCTTTGCAGTCCTTCAAGATAATAGTAGTCTGCATAGCTGAGAGGAACGTCGATTTCCGATCCGTGAGCAAGCGAACCTGTGGAGTGCATGAGCACGAAGCCTTCGTTCTGACCCTCCTGAGCAAGATAAGCATCGCTTGAGAGACTCTTGAGTATCTTCTCAGCATAGTCGAAATACTTCTGTCCGTCCTCGACCATAGTGCTCAGTTCAAGGAGTCCGCATGCGGTTACTGCTGCGGCGGAAGCGTCGCGTGGTGTGTCTGGACCGGCAGGAGCATCATAATCCCAGTACGGAATGGCATCTTCTGTCTGCACCCTTGACATGATCATGTCTGCAATCGCAACAGCAAAGTCAAGATATGTACTGTCACCTGTTTCGCGGAAAGTCGCAGTATATCCATATACGCCCCATGCCTGGCCGCGTGCCCATGCAGAGTCGTCGTTCTTGCCCTGGAATGTCTGCTTCTTCTCGACGGTTCCGTCAGAATTGTAACTTACAACGTGCCAGCTTGTGTGGTCCGGACGGAAATGATTAGGCATGGTGGTGTTGGCATGCTTGATCGCCACTTCCTTATAATATGGATTGCCGCTGAGCTTTGTGGCATTGAAAAGAAGGTCCAGATTCATCATGTTGTCGATGATGACAGGGAAGTTCCATTCTCCGAAATCCCATGAGCGGATGCAGCCGATCTTCTCATCGAAACGGGAGCACAGATTGTCTGCTGTCTGGATCAGAACAGCAGGAATGGTGTCGTTCGGAGAGAGTCTGAGGGCATTTCCGTAGCTGCAGTTCATCATGAAACCAAGGTCATGAGTACCTGTGTATTCGCGGATAGGGTTGAGGATGTTGGTATATTTGACAGCAGCGTCCTTCAGGGCCTCGTCACCCTTGAGCTCGTATGCGTACCAGAGCGAACCAGGGAAGAATCCGCTGGTCCAGTCGTATATCCCACAAAGACGGAGTTTGCCTATCTTGTCTGAACCGGGATGTGCCCTGAGGGAGTCCTTGAACTCTTCCTTGTTCTTGCCAAGCTGGTAACTCAGCATATCCAGGTCGTAGCCCACCCATATCGAGCGTGGCATCTGTCCTGTGCCGTCAATGTTTTCGGCTGTCAGGAGCAGCTGGCTGCATGCCCTGTCGATGCCGGTCTTGACCCATCCATAATCTTCCTTCCGGCATCCTGCCAGTACGGTCATGGCAACAGCCATGAGAATAAAAATTCTTTTCATCATATATAGTTTAATTGTTACCAGTTAGGATTCTGCTTGAATTGTGTGCAGAGGTCAAGCTCTCTCTGAGGAATAGGGAGGAGTTCATGCTTGCCTTTTACGGTGTGCTTTGCAACCACATAATTATATGTGCCGTCACTTTCCCACCATGCATTGAGTTTCGCATCGGTTTCCTGTATCGTTTCATAGTAGATGCCCCAGCGGATAAGGTCGAGTTTCCTATGGCCTTCGAAGGCAAGTTCAAATGCCCTCTCCTGTCTTACAGCCTGTCTGAAGCCCTCCTGGTCAAGTCCGGAAAGTTCATAGCCGCCTTTGTCGGCATAGCCTCTTGCACGCACCTTGTTGATTGCTGCATAGGCATCCGCAGTCGGACCTCCCTTCCATTCGTTAAGCGCTTCGGCATACAGCAGGAGCACGTCCGAGTAACGGAGAATATACCAGTTGACATTGGACTTGTCGTCGTTGATGACATTGTTGGCTTCCTTGACATACTTGACGATATCCCACTTTGCAGGAGTATAACTCTGCTTGTTCTTCTGTTGCTTGCTTTGATCCAGATCGTTAGCTAGAGCCGTCTCATCTGTGTCGCTTGCGCCTCTGGCCAGGAGTATGTAGTCATCCTTGTATTGATAGTTAGCAACTGAAAGGTCACGCCTTGCGTCATCCGGATACTGTCTCCAGTCAAGCACAAAGGAGTGAACCACCTTCATATTTGCGGCACATCTTCCTCGTACACCTGCAACCGATGTGGTCTTGACTCCGTTCCACTTGCCTATACGTCCGCATGGATCGGCATTTCCGCCTCCGGTGGTAGGGCTATAGAATGAAACCTCTATGAGGCTTTCAGTCGGGTCCCATATTCCGTTGCAGGTGTTCTCCCAAAGTGTCTGATAGTCCGGGAGCAGGTCATGCTTTCCTGAATATATGAGCTTCTGAGCCATTTTTGCTGCTTCCTCCCATTTGCTGCTGTCCTGAACCGGATATCCAGCCCATGTCGCATAGACCTTGGCAAGAAGACCCATGGCAGCACCCTTGGAGAAACGGTAGCTGTTGTCTTTTCTGAATGTGTCACCCTTTGCATAAGGCAGAGTCTCAACAGCATAGAGAAGGTCCTCTTCTATGAAGGCATATACGTCTTGCGGAGCGGCCTGAGTGAAAGTGCTCGGGTGCATCTCGGACTGAGCCGTGCTTGTCATCAGAGGAATGTTTCCCCAACGGCGCACGAGTTCGAAATAGTACAGCGCCCTGAGTGCACGGGCCTCTGCTATATATATGACTCCCTTGTTCCTGTCTTCCGGAGTCCATGTGTCGATTCTGGCTGCACACCTTTCGATGAAGTCGTTGGCCCTGAAGACACCTTTGTATAGTGCCTGCCAGCTTTCCTGCACTTCGGATTGAGTGGCAGGGAATGCATTTGTCGGCGTTATGCGCCAGTTTTCCGTCGTGCTTCCCTCGACCTGGGACATATCGGTTCCCATGGAGAACATTATCGAGAGATTCAGGGCGTATGTACCCTCCTCAATGAGGCTCCTGTATGCACCAAGAAGGACTGTCTCAGCCTCAGACGCATCCAGAAGAAAGTCGTTCTTTTCTATTTCAGTACGGCTTTCCTCTTTGAGAAATCCTGTACATGAAGCGGCGAGAAGGCCGCATAGTGCGAGATAGATGTATATTCTTTTCATTGTCGTCGCTTTTAGAATTGAATGTCAAGTCCTACGGTGAATATGCGGCTCTTAGGGTATGCTCCCCAGTCAAGTCCAGGTGTCATAGGGTTGCTGCCGGCTGTGCTGACTTCAGGGTCGAAACCGCTGTAGTTGCTGATGCAGAACAGGTTCTGTCCGCTTGCATATACCCTGACCTTGGATATCTTGGCTTTCTTTGTAAGTTTGGATGGAAGGGTGTATCCCAGAGTCACATTCTTAAGACGAAGGAAGGAACCGTCTTCGACAAAGCGGGAATATATGTCGTTCGTGACATAACCGTCATATACCGGAACGGTGTTGTTCGCGTTGTCCGGTCTCCATCTGTCTGCAACTTCCGCGAGCATGTTCACGCGTCCTCTTCTGGACTGTGTTGCAAACACTCTGGTGGCGTTGTAGATGTCGTTGCCGTAGTTGTACTGGAACATGAAGCTGAAGTCCACGCCATAGAAGCTGAAGGTGTTGGTGATACCTCCGTACCATTTCGGAAGGGCATTTCCGATTACGGTCCTGTCTTCAGTCGTGATCTTGCCGTCTCCGGTCTGATCGACATATTTCACATATCCCGGTCTTACTCCGTTCGTGTATGCCGGGTTGTTCACCACACCTTCCTTGAGGATATATTCGCCTCCAGGGGTCACCACGAAGTCGTCAGCCTGATACAGACCGTCCCACTCATAACCGTAGATCAGTCCGAGAGACTGTCCGACTATGGCTATGTAGTCATTTGCGGTGAAGTTGGAGTCGAATCCTGAACGGGCCTGAACATAGTCTGTTCCGTCAGCGAGAGAAACCAGCTTGTTCTCAATGAACGAGATGTTGAAGTTGGTCTGCCACAGGAAGTTCTTGCGGTCTATGTTGGTGCTGTTGAAGGTTATCTCAAGACCTCTGTTGCGGATCTTTCCGATATTCTGCATCTGTGAGGAGAATCCTGTCGCATGGGCAAGCTGCTGGGCAAGGAGGAGGTCCTTGGTGTTCTTGTCAAACAGATCGACCGAAAGGGATATCCTGTCCTTGAGGAATCCGAAGTCGAGTCCGAGGTTGACTGTGGATGAACCTTCCCATTTGAGGTTGGAGTTGCGCAACTGCTTTGGAGTCAGCACAGAAACCATGGTAGTCCCGATTCCATATTTCTCAGGAGTGTAGAGATCAAGTGACAGGTAGTTGGCGATACGGTCATTTCCTACCGTTCCCCATCCGGCACGAAGCTTAAGGTTGGAGATCCAGCTTACGTTTTTCATGAAATCCTCCTTGTCTATGCGCCATGCTGCAGAGAATGACGGGAAATATCCCCATTTGTTCTTTGCCGAGAATACAGTCGAACCATCAGCACGCATCGTGGCTGTGAAAAGGTATCTGTTGGCATAGTTGTAGTTGGCTCTTGCGAAGAACGACAGCAGAGAGTTGCCGGCATAGTAAGAGGCGACCTTGCTTGGAGTTGCGCCAAGTCCGAGATTGTCGTTTTCAAGATTGTCGAAAGGGAAGTTCATCGCCTGTCCCTGGAGATATTCCGTGGTCTTGGAGGAAACCTCGTGTCCGATCATCACATCGTAGCTGTGCTTCTTGATCTTCTGCCTCCATGTCAGGTGGTTGAAGTTCACCCAGCGGACATCTCGATTGAACTGGGACTGGCCGTAAGGGCTCTTTCCGTTGCGATGTGCCTCCTTGGATCCGTTCTGATAGAACACATTCGTGCGGGTTACAGTATTGTTGTAAGTCGCAGCGCTCCTGAACGTCAGTCCCTTGATGATCTCCCATGAAAAGGATACGTTTCCGGACCACATCTCTCCTCTTTTCGTATTGGTTACTGACTGAGTCTGCTTCACAGGGTTCACCTGGGCAAGTGATTCTCCCTCCTCTTCCATTTCAGGGTCTATCGCCAGCTCAAGCAGTTCTGCATCAGATACTTTCAGACCACCGGTAGGTCTGGCGCTCAGAATCTGAGCCAGCATGTTGAAACGGCCGTTGTCGGCTGTAGTACCCGCACCCCTTCTGTTTGTCTGGGCATAATTGACGGTTGCCTCCATGGTCACGTTCTTCCACAGCTTCTGCTTGAAACGGAGTTTTGCAGTAGTCTTGTTGAATCCGCTGTTCTTGAAGATTCCTTCTTCGTCATAGTGCGAGAAAAGGGCGCTGTACTGAGAGTCTGAAGAACCTCCTGCTATGGACACGTTGTGATCCTGTGACCATGTAGGATTGAAGGTCTCGTCCTGCCATACCACACCTTTCTGGCCGATATAGTCATCGAGGCTCTGGTACTTGTATGGAACTCCGTCCTCGTCGTTTCCTTCCTTGAAATAGGTCTTTGCGTAATCTGGATTCACCTCTGTCTGGAGTTTCACAAATTCATAAGGAGTCAGGACGTCCAGTCTCTTCGAGATCTTGCGGTAAGATGCGGAACCGTTGTAGGAAATGGTAGGCTTGCTCTCTCTTCCTGATTTGGTGGTCACCATAAGCACTCCATTGGCAGCTCTTGATCCATAGATCGCTGCTGAGGATGCGTCCTTAAGGACTTCGATGGATTCGATATCGGCATTTGACAGCCAGTCGATGTTGTCCACCTGGAATCCGTCAACGATGAACAGAGGGGAGGAATCTCCGTTGAGGGTTCCGACTCCGCGGATGTTGATGTTAACGCTTGCTCCAGGGGTACCGTCGGTCTGGGTGATCTGCACGCCGGCAATCTGTCCTCCGAGGGCTCCGGCAACAGTACTTGCCTGATAGCCTTCGATGGCATCAGACGAGACAGAGGCAACAGATCCCGTGAGGTCACTCTTCTTCATGGTGCCGTATCCGACAACAACGATCTCCTCAAGAAGCTCCGTGTCGGGTTCCAGTCGGATGATTATATTGTCCTGACCTGCATAGCGGAACTCGTATGTCTTGTAGCCTATGTAGGATACGGTGATATCTACGCCTTTCTTTGAAAGCCAGATGGTGAACTTTCCGTCGAGATCTGTCACCTCGCCGTTTGTCGTTCCCTTGACCATCACACCCGCTCCGGTCAGAGGCTGGTTGTTCTCGTCCAGGACAGTACCGTTGAGGGTTATATCCTGTGCGAAGGCATTTATGGCAAGACACATGGTGATGAGCACCATGGCCGCCTTCTTCCATATATTATATAGATTAGTCATAGCTGTTCTGTCTTTTATTCTTCAAAGTCCTTGTCGAGCCAGATGGCGATAGGTGCTCTCTTGCCTCCATTGTTCACGCTTCCGATTGCTCCGTCTGTGGCGAAGGTCATCTGTCCTGTAAAAATTCCGTCAGCCCATCCATCTGCATGCCAGACTCCCGGACTCACGACCAAAGTGAACTGGTTCGCACCAGGGGTGTTGTCTACATAAGCCCCGGTCTTTGACAACTGTTCACCGGTTTTTTCAATGGTGTTGTTGTAGAAGGATACAGGGGCCTTGGCTTCGTAATTCGGCAGTCCATTCTTAAGGTTCAGCCCTGTTTCTTCAGTGAACTTGTCCCATATCTTCTGCAGGAAAGAACCTTCCTTGTTTGGTATACCGTTGACCAGATCATTCCCGTTTTCATCGACACCATATATGTTATAGTAGTTGAACGAGCGTCTGAAATCTATCAGGAACTTGTCTGCAGCGACACCTGTGACTGTGGCTGCAGAAGACCTGCCGCCAGTCTTAGGGTTAACTCTGAACACGAACGGATCGTATGTTACCAGGACATTGTTCACCTCTGCCGCAAAGTCAACGCAGAACGGAACAGTAACTTTGAAGGTGTTCTCGCTGTCCTCCGGATCTGTCACTGTTGCGGTTATAAGTGCTATTCCCATCGCTTCGTTGGTGAATGAATCACCTGTCTCTGCCGGGAATGATATGGCTCCTGTTGCCGCATCAATGCTGAGGTTGTTCAGTTTGTTTCCGTTCTTCATCGACCATTTGGCGATTGCCTTGGCTTCTTCTGACATGTCGCTGAACTTGATTTCAGCAGTCAGAGCCTTGAGCTCATCTTTTGACTTCACTCTGAACTGACTGACCCCATCAGTCTGCTCTTCGGAGAGTCCAAGATTGTTTCCGTAACTGAAATGAGTGAAATAGTATGGGTTTTCGGTGATCTCGAGAGAGAATACGGCTACGACTTCTCCACCGGTCTTGCCGTTTGCCGCAGTCACGGAAATCTCATGATTTCCTACAGGCAGGTCATTGCCCTTCGCAACAGTTATCTCACCTGTCTTTGAGTTCAGAACAAGTACCTTGGCATATGAGGCTTCAGCATCCGTCCATTCGTAGTGTCTGATATGTTCTCTGTCAGTTTCAGCATCAGGGCTGACTGAGCATCCCAGGCCTTGCTTTATGCTGATTCCGGTATAGCCGAAATGCTCGATTGGAGCAATATAGCCTACGACTTCAATGATATATGCCCCCTTTATGGTAAGTCCATCGTCCGTGGAATATTTGTTCCGTACATTCACATCAACTACGTAAGTCACATCCTTCTTGAGTCCATGACCTTCCTTGATGCTGAGCACTCCGGTCTGCGGATCTATGAGCAGTTTATCATTGGCAGGAGTGCATCCGGAAATTCTCCATCTTACATCTTCATTTGAACCTTCGAGGACGGGGGCCGCGCTCACTAAAAAAGTCTTCACACCGTTCTCCTCTTCTTCAAGAAGCCCTGAGTCAGGACTGTATGAGAATGAAACTGGAACAGAAACCACCTTGACTGTCAAGGCGTCAGTGAACAGACCGACTTCACTTTCACTTCCGAAAGATGATGTGCTGAGTTTGAGGTCTATTGAATATGTTCCGATCTTGAAACTGTCGTTCTTCAGAACCGTGATGATTCCATCTTCGGATACTTTGAAATGAGGGCTTGCAATGTTGTCGATGACTTCATCTCCGAATCTGACATTTGCTATCCTGTATCCGGTAACAGCAATATGGTCGCCGTCAGTGGTTATAGTTGCAGTCGTATCATTGGCCTGTGAATCCTTTTTTAGCGTAGAAAGATCCAGAATGAGCGTATCAGGACTTACCTTTATTTCATCCGGCACACCCTTGAAGAACGTGACTTCTATGATGCCCGGATAGCTTAGGACAGTTCCCGACACTTTGCAGCTTACTGATACTGTATAGTCTCCGGCCTGAGTTTCAGGAACTCCTGCAACTGTGACCGTACCGTTTTCAGGATTGATCGTGAATTCCGGCCCCTCGTATGCGTCTGAGCCGAACTTCACCTCTGTAATTGCAAATTCTTCAGGCTCCCCTCCGAAATGATGGGCGGTCAGATTGACCGTCAGATTAGGACCTATGTTGGTTACTCCAGAATAGTAGAGCTGGAAGCCCTCTTTTTCAAGAGATTCCTGCCTGCACCCGATAAGTGCGGCTGCCGAGGCAATAAGGCAGAGAATTATTGATAATCTGTGTCTCATATGGTATAGTTGTTAATTCAATGTGTATGAAAGCTCGTACTCCTTGCCGTTGACAGTCACTTTCACTGCGGCACCTTCAGCATGGAATGTTCCCGCGCTGCCTTCTTCTGTGTTGTCAGTGAATATGGCATCAACCGTGTTGTCAGAGAATGAGTTGCTGAATGGGTATATCACGGTAATGAACCTTGCGGCTCCGTCGAGCGGCTCCCTTATCGTATGCTGGAGTCCCTTCCTGCTACCGCTCTTGATTCCGATATTGTCGGAAAAGTCGATTGAAGTGTTTTTAGGATCTACTGCAAAATCCTGTGTGGTTTCTGTGAATACATGCAGGAGTATATTGTTTCCGTCAGGATATTCGGTGTGCATGCCGGACTGACATACTTCGGAAAAGTCATCAACAACTGCGTTGCTGCCGAGGATATGATAGTTCAAGTTGACTTTCTTTTTGCTCTGAACACCGCCGTCATAAAGCTCATCAACAATCACAAAGAACGACTTTTCTACGAAGAAGACAGCCCTTCTATGGGTGTAGGTCACATCTTCGGAACTTGCGAAGACCGGCGTATTCTGAGTGACGAGTGTGACCGATCCGTCTTCTCCCTCTTCCAGCAACTTCAGTTCGCCCTTGCGGAATGAAGGAAGAATGTCCTTGCTCTGGACCGTTATTGTGTTGTGGTATCTTGTTGAGGCCCAGGTTGTCCTGTCATTTCCGCTATATGCGTAGCATCCTGCATCAGGGAAGAAGTTGCGTCCCTTGATCCAGAGACCGAACGTTCCGTTGTCACTCTGATTATGCCATCCGCCCAGAGGGTCATTGCAGTTCTTCAGGATCATCATGGTGGAGTTCGCGTCCCAGCCGTTTCTCAGTATATAATATCCTGCTGTGCTGTAGGCGTTAGTCAGATGGGTTGGCTTAGTCCCTTCTGCGCCCTCAGTCGCCATCCACTTGAGTTCTCCGTCTTCCGGGAACATCTCCGAGTAGGTCTTGAAATTCCTCTTGAGGACATTTTTCGTGTATGAAGCGGAGCGTGTGTCGTTCCAGTTGTCTATGCTGTAGTCAGGATAGACCATATCCATCACGAAATGCGCGGCATTCTGCAACTTGGATGTGAAATCCGACGGAAGAAGTTCAGTGCGACCGTTGGCAGCAAGAAGATCGCTGGCCTCAGTGAAATCAGCGATCGCTGCTATGTGATAGCTTGGATCCAGTTCATAGTGGACTCCATCTGCCAGGAACTGGCTGGAGGCATTGTCTGCAAGTTTGCCGAATCCTTCCTCTGCCCATTCCTGGGCCTTTGCAAATTCAGGCATCATCACCCCGGCAAATCCCACCGCCTGAGACTGGGTGATCAGGATGTTTGAATCCGTATAGTAGTTGAGTCTCATGAGTTCCACAGCCTTGGCAAACTCACTCAATACTGTGCAGAGCCACTGTGGTGTGAAATTTTCGGAATAGATGAAATATGGGATGATGTTCATCTGGCTGAGGACTCGTTCTGCAACCTGAAGGCCTTTCCATTCATACTCGATGTCGTTTTCCGCACCTCCTGCCGGCGGATAGACCTTTCCTGTCGGACATGGGAAGGTCCGGAGCCAGTCACTGTACACCTCTATCCAGGACTTTATGTATTTCTCATCTCCTGTGACACGGTACGCCTTTGCCTGAGGCTCCATCCACTGGTGGCGATGGCGCTGATAACGGAATTCCTGATCAGTGACCTTGTCTGTGGTGAAATTCCAGTCGATGTTCTTGCTCTTGTCCTCGAAGAGATAGTATGTGGCGACTCCATCTTCCTCCTTTTCTGCAAATCCTTTGACGTAGAACCGATGTTCGCATGCCTGGTCGGCTATACGCAGGTCCGTCTCTGAAATGGTCGTGTTGATCAGGTCGATGTACGGGTTGACTGCAGTCCTTCCGTAACGCCAATACTCCAGCAGGGCTTTGGCTGCAGCAAGGGTGTCGCCTGCCTCTACTGCACTTTTAACTTCTTCCAGTCCCGGATGTGCCAGATTCAGAATATCGAAGATTCCTGATGTGTCTCGGAAGGAGACTGTGTCCTGCGTGCTGATTGCAGGACTCTGATCGGCATCCTTGATGAGGATGTCATCTTCATAACTGCATGACATAAGAAGCGCTGTCATGCATAGTGCGGTTAAAATTGTTGTGTGTTTCATATGTGTAGTCATGATATTTTCTCTATGCAAATTTACTTTCAATGCTTCCGGCAGACTTTTTCTATTGTATCATAGTTCCTTAATGCTGTGTGGGATGTTTCAGAAATGTCTTATAAAATATCAAAAATGTCCACGCTTGACTATGGATTGGACAAATTGAAAGATTTCGACATAAGTGAAAATGTTTGGAACAAATCGCGTTTTCTGCTGCAGGCAAAGCCGATAAATTTGCAGATGTCAGAATGGATGCTGTGGATTCAGCTGCCGGATGCATAATCATAAACAACTAAAACTATAGAACATGAATTTCAAGACTTTCGAAAGGGACAATCAATATGAGACCCCTTATGTCATGGAGATGGAGTTAGTCCCTCATGACTTGCTCTGCACGAGCACATTCACAGAATTGGAGAAATATGATTTCCTGAATGAACAGGCTTGGTAAAGGAGGATGTATTATGAAGACAAGATCATTTTTCATGCTTGCACTTGCTGTAATGGCAATGTCATGTGCTAAGGAAGTTCTTCCTGAGAACAATCCTGAGAACAATCCTGAGGAGAACGTAGAACTGAAGCTCGTTCCTATGGAGTTTACCACTGCTTTAGAGACCAAGGCAGGTATCGTTGATGGCGAGGGAACTGTTGAGTGGGCAGCAAACGATGCCATCACGGTATTTGATAATCTCGGAGGCAAGAATACCTTCACTACAGCTGTCGGTGGTGCGACATCAGTCTTTACCGGAGAAGTGACAGAGGGTGCGACTGCGTTCTATGCTCTTTATCCGGAAAGGACGAGTGCAGCGGAGTTTGATAAAGATGCCATGACCATTACTTCAAAGCTGTTTCCGGACCAGGCAGCTGTTCTTGGTTCATATGCAAAAGGAAACGGAGGTGCTGTGATGGTGGCAAAGGCTGATGCAGAGAACCGCCTTGCTTTCAAGAATATGACTTCACATATTCGTTTCACTCTCGCTGAAGATCTTACGGATGTCGTATCCATTACACTCATGGGTAACAGGAATGAGACTCTTGCAGGACTTTATACCATTGACTTTTCTACTGAGTCTCCTACTCTGAAAGTAACAAAGGCGGAAACATATGTGACTCTGAGAAATGGTGGCAAGGTGCTCGAACCAGGCGATTATTTCTTTACAGTCGTTCCTGTCGAGTTCGAGGAGGGTTTCACTGTCATTCTTTCCATGAAAGATGGCAGTCAGGTGGCAAAGAAGACCACAAAATCTATTTTATCTCTGAATCAGAGGAATCAGGTTCTTCCGATGGCTAAACTTGCCAGCACAGATTATGAACCACATATGAACTATTTCGTGAAGTATAATGATGGTTTTGATCTTACTTTTGGGGGATATACTTTTAATAAAGACACTTTTAAAGACTATTCAAATTTTCCAATAGTGAGGGTGCGGCCTGAAACTTCATCAATCAAAAATGATGGAATATATTTTGTGCCAGCATCAATAGCAGCAACAGTTGATTATAATTCAAGTTCTCTTATTCTGATTGGAGAGGATTCTTCACAACGCTCCGCAATAGTACAGAATGATAATGCCCAGCCGAATACCAAAGATGGTATATTTTTGTGTGCAAATCTTCATTACACTTTGAAGCGAATTGAAACAAAAGCTAATGTCGGTACTTTTGACAAGATAATCTTCGATAATTGTAAGATTATAAATACTGGAGACGGATTCCTTAGGCTGAATAATGGAGCTGTTGTAATCAATGACTTTGTTGTAAGTGGTTGTGATATAGAGATTCAAAACCCTAAAGCTACCTTCAATTTTGTTACTGGTAATCAAACCGGGACTAAGATTGTAAATACAAACTTTTACAATAATGTCTTCTATGTTAATTCAGGAATTGAGATGACTGGTTTTGTTTTACTTAATGATGGCGGTTCAGGAACGGTTGAATATTCTAGCATTATTCTCTCATACAACACTTTCGACGAGACTCCAATAGGCAAAGCTCTAGTCAATGCAACTAAAGCAAGTGTCAGTGTCTCTATCAATTACAATGTATTCTTGGAAGCAAATATTACTGGCGGACTTAAATATGTGATGGGGACTTCCCCTAATGAAGTGTCTGTGGAAAATAACTTTTTCTACAAAGGAGACTACGAGAAAGGAGTTCAAATATATAATGGTTTTACAGGAAATAATCCTAAATCGATTGATGATCCAAGAGTTAGCAATTGGAATCCAGCCTCAGGGATTTGCAGTTTAAATACAATTACTTATGATGGTAAAACATATACTGCCGGTGCTCAGCGTGAGGTCGTTGCTTCACCCGAAACAGCCAACTACGCAGCTGCCAACTACGTCTCTGTAGACTACGGTACTCTTTAATATATCTGAATGAAACCTACTTTTCACATTAAGGCGATAGCTGCGTTTGCGGCTGTCGCCTTGTTTTCTTGCCAAAGACATGAGGATGCGCTCGTTCCTGATTCGTCTGCCAAGATGACGAGGGTGGTCTTTTCATCAGAAATGCCTGTCTGGAACGATACCTGTGCCCTGAAGTCCAAAACATTTTGGGATGGTGAAACTATAGTCTGGTCTGCTGGCGATAAAATCGCCCTATGTCTGAAGGAGGACAAGAACTGGCATGGCTCCATGTACATTTCAGACGCATTGGAAGCAGACGAGGCTCAGGCTGAGTATGTTTTCAATCTGCCATCTTCACTGGAGGGTTCCCTGAACTTTCACTCCATATATCCTTCGTCAGCAGTAAAAAGCGGTACTGAGAAGCTCCCTGCAGTGACAGTCGAACTTCCGTCCTGCCAGACACCTGCTTTGGATTCCTTTGATCCTGCAGCAGACCTTATGGTGGGAAAAACAATTGAATCATGCAAGGGTGTGCCGGAAGACAACCTGTTGCTCTATTGGACGCGTCTCGTCGCACATGCCGATATTACCTTGAAGTCATTGAGGATAGGAGAGTCTGAAATAATCGAATCAGTGACATTCAAGGCTTCAGACGGAGTCTCTCTCGCAGGAAAATTCTCGTTGGATCTGAACGCCAATAGTATGACTGCGGTTGACGGTGAAACATCATCAGAGATTCTTGTCAAGTCTGGTAATCTGAAGTTGACAGATTCTGGAGACCTGCGTGTCTGGCTGTCAGTAGCTCCATGCACCCTGACCTCCCTTGAGGTGACGGTGACTACTGACAAGGCAGTATATGTGAGAGAGATACCATCATGTTCTCTCCCTCTTCGCAGAAATGCGCGCAACATCTTTGCCGTGGATATGTCCACTGCCAAGGAGGATATGCTGCCGGCAGAGAAGGAAAAACTGAATTCCCTTGTCAATTCGCGAGTCTTTACTCTTCTTGACCTTGAATGTCAAGGGCTTGAAACTGTCAAGCAGATGTATGAGGCAGGGGAGTTGTATAAAGCCGCAGTTGCATTGAAGGAATATTGGAAGACATCGCGCGCCGTGGTCAATCCGAATGTCGATCTGACTCAGACTTCATACTCTGCCGTCGAAAAAAACCGTGCAGATCAGGCTCTTAAGGAGAACGACTACCGTTTCTATGTGAAGAATTATGCGGAAAAAGGTAATGACACAGATGCGGATGCCCAGTATTATTCCTTCTCAGATGGTGCAGGCGGTATAAACTGGAGCATCACACTTGCTGGCGAGACTCAGTTCGACATTCAGAAGCATCGTCATCAATGGGTGCTGCCTCAGGCCAAGGTCTATTGGGGAACGAAAAGTGAGGTGTATCCGAGGTCGTATGTCGAGGTATATTCCTCATGGCTTGCAGCTCACCCTTGCCCGGGCGCACTTACAGGTGATTACAAGCTGTCCTCTTCCAGTCCGGTATATGACATGTGGACTGACCTTCAGGCCTCGGCCCGTGTGATGGATCAGATTGATGTTCTGGACTATTACATCGGTTCCGAGGGTTTAACCCCGGAGTTCCTGACGCATTTTCTTGCAGCATATGCGGATGCTGTTGAGTGCATAAGGGCTAATCCTTACCCGGTGCAGTTGAGCAACCATCGCCTGTATGAGATTCAGGCTGTCTTTACAGCTGCCGTCATGATGCCTGAGTTCAAGGCTGCTCAGGACTGGCTTGCCGAGGCATCTGCCGATGTTGCAGCCCAGGTCAAGGTGCAGTTCGCTGAGGACGGAGTGCTGGTCGAGATGGATCCAGGTTATCATATTCCGATGGTGTCCATATTCTATGATATGCATAAGGTCGCTTCTGTGAATGACATGCTGGAAGTTTTCCCGTCAGATTACACCCGGTATCTGAAGAAGGCTGTGAAGTTTGTCAGGGATCTGGCATATCCTGATTATTCTCTTGAGGATTTCAACGATGTCCGTTCCTCAAGCTGGAACAGGTCGACCCTCACCAGGAACTTTGTCAAATATGCGGAGATGTTCCCTGATGATCCCACCCTGCAGTATTGGGCGAGCGGTTTCTCCGGTGGAACAGCCCCTGAAGAACTTCTTTCGGCATATACGACCACAGGATGGTATATGCTCCGCAACGGCTGGACTCAGAACTCCACGATGCTTGTTCTGAAGAACAACTATAATGTGAAGACAGATGGGGGAACATGGTGGCACTGTCAGCCGGATAACGGTACGGTGTCGCTGTATCATAACGGCCGTCATTTCCTTCCGGATGCAGGTGCCTATACATATACCAACGGTTCCGAGCGTGAGGCCTTTCGTGCTACCGCCATGCATAATACCCTTACCCGTCGTCTTGAGACTGTCGCTGACAGCAGAATGAGAGGTGAATATGTGACTTCAAGTGAATCTGAGGACTGCCTGATGGTGCATGTCAGGAACCAGTCATATGGCAATACACGTCACGAGAGGGTGGTGTTCATGGTGGACGGAAAGTATTATGTGATTCTTGATTCTGCCTTGGGATCTGCTGTGAACACATCCATAGAGATCAGCTGGCATCTTTGTCCTGGTGAAATCACCTTTGATGCATATGGCGCCAATGCTTATGGCTGTCATACGAATTTCACTGACGGCAACAATATGATGTTCAAGACATTCTGCTTTGCGGGAGAGAAGGGGAGAGTGCCGGCAGAAGACTTTACGCCATCTACCGGTACTTCATATACGTCTTCGGAAATTAATATGAAGACAGAGAGGAAATACTACCGTACGGCTGTGGCTATAGGCGGAACAAATACTCCTGTACGTTTCATCACAGTGATATATCCGATTGAGGACTACTCCTCAGCTCCGGCAGTTTCCGCTGCCTTCGGAAGTTCTGCATCGGAAGTCGTCGTGACCATAGATGGAAAAAGCCGGACTTTGACTTATTAGTCCGGCTTGGTTCCTAATTGTTCTTTCTTATATACTCCGTAGGGAGACATCCCATATATTTCTTGAAGCATGTGGCGAAATATGACGGAGTGTTGAAGCCTACCATGTCACTGATTTCGGAGACACTGTATCGTCCGTCCTTGAGCAGTCTGCAGGCTTCCTTGAAGCGTATCTTGCGGATGAAATCAAGGGCGGATTCTCCTGTCAGAGCCTTAAGCTTGAGATGGAGGTTGGAGCGGCTCATGTTCATTTCCCTGGCAAACTCCTCTGTCGAGAATTCCGCATTGTCCAGATTCTGTTCGACAATCCTGATTGCCTTGTTGAGAATCTGCTCGTCCATGGCGTTGAAACTTATCTTTTCGGGAGAAATCTCCATGGATTTTGTCATCTTGTCCTGGAGACGATACTGGGTTCTGAGCATGTTCTGTATCTTCGTGATGAGCACGGCCATTGAGAACGGCTTTGCCATATAGTCATCAGCACCGGTCCTGAGGGCTTCCAGCTCGTCCTTGCTGTCGGTCTTCGCTGAAAGCATGATTACAGGTATATGACTTGTGGTTATGTTCTGCTTCAGATGAGCACACAGCTTCAGTCCGTCCATCACAGGCATCATCATGTCTGTAATCACAAGATCAGGCTCATTATCCTTCATCATCTGCAGTGCCTCCTCGCCGTTTCTTGCAAGCATTATGTCGAATATCTTTGCCAGGCCATCGTTCATATATGCCCTGATATCCTCATTGTCTTCTGCAATCAGCAGTCTGCCCCGTTTCTTGTTTTCCGGATTTTCCAGTTCCAGGACTTCACGCTCGGTGTCAAGGATATACATTTCCTGCGGATTGGTGGTATGAGCCTCAGGAGCCTCCTCTCCTTTGAGTTCTTCAATTGAATACGCAGATTCTCTGATAGGGAGTGACACTATGAAGGTGGATCCCTTGTTCACCTCGCTTATAAGATCAATAGTACCGTGATGCAGCTCCACGAGCCTCTGAATCAGCGAAAGACCGATACCACTTCCGATATGCTCGTTGTCTATCTGGTAGAACCTCTCGAAGATCCTGTCCTGCTTTCCTGCCGGAATGCCTGCCCCAGTGTCGCTGACCTCAATCTTCAGATTATCTTCGCTCTCATAGACCTTGACTGTGATGCTTCCCTCGTCGGTGTATTTGAATGCATTGGACAGCAGATTGTTAAGAATAAGCTCCAGATACTGCCCGTCCACATGCACCTTCTTTCCTTCCATTTCCGAAATCAGGGAGTAGCGGAGCTTCTTGCTTTGTGCCAGTTTCTCATAGAATGACCAGTTCTCCTTCACTATCTTATGGACATCTTCCTTCTGCACCTTCAGCTTGAACACTCCCAGCTCGGCCCTTCTGTAGTCCATCAGCTGGTTTACAAGATGAAGGAGCCTCTTTGCATTTCTCTCAACATATCTGAGCTGCTTTCGCATCCAGGTGTCGTTGCTTTTCCCTATCATCTCTGAAAGCGGATTGATGATCAGTGTCAGAGGCGTGCGCATTTCGTGGGATATGTTGATGAAGAATCTCATCTTCATCTGATGGATATCCTCCTGGTGACTCTTTTCCTGCTTCTCCAGCTCCAGCCTGTTTTCCCTTTCCTTCCTTTCTACGATGAAGAGATAGAGGGTCCAGAGAAAAATAAGTAGTATTATTGAAAATGCTGTTATTGCAGCAATGGTCTTGTACCATATAGGCCTTATCCTTATCCTGAGTGTGGCAGGGGTGTCATTCCATTTCCCGTCATTATTTGCGGCCTTGACCATGAATGTGTATGTGCCGTGCGGCAGATTCGAATACGATACGCTTCTCTTTTCCTTGACCTCATACCACTCCCTGTCATATCCGTCAAGCTTGTAAGCAAATGTGTTGTGACGTCCTGCAAGGTAGTTTGTGACACAGAATTCCAGTGTGAACGAGTTCTGGTCATGCCGCAGTGTCATCACATCTGCCTCAGTGATGCTTTTCTTGAGAATTCCGCTGCCGTCTCCCGGCCTTACAGGCTTGTTGAACACTTCCAGTCGGCTTATTATAGGCTGAGGAGTGTATGGATTGTCTTCAATAGTCGAGGGTGTAAATGAGCAGATTCCATATATTCCTCCGAACATGATTTCACCGTTCCTTCTTCTGCAGTGAGAGCCAGGATTGAATTGATTGTTCTGCAGACCGTCTGAAGTCGAGAAGTTTCTGAATGTACCGGAGAATGGATTGAAACAGCTCAGCCCGTTGTCTGTGCTTAACCATAATCTGCCGTAGGAGTCTTCTTCAATCCCATCTATGATGTCATTTGCCAGACCATCGGCACTTGTGTAATGGCTGAAGGTGTTTTCCTTGTCATCGTAGCACCACAGACCTGTCCTTGTGGCGATCCATATCAGCTTCGTCGTACTCTCATATATGCTCTGAACGAATACTGACTGAAGTGGAGAGGCATTATGCTGAATGTCGCATCTTTCAAGTTGTCCGTCTGTATTTCTATAGGTGGCCAGCCCGTTTTCTCCACCTATCCACAGTCTTCCCCGGGAATCCTTGAGCAGGGCTCTGACCTTCAGTTTCCTGATGGGATAACCCTCCTTGTCCTCGTCAAGAGAAGATATTGCTCCGGACAGCATGTTGAAACTTTTCAGACCATCCAGTGTACCGAGAATGAGCCTTTCCTTTCCGTCAGGTTCGATTGCATAGATATCCAGCTGTCCGCTGGTCTTGGAGTGACTGAGTGTCTTTTTTCGTCTGTCGATTATGCTCAGGCCTCCGGCGTGGGCGCCGATATAGATGCGTCCGGCCTCATCGTCTATATATATGGCCTTTATATCATTGGATTCAAGGCTGAGGGTCTCTGCGTTTGGCTGTAACTTGTAGTATGTGAATCGGTTACGGTCTGGATCATAGTGGTTTACTCCTCCGCTGTTGGTTCCGATCCACAATGTTCCCTCCTTGTCTTCCGCCATGCAGCTCACCACATTGTCGTTAAGACTGTTTCCACCATATTGCATCTGAATATGGTCAAATCTGTTACGCGATGAATGCCAGTAGTTTATCCCTCCGAACCAGGTGCCAAGCCACATTCCACCCTGATTGTCGCGGCAGATGCATCTGACGGAACTTTGAGACAGGCTTCCATGAACGAAAGGATCGCTCTTTATGTTTATGAATCCGTCTCCATCCAGAATGCTAAGGCCATTGAATGTCCCGATCCACAGATTCCCGTCTTTGTCTGTCTGCAAGGCCCTCACAAAATTGGAATTCAGGCTTCGGGCGGCGTCGGTGTGGTGGTACACTTTGAGACTTCCATCTGCAAGGTCTATGCTATGCAGGCCGTCGCCTTCGGTGGCGATCCATATTTTACCATCATGATTCAGGAGGCATTGAATGGAACTGTTGCTCTTGAACGCTGATATGCGTTTTATTTCCCTTGATCCTATCGAGTAGCTGAACAGACCGTCGGTTCCGGTTCCGATCCAGATGTCTTCTTTGTCCCTGTAGAGAATAGTTGCTCCGAATGTTTCAGGCTGGCAGGGGGGGGCAGATATTTCCCAATTCCACGTGTTGCTGTTGAAGATTCTAAGACTTCCCCCAGTGGCGACCATGAATCTCCCGTTGCTGTCTTCTGCAATTCCTGTCACTATCTTTCCTCCTGTGGAAAAGTTTCTGAATGAATCCTTGTCCCTGTCATAGTATGACAATCCTTTTTCAGTGCCGACCCACAATCCGCCTTTGCTGTCAAGATATACCTTTCTTATTATATTATCAGCGATGGAGGTGCTGTCATCATCCCTGTGGCGATATACGGTGAAGTCATAACCGTCGAATCTGTTAAGACCGTCATGTGTCGCAAACCACATCTGTCCTCTGCTGTCCTGGCATGCAGAACGGACTGTGCTCTGAGACAGGCCGTCGTTAATGGAAATGTGGGTGAACGAGATGTCTCTGTGCAGCCCGGATGTGGCTCCGGCCATTACTATGGAATATATTGCTGCGCAAGTCAGGAGAACCAGTCTTTTCATATCATGTGGCTTTTACATTTGTTCAAGTTGACCGCTACGAATTTAATGATTTATTTGAACATTTGTTGCATTTCCCTCTCAGGAACTGGTTGATTGTCCGGGAAAAAGGCGGTTCCCCCGGATGAAATGCACAAATTTGACTGATATATCCGGAAAATCTGGCACATTCCCGGATGACAATGGAAAAATCGGATGGCTTGGGCAGGATCTCTGGGTGGATGCAAAAAAGGCTGACCCGTCAAAGGTCAGCCTTTCTATCGTGTGTCAGGGATGTTCTAGAACATCTCCGGCTCGTTGTTCTGCTCTGGAGCTTCAGGAGCGTCGTTGCGGCGGTCGCGGCGAGGTCCTCTTGGGCCACGGTCATCGCGGCGTGGGCCTCTGTCACCGTCACGACGTGGTCCGCGGTTGTCGCGGCGGTCGTTGTCACGACGTGGACCACGGTCTCCACGTGGCTTGCGCTCAGGCTCTACATATCCTTCAGGCTTCTCGATGAGGGCCTTGCGGGAAAGTCTCATCTTGCCGGTCTTCTCGTCGATCTCGAGGAGCTTCACGTCCACCTCGTCACCTACGTTGAGCACGTCCTCCACCTTCTCGGTCTTGTTCCAGTCGATCTCAGAGATGTGCAGGAGGCCTTCCTTGCCCGGGAGAATCTCCACGAATGCACCGAACTCGAGGATTGAAACGATCTTTCCGTGGTAAACTGTGCCGACTTCAGGAACTGCAGTGATGCCGTTGATCCACTCGATAGCCTTGTCCATAGACTCCTTGTCAAGGCCGAAGATGTCCACAACACCCTTCTGAACGCCGTCAATCTGCTCTTCGGTGATGGTGATGGTAGTGCCGGTCTCGCGCTGGATCTTCTGGATGGTCTCGCCGCCCTTTCCGATGATGGCACCGATGAATTCGCCGTCAACGATGAGCTGAACCATACGTGGAACGAACTCCTTGTACTCTGCACGTGGCTCGCTGATGGTCTTCATCATCTCGCCCATGATGTGGAGACGACCCTGACGTGCCTGCTCGAGGGCTCTCTCGAGAACGTCGTATGAGAGACCGTCCACCTTGATGTCCATCTGAGTTGCTGTGATACCGTCCTTAGTTCCGGTCACCTTGAAGTCCATGTCTCCGAGGTGGTCCTCGTCACCGAGGATGTCGGTAAGGATAGCATATCTTTCGTTAGGATTGTCCTTGTCAGTGATAAGACCCATTGCAACACCTGCAACAGGCTTCTTGATCTTCACACCTGCATCCATGAGGGCGAGGCAGCCTGCGCAGACTGTAGCCATTGATGATGAGCCGTTTGACTCAAGGATATCTGAAACCACGCGCACTGCGTATGGATTCTCAGGAGCCATAGGAATCATCGGCTTGAGGGCCCTGTATGCAAGGTTTCCGTGTCCGATCTCACGACGGCCTACGCCACGCTGCGGGCGAGCCTCGCCAGTTGAGAAAGGAGGGAAGTTATAGTGAAGCACGAACTGGTCAGTGTCCTGGATGAGGACCTCGTCGCGCTCCTTCATATCGAGTTTGGTGCCGAGGGTAACAGTCGAGAGTGACTGAGTCTCACCACGTGTGAAGATTGCAGAACCGTGAGCGCACGGGAGGTAGTCAGTCTCGCACCAGATAGGGCGCACTGTAGTGGTGTCACGTCCGTCAAGACGAACTCCCTCGTCGAGGATCATGTTTCTCATCGCAGCCTTCTCGACAGCGTGATAGTATCTTTCGATCATCATCCTCTTCTCTTCCTGCTCCTCCTCCGGAAGTGTTGCATAGAACTCCTCCTTGAGTGCCTCGAATGCGTCAGATCTCTCGTGCTTTGCCGAGCCTGACTTTGCGATTGCGTAGCATCTGTCGTAGCAGAACTCCTCGATCGCCTTGCGGAGATCCTCGTCGTTCTCCTCGTGGCAGTAAGCCCTCTTCTGAGTCTTGCCTACAGCCTCCATGAGCTCCATCTGCACCTTGCAGTGCTTCTTGATCTCCTCGTGAGCAAACTTGATGGCCTCGAGCATGTCGTGCTCGCTGACCTCGTTCATCTCACCCTCGACCATCATGATGTTGTCATATGTTGCAGCAACGATCAGGTCGATGTCTGCGTCAGCCATCTCGCTGAAGTTAGGGTTGATCCTGAGCTCGCCACCGATACGTGCCACACGTACCTCAGAGATAGGTCCCTCGAAAGGAATGTCGCTGACAGCGAGTGCTGATGATGCAGCGAGTCCTGCGAGTGCATCCGGCTGGATGTCCTTCTCTGCTGAGATAAGATTCACGTTTACGAACACTTCTGCGTGGAAATCCTCCGGGAAGAGCGGTCTGAGTGCACGGTCAACAAGACGTGCGATAAGGATTTCATAATCAGAAGCCTTTCCCTCTCTCTTCATGAATCCGCCCGGGAAACGTCCTGCGGAAGCATATTTTTCCTTGTAGTCCACCTGGAGCGGCATGAAGTCCACATCCTCCTTGGCGTCTTTTGCACATGTCACTGTGGCGAGGAGCATTGTGCCTCCCATCTTGACTACAACTGAACCGTCAGCCTGCTTTGCGAGCTTTCCGGTCTCGATTTCAATTACCCTGCCGTCGGATAATTCGATTGTCTTTTTTACGATATTCATTACTTCTTCTTCAACCTGCCTCCCCCTATGGGAGTGGATTAATATTCTGTTTCATCTGCAAGGTCATCGTACCTGACCTATTATATATATGTATCACTCTTCAGGCGCCGCAGGTTGTTGTCTGCGCCATCAGACTTCTTTGCGTGAAAAAAGGGGGAGAGCCACTCCCGGCTGCGCCCCCTTCGTCGGTTCCTACTATGATGTAGCTTATCGACGGAGACCAAGCTCCTTGACGATAGCTCTGTATCTCTCAATATCAATCTCCTTGAGATAGTCAAGGACACGACGTCTCTTACCTACAAGTCTCAGAAGTGAACGACGAGTCACATAGTCGTGCTTGTTGTTCTTGAGGTGCTCGGTAAGGTGAGCGATACGGTAGGAAAATAATGCCACCTGGCTCTCAGGAGAACCTGTGTCAGTATTAGACTTTCCGTACTTCTCGAAAAGCTCCTGTTTTTTCTCTGGTGCCAAATATTCAGCCATCTTTTGAAAAAATTAAGAGGTTAATGATTAATTTGTCTATGCATTTCCCGCGTTTTGGGATTTGCGGGCGCAAAGATAATCATAAATTCCGATAAAACAACCATATACAAAATAAAATATCCTCTAAAAATATCGTCAGGAATCACGCCTCCGGCGCCATCTGCTTTCAATTCTGATATCGGGACTTCAGGTTTCATCATAATCCATCTCCAAGCAGATAAAAAATGTCTATATTTGACGTGGGTTGAAATGGGCAATAATCATCGTTATATACGATATGAGCCATTTTTTGTCTTTATATCACTCTATATTGCCGTCTGCTTGCCTTGTCTTCCCGTCTCACTTTGATTAATTTTGCTTTCAAAGACATAAAACAATAACCAAAATGAATTTTTTCAACCGCTTGTTCACGTGCGTCGCAGCACTCGTTTTTATCATTTCCTGTACACCAAGGGTGGAGGAAACTCACATTGATAACCATATACTCATCACCCAGCGAGGAGGAAAATCCATTGCCTATTCCCCGTCATCAGGAATCAGGATTCTCTATGACAATGGCTACGCCTTCAAGGACTTGAACAGGAATGACTCGATAGATGTTTACGAGGACTGGCGCAGGACTCCGGCTGAGCGTGCGGAAGATCTCGCATCCCAGCTTTCTGTCGAGGAGATAGCCGGTCTTATGCTCTACAGCTCGCATATGAGCGTTCCCCATATCAGTTCCACAAATCCGATGAAATATACCTTCGGGGGCAAGACCTGGGCAGAGAGCGGGGCTGATACCAGCGATCTGTCGGACAATCAGATAAAGGCTCTGCGAGACGACAATCTCAGGCAGATCCTTGTGACTAAGGTGGCTTCTCCAGGTGCAGCTGCCCGCTGGAACAACAAGCTTCAGGCACTTGCGGAGAGTCTTCCCCATGGCATTCCTGCCAACAACAGTTCCGATCCGAGAAACGAGACGAGGGCTACGGACGAATTCAATGCCGGCTCAGGCGGACAGGCCTCGCGCTGGCCGACTCCTCTCGGTCTGGGTGCATCCTTCGATCCTGAGGTCGTGAGGGACTTCGGCGAGGTCGTCTCTGCAGAATATCGTGCTCTCGGAATAGCCACGGCGCTTTCTCCGCAGGCCGATATCTACACAGAACCCCGTTGGAGAAGGGGAGTGGGAACCTTTACTGAGGATCCCGATATGGCCGCAGATATGACAAGGGCTTATATCGATGCCTTCCAGACATCTTACGGCGATGACGTGATTGAGAACGGATGGGGAACCCAGAGCGTGAACTGCATGGTGAAACACTGGCCGGGAGGTGCAGCAGGAGAGGCTGGCCGTGATGCTCATCTGGGTTTCGGAAAGTATGCGGTCTTCCCTGGCGGTGAGTTCAATACTGCGCTGCAGGTGTTCGTCAAAGGTGCCTTCAATCTGGATGGTCCGACAAAGCAGGCATCTGCTGTCATGCCCTATTACACGATTTCATACGGAATTGACCCATCAGGAAAGAACGTCGCCAACAGCTACAGCAGGTACATCATTCAGGATCTGCTGATCAATACATATAAATATGAAGGAGTGATATGTACGGACTGGAGCATCACCAAGGACTATGAGGAAGTCCATATCCATGGCGGAAAACCTTGGGGAGTCGAGACTCTGACAGAAGCAGAGCGCCATTATGAGATTCTCAAGGCAGGTGTGGACCAGTTCGGTGGAAACAACAAGAAGGGACCGGTTCTGGAGGCTTATGACATGTGGACCAGGGACTTCGGTGAAGAAAGCGCCCGTGAGCGCTTCGAGCATTCTGCAAGAAAGCTCCTTCTCAATTTCTTCCGTACGGGAATCTTCGAGAATCCATATCTCGATCCTGCAAAGACAGAGCAGGTGCTCAGTTCCGAAGACTTCAGAGACAGGGGATACCAGGCACAGCTCAAGTCGGTGGTCATGCTCAAGAATCGTGGAGGAGTCCTTCCTGTGAAGGCTCAGACAAAGGTATATATGCCTAAGAGACAGATTCCTAACACCTACAATCTCGCGGGCAAGGTGACGGTTCCTGGAAAATATGACTGGCCGATCGAGCCTGAATTCCTCAAGGGTGACTATGTCTTTGTGGAGAATCCTCAGGAGGCTGATTTCGCATTAGTGGTTATCGGAGATCCGGTGAACGGACGCGGCTTCGATACCGAGGATCTCAGGAAGGGAGGCAACGGATACGTTCCTATGAGCCTTCAGTGGACTGATTACAAGGCAGAGCATGCCCGCAAGGTGAGTCTTGCGGGAGGAGACCCAAAAGAGAAAGGCACCAACAGGAGCTATTACGGAAAGACGATAAAGACAGAGAACAAGGCTGATATCGATCTCGTGGCTGAAACCAAGGCACAGATGGGTGACCGCCCTGTTGTCGTCATCCTTCCATGCCAGAAGCCTGTGGTCATGGGAGAGTTCGAAAAGCATGCTGACGCCATCCTCATCTCATTCGGAGTGGAGCCTCAGGCATATGTCGATGTGATTACCGGAAGATACGAGCCTACCGGACTCCTTCCTGTCCAGTTCCCTGCCGATATGGAGACCGTGGAGAAACAGTGCGAGGACAGCCCTCGTGATATGGTTCCATACGTGGATTCCGAAGGTAATGCCTATGATTTCGCCTTCGGCCTGAACTGGAGCGGTGTCATAGATGATGAACGTGTCAGAAAATACGCAGAAAAATAATCCAGATCATATGAAAAGATTACTTGCGGCGGTGGCCCTCTGCCTGTTTACGACGGGACTTGCGGCCCAGGAGTTCAAGGTGGGAACATACAACCTCTTCACTTCGGATTCCAGAAAGAAGGTGATTGAGAAGGATTCCACAGTGTCTCACCAGAGATACTGGTGCAACAGCGCGCAGGCTGTAGCAAGAATGATATCCGAACTCGACTGCGATATCCTGGGAGTCCAGGAGGTGTGCGACAGCATCTGGGGCCTGAAGGGTGACAAGGATGTCAGAAAGCTTGTTGCAGACCAGGGAAAGACAGATTATGAATGGATTCTCTATCCCAACACCAGCAAGGGTAAGATTTCATACGATGTCGCCATAGCATACCGCAGTTCCATGTTCGATGTGAAGGAGAGCGGCATCTTCTATCTCGGAGGCGTGCGCGACACTGCAATTCTTGCTCCGAAGGCACCGAAGGGTTCGAACCGTCCATGCGTGTGGGCTCATATGGTCCACAAGGATTCCGGCAGGGACTTCTATTTCCTCAGCACCCATTTCAGGGTACCGGGCAAGAAGAAGGACGGCTCGTCAGATAACTCTGCAAATAAGTATAACATGCAGAGGCTGCGTGAAATCACGATGGACATGATACCGGCTGACACTCCTTCCATCCTTGTCGGTGACCTGAATGCCGACCATAAGGCCAAACATTGGGGCTCCATGGGAAATTCAAGGTGGTACGACCTTTTCCAGCACTACACTGCTGCAGGCACCTTGCCGGATGAAATCAAGGATTGGGGCACTCAGAACCTGAAGGATGAGTCCGGCCTGACGAAGTGGAAACCGGATCATATATGCCTGCATGGATTCAGACCTTTGAGCATCGATGTCGACAAGTGCCGTTTCCCGACAGCAGACGGCACCCTCCACTATCCTTCTGATCATCTTCCTGTCGTGGCAGATGTTTCTTTCTTGCAGACTCCGGAACCGTCTGTATATAACACCCCTGCCCCTGCCAATGCAAAGACAGTCAGGATTGTATCGGCGAATATCCGTTACATGAACAACAACAACGATTTGGAAAACGGATGGGACAGGCGCAAAAGCGCGATAATCGCAATGATGAAGGACATCAGGCCTGCCGTCATCGGCTTTCAGGAATGCAGCAGGTACCAGAGGGACTATATTCTCTCTCATAATCCCGAATATGAGTATGTCGATTATCTGATCAGGCGGAATGTCCCGAATCTGAAGTCATATGCGGCATTTACCGACCCTGTCATGTGGGACAGGAATGTGCTGGAGCTCATTGAATGGGATGCCTTCTACCTTTCAGAGACCCCTGACACCTGCTCGATGTCGTGGGATTCCGCGGAGCCCCGTACTGCTCTCTGGTGCCGTTTCAAGCATAAAAAGACAGGCAAGGAATTCATCTTCATCAATACTCATCTTGACCATAAGGGTGTGGAGGCAAGAAAGAACGGCCTGAATGTCCTTCTTGACCGGATGGAAAAGATAAATGTCAAAAACCTTCCTATGGCGGTGGTTGGCGATTTCAATGCGCAGTACAAGGAAAAGGCGACTCTTGGAAGGATTATGACCGAATGGAAGGATGCCCGCATGGAGGCAAAGGATTCTGATGACAAATACACCTTCAACGGCTTCGGCAAGTCATGGAACGGAACCGTTGACTACATATGGTATAAAGGCTTCAGGCGCTGCCATGACTTCAAGGTGATAGTCAGGAAATATAACCATGTGCCTTTCATCTCAGACCACTATCCGATTCGCACAGATCTAGAATTTTAAGTATATGAAGAAATTGATATATATATTCCTGCTTCTTGCCCCTTTGGTGGCAGAGGCGGCACCAAAAAAGACAAAGTCGGAGCTTAAGGCTGCCGTATATTATCTGCATAATTCCGCCTCAAGGGCTCAGAACGTGAAGAAAGGGGAATGCGGACCGGAGAGGCTCTGGTCCAATTGCGTCAGTGCTGTAGCTGAGCAGATAATTGCAACGGATTGCGATGTTCTGGGCCTGGTGGGTGTCTGTGACTCCATTGCAGGAAGGGTCGGATACACAGGACTTCCACAGGCTCTTGAAGCGAAAAAGGCAGGATATTCGTGGCTTGCTCTTTCCAATACGAGGCCGAGCCTGCCGCTTGAAGGTGCCTATAACAAGACCCAGGCTATAATATGGCGTACGGAAAAGTATGATTGCATCGATTATGGCATAAACTGGCTTGGCGGATATTTCGATAAGAACAGGATACATAAGGACCTCAAGGATGTCAAGGGTGATGCCACCAAGTCAGTCACCTGGGCGAAGTTCCGCGAGAAGGCCACAGGAAAGGAGTTCTATTTCATGGTTGCCTCCACCAATGGAGCCTCCTCAAAGATTCTGAACAGCGTCAATTGCGAGAACCTGATAAAGATTGCGGATGAGATTGTCGTGACCGATGGCCTGCCGTCTATAATCACTGGCTCCTTCAATATGAATGACAAGACTCCAGGTTATGTGGAGCATCTTGCAACGTCCCGCTGGGTGGATGTCTATGACCGTCTCAAGACTGACGGAATGCTTCTGGAATCGGAAATCAAGACGAACCATACGAGAAACAACGTGCGAGGCGACAAACTTTCGGGAGGACGTCCGGACTATATCTTCACGGATGGCTTCGATATTACTTTCTACATGGTGGGACGCAACAGATATCCTTCATCGAATGGAGAGATGGTATATCCGTCCACTGGTTTCCCGGTTATAACTTATCTTAAATTCTGATATGAAACGTATTTTAACCATTATCATTGCGTTTTCGTCCCTGGCTGTCCTTAATGCCCAGGAGTACAGATACACTGATGCGCAGTCTCTGACAGTAGTGAGCAAGCTTCTTCCTACAGAAAATCCATATCATAGGATCGAGACTTCCGGATATGATGGATTTACATCCGGAGAGAAGACGCAATGCCGTCAGAGTGCCGGAATTGCAATAGCATTTAGAACAAATTCTGATTATATAGGAGTCGATGTTAAGTACACTACGCTCAGCAGCCGTCTGGACAGGGGAATGGCAGGTTTCGATCTTTATATAAAGAAGGATGGCCAGTGGATATGGGCATGGAACAATGTCCCATCGAAGGTTGTCAAGGGTGAATTCATCACCTTGCCTCTGCTGAAATCGTCCGTGCCGGGATGGAAGGAATGCCTGCTTTATCTTCCTCTGCAGAGCGAACTCAAGGAACTGCAGATAGTGACAGATCCGGACAGCAGCGTTCAGCCGATCGAGAATCCATTCAAGGGCAGGATCGCGGTCTTCGGCTCGTCATACACCCAGGGTGCATGCGCGGAACGTCCGGGACTGACATATTCCGCTCAGCTTGCAAGAATGACAGGCTACCATTTCATCAATATGGGATTCTGCGGCAATTCCAAGCTCCAGCCTTATTTTGCTGATGCCCTGCTTGATGCGGAGGATGTCGATGCTTATGTGTTTGACGCCTTTTCAAATCCGTCACCTGAGCAGATGGAGGAAAGGCTGTTTCCGTTCATAGAGAAGTTTCAGGCGGAAAAGCCGGGAATCCCGTTGATCTTCATCAAGACACTTTATCGCGAGAAGAGGAATTTCAACCCATCATATGATGCACGTGAACAGGCAAAGATGGACATGGCTGACAGTCTGATGACCATAGCTGTTTCCAAGTACCCGAATGTGTACTGGGTTGAGACCACAAACACTCTTGACGGTACCCATGAATGGACGGCTGACGGCTCGCATCCGAGCGGTTATGGCTATCATCTGATGGCAAAGTCCCTTATGGAACCGCTGAGTGCAATACTTAAAGACTATATTTACTAAACTCCTTTTCTATGAAACGCTTGACCTATATCGTGTTATCGATGCTGAGCGTGATGACCGTGTCAGCCCAGCCGTTCGAGTCAGTGACATACAAGGTCTTCAATCAGAACTATCCTCCGCTCGAGTGCATCGGAGCCATAAGGACTTATCCTTCGGAAGAAGTGGCGGCTGAACGATGGTCGGTCGGCTATGAATGCGTCGACAGAGGGATGGCGGAGTATTCCGAAAGCGGTTCATATATCAGCCAGCTTGGAGTCGGCCATGCCCGCATCCAGAGCGGATGGGCCCGCACCGAGCAGAAGAAAGGGAAGTATGACTATGCCTGGCTTGACGAGGTAGTGGACGGCATCGTGAGCCAGAATGTCACTCCATGGATGTGTCTTGGATATGGCAATCCGATATATTCATCGGAAGTAACTCTTGGCGCGAAGATCTTCACCGACGAGCCGACCATGAAGGCATGGGAGAGATATGTGGAGACCACTGTTGCCCGCTATAAGGGTAAGGTGGGCCTGTGGGAGGTCTGGAACGAGCCGAATCAGAAAGTGAACAAGGACAACCCTTCCACATATACGAATCTTCTTGTGAGGACCTGCGAGGCGATCAGGCGGGTGGATCCTGATGCCAGGATAGCTGCCTTTGCGCTTGCAAGCGTGGATGCCGGATACCTGAGCCATGTGCTGAATGACCTGAAGACGATGGGCAGGACCGACCTCTTCACACATGTCAGCCTGCACAAATATTACGAGAATCCGGATGACTGTGACTATGACTTTCTGACTCTGCGCAGGATCATCCACGAATTCAACCCGGAGATCATCGTGTTCCAGGGGGAGAGCGGCTGCCCTTCAAAACTGGAGTGGACACATGCGCTGAAGCATATCCAGTTCGACGAATATATCCAGGCAAAGACGGTGCTAAGACGCATGTGCTGTGATTTTGCCATAGGACAGGCCTGCTCGATATTCACCTTGACCGATCTTGTCTATCCGGATATGCAGCAGTCGTTCGGCCTGCTCAGGACCGGACTGGACTTCAAGGTTAAATACAAGAAACCATCCTTCTACGCAGTCAGAAACCTTGTGAACCTTCTTCCGGACAACATCACTCCGTTTGAAGTGCAGTTCACTGCCAACACATCACGTGAAATGAAGGTTACTGGTCTCAAGGACGGGGACAGGACGGTCGGCTTCATGTACTATTTCAGCGACAATGCTCCGGTGTCATCTCTGGAATGGTCGGACGTGACCCTCACTGTGAGGAACCTCAAGATCAAGAATCCGGTTTTAGTCGAACCGATAACAGGAAGGGTGTTCAATCTGAACCTTTATCATTACTCGCCGAATTCTCCGGATACGAAATACACCCGCCTCCCTGTGTGGGACAGCCCTGTGATGATCATGGACAGGGAGTCCCTCGATATGATCGTTCCTGGCAAGGATATGGAGGGGATACTCAAGGATTTCAACACTGAAATGTAGTAATATCACAATATGAAGAGACTTTATATACTGATGCTTGCAGCATCGATGTCAGTATGCGCACTCGCGCAGCAGAGGGTAGCAGTCAATCCTGATGTCCGTCATCAGACGATCGAGTTCTTCGGAGCGGCAGATGCATGGAGCGCGAACTTTGTCGGAAAATTATGGAGTGACAACGCAAAGAAGGAGATAGCCGACTATCTGTTCTCACAGGAATATGATGCCTCCGGCAATCCGAAGGGAATAGCCCTGACCATCTGGAGAGTAAACCTCGGGGCAGGGACCCTGGAGCAGCCGGGTGCCGACATCTACCCTTACCAGCGTCGCGCAGAGTCATACAAGACCGTGGACGGCAAGTCTTATGACTGGGGGAAATGTGCAGGACATGAGTATTTCATGCAGGCAGCGAAGGACCGCGGCTGCAACCAGTTCATTCTGTTCTCGAATTCTCCTCTTGTCCAGTACACCCTGAACGGCAAGGGATATGCTCCGACAGACAATGCGGCAAATCTGCGCGAAGACTGCTACGATGATTATGCAGACTATCTCGTGGATGTGACGGAGCATCTTATGGACAAGGGCTTCAACATCCCGTATATCAGCCCTATAAATGAGCCTCAGGGAGACTGGAACACTCCAAGACAGGAAGGCTCACCATGGCGCAACAGCGAAATATTCAAGATGACCAAGGCACTGGATGAATCGTTGAGCAGGTCTTCAAGATTCGATGACGTCCGTATCTTCATAGGAGAGGCAAACCGCCTCAAGATGCTCTACACTCAGCGCCCTAAGATGTTCGCCCGTTTCGGCAGCGATTCGCTCGAGTGTCCGGGAAGGCAGCTCTATTTCTTCTTTGACAAGAATTCGCCGCATTATGTGGCTGATCTCAAGCATATGGACATGGAGTTCACCGCTCATCCGTACCATGACCATTTTACAAGTGCCGACCTTCGCGAGGTCCATAGGCTTGCTGCGCAGCAGATCAGGAAATACGGCATAGACTATCATTCGTCCGAGTGGTGCCTTCTTCCGACCACAAAGCAGTATGGCGGAATTACAGCCGACTGGTGCAAGGGCAATCATGCCGACATCCAGGGTGCCTTGATGATGGCCAGGATCATGCACAGCGACTTCGTGGATTCGGATGCAGTCTCATGGTGCTACTGGAAGGGCATGGAACTTCGCGGTGACCATGCACTTATCTCCCTTCATGCCACTGACGGGGACATCCACAAAGGCGGATATCCTTCTGCAAACAAGATGCTCTGGACCCTCGGTAACTTCAGCCGCTTCGTCAGACCAGGATATCAGCGTATCGCCCTTGACGGGGCGGATGACCTCGATACCTTGGCTGCCACAGCCTTCATATCTCCGGAAGAGGACCGCATCGTCATGGTCTTCGTGAACTCTTCGTTCGAGGAGAAACCGGTTGAACTCACACTTCCTAAGGCCTGGAAAAAGAGGATGGCCTCGGTGACAAGCTACCGTACCGATGCAAGGCACGACCTTGCCAGGACTGTGACCGGAGAGGGAGTGAATCATGTCATCGGTGCGCGAGGCGTAACGACAGTCGTAGTTGATTTGAAATAGTAAATGATATAATAAAATGAGAAGGATTCTTTCTGTTGTGCTGCTTCTTGCAGCAGTTGTCGCATCAAATGCGGCTGAGTATGAGGTGACCTCGCCTGACGGCAAGGTGAAGGTAAAGGTCCTCAATGCTGAGGGTACAAGGTACTCCGTGGCGTATGATGCTCTTGTGCTCATAGCGGATTCGCCTCTGTCCATGACTCTGGAAGACGGAACCATATGGGGCTCGTCAAAGGTGCGCAAGGCCTCCCGCAAGAGTGTGGATGAACCTATAAATGCGACATTCTACCGCAAGGCTGTAGTCAAGAATGCATATAACGAGCTCAATCTTGACTATGGTACTTATAATCTTGTATTCCGTGTTTACGACGACGGTTTCGGCTGGCGCTGGGAATCAGACAAGCGCAAGCCGTACAAGGTGACTGCAGAGCAGGCGACATTCAATTTCGTCGAGGACTGGAACATGTACGCCACCTATACTCACAAATATGAGTCGCAGGGACTTGATGCCCAGTATATGGATGACTTCGAGAACCTCTATAAGTACACTCCGCTTTCGGCCTGGGACAAGTCGCACTTCGGTGTGCTTCCTCTCATGGTTGACTGCCCTGAGGGAATCAAGCTGGTGATTGCTGAGTCAGACCTGGTGTCATATCCGGGAATGTTCCTCTACAACAGAGATTCGGACAAGTGCCTTGAAGGAGAATATGCCCCATATCCGAAGACAGAGGTCCTTGGAGGACACAACATGCTTCAGATGATGGTCACCGAACGTGAGAACTGGCTCGCTTCATGCGACGGCTCTGCACGCACCTTCCCTTGGAGGTCGGTTTCCATAAGCACTCAGGACAGGCAGATGGCCGACAACGACATGGTCTATCGTCTCGCCCGTCCATGTCCTGCAGATGAGGACTACAGCTGGGTGAAACCGGGCAAGGTCGCTTGGGAGTGGTGGAACAACTGGAATGTGCGTGGAGTGGATTTCGTGGCAGGTATCAACACCGAGACATACAAGTACTATATAGACTTTGCTTCGCGTCACGGACTTGAGTATGTCATCCTTGATGAGGGATGGGCAGTGAAATATGCTGACGACCTGTTCAAGGTGGTTCCAGAGATAGATCTCGAGGAGATTGTCCGTCATGGAAACGAAAAGAATGTAGGCATAATCCTCTGGGCCGGCTACAGCGCCTTCATGAAGGATATCGAGGGTGTATGCAGCCACTATGCAAAGATGGGTGTCAAGGGCTTCAAGGTAGATTTCCTTGACAGGAACGACCAGAAGATGGAGGATTTTATTTACAAGGCTTCCGAGGTGGCGGCACGCCATAAACTTGTGATGGATTTCCATGGATGCCATCAGCCTACAGGACTCCAGAGACGCTTTCCTAATGTCCTGAACTACGAAGGCGTGTTCGGTCTTGAACAGATGCGCAAGAAAAAGCTGCCTGAATATGATATGGTGGAGTTCGATGTGACCATCCCGTATATCCGTTATGTGGCAGGATTTGCGGACTACACTCCTGGTGCAATGAAGAACGGATCCTACACCAACTTCCGTGATGTGCGCACAGAACCTATGAGCCAGGGAACGCGCTGCCGCCAGCTGGCTGAGTTCGTGGTGTTCGATGCTCCTCTGAACATGATCTGCGACTCTCCGACAAGTTATGAACTTGAGCCTGTCTGCAGCGAATTCCTCTACAGGGTGCCTACAGTGTGGGACGAGACAGTTGTTCTTGAAGGCAAGGTCGGAGACTACATCATCACTGCAAGACGCAAGGGCGATACCTGGTATATAGGTGCCATGACAGACTGGACTGAGCGCGACCTGAAGGTGGACATCTCAAGGCTCGTCGGTGATGCCCAGGTCAATGTCGAGGCATGGCAGGACGGAAAGGTCGCCCATAAGTTCGGCAACGATTATCAGAAGAAATCCTATGCTGCCAAAGGAGATATAGATATTCATCTTGCGCCAGGTGGAGGCTGGGCTGCAATAATCACAAAATAAATTTTGTCACTGATGATAAAGAGGATATATAGTGTAATCATACTGTCTTTTATAACCCTGTCCTGTGCCCGTCATTACGATGTCTGCATCTATGGAGGATCGTCGGCTGCGGTAACAGCAGCATATTCTGCCGCTCAGATGGGCAAGGAGGTGATAGTCGTCTCTCCGGATGAAAGAATCGGAGGTCTTACCACATGCGGCCTGGGATATACCGATATCGGCAACAAACAGGCTGTGTTCGGAGTGGCCAAGCAATTCTATAGAAAACTTGGAGAACACTATGGCAGGCTTGAATCGTGGATTTTCGAACCATCTGTCGCTCTGGATGTGATGGAGGAATATCTTGATCATCCGAACATCACTCATCTCAAAGGCTACCATCTCGAAAAAGTCGAAATGGGGGGGGCAGAAATAAAATCCATTACTGCATCGACCCAGGCAGGAAGGACCATACGTGTATCAGCCCCATATTTCATTGATGCAACATACGAAGGCGACCTCATGGCCCGTTCCGGAGTTTCATATTCAGTCGGACGTGAGGACAATACCGTGTATGGCGAAACGTGGAACGGTGTCCAGCTTCTTGACCGTCACCAGTTTCCGGATGGCATAGATCCATACGTGGAAAAGGGCAATCCCCAGAGCGGGATTCTGTGGGGAATAACAGATGAGGAACTTGCTCCGAACGGAACAGGAGACGGACTGTCTCAGGCATATAATTACCGTATCTGTCTGACTGACAGTCTGGAGAATATGATTCCTATAGAGAAGCCGGAGAATTATGATCCGGCCCACTATGAGCTTCTTCTGCGTCTGATGGAGGCCCAGCCAGACAAACGTGAACTTACGGACTATTTCATCTGGAGCCGTATGCCCGGACGTAAGACTGACGTCAACAACAAGGGCGGATTCTCTACGGACATGATCGGAGCCAATCATGAATATCCGGAAGCATCATACGAGGAACGTGCAGCCATCGTGCAGGCTCATAAGGACTATACTCTCGGGCTTCTTTATTTTGTGGGACATGATGAACGTGTCCCGGAGGAAATCCGCACAGAAATGCTCCGTTGGGGCCTTCCCAAGGATGAATATGTCGAAACCGGTCACTGGTCGCCTCAACTGTATATCCGCGAATGCCGCAGGATGATAGGAGAATATGTGGCGACCCAGAAGGACTGCGAGCAGAAGACGACGGTTGAAGACTGGGTGGCGATGGCTGCATATACCATGGACTCGCACAACTGCAGGAGAATTGTGGTTGTGAAGGATGGCGTGCCTATGGTCAAGAACGAGGGAAATGTGGAGGTCAAGGTGGGCGGCCCTTTCCCTGTTTCATACCGAAGTGTGACTCCGAAGAGGGAGGAGTGTACGAATCTTCTTGTTCCGATAGCCTTGTCTGCCAGCCATATAGCCTATGGCTCGATACGTATGGAGCCGGTCTTTATGGTTCTTGGACAGGCATGTGGAATCGCTGCCTCCCTTGCTGAAGATATGATTCAGACAGTACCAGCCGAAAAGATTAGAAACATCATGCATACAGACCCGTATATGGACGGCAGTCAGGCTGATATCATCATAGATGACGGTGACTCATGCATATCGGTGTCTGATGGCTGGACGCGTACCAAGGGACGTAGGGGATATGGACCGACATATTATGAACTTTCCGGAGACTGTACGGAAAAATTCGTTGAGTACAGGCTCCCTGCAGATCTGGACGGAGAGTGGGATATCTATTGTTTCCAGCAGCTGAAGGACAGGACCAATCCGCTTGCCCATTACAGCATCCGCATGGCCGAACATGAGTACAGACGTACTTTTGACCGTTCTCAACTTCAGCTTGTAGGGCAGGTGTCAGGGGAGTGGTTCCACCTTGGAACATATGATTTTGAAAAGGGTGATGAAGGGATAGTGACAATGACATCGGATCCGAGCGAGTATCCTCTACGTGCCGACGCATTGCTGCTGGTAAAAAGATGAATGCTATGAGAAAGGTATATTTTAGTCTGATATTGTGCACCTTTGCGCTCATGCAGGGAGGCTGTATGTCTGATGAGAATGCCGCACTCAGAGATCTGGAGAAGGTGATCGCACAAGGTGACACCTATAGGAAATCCTTCCTTGAAGGCACTGCAGCCATCAGGGGAAAATTTGATGCCGCCGATACGGATTCGTTGAAGTGGGTGTATTCTGACAGGCTTTTCAACGAATATCTCCATTTCAGCCTGGATTCGACTTATGAATATATGAGTCTGATGCGTAATCACGGAGTCACTCATGAACAGAAACTCAAGTCGGATCTGGCTGAGATCAGGGTGCTATATCTTAAACATATTGACAAGCGGGCTTTGGAGATGTTCCATCGAGTGGATCAGAGCGAGGTGTATAGAGCAGGACTGGACAAGGAATATCTCTCCTGTGCCATTGCATTATATTCATATTTGAGCGGAAATGTCGTCTCGTCCCGTGATAGGGAACTTTATCGTGATACGCTGGATATATACAGGGAAAGATATATCGCTATGGATAACGTCTCTGTTTACGGACAGAAGATACATGCTCAGTATCTGCGTGATCATGGGGATTGTCAGCGTGCCATCGATATATTTCTGTCATGTTATGGAACAGAAGACAATTTCCACGACATGACTTCCACCGCCTATAATCTCGGAATGCTTTATGGGATGACGGGCAATCATGACGAGATGATCAGATGGCTGGCAAAGTCGGGCGAGCATGACTTCATGGCTCCTAACAGGGATTACATGTCGATATATCAGCTTGCCTTGGCACTTTATGAGGATGGGGATCTTCAGAAGGCAGACCACTACATCCAGATGAATCTCATGGATGTCATTGCCGGCGGCTTCAACAACAGGATCCTGAATTCCGGAAAGGCTCATGCCGTCATTGCCGAGGCCGCCACTGTGGCTGAAAAAAGCAAGATGCGCTGGATGGTGGCCGTTATTATCGTGATATCCATGCTCATCCTTGTCCTGGGCTGGCTCCTGATCTATTCCCGCAAGCAGTCCCGCAGGCTCAAGGAATCACACAGGCTTCTGTCAGAGGCCAACAGCAAGGCAAAGGAACGCAATATCAAGCTTCGCGAAGCCAATCTGATCAAGGATAATTATGTGTTCAGATATATGGATCTGTCCATAAAGTACCTCGAAAAGCTGGAGCAGCACAGGCATGATATCCGCCAGGAGCTCAAGAGAAAGCCTGTGGATGTCGTGATGAAGGAACTCAGGAATCCGTCTGAGATATATGCCGAGTACAAGAAATTCTACCAGATATTCGACGAGACCTTCCTCGGTATCTTCCCTGATTTCAGGGAGAAGGTGAATGAACTGCTTCGTGAGGAATGCAGGATAGCCGTTCCTGAGGAAAGAGTCCTTTCCACCGAACAGCGGATTCTTGCCGTGATAAGGCTGGGAATCACGGAAAGCGGAAAGATCTCTTCATTCCTGAACTGTGCGCCTGCTACCATATATACCTATCGTACGAAGATGCGCAATGCTGCTCTATGCGAAAAGAGTGAATTCGAAGATAAGATAAGACACTTGTAAACAGATTCCCATGAAGAAAATAGTAGTTCTTTTATATTCACTAGCATGTCTCATCCCGTCATTGATTTCCTGTTCTTCTGAACAGGCGCACCACTCACACCCTCTGATGATGCTTCGTCTTCGTCCGACAAATACTGACAGCGATGAGGCGTGGAATGAAACCTATTCCATAATCAAGGAAAATCCAGGCTGCTGTGATGAGGTCTGGTTCTCAACCGGAATGGGCTATCTTCCCGTGGAGTGGCATCAAGATAAGGTGGAGCGTATGTCAAAGGCTATGGCTCAACTTGCTCAGATTGGAGTGGCTTCTTCCCTTCAGTTCCAGATGACCATCGGGCATGGAGACAAATTTGGTGTCGGCAATGAAGAATTGTTCTCGGAAAAGACTTGGACAGGATGGACCGGCTCGACTGGAGTTGAAGCAAAGTTCTCGAGTTGTCCGCGTAATCCGGATTTTCTGGATTATATTCGTCGCACCTCAAGCATATATGCTGCTCTGAATCCAGCTTATATCTGGGTGGATGACGATCTCAGGTACGACAATCATAAGCCAGCCACGCTGGATTCGCATATAGGATGCTGGTGTGAGGACTGTATCGCTACTTTCAATGAGCAGACCTCCGGCCACTGGACACGTCAGACATTGTCTGCTGCTCTTGAGGCAGACAAGGAACTTAATGAGAAGTGGCATCAGTACTGCGTTGAGTCTCTTTGTAATATTGCCGCCATCATTTCAGAAGAGGTACATCGGGTATCTCCAACCACCAGGATGGCTTTTCAAGGTAAGAAGGAGGCTTTTGTGGTTCATCATGTAAAGGAGATTCTTAACGTAATGCATGAAAAGACCGGACTTCCTGTGGGATATCGTCCTGGCACCGGATCTCGTTTCGATATGGAAGGAGCTTCAGGACAGATCATCAAGAGCATGCAGTCGGCACGCTTTATAGAACTCATCGGAAATCCGGAATATATCGACTTATGGTGTCCTGAGATAGAGACATGGCCTCGTGTCTATGGTTCACGTACAGGACAGGGAGTCCTGGTCGAAGGATTCGCGGCCTTGGCCTATGGACTCAATTCGGTGAGCATGTTCATCATGGCAGCAGACATGGAGCCTGCAGATCTTTATTCAAGGACTCTTCTCAAGCCTGTTTCAGATGGAGCAGACGTGCTGACCAGATATGCACGTGCCAATGAAGGAACCAGTGTAGTAGGATATAAATCTGATGTCTCTTGTGACCTGCTCTATGAGTTTGCACGCACAGGCATTCCTGTACTCCCTGGAGTAGGGCAGTCTTTAGGAGACCTTTCAGTGGAATACATACAGTCATTTGATATTCCAAAGCAGCTGTCCTCACAGATACAGCTCAAACGAGATCAGCTGGACTCTCTTGACGTTTCGCCAGCAACATGCTGCTCACCGTTTGTCGGGCTCCTCATCCCTCGTGTTACCGAAGAAGGATGTCTTAAGACAGTCGGTCTGATCAATACCCGCATCGACTCTCAGGAGCAGATCAGGATCAGGCTTTCAGGTGTGCCTCCAGACGCGAAATCCGTCATGTGGCGCGAAATGAAAAAGAAGCCGGTGCGTGTGCGTCTGGAAAGAGATGCTGACGGCCTGTGCTATGTCACGATTCCGTCCATCTCCGCATGGAACGCTGGTTTCCTGGAGTTCTAAATCTTTCATTATGCGAATACTTTTACTTTCGCTGGCCTTTTGCGCCTTTACCATGCTTTCCTGCACTTCAGACAAGATGTGCGGAACACGTGTCGAAGCATTGGATGATTCTGCATGGGAATGCTCGCAATGGATCTCCGTGGCTGACGCACCGGTCGTCGAGGGTAAGGTCTATAACAGCAGGAACAATCGTGCTGCAGATGGCGCAGCGTGCTTTATGTTTGAATATGAGCTTCCTGCGAAGGCCCGTTCGGCCAGGTGGATGACAACGGGGCTTGGCGTATATGAACTCTATGTCAACGGCAGTAGAGTGGGGGAGGAAGTGCTCAAACCCGGCTATACCCACTATGCCAGGACAAAGTATTCCTTTACATATGACATAACAGAAGCCTTCAATTTGTCAGAGGGCGACAGGAACGTGCTCTTTGCACAAGTGACACCTGGCTGGTGGGGTGACAAGATCGTGACTCCACGCGCAAATGAAGGAATGCGTGGCAGGAAATGTGCTTTTCGAGGCGTGCTGGAACTTACTTTTGAAGACGGGACCAGACAGCTGTATGGCACAGATACATTGAACTGGAAGGCCGGAATAGCCGGCCCGGTCAAGCATGCTGCAATCTACGACGGTGAAGAGTATGATGCGCGTGAGGAGTCCGGATATATGTCCCTGGAGAAGTCCGGAGTACCTGAAATCAATAATGAATTTTGCGGAGAAATCCTACCTTCGTCCGGTGCCGAAGTCTACCTGTTGAGGGACATGACCTTGAAACCGGTTGAATCATATGTCTGGAGCGGTGTCGTGGGCGCATCCGAGGATGAATACGGCAAAGTCGTCATCACGCGTACCTATGCTCCAGGAGACAGAATAACCTTGGAGCCTGGTGATACTCTGGTTGTTGACTTCGGACAAAATGCCGCTGCTGTACCTTCCTTTACATTCAAGGCAGATGAGGGAACTGTCCTGACCTGTCTTCCAGCAGAGGTGCTGAATGACGGGAATGGAGCCCGGAGCCGCGGAATGGATGGCCCGGAGGGCAGTGTGCACAGAAAGAATCTCCGAGCCCATAAAACCGGAATGAGGGTGGACTACATATTCGGGCCACAGAAGGGGTTCGTCTCATATTGTCCTACACGTACATTCTTCGGCTATCGTTATTTGTCCATAACGGTTACGGACAGGACAATAATAAAGAGCATCGGGTCGGTTCCTGTGTCTTCCCTGACTTCGGCTCATCAGACCGGCTGGCTTACCACCGGAAATGATGATGTGAACCGTCTCATTTCAAATACTCTCTGGTCCCAGCGCTCAAACTATCTTTCAGTCCCTACCGACTGTCCGCAGCGCAATGAACGTCTCGGATGGACGGCCGACACCCAGGTCTTTGCGGAGACCGGATCTTTCTTTGCCAATACTGCTGCATTCCTGCGTAAATGGATGAGAGACATGCGTGATTGTCAGACTGCCAGCGGTGCTTTCCCTGCGTTTGCGCCAGAAGGACAATATGACAATGAAAGGATGCATTTCGGCTGGGCTGATGCCGGAGTTATCGTTCCGTGGACAGTGTGGAAGCAGTTCGGCGACACTTCCATCATATCCGAAAACTGGGATGCGATGGAACGCTTCATCGCTCATGTCGCGCAGACGCGTTACCGCTTCGAACTTCTTGTGGATGAGAACAACGGATTCCAGTATGCTGACTGGCTTAGCTATGAACCTCTGGAGTCGTGGAGCAAGGCAGCATACGTTCCTGGCATCGAACCACGCCGTCCGCTTCCTGAAGCTTTGGACTATTGGAATTTCCTTGGTGCCTGCTATTGGGTCATAGATGCAGGGATGATGCGTGACATGGCATCTGCGACCGGAAAGGATGCTTCTGTGTATGAAAATATGCAGGAAGAAGCCCGGTCATATATAAGGGATAGGTTCATGACTTCTGAGGGGATGTTCAAGACGCAGCTGCTGAATACGATGCAGACACCTGCGCTCTTTGCTTTGAAAGCCGGAGTAGTCGAGGGTGATGCCAGAACAGCTATGATTACTCGCCTGAAGCAGAACTTTGCGTATCATGGAAACTGCCTGCAGACAGGCTTTCTCGGCACTTCCATACTCATGCCGGTGCTTTCCGAAAACGGAATGAACGACATTGCATACGAACTTCTCTTCCAGCGTCGTAACCCGAGCTGGATGTATTCCATTGACAACGGAGCGACTACCATCTGGGAACGTTGGAACAGTTACACACTTGACTGCGGTATAGCAAAAGGCGGCATGACCAGCTTCAATCACTATGCATACGGCTGTGTCTGTGAATGGCTCTGGGAGAGCGTTGCCGGCATCTCCTGTGATGCCTCGGATCCCGGATTCAAGACAATCATAATGAAGCCGGTGCCAGACAGGAGGCTCGGCTGGGTCGAAGCAGAATACCAAAGCTCTGCGGGTCTGATAAAGAGCTCATGGAAATACCATGGCAACGCCTGGGTATGGCATATATCCATCCCCGAGGGCGCTTCTGCTCTCGTCACCCTTCCGGGAGAAACCGATGCCGTCCGGTATGAAGCCGGTGATTACGAATTCAGTAGGTAAGTGTCTTACCTCTTATATTTTTCAGTTCTTGAATCTTTGATCACTCCGTTCCAGTTCATTCCGAACGCGAAATCGTATCTGTTGCCGCAGGCATCCTGGTACGGTGTCATGTCGTGAGGTGTGTCCTCAAGCTGCTCTTCCACGGTTCTCATATCGATAGGGAACTGCATAGGCAGCAGTCCGTACGGCTCGAATGCTCCCGTTACAATATCGAGGTATGCTGCGCTTCTGACTCCGAATGCAACCAGGATGGCATCTGCCCAAGGTTCGAATTCCACGACAGTAGGACGGGTTGTCGAAAGGAGCACCACCACCGGCTTGTCTCCCATTGCAGCCTTTGTGTCACGTACCAGATCAAGATCGGTCGAGTTCTCCACGCAGAGTGTCTTTCCCTTGTAGCTTCTGTTGGTAAAGCCCTCTGCCGGGTCTCCTCCGGCAATGCTTCTCTCACGCGCGTATTCTGCTGTATATGGGGAATACTGCAGTGAGATAGGCAGATATCCGTTGCCACCTTTCTCCACATCCTTCTTCGAGTATCCTATTCCTCCCTCCGGCTCAGAAATAGCAACGAGTGCGAAATCAGCCTCCTCGGGACTGCTTACCAGCGTATATCTGCTGGCAACTTCCGCCGTGTCCACAGAGTAACCCACATACGGAGCCTTCTTCTGACGTCCTGTCATGCTGTATATTCCCGGGATGTTGCGCAGAGGAACATATACCTTCGCCCCTTCCTGCACAGGAAGCACTCCAGCCTTGTTCTTGAGCATGACCACAGACTTGCGCTGGGCAAGCTCTCCCTTTGCATGCAGATCCGGGTCGTTCAGCACCTTGTCTGCTTCTGCCGGGTCAACATACGGGTTCTCGAAGATTCCGATGCGGAAGAAGCCGATGAGAATCCTCTTTGCCGATGCCTCCCAGCGTCTGCGGGCACTCTCCTCGCCATATTTCTCCACCCATATCCTGTGAGCGTCCATTATCCAGTCTGCGAACACCGATCCTCCCATCTGGTCCACTCCTGCTTCCAGAATCTTGAACACACGTTCTCCAATCGTCAAGTTCTCCACGCCATAGCACTTTCCATGGGTCGTGAGAGGGTCCATGTTATAGTCAGGCACGATTCCCCAGTCTGTGCATACTATGCCTTCAAACCCGTATGTCTTTCTGAGAAGGGAGTCGATGATATATCTGTTGTAGCTGTTGCCGACGTTCTCTCCGCTCGGGTCCTGGTCCCAGGATACGGTGTAGTATGGCATCACCGCAGCAGCACAGCCAGTCGGTCCGTCAAGTTCGAATGCACCCTTCTTGAAGGTGTCCATTCCCAATTTAAGGTTTCCGCCTGGGAAGACAGCATATTTGCCCACTGAGATATGCGCATCTCTTCCGGCCTCTCCGGCTCCGCCTGCCGGCCAGTGCTTCACCATGCAGTTGAGGCTTTCATGTCCCCAGCCGTCTTCAATGCGCAGTTTTTTGTTGTCAGTGGTCTGGAAAGCATCAATGTATGCTCTTGACAGGTCTGCCACAAGCTGAGGATCTTCGCCGAATGTGCCCGGGTTCCTTCTCCATCTTGGATCTGTCGCAAGGTCTGCCTGAGGAGAGAGAGCTGTGCCGAAGCCTATGGCGCGATATTCCTTCTTGACGGTGTTGGCAAAGTCTGTTATGACATCTGTGTCAAAGGTAGCGGCGAGTCCCAGAGGAGTAGGCCACTGCGAGCATATTCCGCCTGAACCGGCGTTGTATTCGTCTGTTGCCTTGATCTCGTTACGCGGGTCGCTGCTGTTGCAGCTCGGAATGCCGAACGGTGCTGCCTCGCAGAGCTTCTGTACTTCGTTGTTCCAGCGTGCGCTTGTAGTAGGGGACTCCGAGTGCGCCATCAGGATCTGCCTGGTGTCAAAGTCATTGATGGCCTTGATGAGCTTGTCGCAGACGGCCCATGGGTCAGCTCCGCTTTCCTGGAACGGCTTGCCGTTGTAGAGGATGCCACTGACGCTCATGGATGCATAGCCCGGAACGTTCACGGTGTGTCCGTTGGTAAGCATTCCGCTGAGGTACTCCACCGGCATCTGTTTCACCAGATCCTCTGCACGTTCTGCCGGAGTGTTTCTCCAGTCTTCGTAGATGTCGAGAGAACCGTTCCTGTTGTGATCCTTGAAGGCGTGACCGTCCTGATACAGGATTTCCACGTCGCTGTATCCGAGTGCAGGTCCTCTTTTCTGGGACAGTACGGAATAACCTTCATGTTCGGTGACAGCGTACTCCTGAGAGCATCCTGCCGCCATTACGACAACTGCCATGAGCAGTCCTGTGATGTGCCTTGATGTCATATCTTTGTGCATATTGTTTGATCTTGGGAATCTTGACCCCATGTTGAGCATGCAGGTCATAGATACAAATTTACTAACTATATGGATTGCGCGGAAATCACCCTCCTAAAATATAGATTCTAATACAAGGTTTATATTCCTCAAACCACTCTGAACCCGCTTTCTCCCGTGCCTAATATATAGAAATCCAACAGACCAGCTCCATTGGACGCAGGTCTGACTTACGATGCGAGAATATAAAAAAAAGAAATTATCATAAAAAAAAGAAAAACTTTGACTAAGAAAAAGAAAAATCTTCATTTGAGTGTTTGAATTCCTCTTGACAAAAAGTATATTTGCCGGGGAAGGGGATAAGGATTTTTAACGGGGTAATAGTGCCTTGTTGTAAACTTTATCCAGATGAACAGACATGAGAAGAATGACGGATGCATCCAGGATGCGGAAGTCGTGGCGGAAGAGCCGAAGGAGTATGCCAATCTGACCTATGATTCGGGGTTCAAGATTGTGCTTGGGACAAAAGGAAAGAGTGAAGGGTTGCTGATGGCGCTGTTGAACAGGCTCCTGCCGGAGGCAGGGATCGTGGATCTGTGGTATCTGCCTCCAGAGCATTTCGGTGACAGCGAAGAGGATGGAAAGTCTGTGTTCGATGTCTATTGCGAGGACAGGAGCGGAACCAGATATCTGATCGAGATGCAGATGTGGACGCAGCATTATTTCCATAAACGTGCAGTGTATTATGCAGCCCGTTCGGTCATGGATCAGGCGCGGGAGGAAAGGAAGTATCAGAAGAAGACGCTTCAACGACGGTGGGACTACAACTTTGCTCCGGTCTATGTTATCTGTTTCCTGAACTTTCCGACTGAGATAGTCGGTAGTACTGGTGCAGATGCTGAGCGCCATACTGCGCACTATGTATTCAGGAGCATCGAAAGCGGCCGACAGTTGGGAGACAATGTGAATCTGGTGTTCATAGACCTTTACCGCTTCAGGAAAGACTATGATGAGTGCATTGATATGAAGGAGAAGTGGATTTTTAGTCTGAAGAACATGCATCTGCTGAAGGAGCAGCCGGCCGGGATTGAAGGAACGGAACTTGAAGAACTGTATCAGGAGGCCTATATGGCAAGATGGGCTCCTGATAAAATCGATAAATATAGAAAACTTATGACACGGGAAGATGAAATATTGAATTCCATGCGCGAACAGCGCGAGGATGCTTATCGTGATGGTCTGGAACAGGGATTGGAGCAGGGATTGGAGCAGGGATTGGAACAGGGATGCAGAGAGACTGCTATCAGGTTGAAGGGGCTCGGGGTGTCCGGGGAGATTATTGCTCAGGCGACAGGGCTGTCGTTAGAGTCTGTTCTTGAATTATAGTTGCTTAGGTGCTTTAGAAATTGATACGGGCAGCTGCGATCTACTGCAGCTGCCCGTATCGGAATTATGAGCTTACCGGTTGGCCGGCGGTGATATTAGAGACCTGGATCCCAAGCACCAGGATTCATCTTTTCAGGATTTCTTTCGTTGCCGTTGTAGTCTATGCCATATGGGTCTGTTTCAATGGTCTTCAGCCACGCATCAAAAGTCGCGTGATTGTTTTTCATTAAGTCATCGACTTCTTCTTTCTTAGCGTAATTAGCAGCAGGGATACTTACATTAGATAGTGTCCATGTAAAATTGTTACTATCATCACTCCAAGAAATTGCAGCATTGTTTGTTGCACCATAATCAGTATCGTGTTCAGCTTTTTTGTTTGAGTTGGTTGACGTTCCAATCTGTATGAGATTGTAGTCCCCATTACGAGTGGTACTTTGTACTACAGAACCACCACTTATGCTTTCTCTTGAATTGAATATCGCATTATTTATCAGCCACTGACTTCCTCCGGCAAGTCTAAGAACCTGAACTGAATTATTATAAATTGAAGTATTTGCTATCAGCAAACTACCAAGGCCCAATATGATTGGTTGGGCGTCAGTAGCCTGAGGGTTCAGATAATCATAGAAAACAGAGTTGTGGATATTTAGTTGATTATTAGTATTTGTGTTTACTGTAATAGCAGCACCAGCCCATGAAGTTGGCCTTTTATTAGTAACGGTACCATTCTTAAACACACATCGATTAATGTTGAATGTAGTTTTAGTCTCTATGTAAATATCAGCAGCATTTTTTGCTAAATTTTCAGAGAAAACACAGCGAGTCATGTTAACTACACCACCGTTACAATACATAGCTCCACCTGTAGTGAATCCGCCCTTATTTTCTGTGAAGTGACAATTGATGAAATTTGCAGTGAATTTGCTCGCGTCTGTGGGTGTGATTCTTATTGCTCCGCTATTTTCTTTTGTTGTTGTGACTGAGATTACGCAGTCTTCAAATGTAACATTTCCAGATACGCCTTCCCTAAAATTAACGAGACCTACAGCGTTAGCTTCAGCTTTCTTGAATTGAATGCCTTTGAATGTCAGATTGCCTATGTTAACTCCGTTGAAATCAAAGATTCTGCTATTATCTACAGAGTTACCTGTAGTAAATACTGTCTCGTCCTTGCCAGGAACTGCTCCTTCGGAAGCATCAGCCGGGTAGCCGCCGATAATTGTAACCTTAGTCTTTGCTGTCAGGCCATTAGGCGTGAAGTTTTTATTTCCATTTGCAGCCTGAATGTCATATGTTCCTGCAGCTACATGGATATGCGCATCCGAAAGCCTCCACTCATGTGTAGTACCATTGTGAGTCTTGTCAGCATCAAGCTGAGTCTTGTTCAATAGCTTTACGAGCAATGAGATGTCAGCTGCATTTTCCCAGCTTGAACCGTCGCCTCTACCGTTCTCCTTTATGTACCAGTTGTTGATTATATGCTTGTCGAAATCGCAGCCAAGATTTGTAATGACACCTCTGGTCATGTCAATAGGAGCTACTGTCAGTGCACCGGCGATATATCCTTCCGTAGCGTTTCTCCTTGCACTTACACCGAAACCATATTCCATCTTTGCATTTGGCTCAAAAGCAAGATAGAACGGGCCTTTTTGACCTTCTGGAATGTTGAAATAAAGATAACCGGAATTGGTGTCTTTACCATTACCGTTGTATGTTAAGGTCACATCCTCGCCAAATGCGACATCGTATGTACCATTGATTCTAACATCCTGATTTGAACGGAACTGCATTCTTGTGTACTCACAATCATCACTCAAAGAGAATTTGAATATGTGAGTAAGGTTTTTGAATGCAAGTGTTCTTTCAGTAGAAGAAGTTTTAGCCGCCATGATGTTTGCCTCCTTGAAGGAACCTTTCTGAGTCTGTGGAATTGTAACATTGATAACAGCTTCCTCAGCTCCATCTGTTGTTTCCTGAGGCTTCATAAGTGTATACGCCGTAGTCTCAGGATAAACAGCATAATAAGTGTCCGCTACGCCGACTGTTGCTGTTACTTTCCCTTCTACGACCTCGGCCGGCACGTCACCTGTCTTGCCTTCTGCGTCCATCCATATGATCTTGATCATGTCGCCATCCGACCATGTGTGGTTTTCTCCATCCCAGGCCGTCTTTGTCTCAAGCTCGTCAAGAGTGAACTCAAGTGTGGTCACTGGGCCGTCATAGTTTGTCTTTCCGGTTTCAGGTGTCTCCGGATTAGCTTCTTCCATGCATGAAAAAGCTACGGTTGTTGCTGCGAGTGCAGCGATGAGTCTAAAAATCTTTTTCATAAATGTCAGAATTAGAATGTGAATGTGTATTCAGTTTCGCTCATACCCTCCAAAGTGGCCGAATACCCTCCACTTTGGCAAAGTATTGTCTCACACAGGATGTCGACCTGCTCTGAAACAGGGGTGATGTACACCTTGTTATTGATTTCTTTCATGTTATAGATGTGTTATTTGGTTATTGTTTTTCGCAGTCTGATTACGCAAATTTACTTATCAGTCTTTCCTTCGGAAATACTCTCAAAAATTATATAGATTCTGAAGCGGTAATCGAGGTGGTAAATCTGCCTTATACGTTGTCTTACGTCAGTTTTTCGGATTGTCTTTCCGTCGTAGTAAATATAGATTCCGTTTTGTTAGAATTTCAGTTCGGCTACGATAGGGAAATGGTCGGAAGGATAATGCAGCGTGCCGTCGGCTGTCGGGTATTTGTCACGTACCGTCTTGAATGACACAGGACGGAAGTTGCCGTCGCAGGTGATGTGATCCGGACGCCAGTAGGCCCACTTCTTCTCGTCCTTGTCGTTGCAGCTTCCCCATCCGGTCTCCTCAGACGAAAGGACTCCGTCTTCCTTCAGGTATTCATATACATCATACCATCGGCCGCTTTCCGCGACGACCTTATAAGCCGGTGCACCTTTGGCTGCATTGAAGTCACCGACAATGATGGAAGGCATCTTGCGCGAACCCATAAGTTCTTCTGCGTATTTGATGCAGTTCTCGGCGTTGTATTGGTTGCCTTCCTTTGAGATGCCGGGAACCACGAAGTGCGTGCTGAAGAAGTAGAATATCTTGCCGGATTCCTTGTGCTGGAACTTTGCCCAGACGCATGGGCGCTTGCTGCCTTTAGGGGCAGTAGGAAGGGATTCTGACCTGTCGAAGATTCCGGCAAGCCAATATATTCCGCTGTCGAGTTCGATGAACTTGTCGGTCTTGTAGCCTATGCCCACATTGTAGGAATTTCTGCCGCTGGAACTGTTTCCGTAAAGTACCCAACTGTATGAAGAATTTCCTGCTGCAGTCATCATCTCGCGGAATCCCTTGTCTCCCGTCCATCCCCAGATACTGTCGCAGATCTCCTGCAGACCGATGATGTCGCAGTCCATGTCGCTGATGATGGATGCCACGGCCGGAGCGCTGTTGCACCAGTATCTCTGATGTGACATTTCAGGTGTCTTGTCGATGTGCTTGACCCGTGAGTCCGAGGTCATCAGGTTATATGAGCCGACCTTGATGGTGACCTTCTGGCTCTTGGGCTTGGCCCCGGTGCAGAGGCATCCGAGAACGCAGGCCGTGAACAGGAAAATGGTGAGTCTTTTCAGTGTCATCTTGCGTATTTCTTGATTGAAAACATCTTTGGCCTTGTCATGGTCTCCGTGTGGTTGTTGCCGCATTCGTCAGTCACGGAAACGACTAATGTGCTGTTAGGTGAACCTGCCGTCACCCTGTACAATTGTCTGCAGACATCGGATGTGGTTCCGATGCTCCAGTTCTCTCGGGCAGAATTGCATTGGCCTGCTATGTTGGCAGCCAGAAAGAGAGGATCGTGTGCCTCGACCTTCTCAGGCACGAGCGGCGCGCCGTTTTCGGTGACTGTCAGGGTCCACCCATCCTTCATGTCCCAGACGTGGATATAGACATGATTCTCCTCGCTCGGACCGGCGTAGTTCTTTGTCCTTGCCGTCCAGTAATTCTGCTGCTTTGATTTCTCAGGAGCCTTAGGGCACATTTGCGAAGGTGAGAAATCCATGGTGTTGCGGTCGTAGGTACGGAAGAAATGGTGTCCGTCGAAGCCGGTCGCCTTGTATTCGGAGGTCATCTCCTTTCCCGAAACCGTCAGTATCCTGTAGCCTGCCGGACTTCCGTTGATGCAGAGATTCACTCCATGCTTGTTGTATGAACTCCAGAAGTCTCCGCACACGGCTCCGGTGTTCCATTCCACGACCTTCTGCCCTCCGTTGTCCACCTTATTGTTATACAGGCTGTGGGTGTGGGCGCTCATGAAGGTCACGTCATATCCGTCAAAAAGGGAAGTGATGGTGTCCCATCCTCCGAGCTTGCTGCTGTAGTCTCCTCCTTTCGAGTTGAAAAGAGGAATATGCATTCCCACCACGATTGGGGTCTCCTTGCTGACGAACGACAGGTCCTGTCTGATCCATTCCCTGTCTGTCTGTGTCAGTGCCCTCAGATGGCCTCGTCCGTCCTTGCCCGTGCCGTCGTCCGTGGTGATGACATCGTCGATGGACATGTAGTGGATCCCTCCGATGTTGAACGAGTAGCATGTCGGTCCGAGAAGCCTTCTGTATGAGTCCTGGCATGTAAAGTCCTCGCCTGTGGTCTCATATTCGGTCCTGGAGTCGATCATCATGTCATGGTCGTGGTTGCCGACTGTGCTGAACACCTGGAGTCCGGTGATTCCGTTCATTTCGCTGAGGTAGTCGTTCAGACCGAAAGGCGTGGCATACCAGTAGTAGTCCCAGCTCATGTCTCCGAGGGTCATCACATAAGGGCATGACCACACTCCCGAACCTGTCAGGGTGTTTATTTCGTCTCTGAAGCCGGCGAACGCACTGACGGACTTGTCGTTGAAGAGATGGATGTCACCTAAGACAAGCATCGTATGGCTGGTTTGGTCGATATCCTTGAAAAGTTCGAAGTCTATCCTTTCGGCTTCGGCCGCAGGCCTGGCGGTCTGCTTGAAGAAACCGGGGATTGTACCGCTTCCGCGCACCGCATATCCGCTCGGAAGGGATATATACACCAGTCCGCTTCTTTTAGTGGAATGCAGCTGGTATATGCCGTTGGTGTCTGTCTGCACGCAGTTCACTCCGTCGGACACGACTACTCCGGCGAGAGGCTTGCCGAGGTTGGTCACGGTGCCGTAGAGAGTCGAACTGTCCAGCGGGCATACAACGATGCTGTCCTTCCCCTCGTCGGGAAGGACAACATCATCGATAGGCTTTTCGTCGCAACTGCCGATGAAAAGGACTGCGGAAAGCAGAAACGCTATTTGTTGTATCTTACGCATATATAGTTCCAGCATGTTCTGTATGAGCCGTTTAAATTGGTGACCGAACTTGGATCAAGATACATCGCTCTTGAGCCGGCTGCCAGCCCTTCATCCGGAATCAGACGGAGGTGAACCTGGTCTTTTCCGCAAAGTTCTGCGGCAGGGAGCGGGAAATTCATCTGCTTGAAACCTGCTGTCTGCCAGATCTGAGGAATGTTGCTCTGAAGGTAGTCCGGAACGCTGAATGTCTCAAGTCTTGTCCAGGAACCGTCCTTTCCTGTCAAGGAGTATTCGAGATGCCAGTAGCGAGGGCCAGGAATCTTCGAGCTTGCATGCTGCCAGTCGTTCATCATAGCCAGCTGCAGGCTGAGCTGAGATGTGCTGATGCCCTTGGTGCTGAAGATTATGTCCATCGACTGAGGGGACTTGTTGAATCTCGTGATGTTGGTGCACCATGCGGATCCGGCTTCGGTCGGAACCTGACCGTTCCCTTTCGAGTTTATCTTGGATGTCGAATGGGAGTTGGCTCCTGTGAAGTTCGGTCCCATCCAGTATGTGCCGTCTGCGAGGGTCACTCCAAGTCCGTTCACATTGCCGCTCAAATCCATAGGGCCGAGATATGAATAGTCATAATAGAGCGTATATGCGAGTTTGCCTGCGCGTCCGTCCTTCTTGTATGTGTCGTTGTCAGGGTCATATTTGAACGAAGATGTGAAATATGCCGCGAGGTCTCCGTCTGTGGCGTCATGCTTGTCCTGATACTGTCCGAGAGCATAGCGCCATTCGCAGAGGATGTTCGAGAACGAGCCGTCTTCCATTGTGTCTGCCATACCGAAATCATCCTTGGACGTATGTCGTATCTGGTAGCGTCCTATGTTTCCGTATGTGTCCTCGTCCGGGCTCTCAGTGTCCTGGAACTCGAATCTGGTGTAGTGCTCGTGAACAATCACTCCCGACATCGTGCCGCTGCCGTAAGGAAGCACGGAACCGTCTCTTCGGTACGGGCAGGTGGTGTTGGTATAGACATACATCGAGTTGCCCTCGATGTCGCGCAGCAGCACAGGGAACTTCGCGCATTTCTCTGTCTCGAAGACCTCTGTGAACTCCTCGTTCAACGGAGTCAGCGAGCCTTTGCGCACCGGCAGTTCGCAGTCCTGAAGTGTTACATAAGTGAATATGTCATCGTCTGTGAGGGTGCCGATGGTCCTGTTCTTGGCTGGGATGTCCGCCTTGCTGCCCTTTGAGTGCTCGAGAACCATTCCGTAATTGATGCCTTTGAGAGTGTAGAATACCGGATCCTTGTCTGCATCTGTAACGACTGACTTGTAGAGCACGGCCTCGGAAATGTTCAGCCTGATCCTGTCTCCCTGATTGAAGGTGTTGTCTTCCGCTGAGGATGTCTCCAGGCAGAGGCCATACCGTGCATCAGTGCTTTCAAGATAAATGGTGCGTCCGCTGACAGAATAGTCGATTGCGGCCTCGTCGGTCTGCGGGTTGTCTCCTGCATTTCCGCTCTTGCGGTCACTGACCACGATTCCCTCGATTATTATGTCCGAATCCACGGCAAATCCCTCTTCCGTAGCCATCTCCCTCAGCCCGGAGAAGTCTACCGGAGTTCCCTCGCTGTCGGAGGAATTCAACTGAGATATATACAGAAGTGTGGTTGTCACCTCGCCCCATCCGTCCGTGAAGCTGGCTGAGATCCTTGCCTTTCTTCTGGTGTCGCCTTCATTGGCTATGTAGTCGAAAGAAAGCTTGTCCCCTGAAACGGCGATCCCGCTGATCCAGCCAGTGCTTTCGCTCAGATATTCCAGAGTGAAGGCTATTTCATCTTCCGGAACATTGACTGAAACGGGAATCTCAGCCTTTGCACCTGTCGAACCTTTCAGGGTGTGGCTGTCAGAACCGAATGCTATCGAAGGGACGACTGTGCCCTTCTGTCTCACGGTCAGGGTGTCGTAATGCTCCGCTTCCTTGATGGCGAGGATTATTCTCGCGGATCTTGCAACGCCGTCGTTCACAGGGCAGGTTATGTCGAATCCTTCCTTGTCTCTGGATGTGGCCGGAGCGGAAATCCAGTCCGCTTCATGGCTGATGGTATATTCCTGATTGGATACTACATTGATGTGGAGCTGACTCTCCGTCGCCGGCAGGTCGAAGACCTTGAGACTGGTGAGACTGTCCGGAACCACGCCGAGAGCCGAACCCTCGAACACTTCCCGGGTGCCCCAGTCGCTGCACGAGAAAGCGGCAGTCAGGGCTGCGAGTACTGAAAATATCTTTATGTATGTCTTCATGTCTTATAACTTACTGATTGTTGGCTTTGACACATCTTACTGCGATTCCGATTCGTCTTCCCATGTTGGAGCCGGTTGTGACAGATGCATCGTTCAGGTAGTATGCAAGTTTTCCGTCAGTTGTAGAGGACCAATAGTACGCCTTGACATTGTTAGTGAATGTGGCTGTGTTCTCATTCCTCATATACATATCTGCGTAGCACCAGAAGTTACTGCTCCCGTCGTCGCAAGTCAGGTTCCTGCCTGCGTATGCTGAGGATGCCTTGCCGATGGCTGTGGCAACTTTTCCCAGATTATCCTTGCTCGGTACCGTATATCCGTATGGACATGGGTCATAATCTGTCTTATGGTCAGGTTTCCAGTATTCGTTGTTCTGAGGGTTTGACCAGTCAAGATCTGAAGTACCATTCCAGATATAGGTTCCCGGATTCTCTATGGTGAAGTCAAGAGTCACACCTTTGGTATCCTTCTGTAGTCTGACTCCATCTTCCGGATACACAGGAGCCATTGTCTGACAGGTGTACTTGTCACCATTGTCGTTGGTTGTCAGTTTTTCCCTCGTAGGGAACGGATCTTTCCTTCCCCACTGGTAGTGCATGCCGGCGGCATCATTTTCTCCATTGACAGGTGCCGTGTCTGCTGTCGCTCCGATATTCCTGTCCATGAATGTGACGCCTCCGATCGTGCATTCGCCCACTGACTCGCCGGTTGCCCAGAAATGGAGACTCCATCTTATGGTGCCGTCTTCCGAGGTCAGTGCGACGATGGCGCTGCCCTTCGCTCCTGCAGGCTTGTAGATGTACATGATGCCCTCAAGAGGACTGTATGCGACATATTCAAGAACGCTTTCGGCGGTCTGCCACAACAGTTTCGCATCGGTGATGTCTTCGGCTGGAAGGTTTCCGGAAACTAGCTTAGGTTCCAGGCTGTAGTATGCATCTCCTGCATCAGGAAGAATGTAGCAGTTTGCATATCTGCCGCCTTCCGTGAGGTTGACAGGGTCTCCGTCAAGCTGGATCGGAGAGACATCCTGCGAAAGTGTCGTACTTGCCGTGCTCACAATGCTTCCGGCGGAGTCCTTGGCGTTCCATGTGAGTGTGGCCGTGCGGGCATCCTTCGTCTTGTTCATTGAAGGAAGCACCTTCAGTGTGGAGGTCGAATCCACGAATTCCACAGACCTTAGGAAAGACTCGTCCGAGATGCTGAAGTCGGAGACATCGTATGAATACAGGCCGGTGTCCCAGTTGGTTCCTATGCTGATCTCCAGTGTCTTGGTTCCGAGAGGGTCCAGTTCGTAGCTGTCTTCCAACGACACCTCAGGACCGGCACTTCCCTGGATGATGTTGAGGAACACCGTGTATGGCTCTGCCCAGACTGCTCCGTTGAACGATACCTCGATCGTTGCCGTGCGCTCTGCACCGCTTTCGTTCGATGCCGCAGAGAAGACAAGGCTTTCCGGGGATATCTTGACATCGCTGAGCCAGGTCGTGTCAGTTCCCGCATATATGATCTTCACATGGGCGGAATCCACAGCCTCGGCAGAGACATTGGATGTGGCCATGACCTTGGTCGACATGCTCAGGTTGAGAAGCTTGATGGTCTCGCTGGCAAGGCTGAATGCCGGTTTGTCGGTGCCGAGTCCTGACTTCTGCGACATATATATGGTCTTTCTCGTTCCGTCCTCATGGTCGATGAACAGGTTGACACCTCTCGAAAGGCCTTCGTTCTTCTTGTGGAAGACAAGCACCTGGCTTTCTCCCATGCCTTCTGCCTTGTCTATGCTGAGCCACTCGACTTCCTGTTCGAAAGTAGCCGTCCATTTCCCTTCTCCGAAGACACGGAAATATGACTGTCCCGAGTCAGCCGGGAACCTGCATTCGTCCCTGTCGAGGCAGAAGTCGAAATCGGTCTCGTAAGGGCCTGTGCATGAGGCAAGGGCCAGTATGCAGATGGCTGCTGTGTATATAAATCTTTTCATCTTACAATCCGTATTGGTTATATTCATTGTTGTCAAGTGCATAGCCTGAATAGATCACCTGAGTGTCGTGGATAGGCAGATATCTGTGGCAAGGCTTGATGTTCTTGAGAATCTCCTCCATGTCGGTGTGCTCCACGACGCTCTCGTACCAGATGCCCCAGCGCACGAGGTCGAACTTTCGCTGGAACTCTCCGAAGAGTTCGCGCGCTCTCTCGTCGCGGATCTCCTTGTGGGCCTTTGTCCAGTTCTGGAACACATATTCGTTCAGACCGGCGCGCGCCTTGACCATATTGAGGTATTTGAGATAGTTCTCCTGGTCCTGAAGTCCGCAGTAGCATTCCGCAATCATCAGGAGCACATCTGCATATCTGAACACAGGGTAGTTGTTCGAGTCGTTTGTCTGATACATGTACGGACACCAGAACTTAGGTCCCATGTAAGGATTGCTACGGTTCGAGAAGTTCTTTCCCTCATATTCCAGTGCCATGTTGAGTTCGGCCCTGAGGTCCGTGTCGTTGTCCGGCTGGATTCCCTGATAGAAATATCTGTTGGGCCTGTTGCATGTTCCCACCTTCATCTGGGTTCCGAGTTCCGGAATCTCCACTCCGTTGAACTTGTGCACCTCGATGGTGTCACCCGCTTCAGTCACTGTCGTGGTCTTGCTGTGGGCCGGCATGCAGTTGGTCGCCAGTCCTCCGGAATAGTTCAACTGACCGTTTATATATGTGTGCTGGATCTCGAAGATTCTCTCAGGAGTGTTCTTGTACTTGAACTTGAGGTCTTCGAGCGGGTACTGTGAGAGCTCTCCATAGACATCGGACACATGCAGCAGGGCCTCAAGACCGGTCTGATACCAGAATGCCGCACTGTCCGCATGCTCTGTGTCGTATGCATTCCACAGAGCCATCTTTCCGATCAGAGTCATTCCCATGGCCCATCCGGCTCTTCCGGTTTCTGACATCTCATAAGTCCTGATCTGTTCGAGTGCGCCCCTGTAGTTTCCGGCGGTGTCATAAGGGAAACATGACTGGAGGTCTTCGATCATTGCCTTCCTTGTCTGATATGCGGACATACGGGGGTACTTGGCCACCTCGTTCATGATGTCGGCGTCAGATACATCCATTGTGTAGAACGGAACATCACCGAAACATGATGTGAGCATGTAGTACCAGAACGCCCTCATCGTCTTGGCCTCCGCCAGAAGTTTCAGACATGCTGTCGAGTCGATCTGCGCCGTCTCGATGCCGGCGATGGCATAGTTCGAGTACATCACGCACTTGTATCCCTGCGACCACACTGTCCTTGATATGTTGCAGCCGGAAGGGGTGATGTCCAGAATGGCGTTGACATCCGAGATCGACGGCACCCTGATAAGGTCTGTCGTTCCTTCAAGATGGGTGAACAGGGTGGTTGAATATACGCTTCTGAGTCCCGTATAGGTCGAGTTGACGGCAGAACGGCACTGCTGCTCGGACTTGAAGAAGTCTCCCTGGCTCACGAATGAATTAGGGTCCTCCTCAAGGAAATCGCATGAACTCAAGGCCATGCAGAGAGGGATCATATATGTGAAAATCTTTTTCATGGTCTGAGTGTATTAGAAGTTGAGGGTTGCTGAGAATATGTATTTTCTTGACTGTGGATATGCTCCCACGTCGGCGCGTCTGATGGTTGATGTGTCGCTGCTTGTGGAAACGTCAGGGTCAAATCCGTTGTATGGTGTCCAGAGATAGACGTTATCGACGTTGAATCCCACTGTGAGTGTCTTCAGGCGTTTCTTGCTGATTCTTCTCAGGTCGATAGGGTATGAGACGCTGATGTTCTTGAGCCTGATATACGAGGCATCGTGAACCATGAAGTTGCTCGGGAGCATGCTCGAACCGCTGCAGCCAGGAGCCGGAATGTCTGATTCAGGGTTACGCAGAGGATGCCAGCCGTCCTTCATGTAGCTGTACTGGTTGGTACAGTAGGTTCCGGCCATATAGAACTCAGAGTAGTTGTAGATCTTTCCTCCGAGCGAGTATGTCAGGTAGAGGCTGAGGTTCACGCCGAAGATGTTGAAGTTGTTCTGGAAACCTCCATATAATATAGGGTCAGCATTCCCGAGATATACGAGGTCTTCGGTGTTGAGGACTCCGTCGTGGTTCTGGTCCACATATCTAGGCCTTCCAGGCTTGTTCTCGGAATAGTAGTCCACGAACTGGCGCGAAACCTGGTTGTCCTCGATTTCCTGGTAGTTGTGCCATACTCCTCCGTACTGGAAGCCCCAGAGGGAGTTGAGAGGGTATCCTTCCACATATCCGTACATCATGTATCCCTTAGGATCGTTGTATGTGGAGACGAAATCCTCTGTCCCGATGTCCTCGACCATCTGGTTGTTATGGGCGAGCGTAAACTCTGATGTCCAAGAGAACTTCCTCTTGAGGATGTTCTTGGTCTCGATGGAGAGTTCCAGACCCTTGTTGGATGTCTTTCCGAGGTTTTCCCGATATGAGCTGAATCCTGTCTGCTGTGCCTTCTGCACATTGAGAAGCAGGTCCTTGGTCATGGCATAATATGCCTCGGCTGTTATCTTGAGTCGTCCCTTGAACATGGCGATGTCGATTGCGGCATTGTACATGTCCGTGGTTTCCCATGTCAGATCCGGGCTGGCGAGCCTGTTAGGGAAGTGATATGTGCTCTGGACGCCTCCAATCAGGTAGCCTGCCGATGACGAGTCAATCGAATAGAGCGAGGTGTAGGCTGCGATGGCGTCGTTACCGGTGCGGCCGGCGCTGAGCCTGAGCGAAAGGTCCTGGAAGAAGTTGAGTCTTCTGACCCACTGCTCCTTCGAGAGGTTCCACTTGAACGCTCCTGAAGGGAAGAATCCCCATTTCCTGTTCGCGGCGAAGTTGGATGAACCGTCGGCGCGGCCGGTCACGGTGAAGTAGTATCTGTTCTTGAAATTATAGTTCGCGCGTGCGAGGAACGACATCCTCTTCACCAGAGTGTTGTATGAACTCACCGAATAGTTGTTCTTGTCGGTGAGTCCGCTGAGGTCGTTCCATGTGAGGGCATCCACGAGGAGACCCTTTGCCGTGACTCCCTCATAGTTCTTGTTGTTGTAGTAGATCGAGAAGCCTCCCATCACATCGAGGTTGTGCTTCTTGTCGAACTGGTTCTTGTAGGTGATGGTGTTGTCGGAACTGAGCTGTCGTGTGTCCTGCTCCACTCTCTGAGCTTCACCTCCGGCATTCGCCGCCGCCTTTGCCGGGAGAGATCCCGGATAGTATCTGTACTGATGGTTCTGCACGAGATAATATGAGTTCTTGCTCTCGATGGTCATTTCCTTGATCGGGGTGATGCGTGCCATGACCATGTTGAAACTTGAGAATGTTTCGGTGATCTTCTGACTCTGCTTCACAGAAATGTAAGGGTTGTTGAACGGAGAACCCTGGCCGTAGTTGTAGAGGTCGTTCACAGTGTCCTCGATGGTCAGCACAGGGGAAAGATATACCACTCCGTTCCAGACGTTCGTTCCTCCGATGTTGGCCTTGTTCTGAAGTCCCTTTCTATATATGGTTGAATTCACATAGGTGAGCTTCAGCCATTTGTTGAACTGGTGGCCGAGGGTGATCTTTCCGGCCACGCGCTTGTTGCCGGTGTCGAGGATGATACCCTGGTTGTCGGAATAACTGAGGGAGCCGTAGTAGTTGGTCTTCTTGGTACCTCCGTTCAGGGAGAAATCATACTGCTGATAAGGCGCGAGGTATGTCATGGCCTTGATCCAGTCGGTTCCTTCCCCGAGGGCCGCCGGATCCGCATACTTGTGGTTGAAATTGGTGTAGTCGGGATAGTATCCTGTTCCCGGTTCCGGATGGGAAGTCTTGGCATAGAGCTGACGCTCGTTGTTGTAATGGGCGAACTCCTCTGCATTCATCACGTCCAGAGTGCGCAGGATCTGGGAGAATCCGGCCTTGACGCTGAGGTTGACGTTGATGCGGGTGGTCGAGTTCTCTCCGGTCTTTGTGGTGACAATGATGACACCGTTGGCGCCCTGGGCACCGTAGATTGCGGTTGAAGACGCATCCTTGAGCACGGAGATGCTCTCGATGTCCGATGAGTTGATATCGGCGAGCGATGTCACGGCATTCATGACTCCGTCCACGATGATCAGAGGCTCGTTGGAGGCTTCGATGGAACGGGAACCGCGGATACGGATGGATGTTCCTTCAGTAGGGTCTCCTGATACGCTCATGATGTCCGCTCCGGCGATACGTCCCTGGAGGGCCTGGTCGGCCGATAGTGTAGGGGACTGGAGGATATTGTTCATGTGTACGCTGGAAACCGAACCGGTGAGGTCTGATTTCTTTGTCTCTCCGAATCCGATCACGACGACCTCCTCAAGGAAGCTTGTGTCCGGCGAGAGGTTCACGTTGAGAGTCGTCTTCTTGCCGACCATCATCTTGACAGGCGAGTAGCCCAGGAACTCATATCTGAGCACCGACTCAGTGGATGGAACGGTGATGTTGTACCGTCCGTTTTCATCAGTGATGACGCCATGGCTGGTGTCTCCGTCCAACAGGACGGCAGCTCCCGGCATCGGCTGATTGTTCTCATCGAGGACCACACCTGTGACTCTGATCTGGGCAGAGGCAATCACGGCTGTGAGCCCGATGAGGATGGCAGTTAGAATTGTCTTTTTCATGCTGTGGTTATAGCGTTGTTTCACACAAAGTTAACTAATCCGGATGCAGGTTGCTTGCGGCCTTGCGTCTAATATAGATTCCCAAAAGCCTTAAAACCCGTCGCAGGAGTGTCTGGGGTGCGTTTCGGTCTCCGTCGAATATAGGTCCATATCAGTCTATATAATCCTCTTTCTAGAATATTTGTGGTGAATAGGCAATAATGGTATCCCGTTTGAATATGTCTGTCGAACACGCATTTAATCGAGATGAAAATGGAAACAAAAAAAGTGTATGAATCTCCAAGATCGGAGATCGTGAAAATGGAAACAGAACAGGTGGTGCTGGTCACAAGCATCACAGGAGAGTCCATCGAAGGATGGGAGGATATGTAAATCAAACAGCAGCAATATGAAAAATACAGCATATATGATGGCGCTTGCCATACTACTGGCGTCAGCATGCCAGAAAAACGAAATACAGGAACGCGAGCCTGCTCAGGCAGTGGAGACCCTCAGGGTCCTTACGGTCGGGGTGGCGGATGGACAGCAGACCCGTGTGGGATTTGGCGAAGATAACTCGTTCTATTGGCATAGTGGAGACAGGATAGGTGTCATTACCGTGAACGGTTTCAAGGAGATGACGCTGAATGACGGGTACCACGGCCAGGCTACGGGAGTGTTTACCGGTCAGTTCGAGGAAGAACCGGGGGATTATGTCGTATATCCGCATGGAGCTCATTCGATGACAGACGGTCAGCTGACCTATGTTCTGCCGTCATCATATACATATGACTCCATAGAGGCTGAAGCGAACAGCTTCAACCCTCCTATGGCAGGAACGGTGGCTGGGGAGAAGGCCACGCTCAGCCACCTTGCAAGCTTCTTCAAGATCAGCGTGGACAACATCCCGGCGGGAGGAGACGACATGAAGTTCATCTTCACCGCTGACAGAAGGATTACCGGCGAATTCGTGGCCGACATGTCGGCGGACACTCCCGTAATTGTCACTGATGACCGGCCGGGCAATACGGTAACGATCAATTTCACCAACACCGAGCCTGCGGCCAGCGGTGCGTTCTATGTGCCGGCTCCGTTGGGAACCTATGGCTCGATAACCGCGGAAGTCAGGGATGGAGACGAGTCTCTCGTGACAAAGACCTGGACGAATCAGACGGTAAGCCGTGCGACTCCGAAAAGAGGAAGCATGGGAGTGGAATATGTGGCGGTGATAGGAGGAACCACCTACAAGACTCTTCAGGCAGCGCTTGATGCAGCTGACAATCAGATTATTACAATTGTAGAAGATGTTGATCTGGACGCACCTCTCGTACTTGCGGCTGGCAAGACAGCCGTCCTCGATCTGAATGGAAAGACAATATCCGACGTCGCCACCTCGGCGGCTGCATCCTACCTCCTTTCAGTGAAGGCCGGAGCGGATCTGACCATCAGGAACGGCACCCTTTCCTTTGCCGCGACCACCCCTGACACCCAGTGGGGAGAGGACGGCCTGCCTGACTATCCTGGCTATGCGAACAACACCATCAGGAACGAGGGCACGCTGACAGTGGAAAACGCTGTTCTCGAAAATAAGACCAAGAAGGGAGGAGCATCGTATGTAATTGATAATTATGCCGGTGCGAAACTGATTGTGAACGAAGGAAGCGTGCTGACCCAGTCAGGAGGAGACATCGCGGTCCGGATGTTCAACGGTGGTGCAGGGGAGATCGACGTGACAGTCAACGGAGGTACCATAACCGGCTATCGTGCAGTCTGGATACAGCTGGCTTCCAACAATGCGGCAGTGGCTCCGATCATGAAACTCACGGTCACCGGCGGCACCCTGACCAGCAACGACCAGACATATAATCAGGCAGTCTATTCGTACAGCTACGGCAACGACATGAAGAACGTCCTTATAGATGTAAGCGGCGGCACCTTCAACGGCGACATAGCCCTGACCGGAGGATCGAACAAGACGAACATCGAGGCCCTGAACATCAGCGGAGGAACCTTCAACGGAGCATGGGGATTTTACAGTTATGGAGACTATGAAAAGTCCCTCGCGACGATCAAGGTCAGCGGAGGAGTCTACCTGGAAGATCCGACAGACTATCTTGCAGAAGGATATTTGGCTTCGCAGGGAACGGACGGCAGATGGACCGTCACTGCGGCATCTGAATGACAGAGGCTTTCAAAAAGGAAGGAATTTCTGACGAAACTCTTTGAGATTCCGAAAATTATCCATATTTTTGCGCGCTTTTAGACCGAAGGCGCGCTTTCTTTATATGTAAGCGGCTCAGGCAAAGCACAATAAATAATGTTTAACCCACTAGTTTGTTTTTTCAAAATTTAATCATGGAAGAAAACAAGACAGTTGCTGAGGTTACTCCAGAGGTAGCTCCAGCAGTAGAAGAAACCAAGAAGAGCGTTCTTAACGCTTCAGTCGCTCCAGAGAACTTCGACTGGGATGCGTTTGAGAACGACGACGTTTACGGTGCATCAGTAGAGGAAATCGCTGAGCAGTACAACCAGACACTCTCTAAGGTAGTTGAGGGTGAAGTTGTTGAGGGCGTTGTTACAGCCATCAGCAAGAGAGAGGTTATCGTGAACATCGGCTACAAGAGCGAAGGTGTCATCATGGCTCCTGAGTTCCGTTACAACCAGGACCTCGCAGTAGGTGACAAGGTTGAGGTGTTCGTTGAGAACACAGAGGACAGGAAAGGACAGCTTATCCTTTCACACAAGAAGGCACGCCAGCTCCGTTCTTGGGATATGGTAAATGCTGCATTCAATGCAAACGAGATCGTAAAGGGTTACGTGAAGACTCGCACAAAGGGCGGTATGATCGTGGACGTATTCGGAATCGAGGCATTCCTCCCAGGTTCACAGATCGACATCAAGCCTATCCGCGACTACGATCAGTATGTTGACACAACTATGGACTTCAAGATCGTGAAGATCAACCAGGAGTTCCGCAACGTAGTAGTGTCCCACAAGGCTCTCATCGAGGCAGAGCTCGAGCAGCAGAAGAGCGAGATCATCGGCAAGCTCGAGAAGGGTCAGGTGCTCGAGGGTACTGTCAAGAACATCACAGGTTACGGTGTATTCGTTGACCTCGGCGGTGTTGACGGTCTCATCCACATCACTGACCTCTCATGGGGACGTATCAACCATCCGGAGGAAGTCGTTGCTCTTGACCAGAAGATCAACGTCGTTATCCTCGACTTCGATGAGTCTAAGAAGAGAATCGCTCTCGGTCTCAAGCAGCTCACAGTTCATCCTTGGGATGCACTCGATGCAAACCTCAAGGTTGGTGACAAGGTTAAGGGTAAGGTTGTCCTCATCGCTGACTACGGTGCATTCGTAGAGGTTGAGCCAGGTGTAGAGGGTCTTATCCACGTTTCAGAGATGTCATGGTCTCCAAGACTCCGCATCGCATCTGACTTCCTTAAGGCAGGTGACGAGGTTGAGGCACAGATCCTCACTCTCGACCGCGAGGAGAAGAAGATGTCACTTGGTCTGAAGCAGCTCGTTGCAAACCCTTGGGAGAACATCCGCGAGAAGTATGCAGTAGGTTCAAAGCACACAGCAACTGTACGCAATATCACAAACTTCGGCGTATTCGCTGAGCTTGAGGAAGGAATCGAGGGACTCGTTCACATCAGCGACCTCTCTTGGAACAAGATCAAGCATCCGTCAGAGCTCGTTGCAGCAGGTGATGCTATCGAGGTTGTAATCCTTGACTTCGACGAGGAGAACCACAAGCTGTCACTCGGACACAAGCAGCTCCTCCCTAACCCATGGGATGAGATCGAGGCTAAGTATGCAGTAGGTACTGTAGTTGAGGCTAAGATTGCTTCTGTAAACGAGAAGGGCGCAGTTGTAGAACTTGAGGGCGACGTTGACGCATTCTGCTTCAACCGTGAGCTTGCTAAGGAAGACGGCACAATGCCGGTTTCAGGTGAGACTCTCGCATTCAAGGTGACTGAGCTCAAGAGAAACGCTAAGAAGGTGACCCTTTCACATGCTAAGACTTACGCAGCAGCAGTTGAGGAAAGAGCTCAGAAGGCAGCAGCTGAGGTTGAAAGCACCAAGAAGGCTGTGAAGAAGATCAACTCAAGCGTAGAGAAGACCACTCTTGGTGACCTCGACGCACTCGCAGCACTTAAGAGCCAGCTCGAGAACAAGTAATTGTTTTCACATAAATAATCTGAGGTCCGGAATTTCCGGACCTCTTTTTTTATATGGTCAGTTGCCGGAAATCAGTTCGTGGAGTCCTGTTGATGGGACCGACAGACAGTTTTTCTGCGACGATTATCGCGGACTTTGACATGAACCCCGAAAGTTTTTTGTCTAACTTTCGGGGTTCATGTCAATGGCTGTTTTCCGCTTTTTGTTTGGCTGCCATATGGATTGCGGGTGCTACATGAGAATGCAGAGTTCGTGTAGCACCCGCATGAATTTTCGGGGTTTGAGCACCATTGGGAAGACGGGTGCTACATGAAACAGCGGGATTCATGTAGCACCCGAGGAGATAGAGTTTGATGTCGCCAACCGGTTACTTCGATCGATATGCATTCCGCGGATTATGAATCATAAGTGTAGGCAAGGACTGGTGTGATCCTGTACAGGTTCGCTCCACCGGAGTGGAAGTTCACGTAGTAGTTTCCTCCTGCATAGAACATGCTTTCAGATTCAAGGGGAAGATCCACCTTGAGGGTTGCGACATATGTCCCGTACCAGTCATAGACCACAAGTATATTGTCCGTGTTGGATTTCGAACTCATCGGGAAATAGACGAAATAGTCGTCAGTGCCCATGCCCTGAGCTGTGTATCCGGTGTCGTCAGTGCGGCTGTAACTCTGAACTTTCTTGAAATCAGCATCGCAGAGAACCAGGTTGTTTCCTCCCTGGCTTATGGCGTAGCAGTTGCGTGAGGCATTGTAGCTGATTGCACCAGTACCCACAGATATGCTCACGTCAGTGCCGATTGAGAGGTTGTCCGCAGCAAGAGGAGTCAGCACCTTAGGGGCAGCAGAGCCGTGTGCTACGTACAAAGTGGAAGTTTTGGTATTCAAGGTCATGTCATTGCAGTGTCCTCCGTTGAACACCTCTGACTTTGCAACCTGCTGTCCGTCCATGTCATATTTGAAGACCATCGCCTCGGTGTCGCCTGAGTTACGAAGCACGAAGTACACGTGGGTGCCGTCACTTGCAGCTCCCTGAGCCACTTTGACAGCTCCTTCACCAGCGCAGGTCATCACTTTCTCAGTGGTAAAAGCGAATTCCGTATGGCCATGGTTCAACAGTCGTGCTATGGTCTGAGGATCATCATGGCTTTCACTCAGAGAGTAATCAGCAGGTATTTTCAAGTTTCCTCCGTCCAGATATTCAGCTGATTTTAGAACCTTCCTTTCGAACTCGTAAAGCGCGATTGCAGTCCAGGTGTCGTCAGTGCCGGCTATCACAAGCTTGTCCCCATGAAAGGCAATCTTGAAGCCATGTGCTATGCCGTTGAGCACCTCCTTCGTCTCCTGTCTTGAAGTCTTTCCCACGAGGATTTCCTTGGCGTTCTGCTGTGAACCTTCAAGATAGCTCAGGGGAGTGCAGCCGGTATATGAGGCAAATGCCTCCAGAAACTCACCCGCATTGCCTTCCAGCTTGTCATAGGCAATGGCCCATGAACTTTGTCCTCCTTCCGTTATCGTTATGCTTTGCGTGTCAGCTCCGCCGTCTTTGCTGCATGCGGAAAGAATCGCAACAGAAACTATACCTGCCGCCAGCAGGCAGCCGGCAGCAGGTAATATTGATTTGAGCATCCCCTTCATTATTCAGAGACCTTTTCGTAAGTTACTTCCATTTTTGCTATTCCGGCAACATAGCTCGGTGTCTTACTTACATTGTAAATGACAATATAGTAATTCGTTCCCTCCTCAGTACCACTCAAGTTATATGTATATGGACCACCAATCTCATTTTTCCCCAGGCCAGCCTTCCAGGTTAGTCGGTCGCCACCACTTACAAGATTCATGGATGCGGTTGATGAAGGGTTTGTAGCCGGAGCTTCCGCAGAGATAGCTACGGCAGGGACGTCCTCCTTATCATCATTACCCTGGCGTTTCTGCCAAAGAATAACTTTTACGAGTTTGTATCCTGAAATTGCAGGAATTCCAGCATATTTAAATTTTCCGTTGAGTAGCAATCGGTTACCATAGCTATCACTGTAACCCCAATAGACACCGCGTGGTTTAGTATCGCTGGTCTGTGGAAAATGCAATTTGAATTCGTAGTCAGTTCCATCAAGAGGATACGTTACAGTCTTACTTTCAAGTGTATTGGCTGCTTGGGCTGCCGTAGGCCATCCCTCAAGAGCATCCCCCTGAAAATCAAAAGTCAAAGTCATAGTGGTAGCAGCACCCTCAGCATCCAAAGTCCCGAAATTAAGAGCTTTTGAGCGGAGAAGCTCAGCCGGGTTAGCTGAAGCCTTACCAAGAATGGTATTGCCACTGACAGTTGTGAGCGTGAATTCCACCTTATTAAGCGTGCCTGGGATTGCTGCGAAATAGTAGCTGCCGGCTGCAAAGGCATCTCCAGAGGCAGGGGTCAGCACGATTGACTCGGCAGCAGAAGCTGTGGATATGACAGAAGGTACGCCCTCGCCGTTAATGCTCAAAGTGACATCGCCTGCAAGGCTCTGACCCTCGCCACCCTTGAACTCAATCTTTGCGATATCGTTTCTGCTGAGGGTGATCTTACCCAGAGCACAGAGGTTCTTGAAGACCAGAGATCGTTCTGTGGTCTTTGCAATCGCAATGTTCACGTCTTCAAACGCACCGTTCTGTTCTGCAGGAATTCCCACTGTAAGCGCACCTTTGCTCAGTGAAACGCTTGCCTTTGAAGGATAGACTGCAAAATACTCTGAAGCATCATCGACACTTGCAGAGAAGTTTGCCTGTGCTCCGGCTGCATCTGCCTGTGCGGTCGTATTTCCACCGTCCCAGAGAATAGAAATTTCGTCTCCGGCTTTCCAGAGCACACTTTCACCGGAGAGTTCCGACTTCACTACAGGAGCTTCGCCGAAAACAGCGGTGAATTCAACTTTGCCTGTAACTGGCTCCTGAGGTTCAGGATTGGTTACCGGGCTTTCAGGCTTTGAGCAGGCAGCGGCTGCAAGAGCCACTGATAAAATATAGACTATCTTTTTCATGGCTACCAGTTAAAAGTGTTTTCAATTATTGATTCATTCTGCTCGGAGTCGAACAGTTGGGAGGCACACAAAATGCCCATTCCCGTCATCTGCAGAAGTTGCACTTCCGGACTGACATAGTTGGTTGTTTTTTTCATATTGTTATTAATTAAGAGTTGTGATTTCGTATGGTTTTTCTATTGCTGCACGAGCAGCCTCCAGTGCGATCGGGGCGTTTTCATCAGTCACCGGAATGGTAATGTCGTCCTCTGCTGCGTAGCGGTAGGTATTCCCGTCCAGGTTCTTGCCTGTCAGCGGACTGATTATGGATTCAAACACAGTGCAGGCTGCTCCATAGCGTGAAATTCCGAGATTCATGTGGAATCCGTCACGTGTCAGGTGCAGGTCGTCGTTGAGCGAGGATGTACGCAGGTTCTGGAGCATTGTGCCGGTGGAGATGATTCCGTCGAAACTTGTCTCTTCCATAACCTTGCGGGCCTGGGTCGTAATCACCGTGTACATTTCTGCCTCGTTGCTGAAGTTCTGGTTACTACCTGCCTTTTCAAGATTCTGATAAGCCTGAGACATCACGTAGTGCACCTTTGGTGTATTGCCTGACTTCGCAGTCTTGACATAGTCGATTATCCCCTGGAGAGCGGTCTTCTCATCTTCCGTCCAATACCAGGAGTACTGGTTTCCGGTGTGCTCCTGCACCACAACCAAATCCCAGTCGGCACGTGCGGCCATCTCTGCGAGGGTGAATGTGCCGGCAGTCTTGTCGGTAATCCAGCTGTCCGCACCAGGAAGCGTCACATAGCAGGTGAAGTCGCGGTTTTTGTTCCAGTTCTTGAAATAATTCTGTGCAGTGCGGCCTCCGTAATACATGTGGACAAGCAGTATCTTCTTGTCTGTACCTGCTGCCTTGATCATTCCCGGAAGATGGAATACAGCATCGCGGGTGAAACTGTTGCCGATGAAAAGTATGCGGATGTCTGCATTGGCGTCGACATTGGTGGTTGAACCTCCCCCTGCTTCTCCCCCTGTTTCTCCACCTGTTATTTCACTTTCCAGCGGCCAGTTCTCGGGAAATCCCTTGTAGGAGCACTCCGGCTTCTCGTATGTAAGGACGAGGCGGGAGAAGTAAAGACCGATCGAAGCATTGTCGCTGTTGAGATAATATACGGTATTCGCCTGCGTCCCGGAGAGTTTGAATTCGTGGTCAACCACTTTCTTGTCTTTCGATCCGGACCATCCGGGCCAGTCCTGAAGTTCACCGCCTGATACATAGCTCTTTGTCGCTCCGGCCTCAGCTGGGATACAGTCTGTGATACCTACTTTGGTGATCTTGTTTTCAGCATTGTCTGTTGCACCTCTTCTGGACTGACCGACCACGACATTGCTCAGTCGAAGACCGTCAATGGCCGGAAGACCGAAGTAAACAGTTGCAGATGGAATAGCGATACGGTCAGCATAACCGGCATCATCATTAGTGTTCCATTTAAAATTCTTGGATGTCGATTGGACAAGATCTTTGACATAAAAGCTATAGACCTGCTCATCTATAGTGTAATCGTAATATTTGCCTTCATGCAGGTCTGTTGGCCAGTCTGTATCAGGCCAATCGTGCTTGTCATACTTAGCCTTCGCACCAGCTTCCGGTCCGAAAATGAAACGAAGCCTCAGTGCGTCTGCTGATGAGATGTCATCAATGGTTCCGAAGGACATGAGGGTACCTCGCTCCAGCTTGGCTTCGTCAGGATACGCGCTGCCGAACATCATGTTGCCTCCGCTGGTCTCCAAGGTAAAGGACAGACCGTCGGAAAGGGAGCCCGGTGTGGCTATGAAGTAATAAGTGCCAGGGCTGAAAGTCTCTCCGCCTGCAGGTTCAAGGATGATCTCAGTGGCATCTGCCTCTGCGCAGGATGGCTTGCCGTCCTCACCGATCGAAGCATATACTGTTCCTGCAATTCCTTCATCCTTGTTGCCGGAAATCGTGATCTTACGGATGTCGCTCCTTCCCAAGGTTATGCTTCCCAGTGAGCCCAGGTGCCGCAGTTCGAACACCCTGTTCAAGGAATCAGTTTCAGCAAACCAGATAAAGGCATTTTCCAACGTTCCGCTCTGAACCGTAGGAATGTCCACCATCACGGCATCCCCATACTGTTCCTTTGCTGCTGAAGCAGGATATACGGCATAGTAAGTTCCGGCAGTCACCTTCTGCTCAAACCTAACCGTATCTGTCGCTTCATCAATGGATACGGTAGAAGACTCGCCGTTCCAGAAAAATGTGATGGCATCTCCCGCTTTCCAGGAAAGTGTGGTCTCGATACCTGTTGCCTGCTCTGCCAGGACAGCCCTGAAATCAGACGGCTCCACCGGAGTCGCATCCTCATCATCTTCTTCGGGTGGCGTCACCTGTTCCTGATTCTGTTCCTGATTCTGTTCAGGTTCCGGCTCCGGAACAGGCTCTACTTCTGCACAAGCTGCCGCGATCATGATCGCAGCAAGCAGTTTCAAGTGTTTTTTCATAGCAATTATTGTTTACCTTATAAGTTTCTCTTTCTCCAGATCGTAGATCTTGGCTTCAAGTGTGAAAGTATGTCCTTTCTTTCTATGGTCATAGCAGCCGCGCTGCCACAGCAGATAGCGTCCTTTATAGTCCACGATAGGACGAAGGTTTCTGATGATGTCCTCTCCGACCTTTTCCTTGTGGAGACACTTCTCCTTTTTCCATTTTCCTCCCTTGAATTTCCAGAGCTCCACATAGTCAGTTCCGTAGTCTTCAAGTCCGTCGTTCCTGCACAGTGCCACTCTGTCCTTGTCTATGAAGCTGACGCCTCCCAGATAGACCGAGTAGTTCCAGAAAGGCAGTCCTCCTGCCGTGATGTCCTGGATCTCTCCGTTCTTGTAGATCAGGTAACGGGAGTCAGTCTTTATATCCTTTGTGAATGACGCCACAGCAACGGCACACTCGTCTTTCGGACAGGCTGCCACGTCGAACAGGCGCAGGACTTTTCCTTCTTCATTTGGAATCAGCACATCGAGCTCCGTGTAGTCGAAGCAGTCCCCCAGGCGTGTGACCACAGTCTTGCCGTCCTTGTTATAGACGTTGCCGTCGTTGAAGTCTATGAAGCCCATCCTGACCCTACAGTCCTTGCTTTGGGTAGGGTGGCCATAGGCAACTATACGGATGACTCCGTCCACATCCGTAACTCTCTGAAGCTTGATGTAATATCTTTTGTTGGTTGCCGTGATGAATTCTACAGGCTCTGTCCAGTTCACCATGTCCTCAGAACTTGTCCAGGCCCATTTGTAGGTGTCCTGCTTGGTTCTTGTGAAGATGTAGTGCTTCCCGTTCATGAAGAAGTACTGGATGTAAGTGGTTGTTCCGGCGAACTCGATAGGAATGGCATCACCGAATTCATCGATGGACTCATATCCGGTGGAAATTCTTACATAGACCTCATTGCTCTTGTCATGGCCATATGTGTATATGCAAGCGACCCTGCGGTCTGGAAGCATGACCACCACGCTGTTGTTGTGGTCGTCATTCCATGTACACTTCTTAAGATGGACCTTGCGGAAGTTTCCGTCAGTTGCATCATACTCTGCAATGCCGGTGTAGCCTCTTGCCGATGTATAGCCCCACCAGAGTTTAGACTTATAATCGTCGCACGACCACACCTGCGGGCCGAACCACCATGTCCAGGCCATATCATCCACGCTGGCCACTTCGCGGAAATAGTTGCAGTCGACTTCCTTGACAGTCGGCAGACGGCGGACCTGGGCATCTGCATAGATATTGCAAGAGAGCAGTGCAATAAGTGCTGATATTAAGTATATTCTTTTCATCAGGTTCATTTTTAAAGGTTTGGATTATTCACGAGTGCATTTGCCACCCACATCATAGCGCACTGTCCATGTTCGTTACCGGTCTTGCGAGCCCTGTTCATATAGAACTCCTTGTCGGGATTACCGTTGGTGCCGATGCAGACATCTGTGAGTTCAAAATTTTCCAGTTTTCCACAGAGGGCAATCCATGCTTTTCTGGCAGCCTTTGCGTATTTCTCATTGAGAACCCCGGCAGCATATCCTTCAATGAATGCATAGGTAAACATGGCGGTGCATGATGTCTCTCCATAAGACTCTGGCTCGTCGAGCAACTGTCCCCAGAGACCGTCTTCTCTTTGAAGGTTCAATAGGGTAGACATCATCTTCAGGTATGAACTTTCGATAATTGCATAGTGCTCGTTGTCTTTTGGAAGAACTTTGAGCAGCATTGGCATTCCTGCGGCCATCCATCCGTTTCCGCGTCCCCAGTAGTAAGGGGCGTCCTGTGTATGGAGGAACAGTCCATTCTCTTGCTGAAGGTTAGTAAGGTAGAGAGCAAGTTCCTTGGCAGTACGTTCTACATATTTGAGGTCGCCAGTTGCTTTATATGCCTGCAACTGCAGGAATGTGATCATGTACATATCGTCAATCCAGAGACGGGTCTGTGGAGAATAACCTTGTGAGAACCATTCAAGCTGCTTTTCATATGGAACCTTGGTGAGGGAGTGCTCTGCTGGATTCTCAGATGGCATACTCCACTGATTGTCAGCATAGTCCATACCTATCTTATAGGCGCGTGGATCCGAGTTGAGGCAGTAAACCTGCAATGGAACTGCTCCAAAGACAGAATAATCTACATGCCACTTGTGTGAGCGAAAGGTCTCTTTCTCACCACCGTCATTGAAAGGCTCCCACATTGCAATCAGAGCATCTTCCATCTTTTTGTCGCCAATGCCACGTGCAAATTCAAGGCAGTTTGCCCATTCGCTCGTGACGGTATATTTTACATAGGTCATGCCTTTTTTGGTTGTTCTTTCAGGCTTATCCTTGTCTATGAAGAGTTGAGTTATGCCTCGGCCGACCTCAATTGGGTCGCACCCCTGTGGCAGCGAGTCAAAGTAAGACTTTTGTGTACACCCAGACGCTGCAAAGATTGAGAGAGCGAGAATTCCTGCTGGAATCAGTTTGTTTAATCGGTGTTTTTTCATACAAGTGTTGATGTGTGAATGATTATTTGTCAATATTATTTTTCGTATGTGAGGACCAGACGTGAAAAGTATAGTCCTATGGCCGAGTTGTCGCTGTTGAGATAATAAGTGGTGTTGGCTTGTGTGCCGGAGAGATGGAATTCATGGTCAACCACTTTCTTGTCTTTCTTTCCTGCCCAGCCAGGCCACTCCTGAAGTTCTCCTCCGGATACATAGCTCTTCTCCGCTTTTGCCCCTTCCGGAATACAGTCAGTGATGCCCACAGTTGTGATCTTGTCTTCTGCATTGTCCTTTGAACCTCTTCTGGACTGTCCCACCACGACTCCGGTCAGTTTGAGACCTTCGATTGCAGGGAGGCCGAAGTAAACTGTGGCAGATGGAATGCAGATACGGTCTGCATATCCGTCTTTATTGTTTGTGTTCCATGAGAAACTACCGGTTTCTGCAATATCCTTCACATAGAAGCTGTAGTCCACCCCATCGATGGTGTATGTATAATTCACTCCATCAGCAAGGTCTGCGCCCACTGAGACATCCGGCCATTTGTTTTCAGGATCATAGATCGCTTTCGCGCCCGCATCCGGTCCGAAAATGAAACGCAGCTGCAGGACATCCGCAGCGGATATGTTGCCCAAGGTGCCGAAAGAACGTATCTCCGAACGGTTCAGCTGGTCGGGAGCAGGAAAGGCTTTGCCTATTATGGTGTTGCCGCTGCTTGTCGTGAGTGTGAAACGTACGCCGGCTTCCAGTGCACCCGGAACAGCAGCGAAATAGTATGTTCCTGCAGCAAAACTGCTCTCAGTGGCGGGAACAACCGTGATTGAGTCCACTGCGGATGAGAGCGAAGCCACACTCGGAATGCCTGTGTCGCTGATGGCAAGCACTGCATTGCCGGCAAGACTCTCACCTGAAAGTCCCTTGAATACAATCCTGGCTATGTCGTTTCGGTCTAAAGTGAAAGAACCGAGGCCGCAGAGATTGTGAAATACAAGAGAATTGTTTCCGGATGGAGTTGTCGCTACTGCGATGTTCACCTTGTCGAATTCGCCCTGCTGCTGATCAGGAACGATTATGGAGAGCCCTTCCGATCCCACAGATGCTTCTAAAGATGAAGGATAGACAGCCCAGTAGGTGTCGGATTCGTTAACTTCAGTGGAGAATTCCGCGCTTGTTCCTTCTGTGGATGCTGTGGCATAGTTGAAACCATCATTCCAGAGGACCTGGATACGGTCACCGGCATTCCACGTGATTTTACCGTCGGATATGCCTGCTCTCGTGGTGATGGCGTCACCGAATGAGCCTGAAAATACGATCGGTATATTGCCTCCTGCTTCAGGTTCCGGCTCGGCTTCCGGGTTCTTTTCATAGTGTATCGGTTTCGGAATCTCTGGCAGTGTGTCATAGTTGCACGCAAGGGTGCAGAGAGAAAAAAGTATGATAAACGGGAACTTTTTCATATCAAGAAAATTTTAGTTCGAATAACCGGGATTCTGCTCGATGACCGCTCCTGTATTGGCCTCGATGAATGAGTATGGGATAGGGAAGAGGCTCATGTGGTCTTCCACCTGCCAGCCCTGCCACTCGTTGAGTCTGCGTGTGCGTTCCACAAAGGTTCCTGTGCGGTTCAGCGTTATTCTTCTTCGCTCTTCGAAACATAGTTCGCGGGCACGCTCGTCCAGAATATAGTCCAGAGTTACATCTGCAGGGGCCACATCGCTGGCTTTTGCACGACGTCTCACCACATTTATGTCTTCTGCGGCTTTGTCCGGCTGGTTGTCAAGCAGGAAGGCTTCTGCCCTCAGAAGATAGGTTTCCGCAAGGCGCAGCAGATACTGATCTGCGTAGGTGCCTCCTGCAGCATTGGTGAGAAGACCTTTTTCCATGTCGGTGTACAGTCCTTCCGGGTGGTCTCCAGGGCAGGTTACCTTGCTGAGCCACGGATACCATCTGTAGTTCTGGGCCTTGTAGTTCTTGCTCATGGACTCAGGAGCTATGGCGGATTGCCCGTACCAGGCGGAAGCCGGATTGTCGTAAATGACCTCACGGATTATATTCACCGCGGAGTTGCGGATATCCTTGTCAAAGTCGCTGCCCCAGCTCTGATTGATCATCCATTCGGTGGCACGCATATATGATACGCCTCGTCCTCCAACATTGAAGTCTGACCTTGGCCCCAACATGCCAGGCTTGCCGTCCGGGTCGGTAAGAGTGTGTACCGTAGGTACGTGGAAACGCTCCAGAGGGTAGCTGTAGTCCGTGGTGACCGTGTATCCGCCCCTTATGTCCTCCTCCATCTGAATCACCCAGAGTGCTTCCTTGTTCTTTGCGCTGCTTCGGTTCTGGTTGCCACGCTGGAAAAGATCGAAGAATACGTCTCCGTCCGGCACTGCCGATACGCGGCTGCCGAAGCGTTTGGTCATCAGTGCCGTGTTATTGTCGTTGATCACATCCCCTGCATACTGAATGGCGGACTTGTAATCGCCGAGGGAGATGCATGTCTCGGCAAGGTAGTGCTTGGCGACAAGGTCGGACACCTTGCCGTCCTCCACCTCGGCTATGCCAGGCAGATTTTCAGCAGCGAATGCAAGATCCTCCCGCATGAATGCAAGCACCTCTTCGCGCGTCGCACGGGTGAAATCCCTCTTCGGAGAGGTTATTTCCTCTTTTACCAGAGGCACACCTCCGAAATAATACACGAGATTGCGGTAGCAGTAAGCACGGAAGAAACGTGCTTCAGCTTCCACGACAGCCTTCTGCTCTGATGTCAGCTCCGACTGCTCGAGACGCGCAAGAACAGCGTTGGCATTCTTGATCGTCTTGTAGGGATTCTCCCAGAAATCCTGCACCTGCTCGCTTGAAGAAATGTAAACGGTGGCAAGGTTTCCCCAGCGGTCACCGTCCTGACGTGCGTTGTAGGCAATGTCGGTTGCCAGAAAAGTCCTTATTCCTCCTTTAGAGCTCATTTCATAGCCTCTGACCTGGCTGTACATGCCTGCCAGAGCGGCCTGGAAGTCTGTGTATGTTCTATATGTGTTTGCCGGGCTGAGGAAGTCCAGAGGAGTTTCATTCAGGAATTCCTTCTCGCAGCTCAGGCAGCAGAGAAACAAGGCACAATGGCCAATGATTGTCAATATTTTTTTCATGATATCTGTGTCCTTAGAATGTCAGGTCTATGCCGAATGAATAGCTTCTTATGACCGGTCTTGATGAATGTCCGGCTCCCACACCCAGTTCCGGATCCCATCCGACCCAATCTGTGAAGGTCAGAAGGTTCTTCCCTGATATCGACAGGGCGAGATTCTTTGCGCCGATCTTCTTTGCAAGCTTCTCTCCAAGCGTGTAGCTGAGGGAGAGGTCCTGCAGACGGACGAAGTTGCGCTGCTGGTAGAGTGTTCCTGCCACTGTAGGCGTCACCCATGTGCGGGCGAATTTGCCATCAGGATTGCGTGGAGACCAGAAATCCGTGAACGTGAACTCGTTCTGCGCCACAGCGTTGCTTACCGTGGTGTAGTCTCGTCCTCCGTTGGCTCCAAGATAGCCGTTCTTGCCTCCGTTCACGATGTTGAACATGAATGAAAGGCTGAAGTTCTTATATTTGAGCCTGTTTGTTATACCCATTCTCCAGGCAGGTTCCGTGTATCCCAGGATGACACGGTCTTCGGCGGGAGTGATCTCGTAGAATTCTCCGTTGCCGAAATCGTGCAGTTTGTAGGTTCCAGGATACCAGCCCACCGGAATGATGTCGTCGAGCTGCCACATTCCGTCCACCTGATATCCGTAGACGGCTCCAATCGGCTCTCCGATGAACAGTCCGCTTGCCACCAGGTCATCTTCCTTTCCATCACCGTCGTTGTCCTCTCCCAGCAGGGACACAATCCTGTTCTTGTTGGATGAGAAGACGGTGGTGAGGTTCCATTCAAAATCCTGGGTTCTGACAGGGACACCGTGCAGGGTGATTTCGACTCCCTGGTTGCGTATCTTTCCAATATTGGTGGATACGACAGTGAATCCGCTGACGCTTGGAATCGTCATGTCCCATAGGAGGTCTTTTGTTATGGAGTTGTAGTAATCAACACTTCCGCTGAGTCTTCCATTAAGGAAACCGAAGTCAATACCGGTGTTCAGTTCATCAGTGGTCTCCCATTTCAGGTTCGGATTTCCCATTGTGGAAAGAGAATATCCTACAGAGGTGGAAGCTCCGTCGCCGAAGATGTAGTTTGCATTGCTCATCTTTGCGAGTGAGGAATATCTGCTTGTCTGGTTTCCGGTGCGTCCGTAGCTCACACGTAGCTTGAGCTGGTCCATCCAGCCGCACTTTTTCATGAAATCTTCTTCCGACACTGCCCAGCCGATACCCACGGACGGGAACAGTCCGAACTTGTGGTTTTCTGCAAAACCGCTGAATCCGTCCCTTCTGAGTGTGGCGTTGAAGAGGTATCTTCCTGCATAATTATAACTTATCCTTCCCATCTGGTAGAGGCTGGATTCTTCATAACCGGAAGATGAAATGACCTGCAATGTGCCAAGTTCCAAGGAGTTATAACCGAGCACATCTGTGTCGTATCCGGTTCCTGTGGCTGAGGCCGTGTCGTGCTTGCGCTTGTTCAGACCATAGACAAAAGTAAGGCTGAGATTGTGGCGGTTGAAACTCCTGTTGTAACTCAGAATGTTGTCAAGCAGCCAGTAGTAGTCATTACCGTATGATTTTTCTCCATGGCCCTGAAGATTATCCTTGAAGATGTTAAAGTTGCCGCTGTTGCTTGCGCTGAGCCTATAGCTGTAATTCAACTGATACCTCAGGCCTGACACCCATGGAACGTCGATTATTCCATAAACATTGGTGTTGATCTGATGCTTTTTCTCCATATCCTTGGATCTGCTCTGAATGAAGGGGTTCAGGGTCTTGATTCCGGTAGGGTTCGCCTCCAGATCCCAGTTCTCATCTTCGGGACTGACGAACGGGCTTACAACCGGGTTCATCAGGAGAATGTTGCCGATGTTGGGGGATTCGCCGGAATAATCCAGAAAGGCAAGGAAGGTGTTGGTTCCGATCTTGAGCCAGTCGGTCACGTTCACGTCCATGTGTATCCTGAGGGTGGTCCTTCGGTAGATGTCGTTCATCGTCACACCTTTGACATCGGAATGGCTACCCGAAAGGTAGTATGCGGCTCTCTTTGAACCGCCGGACACTGTGACGCTGTGCGTATAGTTATGACCGAGGTTTGTGCAGGCATCCCACCAGTCGTATTCCAGGTTGTTGGTGATTCCCTGGATGGATTTAGGAGTAAGCTGGGAATTGGTAAAGTCCCAGTCCGGATTGATTTCTGTGTAGCCTGACTCACGTGTGTACGCACTTTCGTACTCTATGTCGCGCAGACGGGCGAGCCATTCCTCGCGGTTCAGCAGGCGAGTCTTGATTGTAGGCTCACTGAATGCGAATTTTCCGCTGTACGTTATGGTCGGACGGGCTTCCCGCTTTCCTGACTTCGATGTTATCATGATTACTCCGTTGGCCGCCTGTGCTCCATAAACCGCCTTGCTGCTCGCATCCTTGAGCACTTCTATGGACTCTATGTCCGAAGGGTTGATGTCGCTTATGCGTCCGGAATAGATAATGCCGTCCAGAATCACCAGGGGATCGGTGCTTCCGTTTATCGTCACCTGGCCACGCACCTCTATGGAAGGTTCGGCTCCGGCTGAGTTCACCTGACCGATGTTCAATCCGGGCACTGTACCGTGGAGGGACTCCATTATGCTTGTGTTCGGGGCGTGTCTGAAAGTCTCGATGTCGGCACTTACAACGGAACCCGTGAGGTCACTTTTCTTTGCGGTTCCATATCCGATGAATACGACTTCATCCAGTAGTACGGAATCTTCTGTAAGGACTACCGATATTGACGATTGTCCTTCCACCTGTACTGTCTGTGTGGCATATCCTATCATGGAAATTTCCAGGAAACTGCCTTGTGACACACTCAGAGTGGCTGTTCCGTCCGCATCTGTCACAGTGCCTTTCGTGGTGCCCTGGACAACAACTCCGGCCCCTGCAAGCGGGCCGACAGAATCGGACACGTTCACTTTCACCTGCCTGGCTGTCTGGGAGAATGCAGCGACGGATGTCAGGCACATTACCAGTGCGACTGCAAGCAGGTTTGTAATTACTCGTGGTTTCATAGCGTGAATTAGTGGTTTTGTTTCCGAAAGTTAGGCATATGCAGAATGAGCATACAAACAAGTTTTCATGTTTTTTAAGAATGAAAACAATTATTTTCAACAATTCACTCTGGCTGATATTTTTTGCCCCTGTATATCCATCTCGGATTCAGAGATTTTTTCGTAATGAAAAATATTTTTCTATTTTTGCGATTGTTTTAAACATTTGGAAAATGAATGATATAAATTTCAGGCATCAGTACATCAAGGATCAGCTGGAACATAAGGGTATTATCCGCGTTCAGGAGCTCGCAGACAAGTTCGGCGTCACCGGAGCCACCATCAGGCGTGACCTTCGCATTCTGGAAAGTCAACGCGCTCTTCAGCGGGGTTACGGACATGCCGTCCCTGTCAAGGGCAAGGCTATGGACCTCCCGGTGAGTGAGAAATCCCGTCTTCATTCTTTTGAAAAGGGAAAGATCGCCAAGGCTGCTGCAGGTCTGATAGAGGAAAATGACTCTTTCCTGATCACGTCCGGCAGTACGATAGATGCGTTTGTGAGGAATCTTGATGCCATTGGCAGCCACAATGTGGTGACGGCATCCATTCAGGTTGCTGCGGCGCTGGCTGAGAAAAACGGTTTCAATGCATTCATCCTCGGTGGGAAGGTGGTCAAGGATTCCATGTCGGTCCGTGACAACACGGCTATTGAAGAGCTGCGTCACATCCGTTGCAACAAACTGTTCTTCGGCTGCGACGGGCTCGATTTTCAGGGGGGGGGTAACGTCAGCAGATATCAATGAGTCTCAACTCAATATCGCCATGATGAAGTCGGCATCACAGAAAATACTTCTGGCCGACTCGTCCAAGATCGGGAAGATCGGTTTCGGGAAGACCTGCGAGCTTGCAGACATCGATGTCCTTGTGACAGACAGCGGTATATCCCGCAAAACCATCGAACAGATCAACATGCTTGGCGTGAAGCTTATAATAGCATGACATCCATATGAATTCAAAAAGGACTCGCTGATATTCTCTTTCAGCGAGTCCTTTTTTTAGTGTGCCAGAATGACGGTGATGCCGATGGCTTCTATCGCGTTGCGCGCTTCGGCAGGCAGTCCGCTGTCCGTTATCAGAATATCGATATCTTCAAGATTACATATCTTGCCGAATCCTCGTCGGCAGAACTTGGTCGAGTCTGCCAGCACGATGCTTTGCGTGGCGGATTTCATCATCTTTCTGGTGAGGTTGGCTTCCTCAAGCGTTGCGCAGGTCAGTCCGCTTTTGATGTCGAAACCTTCCACCCCGAAGAAGACCTTTGAGCAGTGCAGGGTCTCAAGGCCTGCCTCTGCATATGCACCCCGTGTCGATAATGAATTGCCGTATATTATTCCTCCAAGCTGGAGAATGGTGACATTCGGCATGTCGATGAATCGTGATGCGATACGTATGGACGGAGTCACGACATTCAGGTTCTCACGCGGGACGATCTCTTCTGCGAATGCGACCATTGTCGAGCCTGATGCGATTATTATGGAATCGTTTTCGCTGATAAGTCTGGCAGCTTCCTTTCCGATGAGTTTCTTGGGAACGGCATTCGCTTTCTTCTTGATGTCTTCCTTGAGATCGCGGACAGTGCTTGTCGATGTGATTGCCCCTCCGTGGGAACGGATCAGAACTCCCTTGTCTTCAAGATATTTGAGGTCTGTGCGGATAGTGACTGTGGTCACTCCGAGGTTTTCTGCAAGGTCTGTGACACGGGCATATCCGTGTCTTGCAACGAGGTCGGAAATGTATTTCCTGCGTTTGGTGTTAGGTGTCATGCTGTCATTCTGAAATACGGACAAACGGTGATTCGGGATCATCGGAACTCATATACATGACTGCGTCGCATACATGTCCTTCGTCTGTCTTTGAGTTTTCACTTATGTAATATCTTCCGTCTCCAAGCGGGCATAATCCTGTGCTTCCCCATTTGAAGTGCCAGCCTCCGCAGACGTCAACCTGCTCCACCTCATCCTCCTGATATGGCACACCTTTCAGTCTGCCGATGTATGGGTTCTGCCTCATATCTACAGCAAAAAGGCGGTAGTTCTCAAACTGGGATTTTTTGCCTTTATACACGGCCATGTACATGCGTTCTGTGTATGGGTCGTATGCAAGGTTCTGCACGCCGTATCTGGTGTTGCCGGTGTAAATGAAATATTTGTGCTGCGGTGTGGACAGATCTTCCAGGCTGTAGCACAGGAGTATGTTGTAGTCGTTGTCGCGCCGGAGTGTGTCGCTGTATATGCCGTAGGCAAGATAAAGGTGAGAAGCCTCTTCTGAAGCCGATCCGAATTCCGGCCCAAGTGTGATTCCGTCCACACCGGAGCATCCGTAGCGATGTTTGAGCGCACTTCCGTCCACTTCTACTTCTGCAAGATAATCCCTTGCGGCCTCAGTCACCGGGTGCAGCGTCATGGCCTTTTCAAAAGGAACGTCAAATCCGTCCACCGAATCCACCGCTATCTCGGCTATGTAGAAGCGGCTCATGGAATCTTCGTGTCGTGCGGCTCCCAGACCGTCTGCTATATTCCTTCCTATCTCGTCGTCCTTCATTTCGAGTGAAGCATAGGCCTTTCTTGTCTCCGGATTGAACGTAAGGGCGCCGAGATGTCCGTTGATGCCGGTGACGGAACCGGTGATATTTCCCTTGAGGTCAGTTTTGTAAAAGGCACTTGTGAATGAGAAATACATGGATTCCTCATCCTTGTCCAAAGCGATTCCCTGCACATGGAACTTGCCGCCATTTACATGTATGACGTCCGGGTATCTGCATGTGCAGCTGCCGAGTGCCAGGACAGCGCACAGAATCGTGACCAGCCGTCTCATACCTCCCAGACGCCTCCTTTACCGAACATCCTGTCGATGAACTCATCCATCCAGCCGAGGCGGTAGATCACGTCGATGTTTGTGAACCGGCTCCTCATGAACGGGATGTATGAGACTGTCTGACGGAAACGCTCGCGTGTCACGCCTATCATCTCAGGCTCATACGGGGCGCCTACAAGGCGAAGGTTCTCGCGCACCTGTCCGAACGGTATTATCTGTTCGCGGATCCTGACGCTGAGCTCCGGCCAAGCGGCCTTCAGAGTCTCGAGCTGGCTGCGAAGTTCCTCTTTGCTGACGTACTTGCCCTTTGTCTCGACCAGGGCTCTGGCTATATGTCCCGGTTTTCCTGCCATCAGGGTGCGGATTTCGGCTTCCACCTCATCCCAGCTCTTCCATGCTGCGACGCATGCGTCCACGTCTATGTCTTCAAGCCCCTTTTCAAGAAGGAATTCAAGTTCTGCCGTTGAAACAAGCGTGCCTATTCCCACCTTGAATCCATGTGACACATGCTTTCCTTCGAAGCACAGGTCCTCCATGTCCCAGCAATGAGAATACTGGTGCTCGGTACCGGAAGCAGGACGGCTTGACTGTATGGCCTGCATAGCGAATCCGCTCATAAGAAGGCCGTCGGCAAGGGCCTGGGTCTTGTCCACATCTCCCGCAAAAACAGCTGCCGGATCCGCCAGGGACTCCTTAAGTCCGTTCTGCACCAGATCCCATGCAAAAGTATCAATCTTTTCACTACCAACGACATCCGCCAGCATCCAGTCGGCACCTGCAGGAATCTTTGCGATGAGGTCTGCATATCCGGACGCAGCAAGCTCCTTCGGAGCCGCAGCGGCAATCTCCGAGTCCAGCACGAAACCCAGAGGAGCCGGGCAGTCGAAGGTCTGCTTGTTGCCGTCCTTTGTTATGGATGCGCCATAGGCTGTAAATCCGTCCATGGATGCTGCGGTGCCCACGCACATATATCTTCTTCCAAGCATGTGTGACACCAGCTTCACCGTATCATTGATTACACCCGAGCCGACTGCAATGGCGATAGCGTCAATGTTACGGAGGTGATTCTCAAGTGTCTCGATATGCTGCCACTCGGCGTAGAAATCCTTGCTTTTGAAAACGAAAGGATCGCAAGATTCTACCCCATGGTCGTCAAGTGATTTCCGGACATCTTTGCCTGCGACTTCCCAAGTGTTCTCGTCAGCAATGATGATGGCCTTCTGGCCAGGAAACAGGCTGCAGAACATTTCTGCCGTGCGTGTCACTACACCTTTCCCTATAATAAGGGCTTTTGTATCCCTTGCTCTCTGGAGGGCTGCTTTGATTTTGTTCATGGTTTTCCGAATATTGTGCAAAGGTATTAATATTTTTGAAAACAAAAAATCCGACGGCGGAAAGAAAGCTTTATTTTCGTTATGGAAGAGTTTTCGGCAAAAGACTTGTCTATTTGCGCAAAGATTGTAACTTTGTGGATTGGAGTTCAGATCATACCCCCCCTGGTAAAGGCCGGTAAGTATTATTTCCGGAGTCGCCCTCTGGATTCGACAGGAGTCTGTTCGTGTCGACTTTGGAATCCAGTTCACTTAACCGACAGGCAGATGTTTTTTCCGGACTTTTTTATACTTTTGTCCGGCAACACAATTTTAGAGGATGCATTCAGTTACCGACATAGACGCCCAGCTGGTCGATCGGATCCGAAAAGGAGACGAGGAGGCCTTTGCAAGGTTGTATGCCGCGTATTTCCCGTATATGGCGGCAAGAGCTGCGTCCCTGATCCAGAATACGGAAGAGGCCAAGGATATTGTCAACGACTTGTTTGTCAGTTTGTGGAACAACAGACATAAGCTGCTCTTTCCCGTGCATCCGTATCTGATGACCGCCCTCAAGAACGGCTGTCTGAACTGGATAAGATACACAAAGTCCAAACAGCTGATGCTGGATTCCTACAAGAGTCTGATGGAAATCCGCATGGAAAGGATATACAGCATGGATGCCATGGATGTCAATGAGGTGATATCTGCTGTGAATCTCGTGAAGAAGTCAGTCCAGACCCTTCCGGAGCGTTGTCGCATAATATTTGAGATGTATTTCTATCTCGGTTACAATTCATCTGAAATCGCTGAGCATCTCGGCCTGTCTGCAAGTACTGTCAGGGTCCAGTTGAAGATAGCATTCTCAAAACTCAGGGAAGAGATTTCTCCCGTTGTCCTTTTCCTGATTTTCTGGATTTTTTAGCATTTCTCTTAAACGCTTTTGTCATTAGAGGTGTATATAATTGCGTATTGACCTGAAATATGCATAATGATACGCCTATGATAGAACATTTCAAGGAGTTGTCCATAGGATACCTGACCGGTAACCTTTCTGAGCAGGAGGCTCTCGAGTTTGCCCGTCTGTACAATTCTTCTTCCGAATATGTGAAAGTATTCGATGAAGTGGAAAAGACGTATACGGCGGGACTTGTAGTAAGGTACGAGGGTGTCAAGATTATAAATTATTCTATTGTAAAGGCAAGAATCGGGAAAGCGTCAAGACGGCGCAGGATCGTTGCCTGGATCTCATCTGCAGCTGCAGTCGTATTCCTCTTTGCATTTGGCGGCCTTTGGTACCTCAATGATTCCGAGGTCGCTCAGACGGAGATGCTTAGCCGTAATATAATGGAGGATTCTCATATAATTCTTCCGGACGGTTCCGGAGTGTGGGTCAAGTCCGGCTCAACTCTATCGTATGATCCCGAAACCTTCGAATCGGAAAGAACGGTCACTCTGAAAGGAGAGGCCTGCTTTGACGTGCGTCATGATATGTACCATCCGTTTGTTGTCAGGACAGAAACCATGAATGTCAAGGTTCTCGGAACGATATTCAATGTGAATACACAGACGCAAGGAAACGGTGTGGAGACGACATTGGCGCGCGGCTCGATCGTACTTCAGGATTTCAGCGGCAATGATGTCCTTTTTGTCCATCCTGGACAGCAGGTGATATACGAGGACAAGGAAAACATCAGGATAAATGAGCTGAGAGCCTGGGAATATCTTCTTGATCGTTATGGCACCGTGACCATTCCGGATGCTCCTCTTGCTGAAATCACGGATGTGCTCGAAAGAGTGTACGGAGTAAGGATCTCCGTGAGCATCCCCGATGGAGTCTGTCCTATCGTGACCTTCGGATTCAATAAGGGAGATGGATGTGATGAAGTGCTTGAACGTCTTCAGATGATCTCCGGATGCAGCGTCTCTCATGTACGATAAATGCTGATGTCTAACTAACCATATATAAACAGGTATAATGAAAAGATTTTATTCCGTCTTTATGGCCGTTCTCTGTTATCTGGCTTTCATCCCGGCTGCCAGTGCAGACTATGATGTCCGTATTGACATGAAGAATGCTACTGTCAAGACGGTAGCAGATGAACTGGCCAAACAGACAGGGCTGATGTTCTCATATTCTCAGAATGTGGGAAACACCCGTCTCGAACAAGTGCATGTGAATGTGCAGGGGGGGGCAGTAGAGGATATATTGGAAAAGGCTTTTTCCGGGACAGGAGTGAAGTTCCTTGTCAATGCAAACAAGGTGGACCTCTTCCTGGCCGAAAAGTCGAAGTCCTCCAATGAGACCACCCCGCAGAAAGCCGTAAGCCTCGCCACAAAGGTAAGAATTACAGGTGTCGTGAGTGATGCTGCAGACAAGCAGCCCCTTATCGGTGTTGTCGTCCGTCTGAAGAGCAATCCGATGGTGGGTAACTCGACTGACCTGGATGGACTGTATGTCATCGAGGCTGATTCGGACGATGTCCTCCAGTTCACATACATGGGATATGACGATGTCGAGGTCCCGGTGAACGGACAAAGTGAGATCAATGTGACCTTGGCTATGAACCAGGAAGTCCTGGAGGAGGCTATGGTCGTCGGTTTCGGTACTCAGAAGAAGATCAGCGTGATAGGTGCGCAGCAGAGCATCACTACGACAGATATCAAGGTCCCTGTGGCAAACGTGACCAACTCCCTGGCCGGAAGAGTGGCGGGAGTGGTGTCCATCCAGCGAAGCGGCCAGCCGGGATATGACGATGCGAACATATACATCCGAGGAATCTCCACCCTCACGGCCAGCATGAGTGCTCCTCTGACCCTGGTCGATGGTGTGCCGAGAAGCATATCCCAGGTCGATCCGGAGGATATCGAGAGTTTCAGTATCCTCAAGGATGCCTCTGCGACAGCAGTATATGGTGTGCGAGGTGCCAACGGTGTCATCATCATCACGACCAAGTCCGGAAAGATCGGTAAGCCGAAATTCAATTTCAGATATTCTGAGGGTATGACCAGATTTGTCAAGACTCCAGACTTCGTGGATGCACCGAAGTATATGGAGGTGGCAAACGAGGCGCTGATGACCAGAGGCGAGAATCCGAGATACTCGGCATATGACATCAGGATGACCCGCACCGGAGCCGATCCGTTCCTTTATCCTAATGTGGACTGGATGGATGTTCTCTTCAAGGATTTCGGTCATGTCAGGACAGCCAACGGAAACATCTCGGGTGGTTCGGAGAAGGCAAGCTACTACATCGGTCTGAGCTATTACAGCGAGGAGGGTCTTTACAATGTGGATAAGACCAACCATGACTATAATGCCAACACTTTCTATGACAGATACAGTGTGACGGCAAACATCAACCTCAAGCCGACAGCGATCACGGAAATCAAGTTCGGTGTGCAGGGATATCTTGCGAATGCCAATTATCCGGCAGTGTCCCAGAGTGTGATATTCGGATCGGCATTCTATGCAACTCCTAACTATGTGGCGCCGATATATCCGGGCGGAAAGATAGGTGACCTGCCTTCGGCTTCCGTCACAAACCCCTATGCAGTCCTTAACGAGCAGGGATATGCGAACCAGTGGAGAAGTCAGATCTTCTCGAATCTTCGTGTGACACAGCAGCTTCCGTTCATAACGGAGGGACTTTCCCTGACAGGAATGTTCTCGTTTGACGCATACAACTACACAAGTTCGACCTTCTCGCGTATTCCTGTCACCTGGCAGGCTACAGGACGTGACGAACAGGGCAATCTGCTTTATCAGCAGACGAATCAGGGATCTGAGGCTCTTTCATATAAGACGAACCATCAGGGTGACAGGACCATCTATCTTGAGGCGGCACTCAATTATGCCCGTTCCTTCGGACAGCATGATGTGACCGGTCTGTTGCTGTATAATCAGAGCGACGAGGTCAACACGATGGCCTCGACCCTTGAATCAGCGCTTCCATACCGATTCAGAGGACTGGCCGGAAGATTTACCTACGCTTATGATGAAAGATATTTTGCCGAGCTTAATTTCGGATATAACGGTTCTGAAAACTTTGCACCAGGTCATCGTTTCGGATTCTTCCCGTCCGTAGGTCTGGGATGGGTGATGTCCAACGAAAAGTGGTTTGAGCCTGCCAAGGATGTAATAAACCACTTCAAGCTGAGAGCTACATGGGGTAAGGTCGGCAATGCCAAAATCACAGGTCGACGCTTCGCATATCTGTCAACCGTCACCACAGGCGGTACTGTATATACTTTCGGTGAAAATATGGATCAGTCGTACAGCCAGAAGGAAATCGGTGACATTGCAGTGGATGTATCGTGGGAGACGGCAGTCAAGAGCAATATCGGTCTCGACCTTATGTTCCTTGACAAGGCGCTCAATTTCCAGTTCGACATGTTCTCGGAGGAAAGGACAGGTATCTTCCTCACAAGAGGCGGAGTGCCAGGCTACACCGGTATCTCCAAGACTCCTCTCGGAAACCTTGGAGCTGTGGATAACAAGGGTTTTGAATTCTCCCTTGATTACAAGAAACAGTTCGGAAAGAACTTCTACATGAGTCTGATGGGCAACTTCTCATACAACCACAATACCGTTGTGGAGAATGACATAGACTACGCCTATCCTTGGCTCGATCTCAGAGGCCAGAGAGTGGGACAGCGCTACGGCTATATCGCCGAGAAGCTCTTCGAAAGTGATGAGGAAGTGGCTGCCTCTGCATATCAGGCCGGAGACACCCGTGCCGGTGACATCAAGTACAAGGACCTTAACTCCGACGGTATCATAGATTCTTATGACAAGGCTCCTATCGGATGGGGAGCGACTCCGGAAATAATGTACGGATTCGGATTCAATCTCTCGTGGAAGGGAATAGCCCTTTCAGCGATGTTCCAGGGTGCAGCACACGTGGATATGCTCGTCATAGGTGAAGGTGTGACTCCTTTCCAGTATGGAATGAGTCGTGGAAACCTGTTGAGCAACATCGATGACAGGTGGACGGAGGACAATCCAAGGCAGGATGTCTTCTATCCACGTCTTACACCTGGATCCACAAACATGAACTACGAAGCCAGCACATGGTGGCTCAAGAGTGCGGATTATCTTCGTCTGAAGAACCTCCAGCTGAGCTACACGCTTCCTGCAAGAGTGTGCGACAAGATCAAGATGGACTCCTTCACGGTCTTCCTTCAGGGAGTGAACGTATTCACTCTGTCATCTTTCGATATCTGGGATGTCGAGCTTGGAGACGGACGTGGAGACACATATCCGAACATATCTTCGTACAGCATAGGTCTTAACTTTAATTTCTGATAGAATCCATGAAAAGAAATATAGAAATACTTCTGTTGCTTATATCAGCCATCTGCATAAGCGGATGCAGCGGCTTCTTCGACCAGGTGCCGGAAGACAGGCTTTCGCTTGAGCAGGTCTTCCAGAAGCAGAAATATTCCGAGGATTTCCTTGCTACCGTATATTCCAAGATGATAGATGAATCTACGGTATCGTATGGAATACCTTTCGATGCATGTTCTGATGACCTTGACATAAGCTATGACAGGGATACGTATAATACATATAAGATCAACCTTGGTAACTGGAGTGCATCATCCCAGTTCTATGATTACTGGGACGGGCGTTATGTCGGCATCAGACTGGCGACATATTTCATCCAGAATATCGGAAACAACCAGGAGATGATCGCCAACGGTCGTCAGGACCTCATTGCCCAGTATACGGCGGAAGCGAGATTCCTTCGAGCATATTTCTGCTATTTTCTCCTTCGCCAGTACGGACCGATCGTGCTGCCTACCGATGAACTCATCAGCGGAGACCTTGACGCGGACGACCCTCTGATGCAGCTTCCTAGAAACACCTATGCCGAGTGTGTGGACTATATATGCAGCGAGATGGATCTTGCGGCGCAGGACCTTCCGGTCAACTTCAACAAGGGTTATACATCCAACAATTACGGAAGGGCGACAGCGGCTGCCTGCATGGCAATAAAGTCCCGTACGCTTCTGCTTGCGGCGAGCCCTCAGTTCAACGGCAATCCGGCATATGCCTCGGTGAGGAACAACGACGGCACCCCTTTGTTCAGCGAGTACGACAAGGAAAGATGGAAACTCGCTGCCGACGCGGCTAAGGAGATAATCGACCTCAAGGTCTTTGACCTCTATAAGGTGTACAACGCGAAAGGCGAACTGGACCCGTATTTGTCCTGCAGGGATGTCTTCCTTGATTCATGGAACTGCGAGGCCATCATGTATCAGACTACCCATGACTATACCAACAATCAGAGGCATGGCTCTCCGAGGAAGTTCGGCGGATATGAAAGTGCCGGTGTGACCCAGTCGCTCGTCGATGAATTCCAGATGGCCAACGGTATGGATATCCATGAAAGCGGTTCGGGATATACCGAAGAGGGCTTTATCGAAGAAGATCATAAGGATGCGGTTTCAGGCTGGGTGTATGCTCCAAAGGGATGCAGCATGATGTATTATGGCCGCGAACCGAGATTCTATGTGAATGTCGCGTTCAACGGAGCATATTGCCTTTATAACAATCAGGCAGACAAATACAGGTGGGAACTGTACTACAACGGTTCTGACGGAAAGAAGGGAAGCTGGGACTATCCGAGAACGGGTTATGTCAGGATCAAGCATGTGTCCCCGGGATACAATCATCTTCAGGGCAAGTCTGTCAAGCTGCCACACCTGACCATCAGATATGCCGAGATTCTTCTCAACTATGTCGAGGCCCTGAATGAATACGAACCGGGCAATCCTGACATCCTGAAATATCTCAACATGGTCCGTGAAAGGGCCGGACTTCCGGGAGTGGAAAGCGGACTTGACCAGGATCAGATGAGGGAGAAGATCCACCATGAGAGAAGAGTTGAGCTCTGCTTCGAGCAGATAAGGTATTTCGATACGAGAAGGTGGCTCAAGGGATATCTCAACGGCGGACCGTTCGAGGGAATGAATGTGGACGGTGGTACAAAGCATGACGATCCGGAGTTCTACAAAAGGACTGTATTCGAGACACGCGTGTTCAGGGATGCCTACTATCTGTGGCCTATACCTCAGAAAGAGATAAACAGAGACAGAAACATCATTCAGAATCCAGGCTGGTAATAATATGAAGAAATTATTTGAAATATCCGCAGTGTGCTTGTTCACTGCAATCATAATGTGCTGCTGCAAGCCGTTGGAAGATGCTTTCGGAGTGGATGATCCGGAACAGTACTCCATGGTTTACATGCCTCTTGCCGTCAATGGTACCATGACCTATGACCTGGCAATAGATGAGGCTCAGGAAGAGTTCATCAGCATCCATGCCAACATCGGAGGACTTGTCAAGACTGAGTCAGACCTCGCTGTGACATTCAGGCTGGAGAAGGACAGTCTTGATGTCTATAATTCGAGAAACAACACGGAATACGGACTGCTTCCGGAAGACTCCTATGAGTTCAAGGACAGTGTCGTGACCATTCCTGCCGGCAAGACTTGCTCGTCAGCTCCAGCGGTCGTTGCAATCCATTCGGCAAATCTCCAGGAAGGAAGATATCTTCTTCCTGTAAAGCTCGTTTCTGTCGAGGGTGGTGACTATCCTGTCAATGAAGACAAGAGTCTTCTTTATATCATGGTTAATGCCAGGATACTTAAGAACTCAAAAGATTATCCGGAGAACTATCCTCTCGTGTATGCCACATCTGCCATAGTGGGAGAGATAACGACATCATTTGATGATCCCCTTGAGACGACTGTAGATATTACCGCAATCATCGGAGGACCCGAGGCTCCGGCAGAAGCTGTCGAGGTCACTTTCAAGGTGGATGAAGAATACCTTGAAACCTATAATGAGGAGAATCAGTCTTCATTCAGACTCCTCCCGACTGAAGCATACGGTTTTGACGAGGGAATGACAGTCACAATCCCTGCCGGAAGCATGGTGTCAGATGCCCTTTCCGTTTCGCTCAATTCCGAGAGCCTTGTGGGAGGTCCTTTCCTTCTGCCTCTTAGGATATCAGAAACAAGTGGCGGGGACTACGGTATAAACGAACATAACGATATGGTGGTGCTGAAGCTCAGGCTTGAGTATGAACCTTGTGCGGGAAGAGAGAACTGGACGCTGGAATGTCCTAATACAGAGCCTTCGCAGGGCGCTGTCGAACACCTCTTTGACGGGCTCCCCGGCACTTTCTGGTGTACAAGGTGGAAGGACAGCAAGCCTGGCCCGCCTCATGTGCTTACCCTTGATCTTGGAACGAACTACGAAGTCCATGGACTGGCCTTCACGGCCCGTTCCGATGTCGATGCCGACGGAAATGTGACAAAGGTACGCGACGGTATGATTCATAGATGCGAGGTGTCGTTAAGTTATGACAAGTCGGCGTGGACTTCAGCAGGAGAGTTCGAGGTGCCTGCCATCTCGCTTCAGAAAATTCAGACGGAGCTGTTCTTTGACCGTGCCTTCTATGGCCGTTATGTCAGGATCACTGTCACAAGCTGTTATTATGCTAACGGAACCACAGGCTTCTACCAGTGCGGTATCAGCGAACTGGACCTCTATGGCCGACAGGGCGAGGATCCGGAAAGGAAAGCTGTCATGACAGTGTCGGTTTCTCCGGAGGAGAGGATAAACATCAGGTCTGCCGCCGATGTGTATGACAGAGAGGTCAAGGTCAAGGCTGTATCTGACCTCCCTGCAGCCAAGGATGAGACTGTCACATTTACGATTGATCCCGATTATGTCCAGGAGTATAACTCTGCCAACGGTACCTCATACATAATGCTTGATGCGGAAGCATACTCTGCAGACAGACTGACCGTGACCATTCCGGCTGGAGCAAGAGAGTCAGAGGAGGTAACACTCACTCTGAAACCGTCCAAGATGCATTTCGGAGAGTTCATGCTGCCGCTGACGGCATCCGCTCAAAGTTCTTTCTTCGGAGATCAGCCGGAAGTGAAGACTCAGATTCTCTTGGTGTATGCTGCAGATTTTGACAGGACCGGATGGACAGCTGCAAGTGACAGGACTGAGCCTAATGAGCAGGGCTGGGAAGCACGTCTCTTTGACGGAGATATAACTACACATTGGGGCACTCAATGGAAAGACGCCAAACCGGGCCCTCCTCATGAACTGATCATCACCATGAACGAGGTCAGGACAGTCAGCGGCATGGCATTCTCCGCGCGCGTCAACCTCGATGAGAACAAGAAGGTCAAAAGAATCCGTGACGGTGTGATCAAGGAATGCGAGATATTCTTCAGCAGCGATGAAACAGAAGATAAGACCTGGGAATCCGCAGGAGTGTTTACCTTCCCGTATGTGACGATGGACAACATCGAGAACAGGGTGTTCTTTGACAAGACATACAGGGGCAAGTTCATCAAGGTCTATATAACAAAATGTTATAGGGAAGGTGGAGCAGAGGAATTCTACCAGTGTCAGATAAGTGAAATAAATGTATTCTAAACAAAATGAAACGATCGTTATTGATAATCATAAGTGTGTTGTCACTGCTGTCTTGTAAAAATGAAGACCCGCTGGCTCCCTTCAGGGACGAATCCAAGTTCGTCATCCCTCCGGCAGGGAACAGCATCAAGGTGATGACCTATAACATATTCGGCGCATCAGGCAAGGCGGATCTCGATTCTCTTGCTGCAGTCATCAATGCAGAGGCTCCGGATTTCGTGATGATCCAGGAGGTGGACTCATGCACGCCGAGGTCCGGCCGCAGCATCCATCAGGCCAAGGTCCTGGCTGAGAAGACCGGCATGAAATACTGCTATCAGGTGGCCTGGGACAGAGGAAAGGATGTTGCAGATATCCCGGACGAAAGCAAGAGAGGTGGCGGATTCGGAGACGCTGTCCTTTCCAAATATGAATTTACAGATTCGATAAAGGTCAAGATGGGCCCGGACCCGGCAGTGGGAGGTCAGGACAGAGCTGTGGTCTTCATCAAGGTCGATATGGATGGAAAGCCTTTATGGGTGGGAACCAGCCATCTGGACCATGTGGCGAACGATGCCAGCCGAGTCCATCAGGCTAATGCCATTCGACCGATAGTGGAGTCGCTGGATGCTCCTTTCGTGTTTGGAGGCGACTTCAATGACGGGCCTGGCAGCCGGACCATAGACATAATGAGCCAGTACACGACTTTTGCCTATAAGTCCGAGACTCAATATACCTACCCGTCCAACATGTTCCCTCATTACAAGAAGCAGCTTCTGGACTACATAACCTTCTATCCTCGCGACTCCTTTGTCGAGAAAGGCTACTATGTGCTGAATACAGCGAGGGCATCTGACCATATGCCGGTTGTGGCAATATTGAACATTGAATATTAGTATGAAACGGATAGTTCCATTTATCATGACGCTTGCTGCACTTTGTTCATGCAGCAGGCTTGAACCCAGGGACGCCCTTCTGGTCTGGAAGAACAGTGACGGAACAAGGGATACGATGACTGTACAGCTGATCTCGTGTGGGGACCATCTCAGTCTGAATGTGGCCAAGGAAGACCTTATGGGGGTCGATACTTTGGTGGTGCTGCCTGAGTTTGCCCATGCGCAGGCAGGAGAAAAGGGAAGCTGGATCAATCCAAGCGGTTTCGTGACCTATTTCAAGGAAGGAAGAGAAGGCTGTTTCTACAGGCATAAGAAGCACCCTCTGCCTATCATCGGTTATGACACCCCGCGTGGTTTCTACATGGGTTATCTCCGTTCATACCGTTACGATGTGGCTACGGTTTCTGCAGCCAGAGATGGACACTATACATTCAGTACAGAACTACCTCTTGTGGGCATTGAGCCTTATGAGGATTTCCGTATGGATTTTTACCTGCTGGAGGGCGAAGAAGCGACATACAGCGGGATGGGTCGTCTTTATCGCAGGATGCAGATTGACAATGGCGTGATCGTTCCTTTGAAAGAAAGGGTGAAGACCCGTCCGGAACTGAAATATGTGGTGGAGAATCCTGAGGTGCGCATCCGTCAGTGCTGGAAGCCGGTTCCTACTCCGGTTCTGGACCAGACTCCCGAGAACGAGCCTGAGCTCAGGGTGAAGGTCACTTTCGAGAGAGTCAAGGACATCGTTGACGAGATGAAGAAACAGGGAGTAAAGGCAGAGCTTTGTCTTGTGGGATGGAACCTCAAGGGACACGACGGACGTTTCCCTACGCATCTGCCGCCTGAACCTGAGCTTGGCGGAGAGGCTGCTCTGAGAGACCTGATAAAGTATGCTCAGTCCAACGGATTCCAGATAGTTCCGCATATCTGTACATGTGATGCCTATAAGGTGTCAGAGGACTGGGATGAGGCTGATGTCGCAAAGTATCCTGACGGCTCTTTGAGCACACATGCTGTGTATGGTTCCGGCAGGATGTATAACATGTGCTATAAGGTCGCCTATGAGAAGAATGCTCAGAAGCTGCATGATGCACTTGTTGATCTGGGCTTCAGAGGCATACTTTACAACGATGTGTATTCCATCGTACCTCCGACAGTCTGCGATGATCCGGCTCATCCGGTCAACTCCAAGGAAGCCCAGATGTGGGGTTATAAGACCTTCGAGGATGGAGCCAGGAAGCTCGGCGGAATCGCGTCAGAGGGAGGATACGATCATTTCGCATCCATTCTGGATTACTGCCTCTATGCAATATTCTCAGACAGTTATGAAAACGTGAATGTGAAGCCTATGCGTGATGCATATGTCCCTCTCTGGAACATCGTCTATAACGGCACGATCCTCAGCTGCCCGATTTCAAGCTGTGTGAACTACACCGTCAAGGAACCTTCCATCGCGATGAAGCAGCTTGAGTACGGCGGACATCCGACATATTATTTCTATTCGGCCCATCGTGACGACGCGGCGAACTGGATGGGAGGCCGCACCAGGACAGGCGTTTCCAAGGATCTTCTCTGCGGTACCCGGGAGGAACTTGAAGAGGCCGTGGCTGCCATAAAGATGGGATGCGACCATCTTGCGGAGTACGGACATCTCCAGTATGAATTCATGGAGGATCATTGCGAACTGGCTCCGCAGGTGTTCAGGACCGTCTGGTCAGACGGCACCGAGCTCATCTGTAATTACACCGATAAGCCATATTCCTATAAGGATATAAATGTAGAACCACAAGGATATAAATACCTATTGAAATGAAACAGATCATTTCTCATCTGACTGTACTGATGTTCGGTCTTTCGTCTCTGGTGGGAGCTGCCCAAGGCAAGCTCTCATCGGAGGCTCGCATTTCTGCAGGTCCATATATCCAGAATCTGACCGAGACCGGATTTACGGTAGTCTGGGAGACGGATGTCGATGCAATAGGCTGGGTGGAGACCGCCCCGAAGGACGGAACCCATTTCTATAACTGCACCCGAGAGCGTCATTACGATCTGAGAGGGCATGGAGTCCATCCTGTGGGCAGGCTGCATAAGGTGGAGATAACTGACCTCCAGCCGGGAACAGAATATCGCTACAGGGTGATGAACAGGGGAGTGAAGACTTTTTCTCCTGACGGGGACATCGAGTATATGAAGCCTTCCGGCAGTGATGTCTTCAGAAAGTCTCCTTATGTGGTCAGGACCCTTCTTCAGGATGTGGATACTGTGCGTTTCGATGTCTACAACGACATGCACGAGAAGGACTCGCTTCTGGGTGTGCTCATGGCCTCTGGAAGGAGAGATCTGGATTTTGTGATGTTCAACGGCGATATGGTGAATACCTTGTCCAGCCACGAAAAGATATCCGGTCGTTTCCTCAAGACCGCGGCCAGGGCTCTGAAAGGGTCAATCCCATTGTATGTGGCAAGAGGCAACCATGAGATGAGGGGACGAGATGCAATCCGATGGATGGATTATTTCTCGACTCCGACCGGGCAGACCTATTATTCCTTCAAGGTCGGGAAATGCTTCTTCATCGTTCTTGACAGTTACGAGGACAAGCCCGATGAAGACATCAACTATAACGGCAAGCTTGTTACGGAACCTTTCTGGGAGCAGGAAGCGCAGTGGCTGCGCTCAGTTCTTGATTCGCAGGAGTGCAGGACGGCAGAAAGGAAGATAGTCTTCTGCCATATACCTCCGGACCATAAGGGCTGGCATGGCAACAGGAACGTGACGGAACATTTCGTGCCGCTTCTGAACGAGGCGAAGGTGGATGTGATGTTTTCTGCCCATATCCACAGATGGGCCGTGTATCCGGAAGGGGATTCAAGGACAAAGGCGGCCTTCCCTGTGGTTGTCAATGCCAACAGGGAAAGGATGGAGGTGACTCTCACCGAAGATGCCCTGCAGGTTCGTACGTTCAACCCTGACGGCAAGTGTACACATGAACAGATCTTGGGCGTCGTGCAGAATGACTGGGAGAATCCTGAGGTCTTTTCCGTGGGCGCGGAGCCGGCAAGGGCTTCGTTTGATCGAGACGGAATCTCCCTCAACGGCGAATGGATGTTCAAGTATGTCCATCAGGCGGATGAAAGGCCTCTGGACTTCTATGAACAGGGATATGACCTTTCCGGATGGGACACAATCATGGTGCCGGGCCCGTGGGAACTCCAGGGCTTCGGCAAGCCTATATATACCAACATCACCTACCCGTTCGAGAAGAATCCTCCGTTCATAAAGGGACTCTACGACAACGGCACCCCTGTGGGCTCATACCACCGGTCCTTCACTCTTCCGAAGTCATGGAAGAATGACAGGATATATATACGTCTTGGTGGAGTATCCTCCGCATATTATATCTGGATAAACGGCAGGAAGGTGGGATATGCCCAGGACTCTTTCCTCCCGTCGGAATTCGACATAACCGATTATGTCCGAGAAGGAGCCAACACAGTTTCCCTTCAGGTGTTCAGATGGTCGGACGGTGCGTATCTTGAGGACCAGGACGGGTGGAGGTTCAGCGGAATCCTGAGGGATGTCCAGCTTCTCCATGCCCCTCAATGCAGGATACATGACTATTTCGTGCGTTCCGATCTGGATAAGGAATACAAGGATGCCGAGCTCCTCGCCAAGGTCGAACTGGGAGGGATTCCGGATGAAGGAATGACAGTCAGGGTAGAACTTTCAGAGGGACGGAAGATAGTTGCTTCCATGAGCAGCAGAGTCAAACCGGATTGCATGACATATGACTTTTCGCAACTGATTAGGAATCCGAGGAAGTGGACTGCAGAGACTCCGGAACTCTATGACGTCAGTGTGACCCTGTGTGACTCGCGCGGCAAGGTCATCGACCGCGTGACGGGAAGGACGGGATTCAGGAAGATCGAGGTCAGTGACAGGGTGTTCCTGCTGAACGGTCAGCCTGTGAAGATGAAGGGTGTGAACAGGGTCGAGCATGATCCGTTCACGGGAAAGTATGTGACCAGAGAGCGCGTGCTTGCGGAGGTGCTCAAGATGAAGAGAAACAACATCAACACTATCCGCACAGCCCATATGCCGGCAGTGGAGTGGCTGTATGAGTTCTGTGACGAATATGGCATCATGGTGATAGACGAGGCTGATGTCGAGGCGCATGGAATGGGATATAATGAGAATTCACTTGCTCATAAGCCAGAGTGGAAGGCTGCCCATGTGGCCCGTCTGGTCAATATGATCGAAAGGGACAAGAACCATCCGTGCGTCATGATGTGGTCCCTGGGAAATGAAACAGACAACGGTGCCAATCTGGAGGCCATGTACCATGCTGCAAAGCAGCTTGACCCAAGCCGCCCTGTGCACTACCATTTTGCAAACGAGCCCCTCAGCAATGATGTTCTGGGTGGCGGACTCACCGGACGGTCGGCCCATGGATTGAGCGGCAGATATGCCACGGTTGACGAATTGAAGAATGTGGTGGCATCTGATGACAGACGTCCGTATCTTCTGAACGAATTTGCGCATGCGATGGGTAATGCAATGGGCAATCTCAAGGAATATATGGAGATGTTCGATGCCCATGACTGCCTTGTCGGTGGAACCATCTGGGATTGGACCGATCAGGGCATATGTCGCAGTGTGGCGGACAGCACAATATATGGAATGATGATTCCGCAGAAGGAACGTGAGGCTGCCATGAAGGCCTGCCTCGATCCGGAAGGAGGATATTATTGGGCATATGGCGGCGATTTCGGTGACAGACCTAATGATACGAACTTCTGCTGCAACGGTGTCGTGCAGCCGGATCTCGGAGACAATTCCAAGTTGAATGAAGTCCGCAAGGTGTTTCAGGATATCGAGTTCTATGCATCCGACCTTAAGGAGGGAAAGATAAAGGTGCTCAACAAGTTCCGGTTTACGGATCTGAGTGAAGTGCAACTCAGGTGGACGCTCCTGGAAAATGGCCGTGAGAAGGATCACGGTGTGCTGGACGACTTGTCGCTGGCTCCATGTGGGACGGCAGAGGTCGCTTTGCCTCTTGACTGGTCGGTGATGGAACCGGGAAAGGAGTATGTCGTCATCGTGAGCGCTCATCTCAGAAAGGATACCCATTGGTGCAAGGCCGGATATATGATCGCTTGGGAACAGTTTGTTATCAGGGAATGGGATTTCTCAAAGGCCTCCCTTTCAGAAGCGGAAGGCAAGGTGGATGTGAATCAGACGGAACAGGCTTATGTCATTTCCGGAGAGGATTTCAAAGTTGAGTTCGGCAAGACTGAGGGCACCATCCTGTCATATGTGAAGAACGGCAGCCAGGTCATGACAGCAGGTCCTTCCCTTGATTTCTGGCGCGTTCCGATGGATAATGACGGTTCAGCGAACAGCGTCCGTTACGAGAATGGAAAAATGGTGGTGGACGGTCGTGGAGGTCGCCTGATCAAGCTTTGGGACAGGACCGGCTATCCTTATCTGAAGCGTCATCTTGAAGATGTCTCATGCAAGGCCGAAGGCTCCTCAGCCCTCATTACGGTCAGGACTCACATCACCGTGACCAAGCCGGATATGGGCTTCAGAGTGACGGAAACCTACTCCTTCAATGCCGAGGGAGACTTCTCGCTTCACAGCAGGATAGAACCTTACGGGGTCCTGCCTGAGGTCGCCCGGGTCGGCTACTATCTTTCCCTTCCTGAAACGTTTGACAGTTTTGCCTGGTATGGGAAAGGCCCATATGAGGCGTATAGCGACAGAAAGGACGGCGCCCGTTTCGGCGTCTATGACGGAACCGTAGGGGAAATGTTCGTCAACTACATCTATCCTCAGGAAAACGGAAACCGCTACGATGTCAGATGGACAACCCTTGAAAGCACCAGGGACGGATTGTGGAAGGTGACCTCGGATGCTCCTCTCCAGACTTCTGTACGTTACTACACGAATATGAATATGGCAGAGGCTATGCACCCTTTCATGCTGACCAGGTCAGGAAACGTCATCTGGCATCTGAACCATCTGATGGCTCCGGTCGGCAATGAGAGCTGTGGCGGAAAACCGTTGGATAAATATGTCCTGCGTCCGCGGGTATGGGATTTCACCTTGTATTTTGAATATGAAGCAAAATAGGTATAACTAAATGAAACAACCACTGATTATGAAACAAAATTATTTGAAACCTCAGGTTGATATCATGGAATTCAACCTTGAAGGGCCTTTATGCATGTCAGGCATCGACGGCAAAGGCTCCATTGTTCAGGATGTCACTATTGACGATGAGTTTAACTGGTAATCTATGGAGGACAAGAAAATGAAACACACTAGACTTTTTAGCCTCATTGCAGCAGTCTCTCTTGTGTCTTGTATGGAGGAGATTGCAGTTGAAAATGAAATGATGGACGGAACTCAGCAGACTCCTGATGCGGAATGTCCGGTCTATACGGATTCCATCACACTTGTAGCATTCTCTGGCGAGACCAAGACCCAGCGTGAGGGCACTGAGATCACTTGGACAGAAGGTGACAGAATCAAGGTCTATTTTGATGGAGGAAGTGCAGAATCACTGCCTGCCGTCATTTCTGGCGAGGGCACGACTGCCTCATTCACTATTCCTTTGGAGGAGCCTCTGACAGAGGACGCCAAGATTTATGCGGTGTATCCATCTACAGCTTCTGCAAGCCTCGAGGAAGGAACTTTCAAAGTGACGATTCCGGCTGAGCAGTCCGCTGTATTCAAGAATGCGGATATCCTTGCCGCTACTACCACAGCAGGTGCTGCAAGCCTGCATTTCCAGCATGTGGCCGGTCTGGTCTCATTCACTGTTTCGGAAGGAAACCCTAAGGGAATCCAGACAGCCGTGTTCAAGGATTTCTTCAGGTCTGCAGGCATTGCAGGAACATGCCCTCTTACCTTTGATGAGGAAGGAAAAATGACGGTGGGAGAAGCAACTGACACCAAGTCTGAGATTGTAGTGAAGGATATCCAGGCTGGAGAGAACTACATCGCTATCGTTCCGGGCGTAACCATGGAGAGTGTGGGACTCAAGCTCAAGACAGCAGAAAAGGCTCTCACTCCAAAGGCTACCGACAATGACCTTGTGGTTGAGGCTGCCCACATCAGACCTTTGGGAGTTGTGGATACGAGCGTCGGTGATGCATACTACATTAAGGCCGGAGCTACAGGAAAGGGTACCTCATGGGATGATGCTGCGGGCGTATCGCTTATTTCCGACCTGATGTCCACTCCGCTTCCTAAGAGTGATGATACATATCAGCGCAGAGCAGCTGCATGGCGTCTTGACGGACAGGAGATCCGTATGGCTCAGGGTGATTACGAACTGCCGGGAACTATGAATGCAGGAACAAACGAGGCCTTGACATTCCAGGCTACATACCTGCTTTCCAAGACAACGTTCACGATAGATGGAGGTTATGATGCAGATGGAAATAAGAGCGATGCAGCAAAGGCTGCTTTCACAGGTGGCGGAACCCACCCGATCATGGCTTTGTGGTTGAACGTTAACGCTACCATAAATAATGTGATCTTCAAGGATGCTAAAAATGAGACTTATGGTAGTACGGAAGTCAATGGAATCAAAGATATCGGTGGTGCTATTGATCTGGATAATTTAAGTGTGGTGACATTCAATAATTGTGAGTTCAATAACAACAAGAGTACCGTATATACAGGTGGCGCTGTCGCCATTACTCAGCATGGTACAAAGGCCACCTTCAATTCATGTGTTTTTGACGGTAATGAGAGTTCGAAGTTTGGAGGTGCCATATTTATCGCAAATTCAAGCGCAACCTTCGACGGATGTACCTTTGTAAGTAATAAGACCACTGCAAGGAGCGGTGGAGCCATATTCTTCAACAACGATCAGAGGAACAATACTCTGACTATAAAGAATTCCGTCTTTGGCGGAACTTCTTCAGACGATGCCAACTCTTCGGCAGGTGGTGGAGCCGCACTTATGCTCAGTCATGGCAAGAAGGTAACCATCACTGGTACAACATTTCAGAATAATGTCACACCGGATACGCGTGACGGACTTAATCATTGTGCAGTAGCAATTATAGGCACGTCCACTTCAAATAACGGTGATGGTAACGCAAAGGTTCCCGTTGATTTCTCAGATTGTAAATTCTTGGGCAATGCAGGTGGTGCGGTTGCTGTCAGCAGCAGCTGGCCGACATCGCATGCGGATTCATACAACGGCGAATTTGTATCGTTTGACAAGTGTCTCTTTGAGGGGAATACCTCATCGGGCCGAGGTGCTGCCCTGTGGGTTCCTGGCACTCTCCCGGTATTCCTGAATGCTTGTACTTTTAAGGACAATATTCTTAATGGAACGCAGGGAACCGGCTCTACAATAGCATTGGTTTCGGGCTTTAAAAACTATGACGGAATGTTAGGAATGAACAATTGTACGGTTTCAGGTGGTGTATATAATGCTACATTGACTGGTCAAGGAGACGTTTTTTTACAAGGTAAATCAATAGTTGCAAACTGTACACTTCTTGGAGAAGGAGATAAAGTACCGGAACTGCAGTATCAATATAATAAAAATGGTTATGGAAATCTTGATGGTAGTGTCTTGGTAAACAGCATCGTCTGCAGTAAGAAAACCACATCTTTCGGAGGATCAATAAGCCCGATATTCGTAAATTGGGTAGAGTCTGGACTTACCTTTGCTATCAAAGGATTTTATAACCTTTATCAGGAAATAGACAATAGAGGTCATAATTATTGCTATACAGATAATGCAACTGACGACAGTGTCATCACCAAGACCTGGTCAGACTTCAACTTCACTGAAACCAACTACGGAACATCAGAGAAACCGAACTATCTCTATGACTACAGCATTCCTGAGGGCGCGACAGTGACCAAGAAACCTACTGTCGATGAGGTTGCAACAGCCATCAAGTCACAGACAACAGCAAGAAAGAGTGGCCACGTGTTCGGTACAATGTTCTACAACTGGCTGACTTCCATCGGCGCAGCTGATACCGATGCCCGCGGCATGAAGCGCACATCTGCCAACAATCGTCAGGGAGCGTTGGTTAAATAACAATCAAGGTGAGATACAATTTAAAAAGCATTATACTTTCTCTAATGGCTGCAATGGCTTTCATTGCAGCCTGTGAGAAGGTGGATATAAAGGAGCCGGATCAAGAGCCGCAGCAGGAATTGATCAGGGACACCGTCCATGTCCAGGATACTGTCCATGTCCAGGATACCGTTCAGATCAGAGATACGGTCATCTTTCTCGATGCGAGTGTGGACAAGGTCACCTTCCCGCATGAAGGAGGCTCGTTCTGCATCAGCATAGACAGCAGTATTGAGTATGAGGTGGAAACAGGAGCCGGCTGGATCGTGCTCGGTGATAAATGTTCCACTCCTTCAGAGACTCTGCATGTCCTGGTCAGGAAGAATACGACTTTAGAATCGAGGACTGCCGTGTTCACGATAACCTATTCGACAGGCGAATCAAGGAAGATCACAGTGGAACAGGCTGCCTTCATGCTGTTCTCCGGTGGTGCGGGTACTGAAGATAATCCGTACCTCATCTCGACGGACAAGGATCTTTTCACATTGTCTGACTATATGGCCAGAGCAGATTCCGCAGCCGTCTATTCAACTAAGTATTACAGGCAGACTGCCGATATCGACATGTCGGATGCGGCTGACTACACCCCGATAGGACTGATCTCGGAACTGAGGTTCGCCGGTGTCTATGATGGCGGTGGCTTCAAGATTTCCAACCTGAAGGTGAGCCAGAGTGTGGCCGGAATGCCTGCCGGTCTGTTCGGATTTGCAGGAGAAGGCGCTGTCATCCGGAATGTCGTGATAGATGGCATGGTGATCAACTCTTCCTCATACTACACAGGTGCAGTTGTCGGTGATATCCGCTGCTCGACAATCGAGAACTGCATCGTCAAGGCTGCAGAAATCAAGAATACAGGCGCTCCTTCAAGCGGCGACCTCAAGGACAATTCTCTTACAGGAGGCGTTATAGGACATGCCTATGAGGGGGTTGTCAAAGGATGTAAGTTCGAGGGTTCTGTCTATGCGACCACTCATCGCTCAGGCGGAATCATAGGTGTGGCTTCGTCATCCGAGACGGGAAGCATCCAAGTCTCTGACTGTGAGTTTTCGGGTAATGTGGCAACGGGATGGATTGCCGGTGGAATAGTCGGGTTCTGCCGCGGCGGTGCAGAAATCGAAGGCTGTGTGTGTCGCGGAAGAATCACAGCGACCGGAAACAGTGCCGGCGGAATAGTCGGACGCATCAGCAGAGGCCGGATCCAGGATTGCGTGTTTACAACTGCCGGTGAGGTCAATCAGGCAAAGCCTGATGCCGGTGGAATCGTCGGAATGGTATACGCTTCCTCGGGCGGAGCAGAGGTGCTGATAGATAATTGTGCCGCCTATGGAGTTGTACGTGGCTTGAACAATACCGGTGGAATCATAGGCCTTGTGGATAACGGAGCTTCTGATGTGCTTACGGTTTCGAACTGTGCGGCATACGGCTGTCAGGTGTATGCAACTGGTTCTGCCGGAGGAACTGCCATGTGGCAGCTTGCCGGAGGGATCTGCGGTTATGCCAAAGGTGCAGGAAAGGCGTCTTTTGTCAACTGCCTTTCCTATGCGGAGACCGTATCAGGAATTCTGGCGGCAGGTGGAGGAATAGCAGGCTTTGTCGGATATATAGATTCGCCTCATACCTTCACGAACTGTGCTGTGTGCATGGCGACATCTGACATACTTTATAACTCCGGTCCGGTGACGGCATTGTCGAACGGATACTATGGCAGTTTCTTCGGACGCAGCACAAAGGCGGCCTCTCTGACCGGCTGTTATGCTCCTGCAGACATTAAGTTCGGACCTGCGGGTGGCTCGGAGATCAAGACGGAATGCCGGGAAATGTCATATAAGGAAATGACCGACGGAACCCTGCTGGATCTTCTCAACGACAATCTCCCTTCAGGAGCAAAGGCATGGGTGACCGGTACTGACGGATATCCTGTGATAGAAGGAATTCCGTCGGATCCGGACCATAAGCCGGGAAAGAAACTGCGCGTGTCTATAATCGGGGATTCGATATCCACATTTGCCGGATGGGTTCCGAACGGATACGGATGCCATTATCCGAAGGATCAGGAAGGCTATGATGTGAACTCGGTTGACAAGACCTGGTGGCACAGACTCATCTATCATTATCTGCCGTCTGCACGACTCGATATGAACCTTTCCTATGCTGGAACCACCGTGGTGAAGAATTCGGCTGAGGATTCAGGAAATTACTATTACGGAAAGGATTTCTGCGCACGCTACATCGAGTGCGGGGGAATGGGAAGGCCTGATGTGATCTTCATTCATGGCGGAACAAACGACTGCTGGCAGACTCCAAGGAATGAATACCTTCTTGGCACTCAGTCAATGTTGAGCAAGGACAAACCATCGGACGAAGCCATGGCATCCGTATATGAGGACGCAGATGCCTGCGCGACACTTGCACAGGCAAAGGAACTGGATAACAGCACTTTCGTATCGGCTTATGTCAAACTGATAAGGATGATGCAGCTCCAGTATCCGTCTGTGAAGATTGTCTGCATCATAGGTGACCATGCAGGTTCTCAAGATCATCATGCCATCCAGCAGTCAATTCTCGACATTGCGGATCATTATGATTGCCGTGTGGTTGACTTTCCGGCAATCAGCGGATGGCAGACGACTGGCCCGCCTTTGAGCAAGTGTGGAGGCTCGCATCCTGATGCTGCCGGCATGGATTTCATGGCTTCTGAAATATATAAGGCTGTCGGCAGCTGGATTACTGCAAAATAGTTTTGAGAATCCACCTAATCCTGAAAATGTTCGCGAGTTTTTACTTCCGGACATTTTTTTATACTTTTGCGCAAATTTGAAAGCTATATGAAAAGCATATCGGAAAGGCATCTGTATATAAAGGAACAGTTATATAGGAACGGATTCGTCACCGTTCAGGATCTTGCTGAACAGCTCGAGGTTACTGGAGCGACAATCAGGAGGGACTTGAAGATAATGGAGGAGGAGAACATCCTCCGCAGAAACCACGGAGGTGCCTCTCTGGTGCACGACAAGGTGATAGAGTTGTCCCTGACTGACAGAAGTGCCATCAATCCCGAGGAAAAAGCCAGGATTGCAGCTGCCGCTGCTGCCCTTCTTAGTGACAACGATTCGATGGGAGTGACTTCCGGATCGACAATCGAAGCTTTTGTAAGACAGATCAGATCCAAAGGTCCGATGAAGGTTGTGACTCCTTCCATAAGACTTGGTGTGATCCTGAGTGAGAAGATGGAGGTGGACCTGAGGATATTGGGCGGACGTATCGTGCCTGAGTCAATGTCCACACGTGACGAGTACGCCATCCAGGGACTCCATAATGTCAGGTGTTCGAAGCTGTTCTTCAGTTGTGACGGATTCAGCATCGAGGATGGAGTGACAAGTGCCTTTGTCGAGGAGGCACATCTGACGGAATCCATGATGAATGTTGCTCAACAGAGAATCCTGCTGGCTGATTCGTCCAAGATAGGAAAATGCGGATTCGGCAGGATCTGTGGAATAGAGGATGTGGACACCCTCATCACAGATTCCGGAATCAGCGCTTCCGTCAAAAGGAAGATCGAAGCCCTGGGCGTAGAGGTCATAATCGCCTAAATCCGCACGCGCTTCCTTCTGGAATTGTCGAGGGAGTTCCTGGCTGCAATGAATGTGTACCTGCCTTTGGCGGTCACCCATGAACCGGCAGATTCGTCATATGACGCCAGACTTTCCTTGGAAATGAATATTTCGACTTCGCATGATTCGCCAGGCGCCAGCACAGGTGTCTTGGCGAATCCTTTTAATTCCCTCTCCGGCTTGTCCAGACCCTTGCGCGGAGCCTTGACATAGATCTGAACCACATCCTTTCCTGCGACCTTTCCAGTGTTGGTCACCCGGACCTTCACATTCCAGCCGTTCTCAGCCTCTTCCACCTGCATCTTTCCGAACTTGAAGTCGGTGTAGCTCAGACCATGACCGAAAGGATAGGCGATTGCTCTCTTTTTGAAGGTGTTGAAATAGCGGTATCCTACATATATCCCTTCCTCATAGAGGGTGTAGTCGATGTTCTTGATCAGATTGCGTACACGGCCGTCCAGCTGTCTGTAGAACGAATAGTTGAAAGGCTTGTCTGCATAGAGGATAGGAAAGTTGCCGGCTGACGGCTCATCCCGATAGTCCTTGGATATGGTGGACGGAAGGTGACCGCTTGGGTTCACCTCTCCCGAGAGGACAGATGCAACGGCGTTTCCTCCCTCCTGTCCCGGAAGCCAGCAAAGGAGAATCGCGTCAGCCAGATTCCTCCAGGAGTGCATCTCCACCAGACCTCCGATGTTGAGGATCACGCTGACCTTCTTTCCGCGCTTATGGAAGGCCTTCGAAACTGTTTCCAGCAGTCGCTGCTCATCCTCCGACAGGAGATAGTTGTAATGGTAGTTCCTGTCCTTGCCCTCACCGAACACGCGGCCGAAGGTGATGATCGCGCAGTCAGAGTAGTCAGCGGCCTTTTCAATAAGCTCGACTGGAGTCACTTCTATCGCACGCTCCCTGTCGATCTGCCATCCGTTGTCTCCGTTGATGCGGTCACACCTCATCTTCTCGTCAGCCATATATTCCTTATAAAAGGCGTCCACGTCGGCGTCAAGTGTGAAGCCGGCATTGGCAAGTCCCTGCTTGAGATCCACAACATACGGCCTGTGCACGTCTCCTGAGCCTGTTCCGCCAGCGATGAAGTCGTATGAAGTCACTCCGAAAAGGGCAATCCTGTCATCGGTTGCAACCGGCAGCGCCTCTTTCCTGTTCTTGAGCAGGATTATCCCTTCTTCCGCGATCTTCCTGCTTGCCTGGGCGTTTGCAGCAAGGTCAGGTGCTTCGCTGTACTTGTATCCTTTATATCTGTTGGTCTTGAGGGACAGTCTGAGGATCCTTGCCACGGCCCTGTCCAGATCCTCCATACTGAGCGATCCGTCCTGAACTGCCTTGAGGAGGTTGTGGTAGTTGTAGTCATATCCAGGCTGGAGAAGGTCGTTGCCCGATCTGACCTGTGCAGCTTCGTCATATCCCGCACCCCAGTCCGAAACCACGACGCCTTCGAATCCCCATTCATCACGGAGGATTTCGGTCAGGAGCCTGTAGCTCTGGGAGGCATGCTCACCATTAATATAATTATAGGAAGACATTATGGTCCAGGGCTGCGATTCCTTGACGGCGATCTCAAATCCTTTCAGGTAGATTTCCCTGAGAGCCCTCTCAGACACGATGGAGTTGTTCACAAGGCGGTTGGTCTCCTGGTTGTTTGCCGCATAATGCTTGAGGGAGGTGCCCACACCGTTGCTCTGGATGCCGTTTATCATGGCTGCGGCTATCTTGCCGCTAAGGAGCGGGTCTTCCGAATAGTATTCGAAGTTCCTTCCGCACAAAGGGTTGCGGTGGATGTTGATTCCCGGGGTTAGCAGCACATCGACTCCGTATTCCTTGGCCTCGCTTCCCATTGTCCTTCCGGCTTCTTCCACTGTCTCCGTATTCCATGTGGACGAAATCAGCGAGCCGATAGGGAAGCCTGTGCAATAGAATGTCCTGTCGTCTCCCGGACGGTGAGGTCTGATGCGCACTCCTGCAGGGCCGTCAGCCAGCACGACAGCCGGCACGCCCAGACGTGGAATCTCATTGATCACACCGGCTGCTCCCGGAGCCTTTACCTTTTTATATGCCTTCGGCTTGAACATCTCGGCGCGGCCTCCGACAATCAGTTCGCATTTTTCTTCGACTGTCAGTTCCTTTACGATTTCTGGGATATTGTCTTCATTGAGTCTGAGGTTCTCCTTGACCTGTGTCGCGCTGGTTGCGAGCAGGATTGTAAAAAGCAGTGGCTTCAGCATGTTAGGTGTTTTTGATGTTTTTATTGGAAACTGCAATTCAGTGTCACTTCCTGATTTCTCCATGGTTCTCCCTTTTGCCGGGACTCGATATGGTTCAGCAGGATTTCCACAGCCTTCTTTCCCATCTCGTTCTCCGGAAAGTGAGCTACTCTCAGGTATGGTACCATGAACTCCAGGAAAGGGTTGGTTCTCATGGACGCCATCTTGTACCTGCCGATGTCTATTCCTTTGGTGCAGAAGAATTTGATCGTTTCTTCAAGAAGTATGTGCGTAGTGAAGAAGAATCCGTCTACATCATCATTGGATGAGAGGAATTTTTCTAAAGCTTCAGGCAATTCGTCCTTATAGGATGCAATATGGACGCTCAAGCATAATGATGGGTCGATGTCTATGCCGTTTTCCAGCAATGCGGTTTCATATCCGCAGCGCCTGCCGTCCATCGTCAGCATATGCGGGTCGCATGTCACCAATGCCACACGGCGGCATCCGTCAAGTCTTATCATATTGTCTACAAGGATCCGGCTAGTGTCCTTATTGTCTATTATCACATAACTGGTCTCAAGATCCTCGTAATTCCTGTCTATGAACACCAGGGGTACTTTGTCGAATTGAATGTATTCCTGACTATCCTGTGTGAGCTTCATCGGTGCCAGAATGATCCCGTCCACCTGCTTCTCGACAAAGAGACGGATCAGCTCCTCCTCTTTGTCTGCATTATATTTTGAGGAAGCAATCATGAGGGAGTAGCCGGAAGCATTGGCAACGAGTCCGACCCTGTTTGCAATGTTCGCGTAGAACGAGTCCGAGATGGAAGGCAGAATAAGTCCGATGGTCTTTGTGTAGCCGAGGTTCAGACTGCGTGCAAGCCCGTTCAGACTGTAGTTCAACTCTTTAGCGCATGCTCTGACCCTTTCTTGGGTCTCGGTGCTGATGTTTCGCTTGTCTCCTTGGCCCGAAAGGACCCAGGATACGGTTGTTTTGGAAATGCCGAGTTTTGCAGCTATGTCTTTCAATGATACACCCATCTTGTGAAATTGATATTTATATAGGATTGTCGTGGATGATTTCCTGTAATACGACTGCAAAGATATAAAACAAATCCGACAATTGTAAAATTCTGACTGCTCAAATATCCGGCTGTCTATTGTTAATATCTGAAAAAAGTCGTAACTTTGCGCAACTTAACCGTTTAAGTAATGTGAATTTAAAGTATTTTACCTAACTAATAATCAAAAATATGACAAAAGAATCAAACTACCAATCCCCAGTTTGTGTGTTGCTTAAAGTGTACACAGAGGGATTTTTGTGTTCGAGCGTGGATGGATTCTACTCCACGAACGAATCTAATGAAACATTCAAATCTCTTAACGATTTTAACTGGTAGCCGTATGAAAACAAGAGTATTTTATTTTGCACTCGCAGTCGCAGCGGCTGCCATTGCATCATCTTGCGTAAAGGAACAGGCTGAGCCTATGGATCCTGAGGCAGAAATCACAGGTCAGGTATTTGAGGCTTCTCATGAGGTCATAACCAAGTCCACTCTTGTTGACCTTACTCCGGCTTGGGTTGAGGGAGATCAGATCAGTGTGTCTGGAAGTGATGAGACACTTGTGTGCACCTTTGTCAAAGGCACAGAAAATAAATTTCAGACTGAAGAGGGGGGGGCAGTAGAGTCTCCTTTCTATGCGATTTATCCGGCAGCGGATGGTCACTCGGTTAACAGAGAGACTGGTGTCTTCACTGCAACTGTACCTAGCCTACAGAAGATTGATGTAAAAAAAGAACAGAATGTCGCTCAGGGAGCGCTCGTGTCTGTAGCTTATAGCGAGACTCCGGAACTTCAGTTCAGGAATGCTGTCGGTCTTGTAAAGATCAACATTGCAAGAAACGACATCATGGCAGTAAAGATTGAAGGTCTTGGCGAGAATGAGTTCGTTGCCGGTAAGTTCACCATGAAGCTCAATGGAGACGAAGAACCGGAAATCGCCCTTGTAGAAGGTACTGGAGCTACGAGCGTGACGCTCAATACTGTTGAGAACTATGGTATGTTTGCTCCTGGTGAATATTATGCGACAGTCCTTCCTTGCAATCTTTCCGGTATCAAGGTCACTTTCTCACGAAAGACCTTCACTTACGGTGAGAATGGTGAAGTTTCCGGAACAGGATCAGAGACTATCAGCGTTCAGAAGCAGTCTTCAACAGAGATCAAGAGAAATGCCGGTACTAATCTCGGAACTTTCTTCACTTACGAGATCAGCACAGCTGATGAACTCCTCGCTTGGAACAAGGCTGATGCTAAATGGACCGTATGGGATGTGGTGACTCTTAAGGATAATATCGACTGCAGCACAATCGGTTCAAGTTGGACTCCTAAGGAATTCAAGGGCGTCTTCGACGGTAACGGCAAGACCATCGACAACCTCGTGATCGAGAATGCGGGTCACGCTGCATTCTTCAGGAAATTGCAGTCTGCAGTTGTGAAAGATGTCACTTTCGGTGAAGGATGCTCATTCACATCGACTGCACCTGTGTCCAATATCGTTTATGCTGCCTCTCTTGCAGGCGAGATCCGTGGAGGCTGTACTATTACAGATGTAGTGAACAAGGGTGCTGTCACAGTCAGTGCAACAAGCGGAACCTCTGGTGACTATGTAGGAGGTATCGGTGCATATTTCCTTGCGGATTCAGATTCTCAGATGACCGGCTGTAAGAACTACGGAACCGTGACTTATTCTGCTACTACTGCAGGTCCTGTCTATTGCGGAGGTGTTGCTGCTCTCGCTGCAACAAAGGTAGGTCTTACTATGACAGGTTGCGAGAATCATGGTACTGTGCTGTTCACAGGAGATAACACAGCAGCAAAGGATATCAACCTCGGAGGTATCACTGGTATTGCAAATACAGTCACTTTCGACTCATGCGTCAATCTTGGATCTGTTCACTCTAATGCGACTGCAACCAATAAGGGTATAACCAATATCGGAGGTATCGTAGGAGTCATGAACAATGCCTGCGGTACAATCACAGCCTGTGTGAATGGTTCTTCTACAGATTCATCAAAGGGTGCCCTTACTAATGACTCACCTGCATCCGGCGTTGTACGTATGGGTGGATTTGTCGGTTCGGTCATCAGCAAGCCGATTAACGTTACAGGTTTCAAGAACTATGGCCCTGTCACAAATAACGGTGCTGTAAGCAACTGGAATACTCTCGGTGGTGTTGTAGGATATGTAGGCGGAATCAGTGATGTCAATACCATTTCAGGCTGTGAGAATCATGGCGTGGTAACAAATACAAAGGTTGTCAGCCGCGTATCTCTTGGTGGAATTGTCGGAATGATCCAGAAGGCAAAGACCAACGTTACAGGAAATACAAATGCCGGTACAGTCACTAACACAGGAGATGCGCCAGCTAACATAGGTGTGACTCTCGGTGGTATCGTAGGACGAATCGAGGCTTCTACAAACGGAGAAAACACTCTTAAAGACAACACAAACAGCGGTGATGTCCTTTTTGCTTCAGCAAGTGCTTATGATGAAAACATGTTGAGCGGTGTTGCCGGAATCCTTGGCGGTCATGCCGGTAATATTGCAAGCAGTGCATATCAGCCATGCAAACTCACTATCGACAATTGTACAAACACAGGAAAGGTTGAAAAGACCGGAGCGGGTGCATCCAACATGTTTGTCGGCGGTATTGCTGCTTTCCTTAACGGTACAGCCAAAAGCGATACGCATGTCGCCAATGTGACAAACTGTACAAATGACGGTGCAGTCCTTAACGGTTCGACAGGTGCAGGCTCCTGGACTACATTTACAGGAGGAATCGTGGGATATTACCATGTTAACGGAGAATTGAAGGGATGTACCAACAACGGTTCTGTCACCAACACTACAAGTGCCCAGATCAAAGACAGCTTTATCCATTTCAGACTTGGAGGAATTGTCGGCGCAGCTGATAACGGTACAATTACAGACTGTACAAACAACGGTGAGGTGAAGGATGCATCAGAAACTAATGCCGGTTGTGTGGGTGGTATTGTAGGATGTGCTACCTCAAAGCCAGTCACATTGACCAATTGTGACAATACGAAGTCAGTTACAGTAAGCTTCAATTCTGCAAGTATTCCATACCCTATGGATCTGGGTGGAATTCTGGGATATTCGTCTGAAAATGTAACCCTCGATGGTTGCGATAATTCAGGTGATGTTACCAACAACAGGACCACTGCTGCCTTGAATATCTACATGGGAGGTCTTGTAGGCCAGATGCCGAACAAGAGCCTTACAGTGAAGAACTGTACAATGAGCGGAACTCTTACCAACAAAGCGAGCGGAGGAAAGGCTACATTGGGTGCAGTTGTCGGCATCTGTTATGACAATACGATATCAGACACCCATAGTACTATGTCAATAAACAACGCCTACGCCAATCAGTATATAGGCGGATTTATCGGACAGGTTGAGGAAAATAAGACTACTAGCATAAGCAACTGTTCAGTTGCCGCAGACGTGATTTCCAACGGCGCAGGATATTCAGGAATGTTCGTCGGTCGTCTGACTGACAAGGCCGGTACCATCACCACAACCCTTTCAAACATTTGGCTAAAGGGATCTTTCGAAGGCACAACCTTAACTGCAGAGAACTACACGACTCACTGCTACGGTACCGGATCAGATTACAAGGAAACTGGTAATATCTACTTCGGCGACTTCAAATGAAGTGCAGAAGGCCCGGAAGTCAAAGGAAATCTTGTCGGTCAGGTGACTGATGCCCTGACCGGCAAGCCTATCCAGGGCGTTCCTGTGACTGATGGTTACACATACACTGTTACGGATTACAGCGGAAGATACGCTCTGCAGGGCAATAGCAACAGCAGAAGTGTCTATCTCAGCGTTCCTGCAGGGTATGAAATCCCGACGGATGGTAACAATCACCCGGCCTATTACAAAAACGGAAATTTCGGCGATACGTCGCAGAAGCACGTAAACGATTTTCAGCTGACCCCTCGCAGCACGGTAAGCGACAAGTTTACCCTTGCCGTTGCTGCTGACATCCATGTCTCGAACGATTCTGACCTGAGCAAGTTCTCGGGCAGAAGCCTTCCTGACATGATATCCACCCTGGACAGCTATTGTACAGGCGATTACTCGGATTGCATCACGATTCTTGCAGGCGACCAGATGACGGACAATATGTCCATGATGCAGCCTTTCAAGAATGCCCTTGCCGGAAAGACAGTAGGAGGACGCAGGCATACGTTCCTGCATTGTATCGGAAATCATGATTTTGATGCTCAGTATTTCAACAGCTACACAGGATCATTTTCTGACAATATTGCAAGAACATACGTGGCAGAGAAGACATTTGTGGATAATTTCGGACCGACAGACTATTCGCTGAACATAGGCAAGGCTCATATTGTCGTGATGAACAACATGAAGGTCACAGGAACTGAAAGCGGTAAACTCAAACTTACCTTTGCTTTCTCCAATCCGCAGATGGAATGGCTGAAGGCAGATCTTGACCTGGTGGAAAATCCTCAAGATAAAGTGCTGATCCTTTGTGTTCACGTTCCGATAATGGGATATGAAGGCTACACGAATTTCACGAATGTACTTGATGAATTGAAAAGATTCCATGAAGTCCATATCGTTTCAGGACACGCCCATTGGCTCCGTAACCACGAACACACCGTGACAGCAGCCGGAGGAAGCAGGATATATGAGCATAACCTCCAGATGATGGGAGGAATGTGGTGGAACACCAACCTTTCTGTGGACGGTTCGCCTGCAGGATACGGACTTATGAAGTTCAACGGCAAGCAGCTATATGAAAGCGTCAACAAGACGGTCGGAGCGGATATGGACCATCAGCTCAGGGTGTATGACGGAAACGCAACATACAATTACCGTACCGGTAATGCCGGTGGCTCATCTCTGCATTGGACAGCCTCTTATAACTGGGGTGATGCTCTCAAAGGTAAGTTCATAGCCAGAGTCTGGAATGCTGATGCAGACAACTGGACTGTGGAGTTTGTGAAAGGTGGGGTTTCCTATCCTATGACAAGGCTTTCAGGACAGCTTGACCAGTGTACCTTTGGTTATAGTTGGCTGTTCCATGATTGTCCGGGTGGAGGCAGCGATGCCTATAAGTTGAATAGTGACAACTTCTGGGTGATAGACGCTCCAAGCGGAAACCCTGCGAACGAAACCGACTGGAAGATAGTAGCGACCCACAGACCTTCTGCTTCAAGAACGCTGGTATATGAGCGCAACGTGCTGCAGACCGACTTTTCAGGCTTTGCCTATGGGGCTTCGTTCCCCGCAAATAATTAAAATAACTAAGATTTGATCTATGCAAATTCGATTCCTTAGGTTTATGACCCTGTTGCTGGCATCTGTGCTGGCAACAGGTGTCGTATCTGCCCAGACCAGAAAGATCACGGGTCAGGTGGTGGATGAGATGGGCATTCCGCTCATCGGATCTGTTGTTGCCTCTCAGGACGGCAAGAGCGGAACGATGACTGACGAGAAGGGAGCCTTCTCCCTCAATGTCCGCTCCAATGATCAGACTGTTTCAGTATCCTTTCTCGGATATCTGACGCAGAATGTCGATATTCTCGGAAAGAGTGACATCAAGATTCAGCTCCTCCCGGACCCGAACAACTCGCTGAACGAGGTTGTAGTGATCGGTTATGGAGAGGTGAAGAAGGCGGACCTCACCGGCTCTGTAGGAAGTGTGAAGATGTCTGATGTGAAGGAGGCTCCAGGCCTGTCCGTAGACCAGGCCCTCCAGGGACGTATCGCGGGAGTGGATATCATGTCCACAACCGGTGAACCTGGTGCAGCGACTTCCATCCGTATCCGCGGAACACGTTCCATCACAGCCTCGAATGAGCCGCTCATCGTCGTGGACGGAGTGGCAGGTGCAGTGACCGACCTCAATGACATCAACTCGGAAGACATCGAGAGCATCTCGGTGCTGAAGGACGCCTCTTCCACAGCGATCTACGGATCCAGAGGTTCGAACGGTGTCATCATGGTCACCACCAAGGGCGGTTTCACGACCAAGCCTAACATCACCTTCAAGGCTCAGTTCGGTGCATCGCAGATTGCAAGGAGTCTGGACCTGATGAATGCAGAAGAGTTCATCAGATACAGGAAATCGATAAACGCGGCAGGTGGCCACCTCGCGCATGGAAATCTCCCTGCCTATGACGAGAAACTTGATCCGGCACTCTATGGCGTCGGTACGAACTGGCTTGACGAGATATCGAGAGTGGCGTTGTATCAGAACTACAACTTCTCGATGAGCGGAAAGGAAAACAAGCTTCACTACTACACAGCCCTCGGATACACCGATCAGCAGGGAGTGGTGAAGGGGAGCGGAATGTCCCGCGTCACCACCCGTCTGAATCTGGCATACAAGATATTCAAATGGATGACGCTTTCGTACCGCGGTTCCTATACATACCAGAGACAGCTGCCGAACAGGGCTACAATAGGTGGAACCAATATCTACAACGGTGCCATCTACCTTTCTCCGCTCATCTCTCCGGAGGATAACTACAACCCGATCTTCGAGAACGGTATGTATATCAACAACCCGGCGAAGACCATCGAGATGACTGAGAATATCCAGGACCGCCATACCACATTCAACACAGCCATTGTGGAGATCATGCCTGTAAGCGGCATGGTGATCACCAGCCACAATACCTATATGCTCTATGGCCGCAAGGACTACAGATTCTATCCGAGCTATCTTCCTGCAAAGGTTGAAGGAGAGGGCGCCGAGGCGTATCGTTATGAGGGTGACGCATACAGGTTCTCTTCTGAAAATACCATATCTTATAAGAAGAAACTCAGCAGAGGACACAACCTTGACGCCCTTCTCGGATTTACTGTGTCGAACGAATCCACCAATCAGATATCGCTCAATGCAAAGGGACTTCTTGTGGATGGCCTTAAGTGGAACAATATGAACGGTATCAGTTCCAAAGAGAACTACGCCGCATCATCAGCCAACACCAAGGTTGTCCGTGAGTCGCTGCTTGCCAGATTCAACTACAACTATAAGAGCAAGTACTATCTGACATTCACCGGCCGATATGACGGATCGTCCAACTTTGCGGACAACCATAAGTGGGGCTTCTTCCCTTCAGGTGCGTTCAAATGGAACATGAAGCAGGAGAACTTCCTGCGCAGGGTCAAGGATATCGACGAGCTTTCGCTCAGACTCAGCGCCGGTCTCACCGGTAATGATGCCATCCCGACCTACAATTCCCTCGAGGCCTACACCAGCTCGACAGGAGGCTATCTTTTCGACGGCACCCAGTCTGCTGCATATTATCTGAACCGTATCGCCAATCCGGACCTCACCTGGGAGAAGACTTTCCTTGCTAATCTCGGAATTGACCTTTCGGTGCTTGAAGGCAGACTCAAGTTCACGGCGGAAGCATATACATCCTATACAAAGGACCTCCTTCTGAGCGTGCAGGTTCCTCAGACCACGGGATTCAACAGCAGGTTCACAAACCTCGGAAAAACGACAAACAGCGGTGTCGAACTCACTATCGATTCACGCAATATCGACACCAAGGATTTTTCATGGAACACCACTTTCACCATCTCTCACAACCGTCAGATGGTGGAGGATATCGGACATGAAAACTATGTGGCTACCCTCGAAAGCTGGGGTAACAGCAAGTATATGATGTACGGATACAGGAAAGGCTACCCGCTGAACTCCCTGTGGGGATTCGAGTATGCCGGTCCATGGCAGAATGAAGAGCAGTTGAAGCAGTATTATCAGGAATCGAATACATACGTGTCTTCAACTCTGGCCGACAAGACCGACGACGCTAAGGTCAAGACTCTCCTCGGACTTCCCAAGTATGTGGATCAGGACCAGAACGGAGTGCTTTCGGAGAAGGACCTTGTCTATCTGGGCAATTCAGACCCTGTCCTTTACGGAGGACTGAACAACACCTTCCACTGGAAGAACTTCAAGTTCACGATGTACTTCATCTACTCTCTGGGCGGCAGCATCTACAACTGGTCGGAGATGTTCATGGGCGGAGGTATCGTAACCAATCAGTACCGCTACATGCTCGATGCATGGCATCCTGTGCGTAATCCTGACAGCTGGCATCCAAGACCGGGCAAGGACTACAATCTCATGCCAAGTTCACGACAGGTGCATGATGCTTCATACCTGAGACTCAAGACATTAAGCGTCGCTTATACTCTGCCTTTCAAGAGAGGCAACACATTCAAGGACATGACATTCACTCTCACCGGCGACAATCTTGCCCTGTGGACAAAGTACAATGGCTTCGATCCGGATGTGTCCACCAACAGCAGCAACTCGACTCTCAGACGTGTGGATATGGGTGCATATCCTAAGGCGAGAATGGTGGTTCTCAGTGTTCAACTTCGTTATTAATGGAGGATAGGGAAATGAAAGGAATATTAAAGAATATACTGCTTGCTTCTGTTCTTTGTCTTGCAGCGTCCTGCTCTCTGAAGGAGGAACCTACGTTCTTTGTCAATAAGCATAATTTCTATAAGACTGTGGACCAGTGCAAGGCATCGCTGAACGCATGTTACGCTCCTTTGAACAATATCTATGTGGCGGACTTCATGATTGCCACAGAGGCGTGCAGCGACCTTTGGCGTTCGTCTTCATCATCAGGAGACTCATCGCTTGACGTGTCGCCTTCAAAGCCGCAGGTGGGAGCAAGGGTCTGGGAAAACGGTTACAAGGGCATCATGTATTGCAATGAGGCCATTGAGAACATAGAGAACGCTCCGATCGCGGATTCTCTCAAGGGCCCTCTTGCAGCAGAAGGACGTGTGATGAGAGCCATGTATTATTACATCCTTACATCGATGTTCGACGGTGTGCCGTTCTACACATGCATGGTTGACTCCTATCAGGTGCAGGACAGCATCCGCTACCTGCCACGTACTCCTGCGGACAGCATCAGAATGTGTCTCTACGAGGACCTGCGTGACAATGCCATTCCATATTTCACCGGGAAGAACGGTCTGAAGGTGCGTGGTGGAGAGGCTCCGGACAACAGAAGCGGATATGCTCACGGACTCATGCTCATGGCCAAGTTCGCGATGTGGAACCAGGAGTGGGAGATGGCTCTCGAGCCTCTTGACTCCCTTGAGAAACTTTACGGAGATTTCTCGGAAGCGCGCTATCCTCTGCATGAGATTCAGTGGAGATATAAGAATACCGCTGAGAGCATTTTCGAGCTGCAGCATGAGTATTCGCGTGACGGTGTGAGATACTATGGTAACGTGGCGGCCATCATGACCCCTAAATATGACAGGGAAAAGGATCTTTTCGACGGCGCTCGTCTGACAGGATACGGCACCACTCTTCCTAACTGGAATTCGTTGAAGGCTACCGACTATTACACCCTGTTCCGTCCTGCATATGGAAAGGTGACCTCAGAGACAGGTGCAAAGAGTCTGTTCGATCCGCTTCCGCTGACCTATGACCTGGACGCAACCTATAAGGCTGGCGACGGAAGGGAAAGGTACCTCACCAGGATAGACCTTGAGGCATGGAAGAAGAAGGAGATCAGAGGAAAGAAGATTGACAGAAGAATTGAATATGCTGTCGGCCTGGGTAACTTGGAGACAGGCGAGACCTTCGGTGAGACAAAGACCTGGGGAATCGGCTGGGCCGGTCCGAAATTCTGGTGCCCGGATATGGAGAATACATATGACTCCAACAATTACCGTATATTCAGATATGCAGATGCTCTTCTGATGATGGCGGAGTGTCACGCGGAGCTCGAACATGATCCCGCCCTGTGCATGCGCTACCTGAATATGATACGTGAAAGAGCCGGCGTGGATGCCTATGCTGACTTCACAGGATATGAAGACTTCAAGACTTTCCTTCGCGCGGAAAGAGCCAGGGAACTCGGAGGCGAATTCATGAGAAAGTTCGACCTGGTGCGTTGGGGCATCTGGTATGACGAGGTCAAGAAGTTTAACTCACAGATCAAGAACAATGCTATGCCTTGCCACAGGTTCTATCCTATCCCGGACAAGCAGTGCGCGTTGTCAGGATATGCATTGACCAACCCGGAGTATGAGAATGCCGGCCTTAATTGATGAATTATGAAGAATATATATAAATATATCTGTATCCTTTTCGCCTGCATCGCGGCAATGCCGTCATGTCAGGATAAATTTGAGGAAGAATATGAAGTGCTTGCACTCGATTATGATAAGATCGATGTAAAGCATGAGGGAGGTAAATATACCTTCATGGTGTATTGCTCGGGAGACTGGACCATCACCCTTGACAAGGAGGTTGACTGGGTCACCTTCGACAAGACTTCCGGACGCGGTGTGACCATGGTCAACATCGAGTTCGGCAAGAATGAAGCCCTCAAGAGGTCTTTCAACATGACCGTTTCGGACGGCGGGGAAACCAAGGTGATTCCTGTCGTGCAGGTCTCTCCGGTAACCAAGATCATGATGGAATTCCTGAATCAGGAGGGCATCGACCTTGCTGATTGCGCCGGTACTGTGGTGGCGAAACTGAAATCAAATCTTCCGCCGTCATTCATTGAGACTCTCGTTCCGCAGGCCGATTCGAAGTGGATTGAGGACTGTCAGATCGGTAATGGCTCCGGAGAGGATGAATTTGTCTATGACATTTCTTTCAAGGTTCCGGCAAATGACACCGGAGCAGAGAGAAAGGCAACTGTTTCATTGCGGTTTACCGACCCTGACGAGGTGGAGTATAAGGCGGAATTGCTTGTTAGTCAGAGCAATGAACCTGGAAGACTGATCCTGGATGACAGCGTGGTCTATGGACCTGAGGAGAAGGAATGTTCTGAGATAGTCAAGGGAGGACTTCTGAACTTTATCGAAATTGCCGGCAAGGTGAAGTGTACTGTGTCAGATGAAGAATTCGTAAAGAATGCAAGAGTTGATGGAGGAATGCTCTTCTACACCTTGCTTGAGAATCTGACAGAATCCAGCAGGGAAGCATATATCACTCTTGCCTATGAAAACGTAAGTGCGAAGATAAAGATCGTGCAGATGGATGCAGGAGTCGGCTCCCTCATTGAAATCACTACTGCAGAAGAACTTCTGGCATGGAATAAGGATTTCAAATCGTGGAGGCCTCATGACCGCGTCTTCCTCAAGTCCGACATAGATTGCAAGGGTGTTATCACTTCTGACGACTGGACTCCGAATCAGTTCAGTGGTGTCTTCCACGGAAACGGCAAGACCATCGACAACCTCGTGGTCGAGAAGGAGGGACATGCTGCATTCTTCAGGAAACTGCAGGGTGCTACAGTCCAGGACCTTACTTTCGGTGAGGGATGTTCGTTCACATCGACAGCTCCTGTGGGTGATGTGGTATATGCTGCCAGCCTTGCAGGTGAGGTGCGTGGTGGAGTCACGATTACAAATGTGACTAACTACGGATATGTCAGGATCTCTCAGAACGCGACAAGCGGTGCCAAGGGAGACTATCTCGGTGGAATCTGTGCTTATTTCCTGGCGGATTCGGATTCGCAGATGACAGGCTGTAAGAACTATGGAGACCTTACATATTCTGCAAAAGCAGCAGGTACGGTCTATTGTGGTGGTCTCACTGCATTGGCGGCTACAAAGGTAGGTCTGACGATGATCGGCTGCGAGAACCACGGCACAGTATTGTTCGACGGAGTCAATGATACCAAGGTGGATGTCAACCTCGGAGGTATCGCTGCCATTGCCAACACAGTCAAATTCGACTCATGCGTCAATCTCGGTGCCGTGAAGTCAGGCACTTCTACAACAGTTACCGGTGCAACCAACATAGGTGGTATCGTAGGATTCATGAACAATGCATGCGGCACGATCACCGGCTGTGTGAATGGTGAGGCAGGTTCTGCAAAGGGTGCTCTGACCAACGAATCCTCTGCATCGGGAGTTGTACGTATCGGTGGATTCGTGGGATCGATCATCAGCAAGCCCATAAATGTCGCAGGTTTCAAGAATTATGGCCCAGTCACAAATGACGGTGCTGTCAGCAACTGGACTGCACTCGGTGGCGTTGTCGGAAATATAGGCGGAATCGCTGATGTCAACACCGTGTCAGGTTGTGAGAACCATGGGGAAGTGGTGAATACCAAGGTTGTCAGCCGCGTGTCACTCGGTGGCGTTGTCGGAATGATTCAGAAGGCGAATACAACTGTGACCGGCAACAGGAACACAGGAAAGGTGACAAATACAGGAGATGCGCCTGCCGGCAACGGAGTTACCCTCGGTGGCGTTGTAGGACGAATCGAGGCTTCTACAAACGGAGAGAACACTCTTGAAGGCAACACAAACAGCGGTGATGTCATTTTCGATGCAGCAGGTGCTGAGGATGGAACCATGCTGAGTGGTGTGGCCGGAATCCTTGGCGGTCATGCCGGTAATATTGTGGACAAGGTATATCAGCCATGTAAACTTACTATCGATAACTGTTCAAATTCAGGAAAGGTTGAGAAGACCGGAGCCGGTGCGTCACGCATGTATGTAGGTGGAATCGCCGCATTCCTTAACGGTCTCGAGAACAATGACACATATGTTTCCGATGTTTCTGGCTGTACAAATAACGGTGCTGTCCTGAATGGCTCGTCAGGTGCCGGGGAGTGGAGTATATTTACGGGAGGAATTGTCGGGTACTACCGGGTGAACGGAACTCTGAAAGGTTGTGTGAACAACGGCTCTGTAACCAACACCTCAAGTGCTCAGTACAAGAACAGCTTCAAGCATTTCAGACTTGGCGGTATCGTGGGTAGTGCGGAGAATGGCACGATTACAGACTGCACCAACAACGGTGAGGTCAAGGATGCATCCGAGACCAATGCCGGCTGCGTCGGCGGAATCGTCGGATATGCTTCTACCAAGGCAATCACATTGACAAACTGTGATAATAAAAACTCTGTTACAGTCAGCTTCAATTCTGCAGCTGATCCATATCCTATGGCAATCGGAGGAGTTCTGGGATATGCTGACGAAGCTGTGACCCTTGACGGTTGCGACAACACAGGTGATGTGACCAACGACAGGACCACAACAGCCTTGAACATCTATATGGGAGGTCTCGTAGGCCAGATGCCTGACAAGAGCCTTGTCGTGAAGAACTGTAAAATGAGCGGAACTCTCACAAACAATGCAAGCGGTGGAAAAGCTACCTTGGGTGCAGTTGTCGGCATCTGCTATGACAATACGATATCGGACACCCATAGTACCATGGCTGTAAATAATACCTATGCAAATCAGTATATCGGTGGATTCATCGGACAGGTTGAGGCTAATAAGACCACTAATATAAGCAACTGTTCTGTTGCCGCAGACGTGGTCTCAAGCGGTGCAGGATATTCAGGAATGTTTGTGGGCCGTCTGACCGATAAGGCTGCAGATGGTCTCTCCACAACCCTCACAAACATCTGGGTAAAGGGGTCTTTCGAGGGAATAGACCTGACTGCTGAAAATTATACCGATATGTGCTTCGGCACCGGATCAGACTACGAGGTGACCGATAACATCCAGTACGGAGATTTCAAATGAAAACAGCAATGAAGCATATTCTGTCAGCGTGCATTCTGACACTGCTCGGACAGTTCTGCCTCGCCGGACCGATCGACGATCTGGCAGGCAGGGCAAGGCCCGGGTTCAGACCTAAGCTCTCCGGAGTGCCTCTCATGGAGGTGGTCGTGATCAGTGACTGCACCAATGAAAACGTGGCCCTGAATCCCAATCTCAACTTCAGGGAAGTGGATATGGCCATGACAAGGAAGACTGTCTATGTCCAGGAACCTGACGGGGCCAGGGGCATGCGTCTTATCTTTGATTCGAAGTCGTATAACGATCTTCAGATGTACGATGTCATCGTGCTTGATGTGAACGGGGGACGTCTGAGAGTGAATGACAGGACCGGTTCCGTGACTGTGGCCGGGCTCACTCCTCTTGCTGTGGTTTCAAGAAGGAGCGGCTCCGAGCAGGATGTTCCGGTGAAGGAAAGGCTTATTAGCGAACTTACAGATGCCGACATCTTCACCAGGGTCACCCTCAAGGATATGGAGTTCGCCTTCAAGGACGGAGCCATCATCAACATCAAGGAGAACTACGGCCAGTATGTCGAGAAATATCACAAGGACTACAAGAAGGAGGTCAACTACCGTATGGACGGTGGCCGTGCCATGATGAAGGATGCCCACGGAAACGCGATCGGCATGGCAGTCAACACGCTCTGCAACTGGAGAAGGGACGGAGACGGTGTCCCTCAGGGCTCAGGCATGCTCACCGGAATCATCACTGACGAGCAGATGCGAAGGTACGGAAGCAACACCGGCCGCTATCTGATCAGACCTCTTGAAAAGAGTGACATAAAGATAGATCCGAAGAAGAAGTCTTCCGCATGGACAATGCTCACCGGATGGATCCTCGACGGATTCAACGGAAAGCAGCTGGACTATGAGAAGGCGGGTCCGAGCGAGCAGCCTCAGACCGGAGACAGGATCATGAGCGACACAGGGGCGAAATCATATCTGTGGACAGACAGCGGCGCCAGGACCTATACGACCAGCGACTGGAACAACATCACATCCGCAAGGCAGGGTGCCGTGTGGCATGGAGCAATAATGTTCGACTGCATGGCAAGGGACTGGTACAACTGGGACAATATGGGCAATGCAGAGTCTGTGAATTCCATCTTCCTCGAGTTCTCGGCAGCGAAGGTCAAGCCCGGACAGCCGATGCAGCTGTGCTTCGAACTCACGGCAGGAGACGTCAACATGGTCAATTCATGGGGCTTCCCTGCAAGATGGCAGGTGCAGTGCTCCATCGACGGAGGCGAATTCAAGACCCTTCCGGAAGCATGCACAGCAGACGAGTCCTTCTCGCTCCGTCCGCTTCCATGCTGGTGCAAGAAGGTGAACACAGGCAAGTACAACAAGAACTTCAACACCCAGTATGACTTCGGAATGGGCTCCCAGGGACATGTCTTCAATCTTCCTGAGGAGGCTGCCGGCAAGGAGAAGGTCGTGGTGAGGCTCATGCCTGCGGGAAGAATGGGATTCGCGCTCAGATCGCACCCTCATGAGCCTGCTGAGGTTCCCGGAAGTTACGACATAACCCGTGCGTCCGAGGCAAAGTCCCTCATTTCGTTCGGATCGATTTTCATTGAATACAAGAAATAATCCAAGTCTATGAAACGTAAACTGATAGCATCGATTCTTGCGGCACTGTGCTTCTCCGTGGCATCCTACGGCTGGGCATGGTCGCATAAGCTCATAGGCTATATGGCGCAGCGCAACTGCACCGAGACCACAAAGGCCCAGCTGGACAGATACCTTGATGTCCCTCTTGCGGACATATCGTTGTGGATGGACATCTATCGTGACTATGACTGGGGCGGAATGGACTGGAGCGAGGCTCCGGAATACATCCAGGGAACAACCTACTGGCATATGTTCTCGGTCGATAAGAACGGCAAGGTGATGATGGAGTCGGGAAGAAAGGACCCGAACGGTAACGGAATGCCGTTCCTCCTGGGCTGCATCGAACAGCTGAAGAACTATAAGGAGTTGTCGGACTCGGCGGTTGTGATCAATCTCAAGTATCTGACCCACCTGATGGGCGACGCCCACTGCCCGGCCCACTACTATTATGAGAACATGCCGACCGACTCGAAAGGGGAGACCGGCCTTGATTCCCGTTGGGGCTTCGAGAACGGAAAGTATAACGGCAAGACAGACTCCTACCATGGACTTTTCGACCGTGGAGGCGAGAGGGTGCATCCCGAGTTCAATCTGAAGCTCAAGCCTTTTGCAGAGCACATCGATACGATGAGCGTAGCTTCCCGCAGGGCGATTGTTGCCGGCTCCGTCAAGGACTGGATCGACGAGAGCGCTGCAAGATGCTGGGAAATCTACGAGTGGGGCTGGAAGCCGGGGAAGGAATACAACGATTCATTCTATGTGGAGCACGGTGATTTCATAATGTACCAGATACAGATCAGCGCATATCGCCTTGCCCATACGCTTAACCTTATTTTTGACCCTGAGTACAAAGGACTATGAAAAGAGTATTGACAGTATTATTTGCTTTGACACTTCTTCTGACGGGACCTGCTCTGAATGCCCAGGAGGCAGATACGACTGCAACCGGTCAGAAGAAGAGCGAGAGAAACATGCTGCTCAATGCAGAGTCGGCATCCACTCCGCGTGAGATCAATATCGGTCTCCCGGAGAGTGGCGGCGGTGCAAAGGTCTATGTGGACGGAATGGCCCACGGCGTGAGCCTTCCGCGAAGCCAGTACCATTGGGCGGGCGGTCATATGTTCGTGTCCAACGGATCGATCGGACTTATGGAGGCCGTGATCACAGCGGGCGACATATCTGTCCTTCTGGATTCCCGCACACGGATCGGAGGCGAGGAACTCTCAGGCGCTTTCACGGTGGGATCGTCGACCAACGGACTCATCCGTTTCGACGGAGCTGTGGACGGTCCTGTGAAGAATGCCAAGGGCTGGTATTTCTCCCTCGGCGCCTATGTGAACAACGATCCGACAAACGTCAATGCCCCTAACCGTGTCTTCGTGGACCGCAAGCAGATCTACAATGTGGCCATGAACAGGAAGTGGGCTAACTCCAATCTTATCGCAGCCTACCGTTTCTCTCTGTGCAACGACAACATCGACGGCGGATATTCCTTTGCTCCTTTCGTATATGACGGTGACGGCACCATCTCTCCTCTGAACGGCTTCCGTCTTGGACGTGACTGCTATTTCACTGAAGACGACGCGGTTTCATATATGGAGGTCCGTGACGGACGCATCAAGCATGCTTCTCTTGGTGATATGGATCATCGCTATCTTCACGATTTCTCCGTGATGTTCGACCACAGGCACCACAGCGGATGGAACCTTGACGCAAAGCTCCATGTCCTCTATATGCAGCCGAGCCAGTCTGCCAAGATAGGCCTTGCCGGCATCGACAATGTGACCTCAGCAAGCGGATTCACCTCTGCAGACGGTTCCGCATACACAGGTCTTCTGCAGAACAGACTCGTGACGGTGGACAATCAGGAGGAACTGGATGTGGACCTTCGTCTGACAGCGGAAAGACGCTTCAACTCCAGGCATAAGCTTCGCCTTGGACTGGAAGCGATATATTCCGAGCAGATGCATTCAGCCTCTACATTCTATTATGCGCACACCGTGGAGGCCAACCCGTCCCGCATCTACAGGAACGGAAAGTCCACCTGGGGCCTGAATACCAGCGGACTTTTCTACGACTCGAAAAGGATCAGCGTTCCTGTCTATGCGCTTTATGACTATAACCCTGTCGAGCGCCTTCTGATGCGTACCGGAGTGAGACTCTGCCCTGTGTATGAAACTCTCTGGAATGCTGCAATCCTGAACGGCGAGAGCAAGAATGCCAGAATCGACGGATTCAACATCGCCGACCGGAACATTTCGCAGTTGCATAAGATAGATCTTCCGGCCTTTGATTATGCACTTTCAGAGCACATCAGCCTGCGACTGGTGGACAGACTCTTCTTCGTGGCCGAGGGATTCTACAGCATCACGGCAAAGAGCGGAGCATACTACAAGAGTGCGGCCATGCCGTCAACGGCTCCTATGGGCAATGCCTTCGGAAGGGGAGGATTCCAGTATGACAACAAATGGATGAATGTGACCGCATTGGCTTCATATATCACCAGCTGGAACAACGCCAGGGTGATGACGGTGACCAAGCAGATCGGGGGCGTCAGCGAGACGATTCCTTGGACTGCACAGTACGGAATCGGAACTCTCGGCTTCACCCTCGACGGAAACCTGCATTTCGGCGGATTCAACATGCATCTCCTCGGAACCTGGCAGGATCCTCGATATAAGAACTACACTAACGAGTTTGTCTTCAGCGACGGCACCAGGGAAGTCATCGACTACACCGGCAAGCACGTGACCGGAATATCCCAGCTCATGCTTGAGATCGACCCGTCGTACACCTGGAAGAACGTGAAGGTGTGGGCAAGCGCCCGCTACTACAGCCGCCAGTATGTCAGCCGTACCAATCTGGCATATTTCGCCGGACACTGGGAGACATTTGCAGGAGTGGACTGGAAGATCAACGAACCGTTGAAACTCTCGGTGAACTTTGTGAACGTGCTGTTCCAGAACGGTGCCAAGGGCAGCATCGATGTGGCTGACACCATCACGGATGCCTCGCTCCTGAACAATTACGTGATGTCCGGTTCATACATCAGGCCGTTCACCATAGACTTTATGTTGACCTATAAATTTTAATGCAATAACATGAGATTGCTGATATTATTAACAACTCTTTGTCTGGCTGCAAACCTTTCCGCCGAGTCATTCGAGAACCTGCGCGGCATGGTCGGCGGCAGGGAAAGCGTCCTTCTGCCGCAGGGCACTGAAATCGAAGGAATCATCGTGAGCGACTACAGGTCACCGAATATGGAGACGCCGCTTCAGGAGTCCCACAAGGCTGTGGAGCTGGGTCTTAACTACCGTACCGCATATATCCAGAGTCTGGACGGCAATTACGGATTCCGTGTGCAGTTCAACAGCGTGTACGACAACAGGTTCCCTCGTTTCAGCCGTGTGAAGATGGATCTGGGCGGCGCAGTGCTGACCAGGGAGTCGGATCCTGAAAGATACACCATCAGTAACATGATAGGTGCATTCGTCACTGTCCTGGAAAAGGATGTGCAGATGACGCCGAAGGTGCGTCATATCGCAGACCTGACAGATAATGACCTCTATACCTTCGTGACTCTGGCTGACGTCGAGTTCATGTCGAAGGAGGGTGCCTACACCAATGTCCACGAGAAGAAGGTGATGAGGACATATATAAACGACTTCAAGACCCATGCGGACGGTCCTATCGACGGCTCCGGACTTCTCCTGAAGGACAATCAGGGAGATGACATCTTCATGCCGGTCAACACCAAGTGCACATGGAGACGTGACGGTGACAGGGTGCCTCAGGGAGTGGGCTTTGTGGACGGTGTGCTCGTGCATACGGTTCTCCGCCGTTATGGAGACATAGGACGTTATGCGCTGCGCCCTGCATCCGACAAGGACATAAGGATTCCGATGGAGCCGGCATCATCTTATGAGACCATCGTGGAGTGGAACTGGGACAGGAATTATGATGTGGCCCTGAACCTCGAACGTCAGGGACTCAGGGAGTGGATCTTCGGCGATGTCCAGGATCCGGACAGGGTGCTTCCCGATGTGGGAGAGGGATATCTCTCCACCACTGCCGGAGCGATGATGAGGCTTGACGCGGAGTGGAACAGCCGCTGTGTGCATGACGGAAACGATGCCGGCTCCGGAGCTCGGGAATGGTCGGTGCTCAGACTGAACTCGGACACCAAGGACTGGTATATATTTGATGGAGAAAGGATTATAGGCTCCAATGCTGTACTTGTGGAGACCTCGACCAAGGGATATGAAGGAAGCGCGGTGTCGTTCGAATTCACCTTCAGCGCAGGAAACTGCTCTGCAGGCCTTTCATGGGGCTTCCCGGGAGAATGGCAGGTGGCATATAGCGTGGACGGCAGAAATTATATCCCTGTCCGGAAGACCTTCCTCCTTCGTCCTCTGTGGTACGGTCCGGCCAATGTCAAGGAACTGGGCGGAGTCAGGGAACTCTGCTACGATGCCGCTCCAGGCTCGGTCGAGTGCAGGGTGACTCTTCCGGCATTCCTCCTTGGCAAGGACAAGGTCTATTTCAGAATATACCCGTCAAGTGACAAGCTCACTGTCCTTCCGGAGAATCCGGAGGATGACATCAACAGCGGAACCATGAAGCCTGGCTTTGCGCATCCTTTTGTGCTGAGAATAGGCAAAGTATCTGTGAAATCTCTTAAAAACTGATTATAGAATATGAAGAAGTATCTGTTTTTCGTGTTGTTGTGTGTCGTGGCCTGTGGCAGACAATCAGACACTCCTGTTTATCTTGACCCGTCAGCCGATATCGAGGCCAGGGTGGAGGATGCGCTCAGCCGCATGTCTCTGGATGAGAAGATCGCAGCAATCCATGCTCAGTCCACATTCTCTCTTCCCGGCGTGAAGAAACTTGGTATTCCTGAGCTGTGGACAAGCGACGGCCCTCACGGAGTCCGTCCGGAAGTTCCATGGAACGACTGGGGCAATCCTGGCTGGAACAATGACTCCTGCGTGGCATTCCCTGCTCTGACCTGTCTTGCAGCCACATGGAACAGGGATGTTGCCGGTCAGTATGGTGCGGCAATCGGTGAAGAGGCGCGCTTCAGGGAGAAGGATGTGATTCTCGGACCTGGCGTTAACATGTACAGGAGCCCGCTCTGCGGCCGTAACTTCGAGTATATGGGTGAGGACCCTTATCTTGCAGGAAAACTTGCGGTTCCATATATACATGGACTTCAGTCCAAGGGCGTGGGTGCATGCGTGAAGCACTATGCCTGCAACAATGAGGAGAGGCATCGTCACAAGACAGACGTCGAGGTCAGCGAGCGTGCTTTGAGGGAGATCTATCTTCCTGCCTTCGAAATGGCTGTAAAGGAAGGTGGCGCCTGGAGCATGATGGCGAGCTACAACCTTTTCAGAGGCACACACTGCTGCCATAACGGCTATCTTATCAACGACATCCTGAAAGGGGAGTGGGGCTTTGACGGTGTGGTGATGTCCGACTGGGCAGGCTGCCATGACACCAAGGAGGCTGTGCTCGGAGGACTTGACGTGGAGTTCGGAACAAGGGTCGGCAAGAAGATGCCTGCAGGTGAAAGCGTATATGATACATATTATCTTGCAGAGGCCTACAAACAGGGAATCCTTGCCGGAGAGTTCAGCGAGGAAGGTCTTGACGAGAAGGTCCGCAGGGTGCTCCGACTGACATTCCGCACTGCGATGAACATGGACAAGCCGTTCGGTTCGATGTGCACTCAGGAGCATCTCGATGTTGCCAGAAAGGTGGCTCAGGAAGGTATCGTGCTTCTCAAGAACGAGGGCGATGTGCTGCCTGTCAGAAAGCCGGGCAAGATATCCGTCGTGGGCGAGAATGCCTACAAGAAGATGTGCATCGGAGGAGGTTCTTCAATGCTCAAGCCTATTTATGAGATGTCTCCGCTCGAAGGAATCCTTGAAAGGGCCGCCCGGGACGGAATGGAAGTGGTATATTCAAGAGGATATGTCGGGGACACCACCACGACCCAGGACGGAATTCCTTCATTCCAGAAGCTTGCCGATGACAGACCTCGCGCTGAACTCATCGCAGAGGCGGTAGAGAACTCCCGTGATGCTGACTATGTCATCTATGTGGGCGGTCTGAACAAGTCTCTCTACCAGGATTGCGAGAACCGCGACAGACTTGAGTACGGCCTCCCATACGGACAGGATGAACTCATCAGCGAGCTTGCCAAGGTCAATCCTAACATGACGGTAGTGATCATAAGCGGAAACGCTGTGGCGATGCCGTGGATCGATCAGGTGCCTTCAGTCCTTCTTGGCTGGTATGGCGGATCCGAAGCAGGACGCGCGATCGCTGACGTGCTCTTTGGAGACGTGAACCCGAGCGGAAAGCTGCCGTTCACCTTCCCTGTGAAGCTGGAAGACAACCCTGCCCACTACAACGGCAAGACTTTCCCAACACGTGGCAAGAATCACTATGACGAGGGAATCTTCCTCGGATACAGATGGCACGAGAAGATGGACATCAAGCCTCTCTTCGCATTCGGACACGGATTGAGCTACACTGATTTCGAGTACGGTGACGTGACCCTCTCTTCAAAGAAGATCCGCGGCGGAAAGATTACGGTGAAGGTTCCTGTAACAAACGTGGGACAGGTTGCCGGATCGGAAGTCGTACAGGTCTATGTCCACGACTGCGAGGCTTCTGTCGAAATGCCTGAGAAACAGCTCAAGGGATTTGACAAGGTCTATCTCGAGCCTGGACAGACAAAGACAGTCTCCATAGAACTTGGTCCGGACGCCTTCCGCTTCTTCGACGAAGAGTCCATGGACTGGAAGACCGAACCCGGCGACTTCGAAATCCTCGTAGGTTCCGCCTCCGACAACATCTCCAGGACCGTCACAGTCAGATTGTAAAAGGGGTACCTGAGATATTGAAATACGCCTTCGTGAGATTGTCAAAATCTCGCGAAGGCGTAATCTTTTGTGATGAGAGCTTTATGCAGCACTACCATTTTCGTAGAGATACTCCGGAGCGATGTCAGCTCCGTTAGCCCAAAATATAGTACCATCCAACCCGAACTGAATGAATTGCTTTTCATCTTTCAATTCTTCAAAAGCCGGATATCTCAGAAGAGGTGTCAAATCTACAATCTTTTTTTCTCCTGTGTTGAATGTGCAGAGCAGAATGTAGCCTCCTTTGTATTCAACGTCTGTAACTCTTAACATATCTCTATCTGTTTATTTTGGTTATCCTTTCGCCTCTTTGTGCCTTATCCCATATTTCAAGGATTTCTGTCTTGTTTGCGTCAATGAACTCGTTCACCATCTGCACGATCCGTGCCTTAGCTCTTCCTTCTACTATCCGGTCTTCGATTGTAATGGTAAATTCTCCATCAGCACTTCTGACGTGGATATGTGGAGGGTTGTGGTCAAAGGCATAGATGTATATTAAAATACCCTGCAATACATATATGGCTCCCATATTCTGTCCTTCTTATTGCTACAAAGATATATATTTTTCCAATATATCAAAACTCATCGGATTACAGGTTATATCCCGTGATCCTGACCCTTGGTCTGTTGCCGCGGGTGTCGGCCTCGTACCATTTCAGGGACACCTCCTTGACTTCGCCAGGCATCAGACTGAAATAGTTGTCGCCATAGAACATCGGAAGAATCTGCTCTCCATCCCTTCTGCCGACCACGTTCAGACGGATCATGATGGCAGGGACGCTGCTCCTGTTCTCCAGCGTGACGGTTCCTGTCCAGACTCCGTCCTCTCCCTTGCAGAACTTCACGTCCGACCTCACGTCAGCCTTCTCCATCTGCTTCATGGCCTGGTGGTTGCCATATTCCTTTCCGTTGATATAGAAGTTGTCTGAAAGCGTCTTTCCATCCTTGGTCAGGTACAGCTTGATGAAATGCACATCCGAAAGGTCTTCGGCAAACTCTATCTCAAAGCATTTAAGGGTGCTGTCCTCCTTGCTGTCGACTACTGCCTCCCTGGTCCATTTCACGGTTCCGTCCATATTCATGATCAGAGCCTGTGCCTTGAGCCCGGTCCGGTCGCCACCGTTGTAGTTCACGACCTCGATGACGTTCTCTGCAGGATTCCACTGGATGTGAAGCGGCTCAGCTCCCTTCTTGCAGCCGAAATAAGATCCGTTCGGCTCGAAATACCAGTCGTAAGTCTGCCAGGTCATTGATGGCCATGCCGGGTGGGACATCCACAGGAGAAGTCCCTTCCTGTTGATGCTCCTGGACTCGAACATGCCCTTGTAGCCGTCATAATTGACGAACTGCGCGTGCTCGGAGAACTCCTTGACATCCTTGGCCGGTCCGTAACCGTTCTCGATGATCTCATTGAAGGTGCTGGCTCTCTGGGCTCCGTTCAGAGTGTAGTCGTGCTGTCCCCAGAGTATGCTCTTTGGCTCAAGTGCCTCAGGAGCAAAGGTCCTGAGCATTGATTCGTATGTCAGCACGGAAGGCATGCCTCTTTCGCTGTGGAACTTGGTGTTGCCCTTGCGGTAGGTGAAATATCCCTTGTGTGTCAGAGCCCTGTACGGACCGTGACCGCTCACGCCGCCGTCTGCCGAACTTGGGATGTATGTCATGTCAGGATGCCATTCTCCCACGGTCTTTCTCAATCCGGCTTCGATCTCGGCTGGAGGGAAACCCTCGTTGCGTCCGCAGTAGATGACTATGGAAGGATACTGCCTGATTCTTTTTACAAGATCCTCTGCATTGGCCAGGAACATGTCGTTGTCGGCAGGGTCCGGACCGTCTGCAGGGTTGGCGAGCCAGAAGTCCTGCCATACCATGATTCCGTGTCTGTCGCATGCCTGATAGAGCTCCATGTCTCCTGTCTGGCCCACCCAGTTACGCATGATGTTGAAGTTCATGTCAGCATGGTATGCCACGGCGATGTCATATTCCCTTGCGCGGTAGGTGAGGTTGTTCTCCGAGAATCCCCAGTTTCCGCCACGACCGATGAATCTTCTTCCATTTATATATATATGGAGCACTTCGTCGATCTCCTTGGTGTCCACCTGGCGTATTCCCACATTGAAGTCAGTCCTGTCGGATTCCGCTCCGTCGATCTCGAACGAGAATGTTGCACTGTAAAGTTCAGGCTTTCCGTAGCCGTTTGGCCACCACAGTCTCGGATTCTCGACCTTGAGCTGTGTGTAGGTCTTCGGATCGAAACGCACGATTCTTTCCTCGCCGGGAGCAAGTGTCACATTCTGCTCGAAAGCTATGTCCCCGATCCTGCCCTTGAGCACTCCGCTCACAGGCTCGTCAGAGTTGTTCTTTGCAATCACCTCAGGAGTCAGGACAGCCGAGGTGGTGTCAGGAAGCGGCAGCTGCGTCAGGACATAAGGCGAGTCGAGGCTCACAAGTCCCTCGCTGACCACCCTGACGTCGTTCCAGATTCCGATGTTACGTCCTCTGACCGTGCTGATCCAGTCCCAGCCTATGCTGGCGTGGAAGGTAGGGTTGTCATAGCCGAGCATTCCTCCGTTTCTTCCGGTGTCGTTCTCGTTCTTCTCCTTGACGCTTCCGGCATTCCTGTTCTTTATTATTCTGACTGCCAGGGTGTTCCTGCCTGGTCTGGCTGTCTTGCTGATGTCGAAACGTCCTCTTGTGAAGGCCCCGTCAATCCTTCCGAGGTATTGCCCGTTCAGATAGATTTCCGCCTTCCAGTTGATTCCGTCGAACTCAAGCCATGTCTTCCCGTCCATGAAGCCCTCGGCTATTTCAAACTCGTTCCTGTACCAGAAGTCCGACCAGAAATATGAATCGGATATATGGAATATGTTGTCCGCATAATTCGGTTCAGGCACGGCACCGAGGTTGATGTAGCTGCTGAGTACGGTGCCAGGCACTGTGGCAGTCAGCCATCCCGCATCGTCGAATCCTTCAGATGAAATCTCAGAGCCTTCTGCATCGGTGAAACTGCTTCTTGTGAGCTTCCAGTTGCCGCCTGACAGGCATATCTCGTCATCGGTCGGAGCAGGAGCCTTCTTTGCTTTCGCACTGAGACCGCCTTTGCCCCAGACCTGCATTTCAGTCAGCATCAGACGGTCCTGACCGTTTCCGGCCATGCTGACCCTGACATATCTTCCTTTAGCCTTGACGCAGATTTCTTCATTGAGATCCTTTCCTGCAGCAGCGATCTTCTTCCAGTTCTCCGCGTCATCCGAAACCTGCACCGCAGCCGATGACGGAAGGTCGAGCCAGTTCAGGACGACCTTGTCAAACCTGGCCTTCCTTCCCAGATCCACATACAGCCATTCCTCCTGATTGCCGCCGCTCATCCATGTGCTGTTGAAGTTCTTTGACGGCACCAGGCTCACCAGTTCTCCGTCCTTGTATATGTCGAGGTCCGATGCGATCCACTGCTCGGCTCCCTTCATGTTCAGGTCCACTCTGAGCATGGTATATTCCTCAGCCTCAGGAAGTCTGGCGTCTATCTCGAAACGGCGGGTAGGCAGCAGCTGGTTGCCCAGAGCATCCGCCTTGTCCGGGTCGGTGTGCTGGCGCGGCCTGGATTCCCTGCCGATGAACTCCCTTCCCTTGAAGGTCTGGAGCACCGTCCACTCCCTGCCGTCCTTTGATGCCGACACCTTGACCTCATGGCTTCCGTCGGCAGCTCCTTCCTGATATGAAACGAGCATCTCTCCGTGTACTCTGTCGAAACTTTCCTTCCATCCGTTCTGAAGGGATATCTGAGCATATGCGCAAGGCCCGTAGAGATTCACCCTGGTGTATTTGTGCTGGTCCACAAGCCACTCCCTCTCTCTCTTTACGTCCCTGTCTTCAGAAGTCTCCATGACGAGATACTTCGGCGCGGATGTCTCTACAATACCGTCTGTCACCAGCTGGCCCGTGAGGCAGTAATCATAACTTGACGACGCATAGACCGCTCTGTTGAGCGCGATATTGCGATAAGTGTCGTCGGCGTGCAGTTCGGGAGAGAAATCCTCTGCCGGATTTCCCGGGTAGATTCCGATTCCGCGGTTATATACGGTGTTTCCAGTCTGGCAAGCGCTCAGGGCTCCCAGTGCAATTATGCATGTCAAACAGAGCTTCTTCATCTTTTATGCTTTAAGTTCAGTGTGTATTTTCCGTCAGTGATTTCCTCGATGGTGTAGGCGTCATAGACTATGGTGTATCCTGCACCGCTGGTAGGGTAGTAGGTCTTCTCCTCATACATGAATCCCACCTTTCCGTTTGACAGGCGTGCCATCACAGAGTATGCAGATCCGATATCAGTCGCAAGATATGCGCCCTCCCAGTCGCGTGCAATATCTTCCGGAGTATAGTCCTTCCTGAGTTCGAGCCCTTTGTAATATATGCTCACATTTGAGCGGCGCGGCCCCGCAGGAGCAGACTGCATCAGAAGCATCATCCTGTGTCCGTCTTCCTTGCGGATGACAGGAACTGCCAGCATCTCTCCGTTGCACGAGTTGCCGACGGTTATGATGCCCTTGTTATGTCCGCTGGAATGAGCCATCTGGCTCCATGTGCCCTCCGCTTTCTTTATGTTGCTGAAAGAGAATACGTTGAACATCCTTCCCTCGGCATCTGTGCGGGAGCTGATGAGGATGTCTCCTGTCGGGAGCTCCTCCACCTTGGCCTCGTTCGCATCGTGTGGGATGGCCGGTACTTCCGTTCCTCCGAGCACCTTCCATGAACCGCCGAAGTCGTCTGAATACAGCACGTAGTTCATCCACTGGCCGTTACCGGCTATCTGCAGGACCGCGCAGTACAGACGGTTATATTTCCCCGCCTTGACATAGCGGCTCTGGACAATTCTTCCCGATGTGAAGAACATCGACTTTGCCGCCCCGTGCACGCTGTCCTCGAAAAGTCCGAAGACCTCTTCCGAAATATCTTCCGGACCTGTCCATGTCCTGCCTTTGTCGTCGCTGTAGAATCTTGTCATGCGAAGGTGGCAGTCAGGAGTGCCGTCGAGGAACGATATGTTTCCTGCGGCGCACATGAGCAGAAGTCTTCCGCTCTTCCTGTCAGCCACTATGCTCGGGTCTCCGAATCCGACGTTCATGAAGTCGGGAGAGTCCTTGCCTTTCCCCTCTACGACGGTGGTTATCTCTTCCCAGGTGCAGCCGTTGTCACGGCTGGTGCGGGCCCTGAGGTCCACTCTTCCGTCCTTGATTACTCCTATGTCATTTCTGGAAAACCTGTAATCAGCGACAGCCACCACTGTGCCGTCTTCAAAGGCCGCCATGGCCGGAATCCTGTAATGGACAGCAGTGTCGCTCCTGCTGATGAATGTTTCGCTGCGTTCCTGGGCTGAAAGTGTGCCGCAAAGGAAGGTGAGTGCGATGAGTGATGTCAGTAGTTTCATTGGCGTTGTGAAAGTTATATACGCAAATGTACATTTATATTATTATAGTTCCAAATTTGTTTGTAGTAAAATGAAAAGCCGGAAGTTCAAATGTTGTGATTTGCTTCCGTTTGTTTTGATTTAACGAAAAAATATGTACATTTGTGAAAAATTAAAGAACATGAGAATCTATAATTCGGAAGATTTGAAATGCCGCAAGAGGCTCCTTTGCTTTGACCTCGACGGCACCCTGTCCCAGCACAAGAGCCATATGCCTCAGGCAAACAAGGATGTCCTGAAAAGACTGGATGAGAAATACAAGGTTATCATGGTGGGGGCAGGAAATGCACCGCGCATATATAATCAGATGGAGCAGTATCCGATCGACATCATCGCCAATTACGGAATGCAGGAAAGTGCGATGGTGGACGGTGAGTTCAGGATCATCCGTGAGGACACCGCAGAGCCTGACAGAGAATACTTCAATACCACCTGCATGTATCTCCGTGAAAAATACGGATATACTGAATATGCAGGCGGGCATCTTGAGTTCCATCCTTCCGGCATGGTGACTTTCTGTCTCATCGGAAGCGGTGCCAAAGTGGAGGATAAGGTTGTGTTTGACCCTGACAGGAGCAAGCGTCGTGTCCTTTATGATGAAATCTGCTCACTCTTCCCGGAGCATGTGGTCTATATCGGAGGATCTTCGTCTTTTGACTTCGCTCCTAAGCGTTATAACAAGTATGATTCAATAATGAAATATGCCCAGGAGCATGGCTATTCAGAAGAAGAAATTCTCTTCATAGGTGACGACTTCGGCGACGGCGGCGGAGACAGCCATGTCCGCATCAAGGGAATGGACTATGTGCAGATCGAGGACTATACGAAACTGCCTGAAATGTTGGATTTTCTTTTGTAAAGACTGATCGATATGAACAAGATTGAACAGGCGCTCCAGAGGGCGAGGGATACAAAGGCCCTGATCATCGGCAGAGGAACTGTATGCAGGACTGCGGAAATGTTTGCTGAACTTTTTTCGGGTCAGAGGGCGGTGATTGTGGCAGATGAGAACACATGGGAGGTTGCAGGAAGAAACGCCCAGGCTTCGCTGGATGCGGCGGGCATAGTTTCGGAAAAGCCTTATATATTCCCTGCCAAGGATTTCTATGCTGAATGGCAGCATATCGAATCCCTTAAATCATTCCTCGAAACAGTGGATGCCGTTGCGATTGCAGTCGGCTCCGGCGTCATAAACGACACTGTGAAGCTGGTGTCGCATATGCTTGGAAGAAGATATATGTGCGTGGGCACCGCAGCATCCATGGACGGATTTACAGCCTATGGCGCATCCATAACAAAGGACGGCAACAAGCAGACCTTCGACTGCCCGGCTCCTCTGGGTTTTGTGCTGGACTCGGAGATAGCAGCCGCGGCTCCGAAGGAGCTTGCTGCGTCCGGATATGCAGACCTCATCGCAAAGATACCTGCAGGTGCCGACTGGATGCTGGCGGATGTCGTGGGAAGCGAGAAGATCGATTCTTTTGCATGGGATCTGGTTCAGAACGGACTTAAGGAGTCCCTGGCGGATCCGGCAGCTGTTTTTGCGGGAGATGTGGACAAGACCCAGGCTCTTGCTGACGGCCTTCTTATGAGCGGATTCGCCATGCAGGCCATACAGTCAAGCCGTCCTGCTTCCGGTACCGAGCACCAGTATTCTCATTGCTGGGACATGGAGGACCTGTGCTTCGAAGGAAAGCATGTGTCACATGGATTCAAGGTGGGTATCGGCACGCTCGTTTCAACGGCAGAACTTGAATTCCTTCTTGAAAAGGGCCTTGAAAATATAGATGTGGATGCTTGCGTGGCAGCATGGAAGAGTTGGGAGGAAATGGAGTCCGAAATCCGCACCCTGATGGAAGGAAAGCCGGGACATATCGCCAGGGCTCTGGTCGAGACAAAGGGCAAGTACGTCAGCAAAGAGGAACTGCGCAGCCAGCTCGAGACTCTGAAGGCCGCTTGGCCGGAGCTCAGCGTCAGGATCCGCGAACAGATAATCCCGTTCGGGCAGGTGCGCGAGAGCCTTCGCCTTGTAGGCGCTCCTTATGAGCCGGAGATGATAGGCGTGACACGCGAGCGTTTCCGTCAGACGGTCTCATACATCCCGTTCATGAGGAGCCGGTTCACAAATATAGATGTCATCTACCGTCTCGGCTGGATGGATGAGTTCGTCCAGCGCATGTTCGGCAAAGGCGGAATCTGGGAGGTATAATTTATTTTTCGTACTTTTGTGCGAAATTTGACTGCATAATGAAAACTATATCGGAGAGACATCAGTATATTCTCCAGAATCTGAAGCAAGACGGCTATGCCAAGGTGGTGGATCTTGCCAGGGAACTCGGAGTATCGGTCGTGACCATCCGTAAGGATCTTAGAGTGCTGGAGGCTAAGAATCTGCTGCACAGGACCCATGGCAGTGCTTCTCCTTCCAGATCCAATGTAGTGGATCTTCCTGTACAGGAAAAGAGTTCGCTCAATGTCGAGAAGAAGGCTGCCATCGCTCGTGCCGCAAACGGATTGATTCAGGAAGGGGACTCCATTCTTCTGACTTCCGGTTCGACGATCGAGGCCTTTGCCAAGATACTCACCCCTAAGGGAACCCTTAACGTAGTGACTCCTTCCATCAGGGTGGGAATCTATCTTAGTGAGAAAGAGGACGTGAACATACTCATGCTTGGCGGACGTCTTATTGTCAAGTCACTTTCTGTGCGTGATGCATATACGGAAGAGGGCCTCAAGTATGTGAAATGCACCAAGGCGTTCTTCAGCTGTGATGGTTTCGATTTCGATGGCGGCATCACTACAGCCTTTGTTGCAGAGGCGCGTGTCACGGATTCCATGTTGGGTGTAGCCTCCGAGGTCATCCTTCTGGCGGATTCGACCAAGATCGGGAAAAGCGGTTTCGGAAAGATCTGTGACATCTCCCGGATAGATATCCTGATTACGGATGACGGCCTGCCTCAGTCTCTGAAGAAACGTTTCGAGGAACAGGGCGTAAAGGTCATAATAGCAAGCTGATACATATTGATATTCCGTAGAATTATTCTGCGTTGTTCTTGTTGTTCAAGGACAACGCAGATTTTTTTATCCGTCTGCATAAAAAGTTTACGACAAATTGTTGCGTAATCGAAATTTATTTCTTTCCTTTGTTTCCAAATAGAAAAATAGAAACCAAAACGATACGCAGTAATGAAGACAATTACAATTATCGGAGCGGGAATGATGGGTTCAGCCCTTGCTTATCCTGCTTTTGAGAACGGCAATGAAGTCCGTCTTGTCGGAACTCCTCTTGACAGGGACATCATCGACGGATGTCTGAAGGACAACAAGCATCCGAAGTTTGACATCCCTTTCCCACAGGGAATTAAGTATTATCATTTCGAAGATTGGAAGACAGCGGTCGATGGCGCAGATTTCGTCATCGGAGGCGTGTCGTCTTTCGGAGTGGACTGGTTCCTGACCGAGGTGCTTGCTCATCTTGATCCTTCCGTGCCGGTGCTTTCCGTAACGAAAGGCCTCATCAATCTTGAAGACGGAACCCTGATCTCTTATCCTGATTATTGGAAGAGGGAACTTGCAAAGATGGGCATCGACAGGGAGGTCTGTGCCATCGGAGGTCCGTGCACATCGTACGAACTCGTGTTCCACGACCAGACTGAAGTGGCTTTCTGCGGAGAGAACTCTGAAGTCCTCAGGATGATGAAGGAGGCCATGGCTACAGACTACTACCACATCTCCCTCACCAACGACGTCATCGGTCTTGAAAGCGCGGTGGCCCTCAAGAACGGCTATGCCCTCGCCATCTCGATGACCATAGGTCTTGTCACTCGTGACCTTGGTGCAGATGCCGGCCTGCATTACAACTCTCAGGCTGGAGCTTTCTATCAGGCAGTCAAGGAGATGCGTTATCTTCTTGAGATGCAGGGAGCCAGCAGGGACTGCGAGAACATAGGTATCGGTGACCTCTACGTGACCGTATATGGAGGACGCACCCGCAAGATCGGCATTCTCCTCGGTGAAGGAAAGACCTACCAGGAGGCCCTTGATATCCTCGCCGGAGTCACTCTCGAGAGCCTCGTGGTTGCCCGCCGCGTATATGCTGCGATGGCCCGCAAGGCGGAGCTCGGCCAGGTTGACCTGAGCATGTTTCCTATGCTCTGTCACGCGAATGCAGTTCTCGACGAGGGCAAGGACGCTCATCTGCCTTGGGAGGCATTTACTTTTGACCAGACTAAATAATCATATATGAATAGAATATTCAACATTAAATTACTGATAACCACCTTCTTCATCACTTTCCTGACTGTATCGTGCCAGGAAAAGATGATTTTCAGTATTTCGGAAGATCCCGGATATACGGATTCTCCGATTGCCGTCATCAAGGCCCTTGACGGTGACAGGTGGATCGAGGGAACTGTCGATGACCAGAACCGGACCATCACGTTCGAGTTCCACGTCCTTGATGACTTCTCGAAAGTGCCATTGAAAGTGGAACTTAACGGAAAGTGGCCTGAGATGGTCACTCCGGAGACTCCTGAGTTCGAAGCGAATCTTGAGACACAGTTCAAGATCAGCGTAAACGATGGAGTGGATGTGGTGTCCTATGACGTGATAGCTCCTAAGTACGAGTTCGTTAAAAGCGTGAAGCTTGTCAAGGGAGAAGAGGAGGTAGAGTGTACTCTCAATTATCTTGCTGCCAAAGGAAAGTTCGGAAACCTTTACCTGTACTCTGATCTCAAGGACGTTAAGGTGGAAGTCGAACTTGGTGACAGCGCTGTTTTCGTGACAGATCCTCAGAGTCTCGAGTCTGTTGACTTCACAAAGGCCGGTCAGTCCTTGAGTATAAAGATCAAGGATGTGGTCAGCGGTCATTACAAGACTCTTGTCGTCAATGCTGCTCCTGCAGACGTTGTGACTCTCGATGAGTCGTGGACAGACGTGACTGCGGAATATAAGAAGAAACACGCGCTTTCTACCCTTTCTTCTTCAATAAGAATATACAAGACCAGCTCGCTCAACTATTCTGAAGGCAATATCGGATATCTGATGACGATTCCAGCCGGCAAGGTGAACATGCAGGTTCTTGAAAAGGCACGTCTCGGCTCGAACGATGCGGCGAAGATTTCTGCGGCTGTCAGAGCGAATCCCGACTGGTCGATATTCTTCTATATGAATGGTCCTGGAGTCTGGCATATTGACGGTTCGTCTGCATCCGAGGGATTCACATATTACAGTCCTCTGGTATACTCTGCCGGAGAAGTCCTCCGCCAGGAGGGCTGGGGGGGGCAGCCTGATAATATAATGTATGCTCCCGCTCTTGCCGTCAAGGATGGCAAGGCGATGATTGCACCGGCCAGGACAGACAAGGCGGCCAACAGACTGTATCGCTATTCTGATGCATCCGGAAACGGTGAACAGGACTGGTCTGATGTCGATTGTGCTGTCGGAGGCTATTTCATGATTGTCAACGGTGGTGACAATCTCATTACGGGAAGAGGCGATGTTCTCATACAGTATTCTCATCTGTGGCGCACCTTCCCGGGTTATTCTGAAGACGGAACCTGTCTTCTCACAAATTTCACTACACCAAGCTGGAGCACCAGCCTCCCTGTAACCGATCACGATGCACTTCGTATCGGCCGTCATGCCGTTGGCGTCACTGCCAAGGGTGATCTCGTGCTGTTCACGGTGGAAAAATATCTGAACACCCACAATCAGGGGCAGGGAAAATACAACAAGATGAACGGTGCAACCTCGGATCCATATGGTCTGACGCTTTCGGAACTTTCATTCATTATGTCTGAAATGGGATGTTCCGAGGTGATGACTCTTGAGGATTACAACTGGTGTTCTTTCGTGCTACAGGACGGAGGCAGCAGAGGATATGACCTGTTCATGGTGAACAGACGCTATAATTTCACCACAGGTGAGATGAGACCTGAGAGTGATGAGTTCGTTAATCTGGCAATCGCATGCTTCAAATAATTGACCTATGAAACACACTATATTGAAAATCAGTGCATTGCTGCTGGTGATGCTGCTTTCTGTGCCCGCCTTTGCGCAGAACTCCCAGCGTCAGATTTCAGGTACGGTGACAGATGGAACCGGACTCCCTGTCATTGGAGCGGCGGTGCTTGTCCCCGGTACAACATCTGGTACTGTTACGGATATAGACGGACGTTATGTGCTTAAGGTACCGTCAGACGCGAAGATCATAGAGGTCAGCAGTATCGGATACGTCGTGTCCAATGTCACTCTGACCCAGGCTGATGTGTACGACGTTGTCCTTGCAGACGACACCCTCAGTCTTGAAGAGGTGGTGGTTGTCGGATACGGTACCCAGAAAAAGGCCAATCTGACAGGATCTGTTTCCACTGTAAGCTTCGAGAAGCTCGGTGCGGATTCACGTCCTATGTTCAACGTCAATCAGGCACTTGCCGGTGCCATCCCTGGCCTTCAGGTCATGCAGGGTTCCGGAAATCCTTATGAGGAAGGCTTCTCTATGATCGTCCGCGGTACGGGAACCCTCAACTCAGCCGGTCCTCTCGTGCTGGTGGACGGAATGGAACAGGGAATGGGTAACATCAACCCTGCCGACATCGCTTCCATCACTGTCCTCAAGGATGCCGCATCCTGCGCCATCTATGGTAACAGGGCAGCGAACGGAGTCGTACTCGTGACCACCAAGAACGGTTCTTCTGATGGAAAGATCGAGGTATCTCTCGATGCTACATGGTCTCTCAACCAGCCGTTCAAGCTCATCCACACCGTATCGGACTATGCGACATATATGGAACTGATGAACGAATCCGCCATCAATATCGGTGGTTCTCGCGTGTTCCAGCAGTCCACTATCGATGCCTGGAGAGCTGCAAAGCAGGACCCATGGGGCCGTGCCCTCTCGGGATACTATAATTATATGGCATATCCGAACACCGACTGGTGGGATGTCATATATCAGAACAAGCTGATGCAGAAGTATGCTGTCTCTGTCAACGGAAAGGAAAAGAGGACAGGTTACAACCTCAGCTTCTCATTCATCGATAACCCTGGTATCATCGAAAATACAGGATACAACCGTTTCTTTGCAAGGGTGAACCTCTATTCCGACATCACTGACTGGCTCAGAGTCGGTGCCCGCATCTGGGGATACCGCACTGACCAGGACAAAAGCAATGTCGGTTCGCTCACTTCACTGAACACCCAGAAGATGGTTCCGGGTATCTATCCGTACTCCAAGTCCCTCGGACTCTATGGAGGACCTGAGGCAAACGAGGAGGACCCTCAGTCACATAACCCGCTCTGGGATATGAACTCCACCCGCGGATATACGGTCAATAGCCAGCTCTTCACTGATTTCTATGTGAAGGTCAAGTTCCTGAAGCATTTCTCATATGACTTCGACTTCTTCTACAAGGATTACCGTCAGGAGGAGCAGTCTGTGGACAATGCCTTCGGAAAATACAGCTTCTCGAATGACGTATATGTGATTCCGGACAAGGATCCCGCAACCCTCCATACCTATATGTATAACAAGAGGGAGAATCAGGTGAAGCTTTCTCAGCTGGTGAACTATTCGCAGTCATTCGGAAAGCATGATGTGTCGGCCCTTGTGGGATACGAGCAGATGACTTTCAAGTACAACGACTTCAGCACCAACAAGCTTGGTCTGTCCGAGCCGTCGGTGGGCGACCTTAATGCAGCTGTAGAGCCTTATTCATCAAGCGGTTACAGGACCGAATATGCGTCACGTTCATTCTTCGGAAGAGCTACATATGCGTATGACAACAGATATCTCTTTGAGGCCAACCTCCGTTACGACGGTTCTTCCCGTTTTGCCCCTGAACACAGATGGGGATTCTTCCCATCGTTCTCAGCCGGATGGAACATCCATAAGGAAGGCTTCATGTCAGGAACAAGCGGATGGCTCGACAACCTGAAGTTCCGTGCCTCATGGGGTAAGCTCGGAAACAACTCCATCGGAAACTACGACTGGCAGTCCACATACGGAACCACCAAGTACTCTTTCGGCGGTGAGATCCTCAACGGTATCTCCATCACCGCGATCAAGAACTACTCGCTCACATGGGAAGAGACAGGAGTGGCCAACGTAGGTTTTGATATGGGCTTCTTCAACAATCGTCTCACAGGTACTGTGGATCTCTACAACAAGCTGACCACAGGTATCCTCTATACTCCTTCGATGTATATGGTGATGGGTACGGCTTCCGCTCCGAAGCAGAACATCGCCGAGGTGACCAACCGCGGTATCGAGATCGAACTCGGATGGAGAGACCAGGTCGGCAAGGACTTCCACTACTCGGTTACAGCCAATGTATCCCTTAACAGAAACAGGGTCAGCAAATACAAAGGTGAACTCAAGGAGGGTTGGAAGACAGATCCTGTCACAGGAGAGCGCATATGGGAAACCAATATCGGAGACATCTCCACAGGTTCCACGACCAGAGTCCTTGAGGGACATCAGATCAACGAGTACTACCTACCTGATGTCTACAAGGGAAGCGGAACATACTGGAACCCAGATGGTTCGGTCAATGTTGACGGAGGTCCGGTCGATGGTATGATCCGTACGGTGAACGATATGGAATGGCTCAGGGCCATGCTGGATGCCGGCTACAGCTTTTATCCTCAGCAGGATATCGGAAAGGCAAAGCTCTGGTATGGTGAATATATCTATGCCGATGCCAACGGCGACGGTCTCTACGGAACAAGCTTCGACAGCCGTTTCCAGGGCGTTTCGACCACTCCTAAATACAACTACGGACTTCAGTTCAGCTGCGGATGGAAGGGAATCGACTTCTCGATGAGCTGGTCAGGTGCAGCAGGATTCTGCATCTACTACTATCGTCAGGCAGCCAACTCAAGTGCGACGACCTACGGATACGGTATCCCTCAGTCGGTGGCTGACGACCACTATTTCTTCGATCCGAAGAATCCGGATGACCCTCGCACCAACATCAATTCGAAGCAGCCTCGTCTTGCTTACCTTTCAAGCACTCAGAGTGGTGCCTCGTCTTCTCTCCACCTTGAGAAGGGAGACTTCCTCAAGCTCAGGAACATCAATCTGGGATATACCCTTCCGGAAAAGTGGACTGAGAAGGTGAAGATGAAGAAGCTCAGAGTCTATATCTCAGGCGAGAACCTGTTTGCGATAACAGGATTCACAGGAATGGACCCTGAAATGCGTTCGACAGCCGGATATTCCACTATGCGCCAGTATGCGGCAGGACTTAACATCACATTCTAATGAAGGAGGACAGAAAAATGAAATTCACTAAGATATTTCTTGTAATTGCAGCCTCTGTGGGAATCATGTCCTGCAACATCGGCATGCTGGACACAGAGTCCACCTATCAGGTCGGCAGCAGTAACGTGTGGGGAAAGGCTTCTCTTGCCAGACTGGCTGTGAACGGAATCTACAACGAGTTCTATGAGAGGTCTTCGACCACCAGCAATGAGGACAACTGGCGTGTGATGTTCGAGGCATATTCGTCAGTGATGGATACGGACAGGAACTGGTATGAGAACCAGAAGGTATGCTATGGTGACGGCACACCGTCCAGCGGCACCTTCTCATCGATGTTCAAATATTATTACACCTTCGTGTTCAGGTCCAACGACGTGATCTCCCACATCGACCAGGTTCCGGATATGGAACCGGAGGAGAAGGCAAGGCTTAAGGCTGAGGCGAAGTTCCTCCGTGCATACGGTTACTTCAACCTCAATGTGCTCTGGCGCGGTGTTCCTCTCTATCTCGAGTATATCGAGGATGCAGGAACCGCCAATAAGCCCAGATCTTCCGAGGCAGATGTATGGCAGGCCATCATCAATGACCTTACTGACTGTATAAATGAGGAGAATCTTCCTGACAGATATGCCGCCGGTGACGGAAATTACGGCCGTGTGACCAAGGGTGCAGCTTATGCATATAGAGGACATGCATATCAGTTCATGGCGTCAAGACTGAATGACACCAAGTACTATGAGCTGGCACTGAGCGATTTCGAACAGATTGAAAAACTTGGCTACAAGCTCTATACAGGAGCCGGAGCAAACAGTTTCAAGGAACTTCTCAAGCCAGCAAACGAGCAGTGCGAGGAGATGATATTCTCTATCCAGTGTGTCGAATTCTCCGGCATGGGTAACCCTCGTGCTATGCTTTTCGGAAACCGTGGAACCTACACAGGAGACAAGGGAGCGTGGAACAACTATATCCCGAATCCGGGTTTCGTGGAGTCGTTTGAGAATGCAGATGGAAGCAAGTTCAATTGGGAAGACCATTTCGAGGGCTGGAACAGCATGACTCCTAAGCAGAGGTCTGTCTTCTTCCTCAGAAACAACATGACCGATGCCGAGAAGCAGACCATGCTCAACTATGGCGCCGACATGACCAGGTATGACAACCTCCACAACGAGGAAAATATCAGAAAGGCATATGCGGACCGCGACCCTCGTCTGATGATGTCTGTGATCACTCCGTACTCTCAGTATGACGGAGGTATTTCCGGAAATGCCTACACATTCACCCTGAGATGGCCTTACAGAAGCGAAGGATCCTCATATCGTGATCTTCGTACGGATACCAACTCGATGTACTACTACCTCTGGCGCAAGTACGTTCCTGAAGGACTCGACCATACGATGACATGGCTTTACCGTCAGGACAACATCCTCTGCCGTTATGCCGAGGTGCTTCTGCGCCGTGCCGAGTGTCTGAACGAACTTGGCCGTACAGACGAGGCCGTAACCCTGGTGAATATGGTCAGGACACGTGCCGGTCACGTCACTCTGAACAATGAGGCATATCCTGCAACTGCAGTAAAGGATCAGGCTGACATGAGGGAGCGCATCCGCAACGAGTTCTACTGGGAGCTTGGCGGAGAGGACAGCATGTATTTCAACGAGCTCCGTTGGGGAATCTGGGTCGAGAAGAAGTTCCAGAAGAACACCAACGGACTCAAGCAGGTCTGGGGTGAGCCGACCTACACATGGTACAGCCTCGGTGACTATGTGGAAACCTGGCCTATTCCTGCAAAGGAACGTGAGATGAACTCGAGCCTGACTCAGAATCCGGGCTGGATCGACTAACAAGGATAAAACGATATATATATATGAATACAAGAGTTTATATAAGCCTTGCGGCTCTCCTTCTGCTTGCCTCATGCGCAGAAAAGATAATTGACGAGAGACCGATAAAGACCAATACTGATGTGGGCTTCACTACCGTGGTCTACCAGAATCCGGTCATCCGCAACAACTGTCCTGACCCGAGTGTCTTTGACGACCGTGCGCGTTCGGGATATTTCTACGCCATCAGCACCCAGAACGGTACGAGCGACACCGAGTCGGTGGTCTACATGCCGATATACCGTTCCAAGGATATGGTCAACTGGGAGTTCGTGGGCAATGCCTTCGGCGTGGATGCTTCCGGCAAGGGCCTCAGACCGCAGTGGGTGCCGGACACACGCATCTGGGCTCCTGACATGGAGTATGATGAGATCAATAACCGCTATTGCCTCTATTATGCTGAAGGTCACTGGGATACCCCATCGCTCTCTGCTGTGGGAGTAGCAGTGTCCGACAGTCCGACAGGGCCATACACCTGGGAGAATGTCCCTGAACTCAATGAACTGGCCAACCCTCATGGAATGCTGGTGGACTACAAGAGTCAGGGTGTGACCAACTCCATTGACGGAAACCTCATCCGCGATGCAGTGACCGGGGAAAAGTACCTGTTCTGGGGAAGTTTCGGCGCAAAGTCTGGCGTGTGGGCGATCAAGCTCACAGACGACGGCCTTGCTATCGCTCCGGGTGCAACCAAGACCCAGATAGCATATAGCATGGAGGGAACATATGTGCATTACAATCCCAAGACACGCTTCTACTATTGCTTCGGCTCGAAAGGAAGCTGCTGTGCCGGAGCGGCCAGCACCTATCATATCGTAGTGGGACGCTCGGAGAACATTCTCGGACCATATCTCGGTCGTGACGGCAAGAGGATGCTGGACATGTCGTTCGACAATGCCAAGAACACCATCATGTCCAATCCAGAAGGAAACTATTTCGCAGGAACAGGACATAATGCCGAGATCATAACCGACGACGCCGGTCAGAACTGGATGTTCTACCACGCCTACTGGCAGGGCAACAACTATAACGGCCGCTGCATGAACATGGACCAGATCGTGTGGACAGACGACGGCTGGCCAAGCTTCACCACCGCTCATCCTACAGAGGTCAAGACAATGGGACCGAAGTGGAACAAGACCGGTCAGTCAGAAGAGTCCGGCACGGAAGAAAGCAAGGCTGATGCTCAGCCTCTCTCAGTGCCGACCAAGGATTGCGGAGACTGCCGCAACACCAGCCAGTGGGACGGTGTGATGCCGGAGGATGAATAATAAAATTACTGAACCATGATGAATATCAATAAATTACTGCTTGCCTTCTGTGCCGTGTCGGCAATTCTTTCCTGCACGCGCGAGATCGATGCTCCGATTCCTGTGGAGAGGCCTCAGCAGGGCAATGATCCGGCAGTTCTGGATTCCACCGTCTTTACGGCTGTGGCAGATCCTCTCAACAAGACCTGGATTGAAGGCGCTTCCGTTTCTGTCTATGACGGAGTATCGGCGGATTCTCTTCAATTTGTGGTTGCAGATGTGGACGGCGCCTCATGTATGCTGACGGGTCAGGTATATTCTTCGTCAGACCTGTATGTAGCCCTATATCCGTCGGAGGCGTTCTCAGCCTGCGCCGACAAGGTGGCGACGCTGGTCGTGCCGGCAGAACAGAAGCTTCCGGATGAGTCTGCTGACAAGGCTCTCCAGGCATATCCTGCTGTTGCCATAGATGCCATGCGGGAGCTTGAATTCTCAAGCCTTGCATCTTATGTCAGTGTATATCTCGATGCATATGATGTGGCCTCGTTCACGCTTCGCGCGAAGAACGGTGCAGGACTCGGTGGTGAAGCCGATGTGGCGGTCTATCAGAAAGAGGTCAAGACACTTCGTGGAACCTCGGATGTGACCCTGAAGCCATGCGGAGATACATTCAGGAAGGGAATATATTTCCTTCAGATGCTGCCGGGAACATACGAGGAAGGCCTTGAGGTCGAGATGACGTTCACAGACGGTACCACTTATTCGCACACCCTCTGCCAGTCAGTGGAGGTGGAGTTCGGAAAGATATCCGCTACCGGAGTCATACATGACGACAACTTCAGTGCACCATCCGTCTCTGTCAGCAAGGTTGCATTCAGTTCTGCTGAACTGAGCTGGACAGGCAGCGGAGCCGTAGACGGATATAACGTATATCTGAACGGGGTCAAGGTCAATGACGACGTCCTTCCTGCAACGCAGAGCACTTATTATCTCACAGGTATGAGGACTGATGCCGACAACACCGTGGAAGTGGAGTCCGTCGGTGCAGGAGATGTGAAGAAATCTCCGGCTCAGGTTGTCAGGACCTTAGGAGTGCGTTGGATTGATGCCGCTACGAGAAGCGTCACAATCGAATGGGATGAAACAGTGGAATGGCCTGAGGCTTACACCGGTGGATCAATCGATGCTTCCGGAAAGAATGGACGAGGCTATCAGATCGCAATCTACAAGGACAAGGACTGTGCACAGGAAGTCTATGCGGTTTACCCTTATTGGGGATCAAACTGTTCATATGGCAACAGCTCATGGTATGGCAAGACCGGCAACTGCAACTACTTTGTTCCGACCATGTTGTCCATGGGATATCTCGAACCGAACACGACCTACTATGTACGGGTACGCTCGGTCGATGATGTCACTGTCGGCGGCATGACGCTGAATAATGAAGCCGGAACGTCAGAATGGTCTGAACCGTTGGAGGTCAAGACGGAACAGAGTCATGTGGCAGAGGCTGGTGAAGTCATATTTGCAGACTTCGATGAACTTTGCTTCCTCACAGACAGGACCCATGGCTGTCCGGGAGTGATAAAGGATGGTGATGCTTATTATGTGACTTCTGTAGGTGACTCTCCGGACAAGAACCTGAATGTCTATGGTGTAGCAACAGCAGGTACAGGCACTGCCGGTGAATATTTCAGCGGATCCACGTTCTGTGCTATAGGAGATCCAGCATCAAGAACGTATACCAATTATATCGGTAACGAGGGTACAGCTCTCGAAGGTTGGCATTTCTCGACCAACATCAGAGCAAATATGGGAGCTCTGACGATTGACAGGGCCCGCAACAGGTTCTTCGGTACGCCTGCTCTCACCGGCAATCTTACAGATGAAGAGAAGCCTTGTGTCCTGACATTTGACTTTGGCGCATTCAAGACCGGAGCAAATTCATCATACTCGATGAATGTGCAGAGGTTGAGGGAAGGCAGTCTTGAAACCGTTGCAGTTCTCGAATTTACAGGACAATATACAACTGATTCGCCGACATCAACTGATTATAAGATCGATTACTGTCTGTCCGAAAAGAAAGTGGAACTTTCTCTCAAGAGCGGAGATGCTGTAATCATATCTGCCAAGGATGCAACCAATCCATTCTTCATGGTATACGATAATTTTAAGATAAAAACCAAATAAGTATTGTTATGAGCAGACAAACTGAAACATTACGGAACGGGCAGGCATATTCTGCACCTTCCATCGCGGTGTTTGCCGCATTCCCCGAAGGGGTGCTTTGTGCAAGCGGAGATTTCACTATCAATGAATTTGTGCGTGACGATGACGCTCTGAATTTCTAAATCACTTTAAGATGTCGATTATGAAAAGGAATATAATGTCAATAGGAGTGATTTTGGCAGCCATTTTCACTCTTTCCGCTTGTGTGGAAGATCTTGATAACGTTCAGGTGGACGATGCAGCAGGTGTTCAGTTCGAAGTATCTGCAGGTATAGTGGACACCAAGACAGCTAATGATGGTCTCAAGACCTCGTGGGTGGCAGGCGATGCCATCAGCGTATTCCATGCCGAGGCTGATGCTTCTGCATATGTTTCCGATGCTTCGTTCACTGTAGCAGAAGGCGATCTTGAGGCAGGAACCTTCAAGGGAACGCTCGCTTCTGCACTTGACGCATCAAAGTCTTACGACTGGTACGCAGTATATCCGTATGTCGCAGACAGCAGCTCGCCGAAGGCAGCCAAGGTCACAGTCGGCAATGTCGCTCAGGCTGGTGACAACACGACTGCTCATCTTGCCGGCGTGAACTTCCCTATGTGGGGTGTGGATTCTTCTGTAGAGGCAGCAGCCCGTCCGACTCTTGCAATGACACATCTGTCTTCCATCCTGGAAGTGGTGGTGACAAACCGCTCGACTGCTGAAGTGACAGTGAATACCGTGGCATTCACGGCTCCCGAAGAGGTTGCCGGAGAGTTTACCGTGGATCTTACCTCAGAGAATCCTGCCTTTACGGCAGTTCAGGACAAGTCATCGAAGACATCGACTCTTGATGTCACCGGTGCGGCTGCCCTGACTACAGGAGGAAGTGCAAAGTATTATCTTTCCGTGAAGCCTTTCACTGCTGCTGCCGGTTCGGAGCTTGTGGTAAGCGTGAACGGGATCGAAAGGAAGGTGACTGTCGCTTCGGACGTGGTCTTCGCTCCGGGACATATAAGGACCCTTAACTTCGACTACGATCAGGTTGCAGCTCCAGTGGTGACCACAGATAAGGTGGCCTTCAGCTCGGCTACATTGAACTGGACGACCGACGGCCTCGCAACAGCGTTCAACATCTACGTCGGTGGCGAGAAGAAGGCGACAGTAGGTGCTGATGTCCTCACTTACGACCTCACAGGCCTCCCTACCGGAGCCGAGAGCAAGGTGACCGTGGAAGCAGTGGGCGATCAGAATACTGCTATGTCTGACGAGGTTGCTGTCAAGACCGCAGGGGTATATGAGGTGGAGAATAATACCGGTACTTCATTCCTTTGTATCGGCTGGGATGAGCTTGCACGTACTGAGGTAAACGGTGCTACTCAGGCATATCAAGTACAGGTCTACACTGATGCTGACATGGGCGAACTTGTGTATGATATCACACCATATACAGGTGGAAATAATGGTGATAACTACATCTTCGGAAACAGTTCATACCTCGGTAAGAGTTCTTCACCGCAAGGAACGCTAGGTATCAAAAACGAAAATGTTATCACACCTATGAGACTTTCTGTAGGAGGTTTTTATCCTGCTACTACATATTATGTGAGAGTCAGGACTTTGGCCGGTTACACAAACAAAGAGACAGATGCTAAGACAATTGCCCATCCTTTCGGTGATTCTTCGTGGTCAGACCTCGTGCCGATGACTACCGATGCCGAGCATGTACTTGCAGATGATGAAATCATTTATGGCGGTTTCAATGATATGTGTGTCCAGACAGACTTCCTTTCTCCTGCATTGGGTGCTATCAATGATGACAAAGCTACGCCTATTGCATGGGATAAGAGAACATCGTCTTTCCTTAGATTCTATGCGTGGGGAACCGGTCTGCATCAGGCGAATACTTTTGGCTTGGCCGCAACATCAGGAATCACACGAATAGATGGCTCAACCAAACCGGTTTCTGCAGACTGCGCTATTCATAGAGGTAACGCAAAAGGCAGTGGTAACACTTATATCGGTGATATGGAAGGATGGGTCTGGGCAGCCTGGACAAGGCCGATGATGGGTGCCTTTGCATTGGATGGTAATACTACATTCATCGCTACTCCTCCTCTGACAACTGATAAACTTTCGGCAGAAGGAACTGAATGTACCCTTACTTTCAGCGCTGCTATCAGGACCAGATACCAGGATAATATCTCTTTGACAGCCGATGGTCTTCAAGTTCAGGTATGGCGTGCAAATCGTGAGACTCCATCTTATGAAACTATCCACACATTCAAGGTTTCGGAAATTATGCCTTATGATGTAGCAACTGCGACAGCAAAAGACGTTGTCAATGATTATAACAGAAACCACCTCTCTTGTGACCTGACTTTGTATCCTGGAGATAATGTTGAAATTGTTGCGAAGCGTTCAGGCTATATTGTTCTTGATGATATTCTCGTCAAGAGGAAATAATGTTTTATTATGTCTATAAGATTGATAAACGGGGTGCTGCTGACACTGGCAATGATGACCCTGTCTTGCGTCGACGATGCCGAAATTCAGGAACCTCAGGGCCCGGCTCTTGAGGATACGGAATTCCTTGGCAGGATCGATGCTGTGAACCGGGGATGGAACATCGGTGACACGGTGCTCGTGTATGACGGCGTTTCGCAGGAAGCTGCAGAATATGTGGCCAGCCGGCTCAATACGGACGGCGACTGCATCCTCAAGGGAAAGGTCTTCAATACTTCCGAACGCTATTTGGCATTGTATCCATCGTCTGCCTTTGAAGGTATGTGCGACGGAAATGCCGTCTATAAGGTGTCGGCAGCACAGGCCCTGCCACATGCTGATTCGTCCAGGGCGGCGACAGCCTCGGCAGCGGTCGCGATGTCGCATCTGAAGGAATTTGATTTCGTAAGTGTCGTGTCGTATCTTGCCTTTGACGTCACAGCCGACAATGTAGAGGCCTTTACCGTGACGGCTAAGGGTGGTGCTCATCTTGCCGGCACCGTCACTATCTCTGTCAATGACGGGACAATGGTGGATTCGGCCGGGGAGGGAGCTGTTACCCTTGCATCTTTCGAGGGATGCTTCAAGCCGGGAAGATACTACGTGCAGGTGAAGCCTGGAACTTATGCTGATGGTTTCACTGTGGATGTCGATATGGAAGCAGAAAAGACCATGTCGTTCGATGTGGATTCACTTGACGTCAGGGCCGGACGTATTGTCCATGCCGGAGTTATCTCTTCTCCTGTCGAAAAGCCTGAGGTGACGGTTTCGCAGGTAGCCTTCACGAGTGCAAAGCTGTCCTGGACTCGTGGCACCAAGGTGTTGGAATATAACATATATGTGAACGGTACAAAGGTCCGTACGCATGACGGCAAGGTCCGCACATGCAAGGTTACCGGACTCAGGACCGGAGCCGAGAACTCGGTTGAGGTCGAGGCGGTTTCTGCACTCGGTTCGGAAAAGGCCGAAGTGAAAATAAAGACTGCCGGAGTGTATGAGTACGAGAAGAGTACCGGATCTTCCTTCCTGTGTATCGGTTGGGATGCACCTGCGAGAACCGAGATCCACGGCACGACCCAGGCATATCAGATCCAGGTGTGGGCTGATGAGGCCATGACGACTCCGGTATATGATTTCGTTCCGGAACCGGGAGGAAACAACACTCAGTCCCAGCTTTTTGGAAACGGCTCATATTATGGCTATACGCAGGCTCCTCAGGGCCCTGACGGTGTGAAGAGTTCGAACTATCTCACTCCGACCAGAGTGTCGGTGGGCGGATTCTATCCGAATACCACCTACTATGTGAGAGTCAGGACTTTGGATTCGTTCATCCAGGCCAACGGAACGGTTCTTTCGCATCCGTTCGGTGATTCGGAGTGGTCAGATCTGATTCCGATGTCGACTGACCCCGTGCATGTCCCTGCCGGGAATGAGATCATATATGCCGGTTTCAACGACATGTGCGTGCAGACCGACTTCATCAACGGTTGTCTTGGAGCCAAGAATGCGACCTCCGGTTCTTCCATAGCGTGGGACAGGAGGTCTGCCCAGCTGTTCTATTTTTATGTGAACAATCACGGCCAGCATCAGACAAATACGTTCGGACTGGCTTCCAATGGAGTGAGGGTGGATGGCACTACGAACCTGGTGGCGGACTGCGCTATCCTCAAGGGAAATGCCGCAGGAACCGGAAACACATACATAGGTGACATGTCAGGCTGGATCTGGGCCGCATGGACAAGACCGGTGATGGGCGCGTTCGCCCTGGATGGAACCGGTACATTCATCGATACTCCGGTCCTTGCTTCGGACAAGCTCTCTGCGGATGGCACTGAATGTACGTTGACGTTCAAGGCTTCGCTCAGGATAAGGATCTCGGATGAATATGACCCTGATGCGGATGCTCTCGCAGTCAAGGTCTGGAGATCGGGAACTGAAACGAGTGCCTATGAGCAGATAACCACGTTCAAGACATCTGAAATCCTTCCGTTTGACGTCGCCAAGGATACAGCCACAGAGGTCCTCAACGACTATGGAAGGAACACCCTTTCATGCAGCCTGACTCTCCGTCCTGGCGACGTTGTCGAGATTGCTTCCATGCGCTCCGGCTATATAATTCTGGATGATATACTTGTAGTAAAGAAATGATGATTATGAAGAAGATATTCCATATCACCCTCATGGCAGTAATGGCTTTTGGTCTGTTCTCGTGTCAGGAGGAACCGGCTGTTGAGCCGGAGCCGGCCATTGTCATATACCTCGCAGATCAGCCTGAGGCGGATCTTTCTGAACTGCAGGCTGATGTCAAAGGCTGCACATATGATGTGTGCGTCTATGCCGATGCAGGATATGAAGTGGAACTGTCCGGCGTGTTTGCCGACAGCTGGATAGTGGTCGGAGAAGGACAGTATGACTCTGAAAAGTCATGTGATGTCATTCCGGTCGTGGTCTCCGCTGCAGATGAACCGGCCGAGGAACGTACAGCGACTATACGGTTCTCCGCGAAGGACGGCTCCTGGTCATACGTCATGACGGTTCGTCAGGGCGTGGACCTCTTCCGCCGCGGTGTCTCTCTTGACATAGATGATAAGAAGACCAGATATTTCGCACCAGGCTCCGTGTTCGAACTGACGGCAGACAATCCTAATGCCTCGGAGTTTCTGCAGGCCAACGGGATAACCGTTGATTGCAGCTTTGCCTTGCCGGAAGATCCTAAGGCGGAGGTCCGTCATTACAATGAGAACCATTATGCGGATTGTGAGCTCCTTCCTTCCGATATGTATTCGTTCTCTTCAGCGGTTTCCGAAGATGGCAGGAAGGTCATATTGCAGCTGAATATTGACCGTCAGATGGTCATGGCGGAAGAGATGCCCCGTCCGTATGTGCTTCCGCTCAAGGCGGTTGTCGGACAGGGCCTCTATGAAAGCGAGGTCTTTTACGTCACTGTGCCGACATATTGCAGCAGTACCGAAGAATTTACGGAGCTCGAGCCGCAGCATGTGGTCAATCTCAACGGATATACGGTGAATCCTGATGGCGTCAGGAGGCTCAATCAGCTTCTGGTCTTTAATGCGGCACCGGGAAATGACAAGGCCGTGCTTTTCTGCCCGGGCGGCGGATATGGCGCGCTGCATGCGTCCAAGGCCAACATCGATTTTCTTCTTGGTACCAAAACGACCGTTGCCGTGCTGCTGTATCGCATGCCTTGCCAGCAGTGGCAGGGACGTCACGAGTTTCCTGTCGAGGATGCCGTTCAGGGCCTGATGCTGCTCAGGGAAAATGCACAGGAGTGGGGTGGCTATACCAAGTATGGAGTGGCCGGAAGATCAGCCGGAGGACATCTCGCTGGCGTGACTGCTGCATATAATAAGGATCTGGTTGATTTTCAGATACTTCTGTATCCAGTCATAACCATGCAGCCAGGAAAGACCCATGCTCCGTCCACTGAAAGGTTCCTTGGCCTCGAGCCGTCGCAGGAACTGATTGACAAGTGGTCCGTTCACAAGCTCGTGGATGACTATACTCCGAGAGCCTTCGTTGCCTATGCGACGAATGACGGTACGGTGCCTCCTCAGCACAACGGAGCCGAAATGAAGGCTGCCCTGCAGAAGGTTTCCTATCCGTCACTGCATCAGGTGAACGTATACAGCTATGGCGGTCATAGCTCGACCTCATGGGAAGATTTCCCTGAGTGCGTTCATCAGTGGATGAACAGGTTCTGATGAGCCCACAGTCGTTTATAATGAATTCATTAGATATAAGATGAAAATAAGAATTGTCACTTTGCTTCTGTTCTGCGCATCATTCGCCCTGTCTGCGCAGAACAGACATTTCTTCCCGGATGTGGAAGGATACCATACCCTGACAGGCGACATGCATGTCCATACCCGTTTCTCGGACGGTGATGTATGGCCGACTTCGCGTATAGACGAAGCATATCTTGAGGGGATTGATGTGATATGCATCACAGACCATATAGACGACCGTCATAAGAGGATGGTCAAGGCAGGCCTGTTCAACTGCGACAGGAACGAGTCGTACAGGATAGCTGCGAAGCATGGAAAGAAGAAGGATGTGATAGTCATTCACGGCGGTGAGGTCAGCAGAGGCATGCCTCCGGGACACTTCAATACTCTCTTTGTGTCTGACAATGAGGCGATTGCCGTGCTCAATGATGCAGAGAAGGACCATTACAAGGCTATGGAGGTGTCTCTCAAGGAGGCCCGCAAGCAGAATTCCTTCAATGTGTGGAACCATCCTCATTGGTCCTCGCAGGCTCCTAATGAAACCAAGTGGTTCCCGGAGCATACCAAGCTTTTCGAGCAGGGACTCATGGATGCGATAGAGATCTACAATGGAAGCGAAGGATACAGTCCGGAGGCTCATCAGTGGGCCATCGACCGTAATCTCGCCCTTATAGGAGGAACCGACACCCACAACCCTATAGCGCTCGAACTGAACTTCAATGCAGGCGTACTCAGACCTTGCACCCTCATCTTTGCAAAGGAGAGGACTGTGGAAGGCGTGGAGGAAGCTCTCTGGGCCAGAAGGACAGCCGTCTATGGTGACGGAATGCTCTATGGCAGCGAGGAAGTGCTGAGGCCCCTCTTCGAGGCAACCCTGGTGATGACCAAGGTGCAGTTCCATAAGAAGTCGTGCGAAGTGGTCTTTGAAAACAGATCCAATGTTCCGGTCGTGCTTACAAAGGCTCCTGGCAGCGAGGAGGTCCATTACAAACGTTTCAGGATAGTTCATCCTCAGGAAAAGTTCACAATGTGGATCAACGGTTCGGATTATCATGGTGCTCCGCTTAAGGTTGATGAATTTTATCTATCTTTGTATGTTGAGAACTATATTACGGCGCCGGGAAAGCCTTTGCTTTATAAGGTGAAGCTGACGCGTCCGCAGTAGTCAGACATTATGAAGAAGTATCTGCTTGTTATTCTTACAGTCCTGCCCCTGTCGCTGGCGCATGCACAGGAATCCGATCTGGAAAAGCCGGAAGATGCCTTTGCAACCTGGACGGATATCATCGTCCGTAAAGACTTCTCCGACTGGCATGTCGGAGGCCTTGTGGAGTATTGCACCATAGACAAGGGGCAGGGACTCAAGAATAATGAGGTCCTCATCCGGCCTGTTGTCGGCTACAACCCCCTTTCATGGCTCAGGTTTCAGCTGCAGGTCGATTTCTTATATTCATTCTATTCGGGTTTCTATCTGAGATATATCCCGGACATGACCTTCCATTGGAAGGCTTCCGATTTCAGGTTCTCCTTCAGGAACCGCGTCCAGCTCAGCCATCATGTGAAGACAGGCAACGTCTCGCCGGCCATAAGGAACAGATTCAAGGTAGATTATCTTATTCCAGAGTCTCCGCTGTCTGTCCATGTCGCAGCGGAACCTTATTGGTATGACAGATTCATCAAGACCCGTTACTATCTGGGACTGGATTATAAGATCAGCAGCAACTTGTCCATTACAGCAGATTACATCCGCTACCAGCATTATGACCCCGGAAAACCTCATCAGAATGTTGTCTATCTCGTCTTGTATGTGAGATTATAAGTGACTCTGAAGGACTGAGCCATGGGAATTACAAGATTTTTGACTACATTTGCGAGTTATACCACATCTGCGACTAACCGAAAATCAATAAAAGCATAATGGACAACACTATCAGGAAGTATCGTTACTGGGAATGGCGCACGATTGCCGTACTTTTCATCGGCTATGCGCTTTTTTATTTTGTAAGGAAGAATCTCGGAATGGCCATCCCGGCCATGGAGGCGGAACTCGGAATCTCCAAGACCCAGTTGGGTATATTCCTCACCCTTCACAGCATCATCTACGGATTCTCGCGTTTCGTCAACGGAATGCTGGTGGACCGTTTCAGCAAGAGAAAGATCATGTCGCTGGGACTTCTGCTCACGTGTGCGGTCAATCTCATCATTTGCTTCAGCCCTAAGCTGAACGGCATGCTGACACTTCTTGACTCGGAAGGAAAGGCCACTCTCAGTCTTGTATATCTGATCGGTTCGCTGTGGGTTCTTAACGGATATCTTCAGGGTATGGGAGTCCCTCCGTGTGTAAGCCTTATGGCACATTGGATCAAACCGTCTGAGCTTGCCACCAAGCAGTCCATCTGGAATGTCTCGCATACTGTAGGTGCAGGTGTAGTCGTGGCACTCTGCGGATATATGCTTGACCACTATGGATACAGTGCATGGTATCTGTGTTTCCTTGTGCCTGCCCTGCTGGCTCTCGTGGGCGTCCCTGTGCTCTGGTACGGTCTCAAGGACGATCCTTCGGAAGTGGGTCTCCCGCCGGTGGAGAAGCTGGGTGCAAACGCTCAGGATCAGTCTGATGAGGAGGATCCTTTCGAAAACATCGATGGAGCAAAATACAAGAAGATCATAAACAGGATGGTCTTCGGAAACCCATATATCTGGATCATCGGCATCTCGAATTTCTGCATCTATGTGATCCGTCTGACTATCCTCGACTGGGGCGCGTCGTTCCTGACCGAAACAAAAGGTATGGATATAGCCCAGGCCGGAGGCCTTCTGGCTACTACAGAGATTGTAGGAGGAACATTGGGAATGCTTCTTGCCGGCTGGCTCTCGGACAAGCTCTTCAAGAGCAAGGCGCACAGGACCTGCTTCTTCTGCATCGTGTTTGCTACCCTCACGTTCTTCCTCTTCTGGAAATGTGAATCCGTATATCTTTCATTTGTTTACCTCGTGCTTTCTGCCTTCTTCATCTATGGCCCTCAGGCTCTGTACGGCGTGTGCGCTTCACAGCAGGCTACCAAATATGCGGCAGGTACAGGTAACGGAATCATCGGTATCTTCGGCTATGCCAGCTCCGTGGTGTCGGGCGTTATCTTCGGAAACCTGGCCGAGACAGGAGGATGGGACTCGGTGTTCCCTGTAGCCATTGCCTTCGGAGTGGCAGGAGCAATAGCGATCGGACTTATGTGGAAGGCACCTGCTGACGGATATGAGAAACTGAACAGAATAATAAAGGAAACCAAATAGTCATGAGACCGAATCACAACGAAAGTCTGACTCCTCAGCTGAAGGAGAAATTATCGAAGATCAAGCACGTCGCCCTTGACATGGACGGCACCATATACCTGGGAAGCACCCTCTTCCCGTTCACAAAGGCCTTCCTTGCGAAGATGTCTGACAACGGGATAGGATATTCATTCCTGACCAACAACCCGTCAAAGTCGGTTGCCGACTATCTCAAGAAGCTTGAAGGACTCGGTATCGAGGCTGACGAAGAGAACATGTACACGACTTCTCTTGCCGCGATAGACTATATCAAGGCTCATTATCCTCAGGCACGCAGACTTTTCCTGCTCGGAACCCCAAGCATGATCTCTCAGTTCGAGAAGGCAGGATTCGAGTCCTGCACTGACAGCCCTGATGATGTGCCGGATGTCCTCGTGGTGGCATTTGACATGACGCTGGAATATTCCCGTCTCTGCCGTGCGGCATGGTGGGCATCCCAGGGCGTTCCATATATAGCGACAAATCCTGACCGCGTCTGCCCTACGGACCAGAAGGTCGTGCTGGTGGACTGCGGCTCCATCTGCAAGTGCATCGAGCATGCGACAGGACGCCAGCCTGACATCACACTTGGAAAGCCTGATCCGAATATGCTCAAGGGCATACTCGACAGGCATGGCCTCGCCCCGGATGAGATTGCCATGGTCGGTGACCGTATATACACCGATACTGCGATGGCACACAACGCCGGAGCCTTCGGTGTCCTGGTGCTCTCGGGTGAAACGACCCTGGAGACGGCGGAAAAGGTGGCCGAGGATGCCCGCAACAACCCGGCACCGGAGTTCTTCCCACCTGATCTCATCGTAAGGGACATCGAGGAGCTTGGAGAACTTCTGATTCAGAGCAGAAATAATTAATTAAATAACTACTATATCTATGAAAAGATTTTACTTCCTGGTTTTGGCGGCATTGCTGGCGGTTTCATGCAAGCCTTGCTGCGAGCATGTAAGGAACGAACTCCGTGCTCCTGCATATCCGCTTGTCACCATCGATCCTTTTACCTGTGCATGGTCTGCAGCTGACAGACTCTACGATGCTCCTGTGACCCACTGGACAGGCGTGGAACATCATCTTGTGGGTGTTGTGAACGTGGACGGCGTGGATTACCGTTTCCTTGGCCAGCCGGCAGAAGAAAGGATCTTCATCGCCAACATATCAGAGAAGAAGGGATGGGATGCGAAATATACGATGAACAAGCCTTCCGGCAAGTGGATGAATCCTGAATACAATGATTCCAAGTGGACGCTCGGAAGAGGCGCTTTCGGCTCTGAGAGCAAGAAACCGTTGATCCATACGGTGTGGGATGGCCCGGAGGTGTGGGTAAGAAGAGAATTCAACCTCGATAAAGAACTCCCGGCACAGGATGTGGACATGTACCTTATTGCAAACGAGTATGCTACTGTATATGTCAACGGCATCAAGGCCTATGACAATCCAAAGAAGACCTACGGTACTTATGAACCGCTTCCGGAGGAGGCTGTCAAGTCCCTCAAGCCGGGAAGGAATGTGATTGCGGCTTATTGCGCAAACCCTTCCGGCACCGCTCAGTTTGATGTGGCTCTTGTAGTCAAGGTAAGGCAGGATGAGCAGTCAGGACAGACTGCTGAGCAGCTCTATGCAGATGTCCAGCCTATGCAGACACATTACGGATTCAACTGCGGTCCTGTGGAACTTTCAGTGAGCTTCCTCGCTCCGCTCTTCCTTGAGGATCTGGACCTTGTCTCACGTCCTGTGAACTATATGTCCTACCAGGTGAAGTCTCTGGACGGAGCCAAGCATGACGTGAAAGTGTCGCTTGAGGCTACTCCTGCCTGGGCGGTGAACGTCTATGGCAACGAGGAGACTGTGTCTGAGACATATGCTCGCAACGGTATCGTCTATCTGAAGTCTTCGAGTGTCGATCAGGACATCCTCGGCAAGAAGGGTGACGACGACCGCATCAACTGGGGCTCCTTCTATATGGCTGCTGAAGAGAAGAATACGGTGGCTTCGGTGTCTGAGAAAGGATTCATGAAGTTTGTCAGCGACCTCGGTCATGTGAAGGCTTCTGAAGGGAAATTCATGATCGGTTATGACGACCTGTATTCAGTTCAGTATTTTGGTGAGAATCTCCGTCCATACTGGAACAGGACCGGAGATGTGACCATCGAAAGCCAGTTCGAACTTGCTCTCAAGGACTACCGCAAACTTGTCCGCAAGGCATGCGAGTTTGATTGCCAGCTCATGAAGGAGGCTACCGAGGCCGGCGGAAGAAAATATGCCGAGCTCTGCGCCCTTGCATATCGCCAGGCTATTGCAGCCCATAAGCTTGTCCAGACCAACGAAGGCTTCCTGACCTTCCTCTCGAAAGAGAACAACAGCAACGGATCCATCGGTACAGTCGATGTCACATATCCGTCTCTTCCTATCTTCCTCAAGTACAACACAACTCTTGCAAGAGCTCTGATGGATCATATCTTCCATTACAGTGAGAGCGGACGCTGGACCAAGCCTTTCCCTGCTCATGATGTGGGAACATACCCGCTTGCAAACGGCCAGACCTACCCTTACGACATGCCAGTCGAGGAAGCTGGAAACATGCTGGTGGGCGCTGCAGCAGTCTGTGCATACGAGAATTCCCCTGCCTATGCGCGCGAGCACTGGGACGTGATGACCACATGGGTGGACTATCTCTGCGAATTCGGCCTTGACCCTGAGAACCAGCTCTGTACAGATGACTTTGCAGGTCACTTCGCTCACAATGCCAATCTTTCCGTAAAGGCCATTGTCGGTATCGCAAGCTATGCCCGCATGGCTCAGATGCAGGGACTTGAGGATGTGGCTGCGAAGTATCTTGCCGTTGCCAGGGACCTTGCGGCACAGTGGAAGGAGATGTCTGCGGACGGAGACCATTATAAGCTTACATTCGACCGTCCGGGCACATGGAGCCAGAAATACAATCTCGTCTGGGATGAGCTTCTTGACCTTGGAGTCTTTGATGATGACATAATGGATGCTGAGATCCCGTACTATCTCACAAAGCAGAACGTATATGGTCTTCCTCTTGACAACCGTTCGACCTACAGCAAGTCAGACTGGATCATCTGGACTGCCACAATGGCGGACAGTGACGAGCAGTTCGAGGCATTCATCGAGCCGCTCTGGAAGTTCTACAACGAGACAGTTGACCGCGTCCCTATGTCTGACTGGTTCTACACCGACAAGCCGGAGTACTGCATGTTCATAGCCCGTTCCGTTGTGGGAGGCTACTTCATCAAGATGCTTCCGGAGATTGAAGTAAATGACTGATAATATCATCGATATGAAAAGGTTTATTGTTTTGGCCCTTGCTCTGGCTTCTGCAGTGTCTCTTTCTGCACAACATCGTGCGGACCAGCAGAAACTCAATGATCCGGCTTCCTCCACCCTGATCCTTCTGGGCGATCCTCAGGCATATGTCAAATATGACATCAACCAGCCTCTTCTGGATCTTCAGATGGCCTGGGTGTATGACAACATCGACAATCTGAACATGAAGGCCGTCCTTTGTGTGGGCGACCTTGTGGAGCAGAACGACAACAACGCCCTGAACCGCAATATGCTCAATCAGACAAGCCGCCAGATGTGGGAGGCAGTGTCGAAGTCATTCAAGTGGATAGACGGCAAGGTCCCTCATCTTCACAGCCCTGGAAACCATGACTACGGATTCAAGCATTCCGAGGACGAGCACACCTTCTTCCCTGATTATTTCACAGCGGAAAGACAGGGCAAGGTCCTCCTGGACTGTCTTGTGGAGGAGTTCCCGAACAGGGAGGGAAGGGCGTCTCTGGAGAATGCGGCCTTCGAGTTCGAACTTCCGGGATGGTCAAGGAAGATTCTGGTGATCACTTCCGAGTTCGCTCCGAGCGATGCAGCCGTCCAGTGGGCAAAGGACCTTTGTCTGTCGGACAAGTACAAGGACCATATAGTCATATATATGACTCATTCCTACATGACCTGCCATGGCAGATGCAAAAATGCCCTTGTCAAGAAGGAAAACTATCCTCTGACTCAGAAGGAAGGCAACAATTCCGGAGTTCAGCTTTGGGAGAAGCTTGTGAGCCAGGTTCCTAACATCCGTCTTGTGCTTTGCGGACATCACGGACACGGTCCTGAGAAGAAGGACGGCAAGCGCATTGACAGGAATGACTGGAATGTGGGCTGGAGAGTGGACAAGAACATCCATGGCAACAAGGTCCATCAGATGATGTTCAATGTCCAGACCCTCGGCGGCGGCTGGGAAGGAAACGGCGGTGACTGCTGGCTCCGCATCCTGGAGTTCATGCCGGACGGCAGGACCGTGAAGGTGAGCACATATTCTCCTTTGTTCGGAATCTCCCCAAGCACAAGGCATCTTGCCCACCGTACTGCAGATTATGACAGATTCGACTTCGTTATAGAATAGGGGTCGTTCCATAGAAAATTGTTGTATCTTTGTGTTTCGTGATTTGATGAACGGAATGAAGAAGATACAACTTTTTTTATTGGTGTCTGCGGGACTCCTTGCCGCCATGGCATTCAGGGCTCCTGCTGAGAAATCCCCTCAGGAATTATATATAGAAAAATATGCACCTCTGGCCGTGTCGGAGATGTACCGCAGCGGTATTCCTGCCAGCATCACCCTCGCGCAGGGAATGCTGGAGTCAGGGAACGGACGTTCCGAACTGGCACTGAAGAGCAACAACCACTTCGGGATCAAGTGTCACAACAACTGGTCCGGTGGACGCGTGTATCATGATGACGATGCGAAAGGGGAGTGCTTCCGAAAATACGGACATCCTTATCAGTCATATCGCGACCATTCGGACTTTCTTCGTTACCGTGACCGGTACAAGTTCCTTTTCGATTATAAGGTGACTGACTATAAGGCTTGGGCTTATGGCTTGAAGAAGGCCGGATATGCGACTGACCCGGCATATCCTAAAAAGCTGATAAAGCTGATTGAGGACTATGACCTTCATGTCTATGACAGGAAGCCGGCGTCATTCGGATCAGGCAAGGAGTCGGGAAAGAAGAAGAGGGACAAGAAGAAAGGCGGGACGGTGATACCGTTTGTCGGTGAGGATCTTCCTCAGGAACAGGATGTTGCGGGGCCGACGAATGTTCCGGATGCCCTGCCGTTGTCTCCTGCCGTTCTGGAGCAGGTGCATACAATGACCGAGAGGCAGCGTGAGGAGTTCCATTTCTCGCTCTCGCGTCAGATGTTCACCCAGAACGGGGTGCCATTTGTGTATTCCGTTGAGGGTGACACGTATGCGACGATTGCCTCTTCATATAATCTTTTCGAGAGGGAGATACTGAAGTTCAATGACCTGTCTGCCGATCAGGAACTGCTTCCGGGCACAATGGTCTATCTGCGTGCCAAGAAGAAGGTCGCCGCAAAGGGAGTGGACAAGTATGTTATGGAGGAAGGGGAGACCCTCCGTGAGGTCGCACAGCGATATGGCGTGAAACTTTCCGGCATCCTCCGTCTGAACGGTTTCGAAAAGGGTTACGTCCCTCGGGAAGGCGATATAATCCTTCTCCGTAAATAAATCAGTATGAAAAGGAACAGAATAATAATCCTTATGGCATCCTGCGCCCTCATTGGCGCAGTGACCGGTTTCTTCTTCGGCCGCTGGTACAACGACAACAGACGTCCAAACTTCACTGAGAAATATGTCCTCTTCGTGCGGCCTGAAACTTCCGTGCAGACAGTGATCGATTCACTGGTGAGCGGAGCCGGTGCCCAGAGACCGCGCAGCCTGGAGCGCTGCTTTGAAGAAGAGAATCTCGCAGCCTGCATGAAACCGGGGCGATATGTCATAGAACCCTCATTCACAAGCATATATGTGGCCCGAATGCTGACCCATGGCTGGCAGACTCCAGGCAATATGACACTTTCCGGAACCATCCGCACTAAGGCACGGCTGGCCCAGAAGATCGCTGCTCAGATGATGGCGGATTCAGTCTCCATCGCCCAGGCTCTGGATTCGGCGGAGTTTCTTCAGCCATATGGCTTCACTCCGGAGAATGTCTTTGCGATGATCCTTCCGGACACCTACCAGATGTATTGGACGGCATCAGTCCGTGAAATCTTCGACCGCCTTAAAAAGGAGTATGACGCGTTCTGGACCCAGGAACGTCTCGACAAGGCCAAGGCTCAGAAACTGAATCAGATGCAGGTCTCGGTTCTGGCCTCCATTGTAAGCGGCGAGACCCTCAAGTCCTTTGAATATCCCCGGATAGCCGGAGTCTATCTGAACCGTTACCGCAAGGGAATGAGACTCCAGGCGGACCCTACCGTGGCCTTCTGCTTCAACTACGAGCCGGACCGTATCCTGAAGAAGCATCTGAATGTGGACTCACCATATAATACATATAAGTATGCAGGCCTGCCTCCAGCCCCGATCAATGTCCCTCCAAAGGCCTGTCTTGAGGCTGTCCTCTCGCCGGAAAACCATAAATTCCTATATTTCTGCGCCAGCTCTGATTTTGACGGCACCCATCGTTTTGCAGTGACCTACAGCGAACATCAAAAAAATGCCCGCGCCTTCCAGCGCGAGCTCACCAGACGTCGTTCGCAGAAGTAGCCCCCCTATATCTTCACCTTCCTTGCCTTCGCATTTCACCACCTCCTGTTCCCGGGGACCAGATTTACAATCAAAGAATTGCGTGGTTTTTTGATAGTAACCCCCGAAAACAGGCAGAATCCCGCCGTATTCGCCTAAAACAACAGTTTGGATCAAAAAACTGCCCGATTTCTTGATTGTAACTCCTCAAGCCAGGCAAGACAGTGCAGATTTTTCTTTTTTTTAGTCATTTTGCACCTTTTTTATCATAAAAATTTCTCTTTTTTAGTCTCCGCCTGGTTGACGCCAAGTACTTTTGTGAAAAATAAAACGAAATGCGAAAGCCGTATCATATATGTATATCCGGTGGTGACGAACTGATCTGCCGTTCGGAAGATGACTATCACAGACTCTTCAACTGCATCGCTCTTTCTGTCCATGAGACGGATTCTGTATTGCTTGCCGATGCAGAGATGTCCTCTCATGCTCATCTCGGTGTCAGGACTGAGGACCCTTTGGAAATGGCATCTCGTGCCTGGCTGATGTATTCCCGCTATTTCAACAGGAAGTACGGCAGACAGGGTCGCTTGGGAGAGGAATCACCTTTCGTTCTTGAACTGGAGGGCATACATCATATCCTGGCTGCCATATGCTATATCCTGAGAAACCCTCTTCATCACGGTCTGTCCTCGACGCCTTTCGGTTATCGTTTCTCTTCTGCAAATGTGTATTTCCGGAAGGAACTGGGCAAGTGGCTGGATGAAGACCTTCTCCAGGAGAAATCTTATTATAAACATCTGCCGCGTCTGACTTCATATCCGCCGAACTATAAGATGACGCAGTCCGGTGTATATTTGAGAGAAACCGTTATCGATGTTGCTGAGGTGGAAAACATGTTTCTTACCCCTCGCTCCTACATCTATTATATGAATCGTCTCTCTGGAGAGGAATGGAAGTCGGAGCAGGAAAAGGACAGGAATCAGCAGCCTCCTGTCACCCTTGATCTGATTGAGAAAGGGATATCTCTTCATTCTCTTGACAAGATGCTCTCAAACGAATACGGCCGCTCACGGAAGTCAATGTCTGACATTGAGATATGTTCGATAATAGACAGACAGATAGTTCCGGAACTCGGACGTTCATCGGTGTATATGTTGAATGAACACGAAGTCTCAGACGCAATCCGTTATCTCAGCCAGACCTGTTCCATCAGTGAATTTCAGGCTCGTCGCTGTCTGGCTGCCTCCTATCCCCGTGGTTCAAGATAACACCTCGTCCGGACAGAGGGGTCGTTGGCATAGAGGAATGATTCCGGGAATGACTCTGGATATATGCCTGAGCGATATTCTTGAACCTGAGGCACTACCGAGCCGGAAGTATAACCGAGCTGGATGCACTGTCGTGGCGGGTGTGTGCGCCACACTCCACATTCTGGTTACGATCAAAAAATCGCGTGGTTTTTTGATTGTAACCCCCGAAAACAGGCAGTATACCGCTGTATTCGCCTAAAACAACAGTTTGGATCAAAAAACTGCCCGATTTCTTGATTGTAACTCCTAAAGCCCGGCCGATTTTTGATCCAAACTATCTATGTAATATATTTGCTCTGTCTGGTAGTGACCTACAGCGAACATCAAAAAAATGCCCGCGCCTTCCAGCGCGAGCTCACCAGACGTCGTTCGCAGAAGTAGCCCCCTATATCTTCACCCCGTGATAGTGCGGCCCGAAACGCTCGAATGCCGCACGGTCTAGTGCCTCCTGATGGTCTGGGTGGGCGATGCTTATGAGCAGCTTTGCGCGCTCCTGCATTGACTTTCCGTAGAGGTCGACTGCTCCGAACTCAGTCACGACATAGTGCACATGAGGTCTTGTCGTAACGACTCCGCCTCCTTCTATGATTGTCGGAGCGATCTTGCTGCCGCCCTTGTTGGTCGTTGACGGCATGGCTATGATCGCCTTGCCCTGAGGTGCCAGTGAGGCTCCGTATACGAAATCGACCTGTCCGCCGACTCCGGAATAGAACCTTGTTCCGATCGAGTCTGCGCAGACCTGGCCTGTCAGGTCTATCTGGACTGCGGAGTTGATGGCAGTCATCTTAGGGTTTCGTGAGATGACGAACGGGTCGTTTGTATATCCCACATCCATCATCGCCACCATCGGATTGTCGTCGATGAAGTCATATACCTTCTGCGATCCCATCAGGAATGTGGACACGAGCTTCCCCTTGTCTGTCACCTTGTTGGAACCGTTGATGACTCCCTTTTCCACGAGTTCCAGCACTCCGTCAGCGAACATTTCCGTGTGCACTCCGAGATTGCGATGGTTCCCGAGCTGAGCAAGCACGGCATTCGGAATGGCTCCTATGCCCATCTGCAGACATGCTCCGTCGTCGATCAGTTCAGCACAGTGCTTTCCGATGGCAATCTCCACCTCGTTGGGTTCACTGAAATGTGCGGGCTCCAGAGGCTCGTTACCTTCCACGAAAATATCAATCATCTCCAGAGGAATCATGGCCTGTCCCCATGCCCTCGGCACGTTAGGGTTGACGACGGCGATCACGGTCTTGGCGCATTCGATCGCCGCCAGCGTAGCGTCCACTGAAGTTCCGAGCGAAACATAACCGTGCTTGTCCGGAGGGCACACCTGGATCATCGCCACGTCGCAGCGCAGGGCTCCGCATCTGTAGAGCTTCTGAGTCTCGCTCAGGAATACGGGAATATAATCGGCGTATCCTGCCTGGACCCCCTTGCGCACATTGGCTCCGACAAAGAAGGCCTGATGGAAGAAGATTCCGTCGTACTTGGGGTCCGAATACGGTGCAGGCCCTTCGGTGTGAAGATGATGGATCCTTACATCCTGAAGCTCTCCTCTGTCTCCACGGGCGCAGAGTGCGTCAATAAGTATGCGTGGCGCGCTTGCCACGCTGCTCAGATGAATATGGTCGCCGGATTTTACGACCTTGACAGCCTCCTCGGCTGAAACGAATTTGATTTCCTTGTGCATGATCATGTGATTATCATGTCAAAGATAGTTATTTTTCGCAGATTTGCTAACTTTGCGCCCATTATGCATACATTGGAAGAAAAACAGCAGGCCTTTGCCCGCATCATAGATGTTCTTGACGAACTCAGAGAAAAGTGCCCATGGGACAGGAAGCAGACCAATGAATCTCTCCGCCCCCAGACCATCGAAGAAGTATATGAACTCAGCGACGCTATCCTTAAAGGTGAGGAGAAGGAGTTGTCGAAGGAACTGGGAGATGTGCTTCTCCACGTGCTCTTCTATGCCAAGATAGGTGAAGAGAAGCAGCATTTCGATATAGTTGATGTGATCAACTTCTTGTGTGACAAACTCATATATCGTCATCCCCACGTCTTCTCGACTGCACAGGTCGGTGATGCTGAAGATGTCATCAAGCAGTGGGAGATGCTCAAGACCACGGAAAAGGATGGCAACAAGAGGGTGCTGTCCGGTGTCCCGGACGGTCTTCCGCCTCTTCTGAAAGCGTACCGCATGCAGGACAAAGCGCGTGGAGTCGGTTTCGATTGGGAATGCAAGGAACAGGTATGGGACAAGGTCAAGGAGGAGATGGGAGAGTATCAGGCAGAACTCGATGCCATGGCAGCAGCCTCGACAGATGAAGAAAGGGCTGCCGCGTATGACCGTGCCGAGGAGGAACTTGGAGATTTCCTGTTCGCGACCGTCAATGCTGCAAGATTGTATGGGCTGAATCCTGATACCGCCTTGGAACGCACCTGTGCCAAGTTCAGACGCCGTTTCACATATCTCGAGGAACAGACCATCCGCAAGGGACGCAACCTCAAGGATATGACTCTGGCCGAGATGGATGCCATCTGGGACGAGGGAAAGGCAAAAGGACTATAATAGTCCGCCAGACTCATATCTAAAATACTATTGTGCTGCCAATAAGGACAATGTATTGAAAAAATCATTATATTTGCGGGCTTTTGAAAAATTATTAACAATTAAATATTTAAAGTAAATGAAAGCATTCAGATTTTTTGCAGCTGCAGCCGTAGTAGCGGCTCTCGCAGTTTCTTGCAACAGCTCTAACGCTCCAGAGGTTGACGTAGAGCTTCCTACAGCAGCTGAGGTTGACTCAGTAAGTTACCTTATCGGTGTTAATTTCGGTTCTTTCCTCAAGGGAAACAACTTCGCTGAGAACCTCAAGGAGATCAATATGTCAGAGGTGAAGAGAGGTATGCAGGCTTTCCTCGATGCAGAGGGAACTCCATATGATCCGGATTTCGGCGCACAGTTCGACATCGATCCTAACGAAATGGGACGCATCCTCAACGGATTCATCACCAAGAAGCAGGCTTACAAGGCTGCTGTGAACCTCGCAGAGGGTAAGGCATTCCTTGCAGCAAATGCAAAGAAGGAGAATGTTGACACAACTGCAAGCGGTCTTCAGTACACTATCGTTGCCGAGGGTGCAGCTGAGAAGGTGGCTCCGCAGGATACAGTGTGGGTTAACTATAAGGGTACTCTCCTTGACGGAACAGTATTCGATGAGAACGACTCTACCAAGTTCGTCGCAAACCGCGTGATCAAGGGCTGGACAGAGGGCCTCGGCCTCCTCGGTGAGGGTGGAAAGGCAACTCTCTTTATTCCTGCTGACCTTGCATACGGTGAGAGAGGAAACCGCAACATCGCTCCTAACTCGACTCTTATCTTCGACGTCGAGGTCCTCAAGGTGGGCAAGTTCGTTCCTAAGGAAGACAAATAATCATGGCTCTTGAACTCGAGGGCAGGATTGCCCGCAAACTGAATGTTCAGACAGGCACATCCGCGAGGGGTGCGTGGTCAAAGCAGGAGTTTATATTCGAGTATCAGGAAGGAAATTTTCCGACCCAGGTGTGCATGAATGTCTGGGGAGAGGACAAGGTCAGGGAACTGGACAAGTACCAGGTCGGCGACAAGGTCAAGGTTTCCTTCAACTTGAGCAGCCGTGAATACAACGGAAGATGGTACACTGACGTCAGAGCCTGGCGTATAGAGCCTGCTGGAGAAGCAGCTCAGTATGCCGGAGCCGTGGCAGGTGGAGCAGGATATACCGGAGCACCGGCAGCACCTCAGCAGGGCGGATATGACTACGCCCAGTCTGCAGGAAGCTATGCGGCGCCTACAGGCACTCCGATGCCGTCAGCAGACGACCTGAGTGCTCCGCTTTCTGAGGACGATCTCCCGTTCTAGTTCACACGGAAATAAAAGGGTCCGAAAACCGATGAGGCTTTCGGACCCTTTTTATATGGCATCAGGAGCATCCTGCATTCCTTACAACGGCAGCTGAATCAGCCTGCGCTCTTCATAGTGGGCGCTCCAGCGGAAGCCCAGGGATTTGAGCAGGGCGGCGAAGCGGTCGAAGTCAGCTCCCACGCGTTCCGGTTCATGGGAGTCAGAACCAAGGCTCAGGATTTCACCTCCGAGTTCGCGGTAGCGCAGCAGGACCTCATTGTCGAGAAGAACTTCCCGTCCGCGGTACCCCTGATAGCTTTTGGTGTTGATTTCAAGGGCTTTGCCTTCCTGTATCAGATACGTGAACATCGTGTCGAACAGGTCGGCAAAGTCCTTGTATCTTATGCTGTTCTGAGGATATGGAGCATAGCGGACTATATAGTCGTAGTGCCCCATTATGTCGAAGTCTCCAAGCCAGATCATTTCGCGGAAGATGGTCTCCAGATATCTCCCGTATGCCTCCTTCCAGTCCTTGCCGTCGTAATATTCCCCCTGGTACGGATCCACGTCATCCAGATAGTGGACAGAGGCTATCACCTGGTCGAACCTGTTGTCTGCCAGCACTTTCCTTATCTCTTCCCTGCAGTCCTCATGCATTCCGATCTCTATTCCCTTGAGGATCTTGACAGGAACAATTGCCTGCACCCGCGTGATTTCTTCCTGCTGCTTAGCCACGTCGAACCATTCCTGGACCACATTTCCCTGCATTTTCTTCACCGGTGGTATGAAAAAGTCGCAGTGGTCTGTGACAGCGAGACCGCCCAGACCCTGGGCGGCGGCAGACTTTGCTGATGCCTCCACGGAAGTCCTCTTTCCGTCAAAGGAAAACTGACTGTGATTATGATTGTCAAATAATGTCATATTGTCTCTAAAAGGACCGCGAAAATAGTGAAAATTTCTTATTTTTGCAGATTATGGAAAACCCGGCTGATGCTGTCCGGTTTTTGCATGCGGATACTGTAAACCATTAATGAAAAGAGTATGATCACTTTCGGATACAAGAACAGATTCAATGGTCCTCTGAGGGCCTTGACCGCCATTGCCATCGGTGTGGTGATGGTAGTAAGCAAGACTGATGCATTGAGCCTTGCTGTAAGAATCATAGCAGCCTTTCTGGTTGCATCAGGACTGGTTTCGCTGATAGTCGGATATCGCAACAGACAGAATGGAACGTTTGCCCTGATGGGGACAAATGCGGCAGTGGACATATTCCTCGGACTTATGCTGTTCCTTTTCCCGGGTTTCTTTGCAGGCCTGCTTGTGTATCTGATTGCCTTTGCTCTTCTTGGCTTCGGCATCTTCCAGCTTATCACTCTTGCCAGTGCGAACCGCGTGATGAAGGTGGGTGCCATGGCTTTCATCCTTCCGGTGATCGTGCTTTTCTGCGGAATGTTCCTTCTTGTGAATCCTTCGTTCATCGGTGAGACGATAGGAATCGTCGCGGGAGCTGCCCTGATCGTCTATGGAGTTTCAGAACTCCTGTCTTCATGGAAGATGAAGAAGGCGATAGACGAATATGATATAAAGTATCCGGAGAAGAGTCGGACAAAGCAGGAAGATGAACCTGTCCAGGATGTGAAGGATGTTGATTACGAAAAGGTTGACGAGCAGTAGATGATTCCTCAGGAGACAGTGAACAGGATATTGGACACCGCCCAGATCGTGGATGTGGTGAGTGACTTCGTGACTTTGAAGAAGCGCGGAGCCAACCATATCGCGTGCTGTCCGTTCCATAACGAGAAGACTCCTTCGTTCTCGGTCTCCGCTTCAAAAGGTATATACAAGTGCTTCGGCTGCGGAAAGTCAGGTACGGCAGTGGGTTTCGTGATGGAACATGAGAACATGTCATATACCGAGGCTCTGAAATATCTTGCCAAAAAGTATAATATCGAAGTTGTAGAGAAGGAGGAGACGGCGGAAGAAATAGCGAAGAGGCAGCGTAGCGAAAGTTTGTACCTTGTGTCTGAATATGCTGGAAAGTTCTTCCAGGAAAGCATGCAGACTCCTGACGGTCAGGCGATTGCGTACCAGTATTTCAAGAGCCGCGGTCTAGAGGACGAGACCATCAGGAAATATGGGCTCGGCTGGTCTCCCGTCACCCGCAAGGCTCTTTCGGAGGCGGCCCGTGCAGCAGGATATAAGGAGGAATTCCTTGTCGAGACAGGTCTGAGCATCAAATATGACGACGGACGTCTTGTGGACCGTTTCTACGACAGGGTGATGTTCCCGATCCATTCCGTGAGCGGCCGCATCATAGCCTTCGGTGGAAGGACCCTCAGGACAGACAAGTCGGTAGCCAAATATGTCAATTCTCCGGAGACGGAAATATATGTCAAGAGCCGTTCCCTATACGGAATATATTTCGCGAAGAACGAGATAGCCCGTCAGGACAAGTGTATCCTGGTCGAGGGATATCTTGACGTTCTTTCGATGCACCAGCTGGGCATCACCAACGTGGTGGCTTCCAGCGGCACCTCGCTCACTGTCGAACAGATCCGTCTGATCCGCAAGTTCACCAATAACGTGACCATCATATATGACGGTGACGGAGCCGGAATCAAGGCCGCCCTCAGGGGAATCGGCCTCGTGCTGAAGGAAGGGCTCAATGTGAAGATCGTGCTTCTTCCGGACGGAATGGATCCGGATGATTTTGCGCGCAGACACACTCTGGAGCAGGTTCAGGACTATATATTCCAGAACGAACAGGATTTCATCGGGTTCAAGACAGACCTTCTTCTGGGAGAAGCCGGTGGTGATCCGTTGAAGAAGGCCAACCTTATAAACGATGTAGCTGACACGATTGCGCTGATTCCCGATGCGGTAATCCGTGCCGTATATGTGAAGAGCTGTGCTGACAAGTTCGGAATTGACGAGCAGATACTTACGGACAGGGTCACCCGTTCCCGAAACGAGATGATCCTGGCGGACAGGAAGCAGGCGGAGCGGGAAGCCGCCCGGGCCAGACAGGGGAGTGCGGCAGGATATGTGAGGAGGGAACAGTATCCGGTGTCTCAGGCCACTTCTGAGGCCGTCCCTCCAGTTCAGGATGACAGGTATATGCCTCCGATGCCGGATGATTACATTCCGGGACCTGAAGGGGACTATATGCCTATGGATCAGGAAGAAGCAGATTATGCACCTTCTGCCGGTCCACAGGTTCAGCAAAGTGGCATACTTGTCAATGACCCGTATCTGGAGCCGTGTGAGAGGGATCTCCTGAAGTTCATTCTGGAGGACGGATGTACGCCTCTGGAATTTGACAGGGATTCCAAGTTCTATGTTGAGGGAGAGGTGCTGAATGTTGCGGAATTCATAGACGGAATCCTTGCTGAAGATGAGGTGGGATTCGAGAATCTGTCATATAGAAAGGTCTATGATGAGTATTTCGCGATGTATGACGAAGGACTGAGTCAGGAACAGATCCAGACACGCCTTCTCAACAGCATGGACGGACAGGTGTCGGCAGTTGCGAGAGAACTCCTGATAGAGAAATATCAGATAACTGTGAAGAACTATGAGCAGTCTCTGACGGCGACAGCCACAAGGCTCGTTCAGTTCGTGCCTAAGACTCTGATGACCTACCAGTGCAAGAGGGTGGAGCAGCTTCTGAAGAAACTGACGGCAGAGCTGTCTTCAGCGACAGACGAGACGGCTCAGCTGGACCTCCTGATGAAGATCTCGGAATACAGCAAGGCCCGCACCCGCCTGAACAACGAACTGGGAAGGGTATAGCCCTCGGCTGTCATCCCGAGCCGTCCCTCGGTTGTCATCCTGAGCGAAGCGAAGGATCTTTATAGAATAGAGAAGAAAAATTTTAAAAATATAACAACATATGACAAAGAAATTCAACAGAACGCTGGTGACCTGCGCACTCCCATACGCGAACGGTCCTGTGCACATAGGCCACCTGGCCGGTGTATATGTGCCTGCAGACATCTATGTGAGGTACCTCAGGATGAGGGGTGAGGATGTCCTCTATGTCTGCGGTTCCGATGAGCACGGTGTGCCTATCACCATCAAGGCTCAGAAGGAAGGCTGCACTCCTCAGGACATCGTGGACAGGTATCACAGGATCATCAAGGATTCGTTCACAGGACTCGGAATCAATTTCGACATATATTCGCGTACATCTTCAAAGACCCATCATAAGAATGCTTCCGATTTCTTCAGGAAGCTCTATGAGGAGGGCAAGTTCATCGAGAAGGTGAGCGAGCAGTACTACGACGAGGAGACCAGGACCTTCCTCGCAGACCGTTACATCACAGGAACCTGCCCGCGCTGCGGTGCCGAGGGAGCCTATGGAGACCAGTGCGAGAAGTGCGGTGCGACACTCAGTCCTGACGAACTCATCAACCCTAAGTCTGCTCTCAGCGGCGGCGAGCTTGTCAAGAAGGAGACAAAGCATTGGTACCTGCCTCTTGATCAGTATGAAGGATGGCTGTCGGAGTGGATTCTCGACGGACACAAGGAGTGGAGAAGCAATGTATATGGCCAGTGCAAGAGCTGGATCGACGGCGGCCTTCAGCCTCGTGCCGTGAGCCGTGACCTTAACTGGGGTGTGCCTGTGCCTGTGGAAGGTGCTGACGGAAAGGTCCTCTATGTGTGGTTCGATGCCCCTATCGGATATATCTCGAACACTCAGGAACTCCTCCCTCAGAGCTGGGAGAAGTGGTGGAAGAGCGAGGACACGAAGCTCGTGCACTTCATAGGAAAGGACAATATAGTCTTCCACTGCATCGTGTTCCCGTCAATGCTCAAGGCAGACGGAAGCTATATCCTTCCTGACAATGTCCCTGCAAACGAGTTCCTCAATCTCGAAGGCGACAAGATCTCGACATCACGCGGCTGGGCCGTATGGCTCCATGAATATCTTGAGCAGTTCCCGGGTCAGGAGGACGTGCTCCGCTATGTGCTGACTGCCAATGCTCCGGAGACCAAGGACAACGACTTCTCATGGAAGGATTTCCAGTCACGCAACAACAGCGAGCTCGTGGCTATCCTCGGCAACTTCGTGAACCGTGCAGTGGTGCTCACACATAAGTATTTCGAAGGACGTGTCCCTGCTGACCTCAAGCCTGAGGCGATCGATGCGGAGACTCTCGCACAGATCCAGCCTCTCAAGGAGGAGATGCAGCGCTATCTCGACGGTTACAAGTTCCGTGAGGCCCTCAAGGAGGCGATGAACATCGCACGCCTTGGAAACAAGTATCTCACTGACACAGAACCATGGAAGGTGGCAAAGACAGATATGGACAGAACAGCTTCCATCCTGAACGTCTCCCTTCAGATATGTGCTTCGCTTGCAATAGCATTCGAGCCTTTCCTCCCGTTCTCTTCGGAGAAACTGCGTGGCATCCTTAACGTGGGAATCGCTGCCGGAACCGACCACCGTGCCGGTGAAGAGGGCTCGGTAAGCGAAAATATATATACTCCAGGCGAAGGAGCAGCGGTTCATACCGGTGTTTCATATGACGGTATCGTGCTGTCATGGGACGACCTTGGAAAGGCGTCGCTTCTCCCTGCCGGCCATCAGCTTAATCCTGCAACCCTTCTTTTCTCTAAGATCGAGGATGAGGTTGTGGACGGCCAGATCGCCCGTCTTGAGACTATCCGTGCCGAGCGTGAGGCTGCAGCGAAGGCAGCAGAGGCAGCTGTCGTTACTCCTCAGAAGGAAGAGTGCACCTTCGACGATTTCGGAAAGATGGACATCCGCACAGCGACAGTTCTCGAGGCAGAGCGCGTCCCTAAGACAGACAAGCTCCTCAAACTGACCATCGACACCGGAATCGACAAGCGTGTCATCGTTTCAGGAATTGCTGAGCAGTACTCTCCGGAGGAGATGGTAGGTAAGCAGATATGCATCCTGGCCAACCTCGCTCCACGCAAGATCCGTGGCATCGAGTCCAAGGGAATGATCCTCATGGCGCGTCAGAACGACGGCAAGATGCGTTTCATAACCCCTGCCGAGACCCTCTGCAACGGCGCTGAGATCGGTTAGAGACGATCGTTGCAGAAGAATTTCACAATTTTTCTGCAACGGTTGCTGTTTTCAATGAAAATGTTCTGTTTTGATGCATTGTCGCAGAAAGATAGACCATTTTTTCTGCAACGAAGATGACGTTAATGCATCGGATAACTTTTTTATGAACGACTGTGACGTTTTTTGTGCAAAAAGTGACACAGTGGAATGAAGGATAGCTATGATCAGGACAGAGTATTATAAAGACCTCACGAAGATGAACACCTTCGGAATGAAGGTGAAGGCACGCTGTTTCATGGAATATGATTCGGTGGCTGACCTTGTGGATATAGAGTTCTCTGAACTTGCCCGTCCGGTGCTCCACATCGGAGGCGGCAGCAACCTCCTCTTCACGGGAGATTTCAAAGGTACCGTCCTGCATTCCAAGATCAACTTCATCGAAATCCTGGATGAGTGTCATTCTGAGCCTTCCTCCTGCCATTCTGAGCGAAGCGAAGAATCTTTCCCCCCAGTCCTGGTCTCGGTAGGCGCCGGCGTAGTCTTCGACGACTTCTGCGACTGGGCGGCAAAGGAAGGCCTTTGGGGAGTGGAGAATCTGTCATATATCCCGGGAGAGGTCGGAGCATCTGCTGTTCAGAACATCGGAGCATACGGAGTCGAGGTCAAGGATGTGATCCGAACCGTGTACTGCTACGATACTCTCGAAGAGGAATTCGTCAAGTTCGATGTGAGCGAATGCGGATACGGATACCGCGATTCCATCTTCAAGAATCCTGAGGTCAAGGGTCGGTATGTAGTTACCCATGTGGTGTTTGCATTGAGTCGTGAGGCTCAGCCGAAACTGGACTATGGGCATCTGAAGGATGCAGTATATAGTCATTTCGAGCGAAAGGACAACTCTGACGAGAATGCTTTGACTCCGGCGCTAATCAGGAAAGTGATAATCAAGATCAGGCAGGAAAAGCTTCCGGAGCCGTCGGTTGTAGGCAGTGCAGGCAGTTTCTTCAAGAATCCTGTAGTGCCGATGGAGCAGTTCATCAAGATCGAGACTGCGGCAAAGGAAGAATTCGGTTCCGACTACAAGGTGCCGCATTATGACTTGCCTGACGGAATGGTAAAAGTCCCCGCAGCCTGGATGATAGAGCAGTGCGGCTGGAAGGGCCGTCGCAGCGGTGGAGCGGCAGTCTGGGACAAGCAGCCCCTCGTGCTGGTCAACTTCACGGGAGATGCATATCCCGAAGAGATCATCGGCCTGGAACGCCGTATCATTGAATCAGTAAAGAATAAATTCGGAGTCGGACTTCATCCGGAGGTCGATCACATATAAAACTATAACCTATGAGTTCATTCATTGTAGAAGGCGGACATAAGCTAAGTGGAGCAATCAGACCGCAGGGAGCGAAAAATGAGGCGCTTGAAGTCATCAGTGCCGTGCTCCTTACTGGAGAGGAGGTCACCATATCAAATATTCCTGAGATCCTGGATGTGAAGAATCTCATCCTGCTTCTCGAAGGCATGGGAGTGAAGGTGACAAGGCACGATAAGGGCGTCTATACCTTCAAGGCTGATGCTATCGACACGGAATATGTCGCAAGTGCTGACTTCGTGGCGAAATGTGCCAAGCTCCGCGGCTCGGTGATGGTCGTGGGACCGCTTCTGGCTCGTTTTGGAAGGGCTTATTTTCCTAAGCCGGGTGGAGACCAGATCGGCCGCCGCAGGGTGGATACCCATATCCTCGGTTTCATGAACCTCGGAGCAGCTCAGGAGTATGACCACGACAAGAAGGCCTTCTATCTTCATGTTCCGGAAGGGAAGACTCTTTCAGGAAAGTATATGCTTCTGGATGAGGCTTCTGTCACAGGTACAGCAAACATCGTGATGGCCGCCTGTCTCGCAAAGGGCGTCACAACCATCTACAATGCAGCCTGCGAGCCATATGTGCAGCAGCTCTGCCGCATGCTGGTGCGTATGGGAGCTAAGATTGAGGGCATAGGCTCAAATCTGCTCACAATCACCGGAGTGGAAAGACTGGGAGGGACTGAGCACACTATCCTCCCTGACATGATCGAGATCGGATCCTTCATCGCCCTTGCAGCAATGAACCGCAGTTCGATCACCATCAAGGATGTGGCCTACGATGAACTTGGAATGATCCCTGAGGCGTTCCGCAGACTGGGAATCAATCTTGAAAGAAGGGGAGACGATATCTTTGTCCCTGAGCAGGAGAGCTATGTGATCGATTCGTTCCTGGACGGTTCAATCCTTAATGTGGCTGACGCTCCGTGGCCGGGACTTTCTCCTGACCTGCTGAGCGTGATGCTTGTGACCGCCACCCAGTGCAAGGGAAGTGTGCTGATCCACCAGAAGATGTTCGAGAGCCGTCTCTTCTTTGTGGACAAGCTCATAGATATGGGTGCTCAGATAATTCTCTGCGATCCTCACAGGGCTGTCGTCATCGGTCACGATCACCGTTATCAGCTCCGTGCCGGAAAGATGTCATCTCCTGATATCCGTGCAGGTATCGCCCTTCTGATTGCAGCGATGTCTGCCAAGGGAACCAGTGTGATCAGTAACATCGATCAGATAGACCGAGGATACGAAGACATAGACCTGCGTCTTAACGCCCTCGGTGCCCGCATCACCCGTCAGTAATCAGTATTCAGTGACAAACAGATTCCGCTTGAGGCCGATTTCGTTGATGAAGTGGGCGCACTCGCGGAGTTTTGCCTCATATATCTTCATCAGCTCTTCACTGTAGCGGCAGGCCGGGAGATATATTCCGACCGAGGCTACTGTGCTGCCGTTTATCTCGACCGGAACAGCCAGACTCACGACATCGTACTGGTCCCATCCGAAGGCCATCTTCTTCTCCCGAATTTCTGCGAGGGCATCTTTCAGCTGCTTTAGTGTCTTTACCTCCGGCCATTCAAGACCCTGAGGCAGACCGACATCCTTGACAAGTTTCTCAAGCCGTGCGTTGCTGTATGACGATATTATCATTCTGGCAGTTGTTGACTTATAAACGGACTGCTCGGCTGTAGTCGTTGCCTGGATTTCGTGAGTGCTCTTTGTCTGATAGACGAGGAAACGTCTGTTGTGTCTGACCACAGAAAGTATGAAGATCTCGTTGATCTCGGAGCAGAGAGCATTCATAGGCGGTTTACAGGCACTTGCCAGAAGGCGGATGTATGCGTCGTTGTCTGTGATGATCAGCGGCATGATCCCTATCCTGTAGCCCTTCTTCACCCCGAGGTGCACGACATAGTTCCTTCTGACCAGCGTCTTCATGATGTTGGCACATGTTCCGCTGTTCAGCCCTGTGTATGCGGTGATTTCTCCCAGACTGAATTCACGTTTGGGATCCTGTGAAAGATATTCGAGTATGTCGAATGCTCTGTGGATGACCTGGATCATTTCTTTCTGATTACGTTAAGCCCGTCGCGAAGGGGGAGTATGACTGTCTCGACGCGGGAGTCGGCACTTACCATGTCGTTGAACCTGGCTATGCTCAGGGTCTGCTTGTCCTGAGGAAGCGGATCCTGGCACACCTTTCCGTCCCATATGACGTTGTCGGCAAGGATGAGACCTCCCGGGCGGACCATGTCGAAGACCAGATCATAGTACTCGCAGTATTCGCGCTTGTTGGCGTCCATATATACTATGTCGTAGAGCCGGGATGTATCAGCTCCAACCTCACAGCCATCATCCTCAATCTCTGATTGCCTGTCTCCGCAAGGTTCCTCAGTCAGTCCCATTTCCATTCGTAGTCCCTTGAGTGTCTCCTTGCAGTCTCCGATAAGAAGCGATATCTTTTTCTGAAGTCCTGCCCTCTCGAACCCTTCAAGTATAAGGTCTTCCAGCTCGTCATTCAGCTCAAGAGTGTCGAGATGACCGTCTTCGGGAAGTCCGGATGCCAGACATATTGCCGAGAATCCCGTGAATGTACCAAGCTCCAGGATACGCTTTGCGCCGGAAATCTGAACGATCATCCTGAGCAGCTGTCCCTGGATCATTCCCGACAGCATCCTTGCATGGTTGGTCCTGATGTGTGTCTGCTTCACCACCCAGTCCAGTGCCACATCCGGTCTGGCGGCATGGCTCTCTATATATTTATATATTTCTTCCATATGCTTCAACTGTTTGTAAATCAGTTTGTAGATATATATAACCTGCGTCGTGTGGAGTAGGTCTTTCTTGCTATAATGCTGGAAATCAATGCTTTGCGCTGAGCGCTAAATATATATCAGCCGGGACAGACGGTCTGTTGCAAAGATCTCGCAGGCCATCCTTCTGACATCTTCCGCCGTGATTCCGTCCACCATCTCCCTGTTCTCCTGACTGCCTGCAATTTTTCCGAACGACAGCAGGCTCTTGCCCATGGACAGACACTGGGTCTCACCGTTGTCTCCGCTTATGGCAAGCTGCCCCAGAAGCTGTTTCTTTGCCGCTTTCAACTTTCTGTCTGACATCGTCACGCTCTTGAGCTTGTCCAGCTCCTTCCAGATTGCCTTCACGCATTTGTCGAGATTTGCCTTGTCGCAGCCGAGGCTGATTGTGACTATGCCAGTGTCTGCATATTGGGTATATCCGCATTCCACCCCGTACACCCATCCATACTTCTCCCTGAGGACGGAGTTGAGGATGGAATTGTTCGCCGGTCCTCCGAGTATGTTGCACAAAAGCACAGTCGCCAGTCTCTCCCTGTTCTGGTAAAGCGACGGAGCAAGCCCGCCTATTATGCAGTTCGCCTGATGGTTTCTCTTGTTGAGAGTCTTGTCGAACTGCCTTGGCTGAGGACCGGCCAGCATCGCTTCCTGACTTGTCTTGCAGTTTACTTCAGCTGAATCAGACCTTTCCGTCCAGGTGGTATCTGTCTTGGCGAAAGCACCGCCATCCGGGCCGAACACCTCGTTCACCATCTTCCTGACCTGTCTCTCCATCCTTGTCTCCTCGATGTCAGCCACCACTGTGAAGGCCATGCATTCCGGACGGAACTTTTCCCTGACGAACCTCAGAAGCTCCTCTCGTGTGATCTTCCTGACAGATGCTGAGGTGCCGAGGATGTTCCCGCTGAGCGGATGCCCTTCGAAAAGCATTTCCTCGAACTTGTCATAGATATCTTCGGAAGGGGAGTCCTTGTATGACTGTATCTCGTCTATGACCACTCCTTTCTCAGTCTTGATCTCATGTTCGGGAAACGTGGCTGAAGTGGCGAGCTCGAACAGCAGGGCTGCGGCTTTCGGAAGATCCTCCTTTAGCACTGTGGCGTGCAGAACTATCTCTTCCTTGGTAGTGAACGCATTCAGTTCCCCGCCCAGCCTGTCGAGGTATCCGTTTATGACCGTGGCACTCCGCCTGGAGGTTCCTTTGAAGATGGTGTGCTCGACAAAATGGGCTATGCCTCCATGAAACCCTTCCTCGTCACGTGTGCCGCACTTGATGCTCAACGCACAATATGCCGCAGAAGAACTTCTCCTTCTTACGGCATACTGCATTCCGCATTCTGCTTTTCCTGAAATCATCTTCTATCTGCGTGCTGATGAAATCCTTCTGATGTCCTCTGCAAGGAATCCGGCTCCTGTCTTCTTTGTGATCCTGTGCTTCTTGAAATAGTACAGCTCGTGAGACCGGCTGTCTATCAGCATCTTATAACAATATGAACCAGGTGTGGCCTCTGAAGGTACCGCTACATAGCTGACAACTGTTCCATCCGTTTCGTCGCTTATGTGCCTGTCTGCAGTGTCCTCATCAGTGATGAGCATATTTTCATCAAAGTTAAGATCCTTCACGAGGTCTGTGATCTCAGTGCTGAGATCTCCCTCGGAGAATACCATGGTCAGGCCTTTGATCTTAGGAAGGTTGAGCGAATTGTTGCTCAGCCCTGTATATGCACTTGCGTCCTTTTCCATGGATTCCAGGGCATAGTTCTGTATTATGTCCAGGAATGCCGGGAAGAATATGTTTTCTCTTCCGGAAGGATCTTCCGCCGAGGCAATAGGGAGCGAAACCACTTCAAGCATATCATCGATTCCCCCTTGAGCCTTCTTGCCTCCCTTGACAAGAGTCAGAAACTGGAGTCCGGGCTCTGATTCCTTCTTGAACTGCCCCTTGGTGGTCAGCAGGAAGTAGTACTCGTCGCTGCCTTTGAGCTGTTCGAACTCCGGAAGTGTGCAGAATTCATATGGTGATACACGCCACCTGGCCACTATTTCATCCTCCAGGGAACTGTCGTAGAACATGTTTCCGGTCAGTACTACTTTTGTGACCTTCTGGGTGAAGTCCCCGATCTTGACTTTCTTTGTATTGATCTGCGCCTGTGCAGCTGCAAATACCGGCAGCAGTACGGCCGCGATCAGAATCAGTATCCTTTTCATTTCAAACCATTCTAAAAATTAACCGCTGCAAAGTTACAACTTTATCTTCTCTCTCCAAACAGGAGTTTAATGAGGGAGTCTCAAGTTACAGTCAATCAGGTACTTATATTTTTAGACCTGCGTTCAGTGGAGCAGGTCTGCAAGTATAAGTGGATTCAAGTGTGTTATTCGTGAATTAATTTGATTATCTTTGTAAGTTGACGTAAAGAAGAATTATGAGTCAGTATATAGTTTCAGCAAGAAAGTACAGGCCGGACTCCTTCGGGACGCTTATCGGTCAGGACAATATCGCCCAGACCCTCAAGAATTCCATCCTGAGAGGACAGCTGGCACATGCCTATCTTTTCTGCGGACCGCGTGGAGTCGGCAAGACGACGACTGCGCGAATCTTCGCGAAGATGATAAACTGTTCGAATCCGTCCGACCAGATGGAACCATGCGGAACGTGCGAGTCCTGCCAGTCATTCGCGGAAGGCAGGTCATATTGCATCCATGAGCTCGATGCCGCATCCAATAATGGAGTGGAGGACATCAAGACCCTCATGGACCAGGTCCGCATTCCTCCACAGGTGGGAAAGTACAGCGTCTATATCATCGACGAGGTGCACATGCTTTCACAGGCCGCCTTCAACGCCTTTCTCAAGACCCTTGAGGAACCGCCTGCGCACGCCATATTCATCCTTGCCACCACTGAAAAGCACAAGATTCTTCCGACCATCCTTTCGCGTTGTCAGACCTATGACTTCAACAGGATCACAGTCGATAATATAGTGAAGAACCTGCGTATGGTGGCTTCCAGCGAAGGAATTACCATCGATGACGAATCGCTTCATGTGATCGCACACAAGGCAGACGGAGCGATGCGTGATGCGCTGACCATCTTTGACCAGACAGTGGCTTTCTGCGGAACCGATGTGAAATATCAGGATGTTCTGAGGAACCTCAATGTTCTTGACTATGAATATAGTTTCGCTCTGGTGGATGCCTTCCTTAAGGGAGACTATCCGTCTGCACTGCTCGCCTTTGACGAAATCCTGACCAAAGGCTTCAATGCACTCCATTTCGTGGCGGCCCTGTCCTCGCACATGCGTGATCTGATCGTCAGCAAGAGCGGAGGACTGGAGGCTCTTCTGGAACTCCCTGATTCATTGAAGAAGAGATATAAGGAACAGGCAGACAGATGTCCTTTGCAGTTCCTCTATGATGCTCTGGCGATCACGACCCAGTGTGAGTCTGGCTACAGGGCCAGCGTGAATCCTCGTCTGCACATAGAGTTCGCTCTGATGAGGCTAAGCTTCCTTATGAACCGCCCGGCTGCCCAGCCTGCACCTCAGCCCGTTGCCCAGCCTGCTGTCCCGCAGTCAGCTCCTCAATCCGTGGCTCAACCAGCCGTACAGCCAGCTCCGCAACCAGCCGTGCAACCAGCCGTGCAACCAGCCGCTCAGCAACCTGCACCAAAAAGCGAAGCGGTTCCATCCCCTGTCATTCCGAGCGAGAGTAGCGAGTCGAGCGAATCTGCGGCCCGGACCCCATCAGCCCAGGCTCCGGTCGAGCAGCCTCAGCGCCGCACCCGTGCCTCCCGCACGGCTGCAACCCTTTCGATGAAGGCGGTTATGGACGGCCAGCAGGAAAAGGCATCTTCGGCACAGACTCAGGACACACCGCCGCCTGCGGATGAAGTTCTTAAGGCAAAATGGCCGGAACTTGCCGTGGCATACAGCGACAAGCCTCGTCTGGCCAGCATGCTTGGCAGCACAGCCTTGACCATTTCCGGAAATGAAGATTCCAAGATGGTGGTGTTCCGGGTAGTGAATGAGGCCCAGAAGGAATGGGTGGAGTCCAAGCTCCTTCATGAACTCGAAGGCAAGTATCGCGCTCTGGTGGGGTCGATGAAGGTCTATCTCCGTGTGGAAGTGGCTCCAGACAATGCCCCGCAGGAGAAGAAGGTATATATGCCGAGCGAGCAGGCAAAGGAACTGATGTCGCGTAACGACGAAGTCAAGAGTCTTGTAAAGGACCTTGAACTTGATATAAAGTAAAATCCTCTCTTACATCATATAAAAGAGATAACATTGACAATATGAAACTTCATTGTGAGAATCTAGTTAAGAAATATGGTCCGAGGACCGTTGTTAAAGGCGTGTCCATGGAGGTGAACCAGGGTGAGATCGTGGGATTCCTCGGGCCTAACGGAGCCGGTAAGACCACAAGCTTCTATATGATCACCGGTCTTATAAAGCCGAATGCGGGAAGAATATTTCTTGACGATGAGGAGATCACCGGACTTCCTATGTATGAGAGGTCCCAGAAGGGTGTAGGATATCTTGCCCAGGAGGCATCGGTGTTCCGCCATATGAGTGTCGAGGATAACATTCTCTCCGTGATGGAGATGTCAGACCAGTTCACAAAGGCGGAAAGGCTGGAGCGTCTTGAGTCCCTGCTCGACGAGTTCAATCTCCATAAGGTCCGCAAGAGCAAGGGTATCCAGCTTTCAGGAGGTGAGCGCCGCCGATGCGAAATTGCCCGCGCACTGGCCATCGACCCGAAGTTCATCCTTCTTGACGAGCCGTTTGCCGGAGTCGACCCGATTGCAGTGGAAGACATTCAGTATATCATCGCAAAGCTTAAGTACAAGAACATCGGTGTCATCATCACAGACCACAATGTGGGTGAGACCCTGGCCATCATTGACCGTGCATATCTGCTTTACGAAGGTTCTATCCTCCAGAGCGGCACTCCTGAGGCACTGGCTGCAGACGATGAAGTCCGAACCAAATATCTTGGCTCGAACTTCGTTCTAAAACGTTCCGCAGCCTTCCTCCGTGCAGAAGCCGGCGGACCTCAGCGCATCAATACCGTTTCGTCCAGGACGACTCCGACAACGCCTGAAACCCTCGATGCCACGGAGAACCCGGAGTCCCTTGATGCTCCTGAGACTGCGGAAATCCCGGAGACGGATAAATAGTATATAAGACATCGTCGCAGAAAAAACTCGTGATTTCTTTGCGACGATGTCAGAAATCGGGAAAATATCCCCAAAAATGACAATCGTCGCAGAAAAACGTAATGATTTTTCTGCGACGATGTCTTTTACTATCCCCGAAGGAATTATTTCACGCGCTCTCCGTATGAACGGTCAGTTGTGTTCACGCGGATTCTCTCTCCGATGTTGATGAAGAGAGGAGCCATGATAATCGCTCCTGTCTCAAGGGTAACCTCCTTCTGAGCGTTAGTTGAAGCTGTATCACCCTTCACTGCAGGCTCTGTGTATGTTACCTCAAGCTCAACGTATGTAGGGAGCTCGCAGGTGAGGCAGCGCTCCTCGTCAGCGAGGAACATCATCTCCACGTGCTGTCCTTCCTTCATCAGGTCTGCGTTGTCCACGAGGTCAGTGTCGAGGTGGATCTGCTCGTAGGTCTCCTCGTGCATGAAGTTGAATCCGTCCTCATCCTTGTAAAGGAACTGGTAAGGTCTTCTCTCCACGTTGATGGTCTCGATCTTTGCACCTGCTGTGAAGGTGTTCTCAAGGATACGTCCGTTCTCGAGGTTTCTGAGTTTTGTCTTTACGAATGCAGGACCCTTGCCCGGCTTTACATGCTGGAACCATACGATCTGGCATGGCTTGCCGTTGAAGTCAAGATAAAGTCCGTTTTTGAAATCAGCTGTTGTTGCCATAATCTATTGATATTTTAATTATTAGTCTTAAAGTCTCCGGTATCAGTCCCGCCTTCAGATGAAGAGGAATCCGTCAGATAGCCGAAAGCGGCTGCAAAAATATAAAATTGTCCGCTCCTAACCAAATTTTTACTGATTATCAGTCTTTTGGTCTTCGGATTCTCCGTATTTTTCCTCCCATGCAGGGACATATTGATTGAGGGACATCACGTGGTCTGCCACTTTTTCGAGGAGCCACTTAGGGGTGGAGGTCGCTCCGCAGATTCCTACTCTGTCATCTGCTCTGAACCATTCTCTCTTTATGTCCTCGACGCAATCGATGTGGTATGTTCTGATGTTCAGTGACTTGCAAAGTTCACAAAGCACTTTGCCGTTCGAACTGGCCTTGCCGGAAACGAATATGATTATATCGTGTTCGAGGGCAAAACGGGACAGCCTTTCGTGACGTGTGGCCACCTGCGAGCAGATGGTGTTATGCACCGTCAGCATTCCACGTCCCTTGAATCTTTCTACTGACATTTCATTGTGTCTGGCCATCTCCTCTTCAAGACGTGAACATATCAGGGAATATTCCGCCGGACTTTTCGTGGTCTGACTGAATACTTCCGTCGGCACGTCAAGGCTTATTGAGCCGTCCTCTATGGCTTTTTCCAGCATGAGAAGATTCTCCACAACCACGGCAGTGCCGTCTGTCTGCCCGATGAGACCGAGCACTTCTGCGTGACCGATGTTTCCGAAAATCACTATCTGACCTCTGCCCGTTTCCAGATGCCTTGCATATGCCTCCTTGATCCTCTGCTGAAGCTTGAGAACCACGGGGCAGGTGCAGTCGATGATTTCAAATCCGATGCTGTCCGCCTTCTCGTATGTCTGTGGAGGCTCGCCATGCGCTCTGATAAGGAGGACTTCTCCTCTGGCATCCACCATTTCGTCAAGGTCTTCCTTGTCTATTGTGACAAGTCCCTGCGCCATAAGCCTGTTGAGCTCGGCATCATTGTGGACGATCGCACCAAGTGAGAACAGTTTCCTGTCATTGTCACCGGATTCCTTCGCCTTGCCGAGAAATTCCTCGGCCTTTCCTATCGCCCGGATGACTCCGGCACAGAATCCTGAATTCTTGTCTATATCTACAGTGAGCATAAATTTCCCGTTTACTCTCCGAATCTTTCGGAGATGATGTCTTTAAGCCATGCCATCTGGTCTTCCATGGTCATATATGAGTTGTCAAGCACGATGGCATCCGGAGCCTGGGTCAATGGAGAAACTTCACGGTGTGAGTCAATATAGTCTCTTTCCTGAAGGTTCTTCAGCACTTCGTCCATGTCCACATCCGTTCCCTTTGCCTTCATTTCCTCAGCCCTCCTCTGAGCCCTGATCAGCGGATCCGCTGTCATGAATATCTTCAGTTCGGCATCCGGAAATACGGTAGTTCCTATATCCCTTCCATCCATTACGACCCTCTTCATCCTGCCGAACTCCCTGAGCTTGCGGTCCACAAAGCTGCGGACCTGAGGAACTGTTGCGATGGGACTTACCTTCCCGGCCACAGCCATGCCACGGATCTCCTTCTCGATGCATCTGTTTCCAATATATGTGCCCCCTTCTCCGAAATGAAGGTCAAGATCTTCCATAGCCAGAGTCAGTGCCGGCACGTCAATTGCATTGTCGTCCGCGATGAATCCGTTTTCAATGGCGAACAATGTGACGCCTCTATACAGGGCGCCGGAATCAAGATACAGGAAGGAAAACTCGTTTGCTATGATTTTTGCAAAGGAGCTCTTGCCTGTGGAAGAGTATCCGTCGATGGCTATTATTATGTCAGGTATAGTCATTGGCAATGTGATTTGTCATAAACCGGACAAAATTATAAAATATTGTGTAAACTCCCAAAAATGTCGATATTTGTAGAACGGTTTCAATCTATTCGCTAAACTAAATTCAACTGTATAATATGAAGATCTTGATTATTGACGACGAAAGGTCCATCCGCAATTCCCTGAAGGAAATCCTTGCAGATGAAGGCTATGACGTGGATGTGGCGGAGAACGGCGTGCTTGGCTGTCAGATGGTTGACAAGGAAAAGTACAGCGTGATATTCTGCGACATCAAGATGCCGGAGATGGATGGAATGGAAGTTCTGGATAAACTGAACGAAATGGGTGTTGACGCAGCTGTGGTGATGATTTCCGGACATGGAGACATCGATACTGCTGTCGAGTGCATCAAGAAGGGAGCCTTCGATTTCATTCAGAAGCCTCTGGACCTGAACCGCATCCTGATCACCATCAAGAATGCGACTGAGAAGGTGCATCTTGTCAAGGAAACCAGGACTCTCAAGAAGAAGGTGTATGGCCAGGAAATGATCGGCGAATCTGAGCCGATACTTCACATCAAGGATATGATAGACAAGGTGGCCCCTACAGATGCAAGGGTGCTCATCATAGGTTCGAACGGAACAGGAAAGGAGCTTGTCGCAAGGAATCTTCATCAGAAGAGCCGCCGCTCCGCAATGCCTTATGTCGAGGTCAACTGTGCGGCGATTCCGTCGGAACTGATCGAGAGCGAACTCTTCGGACATGAAAAGGGATCGTTCACTTCTGCCATCAAGCAGCATAAGGGAAAGTTCGAGCAGGCAGATGGAGGCACACTTTTCCTGGATGAGATAGGGGATATGTCCCTGGCTGCACAGGCCAAGGTGCTCAGGGTGCTGCAGGAAAGAAAGCTCTCCAGAGTGGGAAGTGACAAGGACATCATCGTGGATGTCAGGGTAGTGGCAGCCACAAACAAGAATCTGAAGGAGGAAATTGCCAAGGGCACCTTCCGTGAGGACCTGTATCACCGTCTCAGCGTGATCGTCATAAATGTGCCTACCCTTGATGAACGCAAGGACGACATTCCTCTTCTTGTGGAATATTTCATTGGACAGATATGTGCAGAGACCGGCATGGTCCGTCGCGAGGTGGATGCCGATGCAATGAAGCTCCTTGTGAACAAGACCTGGACGGGAAACATCAGGGAACTGCGAAATGTCGTAGAGCGTCTGCTGATTCTCTCCGGAGACCGCATAACTGCGTCAGATGTAAAGGCTTATGTCTATTGATGGGCAGGAAGCGTTACGATAAATGAAGCACCACCGAGGGCGAACGATCTCTGATAACGGATCTCGCCCTCGCATTTTTCTATGATGTTGCGGCATATGGCGAGTCCCAGTCCGGTACCTCCGGTCTTTGTGGTGAAGTTCGGGGTGAACAGCTTGTGCTGGTTTTCCTCTGAAACGCCGGGACCGTTGTCGTCGAAGACCACGTCATAATAACCTTCACGTGTACTGTTTCTCAGGCAGATCAGCACACGTCCCTGGACAACTTCCTCTCCACGTTCCAGAGCTTCCTTCCTCTGTATTTCCACCGCCTGTATCGCGTTGGTGATCAGATTCACGAACACTCGTATCAGCTGAGGCTTCGGGGCCATTACGAATGCCTCCGGCATGCCCATGTACTGCAGATGCACATTCTCCCTGTTGTCGAAGATCAGCAGCTGGTCCTTCAGGGTCTTGTCAAGGTCCATCAGCACCGGATCCTCCGTGTATAGCTTGGCGAATGTCGAGAATTCATTGGCTGTCTCGGTCAGGATGTCAATATGCTCGAGCACGACAGCAGAAACCTTGTCGAACTTCTCCTCCCAAGCGGGATTGCCTTTCTGTTTGAGCCTGATAAGTCTCTGGATCTCAAGCTTGATAGGTGTCAGAGGATTCTTGATTTCGTGAGCCACCTGTCGTGCCATCTGGCTCCATGCCTTGTCACGCTCGGCATGGGCAAGCTTCTGGGTGGAATCCGACAGGTCATGAACCATACGGTTGTAGGCCTCCACCAGCGAAGAGATCTCATCCACACGGTTGTATGTGATGTATTCAAGGTGATTGAGATCCGCGCTGTTCATCTTCTTTCCCATCTCGATCAGTGGGGAGAACATGGCATTGACTTCTCTTGAACTGAACAGCAGTGAGGCTATCAGGAGCAGGAGGAAGAGGTTGATGATCAGCGAAGCATGGAAGAAAGCCTCCCTGCGGAAATCATAGTTCTTGTCCGTGTATGGTACGCACACTATTGCTATCATTTCCTGCCTGTCATTGAAAATAGGAGCGTAAAGTGCCCAATAGCTGTAGTCTGCGATATTTTCTCTATGAATATAGTATCGCTGATGAAGGCTGCACAAGTTATAGTAGGCTTCAGGATCGATCCTGCTGCCGATGATCATCTTCTCGAAGACCTCCGGAGTAGTGGAGCGGAACACCTTTCCCTCCGGGGTATAATAGGTTATGTCGGATTTTGTCGTGTTGCTGATGTTTTCGGTGATGACTCCGAATTCCTGGGTCGTGAGGTCCCTCCAGCTTCTGGCATTCCTGCATCTGGATTCAGCCAGGGCCTGAACGGTGCTGATCTTGGATGACATCAGGTTGTGCATGTTCACCTCGTTCCTCTTATATACGAAGATGATGCTGACTATCGCCATGCTGACGAGAATGAGCAGTGAGGAGGTGAAAAGTATGATATTGATCCTTGTCCTGAAATAGTTGCTCCTGAACGTCTCCTTCTTCCTGGAACGGGAGAAGATGAGCAGGATGCCCATGAGGATCAGGAACAGGTATGAGAACGATGTGAAGTAAACAAGGAAATCCCTGCGCGGACGTGAAATGATTATCAGCTCATTGTCACTCACCTTGTTCATGAAGTGGGTGTAGTCCTTTTTCCTGACCACTGCAGTTCCGGTCCTGTTCACCTCTTCCATGCCGGCTATGTCCGAAACCGTAGGATATGGGTAGTTTCCGGTGACAAGCAGAAGATTCGTGTCCTTGTATTTTGCGTATGAGTAGATTGAAGGAATGTTGATGCCTTCAGAGTTGGAGAACTTGCCCAGGAGACTGTAATACCCCCGGTCCTCCCTGTTTGTGTCAGGCTCCACCTCCAGCAGCAGTCTGGTCACTCCCTTGCCGGATGTGTAATACATGAATACTCCGGCATATTCCCCCTTTCCGCTGTCGTCCGTAACGAAAAGGAAGTGCGAACCGTTTGAGATCGCTGTGCCGTTGTTGAGGATGTCGTTGAACTTCATCATGGCCTCCTTGTCGGTGTCCTTGATGATTGAGACGGACATGCTGTACTCCTGCTTGATTCTCGGCAGATATGACTCCTTGATCCTGCTGAGAATGATTCCGCCGGAGTTCTCCATATTCGTCAATGCGGATATCAGCTGGTCAGAGGCAATCCCTGCCTCCACTGCCCTGAACTGGATTTCAAGTCCCAGATCCCTTTCCACAGCCAGCATGTTCGCCCACACCTGCACCCTTCTCTGCTCCTTCTGGAATCCATAGACCTCGGCTGTTATGGAAAAATATGCTGCGAGAATGAAGGCAAAGGTTGCCAGAGTCTGCGGCCTGTAGATGTTGTATCTTATCCCGAACAGTTCCCTTGCAGCTGGTCTGAGCATCTGAAGCTGCAGGAGTATGCAGAACAGCAGGAATGTGAATGAGGCGAAAGACAGAATGGTGAACGGAATCTCGCCGCTGATCTTATACAGTTCCAGGCTTATGTTGGAGTTGAATATGAGACTCCTGATGGCAAAGTGAGTATAGACGGAAATGGCCAGTGCGCTGATTATGACGATGCTGCCATGGATTATGAGCCCCTTCCGGCGACGTTTCTTGTCCTTTCTGATCCAGTCTATGACCTTTCCGTTGATCATATAGGAACACAGGCAGAGCAGGCTGATGTATGTGTTGTTTATGAGCAGTGCGCCGAGAGAGGACATGAACGGACCGTCAGCGTACGTGCTTGGCGAGAAGAATGCCGTGCTGCTCATCTGGTCACCCCAGATGTACGCCATGAAGCAAAGGACAGTTATCGTTGTGACGACTACCAGATAGGTCCTGATGGTGCGATGCATCCCAAGGAACATTATCATGGCTATTGTCAGGAGTATCAGTGCGGTCCATCGGAGCAGGGAATTGTCGAAGAACCTCATCGCTGAGTCGGTGTCTCTGATCACCTTGAACAGAGGAATCCCGTCAACAGAAATGGCTGACCCGCCGCTGTGGTTGATGGGCTGTATGGAGAATCTTCCATGAAGTCCGAACTTGGGATTTACACCGTTCTCTGTTTTTCTCAGGTCGTCTATGAGGGTGTTCTTGACTTCAAGACCGGCTATGATCTTGTCCCCACCTTCTCCTTCGTACTCCTTTATTATATACCACTTCGGACCGAGATTTATATATGAATATTCATCTCTGGCCTGTGTCAGAGGAGAGGTGAGTCTGACCCTGAAGTTGGTGAGCCTCTGGATCATCATCCTGGTGCTGATGTCATCGTTGATGATAGGGAACTGGTTGATCCATGATGTGAGCGAGTCGTTCACATATCTGTAGATGACCATGTCATCAGGAATCTGCATCAGGAACTTGGTGTCGGGAGGTGTCTCTGCGACCTGTGCCACATGGCTCTCCAGCAGATCTATCCTCTGGATGACCTTCTTCTCTGTCTTTGCTGCGGCATCTTCCGTATCATCGCCTGCATTGCTTCCGGTCATGGACATGACGAAGAAGACTACTGCCAGGAGGAAGAGCAGCAGAGGAATCTTCTTGTATGTCAGCTTTCTTGAGAACATCGGTTACGGGTTATTCGTGATGGTATGGTTCTCCCTTCATTATGGTGAAGGCTCTGTACAGCTGTTCGGCAAATATCGCCCTGACCATCTGATGCGAGAATGTCATTCTGGACAGCGAAATCTTCGAGTTCGCCCTTGCATAGACTTCAGGAGAGAATCCGTAGGCTCCGCCGATCACAAAGACCATGTCCTTCCCGGTGTATGAGATCTTCTCCTGAATCACCTTTGCAAGTTCCACGGATGTGTATTCCTTTCCGTGCTCGTCCAGAAGAATCAGATCGTCTGTCGGGCGTATGTTCTTGAGTATCAGTTCTCCCTCCTTCGCCTTGATCTGGTCCTTGGACAGGGCTGAGACATTCTTCAGCTCGGGGATCTCCACCATGGAGAAAGGTATATAATGCTTGAGCCTCGACACATAGATGTCGAGTCCCTGTCTTACCCAGTCCCTGTCGGTCTTTCCGACTGTCAGCAGTGTTATCTTCATTTTGGCCGTCCGTTTGTCAGCAAATAATATGCTACATCCCCACAAATATAGTTATTTTCTTTATTTTTTGTGTGGTTTGAATTTTGCAGTATATTTGCCCCGGAAAATCAAGCAGGACAGATGAACAGAATATTGATACTTGCGACTGTCAGTGTCGTGGCCTTTCTTGCTGCTGTGAATGCGGTGGCTCAGGACAAGGGCTACGATGTATTCAATCCCATAGCCAAGTACTTCGCTAAAGGTGATGCAGACAAACTGTCTGCATGGTTCTCTGATAATCTGGAGGTTACGATATTCTCCAATTCCAATGACTCCAGCAGGAACCAGGCGCGTCAGATAATGAAGACCTTCTTCAGGTCATACACTCCGCGCTCCTTTGAGATTACCCACAAGGCGGGACGCTCGAATATGAAATATGCCCTTGGCACCCTGAATGCCGGAGGCGAACTCTTCAATGTCACGATATTCGTCAGCTACAAGGATTCCGACTACCGGGTCCAGCATATAAAGATCGAAAGGATAGATTAAACATTGCGGCGGGCTGAATCTCAATCAACCCGCCGCAATTGCTATCTTATTATAAGTTCCACAGGACAGTGGTCGGATCCGTAGATCTCGGTGTGTATCCTTGCGCTTTCAAGCCTGTCTTTCAGATTTTCACTCGCTACAAAATAGTCGATACGCCACCCGATGTTCTTCTGTCGGGCCTGGAAACGGTATGACCACCAGGAATAGATGTCGGTCTGGTCCGGATGGAAATATCTGAAGGTGTCTATGAAACCTGCGTCCAGAAGATTGGTGAACTGGCCGCGCTCCTCGTCCGTGAATCCCGGATTCATTCGGTTGGACTTCGGATTCTTCAGGTCTATCTCCTTATGGGCCACGTTGAGGTCTCCGCAGACTATCACTCCCTTGATTGCGCTCAGTTTCTTCAGGTATTCCCTGAAATCATCCTCCCACCTCATCCTGTATTCCAGTCTCTTCAGACCGTCCTGGGCGTTAGGCGTATATACGCATACGAGGAAGAATTCCTCCATCTCCAGCGTGATGACACGCCCTTCGTGGTCGTGCTCGTCAATTCCTATTCCGTAAGTTACGGAAACAGGTTCGTGTCTTGTGAATATGGCCGTTCCCGAATATCCCTTCTTGTCGGCATAGTTCCAGAATGACCTGTATCCGAGGAACTCCAGGTCGATCTGTCCCTCCTGAAGCTTGGTCTCCTGCAGACAGAAGAAATCAGCGTCCAGCTCTGTAAAGATGTCCGCAAATCCCTTCCCGCACACAGCCCTGAGGCCGTTTACATTCCATGATATGAACTTGTACATGTTTTTCCCTGATATTTACGTCGCTAAAATAACACATTTTCTCCACTCCCGCTACTCCCGCGAGCAGAAACCCCATAAAAATGCCCGAGGCTCCCTGAAAAAACCAGGACCCTCGGGCATTTCTCCTATAAAAGTGCACTCGCCCTATAACTCTTCCGCCTGTTTCTTCCTTGATTTTCTGTTTCTGGTGCAACTCATCTGTCTTGGATAAACAGAACTTCTGCATCGTTTCAATATTTAAAGACTCCTTCGGGAATAATTCTACAAACTGGGCACCGTCAGTGTAGTCCTTTGTCATTTCGATGATAAATAAAGGTTCAGGAAGTGATAAGGACTAGGTGTCATCATAGTACAGTCGGATGTCATCTCCGATATGAATCCCAAATAAAACATGGTTATTCCGCAGACGCGTATATGAAAACATCTGTTTCTCGTCTTCTGGACAAATCGTATGACCGGGTCTCTTGACTTCAATGACGAACTGCTCTGTTCCATTCGAGAAAACAACAATGTCTGCCAGTTTTGTCTTATGTCCGACTTGAATGGGGTATTGTACGGTTATTTCTACAAGATATTTTTTCCATCCTAGATAGCCAAGGCATCATACGATCTTGTTTTTGCACTCAGACAGGTCATGACAGATTTCATTCCAGATTTCATTCCAGATTTCCTTCATGATGGTTGCGGTTTATATCTGCACAGATTTATGGAATATATGCGAAATTTACATGCGTACAGTCTCATGCACTACATTGCGTAATGAGTCCGAGGAGCATCATGATCAGACAGATTGAGGTGATCATTGTGTGGGTGCTGTTTTCCAGTCTGTCATCGTTATTGTATTTTTCTACGTATTCATCCCCTTCAAGCCTTTTGTAATATAGGCTCTCAGGCCCGAAGAATATTTTCCATAGATTTGTCGTGTCTTTCAATGCCCTGCATGTGAGACCGATGGTGTATTCATCTTCCAGGTTGATTTCGGAAAAGCCTTCCATATACTCAGCTTCCGTACACTTGCCTGAACATATTTCCTTCACCTGCTCATAGATGAATCGGGTGATGTCCGATTGGCTGTATCTGATATGAACCCTGATTTTCTCCACAGGGTAATCGTCCGGATTCAGATCTATGCGAAACAGTTTGCCAAGACTTTCTATTGTCCATCTGTAATTGTCCATGCAGACTTTTTCAGATGATAGCAGGGAGCGCTGGCGGCTTTTGAAGCTGGCCACTTTACCTTCTGTCCTTGATTCATAAAATAAACTGTCATATTTCCGATGCATTTGGTCGTAATACCGGCATATGGCGTGCAGGTGTCCCGCGATTGTTTCCAATGGACAGTAAATATCGTAGCGGATCTCTTGAGGTGTAACTAAAATTGGATGGGGATACGTCATGGCTCGAAATTTTTTTACAAAGAAAGCCGGTGCCTGTGCCAAATAACAGCACAAGATGCTGTGGCTGGGGAAGATGGACCCAAGAATGCGATATTGTAAGCTACTAATACTTGATATTCAATGATATAAGAATGCTAAAATTTATTTTGTCCAGAGCAAGATTTATTTTATCAGCATAAAATAAATTATCGATTTAAAGAAAAAGAAAAATTTTATGAATCTTTTTTATGATCTGCTGATGATCCGGAATTCATGAGTTACTTTCGCGGCATGACGGGAATGTGTCATCAGACTTGTGGGATACATAAAAATGAAAACGATGGAGAAAGGTTATTATCATGTGAGCAGCCATGGGCTGGAGAGGAACAATATTTTCAAAAGTCGGGATGATTTCATTGCGGGAATGAACGATGTTGCGATATGCGTCTTGGGGTATGATGTGTCCATTATATGCTTCTGCCTTATGAGCAATCATTTTCATTTTGTGCTATATGGAACATTGGATGAGTGTAGAAAATTTGCAGATGCGTACAAGCACAGGTGCGCTATGCGGATGAGATTCTCTTCGGGAGAGGCCCACGGGCTGAAAGATGTGGGGATCCGGATTGATAAAGTGGATAGCCAGGAGTATCTTGAGAACGTGATCGCCTATGTCTTGAGAAATCCTCTGGCAGCAGGAATCAGGCTGTTGCCTGTATATTACAGATGGTCTTCTGCTTCGGTTTACTTCAATGGAAAAATGAACATGTCAGGCGAAAAGTTAAATGAAATGAGCGAAAGGAGGCGTTTCCGTATCACTAAATCGCGAATCTCTTTGCCAGACCATTATATGGTTGATGAAGAAGGGATGATAATGCCGTCCTGTTATGTTGATGTAAAAGCTGTGGAAGATATATTCCGGCATCCATCCAGGCTGATGTTGCTTCTTGCCAAGAAGGTGGAAAATGACGTCGAGATACGTCTTGGGGCCGCAGATGACGTCAATATGACGGATCAGGAAGTGCTGACCCATATGAATGAACTTATCCGAAAAGAGTTCAATGCAGACTCCATCAATCGGATTTCAATGGATCAGCGTCTGAAACTGTGCTTGTTGCTGAAGAGAAATTGCAGGGCGGGACTGAAACAGATTGCACGACTCACACGTCTGGATCCGGAGTTGGTGGCAAGGATCGTGTAAGCTATAGTGCAGAAACCCCATAAAAATGCCCGAGGGTCCCTGAAAAACCGGGGACCCTCGGGCGTTTTTCCTATAAAAGTGCGCTCGTCCAGATTATTCAAGTGTCCATTCGGTGCCGTCCTTGGTGTCCTTGATCTGGATTCCCAGGGCCTTGAGGTCGTCGCGGATGCGGTCGCTGGTCGCCCAGTCCTTGGCTGCCTTGGCTGCCTTGCGCTGCTCCAGGACCATGTTCACCAGACCGTCGATGGTCTGGACCGCCTTTCCTCCTTCGCTTTCCTCGTCGCGCAGGCCGAGTACGCCATAGACCACATTGTCGAAGAGTGAGACGAGTGCCTGCCAGTCAGAAGCGTCAAGAGTGAGCTTCTTGTCCTTCGCCGTGTTGATGATGCGCACTGCATCGAAGATGTGTGAGAGTGCGACAGGTGTGTTGAGGTCGTCGCAGAGTGCCTCATATACGCCCTCGATCAGTGCACGGACCTCATCATTGGAAGCCTTGATTTCTGATGGAGCGACAGCTGAAACGAACTCTCCGTATGCAAGTGCAGGAGCGGATGATACTCCCGCAGCTGAAGCCAGCGCGCGCAGGTCCTTTCCTGCCTGCATGATCCTCTTCAGACCCTTTTCGGCAGCCTGCAGAGCCTCGTTGCTGAAGTCCAGCGTGCCACGGTAGTGTGCCTGGAGGATGAAGAAACGGACTGTCATAGGCGTATATGCCTGGGCAAGCTTCTCGTGACGTCCGGCGAAGAGCTCAGGAAGTGTGATGAAGTTGCCGAGCGACTTGCCCATCTTCTTGCCCTCGATGGTGATCATGTTGTTGTGCATCCAGTATTTCACACCGCTGCAACCGCGTGATGCGGTGTTCTGCGCGATCTCGCATTCGTGGTGAGGGAAGAGCAGGTCCATTCCGCCTCCGTGGATGTCGAATTCCTTGCCGAGGTACTTCTCGCTCATTGCAGAGCACTCGAGATGCCATCCCGGGAAACCGTCGCTCCAAGGTGACGGCCAGCGCATGATGTGCTCGGGCGATGCCTTCTTCCAGAGCGCGAAGTCGTATGAAGCCCTCTTGTCCTGCTGGCCGTCAAGGTCTCGTGTGCCTTCCTTGACCTCGTCAAGGGTACGGCCAGAAAGCACTCCGTACTTATGGTCCTTGTCGTATTTCAGGACGTCGAAATATATGGATCCGTTGCTCTCGTATGCATATCCCGCATCGAGAATCTTCTTCACGAGGTCTATCTGCTCGATTATGTGTCCGGAAGCGCGAGGCTCGATGGATGGGGAAGCCACATTCAGCATCCGCATTGCCTCATGATAGGCGAGGGTGCACCTCTGCACCACTTCCATAGGCTCAAGCTGCTCCAGACGTGCCTTCTTTGCAATCTTGTCCTCTCCCTCGTCCGCATCATGCTCAAGGTGTCCAACGTCGGTGATGTTCCGTACATAGCGCACCTTGTATCCGAGGTGCTTCAAAAGCTTTACAAAAACATCATATGTCACTCCCGGGCGGGCATGTCCCAGGTGAGCGTCGCCATAGACTGTCGGTCCGCAGACATAAAGTCCCACATGACCTTCGTTGATCGGCCTGAAGAGTTCCTTCTTTCTCGAAAGCGAGTTTGTGATATATAATTCTCTCATTTCTGATGTGTTTTTATCTGTTAGGTGCGGGCCTTACCGCACAATCTGCAAATGTACGAAATTATTTGTTATTATTGACATATGTGCGCGTGATGAAGTAACCGGAATTTTCACTATATTTGCGCGGTTTTTAAGAAACGTCATAAAACGAGCAATTTACAGTATGAAAGTCGCAGTCATCATGGGTTCGACCAGCGATCTTGAGATCATGTCGCAGGCGATCAGTCTCCTCGAAGAATTCGGCGTCGAGGTTGTCAAAAGAGTAATCAGTGCCCACAGAACTCCAGACCTTATGTGCGAGTTCGCGAAATCAGCCAGGGCTGAGGGAATAGGTGTCATCATTGCAGGTGCAGGCGGGGCAGCCCACGTTGCAGGAGTGGTGGCCGGTATGACCACGGTTCCGGTGATCGGTATCCCTATCCAGACCAAGGCCCTCGGTGGAATGGACTCGCTTCTTTCCATCGTTCAGATGCCTCCGGGAGTTCCTGTGGCTACCATGGCGATCAACGGAGCGAAGAATGCGGCCCTCTATGCAATACAGATTCTCGCGCTGTCAGACAATAAGCTGTCAGAGAAGCTGGAGGCCTTCAGAGCCGAGCAGACCCAGAAAGTTTTAGATGCAACGATATAATACCTATATGAACAACTATCGCATTTACGTAGAAAAGTATCCTGAATTTCAGGTGGAGGCACGCAGCCTTCTGAGCGAACTGAACGAGAATCTTCAGCTTGACCTCGGAACGCTGCGTCTGCTTAATGTATATGACCTGTTCGGTTTCTCGGAGGATCTCCTCGAGAAGAGCCGCTACAGCGTCTTCGGTGAAATCGTGACTGACAGCGTCACTGACGAGTGTGACCTGTCGGGAACAAAATATATCGCAGTGGAGTTCCTCCCGGGTCAGTTCGACCAGCGCGCGGCTTCCGCTGTGGACTGTGTCCGTCTGATCGACCCTTCAGCAAAGGTGAGCATCAAGAGTTCAAAGCTCATCATCCTTCCGGAAGATACTTCCGACGAAGTGGTGGAAAGAATCAAGAAATACTATATCAACGCGGTGGAGTCACGCGAGAAGGATCTTGCGAAGCTCACTGCGATGGAGCAGCCTGAGGTGGCTCCGGTTCCGGTACTCGAGGGACTGACTGCCCTGACCGAGGAGGAACTTGCTCCTTATTGCAGGAAGATGGGACTGGCCATGAACGCTGATGACCTTCGTGAGGTCGTGAAGTATTTCAAGGCTGAGGGACGTGACCCGTTCGAGACAGAGCTCCGTATCCTCGACACATACTGGAGCGACCACTGCCGCCACACCACCTTCACCACCGAACTTGAGGATATCGACGTCGAGGAGTCCTTCATGAAGGAGGAGATCGACGGCACACTCAACCTCTATATGAAGATCCGCCAGGAACTCGGCCGTGAGCATAAGGGTGTGAATCTTATGGATATGGCTACAGTCGGAGCACGTTACCTCAAGGCGAAGGGGCTGCTCGATGACATGGAGGTCAGCGAAGAGAACAATGCATGCAGCATATATGTGGACGTGGACATCGTAAATGACGAAGGAGAGATGACCACAGAGAAATGGCTTCTCCAGTTCAAGAACGAGACCCATAACCACCCGACGGAGATCGAGCCGTTCGGAGGTGCCGCTACCTGTCTTGGCGGTGCGATCCGTGACCCTCTGTCAGGTCGTGCCTATGTCTATCAGGCAATGCGCGTGACCGGTGCGGGAAATATATATCAGCCTGTGGCTGAGACTATTCCGGGCAAACTGCCTCAGAGCATAATCTCCCGCAAGGCTGCCCACGGATATTCAAGCTACGGAAACCAGATCGGTCTTGCAACGACACATGTCCGTGAGGTGTATCACGAGGGATATGTGGCAAAGCGTCTTGAGGTGGGTGCCGTTGTCGGTGCAGTGAAGGCTGACAGCGTGCGTCGTGAGAGCCCTGCTCCAGGCGATGTGGTGCTTCTGATGGGAGGCCGCACAGGACGCGACGGTGTCGGCGGAGCAACAGGTTCTTCAAAGGAGCACACTGAGGAGTCCCTCGAGACTTGCGGAAGCGAGGTTCAGAAGGGTAACGCACCTGAGGAAAGAAAGCTCCAGAGGCTTTTCCGCCGTCCTGAGGTGACAAGACTCATAAAGAAATCCAACGACTTCGGAGCCGGCGGCGTCAGCGTGGCGATCGGCGAGCTCACCGACGGTCTTGACATATATCTGGACAGGGTTCCTGTCAAGTACAGCGGTCTGAACTCTACAGAGCTTGCGATCAGCGAGTCTCAGGAGCGCATGTCCGTGGTCATCGAGGCAAAGGACAAGGAGGCTATGATGGCCTACTGCGCAAGCGAGAATGTGGAAGTGACCCATGTGGCGGACGTGACCGACAGAGGCCGTATGCGCATGTTCAACGGTGACAGGCTCGTGGTGGACCTTTCGCGCGAGTTCATCGACAGTGCGGGAGCGAAGCATTATGCAAAGGCTACAGTAGGAGCAGTTGAGCAGAAGAATCCGTTCGAGCGCAATGTCGAGGGAGAAGATCTCAAGGAGAAGATATACAATAACCTCCAGGACCCTAACGTGACTTCGCAGAAGGGCCTGATCGAGATGTTCGACTCGACTATCGGACGTTCTACCGTCCTCATGCCGTTCGGAGGTATGCTCCAGTCCACGGAGACTCAGGTGTCCGTGCAGAAGCTTCCGACCGACGGATACACCGACACCGCCTCCATCATGGCATTCGGATACAACCCGTTCATCGCAAGCTGGAGCCCGTATCACGGTGCTGCATATGCGGTAGTCGAGGCTTGTGCCAAGGTCGTGGCTGCAGGTGCATCATATGAAAAGATGCGTTTTTCATATCAGGAATATTTCGAGCGTATGACAGACCGCAGGTCATGGGGCAAGCCGCTTTCGGCTCTGCTCGGTGCCCTTAAGATGCAGGTCGAGTTCGGACTTCCTTCGATCGGAGGAAAGGACTCCATGAGCGGAACATTCGAGAACATCAATGTGCCGCCTATGCTTATGGCGTTCGGTATCACCACTGTGGATGCAGGACAGGTGATCTCTTCAGAACTCAAGTATGAGGGCAACAAGCTCTATCTGATCAGACACACTCCTCTTGCCAACCATATGCCGAATGTGGAGCAGCTCAAGGCGAACTGGAACTTCATCCACGAGCAGGTTCAGGCGGAGAACATAGTTTCAGGATATGCCCTCGGATTCGGAGGACTTGCCGAGGCAATCTGCAAGATGTCTTTCGGAAACGGACTTGATGCAAAGATCACATATGACGAGAAGGAACTCTTCAACTACGGATACGGTTCGATTCTCGTCGAGGCTGAGGAGGAACTCAACTGGCCTGATGCAGTCCTCATCGGTGAGGTGACTGACGGTGAGGAGAGCGAACTTACGATCAACGGAAAGAAGTTTGACATATTCGACCTCATGGCTGCAAACTCAGCAAAGTTCGCTCAGATCTATCCTGACACTGCAGAGGCCTACAACAAGGCTGTCACTCCGGCAGGACTTGAGGGCGTGAAGCCGTTCAAGGCCAAGAAGGCAGACCTTAAATATAAGGGTGAGCCGGTGGAGAAGCCGATCGCTTATCTTCCTGTCTTCCCTGGAACGAACTGCGACTATGATTCTGCAAAGGCATGGCGCAATGCCGGTGCCGAGGTTCGCATGAGCGTGTTCTGTAACCTCACCGAGGATGACATCTTCCGCTCTATCGCTGAGATGAAGAAGAATATTGACGTGTGTCATATCCTTATGCTCAGCGGTGGATTCTCGGCTGGTGACGAACCGGACGGAAGCGGCAAGTTCATTGCAAACGTTCTGAACAACAAGGATATAGCAGATGCTATCCATGCTCTCATCGACCGTGGAGGTCTGATTCTGGGTATCTGCAACGGATTCCAGGCTCTCGTGAAATCGGGTCTCCTTCCATATGGCCGTCTGGGTCAGGTGACAAAGGACAGCCCGACCCTCTTCCGCAACGACATCAACCGTCATATCTCGCAGATGGTGACAACGAGAGTCTCTACTACCAACTCTCCTTGGCTTGCAGGCTTTGCTGCGGGTGACCTTCACACGATTGCCGTGAGCCATGGCGAGGGCAAGTTCGTTGTCAATGAGGAGCTGGCACGCGAGCTCTTTGCAAACGGTCAGGTTGCCTTCCAGTATGTGGATCCGCTTGAGGAGGAGGTGACCATGGAGTCTCCATACAATCCTAACGGTTCATATTACGGAATCGAGGGTATCATCAGCCGCAACGGTCAGATCCTCGGAAAGATGGGACATACCGAGCGTTATGAGGAGAATCTCTTCAAGAATATCATGGATGAGGGATTGGAGCAGCCTCTCTTCATCAATGCAGTTGAGTATTTCAGAGGTAATTAAGAGTTATGGGAGGGGAGTGAAGAACTGGCCCTCCCATAACTTCAAATCAATAAAGATAAGTCTGGTGTGGAGGAAACGAGGGTATAAATATATTTGTTATGTGTAAGTGTAATAATTGTTATAGAGATGATAAGCTGCATCACGAATGTGGTGTGCTTGGAATATATGGTGTTGAAAATGCAGCAGGTCTGGCATATTATGGTCTGCATGCCCTTCAGCACAGAGGACAGCAGGGTTGCGGAATCGTCACAGTCGATTCGGATGGAATCTTCCATAGGGTCAAGGGTGACGGTCTTGTGACTGAGGTCTTCAATGAACAGAAGATGGGGCTGCTTCCCGGCAATATGGCCATCGGCCATGTACGTTACAGTAATGCAGGCTGTAACGGAACGGAGAATATCCAGCCTTTCCTTTTTCATCACAACTCAGGAGATTTCGCGCTGGCCAACAATGGTCAGATCGTGAACTACAGACAGTTGCGTCAGGAGCTTGAGGACAGAGGAAGCCTTTTCCAGTCTGATTCGGATGCCGAGGTGCTTGCGCATCTTATCAAGAAGCAGGGTGTTGATAGGGAGATGCCTCGAATCTATGCCCTGAAGTCGGCCTTGAATCAGATTGACGGAGCGTTTGCTTTTGTCGTGATGACGGGCAGAAGAATATATGCCTGCCGTGATAAATACGGCTTCCATCCTCTTGCGATAGGCCGGCTCGGTGACGGTTATGTAGTGGCCAGCGAGACTTGCGCCTTCGATGTGCTGGGAGCTGAATATATCCGCGATGTCGAGCCTGGCGAGATCGTGACACTTGATCACCACGGCATCCGCAGCCAGTTCTATGCAGAACCTCAGCGTCACGCGATGTGTGCTATGGAGTATGTGTATTTTGCACGCCCGGACAGTGATATCGAGGGATGCAATGTGCACAACTACCGCAAGGAGTCAGGAAGAATCCTGTTCAGGGAGGCTCCGGCTGATGCTGACATCGTGATCGGAGTTCCCGACTCAAGTCTCAGTGCGGCACAAGGCTATGCCGAGGCAAGCGGACTTCCATATGAGATGGGTCTGATAAAGAGCAAATACGTGGGCAGAACATTCATTCTTCCGACTCAGTCGCTCCGTGAAAAGGGTGTAAAGATGAAACTGTCGCCTGTAAAGACCATAGTCAAGGGCAAGAGAGTTGTGCTTGTGGATGATTCCATCGTACGCGGAACGACTTCCCTCAAGATCGTGAAGATGCTTCGTGAGGCCGGAGCTTCCGAGGTGCATGTCCGTATTGCGAGTGCTCCTTTGAAATACACCTGCTACTATGGAGTGGACGTCCATACGCCGGAGGAGCTCATAAGCAACAGCAACAGTGTCGAGGAGGTGTGCCGCCTGATCGATGCGGATTCGCTTGCCTTCCTCTCCCATAAGGGAATGCTCGATGCGGGCCACCGGGATGACCTTTGTCTGGCATGCTTCAACAACGAATATCCGACGGATCTGTACAACGAATAAAGACTCAGGGGGCTCCGGCCCCCTTGTTTTTTGAGAAATGGATATAAGGAAGGTAATCAAGGAATGGATTCTGCCGATCGCCATGGCGAGCGGGGCTTCTCTATACCTTATATATCATATGCTGCCGGAGCCGGTGCATAAGGCAGGCCCCTTTCTGGAATCTTCGATCGGTGTGGTACAACCCCTGCTTATCTTCGGCATGCTGTTCCTGACCTTCTGCAGGATCGAGCCTAAGGACCTCAAGCCTCACAGGTGGCACTGGTGGCTGCTGCTGATCCAAGGCGGGCTCTTTGCCGGTCTTGGAGGCGTTGCGCTGCTGATTCTTCAATATATGCCATGGGCACATGACCATGTGGTGCTTATAGAAAGCGCCATGCTCTGCTTTATGTGCCCGACAGCAACTGCTGCCGCAGTGGTCACACGTAAGCTCGGAGGGGATATTCCGGGAATCACGACCTACATAATCCTCATAAATCTTCTTACTGCTGTCCTTGTCCCTCTGGTGGTTCCGTTGATCCAGCCGATGGCCGGCCTCGGTTTCTGGGAGGCCTTCAGCCTTATTCTGGCCAAGGTTCTTCCTCTTCTGATGCTCCCTTGCCTGTGTGCATGGCTTGTGAGATATCTTCTGCCCTCCCTGCATAAGCGGCTTTTGGAAAAGGAGGACCTTGCATTTCATCTGTGGGTCGTGGCCCTTACACTTGCCATTGCAGTCACAACCAAGTCCATCGTCAGAAGCCATATGCCTTGGACCACGATTCTGTCGATCTCGGCGGTCTCGCTGTTCTGTTGTGCCTTCCAGTTCGCTGCCGGAAGGTATGTGGGCAGCCGTTATCGTCCCCGTCGTCAGCTTTCAGCAGAAGCCGAGGCACGTGCCAGGGAAGTCAGAAAGGTTACGGCCGGACAGTCGCTCGGCCAGAAGAACACCGTATTCGCAATCTGGATGGGATACACCTTCCTGACTCCCGAAACTGCCATTGTCGGAGGTCTCTACAGCATCTGGCACAATCTCTACAACTCCTGGCAGCTGCGTCGTGCCGGCCGCAAGTCTTGATGGAACTTATCTGAAAAAGGAAGAATGGCTTACTCTTTGTCCGGCCTCGGCCTCAGGGGAGCAGTATTCTCCGGTGCCATGGTCTATGAAGGGATGCGCCCATGATCAGTACTTTGCTTATAAGTTTCATGTCAGTTTTATTTTTCAATCTTTGAGGATATTTCAGAGGATGATTCCTTGATGGCTTGATGCTGTCATACTTCAGACATCAGCCGATCAGCCATCTGCTTCCCGGAATGAGGGAAATAAGTTTCGTGTTCAGGTAGCATGTCAGGAAGGTGCAGAGGCCGATGGCAGGGATTGCCGCCACGGTCGGAAGTGCAAGGGTATCCTTGAACAGAGTCACCCAGACACCCAGCCAGAGCAGATGCATCAGATACATGCCGTATGACAGTCTGGACATGTCTGTGATCCACTTGGGTGCCTCCTTCTGCTCAATGCATGTGAACATTAGGAAGGCTCCTGCTGTCAGGACCACGCAGTTGATCGTACAGAATGCCCAGCCCAGTTCGATGACAGGCGTTGAGTGCAGGACTCCAGGCACAGCCTGAACGTAGAATGAATATATGGTAGCAGCTGCTCCTGCCGTCATGGCTGCAAGACCGGTCCAGAATCTTTTTGTCCTGCTCCAGTCAAGATGCACTCGGATGTAGTGGGCAAGGACGACATATCCCAGATATCCGGAGAAGTTCCACAGCATGTGGTATTCGTTCCAGAAACACTGTCCCCACACTTCTCCGCACCATCTGTTGAGGTATGGGATGCATGTGGACAGCATGAACAGGCCTATGAACAGCCGCTCTTCGCGGGCACTTGCCTTCTCAAGCCAAGGTGATATTATCGGAATGAACAGGTAGATGCCGATCAGAGGATACATGAACCAGAAATGTCCGGCCAGGGTAGGGAAGTTCAGGGCTATCCTTGAAAGATCGGTCAGTGCTGTAGCAGAGTCAGTCTGTCCCCAGGCAAGGGGCAGTACGCTATAGACAATCATGAAGAACAGCAGCGGCGGCACTATACGCCTGATGCGGCTCTGGTAGAACTGCCATGAACTCTGCCCCTTCTTCATCGGCACAAGCAGAAAGGCCGACACGATCATGAAAAGCGGAACAGCCATTCTGGAAAATCCGTCATATACGGACACCCAAAGCCTGTCGGCCTCGTTCTGAAGGAAGGATTGCGGTCCGGCAAGTTCACCGGATGCGGCTCCATAAAAATTCTCCGCGGCATGGACCAGCATCACCAGAAAGCAGGCGAACACTCGCACATAGTCCAAAAATACTATTCTCTTCATATGAATTATTTTGAATAAACGATCTTTTCTCCCCAGCATGGCAGGAGTATCCTTTCTGCCGGGAAGTTCACTATCCTTGACGACCTGTCCAGGAGGTCATCAATGGTCCACCGATATTTCTCTATTTTGTGCGCCAGTTCCCACGCATGAGAGAAAATGGCATACTCGGGCTTGATCTTGTCAATAGCCCTCTGGATGTCAAGTCCGACATCAGTATGGAATATGAAGAAATCCACGGACTTTTGTGACTCAAACTGTTCGTAGTCACAGGCATCTCCGGAGTGATAGATCACGGTGTTGCCGGTGTCGTCACCACAGTCGATCTCATAAACGGTTATCATCTGGAATCCCCGGTCCTTATGATGGTCAGCCCTCTTTCCGGTAATTGTGATTCCGTCTATTGTAAAGGTTTCACCATCTTCCACAAAGTTCCATTCCAGTGTTTCAGGCTTTTCTGACGGGAGATATCCAGCATAGACAGGCACACCAGCAGAAGCGAATGCCTCAAATTCATCTGACGATCCATGATCCCTGTGCCGATGAGTGATGAGCGCAAAGTCAAGATACGGGGCGAAATCTTCCATGTGCTTATGCACCAGATCAATGCAGAACACATGTGAAGGTGTCTTGATGATGTAGCCCATATTGTATAGATTCCACATGACCATATGTCCATGACTTACGACTGTGGATTCCAGCTCATCCAGCACCTTTTCCATCGCTTTCCTGTAGAAATAAAGGGTTCCGCTTCTCTCCAGGGCTGCAATTCTGTCCGGTCTGTCAAGCTCTTTGTAGTCACGCCATTGCTCAGGTGGGAAATTGTTCATCTCACACTGAATCACTCTCATGGCTTTTATTCGTGTCTCCTTGTCTGACAATGAACATGTTGTCTGATGGAGCACAACGTTCACCGCCTTTTTGAATTCATTCCTGGATGGTCTGTCGTATGATGTGACTATCTGTGCTTCAAGCCCCGGGCACAGGCAGAGCCAGATTGTCAATATGAGGAGTTTCCTGTACATGTCGTTTCCTTGTTCAGCAAAGATATAAAAACATAGTTTAACGGTCAAGTAATTGACATCAGTGAATGCTTTTGCGACAGATACATTCTCTCGATAGGGCAGACAATCCTCATTTTTACAGGCGTGAAAATTCCCGATGTATGGAAATGTGCTATATTTGTCCAAATGTTTCATGCAATGAGAAAAGTATATTTTGCCGGCTCCATCAGAGGCGGACGTGTCGATGCGGAACTATATGGGCGCATCATCAGATATCTGCAGAAGACAGCGGTGGTTCTGACAGAGCATGTGGGAAGTCCGCATCTGAACCTCCTCGAACAGGGGAAGAGGGATGTGGAGATATATGACCAGGACACTGCCTGGCTCAGGGAAAGCGACGTCCTGATCGGGGAGTGCACCTGCCCGTCCCTGGGTGTGGGCTATGAACTCGCATATGCCGAGAAGTTCGGAAAGCCGTGCCACATATTCTATGACAGGACCAAGACCCAGCTCTCTGCCATGCTGACAGGCAATCCGTATTTTCATATCCATCCTTATGAAACCGAGGAGGAGATATATCCTCTTCTTGATCAGATCCTCAGATGACGATTCCGGAAACCCTTGAAAAATATCTTTACGGGGAGATCGTTCCCCGCTATGCTGCCTTTGATGCTGCCCATCGTGAGGACCATGCCCTCACCGTGATGGAGCAGTCCATGAAACTGCTTGCAGACCGTTCCGGGGGGGGCTGGCCGACAATCCTGAACCGCAGTGGGCGGTGGAGGTGGATCCTGCCATGCTTCTGACTGCTGCGGCCTGTCATGATCTCGGCCTTTCCGGTGGCCGTGACAGACATCATCTCGACTCCGGTGTAATAATAAGGGTTGACCAGAGGCTCAGGGAGTGGTTTGATGAGGAACAGATCGAAGTGATAGCGCAGGCGGCAGAAGACCATCGTGCTTCGGGAAAGACTCCTCCGCGCAGCATATATGGAATGCTGGTGGCTGAGGCCGACAGGGTGATTGACGGTCCGACGATCATCGTACGCACGCTGCAATATGGCATGAAGCATTATCCGGACCTTGACCGTCAGGGCCATATAGACCGTGCTGTTGCCCACCTCAGGGAAAAATACGGTTATGGAGGCTATCTCCGTCTCTGGATTCCTTGGAGCGACAATGCGTTGCGGCTGAATGAGTTGCGTGAGGTTATCGCCGATGATGATGCAGTCCGTGCCGTTGTAACAGGCGCTTTGGATAAATTGCTGTCTGAGAAATGATAAGAAAAGCGACATATGAGGACCTGCCGGTCCTTATGGAGATATTCCGTAGTGCCCGCGGTATAATGCGCAGCAGCGGAAACCTCCATCAGTGGAATGACGGCTATCCCTCGGAAGAGATTGTCCGTCAGGATATTGACGCCGGGCATTGTGTCGTCCTGTGCAGGCAGGGCACGGTCATAGCCACGATGGCGTTCATCCCAGGGCCGGACCCGACCTATGCACGCATATATGACGGCAAATGGCTGAATGATTCGCCATATCATGTCATCCACCGCATTGCCGTCTCAGAGCCTGGCCACAATGCTGCCAGGACCCTGCTGGACTGGGCGTTTGAGCGTGCGTCTTCCATCCGTATCGACACCCATAGGGACAACGTGATCATGCACCATGTCCTCTCGGGATATGGTTTTGTCCATTGCGGAACGATACTTCTGTCAAACGGGGATCCCCGCGAGGCCTATCAGATGGACAGGTAAGATGCAAGCCTGTCTATATTCTCATCAGTGGTTGACCATCCTGTGACGAACCGCACAGTGCTTTCCGTCTCTCCTCGCGGTCCCCACATCTCGAAGCTGACGTTCTCCTTGAGGCGGTCTATCACCGTATTGGGAAGTGTGAAGAACTGCTGGTTGGTAGGGGAGTCTATCGCAGCCTTGAAACCGTGATCCTCAAATGCGGCCTTAAGTCTGACTGCTTTTTCTACTGTCTCCCTGCCTATTCTGAAATACAGCCCGTCTGCAAACAGTGCCTCAAACTGCAGACCCAGAAGCCTGCCCTTGGCCAGAAGAGCCCCATGCTGCTTGATCAGCGGAGTGAAATGCCGCAGAAGAGAAGGGTTGGTCACCACTACGGCCTCACCGAAGAGTGCTCCCACCTTGGTTCCTCCGATATAGAAGACATCTGCCAGACGTGCGATGTCATTGAGCGTCACATCATTACCCTGTGCAGCCAGTCCGAAGCCGAGGCGCGCTCCGTCTATGAAAAGCGGAATCCCGGCTTCGTGGCATGCGGAACTGATGTCTTCAAGTTCCTTCAGACTGTATATGGTTCCATATTCGGTGGGGAAGGATATGTACAGCATGCCGGGAGCGACCATGTGCTCATAGGAGTCGTCCTTGTAGAAGGAAGATATATACTGCCTTATGTCATCTGCCGAGACTTTCCCCTGATAGGAGGGAAGTGTAAGGACCTTATGTCCGGTGGCCTCTATCGCTCCTGACTCATGTACGTTTATATGTCCGCTTTCAGCGGCAAGCACGCCCTCATGACGGGCAAGAATTCCGTCAATCACGGTGGCGTTGGTCTGCGTGCCTCCTACAAGGAAATGCACGCGGGCATGAGGCGCATCGCATGCTTTCCGGATCAGTCTGGATGCATTTGCAGTGTAGGCGTCGCTGCCGTATCCTGTGGTCTGTTCGAAGTTGGTCTCCATCAGCCGGTCCATCACTTCCGGATGGGCACCTGCCATATAGTCTGAATCGAAATATATCATAAGGCTCCTATAATCTAAAGTTTTCACGAAGATATGAAATTCCGCCCTAAATGTATAATTTTGTGAAATAAACAATTAATGCCATGACCTATCGCGTTGGTTTATATACCTTGACCTCGCCGCTGCATGATGAGGCGGCTGTGAATGCGGCATCTGCCGCCTTCGTCTCTGAAATCGAGAAGGCGGCAGGCCTCTCGTTTGATTTCCGCGGACCGGATTTTTCAGATTATGGAAGTCACGACCTGGATCTGATCTATGTGCGCACTGGAGGCACGGAGGGACTTTTCAAGGAAATCTTTCCTGTGATGGATGGCCCGGTTAGGATCCTGACTTCCGGCAAGAGCAATTCGCTTGCGGCGTCCATGGAGATCCTCTCATATCTCAATATGCAGGGGCGCTCAGGTGAGATCATTCACGGAAGTGTGGATTATATTGCCGACAGAATCGGTGTGTTGTGTAAGGTGGCGGCTGCTAAGGCCAGACTCTCCGGCTTGCGTCTGGGAATAATCGGTGAACCCTCTGACTGGCTGATTTCCAGTGCTCCGGACAGAGACAAGGTGAAGGACAAGCTGGGAATCACCCTTGTGGATCTTCCTGTTCAGGAACTTGTCGATGAGTTTGCAAAGGTTGATGCGGATATGCTGGGTGAGGGTGCTCGGTCCGTCATGCATGCTTTCGACAGGAAGGCTCCTGCTGCGCTGAGAAAATACGCAGACGGTGCCGTCAGAATATATGTCGCACTGAAAAGGATAATTGACAGATATGGATTATCCGGCTTGACTCTCAGGTGTTTCGATCTTCTTGACTCCTTGGGTAATACGGGATGCCTGGCTCTGGCGATGCTAAATGCGGAAGGCATACCTGCCGGATGCGAAGGTGATGTTCCGGCGCTTCTATCCATGACTATAGGCAATGCTCTGACAGGTTGCTGCGGTTTTCAGGCAAATCCTTCCCGCATTGATCCGGAAACAGGGGAGATATTGTTTGCCCATTGCACCGTGCCGCTGAACATGGTTCAGAAATACGGATTCAACACCCACTTCGAGTCCGGCATCGGAATAGCCATCTGCGGTGACCTTCCTGTCGGGGGAGTAACTGTCTTCAAGGTTTCAGGAGATCTCTCCCGCAGTTTCTGCTCTGAGGCGGAACTCCTTCGGAATCAGTCCGAGAAGGATCTCTGCCGCACCCAGATAGTCATCCGGCTTGACGGAGCCGCTGCCACGCGGACTGACATCTGCTCGGAATACTTCCTGAAGACCCCGATCGGAAACCACCACATAGTCTTCCCTGGTCGCTGCAAGCCTCTTTTCGAAGCCTTCCTTGCTGCTCTCTGATGCTCATCCGGAACCTTCCGTCCTGTCGCTGAACTGTTCGGTCTGAGGTAACTCGATGGAGTGCGTATTCATTTATCGTCCTGGGTATTTCCCATCTCCAACATGCTTATTGTTGCAAGGGCCCCCCAGTGCAGATGCTGATTGTTTGAGAAAGTCCCGCCTGTTCATGATATTACCATATGAATGGAATTACCCTATACTTTACACGCTTCATATACTCCTTGTAGCCGTCCAGACCTTCTGAGAGGATTGTCTCCTCATTCCTGATTCTATTGGCGATCACGGGTATGTATGCAAGCATGATGATGAATGATATCGGAGATCCGAGGACCAGCGGCATTGATAGAAACATGATGACTGTTGCCAGATACATAGGATGACGCACAATGCCATATAGTCCGGTATCAATGACTTTCTGTCCTTCCTGCACCTCTATGGTGCGTGACAGATAAGTGTTCTCCCTGAGGACTTCTGCATAGAGCAGGTATGACCCAATAAAGACAACGGCTGCCGTCCATACTGCGTAGTCCGGCATGACAAGCCAGCCTGAGCGCCAGTTAAGTCCTGCTGTGATAAAAGCAGCAATGAACAGCAGACCGCTCAAAGCCACGACGGTTTTCTGCTCGCTTTCCTTTTCCTTTGCATCCAGCCTCTTACGGAGCAGGTCGGGATTCCTGGCCATCAGGATGAACCCGGCAACGAACATAGGCACAAACAGGACCCCCATAAGCAGCCATCCCTGCCAATAGGAGAAAGATCCGGCCGGCAGAAAAATCAGGAGGCCGACAATAATGACTCCCGAGAGGAATTTTATCAATGACTGTGTCAATAAAGATTTATTCATATTGCGTTCTTGCTATTCTTTCTGCCATCCGATCAGAGGTCGGAATATCTCATACGGGATCCCCAGGCCCGGGTTCAGAAGCAGGGTCGGCGAACCATATTTGCCAAAAGTTCTGAAATCCATTGAGTTCTATAATTCCGATTTATCTGTCCAAAGTTAGACAAATTCGTATGGAATACAAGGGTTTGTCATCAGGAATCTGCAGACTATCTGCGACCCATCGGAAACAGGGCGCTCATTGGGTATTCGTGTGGGTGCCGGAGATGAACCGTCAGGCAGTTTTGGAGGCGATTCTCTGCCTGTCGGTGCTCGTTTTCCGGGTTTTGAGGCCGTTTTCGGGACCATCAGGCCGCTTTGAAGGCGATTCTCTGCCTGTCGGTCCTCGTTTTCCGGGTTTTGGGGCCGTTTCCGGGACCGTCAGGCAGCTTTGAAGGCGATTCTCTGCCTGTCGGTCCTTGAGGGAGAAGCAACAAGACCTTCAGCCACAGACACAAACAAAAAGAGACACCCTCGAAAGGATGTCTCTGTGTCTGGCGTTGAGCGGGGAGGGACGGTTGAAAAACCGTGGCCGCCCGTGGCCTCGTGAACGGTCGTGAGTGTCTTTAGAGAAAGTCCAGTGGACTTTCGTGCACGAGCAGTAGGGCTTTAGCCCGCCGGTCTGGGCCCAACGCAGTTGGGAGGGATTTAGTTTTTCAACCGTCCCTCCCTGCGATTACTTATTCAGTGCAGTAGCAACGTCAACAGCGCAAGCAACGGTGCAACCTACCATAGGGTTGTTACCGATTCCGAGGAATCCCATCATCTCAACGTGTGCTGGAACTGATGAAGAACCTGCGAACTGAGCGTCAGAGTGCATACGGCCCATTGTGTCTGTCACTCGCTCGAATCTGAATGCCAGCATTTACCCTATCGGCTATTAAAGCGCTGTAAGTCACTGTATTATATCAGAATAATCACTCCTAGTTAATAAATCAATGAACTACGAAACTATAAAGTGGCAGCATAATGTCCACCTTATATTTCATTGCGAATATAGCGATTTTCTACTCGTTATCCAACCTTTCCTCAATTCCATTTTGCTTGACCTCCTGTACTTCATATAATGTGGTATATGAATTTATGTTTCACTCAAGAATTTTTGAATATGGATAGAAAGAAATTTGTAAAAAGAACAACAAACTCAAGCAAGGCTATTCCTCAGAGTATTCTCAAACAATTTTTACCTAAGGGAATGTTCTAAAACTAATGAAGCGGTATCTGACCCACAAAGTCATTTACCGCTTTTCTCGTATCTATTATCCCTCAGAATATCGTTTTTAGTGTACGCATCCGTTTCCGTTTTAAAGTGACGCTATGTTTCTGAGAATTATTGTGTCATTCACGACATCGACTGTAATGTAATATCCATCCCAATCAGGTACCATTTTACCATCAAATCCTTTCACCATCCTGTCGCACATCCCACGACTTCTATCAACAGGTACTTGATCTGGGTAGATTTCGTAATGGTAACCTGTCTGGTCGCCAACCATCTGCTCCCAATGAGTTGAGTCTGTCACACAGGCACGTTCAAGACGCTTGTAAAAAACGTCACTCAATCCTTCTTTTGCGACGAACTGATATTCTCTATAATAAATGTAAATTTCATCATGGAAAAGCGAATCAACCATTTCCAATTCAGGAAACTCAACCCCTGTGAGTTTATAGAAATCTTCGCTTGTCTTATAGTCCGGAGCAGGAACATTATCGCGACTTACAGAAGGGCCCTCAGCAGATCCAATAGCTAATAATATGAAAACCGTGCAGGATAGAACTTTAAAAGCAACACAGTACAATGCAGTCAATGCGTATGTAATCCACCAGAATATATTCCATCCTTTGCTCATCCTGTCCTTGAAGATCCTGCTGGGCCATATGAAATATAACCCAGCAGTGATCGGGAATAGAATGATTGCTATAATCCGCAGCAGCACTTTCAAGACATTCCTCATAGCGCAGAACTTTATAATCCGAAGATTCTGTCAAACTCAGCCTTAGTATAGTTATGTACGAGAACGCTGTGACCACCGCAACTGAACTTCAGATCCGTACCGTTTGCAGTCTTGATAGGAGTGATTGCCACGCCTTCATATGTGAAGCCTTTGCCTGACTTTTCGATTCTTGGAGCTATGTCCTTGTAGCTTTCAACGCAGAGATCCTTGATCTTCTGAGGCATGAGATTGTAGATGACAACTAATGTCTTTGTGTCAAAGTCAATTCCCTCATTCATTCCAGCCACAGTAGCGGTAATAGATGATGAATAGTTGTCGCCAGCATTTGAATCAGCGACAGTTGCAGAAACGCAGAGAACAGTAACGAGCGAAATGATCGCAGCAAAAAAGATTTTCTTCATAATGTTGTAATTTAGAGTGTTATTGTTTTGTTTTTCACTCTATAATGTCACAACGAAGAAAAGGTAACTGTTAAAATTGAAAATAATTGATTATTTCATGAATCCAGACTGATGGATCGGTTAAAATCTGCTCTGGATATTCCCAGAAGACTCTGCCTATAGCCTTTAAAACCCCACCCTTTGGAGTTGCGAGAATCAGAGACAGCACGGCAAGATGCACGAATGTTATGAAAGCCACTGACCTTGCCTTGCCACAGTTCTCAATGTCATTCTGAGTGAACCTTGTCTGTCTTATGAATGAATGTATGTGAAATGCGTATGTAAATGCAATCAATGCATCGAATATTATCATATAGTGACTGTCTCCTGCAAACCTGAACGGAAATATCATAAATGTATATATAGGTATGCAGTATGGCGATAATGTAATAGGAACATATCCTATTGTGAACCTCTCGTGAGTCTTAAAATCAACATAACACTCCCTGCCTCTGACCACGAACTCATGTATCTTTCTGAAGAACAGCAATGCAACAAGCGTATGGGTCAGTTCGTGGGTGAATTTCATGAACCAATAAAGATTATGTCTGCTTTTCAGGACAGTAAGAATCATCAGAAAGACCATATATGCAGCAAATCCAGCAAACAGACCTACATAATTTCCTGTATGTCTCCAATCCCAGCCTACTCTGACACACATATCAACTAGATTCTTTCCAAGAGAGGTAATGAACACTCCCAAGAAAAGAACAGCCAGCAGACTGAAGAATGTGGTAGAAGCAATATATTCAAGTCTATCTTTCATTATTCCTCTGTATCATCTGTATTCAGGGCAGCCGTGCAGATCCCATTCTCCGCATAGACTTTTTCATTTTCAAGCAGTTCCTTCAAAGCCGCTCTTTCAACAGCAGCCCGAACTGCTTCTTCTGCGAACTCATCGCTTTCAATTAGCTTGGCTGCAATGTCCTTAAACTTATTCATGCACTTGTTCTTTTTAGTCTTGGCTGAATCAGCGTTACGCATTCCCAGCACACTTGCAATATGATCCATAGGTTTACGACCCCAGTAGAAATGCTTAAGAAGTGTCTTGCAGTCTGAGGGGAGCGAATCAAACACCCTATCCAGAAACTCATCCTGACTCTTCTGCTTTTCATCTACTGAAATATCTTCATATTCTTTATGTAGATTATCGGAAATTGTAACCACATTTTCCGTAGTGATGTCCTTTCTTTTTCTGACAAGATTACAGGCTGTGAGTTTCCCGATCTGCACAAGATAACTGAACAACGCGCCATCTCGGGAGATCGCAATCCCACCGCTCTTTACCTTCTGCATAAGCACGATGCAGGACTCCTGAAATATGTCCTCAATGTCCTCATTTGTAAGACTATTGAATGAGAATGTCTGAACAAGAATCGCAGCGAATCCCTGTTTCATATTTCTGCATATATGCTTCCATGCTCTTTCGTCATTCTGCATTATGCCTATCAGTAATTGATGATCTGTCATAAATAGATGCTTTGAAAACAAAGATAATAATTATAGCCTTATCATTTTCCAAATCTGCACCACGAGCCATATGCAAGATCCAATGATTAATAATCCGATGATTTTATATATTAATCCCTAAACAAGTAAGCCAATCGTTAGCCCTACCACTAATAGCCAAATAATTATGTTTATGATGATCCCTTTAGTAATAGGTTTCCAGATATGCCCCTTTCTGAGAAATGATATCGTACTCGTAAGTCCAGCAATAAATAATAATGGTAGATTGACATATAATGCTACAAAACCTACCTTTTGCATCAAGCCATCACGGTACATCCAGACATTATGTGCACAGAACAAATCATATCCAACATTGATAGTCAGATATAATGCCAACAAAGTTCCTATGATTAAGAATGAGCCCATCGTTATTCTCTGGTAATTTTTCCCCTGCATCACATTATTCCTATTGATGTTCAACATAAGTTCCGAAGAAACGTGCTAAATCTTCCTCTGTCTCATCTCCTTCGCAGCGTTTGATAGTATAGCCTGTTTTCTCACTGACATATTTAGCCCATTTCTTCCATTCTCCTCTGTGGTCATATCCCTCCGGCATAGTATGTAGGAGTTCATGAAGCAAAACACTTCGCAAAGATTTTTCGGTATTTTGCAGAATGTGACCGGACATTTCAATGTAGTAATCATATTCTGTGTATGCCTTGCGACCACCTCTGTCATAACAGGACGCAAAACGACAGCGGGAACCATTCAACCTTACTATCGGACATATGGAATCGGAAATAGGTACTTCCAATTCTTTCATCAGTTCAATGCACTCAGCCAGCATCCTGTTTATCCGCTCATCCGTTTTCGGACCTTTCCACGCATAAGATTGCCTTTTCTGTCTTGGTCTCGGTTGTGGCTTGCTTGGTTTCGGGTCATATAAGATCGGGAACAGGCATATTAAAACGATCAAAAGTAAGAGAAGTATTTTAAGTTCCATTTTTAACTGTGTTATAGATGCGTTTAATCCCATCCAGGCCACGATTCGCAATTAGAAGCAGCGGCTCCGCATTCTTTCCAAAAATCTCTGACCATTTCTGCAACTTCATCTTCCCAAGATTCTCCAAAATCATCATCATCATCTCTAGAATATGCTTTATATCTTTCTGCCTGTTCCTTTGCAGCTTCAATAAATTTTGTATAGTTACTTACACCTTCTTCGCTTATTATATTGGTATAATATTTCTTTTCTCCTGAATCAATAATAGGAAAGTCATCAGGAGAAATCTTGTGTATTCTATCCTTGATTATGCGTGTAAAAGAGTGCGATTTATCCTTCAAAATAACCGAATAGCTTTCCCACTTCCGTAGATTATGATTATATCGGTAAGTCTTCACAAAATATTTATCGAATAAAACAAAGGCAGATTGTTTTTGATATAATTTGTGCTGATGCTTTTTATTTAGAATGTTCAAACAATATGAGGCAATGTGAGTTGGGATATTAGTCTCACCCGTGCTCGCTTTAGGATCATCAACCCAACACTTTGGAGTTAATATAGCACCAGTCTCATCATATTCAGACTCTAGTTCTAAGAGTATGAGACAATTCCCTATATCAAACCTGAGATTGTTATAAGGTGATTGAGAACTGTATTTCTTTAATTCTTCATTCGGAACACTTTTGATGTCTGGAAAATCAGAAACAATCAAATGAATATGCTTTTCAATGTATGCTCTAAGCCAATATGTACAATAGTTCGCACGATCTTTTATCTCTTGATTGGGATATATTGCTTTTATATGATTTTCAACTATAGAGCATAAACTGACAGGTAGTTGCTTTTGGGGAATCAAACTATAAACTTCCTTGACCTTTAAATATTTCAGCAATGGTTCCCAACCCTCAGGTTTTATATAAGTTGGATCTACAAAATAAACATTCATATTAGACTGGCTATTATCCCTATCGTTTAAAAATGTAAAGATATGTATATTTTCAGCTGAAAGGTCTAAATTAGTTCACTTAAATTTGTGATCTTTAATGATAATTATGCACGTGTTCCTCTAAAGTCTCTTGTTCTGTATGAAAACCATTTGTTGACTAAGGTCTCTATGCCAAGCCCCTCTCAATTTCATCTAAATCTTCATCGCCATCGTCATCGTACTCCTCATAGTAATCATCATCTAACACCTCATAGTCGTCAGCATCTTCATGGTAACTTTCGTAGTATTCTTCATCGTACTCCATATCTTCATCACTATAGAAATCCTCAGAACCGAACTGTGTTGATAATTTCTGGAGTTTAGCCCAAGCCTTATCCACATCTAGACAAGTGCTTGCAAACTCACGATTAAGTCGCTCCTCCGATAAGCAACGATCAAATTGTTCCTCCTTATCCTCACGAGACACTAGTGCAGCAAGTTCATCATTGCTTGGCTTCTCTTGTGAAAGGATATCAGAGATATGCTTTGGAGAAATCCCATATATCATAAGATTGTTATAATCCACGTCCTGATGAACTCTGAGCTTACACATCAAAGCAATCGTGCGATTGATCTTCGCACCTGCCCACGTAAACAATGATTTTCCTGCGTAAAATGATTTCATATCTGAATCTGTTTTATAATATTTCTACCACATCTTCTGTTCAGGAGATTCTTTCAAGAATTGGCGAATTTCTTCCTGAGTTATATTCAAGTCAAGGTCTTCATATGTTAAACTGCGGCACTCATAGTTAGAAACAACTCTTGTCTTTTCATCCACATCACTGTAAACCATTGCAGCGAAAACTTTGTCAGGATAATCATAGAATGAAAAGTATATGAAAGCACCACCCCACAAGCAAGGACTTATGTCTGCAATTATGAATTTACCCTGCATGTAGTGTTTGTATTTATCAAGATCGGGATTTTCAATTTCTCCCTTATTATATGCATCTATGTATTTCCTGACTGCACGGATATATTCATTGTCAGCCCACTCCTTCTTAGTCCATCCATCAAAACGAATGTCATTGAGGGTTTCCCTTGTACTATCCTCAGTAACTTCATTTTCTGCATCTTCATTCGTTGCGGCATAAGAAGTAGTATCTATAGCAGGAGCATCAATTATGTTTCTTCTGTTTGAATTATTCTGGCAGTTGCAGGCTAAAAGGCTTATCAATGCAAGCAGGAAGAAAAGTCTTTTCATCATAATGTTCCTATAGATTTATTTTCTCAACAATAGGAGGGAAGTTGTCTAAATTATTATTGATGTTAATTTTTACTAATGTATCAGTTTCGTTATGATTTGCTCCTATGATGTCTTCTCTAACTTGTTTAATGGTAAAGAACCCAATATTTGATTCGCTTAAGTTTATTTCCTTTGACAGAATCTCCTTAATTTCAGATATGCTATCTTCATTTCTTAATATAAAATATCGAATGTCATTATAGGAGAATGGAATGGTCAATTTGTTTGACAGTAATGACCTGTTACTATTGCGGGCTTTATAGGTTGTGTACTCACGCTTCAGCAGAACAGGACTGTGCCCGAATCTATCCAAATCATCCAGCGAAGGAGTTATTCGCACTTCACGCTCATCATAAAATCTGTACTTTTTATAATTGTATTTTGGCAATTTACCCTCATGGTTTTTAATATGTGAGAATAATTTTGCAACAAATATATCAAGTCCATTATCCATATTATGACGAATAAGACCAAGGCTGTCATTTAATAAACTTGACGAAGGGTCACAATAAACAACAGGTGTTATTCCGTGCCTTTTCCCCCACTCTCTTGACAATCCAATAGAGTTGCCTCCATATTTAGTTAAATAATCTTCTATGTCAGCAAAAGGGATATCGCAAAGACTAAGCATTGGAAAAGCACATTCCAATGTATCATTCTTAGCTTCAACATGCTCCAAGCTATATGAATATCTGAAACTTTTTTGTTTTAATATTTTCTTCAAAGCATCCTTTTGGGTTTGATGCCACAAGATATTAGAACTTAATCCCATATTATGAAAATTGCAGTTCAGTTGTTTGTTATAATTTGCCTTGCCATTTTTTATCAGCTACAGGACGTATAGCATAACCAGAGTGTTTCCTTAAAGGCCTCAGTGTATTTCTTAATTTATTATTATATTCAAATTTTACAGGCGTGTCTAACCATAATTTTCGTCTTCTTTCGAGGTCTTTTTTAATGTTGTCCGCTCTTTCTTGAGTATCGTCTCCCATAGCTCGTAGTATTTCTCTTTCTTCTTCCTTTTGTCTTTCTTGGCGCTGTTTGCGCATCATTTCTTCGGGGTTCAACCAGGAATCCAAATAAAAATTAAGATTCGATTCTGACTTTCTAGCATATCTAGCGTTTTCAATCTCTATCTCTTTTTTCTCTTTAGCAGTAAGCGTTTTGGTAAAACTACCATATCCATTATATGAAAAAACAAAAGCGCGTTCTGGGTTTGTCTCATCCTCGGATGATGTCCAAAAACGGCACGTCGAATAAATTGATTCAGGGGAGATAGGCACTGTTGGTATTCCTAATAAGCCAGATAAGCTATTCCTTTCTATCTTAGGCTTTTGATTACATCCTGCATATCCTGTTACAGGCAAGATGATTGATTTGCCGTTGGGACCAATTACTTTTAATGCATGTTGATCCGATTTGGGGTCAATGCATTTTTCCCATTTGCATTTTATCATTAATTCTTCAAACTCCTCTTTTGTTGGAGTTCTCCACCTTTCACCCCATTTTTGTGTCGCTATATCATAACCAACACTATCTACGTCTCCTAGATAGTTTTTTTTATTTATCCTATTTTTCTCAAAACAACTAATGTCTGTGGAATGATTTAACTCTGAGCAATCACCCCAAAAATATAAACCCTCCATAGTTTCTGTTGACCATAGCACCGATAAACCAAGATCTACCCACCCATGAGCGTCTTTAGACAACCAAGATGTTATTTTCTTACCACAGTTCTTACAGTATTTTGCATCTGATGGATTGGCAGCATAGCAATCGCAACATAACTGAAATTTCTCAAAAGAAGTGAACTCTGGACGAAAATGGTAATGACCACAATTATGAAGCCCCCCGTATTTGTGTGGAGCATATTTGCTATTCTTTTTGGGTAAGCCACAAGTAGGACAGTACCATCCGGTGAATGTTCTGTTGCATATTGGACAATGGGCTTTTACGCCAGTCCATAATTCATATTTATAATCTATAATTATTTTTGGCATAATTCATTATTTCAGCATTTGTTGTACTTCCATTCTAATTGATCACTACCGCAATAATTACAAAACTTTGTACACACGGCATCAATTAGAGCTTCCTCCTGTTTTCGTGAACATTTTTTGCAAGTCACTACGAACCTAGATTTATTTGGCAATCCATCGTGACGTGTCCCGCAGTGTTGGCAGTATGAATCATTATATCCTAGCTCCTTTTTACAAAATGTGCAAAGTCTGGGTTTAGGCGTTTCTTTGATATCTGCGTTCTTCTGAATTGTTGTAGTCGTTGGGGAACTAATATTAACGATATTGGAGCTAACTGATGTTACAGACTTTGGTTGAATGCTTGAACCTTGGAACTTCGCTTTCTGTTGTTCAAACCTGCTTATATATTGAGAGGCAACAGATGGGTCATTCAAAATAAGAATGTTCTCACTATTCTGTGATGCTTTATAAGTCCAGTTGTAAGACCCTGTGATTACTTTTTGGAAATCGATTACGCAAAATTTATCATGCAAAAGTTCAGCGTCCTTAGAAATCTTGAAGCATTCTGATCGCCCGATCTGAATCTGATTATAATCTATTCCGCACTGTGAGTTAATCTCATCCAACTGAATGATAATCGAGACATAGCAGTTATTTTTTGCCTTTTTAAGTAAGGCATTAAACAACTTCTTGTTTGTAAACCACGCAACAGAAACGAATATCGCATAATGAGCCTCGCTGATTTCTTTGATAATGCGTTGCTCTATGTTTTCAAAAATGACTTCAGTATTGTTCGCCATATATCCTATTTCCTTTTGTCCTTCTTTGCATTCATTGCCCCGATAATGAACAGAACAATTACTATAATTAAGGTGATGCCAGATGTTCCGCTATCCGTATCATCACGAGGATATGCGAGTATCGGCAGAATGTTCAAAAACAACAGACTAAAAGTAAGTAACTTTTTGACAATGGCTTTATTGGCTTTTCTTGTCATAATCAATGTGGTTATATATAATGTTTACTTCTCCTGTATAGAGTGCTAAATATCAAACTGACAAACAGCACCCCTATCTTCTCGTTCAGGACTATATAGTCTGCGCAAAACTTTGATAACAATTGGCTTCTGGTTCTTTGCTAATGTGTCTAACACTTCATTTAGGTTGCATCTTTTGATTAGGTCAATGAAACTTCCTGAATGGTACAATATTTCCTTTGTGAGTTTACCGGAATCATCTCTGCTACAGTAACGGATTCCATCTGTAAGTCCAGTGACCTTAAATGCAATCCAAGAATAAACACTATTCGAAGGGTAATTTTTATTCTTCGGGTCTGGACTTATGATATAATAATCTCCTGTTTCCAAATCTTCGTACAGACAATCCCTCCAATAATTTGGAACATAATATTCCATATCCTCATAATAATATGTTTTTACTTTTGAGGGAGGTATGAGTACTCTTGCATATGGAATCTTATCTCGTTTAGCCATAATTCCTATTATGTTTAACACTTCATTTAAATCTTTATATGGATCCCATCTCGTACTTCCTTCAATTCCATATATCCTACTAATAAAATCTTTTGGTAACCTTGCCATTTTAGTAGTGCCAATTATTTAGATTTATAATGTTTAATGTGTGTTCAGATTATTTAGGAAACTTTCTTCTTTTTCATTAAAGTTATCCCATGAACCCATATCACAGCTAAAGCGTTTAGAGGAAATTAATTCACTATATGGGATGTTCCCTCTTGTAGTAGGTTTATTCCATATCCATTGTATCAAAGAATCAAAATCTGTAATCTCGGTTTCCCTGTAATGCCAATATATCTTATTATGAATATTGCTTTCCCAACTCATTAGATATTTTACTTCTTCCTCATTAAGACCTGTTGCTAAATATTGCAAAACAAGTTCATGCTCGAGATTCTCGCAGTTAAAAATCTTTACGGGGCGTTCAGGTGATATGGATTCTAATATGTTGTTTATCAGGCGTTCTATGCAAATGGAAGACAACAATTCATTCTCTTTAATAAAACCATATTTATAATATGCACCAACTAAGAACGGAATAGTGTAACCATGTTTGACTCCTAACAAATGTTTGAATTTCAGCATCTCAGACCATAAATTCTGAGGTGTGATCAAATTTGCCATAATAGATAACTCTATATGCTATCCAATTCCCAGATGAAAGCGGATAAAAAAGAAGGTGTGGGAACTTATTGTTTCATCCTATAGGTAGGCTTCTCGCATTGCCTCAGACACAGGATAAAACAATAGCCCACACCAAAGGATATGCGGAAAGCCACTACGGGCTGTACATATCAAATGATGTGGTGCTACTGCTATCATCATCGTGTCTTGGAAAATTTTGCGAGAATTTACCTATGAAGATGATTTCAACAACACCTTTTTGTTCAAAATGTCCTTCCTTGCCATTGCTGGATCGGAATTGCGACAAAGTTAGCAAAAAGATGTGAATGTGTAATTTCAAGGGCGACAAAATTTTACCAGACCTTATAAAAGGATTTCTGTTCAAAAAATGTCGCCCATGTAAAATCAGAATGTCAAACAGTCATAAGTCTGTAGAATCTCCTCCTGTCTCAAACCTAGGTATCTTTTGGTAATGGCTACAGAGCTATGGTTGAACAGTTCCATCAGCTTGACTAGGGCAAGTTCGGAGTTTTCGCTGTTCATGTTGTAAACCTGTCTGCCAAAGGTCTTGCGGAGTGAGTGACAGCTGAAGTTCTTCACTTTCAAGCGGTATTTCTTCTTTATCTCTTTCAGGATTACGTTGATTCGCTGGATCGTAAAGACTGTGCCTTTCTGACTTACCAAGATGTATGAGGTATCTTTCAAAGGTTGGATATGTTCGTGACACTCCTGTATATGCTGTTGCAGTTGAGGATTCAAGCGGAGAACTCTTTTCTTTCCTGTCTTTTTCTCCGTTATGGTAAATTCCTCGGTGTTCAGAATCTGTTCCCATGTCAGAGCTAGGATGTCAGAGATTCGTAATCCTGTGAAGCAGCCAAGAGCGATAAGAAGCGATATCTTGTAGTTACCATCTTTAGCTAATTTGCGGATAAGGTTCATCGCATCAGACCAGACAAGATAGTCTGCGGTTGTGGTTGAGTATTTCAAGCTCATAAATGTTCGGTTTTGTGGTTAAACAAACAAAAGTGAATGTTCCTTAGATAGTCAATTTTGTAACTCATTGATAATCAGAGAAACATTCACTAATAATGAAAGTGAGTATTTTAGATTTCTCCATCATCAGCGAAACTGTAGCAATTCTCCCGTGTGTAGATGATATGGTCTAGCACAGAAATATCTAAGAGTTTAGCTGCTTTGGTAATCTTTGCTGTGGTATTGATGTCCTCCGTGCTTGGCTTGACATTTCCGCTTGGGTGATTGTGTGCGAGAATAATAGCTACAGCATTGGTCAGTAGCGCACCTTGCAGGATTGTACGGACATCGCAACAGGTACTAGCCAGCCCTCCCTCAGAAATGGTTCTGCAACCAAGAACGTGATTGTTCTGATTCAGATAGAGAACCTTGAAAGTCTCTATATAGTCAAGTGTATCATCATTGTGGGTTTTCAGCATCACCTTGTATGCGTCCTTCGCATCACGCACCTTTGTCCGCTTATCGTACGGAACATTGTTTTTATAGGACAGTTGCACCTCTGCCACCTTGAAATCTGTTGTCATTGTCATTTAGTTAACAGGTTAATAAAAAAGAGGACACCCAAGCGGATGCCCTCTCTGACAGGTAAATGCACTCCTAGCCCAAGAACCAAGAGTATTCAGAATCTCCCTGCAAAGCCTTGCAGATTCCTACGGTCACTTCTGTAGCATTGATGCCACGCTGAACATAGCTGTCTATGTAGCTGCTCTTGTTCGCTTCCGTGAGCAGATTGTGGAAGTCAAACATGGATATCGTGCTGTCCTTCGCTCCGAAGTTCGGATTGTTGTAGTAGTCACGGCACACGTTGTTAATCTGACTGTCAGTGATGAGAAGCTTCGGAACTCTACGCTGCAAGTAGCTAGGTAATGCCTGATAAAGTCTCATCCTGCCAACGATCTGTGCGAACTGCGATTCTGTGAGCCTTGTCTGCGTAAGGGTCTGCAACAGTTCAATGTCTCTATCCATGTTGAAACCGTTGAACAACTCCATCACACCTTTATAAAGGTCATGTACTGACATCACTTCAAGAGACAAGCTCACGCCCTCACCTGTGAGAACCTGATTAGAGCAGACATTCACACGCCAGCCAATGAAGATGGTGAACTTCTCCATTCCGCGATTGGCACGGTAGAGGTTCAAATCAGAATAGTTGCGGACACCTCCAATGCAGAGTTCCAGACGCTGACCCTCAATGCACTCATGTATGCTAGGGATAGTAAAGGCAAACGCCAACCGTTGATAAAATTGTGTCTTCTCTGATTCAAGAAGTTCGCTTGAACGCTTCCCAAGTGCAGATGGGATGCGACCACGGACAATGTGAGAGACACGAATCTCCGGAGTGTTCACGGTCTCTCCTGCGAAGATGTTGCAAGCGGCATCGTGTACGGTCTGAATGAAGTCCTGATGTGAGATAGTCAGCTCTTGGTTAGCCCAAGTAGGCACTACGCACTGTTCCGCAAGTTCTTCGAGAGTGATAGCGTTGGTGTTCGCTTCAAGGAAGTTCACGCTTGGTGAATCTAAGGTAATTTCGTTCATAATGGTAAATGATTAAATTGTTATTAACTAATTCTGCTGTAAATATTTAGTTCCTTATCAGATTACTAGTTTATATTTACTCAAGTACCTTTTATGAATATAACTCGCTACTTTCTGAAAGCATTCTTTTCTATAGTTTTTCAAGGGGCGGAGAAATCAGCATGTCCACTCACGAGCGAAGCACAGGGGGGATTTTCAGCAAACAAGAGGAGGGGATTTTGTAACTAATCTGTCATTCTATATCATATTAGCTAATGCAGTAAAAATTTCAGTATGGGTTATATGTTCTGAAATTTCAACCAATAAGCCATGAATCCAATTTTGGAAATTTTCGGGCGGTCTGCTCCTGCACCCATTAAAAATGAAGAGCCATAAGTAATTGCTTACCTACGGCTCTGCATCAGTCCATGAGGATAACTAATTTTTCTTTAGGCTTTGCTGGTTTGACTTTACGAAATTCTGTCTTAGCCTTTAGAAAAATATCCTCTCTCAACAAGTGGATTCCTTTCTCATCCTTACTTACATAAGCATTATCTATCGCATCTTTCATATATTGGGAAATTGCCCCTGCGGATATTCCCAATTCTTTAGCTAATTGGTTCTGACTGAATTTTGTTGTATTCGTACAATTCAGACATTTGCATTTCAGCAATATCAGAAATCCTTTCAACTGACTGCTGATAGGTTCTTCTTTCAAGAGGTCAGAAACCAGATTGTAGTGTTCTGCGTTCAATATGTACTTGCATTTACGGAATGTTCCGTATCGCCCCTTGACTTTACTTTTTATAATAGTCAGCAAGCCTTTTGATTGGAACATATATAGCCATTCACGGATCTGGTCAACATCCTTGATTCCATAAAACTTAGCTAAACTTTCCTGCGTGATATATGATTCATTAGTTATAAAGTCAGACTTCAGAGCCAGACAATAGAACAAGTATGCTTCTTTAGGCTTTAATCTCCCTGCCAGAAGCTCAGTTATTTTTCTGTACTGGGTCATGGACTTCTTCCACTATATATATAAACAATAGGTATTAGTATATTAGTTGTTAGTATGTAGCCCAACTAAATTGAACACCCTGCACCCCCTAATGTGAACACAGCTTTTACGAACATTAGAGATTGATTTTGCGGATTTTTAGGGGTAATAGAAGCCCACCCTTTTGATGGGCTTCCATTGTTCTGAATTAGGCAGCTGGCACGAACATTCTCTTGTTCTCCTGCGACTTTATCCAGATCAATAGCACTGTTACAATGCAAGTTTCTTTCTCGCCACAGTTCATCAGCTTGGCTTTTGCCACTTCATTAGCTGGGATTGTCTCCAGCGCATTGTGGATTTGTTCCAGACTAATGCCCTCAGACTTCTGTAGATAATTGATTGCGCGTACAGCGTACCTCTTTTTGGCTTCATTTACGCCAAACACAGCGCTAACTCTCTCAAACAGTTCCTTGGCCTCCGCATATGTTCTACCAAGTCCTTCAATGTCTTTCGGCTTATAGCCTGTTGCCATCATCGCGGTTGTTACACCTTTCACCTGTACGCCCAAATAAAGTTGTGCTGTGCTCGCTGGCATGTTGCCCTCAAGTGCGAGGTCAAAAATCGCATTACAAACTTCATCGTTTGTAGCAAGTGCCGCTACACCAATCTTCTCCTTAGAGGTAAGTCCTCTGCTGAACAGTGTAGTTGTACCTGTTACCTCCGCAAACTCCTGCACATTAGCGAAAGTATGAACTTCAACATTCTCCAAAACATCATCGATTGTAAAACGATAGAATGTATCAGCTGTCTCAACAGGAACAAACACATTTTCTGTACCAGCTGGAATCTCGTTATTATCAAGATCACGAAGCGCAATTCCTGCTTCATAGAACACCTCTGCTGTTGCGAGGTGGAAGATTACTCCCAGCATCTTGGATTTATCAATGAGTTCCAACTGCTTCTGCTGGGAAGCCTTAAGCCCCTCCATGCTGTATTTGTGGCGTGCAAGTATAATGTCCTGCACCTCGCCCTGTATCTGAGCCTTAACTGTTCTGAACGGAGTTTCTTCTGCGTTTGGGGTCGCCACCTCTGAATTGTTATTTACCATATTCTCGTTATTAGTGTTATTAACTACAACTGCATTAGTTACTGTATTGTTTGACATTGTATTATTCATAATATTTTACGCTTGACCTGTACAGCATTAGGTTTTAAAGGTTAAATAATTGTTCTGTCTCAATCTTCAACGGGCGCCCTTGTTTCTGATTGACGATGCAAAGGTAAGTCAGATTTGACCGTTCTGTCAGGAATGAATTTTTGCGGATTTCTATTCCCCTTACTGTTCTTCGGAGGAATCTTCATAGTAGCGGAAGCAATCCGTTTTCCTGTCTGACTTTCAAAGAACTCTTACCGTTTGACGATGCAAATATATGTCGCTTTTCGCCTGTCTCTTGGGAATAAAATTTTGCCGTTTTCTATTCCCCCAACGCTCATCTATCTCACATCGTTTGACGGTGCAAGTATAGTGATAATAGTGACCCACTCTCGGGAATAAAAAAATCCGCTATTCTATTCCCCTTGCGGAAAAATGAATAACGGATTCGTTGTAAAGTGCTGTAGTTTAATAGACTACAAATTCCGGATAAACACTGCTTATGTTGTTTGGATATTGATAATCTTTGTATTGTTTGAGAAACGCTTTCAGAGTTTCGTTCTCTACATCAATCCAACTCTTGTTAGTGGCAAGACCTGAGAAATAGACCAACTTACCTACTAAGTCCATTTCTTTTGTGGAGAAATTCGCGCCTTTCTTTCGTTTCTGTTTTATATGGTCTTGCGTATCGAAGAAACTGAGAAGAATTTTCGCGAAGTAAACGATGATTGGAGAATCTGCTATCTGCCTTGCTTCTTCCTCCTGTTCCCTTATATATAATGGTTTGAGATCAGCTGTTTCCAACTGATTCTTGATTGCATCTGCCACGAACTGTAAAACAACAGGAGATTCCACGCTCATTTTCTTCTTACCTACCTTTAGATTCAGAAGCATAGGTTCATCTGCATTAGCTATCATATTCGCTAAAGCCTGTAACTGTTCCATTGGGGTAGCCTTTATGGTCAGTCCTTCATAGAATAGGCTGTTGCAGTAATCAAGAGCAAATAGGAACAGACACCAGAATTTTTCAGCATCCAAGTCAAGATCTTTCAACAAGTGCCCTACTGTCTTCAAATAATCTTTATAAAGAGTTTGCTTCAACAGTTTACCCTCATTGTATCTGTTCTTGAATATGGCAACTATCTCACTGTAGCCAAAGACAGGAGTTTCTATCTTTCTTGCATTTTCGGAGGTCTGACCACCTTTGCTGACATTAGCTAGATATTGGTAATCATCAATATCAGGAACGTATATGTATTCTATCTCATTGATGTAATCAAATAAATTGGCTTCCTCCCATGTAATCTGTTTCCTCATGATTCTGTAATTTTCTCAAAGGTACGAAAAAACTCCACCTGTCAGCGAACAAGTGGAGTGGAAATTATAAACTGTCATGCCATAGAGAACGTATCAGTAAGTTTATCCATCTGCTCAGCAATGCACTTGTCAACCAATTTCGCGTAATGCGTGGTCATTCGTGTATTGGTATGCCCCATCATCTTTGAGACCACTTCCAGCGATATGTTGTTAGCTAATGTCACTGTAGAGGCAAAGGTGTGGCGGCTTGTATGGAATGTAATCCGCTTGTTGATCTTGCAGAGTATGGCAATGTCTTTCAGATATTTATTGATGTCTGCTGGGTCTTGGATTGGCAGGAGCTTGTCACCTCCTTTGTATTTCTCCAATATCAGTTTCGCAACAGGGAGTAGCGGAATCCTTGACAGTACGCCTGTCTTTACTCTGCGTTTCTTGATCCATATTCGCCCTGCACCATCCTTTTCAAAATGTTCAGGAGCCAATGTCTTGATGTCAATATATGATAAGCCTGTGAAACATCCGAACAAGAACATGTCTTTAGCCCGCTCCAGTCTTGGCAGAGGGGTGTCAAAGTTGATGATCTTGCGGAGTTCTTCATCATCAAGAAAATCTATCTCCACAGGTTCACGCTCTACCTTATATGTAAGAAACGGATTGAATGTCATATAGGAGTTCGCTATAGCTATATTGATAATCTTCTTCAACAGTTTCAAATGCTTGGTAGAGGAGTTCTGCGACATTCCTCTGTCTGTTAACAGAAAGGTGTGAAAGGACTGAATGAACCCTATGTTGAGTTCACGCAGGAACAGGTCTGATCGCTTGTATTTCTGCTCCACGTACTCCTTTAATAATCTGTAGGTGTATTCAGACACCCAATAGGTTGCCTTTGATAGTCCTTTACCTACCAGCTTTCTCTGTTCCTCGTTATGCTCCGTGAAGACTTGGAACAAGGTCTTTTCGTTAAGGGCTTCAACCTTATCCGTTACTGCATCACGCAGAAGTTTCGCAGTAATGAGGAAGCCCCTTTGCATCAGTTCAATTTCTTTCAGATAGACCTTGTTCCTCAGTTGGTTCAGGTAAGCGTTGAGGAGCTTGGCTTCTGATGTCTTGCCCTTTGCCTGTTGCTTGCCATTATCCCAATTCTCAGGTTCAATCTTTCTACCTGTCTGAAATTCTGCTCTTTCTCCATTTGCACCAATGATCATAGTGATAGGAGACTTCCCGTTTTTGTCTGTTCTGTTCTTCAACCAAAAGCTGATTGTACTGCAATGTTTCTCCATAAAAATAAAGTTTGCGGAGCGTAATTCTCAATAAACCAGCGATTTAGGACACTTTTTGCTGCCACTTTTTGAAAAATGCGAAAGTGGCAGCATGATGTCCTCTGGAAAACTGCCATTTTCAGCCAATTCTCATCCTGTCACAGATGCTTTTCTCAGATAAAGAACACTACTGCATAATTCAGATTTCTGCACTCTCTGACCTCACTTCCATTGTCTATAGCAACCCATAAAAGATAGCGGAAACAAGTGTCAGAGACCTCAGCAATCCTCAATCTACCACAAAAGAAAAACTCCCGTAATCATTTAGACTACAGGAGTTTATCTATTATAAAGTAAGTCAGATTACTTATTAAGCGCAGTAGCAACGTCAACAGCGCAAGCAACAGTGCAACCTACCATAGGGTTGTTACCGATGCCGAGGAATCCCATCATCTCAACGTGTGCTGGAACTGATGAAGAACCTGCGAACTGTGCGTCAGAGTGCATACGGCCCATGGTGTCTGTCATACCGTATGAAGCAGGACCGGCAGCCATGTTGTCTGGGTGAAGTGTACGGCCTGTACCACCACCTGATGCTACTGAGAAGTATGGCTTGCCTGCGAGCACGCGCTCCTTCTTGTAAGTACCAGCTGTAGGGTGCTGGAAACGTGTAGGGTTGGTTGAGTTACCAGTGATTGATACGTCAACACCCTCGTGCCACATGATTGCTACACCCTCGCGTACGTCGTCTGCACCGTAGCAGTTGACCTTTGCGCGCGGACCGTCGCTGTAAGGGATGCGGCGTACTTCCTTGAGCTCACCTGTGAAGTAGTCGAACTCAGTCTGTACGTATGTGAAGCCGTTGATGCGGGCGATGATCTGAGCTGCGTCCTTGCCGAGACCGTTGAGGATCACGCGGAGAGGCTCCTTGCGGACCTTGTCAGCCTTTGCTGCGATCTTGATTGCACCCTCAGCTGCTGCGAATGACTCGTGACCTGCGAGGAATGCGAAGCACTTTGTCTCCTCGCGGAGGAGCATTGCTGCGAGGTTACCGTGGCCGAGACCAACCTTACGGTCGTCAGCAACCGAACCAGGGATACAGAATGCCTGGAGACCGAGACCGATGGCCTCAGCTGCCTCAGCTGCGTTCTTGCAACCCTTCTTGAGAGCGATTGCACATCCCACTACATAAGCCCACTTTGCGTTCTCGAAGCAGATCGGCTGAGTCTCCTCACATGTCATATAAGGGTCGAGACCATACTGGTCGCAGATTGCGTTTGCCTCTTCTACAGAAGCGATACCGTTCTCGTTGAGCACTGCGAGGATCTGAGCCATACGGCGATCCTGGCTTTCGAATTTTACTTCTCTAATCATAGTCTTTCCTCCTTATTATTCGTGACGTGGGTCAATGTATTTAACTGCACCGGCCTCCTCAGAGAAACGGCCATAAGTTCCTGTTACCTGCTTGAGAGCCTCGTTAGCGTCAACGCCCTTCTTGATGAGGTCCATGAAGCGTCCGAGGTGGACGAACTGGTAGCCGCAGATCTCGTCGTTCTTGTCGAGTGCGAGAGTCTTGATGTAACCCTCTGCCATCTCGAGGTAACGAGGACCCTTTGCGAGAGTACCGTAGAGTGTACCAACCTGTGAACGGAGTCCCTTTCCGAGGTCCTCAAGACCTGCACCGATCATAAGACCACCCTCAGAGAAAGCTGACTGGGTACGTCCGTAAACGATCTGGAGGAAGAGCTCGCGCATAGCTGTGTTGATAGCGTCGCAAACGAGGTCAGTGTTGAGAGCCTCAAGGAGAGTCTTGCCAGGAAGGATCTCAGATGCCATTGCAGCTGAGTGAGTCATACCTGAGCAGCCGATAGTCTCCACGAGAGCCTCCTGGATGATACCTTCCTTAACGTTGAGGGTAAGCTTGCATGCACCCTGCTGAGGAGCACACCAGCCGATACCGTGAGTAAGGCCTGAGATATCAGTGATCTGCTTTGATTTTACCCACTTTCCTTCTTCAGGAATTGGAGCCGGACCGTGGTTAGGTCCCTTCTTTACGCAGCACATCTGCTGCACTTCGTGTGAATAAACCATAATAGTACTATTGTTTTATAAAACGTTGTTTTCAAAATCACGCAAAGATAATAAAAATACTGTAACTTTGTAGTATGAAATTCAGGATAGACTCGGAATATAAGCCGTCCGGCGACCAGCCTTCGGCGATAAAGGGAATATGCGAAGCCTTGAACAGTGGCGTGGATGCCGTGACTCTTCTCGGAGTGACCGGCTCCGGCAAGACGTTCACCATGGCTAACGTCATCGAGAAACTTCAGCGTCCTGCCCTTATCCTCAGCCACAACAAGACCCTCGCAGCACAGCTCTACGGCGAGTTCAAGTCGTTCTTTCCGAACAACGCCGTGGAATATTTCGTTTCATATTACGACTACTATCAGCCTGAGGCCTATATCCCTGTGACGGATACATATATAGAAAAGGACCTGAGCATCAACGACGAGATCGAGAAACTGAGGCTCAGTGCCGCCTCTGCGCTGCTTTCCGGCAGGAGGGATGTTATCGTAATATCCAGTGTGTCATGCCTTTATGGTATTGGCAATCCTGCGGATTTCCATGCGCAGACCGTGCACGTGAAGAGGGGAGAGCAGAGGAGTATGACGCGCCTGCTGTACCAGCTTGTGGATGCGCTGTACTCACGCACTGAGACTGATTTCAAGCGAGGAACATTCCGTGTCAGGGGCGACACCGTGGACATCTGCATAGGCTATGGCGAGAACGCCGTGCGCATAGAGTTCTTCGGCGACGATGTGGAGCAGATTTCCATAATCGACCCTATGACCGGTGCCTTTCTGGAAGAGATTGACGAAATTTCCATATATCCTGCCGGCAACTTCGTGACCACCAAGGAGCGGAGCACGAAGGCCATCAGCCAGATCCAGGACGATATGATGGCCCAGTGCGAGTACTTCAATGAGATCGGCAAGCATCTGGAGGCCAAGCGTCTCAAGCAGAGGGTGGAATATGACCTGGAGTTCATCAAGGAGATGGGATACTGCCCCGGCATAGAGAATTATTCGAGATATTTCGACGGCCGCGACGAGGGGATGCGTCCGTTCTGTCTGATAGACTATTTCCCTAAGGATTTCATAACCTTCATTGATGAGAGTCATGTGACCCTGCCTCAGATCAGGGCCATGTACGGCGGTGACCATTCGAGAAAGTCGGTCCTTGTGGACTATGGCTTCCGTCTCCCGGCTGCTGCGGACAACAGGCCGCTCAAGTTCGAGGAGTTCGAGGCGATAACCGGGCAGAAGGTGTTCGTCAGCGCGACTCCGGCAGACTATGAACTGCAGAGGTCGGAAGGCCTTGTGGTCGAGCAGGTTGTGCGCCCGACAGGACTTCTGGATCCTCCTATTGAGGTGCGTCCGACCAAGAATCAGGTGGATGATCTTCTGGAGGAGATACGAAGGCGTGCGGAACTTGACGAGAGGGTGCTGGTGACCACACTGACCAAGAGGATGGCGGAGGAACTGGAGAAGTATTTCACGAATGTGGGTGTGCGCTGCCGTTATATCCATTCTGATGTGGACACTCTAGAACGGGTGGAGATCATCGAGGATTTCAAGAACGGACTTTTCGACGTGCTGGTGGGAGTCAACCTCCTGCGTGAGGGACTCGATATCCCGACTGTCTCTCTGGTGGCGATCCTGGATGCCGACAAGGAAGGTTTCCTGCGAAGCGGACGCGCTCTGACGCAGACTGCAGGACGTGCTGCCAGAAATGTGAACGGTCTGGTGATAATGTATGCGGACACGATCACGGATTCCATGCAGCAGACCATCTATGAGACAGACCGTCGCCGCACCAAGCAGATGGAATATAACAAGCTCAACGGAATCACTCCTACCCAGGTGGCGGTCAAGCCGAACGCCCTGCGCAATCCGCGTCTGGACAACAGCGTCACAGGAAAGGTGAGTGCAGCGAATTCATACGACGATCCTACATATATCCCTGACCCTACAGACCTCGGAAGGGGATCGGTCAGCGTCGGTCTGGGCCACGACTCCAAGCGCGAGACCAATTCAGCGTATGTGGACGGATATGTTCAGGCAGACCTCGCAGCCGTCCTCCAGGATCCTGTGATCAGGTCAATGTCAAGACCGCAGGTGGAGAAGGCTGTCGAGCAGGCAAAGCGCAACATGCAGAAGGCCGCAGCCGACCTCGACTTCATGGCCGCCGCCAGATACCGCGACGAAATGTGGGCCCTCCAGCAGTACCTCAAGGTCTGGAAGGTTTAAGTGCGTAATACGGGATGGTTCATTCCCAAATTCAAATATCAGGTGTCTATCTCCCAAATAGCACCTGATTATTTTTTTTAGAAAGTTAGCCGAGATATATTTTTCGCAACTGCGCAACCGGTTACTTTGGTCAATATCCCCCTGGGAGCATATGATGAATTAGAGGCAGAGTAAAGGGGTAACTGATCATCAGGTTACTCAGTCAATGATGCCATATAGGTCATAGAAGGCATCCTGCTCTAAGTGACGGGTTGGCTGAGGCATGATGGATGCATGCACAATCCGTTCGATCTTCTTTAAATCAGGGTCAAGATCATCGGGTTGTACATGATTTCCCCTTTTTCGTGTACCATCCGCCTCAAAATCGTTATCAAAAATTCAGAAAATCATACGGGTGCTACACGATATCACCGTTTTCATGTAGCACCCGATTTCTTGTAGTTGTTGTCCGGCATTATTTGCAAACCATGATGTCCAGAATCATGTTGTCGGTGTTCTGCATGCCTACGGAGCCGATGCGGCCGAGGTTCCGGATGGTCTTTTCTATGTCTTTTTCGATTATGCCGTCGTGCTCGGAGATGCAGATTCCTTCACGGGCCAGGACTGCTGACTGGAGGGCACTGGAGACTCCTGAGGCTACTTTCATCGCACAGCCTACCTTGGCTCCGTCGCACACCATCCCGGTGATGTTTCCGATCATGTTCTTTATGGCTGCGCAGATCTGCTCATAGTCTCCTCCACGAAGGTACACAAGTCCGCAGGCTGACCCGGTCGATGCTATGACGCAGCCGCACAGAGCAGACAGTTTGCCCAGGTATCCCTTGATGTGGATCGCGACAAGATGGCTCAGCACCAGTGCGCGGGCGAGCTGCTCGTCAGATGTTCCGTACCTCAATGAATAGGCGATCACCGGCATGGTCACTGTGATGCCCTGGTTCCCGCTGCCGGAGTTGCTCATCGCAGCCAGGGTGCATCCTGCCATTCTGGCGTCAGAGGCAGCTGCTGTCAGAGACATGGCATAACTCAGAAAGTCCCCGCCGAACACCTCTCTGTTGCATTCCAGACTGATGGAGTGGCCGACGCGCAGACCATAGTGCCCCTTCATGCCCTCTTCTGCAAGCGCCAGATTCAGGGTGCGTGATTCAAGGATGAAGGCTATGTCGTCATATGCAACAGTACGTGCGAAATCGAATATCTCCCTGACCGAAAGATTGTAGTCGAGAGTTGTCTTCTGTTCGGTTTCAGCTGACTCCGTGCAGTCCGAGGCACTGAAAAGGATCTCGCCGTCGAATGTTGTCTCCACTATGCTGTCGTGGTTGTCCTGAATGACAACAGATGCACAATGCTGACCTTCAATATTCACATTTGCCTTGACATAAAGCTTGTGGTCGGTCTCTGCAAGCCCGACTGTGACGAGCTCCGTTTCCACCATCTCCTTTGCCCTGGCAATTGAAGCCGCGTCAAGGTCGTGAAGAACTTCCAGGCCGTAGCAGGACTTTCCGCAGACGGCACCCAGGGCCGCAGCTATATGCAGACCCACCATTCCGGTGCCCGGGATTCCCACTCCCATGCCGTTCTTCAGGATGTTGCCGCTGACCTCTATCAGCAGCGAATATCCTTCCTTGACTCTCCAGTCAGTATCTGAAGGGTGGCAATGCTGCCCGGCGATTTCCATAGCCTTGGCAACAGCAAGCGCCACAGCAATGGGCTCTGTACAACCAAGAGCCGGCTTAACTTCTTTTCTGATCAGTTCGATGATCTCGGCTTCACGTGCGGTCATTTCTTGAAAAATTCTAGGGTTATTCTGATTATGCTGTCTATATCATTCTCGTCGCGCAGAGTCTCGATCGGGAATCCGAAGCATGCCGCCTTATGGGACTTGCCCTGGAATCCGACTCCCGCAGTTATTCCTGTGTCGGTGTATCTCAAAAGTGCCTGTCCTGCTGAACTTGAAGGTGTCAGGCCGTCAGGGGATTCCACGCAGTAGCATTCCGGATTGATCTGATTGTGGAATCCGGCTCCCGAAAGCTCTCCGAAGTCCGCATAGGAGTTGCGTACAGCCTTGACTTCAGCCCTTCTGCTTGCCTGTCCGGCTCTCCATCTGTAACCGAGGACATCTGCTGCAAACTTCACGGACTGAATTGCAAGCAGGCTGTCTTTCTGAACCGGGAATATGCTGTCGGAGAGGTCTGTGCCTATGTATGAGCCGCTGACAAGGATATTTCCTCCGTCAGAAGCAAAGTCGGAAAGCGCCTGCTGCATGGCAGGGGAGAACACGGCGTATTTCTGCTGCATACCGCTGCCGACCGATGTGGTGACCTGCTTTCCGCATATAAGGTCCGCCGCCCATGCAGATGATCTGAGGCTGCTGTCAGAGCAGAAGGCTTCATTGCTGCATGAAAAGAAAGGATGTCCGGCTTTCATCAGGGCCTTGCCGTGCACGTATGCATAGTCGAATGTGTTTCCTGCCACGGTCTTGCCTGCATGGTCCCGGTATGAGGCTCCGAATCCGGAGTTGTCGTTGCTGACCCACTCCCTGTCGCGTCTGAATTCGTGCATCTGACCTATATATGCAATGTCGCTGCAGTATGGGACTCCGCTGTCACGGGAGTTGTCAAAGCCGGCGTATGTCGGAGTGTCGAAGAAAACCGGTGCGCTGACTCTGTCGAAGTTGTTGACTACCAGTACAGTCTCTTTGAGTGAAGCACCGGCAGGTATGCCTATGCTGACGGTCTCTGAAGGGAAACCGATTCCTCCGTCGTTGTATGCCGCGATCCTGAAACTGTATATGTGTCCCGGCTTGATATCCACTTCATGATAAAGCCTTCCGTCCGCATGCTTTACGGCTCCCTTCAAGTCGCGCCCGCAATCAAAGCCGCCGTCGTCAGTTCTGGTATAGAGCATATAGCCTTCGGCATCTGCAGTAGGCTCGGAAGGATCTTCGACAGGCTTCCAGCTTATGACAACCTTGCTGCTTCCGTTGCTATGAAATGCGACGGACATCGAACCGACCGGAAGCGGCTGCACTGTATATTCGTACCCGTAACGGTTGCCCATGTATTTGAGCATTCCTTTATATATTGCACGGCTTACGGCGAATCTGAACGAGGGATCCAGACCGTATTTCATGTCCGCAAAGTTCTGATGTGAAAGGAGTTCCAGCAGCATCGACGGGCATGAAGGAGTCCTTGATTCGCGGTATCCTCTGTCCCAGATGGACCTTTGTGACCACAGAGTGTCATAGCTGCTGCGCAGGTCCTGGACGATCTGGTCCTGGACAAGCGAGGCAAATTCACGGCTTGTCATCCTGTCTTCTCCTGAAGGAAGCTTCTGCTTATGCTCCGACTTGAGTGTGTATATGGCAAGCGTGCCTATCAGTGAATCGTTCGGGGTCACGCCCGCATCGGAGTGGAAGCCGAACGAGAGGTCGAACGGAATCCCCATTCCTCCTTCCCTGGAAGGGTTGACACGCGATCCCTTGCTCATCCATGCCACCCAGTCTCCTCGTGACATGAAATCGTCCCTGTAGTCGCTCCTGCCTTCGTTCTGATGCCATATCGTAGTGTCCGCACCGGCCCACTGGAGCCAGTATCTTGCCGCCTCGGCTGAACGTGGAAGTCCTGATACATAAGGTTCTGCGATCACCACTCCGGCACTGTCCCGCACCTCGCCACGAGCCATGTTGCCCATTCCTCCTCCGAACCTCACTGCATCGGCAGTGACGACGCTTCCCGGAGCATGTCTCCATCCTTCCGGAGTCCTGTTGTCCAGTGTCACATATCCCTGCGACCCTTCTGCGAATTCGAAGGTTCCCAGGTATATCCATGTCCCCCCGCCCATCTTCTGATTGACGGCAAAGGTGCTGACGCCTCCGAGATGGTGCACAGAGTAACATGCTGATGTGCAGCTGTTTGGAAGACTCTTATATGATACATATACGGCATATCTTCCTCTGGATGGAATCTGAGGCGTCCATCGTGCAGAGGCATGTCCGGCCTTCTTTCCGTAAGGGATGCATTCGATGGAGCGGACGGTTCCCATTGTGAAAGGATTGTCAAGATCAGAATAAGTCTCCTTTGGATCAGCAAAGCCAGTTCCCGCATTCTTCCATGATCCCTTTTCGCTGTATATGCCGGTTCCGCGCACGGCACCTTCCCATCCAGCTACATCAATGACCGGTGCGACTACCCATGTGCTGTCGTTGTCCACTACGACCTCATTGACCTGCGTGTCCCTCTCGCGCGGCAGCATCACATACGCCCCTGCATTCTCCAGCATCGGCACAAGGAACGGAAGTACGAAACTCTGGGTGAACATGTCCTCGCATGTCTGAAACAGGCAAGGTCTCTGCCATATCCACTGTTCTGCTCCGGACTCGAAGTACCTGCCATGACTCTGCCACAGGGCTATATGTCTGTTGTCCAGTCCTTTGCTGTAATTCTTCGCATCGAGGGCCGTGACAATGGATGGGCTGCTCTGAGGCTTCTTGAGACGATGCCTGAAATCAGAAGGCCTTCCGTCCATGCTGACGCGTGATGTCACAAGATTGTCCAGATCGACTCGCCTGCTATATATTTCTCCGACCTTGTAACGGCTGTATTTATCAGGGAAAAGTCCGCCAAGAGCTTTCTTGAACCACCTCGGGTCGCCTGATTTCCATGGGAAGTCTCCCAGGCTTTCAGTGAAATAGAAGTCGAGTGACGAGCCTCTGCGCATGACAGTCTTGAGTTCGAGTGTTCCATGCACGGAGGTCCTTTCCTGCAACAGCACTGCAAGTGAGTCGCAGGCAGGCTTGAAATCCGTCACAATCTCGCTTTGGGCGTACGTCGAGGCGGCGCTCAGAAGATAAGCCAGTATATATATGTATATCCTTTTCATTTGTGAGTCACGATGATATGAATGGCGACAGCAAGAGCTCCGGTGCAGATTCCGATGGCATCTGCGATAAGGTCGGCTGTTTCGCATGCCCTGTAACTGGTGAGCGCCTGTAGCCTTTCTGTGGAATTGGCAAAGGCGAAACCCAGCACGCACATGATGCCGAGTACGGCAAATTTTCGCCAGTTACCTTGCTCAGTAGGGTAGAATGTGGTGTAGCCCAGAACAGGGAAAGGAAGGAACATGACAAAATGCATGATCTTGTCCAACGGAATGCCCAGGAAAGATTTAGGAAGCTCAGGCAGGCTGTCCGTGCGGATCACGCACAAAAGCACGACTGCAACAATATAGCTGCAGAACAAGACCGTCGATATCTTCCTGAACTTTCTGTCCATACCTTAAAGTGCCTGCATGTCGTTGAGCTTCCTGTAGTATCCGTCCTTGGCAAGGAGTTCCTCGTGGCGTCCTCTCTCGACAATCCTGCCCTCATGCATCACGCAGATCTCGTCCGCGTTCCTGATTGTGGACAGACGGTGGGCGATCGCAATGGTGGTTCGGGTCGAGGTGAGCCTGTCAAGTGCTTCCTGGACAATCTTTTCCGATTCCGTGTCGAGAGCAGATGTGGCCTCGTCAAGAATCAGTACAGGAGGGTTCTTGAGGATGGCTCTTGCAATGCTGATGCGCTGTCTCTGGCCTCCGGAGAGCTTTCCTCCGCGGTCTCCGATGTTTGTCTGATAGCCCTCTTCCTTCTCCATGATGAAGTCGTGGGCGTTGGCGATCTTCGCCGCAGCCACAACCTGCTCCATGGTCGCACCTTCCACGCCGAAGGCTATGTTGTTGAATATGGTGTCGTTGAACAGGATGGCTTCCTGATTGACGTTGCCTATCAGGCTGCGCAGGTCCTTTACTCGGAAATCCCTGATGTCGGTGCCGTCCAGGGTGATGGATCCCTTATCGACATCGTAATATCTCGGAATGAGGTCCACAAGAGTCGATTTTCCGGATCCGGACTGTCCGACCAGTGCCACCGTCTTGCCTTTCGGAACAGTCAGGTCGATGTCGCGGAGAACTTCCTTTCCTTCTTCGTAACTGAATGTAACTCCCTTGAACCTTATTTCTTCGTTGAACCCCTTCATAGGAGCAGGAACTGAAGGCTCGGTGATGTCATTGACTGCGTTCATGATCTTGTCCACCCTTTCCATTGATGCAAGTCCCTTAGGGATGTTGTAGCTTGCACGGGAGAACTCCTTCAACGGCGTAAGTACGCTGTAAAGGATCGTCATGTAGTAGATGAAGGTCGAGGCATCGATAGGCGCCTTTTCGCTCAGGATCAGGGTGCCGCCGAACCAAAGGACAATCATGATCATCACGGATCCCAGGAATTCGCTGACAGGATGGGCGGAAGCCTGGCGTACAGCGACTTTGGCCGAAGCCCTGCGATAGTCGTCAGCGGTCTGGGTAAAGCGGGACTTCATCTTGTCTTCTGCGATGAACGCCTTGATCACCCGCAGACCTCCGAGGGTTTCATCAAGCTGGGCCATGGTCTCGCTCCATTTCTCCTGTGCCTCGAGCGAACGCCTCTTGAGTTTCTTTCCGATTGCGCTCATCCCCCATGCCATCAGAGGAACCACGGTCAGGGTGAACAGGGTGAGTTCCCAGCTGAGGAAAATGAGGGCGGAGAAATAGCAGATTATAAGGATAGGGTTCTTTATCAGCATATCCAGAGAACTGATGATGGAGTTCTCGATCTCGTTCACGTCTCCGCTCATCCTTGCTATGATGTCACCCTTCTTCTCCTTGTTGAAGAAACCCATAGGAAGGCTGAGGAGCTTGTTATAGACCATAGTCCTTATGTCGCGCACAATGCCCGTCCTGAGAGGTACCATGACTGCTGATGAGGCAAAGTAGCAGGATGTCTTGAGCAGGGTGACTCCTCCGAAGACGCAGCCAAGAATCAGCAGGGTGGTGGAGCCTCCCCACTTCTCGATCAGCTGGCTGACATAGAAATACATGTTGTTCATCAGCTGCTCCTTGCTCGGAGTCCCGTCCCATGGCATGAACTCATAGACCGTCGTATCCATCTTGAACAGAATGTTCAGGATGGGGATCAGCAGGGCGAACGAAAATATGTTGAATATGGCCGAAAGCAGGTTGAGTATCACCGAACCTGCAAGAAATCTCTTATATGGGGCGGCGAACCGCTTCAGTACCTTCCAGAATTGCTTCATCTTTTCTCATTATATAGTCTGTCAAAAAGCCGGGCCCACTCTCTTGCCGTGTTTTCTGGCGAGAAGTTCCTTATCCTCCTGACAATGTTTTTCCTTATTTCCGTTTTGTCTTCTTCACTCATTCCGGCCACCCTGACCAGCGTCCGGGCGAAAGCGTCTTCGTTGAACGGCTCTACTGTGAATCCGTGCACGCCCTCCGGAGACAGAATCTCCCTCACACCGTCACAGCAGTCGAACGCAATGGGAATCACCCCGTTGGCCTGGGCTTCAGTCAGGGCAAGAGGCCAGCCTTCATACTGCGAGACCAGGCACAGGACTGATGCTTCTTGGTAGTATGCTGCCGTGTCGCTCCGCCATCCTTCAAGACTTACCCTCTGCAGCCCCAGTTCCCTGATCATGGATTCTGCCATGGGCCTGTCCGGACCGTCTCCGACTATCTTCAGGTGCCAGTGAGGCAGTTCGTCCTGCACCTTGGCCCATATCCTCAAGAGCCTTGATACCCGCTTCTGTGCGTTCAGCCTTCCGCAGAAAAGCACGATGTTCTTCTTGTCGTAGTTCACCTCAGGGAGACTCCTTTCCGGATTGTATATGCTTACGACACGAGAGGCGTCCGGTTTGATTCCGAGTTCACGGCATATCTGCCTTTTGTATGACTCGCACAGAACGGTGTATGCATCGCAGTCCTGATAGTTCCTGAGGCTTCTCCTCACGGCAAGCTTGCGGGCCCTTCCCATATCGAGGTATATCTTCTTTCCCAGAAGCTTCCAGAATATCTTTTTGGCCGGATTGTTCCGCCTGCGGTGTATGATGGCATGCTCCTCCCAGAAAGGGACTCCGTGGTTGGCAAACACCACCTTGCATCCGGTCCGTCTTCTTATCTGTCCGATTCCCTTCACCCTTTTGACGACCTGCACGAGGATGTCTATCCTGTCTTCCTGTATCAGCTTCCTGATGGCGGCAGCCTTTCTGAACGGGATCTTGTCTGTCGGTATCTTTCTGACTGTGAGCGTGCTTCCTGTGTCTTCAGGAAGTTTGTCGGAAGCGATTCGGGATGCATAGACGTATGATTCATACCTGCCTTCCTGAGTGCTGAGGTAAGCGGCGATATCCATGGTGATTCGCTCGGCACCGCCAGCCGGAAAGTTATTATGTATGAATGCGACTCTTATCATTTGCTCTGCCAGTTGAAAGCTGTCCGTCGTGCGCGGGTGCGCACAACCCACAAAAATAGGAAAAAATCCTGATTAAAGCATCTTTTCGAGCCACTCGAATATAAGATATATCCTCTTTTTGAACACTTCATAGTCAAGAGTGTCGGCGGTGTCCCTGGTCCTGTTGGTGTTCATAGTGATTCCGGATGTGAACAGGACTGCCGGAATGCCGTTGTCAATGAAGATTCGCTGGTCTGACAGGCGGTAGAATATGTCAGTGAAGTTCTTGCTTCCGTAATATGTGTAGTCCAGGTCCATATGGAGTCCGGTGCTACGGTTGCAGTAGTCGAGTATCTCCCTCTGGACAGGTTTCAGAGAGTGTTTGCCGAGCATTATCATATAGTCCGGCCTGTCTTTGTGAAGCGGTGACATGCTGCTTCCGATCTGGTCGATGTTGACCATTACGCTTATCTTTTCCGGTGTTATGACCTTCCCCGTGACAGGGTCGGAAAGTTCACCATCCTTGAGCATGCGCCAGAAGTCGGATGAGCCTGCCATGCTCATTTCCTTGGCGTCGAATGCAACGAATATGATGTTCCCGTCATATCCTTTTCCAAGCGTCCTCATCATCGAGAACATCTCTGCAAGACTGGTCATAGCTACAATGCCTGATGCATTTGCATCAGCTCCAGGATAGGTTGTCCTGTTGAGCTGGCCTATATGGTCAAAATGAGTCGCGACAATCACATACCTGTCCTTCGGCGACTTCAGCGATCCGGAAAGAAAACCTATGATGTTGCGTCCGAGCAGCCCCTGGCCGGCATATATCCTTTTGGTGAACGTGCTGTCGAACTTCATCAGACCGGCGTCTCTGAATTCTCTTTCGATCCAGAACGCAGCCTCGATGCTTCCTCGCGTTCCAGTCCCGCGTCCCTGGCACAGGGTGTCGGAAAGGAATTCCACATGTCTGTAAAGTTTCTTCTCCCAGACCAGGTTCCTTGCTGCGGAGGAACTGAGGCCCGAACTTCCCTGCGCGCGTCCGCTCATGCAGAAAAACACTGCCAAAAGCATTGCTATGACAGGTCTGATGGAATTTTTGAACATTTTTGTCTGCATACGCGCGGGAAATGATTATCTTTGTAAGTTGGCTTTTTGTGCGTGCCCGAATTCGGGCCGCCAAAATTAGGAAAAATAAGCAGCATAAGGAAATATTTTTGTCGATGCGCAGGTTTATGAGACATATTATGGTCATCCTGCTCCTGGTTATGGCAGGAGTTCAGATATCGTATGCCCAATATGACAAGGACGTCTTCTTCATGCGCGGACGCCATGCCCTGGCTGACGGGAAATATTCCCTTGCGATTGAAAACTTCAACATCCTCTCCCAGCTTGATACATCCGACTACTGGACCTTCTTCTTCCGCGGAATTGCCAAATACAATCTTGGAGACCTTCGTGGAGCCAAACGGGACTTCGACAGGTCAGTGCGCTTGAATCCGGTATTCACTTCCGGATACCACTATCGTGGCATCACTGAAAGCCGTTTCGGAAACTATGATGCTGCTCTGGCCGATCTTCAGACGGCGATAGACCTGCGTCCTGGATCGGAAGGACTGTATTTCAGCAGGGGAGTGACATATTTCCTCTCGCAGCAGTTCGAGAAGGCGGTGAAGGACTTTGACAGATATATCCGAAAGGCACCCAAGGACCCCTCTGCATATCTGAACAGAGGTGCCAGCTACCTTTTCCTGGGCGACACCCTGAAGGCGGTCAATGACTACAACAAGGCCATAAAGCTCGACCGCTTCGACCCTGAGGGCTATGTCCGCCGAGGCCGTCTGTATGCATCTCAGAAGAACTATGATCTGGCGATAGCCGACATGGACAAGGCCATAGAACTTGACACGACCAACACCTTCGCATATTTCAACAGGGCCATAATGTACTATGAACAGGAAAAGTACCACGAGGCGATGGCGGACCTGAACCGTGTGCTGAAGGATGAGCCGGGCAATGCCCTGACCCTCTACAACAGAGGTCTGATAAGCGCACAGCTGGGTGCCTATGAGGATGCCCTTTCCGATATGGACCGTGTGCTGAACATCAATCCTGAGAATGTTCTTGCGTATTTCAACAGGGCTTCCATCTTCATCGAGATGGGAATGTATCAGGATGCCCTGGAGGATTATGACAGGGCGATCGAACTCTACCCGGACTTTGCCAAGGCATATATGAACAGAGCCTATGTCAAGAATATGATGGGCGATTTCAAGGCCTCGAAGAAGGATTACGACACGGCTCAGAAGAAGGTGCAGGAATATAGGGAAAAGAATGCTTCTGACGAGACATCTTTTGCCGACACGACGAAGAAATACAGTTCTCTGCTTGCTCTGGATGCAGAATTTGCAAAGAAGGACTTCAACGACGAGCTTCTCCAGCACCGTGACATAGACATCAGGCTCAGACCTTTGTACAGGTTTGTCCTGACAGGAACCAAGGATGACACCAGCTATGCTCTGGACAGAGGTTATGAAAATGCCCTAGTCGCACGTTTCGAGAGGGCCATGCCAGTGGGTGTGGCCATTAGAAATGATGACACGGCAGTGGCGGCTGACGTGCTTGATGCTGTGGAGAAGGCTGCATGGGCCGGGGACGAGCCTTCCGCTGAGGATTATTTCCTGAGAGCCTTGTATGACTATAACTCAAAGCAGTTCAACTCGTCTCTGAATTACTACGGCCGTGCAGTCGAGGAGGCTCAGGGCTCAGGAACGATAGAAAGTCTGTATTCATCCTTCTATCATATAAACAGGGGCGCGTTGCGTGCGGAGATGATTGACTTCATTTCTTCCATCGAGAGCAATGTCCAGGTGCTTTCGATGGACGACTCAGGCAACACAAGGGCCCGCGTGAAGGACCAGGTGTCCCGTCAGTACGACTATTCCGACGCAATAAGGGACATGAAGGCCGCAGCTGAAATATTACCGGATATACCATATATATACTATAACCTCGGCAATCTTTACTGCCTCTCTTCCGAGCATATAAGCTCCATCGAGAACTATTCCAAGGCAATCGAACTGTATCCTTATATGGGAGATGCCTATTTCAATCGTGGACTTGTGCTTATCTATTTGAAAGACAAGGAGAAAGGGTGTATAGACCTGTCGCGTGCGGGAGAACTGGGCGTGCAGGATGCATACGGGGTGATCAAGAAATACTGTGAAGATGAGTAGAAAAGCAATAATATTCGATATGGGTGGGGTCCTTGTGGATCTCGATCTTGAAGCATGCAAGACAGCCTTCAAGACTGTTCTTGGATTTGAAGATATAGACAACCTCATCGATGCCTGTCATCAGAAGGGCATATGGGGCGAACTTGAAGAGGGCAGTCTCCGGCCGGACGAGTTCCGCAGGATAGTTCTTGCAGGTTCGCGTCCAGGATCTGCCGCGGAGGATGTGGACCTGTGCATGTCAAGGATACTTGTAGGCATCGAACCATATAAGGCGGTCATGCTCAAGCATATGGCTAAGTACTATGATCTTTATATGCTAAGCAACAACAACTCTATATGCCTTCCTTTTGCTTCAAAGATGTTTGACCAGACAGGCGCGCCTTTGAAAGAGGTGTTTCTCAAGCTCTTCCTCTCCTTTGAGATGAAGACCCTCAAGCCTTCTGCTGAGTTCTATCAGAGGGTGATGGAGGAAATCGGACTTCCGGCTGAGGACATGCTCTTTATCGATGACTCGCAGAAGAATGTGGATGGGGCTGTCGCAGCGGGACTCCCAGCGGTGTATTATGAGCCGGGAACCGATCTCGCGGCACTGCTGTCGGAGGTGTTGGAGGATCCTTCCATTGCTGAGGTTTCGCGTAAAGATGTGGAGGGAAACTGCTGATGGTCAAGTTTATGAGCCTTTCCAGCGGAAGCTGCGGAAACTGTTACTATCTCGGAACGGAGAAAGGGGGCATACTTATAGATGCCGGTGTGAGTCTGCGTCGCCTGAAGAAGGTGCTGCAGGAATATGATATGGATATGGACTCCTTCTCGGCAGTACTCGTCACTCACGACCATCTTGATCATATCCGTCACCTTGGTTCTTTCTGCAAGAGACTGAGCAAGCCGGTATATACTGCTCCGGCAATCCATCAGGCCCTGGCCCGTCATACATTCACTGCACCAACGATCGGGCCTTGCCGTCGCGAACTGGCCGAGGGCGAGTGGAATGAGGTGGCCGGAATGAAGGTAAGGTATTTCGTGGTCCCTCATGATGCCACCCAGACAGTCGGGTATGCGATCGAGGTGGAAGACCATAAGTTCGTGATAATGACCGATGTGGGGCGTATGACCGACGAGGCTGTGGAGTTTGCCCGCAAGGCTGACACAGTGGTTGTCGAGTCCAATTATGATATGGATATGCTGATGGGCGGCCCTTATACATACGAGTTGAAGATGCGTATCGTTCAGGGATGCGGCCATCTTTCAAACGACGAGTGCGCTTCAGCGATACGCCGCTTCTGGCATCCCGGGCTCAGGAACATCTTCCTGTGCCATCTGAGCGAAAACAACAACACCCACGACCTTGCATATAAGTGCAGTGCAGCTGCCCTGAGCGAGATCGGAGTCGAAAAGGGAACAGTTTCCCTGAGATGCCTCCCGAGACAGTATCCGTCACAGATGTATACTCTTTGATCCGTAAATATTTACGTAAAGGTTGCGAATGTGTGATTTTTCTTTTTATCTTTGAGGGTTCGCAATTTTCATCGAAAAAGTAATCTTAATATAAAACGGCTATGAAAAGATTTTTTAAGACCCTTGCTGTGTTTGGTGCGGCAGCATGTCTGTATGGCTGCGGAGGCGGTACCGCAGATCAGGAGCAGCTTAAGTTTGATGAGGAACGTCCGGGACCCGGCGTGTCTGTAGGCTCCGGTGGCGGTGGAGGTACGATTGCCGGTATTCCGAGTGATGATCAGGCTGAGCCTAATCCTGAAATTGAGAATATCGAGATCAATGCAGTCATCCCTAATGTTCAGTGCCAAGCCACAGTGGAAGGAAGTGATGTCATCATCCGAATGACCATGACAGGAGTAAAGGATGAGAATGCTACAGATCCGGATGATATGTGGCTTACACTTCTTGGTACAGGTGAGCCTGGCCAGAATATCTGGCTGGAGGTTGACGGCAAGCCAAAAGGTATCGATGTATACAACACTTCTGAGGATGAAGAAGATGAGAATGTCGGCACAGTGCAGACTGATTTCGTTTTCCTTGTGGATAATTCCGGAAGTATGGGTGAAGAGGCTGATGCTGTTGCAAGGGATATTGTGGGTTGGGCGCAGGTGCTGAATCAGTCTCTGGATGTCCGGTTCGGAATTGTCGGATATGATGGATGCATACATGGTGCAGTTGATCTTGCATCTTATGAAGTCTTGAGTTCGTATCTGAATGATAGAGGAAATACCGGTACGAGCAGGACTCGTGGATATGCCGGTGATAATGCTTCGGCTTTGCAAATGGAAGCATCATCATACGGAAGTGCTTGTCAGAGTGAATCAGGTGTTGCTGCCTTGAGATTCGCTGACGAAAACTTTACTTTCAGACCAGGTGCAAACATAGTGTATGTGAATTTTACGGATGAAGCGAACTATACGTTTGGGGGAACAGATTATTCTGTGACATATGTTGAGGAGCATTGGGCTCCTTCTCAGGGCACAATTCATTCCGTAATAAGTGATCCGAATCTTCGTCCAGTTTCGGAATCTGAATATTACGAAGATCCTACAAGAATGTCCACGGCTACAGGTGGTACAATCTTGATTACCGACTCATCTTTCTCAGGAGTGTCACTCAGCGATCTCCCTGTAACAGGAGCAATGCAGAACTCATATGTGATCAGATTCACCAATGTCGATGAACTTTTCGACGGCCAGTTGCATAAGATCCGTATCACCATTGTATCTGCGGATGGATCAGTGAAGGCTGAGAGAGAGTTCTACATTGAGTTTGAACTAGCTTGATGCGGATTTAGATATTGACACCTTTCCAGGTGTCAGGAACGGGAGCCTCTATTGTCAGGGGCTCCTTTTTTACAGGGTGCACGAATGTGATGCGGCGGGCGTGGAGAGAGATTCCTCCATCAGGATTGGAGCGTGGCGCTCCATATTTCAGGTCGCCTTTGATGGGGCAGCCGAGGTTTGAAAGCTGGCAGCGGATCTGGTGGTGACGGCCCGTCAGGAGTTCCACCTCGACCAGCCAGTATCTGTCAGTCTTTCCTATCTGACGATAATTCAGCTTAGCCTGCTTGGCATCCTTGCGGGCGGATCCCGGACAGCACACGTAAGACTTGTTCTGCTTTTCGTTTCTCCAGAGCATGTCTTCCAGATGCCCTTCCGACGGCTTCGGCTCGGCACAGACAAGTGCCCAGTAGAACTTGTGCACGTCGGAATCACGGAACATCGCGTTGAGGCGTTCCAATGCCTTGGATGTCTTGGCAAGGACGGTTATTCCGCTCACCGGGCGGTCCAGACGATGGGGGAGTCCCATGAACACCTGCCCCGGCTTCGAGTCTCTCCGGGCGATGAATGCCTTGTATGTCTCGGTCAGAGGCTCGTCGGATGTCTTGTCCCCCTGAACGATTTCCCCTACCTTCTTGTTCACGACAAGAAGGTGATTGTCTTCATATAATATTCTTGAAGCGAGGTCTTCGAATTCCTGCTGTGTCAGTTCTCTGTATATCATGTCACAAAAATAGTAAATATGTCATTATCCAAGGCACGTTGTCACGCTAAAACTGCCATTTTGGCATATCTTTTTTCAAAATGTGGCTTGGCACATCTTTCGTTATTATCCTGGCGTCGTCCGAAACGACGGTCTGATTCCGAGCAGGTTTTGAATGGCATTGTCATTCCGAGCTTGTCGAGGAATCTGAAAAAGAAAAATTAATAAAGTTAAAAATATAGAAATTATGGGAAAGATTATTGGAATTGACCTTGGAACCACGAACTCATGCGTGGCAGTGATGGAAGGAAACGAGCCTACCGTCATCATCAACAACGAAGGACAGAGAACAACCCCTTCAGTGGTGGCATTCACTGACGGCGGTGAGAGAAAGATTGGTAACCCTGCAAAGCGTCAGGCTATCACCAACCCTCACAAGACCGTGTTCTCGATCAAGAGATTCATGGGTGAGAAATACAGCCAGGTGTCAGCTGACATCGCCCGCGTGCCATACAAGGTGGTCAAGGGTGAAAACGACACTCCTCGCGTGGACATCGACGGACGTCTCTATTCTCCACAGGAGATCTCTGCAATGATTCTCCAGAAGATGAAGAAGACTGCGGAAGAGTATCTCGGCCAGGAAGTTACTGAGGCTGTCATCACAGTTCCTGCATACTTCTCAGACTCACAGCGTCAGGCTACCAAGGAGGCCGGCCAGATTGCAGGTCTTGAGGTAAAGCGTATCATCAACGAGCCTACAGCTGCTGCTCTTGCATACGGACTTGACAAGCAGCACAAGGATATGAAGATCGCAGTATACGACCTTGGTGGCGGTACATTCGATATCTCAATCATGGACCTTGGAGACGGCGTGTTCGAGGTGCTCTCTACAAACGGTGACACTCACCTTGGTGGAGACGACTTCGACCAGGTGATCATCAACTGGCTTGCTTCAGAGTTCGCTGCTGAGAACAGCGGAATCGACCTCAAGAAGGATCCAATGGCTCTCCAGAGGCTCAAGGAGGCTGCCGAGAAGGCTAAGATCGAGCTTTCAAGCCAGACTTCGACTGAGATCAACCTCCCATACATCATGCCTGTTGACGGAGTTCCAAAGCATCTTGTGAAGACTCTTACAAGGGCTAAGTTCGAGCAGCTTGCTGACGATCTCATCCAGAGAACTGTCGAGCCATGCCGCAAGGCCCTTCAGGATGCCGGTCTCAGCGCATCTGACATCAGCGAGGTCCTCCTCGTAGGTGGTTCGACACGTATCCCTGCAATCCAGGCGGTAGTGGAGAAGTTCTTTGGAAAGGCTCCGAACAAGAGCGTAAACCCTGACGAGGTTGTGGCTATGGGTGCTGCAATCCAGGGTGGTGTACTCGCAGGTGACGTGAAGGATGTCCTCCTTCTCGACGTGACTCCGCTTTCACTCGGTATCGAGACTCTCGGCGGCGTGATGACAAAGCTCATCGAGGCTAACACGACAATCCCTACCAAGAAGTCACAGGTCTTCTCTACAGCTGCCGACAACCAGCCTGCAGTGGACGTGCATGTCCTCCAGGGAGAGCGTCCTATGGCTAAGGACAACAAGCTCATCGGCAACTTCATCCTTGACGGAATCGCACCGGCACCAAGAGGTGTGCCTCAGATCGAGGTGACATTCGATATCGACGCAAACGGTATCCTCAATGTGTCTGCAAAGGACAAGGCTACAGGCAAGGAGCAGAACATCCGTATCGAGGCTTCATCAGGACTTTCTGAGGCTGAGATCCAGAGGATGAGGGACGAGGCCAAGGCTAATGAGGCTGCCGACCAGGCTGAGAAGGAGCGCATCGACAAGATCAACAACGCTGACGGAATGTGCTTCCAGACTGAGAAGAACCTCAAGGAGTATGGCGACAAGATTCCTGCAGAGAAGAAGACTGCAATCGAGGATGCAAAGAACAAGCTCCAGGAGGCAGTCAAGGCTCAGAATCTTGCTGACATCGACAAGTACAACGCAGAACTCGAGGCTGCATGGCATGCCGCTTCAGAGGATATGGCAAAGGCAGCTCAGGGCGCTCAGCCAGGTGCTCAGGGTCCGTTCCAGGGCGGCCAGGCAGGTCCGCAGGGCGGCGCTGACGACCAGGGCGTTGACGAGCAGTAAAAGCTGCGGCAGATAACTCTTTGATAATCTGCCAGATATAAAAAGTGCATGCCGCCAAGGGCGGCATGCACTTTTTATATTGTGTTGAGGCTCAGGTGGTTATATATCACCCTGAGGGACTATTTCGGCAGACCGAAGACGTCGGTGAGCTCCTGCATCTGAGCGTCGGACATTCCTTCCGGTTCGAAGCCCATGTTGCGGGATGCTATATATATAAGGGCTGCCTTGTTGAGCACATCCACCTGGTCGAATGCGGACATGATGTCCGTGTCCACAGCGAAGACTCCGTGCTTCTCCCACATCACCACATCATAGTCGTCATCAATGGCCTTGATGGTCGCCTCGGCCAGTTCCACTCCGCTTGGCATCAGGTATGGAACCATTCCCAGGCCGCGAGGGCAGAAGGCCTTGGTCTCCGGAATCATTGACCAGAGAAGTCTTGTGGCCACGTCCTTCTGCATGAATTTCTGGCTATGTGTCATAGCAACAAGCTCTATCGGATGAGTGTGAAGGGAAGCACGATATGGAGATCCCTTGGCCAGAAGATAGTTGTGCACGCTCAGGTGAGACGGAAGCTCAGATGTCGGAGCTACAGGCTGGTCAGCCACGATCTCGTAGTGAGCGCAGTCATCAAGAATGCGGATTATGCTGCCGTTTGCCATCGGATCGCGTGCCAGGTCACGCATACGTTTCTGAGTGCCCTTGCAGTAGAACCAGCATCCTTTAAGGTGTGGGAGCATGGTTCCTATTGCCTTTGGCTCGCTTATAGCCGGCATGGCACGCATTTGTTCGTCCACATGCTCGGTGATGTTCACGGTGATGTTTCCGCCGTTTCTCTCGGCCCATCCCTTCTCCCAGAGATAGCCTGCTGTCTCGGCCACCTGCCACACTGCTGCTGACAGGGCCGGACGGTTGTCTAGTATCGATTTCATCTTATTTCAATAATTCAGGCAGGAACGAGCTGAGTATGAGAACTGCGATTCCTGTCACAAGTACTACAATAGTTTTTCTTGAACATCCTTTCCACTCCTTGAGAATGATTCCCCAGACATTGGAGAAAGTCACGTTGAGGGCCATCAGGATGCAGAATGCCAGTGTGTCCATTGCGCTGCCCGCCTCAAAGAAGCTGCGGCCGAGCGAAAGTCCGAAGAACTGGCTGTACCACAGGAGTCCGGCCAGGGCGCAGAAGAGTATGTTGGATGCCCATAGCTTTCCGTCCTTATAGTCCGCAAAAGTTCTGTTCCGTGAATTCTGGAAGAGGCAGTATGCAGCGTTAGTCAGGAATCCTCCGACTGTCACAAGAAGTGTTGCAGGGAGTGTCCTGAACATCGGGTGGGTGAGTTCTCCGAAGTTGAGTTCCTTGCCAAATTCCAGACCCACGTTGAAGCATCCGCTCATGAATCCCGCCAGCAGCGCTATTGCCAGTCCCTTCGGGAAGTTGAAGTCCTTTACGGCCTCCTTCTTCTCATCTTCGGAAAGTGAAGCGGATTTCATTCCGCCGGCCACTCCGATGATTGCGATCCCGACAAGTGTCACGACCACACCGATGATAACAGATGAAGTAAGAGCGGAGAGCGCTCCAAGTTCAGGGAAGAACATGTTCAGGAGCACCGGACCCATTATGGTTCCCAGTCCGGCACATGTCCCGAGTGCTATGGACTGTCCCAATGCAACTCCGAGATATCTCATCGAAAGTCCGAATGTCAGTCCTCCCACTCCCCAGAGCACTCCGAAGAATGCTGTCAGAAGTGAAGCCTTAGGTGCCGCTGCATACAGTTCAAACAAGCCGTGACCCGCAGGTACAGCCAGCAAGGCTCCCAGAAAAGGGAATATGAGCCACGCGAATACACCCTGCACGAGCCAGTAACTTTCCCAGCTCCAGGATTTTATCTTGTTGATGGGGACGTAACTGCTGGACTGGCAGAATGCGCCTATGGCTATTATGAGTAGTCCTATGATTATGTTCATGATGACAGTAATTATGCTCGGGATGACAGGACAGCCTTTTCGTAATCCTCGATGACGCAGATCACGTCGTTGCCCACCGGAACTCCGTTGCGCACGCAGAATTCGTCATATACGGCATTCCAAGGCATAGCCTTTCCTTCCTCTATGAGCTGGAGAACCTGGAATGTATTGCCTGCAAGTTCATGCTTGGAGATGAGCTCGCGAGGCTCGAGAAGCGCCTTGAGCATGCACTTCTGTGCTGCACGTGAACCTATCACATATGCTCCGATGCGGTTGATCGATCCGTCAAAGAAGTCCAGACCGTAGTGTACGCGGTCAAGAGCACCAGCACGTACGATTTCTGAGAAAAGATCCTGGGTGGTGTCGTCCATGATGGTGACATGGTCGGAATCCCAGCGTACCGGGCGGCTCACATGGAGCATGAGTTCAGGAACGAACTGAAGGACAGCGGATACCTTGTCTCCCGGCACTTCTGTCGGATGATAGTGGCCGGTGTCGATGGTAAGCATCACGTTGTTCTTCGCGGCATAGGCTGTGTAGAAGTCCTGAGAGCCGACCGTGAAGCTTTCAAGGCCCATTCCGAACACCTTTCCTTCGATGCAGTCCTTCATCCAGTCCTTCTTCTCTGCAAAGATCTCGTCAAGAGACTTCTTGAGAGTCTCGCGGTAGAGCATATGGTTGACAGACACGTCCTTGCATCCGTCGTGCACCCATGTGTTCATGATACATGGGTCGTTCTGTGCCTTACCCATTGCGTCAGCGATGTCTCGGCATCTCTTGGAGTGTTCCACCCAGAAACGGCGGATTTCCTCGTTCGGGTTGGCGAGCGACAGGTTGCCGCTCTTAGGATGTGCAAATGAAGTCGAGTTGAAGTCGAGCAGGGTGTTGTTCTCGGCAGCCCAGTCGATCCAGCTCTGGAAATGCTCCACTCCCACTTCGTTCCTGTCCACAACCTTGCCCTGGAAATCTCCGTAGATTTCGTGAAGGTTGAGTCTGTAGCTTCCCGGGATGAGGCTCTTTGCCTTGAGAATGTCTGCACGGAGTTCGTCGATATTGCGCGCTGCGCCCGGATAGTTTCCCGTCACTGCAAGACCTCCGTCGAGAGAACCAGCCTGAACCTCGAATCCCTTCACGTCGTCAGCCTGCCAGCAATGCATGCTGAGGTGGAAGTCCTGCAACTGCTCAAGTACTTTTTCAGTGTCTACGCCAAGTTCAGCGTAGCGTTCCTTGGCGATTTCATACGCCTGATGGATTCTAGCTTCTTTCATTTTGATATTCTTTTATTGTATTTGTCTTCTGTTTATAGATTCCTCGACTTCGCTCCGGATGACAGATGAAGAAATCTGTCATATTCCTTATTCCATCTGTCAGCATCGACAGGCATATAGGTGACAAGATCGACAGACGCAGCAGATATTTCCCTCATCCTCTTTAATGAATCCACGCTGCCGGATGCCTTCATCTGCATGAGGACGTTGCCAAGGGCGGTACCTTCAACCGGACCGCAGATGACCGGCATGTTCAGAGCGTTTGCCGCGTATTGCATGAGGAACCTGTTCTGCGAGCCGCCGCCTATGACATGGAGTTTGCGGATCGGGAATCCGCACATGCCCTCGAGAATCTCCACCACCTGACGGTATCTCAGAGCAAGGCTTCTGAATATGCAGCGGCAGTAGTCTGCCGGAGTCTGAGGCTCGGCCTGACCGGTAGCACTGCAATATGCCCTGATGGCCGCTGTCATGGATACAGGGGCCGCAAAGCAAGGGGCGTCAGGGTTTATAAGCCCATCATATGAAGACTTCTCGCACAATGCGACCAGTTCTCCTACGGAAGAAGGAACATCCTTGAACTCCTTCCTGCTCTGCTCGAACAGCCAGAGTCCGCAGATGTTTTTCAGGAACCTCGTGGTTCCCTCAATTCCACCCTCGTTTGTGAAGTTCTCCTTGAAACTCTTTCCGGTTATGATCGCCTCAGATGATTCGATTCCCAGCAGCGACCATGTGCCGCAACTCAGATATGCATATTCGGAGTCTTCCGCAGGAACTGCAGCAACTGCTGAGCCTGTGTCATGCCCTGCAACAGCAACCACCGGAACGGCTCCCAGTCCGGTAGTCTCCTGAACCTGTGCGCTCAACTCTCCCACGACTGTTCCCGGCTGGGTCATGACTCCGAACTTCTTACGCGGAATGCCCAGTGTCTCAAGAATGGAAAGGTCAAGATCTCCGGTCACGGGGTTGAGCATCTGTGAGGTGGATGCTACCGTATATTCGCAGACGGCCTTTCCTGTGAGCATATAAATGAGTGCGTCAGGAATGAACAGTATCTTGTCCGCGTGTTCAAGTGCGGAACATCCGTTGCGCTTGAGTGTGTCCAGCTGGAAAAGCGAGTTGAAATCCATGAACTGTATTCCTGTCCTATTGTAGACCTCCTCAGAAGGCATCTTCTCGAAGAACTTCTCCTGGGCTCCGGCAGTATGCTGGTCGCGGTAGCAGTGGGGAAGTCCAAGAAGCTGTCCGTCCGCTCCGAAGAACGCGAAGTCACAGCCCCAGGTGTCGATGCCTATGGATTCGATGCATATGCCTTCTGCTGCAACTTTGCGAAGCCCCGTCAGCACTTCATTGTATAGAAACGGAAGATCCCAGTAGAGATGCCCTCCGAGTGGAATCATGGGATTGGGGAATCTGGTCAGTTCCCTCATGGATACCTTGTGCCCGTCAAAGGAAGCGAGAATGGTCCTTCCGCTTGTCGCGCCAAGGTCAACTGCGAAATAATTGTAGTGTGTGGCCATTATCATTAATTACAGTGAGTATGCGAAGTTATTGATTAGTTGTTTTTGCATACTTTGAATAATGATAATGTGACTGATGTTTTTGTGAAATCAGAATTCCTCCACCAGTCTGACCGGACCAAGCAGTCCTGAAGGGAGGAGCGGATCATCAGGTTTATAGAAGGCCTTCGAGGTGTAAGACTTCCGTTCAGAAGACTCTTTGGCGGAGTCTCCGATGAGACGGTTCACCCAGAGGTTGGTCACCTTTATGCTCAATTCCACTTCGCTCTTGCCGTTGACATGATCTGTGATGTCAGCCTCAAATGGTCGTTTCCATAGTGTGCATACTTCCTGCCCGTCGATAAATATTTCTGCAATGTTGCGGACATCCCCTAAATCCAGAAATACCTTTCCTTCGTGTGCAGGAACTGCTATTCTTTGGGTATATACTGCGGAACCGCTGTAGAACCTGATGCTGGAATTGCTGTCTTCTGTCCACGAATGCAGACTGCTGAATGTGCTTATGAATTTGTCGTTGAAAGAATCTTCAAAGATGACTTTCCACTCTCCGTCGATGACTGATAATGTCTTGCATGAAGACTGGGGAATCATGAGAGAATCTGATTCCGCCTTTCCTCTGAAAACTATGAAATATGCGTCATCCGGCGAGAAACTCAATCTGATATCTGTTCTTCCATTGTTTATCCGGTATGATACATCGCGTATTTCGCCTGACACCGGATCCCATATCTGCGGTTTCAAACCAGAAACCCGGAAGGATACTTCAGCTTCCCTATGTTCAGCCATAGGCGAATTCACCCAGTATATTTCTCCATCGGACATTTTTCGGTGAACAACCTTCAATGTATCTGTGCCGTTATATGTCCAGTCTGGTTCCCTGCCACATGCCATTAAGGCACAGGCTATCTCCTTGCTTTCATGTCCGCATATCCTGACTCCCTGGGACTTCAGTTCTTCGACTCTGGCAAGCATTGTCGGAGAAAGATCTGATGCATTAGGGTCGAGGCAAAGAACGCTATATTCCATACCTGTTCTCGAACACAATCTTCCGTTCTTGACACTGATTTCTTCAAGAAGCGCTTCTGGATTTATGAAGTCGAAATCATATCCTTCAGGAATGTCAGGGAATGAGTGACTATATAATCCTGTGATATTGTTGTCTTCTCCATAGAACCAGAGTATGTCCTTGACTGCCCTTCCTTGCTGGAGCATGAAACAGCTGCGCGAAAGATAGTCAATCCATGCTTCAGCCTGCTCCGCCCATGTCTCATGACGGTTGAACCACTGACCGTAAACTCCGAGCCCGACACCAGGCTTGTGGCTGTCTGACGGCTGGTGCGCTGATTCGTGAATGACAAATCTGTTAAGTCCCTGAGAAAGCTCTATGTCGGCAGTATGTTTCAGATTTTCAGGACAATATGAATAGGCTTGCTGGGCATAGCCTATTGAGGTAAGAGATTCGGCAGTCACTATGTTCTGTCCATATATATTGGCAACGGATGCGGACTCCCTGATATCTGCCTTGCCCTCAGGAATTCTGTCCGGAGTTCCAACCTTTCCCGGTACCCAGATGGCGGACATCGGATATGAGGCAGTCTTCTTCATTGCCATGCCGTCTGCGACAAAGCATCTTCCGTTTTCGTGGGCCTCGATGAAGCATCCCTTCATCCCGTATTCTTTACGTACAAGTTCCGTAAGATTGGCATAGTTCTCCTCGAACAGTTCTCCTATGACATCTCTCCAGTCAAGCAGGAATTTCTCGCTTTCTGCAGTGGAACCAATGATCACTCCTGTCAGGACAGGGAGCCATTTTTCCGGGTCATATCCTTTTCGCGTGCGGAACTCATCAAAAAGACGAGGACTCCAGTTGACATGTCCGGCTTCGTAACTGTCAGTAAGTACATATTGTATTCCTCTTTGTCCGAGAAGACCGTCTGCAGCGTCCTTATACATGTCAAGGTATGCTCTGAAGTACCTTCTCCATGCTTCAGGATTTATCTTGTCTACCTCCAGACCGGTAGCTTCCGGTGAAGCAGGGTGGTTCTTCTTGCCCGTCAGAGATGCACCGAACCTGTATATGGTCCACTCTCCCTCAGGGACTTGCCAGTCCAGCACTCCGTCCTTGACAAATTCAGTGATATCTATAACTGCTGTGCTGACATCTTCATCATGGGCAGCACATGTGGGGTAAAGTGCAAGGTCATGTCCGGCTGCAAAAGCCGCCTTCTCTTCTACGTGGTTGATCCGGAGCTCCGGATATATGACGAATTCTGCAATTTCTGAGTATTCCGGGTCAGGATCCGGCGTTCCCATGGAATAGTGGAAATATGCCTTGGGATTTTTATGTTTCAGGCGGAAAAACCGTGCTGTTATACCTTCGAATGATATTGTCTGCCTCAATGCATCGCCTACTGGAATGCCAAATACCGTTCTGAAATTGATGCCGTCGTCGCTGACTTGAAGAGAATCAAGACAATAGGCAGGTATGGAATGTCCTCTGCGTCGCGGATTCTCGTTCACTACACTAAGTGCCCGGATTGTCTGAGGCTCAGGAAATTCATATTGTATCCATGCGTGCCCAGACTCATGTGCCGGCAGTCTTCCGTAGTCTGTCAGATTGCCGTTTGTCAGTTGCTCCAATGAAAAGTTTCCACCGCTGGATGTGATGACTGCTCCGAGACGTACCAGGTCCTTGTCTGCTTCTGGCCTCTTTACAGCAATCACCGCCACATCGGTGTAATATCTTTCCGATATAGCTCCGCTTGCATGTGAATGTTCTGCAAGTACAGGAATGTTCTGGAATTTACCGCTGACAGTATATGGCTCTGGCAGTGTACCCTTGAATCTTCGGCCTCCGCCGATGTTCATCTCTCTCCACACTATCTTCTTCATGGCATCTTCAGGACTGACCCACGGACCTCCCGTAGAACTCCAGCCCGGTGAACTTGGTATCGTCACCTCCATATTCAGGGAGTCAGCCAGTCTTACTGCATCAGCAAATGCTGTCTTCCAGTTGTCGGACATATATTCAAGCCTGGAATCCACAATCTTAGGCGTGTTGATTCCGGCATCGAAAACATGAAATCCGCTAAGTCCTATTCTATGCATCCACTCTATATCCTTACGCAGTCCGTCTGATGTTATGTTTCCGTTCATCCAGTGCCACCATACCTGCGGTCTTGCACTCATAGGGGGATTCTTGAATCCTTTGTGCAGCGGAGATTGCGAGAGCAGATGCTCCCTCACATCACTCCATCTGTAATATGGGCCCGAGATAGGTTTAAGACCGTTTATCAGGGTCTCCCTTTCATTATAGAGGAATTTGACCAGGATGTCTGATTTCTTGTTTCGGAAGAACACCATCTGTAGATTGGATGCAAACTGGCTGTTCTTGGTCAGGTTCCAGTGCAGATGAGCGGTTTCAGAAGGAACGGAGGCGGAGAAATCCTCCAATCCGATATATGAGGCGAGTGGCACAAGCCACATGTCGTGTCCGAAGCGCAGATCTGCGGCACGCCCGCTGGTAAGAGCTTCGTCTGCCTTCAATACTATATCTTCTACAATCGGGTATGCACGTTCATATACAGATGTCGCTGCTTCCGGGGAATTCCCGTACTGGCAGTAGAAGTGATTGTTCTTAAGAATCCACTGTGCAATGAGTTCGTCGTCAGAGAAGAATCTGAAGAAGTTTTCTCCTGCGTCTGTGGCATTGGAGATGGAGCAGGCCCTCCAGATGTCGCTTACAAATGAATATGGGTTTCCTGCAATGGCTGTTGCTGCATCAGTATCTGTGCATATTCCGGCCAGGAATTCATGTGGGTCGGAAATGGCAGGTGCAAGTCTGTCCTTCATCTCATCTGCCAGTTTCCTGTATTTTCTCTTGTCGTTTTCCGGACACAGATAGGCGTAGATACGGTCGCCGGTGTGATAAGAAATGTCGAGTTCTCCGGTCTTGGATGTCAGGCCGTCGCAGAATGATGTCATGCTGATGAGACATCTCGGCACATAGCTTGATGCTGCATACACTTCCTTATCCTTACCGAATATTTCCGGATAGTTATCCGCCATTCTACGCCCGATATCGTACAGCTCCCTCTTACCCTTTTCAGTCAGCATGCCAGCCATACCTTTGCTTTCACTTTGTATGGTCAGGAGCTGATCCAGCAATTCCTTTCCTTTGGAGTTCAGGAACCCTGCGGAATCGATCTGTTTCAGTAAGGTGATAGGCTTGTCCAGATATGACTGTTTGGAATGATACCTTGCCCCGTGTCTTCCATAGTGACTTATATAGAAAGGGGTATAGCCTTTGGGAGCAGGTGTATATTTCTCTGGAGCATATTCGTAACAGTGCAGGGTAGCAGCTGCCCTGGCACGGTTTTCCAGAATGTAGTCTATGTATTCTTGTCCGGAAGCAGCTGTGCATAAGCACGTTGCCATCAGAACTGTAAGCAATGTACCTTTCATTTTCTGTATTTTTTGACTCTTGAATCCTCGATTGTTCCGCTCCAGTTCATTCCGAAGGCGAAATCGTATGCGTTCCCGTCTGTGTCCACATGGCATTTCATGTCATGCGGCGTGTCCTCGAACTGCTCTTCGACCGTCTTCATGTCTGCCGGAAACTGCATCGGAAGCAGGCCGGAAGGTTCAAAGGCACCGCTTATGATGTCCATATAGACCTTGTTCTGAACTCCGAAGGTTATCAGCAGGGCATCTGCATGTGGCTCAAATTCAGAAACCACTACCGGTTTAGTGCATGCCAGACCCACAATGACCGGTTTCCCGTCCATGGCTTCCCTGGTCTGTTTCACCAGTTCTATGTCTGCTGCATTCTCCGTTATGACACTTTCTCCACGATAACTTCTGTTTTCTGACTTCTCAAGCGGGTCTCCTCCAGCAAGGCTTACCTTTCTTGCCTGTGTCGCCGTATATTCTCCATATTGCAGGCTGATTGGCCTGTATCCCTTGTCGTAACCCCTTCCGCTGACCGGTTCGCTTATGAGTACCAGCGCAAAATCAGCCTCTTCCGGATCAGGAGTGAATTCGTAACATTCTCCAGCAAGTTCCGGTGGAAGCATATAACCGAATTCTCCCTTGACGGATATTACTCCGTTCTGATTGTATATGTTTGGAGACTGGCGCTGAGGCATATATATCTTCGAACCTCTCTTCACCGGCAGCGCCCCATCGTGATTCTTGACCATCACGACAGATTTCAGCTGTGCCTCGTATCCCTTCTTCATGAAGTCCTCGTGTCCCACGACAGAGCAGGACTCTTCTGCATCAAGGTATGGATTCTCGAAAAGACCTGTACGGAAGAAGTTCAGCAGCAGCCTTCTTGCAGACAGTTCGAACCTTGCCCGTGCGCTGTCCTCTCCATGTCTTTCGCACCAGATCCTGTAGGCTTCGAGCACAGGCTTCTTGTCATCGTTGCCTCCGAACTGGTCCATTCCGGCAAGAAGTATCCTGTAGTGCCTTTCTGCGACGCTCAGATCTTCGACGCCCCATGGCATTCCGCTCTGGATGTCCACTGCCTTGCAGTCCCTGGTGATACCCCAGTCCGTACAGCCCACTCCCTCGAAACGGTATTTACCCCTGAGCAGGTCATTTATGATGTATGAACTGTAGCTGTTGCCGACATTTTCACCGGAAGGATCCTGCCCGTATGAAATGGTATAGTAGGGCATGATGGCCGATGCAGAACCGGTAGGACCGTCAAGGTTGAAGGCTCCGTCGTTGAATACGTCTATTGCGGTCTGCATGTTGTCTCCGGGGAACACTGCATATTTTCCGAAACTCAGATGAGCATCGCGGCCGCCCTCTCCGCTGCCTCCTCCCGGCCAGTGCTTTACCATGCAGTTCACGCTCTCATGTCCCCATCCGTCAGATTTTCCGGCAGTTGTCTGGAATCCGTCTATATATGCTCGTGTCATGTCCGCAGCAAGATGAGGGTCTTCTCCGAATGTGCCACTGAAGCGCCTCCAGCGGGGATCAGTGGCAATCTCGGCCTGAGGAGCAAGATTGGTCGCTATTCCGAGCGCCCTGAACTCCTTTGATGCGATCCTGCCGAATTCTCCGGCAATCTCCGGGTCGAATGTCGCTGCAAGCCCTATAGGCGTAGGCCATAATGAAATGTCTCCGCCCGAGCCTGAGTTGAATTCATCTGTGGCCAGCGTTTCGTGGCGGGGGTCGGAACTGTTGTTCGCAGGGATTCCATGACCCATTCCTTCTATGTATGCCTGGACGTTGTTGCTCCATCTGACAGCCGCGCTTGTGGATGCGACGCGGTCGACAAGAATGTGCCTCAGATGGTCTTCCTTCAGGAACTTGAGTTGATTGTCAGCAAGAGCGGCGGTGTCGGCCCCGCTTTCATGCCAGGGCTTTCCTCCGTATGTGTACTTCATCGGGTCGTATTCCCTGTACTGCGGAATTGTCTGGTGCTTGCTGTAGAGCATCAGTCCTGCGATCTCTTCGATCGAGAGCTGTGAGGCGAGGTCTTCTGCCCGCTCTTGAGGAGACTTCCTCCAGTCCTCATAGACATCCAGAGTGCCGTTCCTGTTCAGATCCTTGAATGCCGATCCGTCTTCAGTGATGATGGACACACCGGATGCCGGAGAATATCCCAGTGTGCATCCGTTTCTTTGCACGATCAGATTATATCCTTCCTTTGATGTCTCAGTCCATCCGGTGCTGGTGCATGATGCACAGGCGGCAGCGAGTGCGATCATAGTCAGTATGATGCTTTTCTTCATGGTCGTCATCTTCGTTTATGCAAAATTGCAATTCTTTGAGGAAATTACCGCATCTGATGTCATAAATGAAATCGAATACGTCAAAAATTTAATGTTTCGTATGTGATGAATCGTTTACTTTGCACTGAAAATCAAATATCTGCAATGAAAAGAGCTAGTCTGATACTGATGGCAGCCGCCATCCTTCTCTGTGTCTCATGTGTCGAGACTACACGTGAACAGGAATATCATGTGTGTGCATTCGTATGGCCTTCCTGCCATGACGACTCCCTTGGAAGGACCAACTGGGAACAGGGAATAGGCGAGTGGGAGGTCATTAAGAAAGGTGATGCGCGCTTTCCTGGCCACTACCAGCCCAAGCAGCCTCTCTGGGGCTATGAGATGGATAATGATCCTGCTGTTGTCGAGAGATGGATTCAGACAGCGCTGGCATATGGCGTGAATACCTTTATATATGACTGGTACTGGTTCGACCATTACCCATATCTTGAGAGTGCCCTCAATGACGGTTTTCTCAAGGCTCCGTCAAATCAGAAGATGGAATTCTTCATCATGTGGGCCAATCACGACGTGAAGCACAACTACTGGAACTATCACAAGTGGGGCGAGGATGACTCTATCCTGTGGGAAGGCGCCATCGATCCGGGAGACTTCCCGAAGATCGTTGACAGGGTGATAAATCAGTATTTCGTTCTTCCTAACTATACGAAGATAGATGGCTGCCCGGTGTTCGCGATCTATAGCGTTGAGAACTTCATCAAGAGCTTCGGCGCTCAGGATAAGGCACTTGAGGCTATGGAATACATGCGCTCGGAGGTTCGCAAGGCCGGATTCCCCGACATGCACTATATGATGATGGATGGAGGCGGCTTCAGCTTCAAGGAGAAGAATATCCCGAGAGTGGAGAACCGTATGTTCCTCAAGCCGGACAGCTGGGCGTGGTATAATATGGGAGGCTTCGACCCCGATTATATGGTCCACGGTGAGAAAGCCATAGTGAGAAGGAACGACTGGGCTGAGTATATGGATATTCCTGTCTTTCCGACAGTTTCGATAGGATGGGACGACACTCCTCGTTTCCCTGCCAAAGGAGAAAACGATGTCACGAGGTTCAACCATTCTCCTGAAGCCTTCAAGAACTTCCTTATTGAAGCAAAGAAATATGCCGATGCACATCCGCAGCAGCCGAAGTTCGTGATGATCAACGCCTGGAACGAGTGGATAGAAGGCAGTTATCTTCTTCCTGACCGTTACTGGGGTTATCAGTGGCTGGAGGCTGTGAGAGAGGTGTTCGGCCCTGTCGAATAGGAATTTCAGATTCCGAAATATTCCCTGTATCGGTTGTAAAGGTTACCTGCGGCTCCGTACACGGACTGTGGGCTGAGGAAGTGTGAGAACTCAAATGTAATGGCCTTGTCAAAACCGGCTCTTTTGGCGGCTTCCAGTTTCAGCCTCAGCTTGTCAAACTTGATAGGAAGGAACTTTATAGGCATGTCCCTGTCGAAGGTCTCGGCATTTGTCCAGCATTCCATCCCCCATCTGTCGCAGAGTCTCTTGTTTATCTCGAAGAAGGCATCCAGCTCGTCATAGTCTATGTGTCCGTCCTGGAACGCTACAGCATCGACTATTCCCTGGAGGCTGCTGAGGATGTCGTTCCAGTTCCTTTCATGTTCTGATGTGCTTATCCCGCTGTCTTTCGCTAGTTTGGATTCTGATGAACGTATCGCTTTCTTGCCGCTGATCCAAGGGGAAATGAAGCATGGAAGTCCGTCGGACACCTCCTTGCAATGCTTTCCCATCGCCTGCATCGCTTCAGCGGCCCCAGGACGTTTCTTGCTTATCTCACGGCTTATGTACCAGCCTGCAAAACTTTTATGTTTCCTGCCGTATCTTTCCCAGACTTCATCGATTACGAACCTGTTGTCATCAACTTCGGCCTTCAGCTTTTCAGGTTCCCATGATTTGCCGGGATCATACAGGCCGAAATAGAATTTCATGTCGTATTTGTCAGCCAGACGGCAGAACATGTCAATAAGGTCAACTGACGGCATATAGCATCCTTTCTTGATGAGATGCCCGGACGGATAGGTTATGAATTTCTTATATCCGCACCGGATGTCAATGACAGTGTCGATGCCGATGGCCTTCATGTGGGCAAAGTCCCTGTCCCACTCCTTCTCGCCCCAGTTCTGGTGCGGAATGTCGTGTGATATCTCATCCAGGAAGGTACCTGTGATCTTCAGAGCGTTTCCCTTGGGAACCAGGAGATTGCTGCAGGTGGCATCTGACGTGGATGCAGGTGTGGAGGATGAACCGCAACCCAGCAGTCCCGGGGCCGCGATCGCAGCAGCCGCGCCCATTACGCCGGTCTTTATGAATGATCTTCTGTCTGTCATAGACTGTCGGTTTGTCTGATACAAATTTAGTCTCAAACAGCCGACGGAAACTTTGATTTTTGCCCGACGGGATTTGAATAATGCCACTATTGGAATTATGTCATAATTGAAACTTAGTTGAGCAATAAACAAATTTACCGGAGGTTTGAAAATTCTATATTTGTGACTGGTAAAATATTATGATATGCAAAGGATACTTTTTACTCTCTCACTGCTGCTTGCCCTGCAGTTCCAGGCAGGGGCATGGGCGGCATTAGGACATGCCGTGGTCGCAAAGATTGCGGAAGATCATCTGACACCTCAGGCAAAGGCTGCCTGTCAGGAGTGTCTGGAGGGTCTTTCTATCGTAGCGGTTGCCAGTGATGCCGACATATATAGAGGCCAGTGGATTCTCCCTCTTGATTTCATGCCGACCAACGATCCGCAGAAGCTGCGTCCGAAATATGTGACTGAGTTCGACCGGGATCTTCCCCTCAATATTGTCTATTATGGCCATATCTTCTCAGTCGATGAGCAGTGCCGTCCGTACAGGACAAACAATTTCGACAATTATTACCGCACGAATGCATGTTTTGATGTGGCGAACCTGACTGCTGATCTTGCTGAGTGGAAGACCATGGATCCGGAAATGAGGAAGAGGGCGGTGGCGCTTATTGTTCATCTTGTGGGTGATATTCACTGCCCTGACCATATCAAGTATCCGGATGAGAATTCTACCGGAAATTTCGAGATAAAGTTCAAAGGCAAGAAGATGAAGCGCCATGCGATGTGGGATTCCGATCTTCTTGCGTCGATCATTCCGTGGAGCTACTCCGATGCGGCGCGCCTGATCGATACCGCTGACGATGCTTTCATCGCGGAAATAACGGCAGGTGATGTATATGACTGGGGATATGACAGCGCCTTGTGCTGCAGGATCGCTCATGAAGTGAAGGCAGGGGCGGATGTGCCTCGCTCCTATGCTGCAGATATGAGGGAACTTGCATTCTCGCAGCTCAGGAACGCCGGCTATCGTCTGGCAGCCCTGCTTAATACCATATTTCAATAAAGGAGATACCTATGAAAATACGCTTCAAACTATTCCTTGTATCCTTGCTGACTGCCGCCTTCGTACTTTCGGTACAGGCCCAGACGGCCGGGGGGGGCCGGGTGATAACTGGTAAGGTGGTCGACGAGACAGGCGAACCTCTGATCGGAGCCGGAGTTGTATCTGCCGACGGAAAGAGGGGTGCTGTGACAGATCTTGACGGAAAGTATTCAGTCACTCTGAAACGTTCGGACAAGACCTTGAGCTTCTCCTTCATTGGATACTCGACTCAGACGATCGAACTGAAGGACAGCAAGGTTGTGGATGTGATCCTGCTTCCTGATGCAACCAATGTCCTGAATGATGTGGTGGTCATCGGATATGGTACGGCAAAGAAGAAGGACCTGACCGGTTCGGTGTCGAATGTGAAGATGTCCGACATCTCATCCACTCCCGTCACTTCGGTTGATCAGGCCCTTCAGGGACGTATCGCTGGTGTCGATGTCATGAGCACGACGGGTGAACCGGGTGCGGGAACTTCCATCCGTGTCCGTGGAACACGCTCGATCACTGCCTCCAACGAGCCTCTCATCATTCTCGACGGAGTGATGGATGCTGTTTCAGACTTCGGGGACATCAACCCTGACGACATCGAGAGCGTGACTGTACTCAAGGATGCATCATCAACTGCGATATACGGATCCCGTGGCTCAAACGGTGTCATCATGGTGACCACAAAGAAAGGCACCACCAAGAAACCGGTGATCAGGGCCAAGGCAGTCGGGGGAGTCTCATGGATTTCGAAGAAGCTGGACCTGATGAACGCCGAGGAATTCTCGCGTTACCGTAATGACTGGTACTATGGAAACGGCTCACAGTCTTCCCGCCAGAATATCAGGTATGACATAGAAAACTACGACTCCGACACAGACTGGATCGGAGCGATAACCCGTGTGGCTCCTTATCAGAACTATTCTGTAAGTGCCGCCGGCAAGGACAAGAGCTACTATTATTTCACATCCCTTTCGTTCTATGATGAGAAGGGAATCGTGAAGGACAGCGGTCAGAACAGGATTTCCGGTCGTCTGAACTTCAATGTGGACCTTGCAAAATGGCTGGAACTCGGCATCAAGGCCAGCACTGTCTACCGTAAGCGCGACCGCAACAAGGCTGTGTTCAGCGGCGGAGGGTACAGCAATGGAGCGATATATCTGCCGCCTGTGATAGGTGAGTTCGACAATCAGAACCCGTTCATCGAGAATGCGTCGCTTATAAACACTCCTTGCGCATCTATCCTGTATGAGGATTTCTATGACACCTCCTGGACGAACCAGGGTGTGGCCGAATTCAAGATAAAGCCTATGAAGGGGCTTGTCATCAACAGTCAGAACTCGGTTATAAACGCGCATACCGACATATATCATTTCTGGCCTAACGAACTGCCTAAACGCCAGCCGGAAGAGGGCGCGGACGCATACAAATATGCCCAGAAGAGGCTGACAATGGCGTCAGAGAACACGGCGACATACAATACCAGGTTCGCCCGTCATCATGCCTTTGAGGCGATGCTCGGATATTCTGCAAACCTGCAGATTGTGGAGAATACCTCTGTGACTGCAAAAGGAATCATCCACGACGGATTCAAGTGGAACAATCTCAACGCAATCGCTTCCAAGGACGGATATACGATAGCATCCGGATACCAGCGCATCATGCGTCAGTCAGTTTTCGGCCGTGTCAACTATAACTACAGAAGCAAATATTATCTGACAGCCACTCTTCGTGGTGATGGCTCTTCCAATTTCGCTGAGAACCGCAAATGGGGTTTCTTCCCTTCAGTTGCCTTCAAGTGGAACATGAAGAAGGAGATATTCCTCAAGAAGGCAAGGTGGGTCGATGACCTCAGCCTTCGTCTGAGTGCAGGACGCACTGGTAATGATGCCATTGCGGCATACCGCTCTCAGCTGGCATATTCGAGCACAACCTCAAGTTATATGTTCGATGGTAATCAGGGTGCTTCCTTCTATATTTCGCGTCTTGACAGCCCGAACCTGACCTGGGAGACTACAGACCAGTTCAATGCTGCCCTCGAGGGCTCGTTCTTCAAGAACAGGCTCTCTATAAATCTTGAAGGATATCATTCACGTACACAGGATCTTCTTCTGACCGTCTCTACTGCGGCATCCACTGGATTCACTTCCCGTTATGCAAATCTTGGACTGACTACCAATACCGGTGCCGAGCTTACGATCGAGAGCCGCAATGTCGAACGCAAGAAATTCGGCTGGACAACGACATTTACTATCTCGCATAACACTCAGCTGGTCAGTGATATAGGACATGAAAGCTTTGTCTCCAGCGTCGAGAGTCCAGACGGCTACATGATGTATGGTTACAAGGCCGGCTATCCTCTCAATTCGCTTTGGGGCTTCAAGTATGGCGGTGTGGTTCACAGCGTGGACGAATACAATGAAAACCTTGAGACGAAGAAATATGCCTACCGCACTTCGTTCGGAGCTCCTACGACCGCTCTCGGACATCCGAGATATGTCGATCAGGACGGCGACGGTGTGGTCACTCAGGCCGACCTTGTTTATCTGGGCAATGCCGATCCGTATGTCTATGGAGGCCTCCAGAACAGTTTCCATATCGGAAACTTCAGGCTTTCCGTGTTCCTTGCATATTCTCTCGGAGGAAAGATCTACAACTACTCCGAACTCTATATGGCAGGAGGCTCATACACGAACCAGTACCGCTTCATGCTCGACAACTGGCATCCTGTGAGGAATCCTGATTCGGACCGTCCTATTGCCGGTTCTTCGCGCTGGCTTCTTCCAAGCGACAATATGGTCTATGATGCTTCATATCTCAGACTCAAGGACGTTACCCTGCAGTACACCTTCAATATGCCGAAGAACTTCAAGGCGTTCAAGGAACTGACGCTGGGAGTTTCAGGCTCGAATCTCTGGCTGTGGAGCGAATATATGGGCTTTGATCCGGATGTGTCGACTGAGTCCGATGACTCGACTCTCCGTCGTGTGGACAAGAATTCCTATCCGACTTCCAGAAGGATTGTCGCAAATGTTTCAATCAGATTCTAAATTATGCAGGATATGAAAAAGTTGCTTAACATTATACTTGCTGCCTGCGTAATGGCATCATGCTCTCTGAAGGAAGATCATGACTCCTTCACCAACCGGGAGAATTCCTATGAGACTGTCGCTCAATGTCAGGCCTGTGTGGATGCTTGCTATCTGGCAATCAAGAACATATATGTGGTCCACTACTGCTGGGCGGTGGAGGTGCCGACTGACCTGTGGTATGTAAACACAAGTACTCCGGATCCTAAATGTGAGATCTCACCTTCAAAGCCGGGAGTGGGAACTACGGTCTGGACACAGTGCTATCAGGCCATCATGCGATGCAACGAATGCATCGAATGTATAGGGGGCTCTTCCATTCCTGACGATGCCAAGGCATCCCTGATAGCGGAAGCGCGAGTGCTCAGGGCATTGTATTATTATCATCTGACCAATTTCTTCGGTGACGTGCCGTATTACACATGCATGGTCAAGGACCTTGAGGTTCAGGAGCAGATAAGGCTTCTTCCAAGAAAGCCTGCAGATGAAATCAGAAAGGAACTCTATACCGACCTGAAGGAGAATGCACTGCCTTATCTCCCGCAGGTGCGCACAAGCGATGCTGCCGGCAACAGGGCCGGTTATGCCTTGGGAGCAATGCTGATGGCAAAGTTCGCCATGTGGTATCAGGATTGGACTGAGGCGGAATACGCACTGGGACTTCTCGAGAATATATACGGAGAGTTCAGCGAGGCTGCCTATCCTCTGGATGACACGAGGTGGTCGATAAAGAACACCCGGGAAAGCATCTTCGAGATTCAGCATGCCTGGAATGCGGCAGGAACAAAGTTTCAGGGAACACTCTGCCGCACATACTATCCGGGAAACATCGCCAAGACCTGGGATAACAAGGATGTTGATGAAGGAGTGGTCGGAGCATGGAATGACGGAACTTTCGAGGGCTACCTGGATGATGTGTACATGCCTGATTGGGGCCGTGAGATTCCGTCCACGTCAGTTGTCCGTGCGACATGGCATATGGGATGTTTCCGTGATGCCAAGGACAGCACTGCTGTACAGAAGGAGACCACAAGCGCGACCTACTGCCATAAGGACCGTCTTTTCGATCCTCTTCCGCTGAAGTTCGGCACCTATAACAAATATACCCAGAGATGGAATGCCGAGATCGATACGCTTGCGCTTCAGAGAGGATATAACTCCAAGGGAAAGATCGACCGCCGCATCCGTTATGTGCTCGGACTTGGAAATATGGATCCTGAATCCGAGACCTATGGACAGACGTTCAAGGAAATCAGAACTGAGGGCAGGCCGTATGCCGGTGAAAAGTTCTGGGTGCCGGGAATGGTGGCGAATTACGATTCCAATAACTATAAGATCCTGCGGTATGCAGATGCCGTTCTTATGATGGCGGAGGTGAAATGCATGCAGGGGCTGTATGAAGATGCGATGACATATCTGAACAAGGTTCGCGCACGTGCGGCAGTGGATCCTCTGACCGGCATGGATGAGGAGACCGTGATGAAGCACATCCGTGATGAGAGGGCGCGTGAGCTTGCAGGAGAGCTGCATCGCAAATATGACCTCGTGCGTTGGGGAATATGGTATGATGAGACCTTGAAGTATGCTCCTTCCGGAACCAAGAATTATCTTCAGGCCAACATCCAGCCATGTCACGAATACTATCCGATACCGGACACAGAATGTGCCCTGACTGTCGACGAGACCGGAAAGCCGGTTCTTTCAAATCCGGCATACGAGGCAATGGCATCAGTAGAAGCAGAAGGTGATAACGAAGAACAGGAGGAATAATTATGAAAGTATTGATCAAAGCGGCTGTGATACTCCTTCTTGGTGCAGTTTCCTGTAGCAAGGAATATGTTGAGGAGTATTCTACAATATATCGCACTGACAAGGATGGGAACAAGGTGTGCAGGCTTTTTACTGAATATAACGTGAATGCCGCCACGGCCTCTCACGCCATGATCATATATTATTCCGGTGACTGGACGGTGGAATTCACTGAGGAAGTCGACTGGGCTTATCTCGACAGGAATTCCGGCTCGGGAGTGACATATATTCATGTCGGAGTCCTTCAGAATGACTCGGGAGCGGAAAGGACAGCAGTAATCAGACTGACCTGTGATAACGGAGAGACTGCGGACATATCCATAACACAAGCATCTAATCCATTAGACTGATGAAAAGACTTATCGTAAATACATTATTTTCCGCATTGGCGCTGCTTGCATTCAGTTCATGCGTGCAGGATGTCAAGGTGACAGGCATTGTCCTCAGTTCTACGGAGTTGTCCATTCCGGAAGGAGGTGATACTCTTCTGACTGCGACACTCAAGCCGGAAGGCTCCACTGCGCAGATTGTCTGGAGTTCGCAGAATGACAGCATCGCTACAGTTGATGCGTCCGGCCTTGTCCATGGTGTCTGCGGCGGGCTGACCTATATATATGCCAAGGCAGATGGGCTGACCAAGGGCTGTGCTGTCAGAGTGATCACAGAGGTGGATTCCGCATCGTTTGATGTGCATCATCTTCTTCTTACTCTTGATGCTGCCAATAAGAATGCCCTTATCAAGGTCAATGTGCATCCGTCTAATGCTTATAAGCCTAAGTTCCTGTGGAGTTCGGCAGATACGTCTGTAGTCTATGTCAGCAATGGTGCACTTGAAGCAAGGGGTATAGGCAAGACTATGGTCAAGGCAGTGCTTGACGTGAATCCGGATATCTGTGATTCGTGCGTTGTTGAGGTCGGCAATTTTGTCAAGTCATTCAAGATCGTGCCGGCCAAGTCTGTGCTCTGGCTTGATGAAGAACTCCAGCTTACAGCTGATATACCGGCAGCTGTGACTCATAAGGACATTGTGTGGACCTCATCAGACCCGTCAAGGGTTTCTGTGGACCAGACCACGGGAAAGGTCAAGGCACTGAAGACCGGAACCGTCGCGATCACTGCACAGGACCGCTATGCCGGTGCAAAGGCTGAAGCTCAGGTTGAGGTCAGGGCGCATGTGACCGGGGTTGAACTTGCGGCTTCGAAAGTGGAACTCGCCCTCTTCCAGCGCATGCAGATGCAGGCGTCTGTTCTTCCGTCCGATGCATATGAGACCGGACTGGTATGGACTTCATCTGCGCCTGAAATCGTGAACGTCAGTCAGACAGGAGAAATAGTAGGATATAGCGAGGGAAGTGCAATCATCACTGTGACTACAGTGGAAGGAGAATATAAGGCCACTTGCCAGGTGACGGTGCTTCCAGGAAGCGGCCCGATTGATTCTGTGTCTTTCCCTGATGAAAAATATGTGGTGCGTATCGGTAAGGACATAATGCTCGTTCCGTCTGTGACCCCAGGCGCAAAGATCATCAAGATTCAGTGGGAGACATCAGATTCTTCTGTAGCAACTGTTGTGGAAGGCAAGGTTACGGGAGTCAAGGTGGGTAAAGCAACGATAACCGTAACGATAACAGGTATAGACGATCCTACTCTGCAGAATGAGAAGGTTGTCTCTGCAAGCTGTCTTGTCAGGGTGACTGACCAGGATGTGAATGAGACTGTCGAAGACCTGACGGAAGGTGAAGAATTCAAAGATTGGCAATGATTTATATGAAAAGGATTACAGTCATTTCAGTGTTTGTCGCAGGGCTCCTTGCCTCTGCGGCTACGCTGTCAGCAGCGGTCGAGTCTAAGACGGCGACCCTGAAGCCCGGAGCGACTCTTGCAATGGGAGAGAACTATGTCAGATATAATACTGTTCTCAGTGCCGATTTTACATTCACTGACTTCTCATCTCTTTTGGTGGGACGTGGCGGTGAAGATGTTTACAGAGGCCATTGGATCGAGGTCACTCCGGTCCATGTGATTGTGCGCGAATGCAATTATGTGGAATACAAGGACCAGGACGGAAAAAAGAAGAAGAAACTTGGAAACTATATCCGTGAAGGATATAGGCATGGACTGGATATCAGGGAAAACCTCAGCATCAAGGTGACAGCTGATTTCACTACCGCCTTTGTGGAGGTGTCGACTTCCACCGGAAAGTGGTCAAGGACCATCAAGTGGTTCGGAGGCGGTGCTGCATTCGCCCGTAACGGAGGCGAAGCGCCTGCCGATGTGAACCTTTCTTTTGACCGCTGCAACGCTGACAAGGATTTCTGGTTCTATGGAGACAGTTATGCAAGTTACGGTCAGGCACGCTGGCTCTATCATGCACGCCTGGCTGGTTTCGATAACTACATGGTGGACAATCTTCCAGGGGGCAAGAGTGCAGATCTGCTGACTGCCTTCTTTGAAGACCTTAAGTTCGGGACACCTAAGTATGCTGTATGGATGCTTGGAATGAATGATAAGAATGACGGTGATGAGGCGGATGCTTCATGGATGGACTGTGTGGAAGATTTCCTCACCACATGCAAGAGAAAAGGAATCACTCCAGTCATCACGGCCGTGCCGTACGTTCCTAAGCGTGTGCATGCCAAGAAGATAGAATATGCTCGTGAGAGAGGATGCCGTGTCCTGGACTGGGCTGAGGCTGTTGAGAGCACCCCGGACGGCAGCTGGGCAGACAATTGCCTGAGCAAGGATAATGTCCATCCTACGCGTGCAGGAGCGGAGAAACTCTGGGAGCAGATGAAGAAGGATATTCCAGAAATGTTTGAATGAAACAACAACTAAAAACCAATATCGTTATGAAAATCAAAACTGGCAACGACACGGCTGTTGAGTATAAGACTCCGGCTGTAGAGGTTGCAGAACTTGAACTTCAGGGTGTTCTCTGTTCAAGTGATGACCCTCAGAGCAACTTTATCGAGACCTTGACTTTAGGAGATGAATTCAATGGCTGGAACTAATGGAGGAAATGAACATGAAGAAGATTTATATTTCAATTCTGGCTGTAGCAGCCATGACTTTAGCTGCATGTAACAAGGAGCAGCACATTGATGAGCCTGTTCAGGACGTAGTGGAGAACAACTATCCTGTACTCAAGGCTGTGATTGACCCTGAGACCAAGATGGACCTTAACGGCACCCAGCTTTCTTTTGAAGTGGGGGATGTCATTTCTGTGTTCAATGGCATCGTTGATGAAACCAATCATCATGGTCACTGTAAATACAAATGTACATCGGTAGAAGATGGTATAGCGGTTTTTGAATGGATAACTGCAGATGAGGATGCAGATAATAAGTACACTCCATCATCGACAGTTGAGACAATCGTAGCTTCATATCCTAACAGAAGTACAGCTACGGCGGAATTCGAACCGGAAGGAGAAGGATATGGTGAAGGTACGGTTAAGATACGTATGGTTGCCGGCCCGAATGGAACAGATAGCTTCCTTCCTGCCTCTCTTCCGATCATTGCGTATGCCCAGCAGGGTGAGCTGCTTCGTTTCAAGCACACCTGCGGACTTCTCAAGCTGACAGTAAAGGGTACAGCTAAAATAGCTCAGGTCAAGATTGAGTCCGACAAGATCATCAGCGGCAACGCTTCGGTGCCATATGCATCTGAAAAGCCGCTCATGACCGTGCTTGGAACAGGCGATCCTAATAAGGATTATATGCTGACATATACATATACTTCAAAGGAGACTGTAGATGAAGAGACTGTCACGGTTGGCGGTGTGCAGCTGGAGGAAAATGGAACCGACATGTATTTCGGACTTCCTGAGGGAACTCATAATCTTGTATTCACGTTCAAGGATATGGATGGCAATATCATGAAGGTAGGGACAAACAATTCTCTGGTTATCAAGCGTGCGGAGATCACTCCTTCTGCGTTGACATTTGCGGCTGATCCGGCAATCAATCTTTCGCCGAACAAGCAGTATGCAAACTGCTATGTAGTTCAGTCTGCCGGTACTTATATGTTTGATGCCAAGAAACCGAACGGTGAGGAAGTGACCGGAACTTCTGCAACTTGGGTGTGGGCTTCTGGTGATGCATGTACAACTGCAGAAACGCTTCCAACAACCATGATGAATGATATCAAGATGGAAAATGGAAAACTGTTCTTTACAATACCATCGGGATATAAATACGGTAATGTGATCTTGGGAGTAGTTGATGCAGATAATGACCTTTCTTGGACTTGGAATATATGGCTTACATCAGGACTTCAAGATATTATGGCGGAAGGTGTTGTGATTATGGATCGCAATCTGGGTGCAGCGTATAAATTTGATGTAGCTTCAGCTGGAGAATTAAATTCAACCTTGATTTGTGGTAAGGGACATTTTTATCAGTGGGGTAGAAAAGATCCAATTCTTGGCTCACGGGGAGCGACTGATGAAACATCAACTACAATATTTTCCGGTGCGAGTCAAAAGTCTGTTATAAATACAGGAGCGTCGATAAATAATGTTTTAACATGGGGATATTTGGGTGATTTCAATGGAGTGACTCAAGAGTTAGGTTCAAAATATCCTATAACAATGGCTGACGAGGGAAAGGTCCCTGGCTATAGTACTGATGGAACAAATTGGACATCACGAACCAACGCGAATCCTTGCCCGTATGGTTACAGAGTTATCAATAAATCAGAAATGCAAAAGCTATATGACGCCTCAGACCCCGAGGCTGCAAATTGGACAAATACAAGCATTGCTCAAGTTACACTTGCTCAATCAGTGATTTTTCCTAGAGCAGGAATGAGAAACGGTAATGATGGACAGGCTAAGAAAATGGCCGGTACTGGCTCATATAGTGTTTATTGGTATGATGAGGTTGATCCAAATAATGCTCAGCAGGGAATGGGTTGCAGACTATATTGGACTAATAGTTCAACTTTTAGTACGACAAGTTCCTCTACTGAATATAAGTGGAATGCTCGTCATGGTGGGTGCGTCCGCTGCGTAAGAGTGGCAAAATAAACCGGATATGAAACGACGGCTTGTCCCGTCAAAAAATAATTTATATATTGTCATTCCGAGTCATCTCCACTCTCGGAGAGATCCGGAATGACAATTAGATTAGATATGCCAGCAATGAATGCAGTCTTGAAGACTACAAAATATGTCATGCTTCTCCTGCTCACGATAACCTCGTGTCGGGAGAAGTTTCCTGTAGTGGATGACCCGACTGATGATCCGGTCGAAATCCCCTCCGACAGGGATTCCTCCGGCTGTCCGGGGATTTCCATGGATGACATGCCATGCGTGGAGGTGTCTGACGAACCTCTGCTTAAAGTGGCTTCATATAATATATGGTCTCCAAGCGGAAGGACGGGTGACAAAGGCGCAAAGACTGAGGAACTCAAGGAAATCCTGAAATGGGAAAATGCTGCGGTGGCAGTAGCAGAGTGCATCAAGGCTGACTTTCCTGATATAATAGGGCTAAACGAGGTGTCCAGCAGGTCGTTTGATATATTTGGTCTTTTACCTTCATATGAGAAGGTGATCTTTGACAAGAACGGAACTCCTGTGATTTCTTCTTCTCAGACTTCCGGACTTCTTAGCCTGTCCTGCTGCCTTCTGTATTCTCCGGACGTTGTGGAACTCAAGGAATCAGGCGTGTTCAGGACTGCTCCCAAGGAACTTGATGGAGCGGCTGTACGGGATCATAAGACCGGAGAAGAAGTTGATGTCTGTAACGAACAGCGTCACTGCGTATGGGCTCTCTTTACCCATTTGGAGTCTGGCGAGGATTTTCATGTCTTCTGTCTGCACAATGACGTGACCTATTCATATACGGATGCTGCGGGTCAGGTGGTCAAGGACGAGAGGTCTCAGTGCGCCAATGCCGAAACTGTCCTGGCACAGGCCGTCAGGATGGTTTCGGCTGGGAACCGTTCGATAATCCTTGGCGATTTCAATGCGACGGCAGGGGATGCTTCCTTTGAACTTTTCCGGTCGTCGGACCGCTGGACAGATGCCTATGAGGAGGTCTCCTTGCGGGAAGGGACCTATATCACATCCGGCAGAGCGATAACCACGATGAATGCCAAGGATAACGAGACCTTGTTTACGATCCGTCCGGATCATATCCTGTCCGATGGCTTCAATGTGGTTGCATATGGCGTGGACAGAAATAAATATCGCAGTTCTGCCGGGGATTATATTTTCCCTTCGGATCATTTCCTGGTGTATTCATTGCTAGATTTCTGATGTCATGAAGCGATTCCCTGTATATATGAGCCTCTTGCTTCAGGTGTTGTTCCTGTGTTCGTGTGAAGAGAATCTTGCTGTTCCGCAAGTGAAACAGCAGACGTATCTGGAGGTTTCGCTTCCTCAGACGCATACCCGGACAATGCTTTCGGAGGGTGATTCTGATTCATATTCCATGTTGTGGAATGAAGGTGACAGGATAACGGTCAATGGTATCCTGTCGGATCCTCTTGAAGCAGGGGAAGCCGGTGGGACATCTGCTGTATTTGCCTTCAGGGATTCCCTGACTGCCCCATACGAGGTCAGGGTCGGTGAGTGGCTCGCTTCAGATGTGGCAAGAGTGTCTTCAATGCAGGTTCTGCATGGCGCTGAAGGAACAGTCAGGGTTCCGATGTATGGATGTGCAGACAAGAACGAGACTGTGCGTCTGAAGCATGTCGCAGCCATAGTCAGAGTCCCTCTCTTGGATGATGGCAGCCATTGTGTCATATCCCATGTATGTCTCAGGTCATCTGCTTCGAACCCGGTCTCCGGAAGCGTGCTCATTCCCTCAGGGAAGGAGGAAGCAAGGATAGAACTGATCGACAGACAGAATGTTATCTGTCATACGCCAGGCTCTGAATGCAGACTCTCGGTCGTGCAGGAAAGGTTTCTGGATATCCCGGTCCTGCCTGGGACCTGTACAAATGGCCTGGATGCGACCATAGTCGCATCGGATGGGCAGACGATGCATATTCATCTTCTTTCCGGAGTAAAGGTCACGGCGGGAAGCGTATATCTGTGTCCGCGTACCGTTTTCGAACCGCATGAATCTGCCTCTCTTGTCATTTCTGATGCTGCCTCTCTTGCCTCATTCCGCAATAGGGTAGAGTCTGGTGAGAATACCTTGTCTGCAGTCCTTGTCAGTGATGTGGTGGTGGAATCAGGGTGCTGGGATACGCCGCTGAATCTGTTTCAGGGAACGTTTGACGGAGGTGGACACACAGTTTCCGGCCTGAAATGTCCTATGTTCAATGAACTCAGAGGAGTAGTGAGAAATCTGAGGCTGGATTCACAGATAGAGGTGCAGCTGCCTGCGCAGGCAGATACTATGTGGACAGCCATCCTCGCTCAGAGACTTTCTGCAGGGGGAGGTAACAATGCTCATATCGGTTCTGTAAACAATTGCTCTGTGTGCGGTTATCTGAAAGTTGTAAACACATCGACGGCTAAAGAGAACTGCAATGTCGGTGGAATCGTTGGCTATATGGTCCGTGGAAAGGTTGTCGGCTGCGAGAACCTGGCAGAGATTTCCGTGACTGCACGTGAGTCAACAAGACGCCTTAACGTCGGTGGAATCATCGGTAGAGCATATTCCGGAGAATCTGTCCTTACGATAGATTCATGCGTCAGCAAGGGCAGCGTGTCAGTCGGAGGGACTCCGGCAGTTTATAACGTCGGTGGCCTCATCGGTGAGTCGGCCAGCAATTCCGGAACCGATGCTCCGAATATCATATCCAATTGTCTGTCACTCACGGCTCCTGCGGTTGAAGCGGAACCGGTGTCCGCTGGCTCCAGATCTGGCGAGATTGCCGGAAATTCATCAAATCCGCTCGTGAACTGTCATTTCAGGTCTTCGCCCTGGGTGTGTCTTCTGTAGGTGATGGGAGTGTTTCCTGTCACTTTCTTGAAAACAGTGAAGAAATAGTCCTTGTTCTCATATCCGAGTTCTATGGCTATCTCCTTGATAGATTTCGATGTGTTTGTCAGAAGTTCCTTGGCCATGGTTATCCTGACCTCCTGTATGTACTGTGAAGGGGCAAAACCAGTGTATTCCTTGAAAATCTTTCTGAATTTTGAGTAGCTCATGCAGGTTATCCGGGCCAGTTCTTCCGGTGTGATTGCGCTGATGTTCTCATGCACGGCTATCTTTGCCTGATTCATCTGAGATGCGACGTCAGACTTGTTGAAATCTCGGTTTCTGCTCAGATATAAGGCCATGCTGACAAGGTTGCATGCTATGCCTGAAAGTGCCTGCTGATAGTTGGCCTCCTGTGCTTCTGCAATGATTATTGCGCGCTTGTAAAGTGCTATGATCTCTTCGTTGAGTCCTATGTTGAAGACCGGACTCTCCTTGTGGAAGAAGCCATCCTTGACCCACTCGTCCATGATTCTTCCGTCAAATCCGATCCAATACTCGTTCCATCCCGTTTCCGGGTCAGGCCTGTAGGTGTGCCATTCCCCGGGAAACAGAAGAAACATATAGCCTTCCTTGACTTGTGACCTTCCGCTTGATTCAGAGGAGAACATTCCGCGGCCTTTGGTGATATACAGAAGCTGGTACTCGTTCAGGATACGCCCGTTTTCAATGTTGAAAAGATATCTGGTAGGGTGCACCTGTGGCGGGTATGCTTCGTTTTCTGATATGACCTGGTGTCCGACAGAATGTATAGTCAACCCCCATTTTTGGTCACTGGGATTAATCGTAAGGTATTTTCTGCGAGTGGTTTGAGACATAGTTTAGTGTTGCGGTTTTTCAAAGTCTCACAAAAATACTTAAATTTTTGATATGCCTTGCAATGCGCCCTAAAAACTAAGTCCTTATGTCAAAATTTGAAATCCTTGCGATTAGAATATCGAGTTCAGCACGTGTGCCAGACGGAGACCTCCGAGCAGCAGCTGCTCTTCGAGCATAGGGGAGAAGTCATAGACGAACTGATATGAAAGGTTCGGCTCGGCCTTTTCCTGCCTCTCCACATAGTCGTAGATCTCGGCGGCGTTTTCCACGGTGCCCATGAACCATTCCTCGTATGTGCCCTGGACAGCAGCCTTCTTGAATTTCTTGTCCTTGCGGTCGAGATGGTCACGCCACTCGCTGTAGCTCCACTTGCGTGCCGAGTCGATCATCTTGCTGTCCCATACCGAATGCAGATTGGTCTTCTGACCGAACCACTTCACCTTGCATCCGTTCCCGCCGCGGTCAGTCAGTCTTCCGGCATGCATCGGACAGTGAAGGTCTCCGACCATGTGGATGATCATCTTCACATAGTCCACCCTCATGCTGTCTGTGAGGTTGTCATAATTCTCGGTGAGTTCCTTAGTGAGCATGGTCAGTGCTGAAACCACATCTCCCTTCTCGTTCTTCTTCATTGTCTGATAAGTCTCGCCCTTGTCCACGTTGGCGTAGTGCCAGGTCTTGGTCTTGTTGTAGCCGTCCTTCCAGTATGGAGAGTTCTGGATGTTGTCCATCCATGAAGAGTAATAGACTATGGAGTTTCCGTCAAGAAGCTTATCAAGGTTTTTCTTTGCCTTTTTTGTGAGATGCTGCTCAGCTATGGCAGCTACCACATCGTGTCCTTTGGGACCCCAGGCATAGGCGGAAATGCAGTTAAGAAGCACTGAAATGCTTAGTAGTGTCAGGTAAATTCTTTTCATATGTCAGTATTTGAATATTCGTAATCAACAAAGTTACAAAAAATTAACATATCGTAATATATCGGCTTGCAAATTAATATATGAAGTCGGATGATTTGAATTTGCTTTTAAATTGTAAGTGTTTTTTTAGCTGTATGGGCAAAAATGTTTGATGTGCTGCTGTTGCTAATGCATTGTGTAAAAATTAGTTATAAAAAATTTTGTGTATATTTGCCGCCGAATTAGTAGTGTAAGGCGACAATTTCGGCTGTCGCAAAGTTTAATTTTAAAGTGGATTGATTATTATGGAAATCAACAACATCGGAAACAACGCAGGTCTCGTGTGGAATGCGCTCAATACAAACGGCAGAATGACTGAGACCAAGCTCAAGAAGGAGACAGGTCTTGCAAGTGCTGAGTTCTTTGCAGCTCTCGGATGGCTCGCTCGCGAGGGCAAGCTCAATGTCGAGGTTGAGGTGAAGGGCGCAAAGTCTTGTGAGTACTACACTCTCAACGCATAGTCAAAGATTTGACTGATCGGACTAGGTGACTGTCAGCTGATGGCTGGCGGTCATTTTGTTTATCCCCCAGTCGGCTTGCCGACAGCCCCCTGGGGCGTGCCGCCATTGCCTTGCAATGTCGGGCGACCTTTTCGCCTTTCCGTATTTTGCGGGCAAAATACCCGGCCCGGTCGCGCGCCTGATGGCGCAGTCGCTTCGCTCCGAATCATCCCCCAGTCGGCCGTGCCGACAGCCCCCTGGGCGTGCCGCCATTGCCTTGCAATGTCGGGCGACCTTTCCGCCTTATGAGTGGAGTTTCTGAGTAAAAACTGCTATTCGATAGCATTTTTTGTGGGAAAAATTTGCAGACTACAAAAAAAAGTGTACCTTTGCAGTCCCAATTCGAAAGGAACTCATTTGAGACCCAAGAATGACCACGGATTGATTCGCTAGCTCAGTAGGTAGAGCACAACACTTTTAATGTTGGGGTCTTGGGTTCGAGCCCCAAGCGAATCACGGAAAAATACTGCTTCCCTAGCTCAGTTGGTAGAGCACGACACTCTTAATGTTGGGGTCCAGGGTTCGAGCCCCTGGGGGAGCACAAAGGCGAAAGCCCCAAAAAATATTGAAGCAATTCAAGCAAAGCTTCCCTAGCTCAGTTGGTAGAGCACGACACTCTTAATGTTGGGGTCCAGGGTTCGAGCCCCTGGGGGAGCACAAAGATAGTCTTATATAGTCTATTAAAGTATGATGAATCGGTCTTTGAGATAACTCAGAGGCCGATTTGG